>NZ_AP023189.1:1208750-2417500 GCF_012767755.2 Pseudomonas tohonis
GATCGTGGTGCTGGACGCGGTGTTCTCCCTCGACGCGGTGATCACCGCCGTCGGCATGGTCGAGCACCTGGAAGTGATGATGATCGCCGTGGTGATCTCCATCGGCCTGATGATCGTCGCCAGCAAGCCGCTGACCGCCTTCGTCAACGCCCACCCCACGGTGATCATGCTGTGCCTGGGCTTCTTGATGATGATCGGCTTCAGCCTCACCGCCGAAGGCCTGGGCTTCCACATTCCCAAGGGCTACCTGTACGCGGCCATCGGCTTCTCGATCCTCATCGAGCTGGCCAACCAGACGGTGCGCTGGCGCCGCAAGCGCCAGCTGCAGGGCAGCCGTGGCCTGCGTGAGCGCACCGCCCACGCGGTGCTGCGCCTGCTCGGCGGGCGCGGCGTGGATGCCGGCGAGGTGGGCGACGACATCGCCGACATGCTCAAGGACGGCGAAGGCGATACCGCGGTGTTCGACCGCCGCGAGCGGGTGATGATCAGTGGCGTGCTGCACCTGGCCGAGCGTTCGATCCGCACCGTGATGACCGACCGCGCGCGGGTCAACCGCATCGACCTGGACGACTCCCGTGAGCAGGTCCACCAGGCCCTGCTGCAGGCGCCGCACTCGCGCCTGGTGGTGATCCGTGGCGGTGCGGTGGACGAGCCCCTGGGCTACCTGCACAAGAAGGAGTTGTTCAAGGAGCTGCTGCGCGGCGAGGAGCCGGACCTGGAATCGCTGCTGCGCACACCGGTCAACCTGCCGGAAAGCGTCTCGGTGCTCGGCGCCCTGGAGCAGATGCGCGAGGCCTCGACCCACATCGCCTTCGTGGTCAACGAGTTCGGCGGCTTCGAAGGCCTGGTGACCATGACCGATATCCTGGAGTCCATCGCCGGCCAGTTGCCCGACGCCAGCGAGAGCGAGGGCCTGGACATCGAGCCCAGTGGCGAGGGCTACAAGGTCAGCGGTGCGGTGAACCTGGCGGTGCTGCGCGAGCGCCTGGGCTTCCGCGCGCGCCCCACGGACGACTACCAGACCCTGGCGGGCCTGGCCATGAGCCTGCTGGACCGCCTGCCGATGGTCGGCGACCGCCTCGAGGTCGAAGGCTGGGAGCTGCGGGTGACCGAGGTGCGCGAGCGCCGGGTCAACCGCCTGCTGCTGAGGCCGGTCGAGGAGACGGGCTGAGCCTGAAAACGAAAACGGCGCCCCAGGGCGCCGTTCTTCATGGCAGCAGTCCGTTCAGGGCTGCTGCTTGTCCTGCTGCTGCGACTTGAGCAGGTCGCGGATCTCGGTCAGCAGCACTTCCTCCGGCGTCGGTGCCGGCGGGACGGAAGGGGCCACGGCCTCTTCGCGCTTGAGTTTGTTGATGGCCTTCACGCCCATGAAGATGGCGAAGGCGACGATGATGAAGTCCAGCACCGTCTGGATGAACTTGCCGTAGCTCAGCACCACTGCCGGCACGTCGCCCTGGGCGGCCTTGAGGGTGATGGCCAGGTCGGTGAAGTCGACACCGCCGATCAGCAGGCCGATCGGCGGCATGATCACGTCACCGACGAAGGACGAGACGATCTTGCCGAAGGCCGCGCCGACGATGATGCCCACCGCCATGTCGACCACATTGCCCTTCACTGCGAAGGCTTTGAATTCGTTCAGAAGGCTCATGTACCGCTCCCCGGGTTCTGGTTATGGGCTGAAAGTGTAACCGAGTGTTCTGACCGCGCCATCTCAGCGATGTTGCGGTTCCACATGGCGGTAGAGGCGGCAGAAGTCACCGTGGACGCTCGTGTCGACGGGCTTTTCCACCTTCACGCCGGTGGCCGGGTAGCGGGCCAGCAGGACCTTCGGGCGCACCGGGCGCGGGTAGAAGCCGCCGCCGCAGTTGGGGCAGACGTTCTCCAGGCGCTGTGCGCAGGCGGCGCAGAAGGTGCACTCGAACGAGCAGATGCGTGCATCGGTGCTCGAAGGGGGCAGGGGACGGGAACAGGCTTCGCAGCTAGGGCGCAGCTCCAGCATCGGGGTTCTCCTCGGTCAGGCGCACAATCCTAGAACTTCCCGTGGTCGGCGCACAGCCACGAGTGTTCACTGAACACGCCATCGGGCCGCCCGGCACCAACAACGGCCCCGCTTGGTCTAGCCTCAAGGAAGTTTCCGGAGAGAGGAGCCCGACCATGCCGCTCGAACATCACCCCCTCAATCGCGAGTTCCCCGAATATCGCGACACGATGCAGGAGATGCTGCAACACAACGTGCATTTTTCCCGCCTGGCGCAGGAATACCAGCGCCTCGATGCACGCATCTATGAAGTGGAGGACGGCAAGCACGCCCTCGACGACCTCGCCCTGCACAGCCTGAAGATGCAGCGGGTGGCGCTGAAGGACGAGATCGCCCAGTTGCTCAAGAACCACTAGGGATTCGTTCCCGGTAGCCGGCGAGGCGGCTTGATCGGCGTCAACGCGGGGGAGGTCGGCGCTGGGTAGTCTGGCGCCCATTTCCCCTTCCGGAGCCGTCGCCATGACCGTCTACGACACCCTTCCCAGCACCGCCCCCGAGCGTGACCGCAAGGCCCTTTACGAGGCGCGCCGCGCCGAGGAGCGCATCGCCCGCCTGCGCGAGCAGTACGAGCTTCTGGAGAAGCGCATCGGTCGCATCGAGCAGGGCAGCGAGCCGCTGGACGGCTCCAGCCTCCAGGCCCTGCGCATGCGCCGTGACGGCCTGCTGCAGAACCTGCAGGCGCTCAAGGCGCCGGAGCGCAAGGAAGGCTGCTGCGGCTGCGGGCGCGCCTGCGGGGGTTGATCCGCTATCATGCGGGCTTCGTTTTTTCTGACGGAGTCCGCTGATGGCCAAGGCCAAGCGCATGTACGGCTGCACCGAGTGCGGCTCGACCTTCCCCAAATGGGCCGGCCAATGCGGTGACTGCGGGGCCTGGAACACCCTGGTGGAAACCGTGATCGACGGCGCCGCACCGCCCAGCGGGCGCGCCGGCTGGGCCGGCGGGCAGGCGCAGATCAAGACCCTGGCCGAGGTCAGCGTCGAGGAGATGCCACGTTTCTCCACCGCCTCCGCCGAGCTGGATCGCGTGCTCGGTGGCGGCCTGGTCGACGGCTCGGTGGTGCTGATCGGCGGCGATCCGGGCATCGGCAAGTCCACCATCCTCCTGCAGACCCTGTGCAACATCGCCTCGCGCTTCCCCGCGCTCTACGTCACCGGTGAGGAATCCCAGCAGCAGGTCGCCATGCGCGCCCGTCGCCTCGGGCTGCCCGAGGACAAGCTCAAGGTGATGACCGAGACCTGCATCGAAAGCATCATCGCCACCGCTCGGGTCGAGAAGCCCAAGGTGATGGTGATCGACTCCATCCAGACCATCTTCACCGAGCAGCTGCAGTCCGCCCCCGGCGGCGTGGCCCAGGTGCGCGAGAGCGCGGCGCTGCTGGTGCGCTACGCCAAGCAGAGCGGCACGGCGATCTTCCTGGTCGGCCACGTGACCAAGGAGGGCGCCCTGGCGGGGCCGCGCGTGCTGGAGCACATGGTCGACACGGTGCTGTATTTCGAGGGTGAGTCCGACGGCCGCCTGCGCCTGCTGCGGGCGGTGAAGAACCGCTTCGGCGCGGTCAACGAACTGGGCGTGTTCGGCATGACCGACAAGGGCCTCAAGGAGGTTTCCAACCCCTCGGCGATCTTCCTCACCCGCGCCCAGGAAGCGGTGCCCGGCAGCGTGGTCATGGCCACCTGGGAAGGCTCGCGGCCGATGCTGGTGGAGGTGCAGGCCCTGGTGGACACCAGCCACCTGGCCAACCCGCGCCGCGTGACCCTGGGCCTGGACCAGAACCGCCTGGCGATGCTGCTGGCGGTGCTGCACCGCCATGGCGGCATTCCCACCCACGACCAGGACGTGTTCCTCAACGTGGTGGGCGGGGTCAAGGTGCTGGAGACGGCCTCCGACCTGGCGCTGATCGCGGCGATCATGTCGAGCCTGCGCAACCGGCCGCTGGAGCATGACCTGCTGGTGTTCGGCGAAGTGGGGCTGTCGGGCGAGGTGCGCCCGGTGCCCAGCGGCCAGGAGCGTTTGAAGGAGGCGGGCAAGCACGGCTTCAAGCGGGCCATCGTGCCCAAGGGCAACGCCCCGAAGGAGGCGCCGCCCGGGTTGCGGGTGGTCGCGGTGACACGCCTGGAGCAGGCGCTGGACGCGTTGTTCGAGTAGCGGCTACTTCTCCACCAGGGCGGCGAGGTCGCGCTCCAGCAGGCCTTCGTCGCCCAGGTTGAGTTCCACCAGGCGGCGCAGGTGGGCGATGGAATCCAGGTCGATGTGCTGGCAGACGAAGCCCAGCTGGTCCTTCTGGACGCGGGTCAGCACGACTTCCATGCGCACCTGGGTGTCGCCGCTGAGGCGGACGGTGGCGAGGAACGGCTGGTCCGGATCGCCGTTCCAGTTGCTCGGGCGTTCCACCAGCAGGCCCTTCAGGGAAATGTCCTGCAGCTCGACGTTCCAGCGACGCTCGTCCTGGGCGATCTCTGTGGCGGCATCGAACGCGATGCGGTGGAAGCGTCGGCGCTCGTTGTCTGTGTCACTCATGGCGTGGCTCCTGCTCAATTCACACAACTATAGACAAGGCTCGGGGCTGCCGCTCATCGGGAACGGCGGCGCCACAGCCAGGCTCCGGCGGCACCCAGCAACAGCGCGGCGCCGGCGACGAGGCCGTACCTGATGGAGTAGAACCCGTCGCGCACGGCCTGTTCACGTTCTTCCCACAGGCGGCCGTGGGCGCTCTGGAAGTCCGGCTCCTCGCAGTTCATGCCGAAGTTGCCGGCCCATTCCACGAAGGGGCCGTGCTCGACGTAGCGCCGGTAGATGGCCTGGGCACGGCCGAGGTCGGTGTACTGGATCCAGCCGCTGCCCTTGCACAGCACGGCGGCGAAGGCCTGGCTGGTGTGGGGCAGGTCGTCGGCGGCGCGTTCGGTGAGGTCGGCGGCGACCCAGCGGTAGTGGTAGCGCGCGTTGGGTTGCGCCATATGGGCGTTCTGTCGCTGCACCTCGCCCTCTGACAACAGGCCCTCCGCCTTCAGCGGGCCGACCTGGGTAAGGGCGAAGTAGCCGCCCAGCGCATGGAAGTCCGGTGACACCTCGTAGCCCAGCAGCTCCATGCCCTGCCAGCGGGCCAGGCGCGCGGCGGCGTAGTAGGCCTCTGCGCGGCCGATGCCGGTCCAGCGGCTCTGCGCCTGCTCGCGGGCCTGGCCGTATTCACGGGCAGCGGCGCGCAGTTCGTCGCTCTCGAAGTAGGCCGGGGCTTCGTCGTAGCGGCCTTCGCGCAGCAGGCGACGGCCCAGCAGCTCGCGCAGGGAGGCGGCCACCGGGCGTGGGCGGTAGGCGTCGCGGTCTTCCTGGGTCTGTGCCGGCGGCGCGTCCACCTTGGCGTCCACGTAGTCCTTGAGCTCATCGAGGGTGAGCACGCGCTCGGCCACGGCGGCGGCGTCCATCCAGTAGATATCGCCGCTGCGGTAGAGGTTGTCGAAAGCCTCCAGGTAGTCACCGCGCTGCAACGCGAGGATGGCGCTCTCGCCCTCCACCCGGCAGCGCGGCTTGACGGTTTCCCATTCCCAGTTCTCGGTGCGCCGGGCACCCCATTGCTCGTCCTCGGGGAAGGCCCTGGCGGCGCGGGCATAGGCTTCGGTGGCGCGCGGGGTGTCGCCGGCGCGCATGGCCAGCTTGGCCCTCAGCCACCAGGCGAGGCCGCTGTCGCCGGCCTTCGCCAGGAAGCGCTCGGCGTTGTCGTAGCGGCCGAAGCGATAGGAGAGTGCGGCGAGGCGGTCGGCGTTGGGCAGCTCGGCGGCGTCGAGGGCCATCAGCAGTTCGGCCAGGTGCTGCTCGCCGCTGGGCTGGTCGTCGTAGAACCAGCCGATCCGGGTGACCAGGCGCGCCGTCAGCAGTTGCTGGACCTCGGGCACCGCCAGCAGCGGCACCAGTTGCTCATCGGGCATGCGCGAAAGCTCCCCGCTCAACTGGCGCAGGGAGCTGTAGCCGGTGTTGGAGTGCAGGGCGGCCTGGCTGGCGTAGAGGCGGATCGCCTCGCCCCAGTCGCCGGCGTCCCTGGCCAGCAGGGCTTCCTCGCCCAGGCTGGCGGCGGCCAGTTCCAGCGGGTCGGCGAAGCCCTCGACGGCCAGCTTGCGGGTGAGGCGGAAGGCTTCCTTCGCGGCTTCGGCGTTGGCGTGCAGGCGCTGGGTGACGTCCTCGTCGCTGAGCACCTCGTCGCTGGCGGGCAGGGCGCGGCTGCTGGCGGCCAGGGTGCGGCCCATGGAGTACGCGGCCCAGGTGCTGCGGGTACGACGCTCGGCTTCGGGCAGTGCGAGGACGCGGCGGAAGTAGTCGACGGCCAGCGGGGCGTCGCTGCGAAAGGCCACGGCGCCGGCGGTGTAGAGGCGGATCTCGGCGGGCAGGTCCATGCCCTGGGCCTCGGCCTGCTGGGCATCGTCGAGGGCGCGCAGGGCCTGCACGCGCTTCCAGGCCGCCTCGCCCAGTTCGCTCTGCTCGCGCTCGTCGCGCTGCTGCAGGTAGCTGCTGTTGTCCTCTTCCCAGCGTGGCACCAGGCTGGCCTCGGTGACCGGCTTGAGTCCGGGAATGGGCGGGGCCAGGCGGGTGATCTCGAAGGCGAAGTTGCCCTCGGGCAGCTCGGCCAGGCTGTTGGCCCGGTCGTCCAGCAGGCGCATCGAGAAGTCGGGGCCGCAGGCCAGGGCGCTGCCGAGCGGCAGGGCGAGGGCGATGGCCAGGGCCAGGCGGGCGGGCCGCCGTTCAGGGGCGTACATGGATTCCTCCTTGATCGAGTTCGGAGCAGCGGGCCCAGCCCAGGGCGCGGCGTTGGCCGGCGGCGAGGTCGGCGCGGGCCTGGCGTTCCAGCACCAGGCCCGTGTTGCTGCGTTGCATGCGGTAGCCGGGCAGGGCGTCGAAGGCCTGGCAGTCGCGGGCGGTGATCTCCACCCGGCCCGGCAGCGGCGCGGGGATATTGCCCGCGTTGGTGAGGCTGAATTCGTGCAGGGAGCCCGGGTTGGCCGGCTGCCCGACGGTGACCCGGAGCTCGGCGGCCAGGGGCTCGCCCAGGGCGACCGCGCGCAAGGTGGCGTAGGGCCAGGCGCGCCTGTCGCCGGCCAGCGGCAGGCGGAACCAGATGAGCCCGGCCAGGTGTTCGGGGCGATCCCGGCGCAGCGTGTCCAGCAGCCCGGCGACCTGGCGCGGGTCGGCGCTGAGCTCGCGGCGCTCGCCGGCCAGGCCCAGCGGCGCCTCGCTTTCCACCTGGGCGCCGCCGGTGCCGGCGATCAGGCCGGCGCCGTAGGCGGGCAGGGCGAGGAGGAAGGGGCGGTCGCTGCGTTCGCTCCAGCGGCGGGCCCAGTCCAGGGCCTTGTCGGCGTCGAACAACCCCTGCTCGGGCGCACTGACGCCATGGACCTGCAGCGCGCTGCCGTCCACCTGGGCCAGCAGCGCGTCGAGGTCGGGGCTGGAAAGCCAGGCGGGCAGGGCGGTGATGCCCAGGTGCATGCCGGCCGGCAGGGCCTGGCGCAGCTCGGCGAGGAAGCGGGTGTAGCCGGGCAGGCGCGCGCTGGCGCAGTCGTGGTCGATCTCCAGCGCTTGCGGGGCCAGGCCGGCGGCCTTCCACTCGGCGAGCAGCGCGGTGATCTCCTCGCGTGCCCGTTGCGCGTCCAGCTGCGGCAGCTGGCCGTCGAGGCGCACCACCGCCACCAACGGGCGGCCATCGCGGCGCAGCAGGGCGCTGTCCACCTTCACGCGGGACCACCCGGCGCCCGGGTGCGCCTGCAGGGCGAGCACGCGCAGGGTGGAGAAGTCGTGGCGGCTGCGGGCCAGGGCGTCGGCATGGGCGGGCAGCCATTGGCGCTGCCAGATATAGAGCTGCTGGTCGAGAGGCGGTGACACCGCTTCGCGGCAACCGGCGGCCAGGGCGAGGAGACAGAGGAGGGCCGCGATCCTGCGGCGGGGAAGGCCGTACATGGTCGTCATCGGGGAAGGGCTGGGCGCCGGGGCCCGTTCGCGGCGGATTAGACTCCCAATCCCGATGCCCGGCAAGGGGCGCGCGTCAACCCGTTCACATCCGTGCAAGCGGCGTCACCATTGGGTGGTGCGTCGGTCCGTTGCGGTTTGACAGTTCGCCAAGTGTCGCCAAAGCTGCTTAGGCGATTTAACCCCTTTGTTGATTTCTGGAGTGCAGCTAATGGACAACCGACTGCTGGTCAAAGGCTTGATTGTGGGACTTCTGAGCGTGGGGAGCGTGGCGGCACATGCCGACGCTGCCGGTGGCAACGGATGCGGCTGGGGCAACATGCTCTTCGACGGCCAGCGAGGCTTCGCCCCGCACTTCCTGGCAACCACCACCAACGGCACCTCGGGTAACGCCACCTTCGGCATGACCTCCGGCACCAACGGCTGCGACGTGAACGCCAAGATCGGCTACGGCGGCCGCTCGATGCTGGCCATGAACGGCATGCTCGACAACATCGCCGAGGACATGGCCCAGGGCCAGGGCGAGGCGCTGGACGCCTACGCGACCCTGCTGGGGGTCGAGCAATCCGACCGCGCGCACTTCGCCAAGGTCGCCCAGGAGAACTTCTCCACCATCTTCTCCGCCCCGGACGTGACCGGTGAGCAGGTACTGGCCAACACCCTGGAAGTGATGAGCCGTGACCAGCAGCTGGCGCGCTACGCCAAGCAGCCGGCCTGATCGGCAGCGGTAACGAGGAAGCCGGGCGATGCCCGGCTTTTTCATGCCCGTCGATCGAGACGGACATCGGCCACGCTTTTTTGTAGGGGCGAATTGATTGGCCAAGCGGTGCGCAGCACCGCCGCCCTTGTGGGAGCGAATTCATTCGCGATCGGACCTCCGCCGACCATTGGCGCAGAGGGGAGAACACCGCGAGACCCATCATGGAAAGACGCATCCTTCGGCTTGCATGCGGCGCTTTCCGACTGCTCTGGTGACAGCGGCCGAAGGCTCTAGACCAAGGTCTGACTTCAGTTTCGCCGGGGAGCGGCTAAGCTTGTGCGGCAGCTTGTCTGTCTATCCATTCGGAGTTCCCTATGAACAATAACAATAGCGTCACGCGCCACCTGCCCTGGGCAGTGCTGGCGGTGGTCGGCGCATGTGCCTTGGGTGTAGTCGCGCTACGCCGCGGTGAGGCGATCAACGCCTTGTGGATCGTGGTCGCGGCCGTTGCCCTCTACCTCGTCGCCTACCGCTACTACAGCCTGTTCATCGCCACCAAGGTGATGCAGCTGGACCCGACCCGCGCGACTCCCGCGCTGCTCAACAACGACGGCCTGGACTACGTCCCGACCAACAAGCACATCCTCTTCGGCCACCACTTCGCCGCCATCGCCGGCGCCGGCCCGCTGGTGGGTCCGGTGCTCGCGGCGCAGATGGGCTACCTGCCCGGCACGCTCTGGCTGATCGCAGGGGTGGTGCTGGCCGGTGCGGTGCAGGACTTCATGGTCTTGTTCATCTCCACCCGCCGCAACGGCCGTTCCCTGGGCGAGCTGGTGCGCGAGGAGATGGGCCAGATCCCCGGCACCATCGCGCTGTTCGGCGCCTTCCTGATCATGATCATCATCCTCGCGGTGCTCTCGCTGATCGTGGTCAAGGCCCTGGCCGAGAGCCCCTGGGGCATGTTCACCGTGATGGCGACCATTCCCATCGCGATGTTCATGGGCATCTACATGCGCTACATCCGCCCGGGCCGCATCGGCGAGATCTCGCTGGTGGGCGTGGTGCTGCTGCTGTTGTCGATCTGGCTGGGTGGCCAGGTCGCCGCCGATCCGGTCTGGGGGCCGGCCTTCACCTTCACCGGCGTGCAGATCACCTGGATGCTGATCGGCTACGGATTCGTCGCCGCCGTGCTGCCCGTGTGGCTGGTGCTGGCGCCGCGCGACTACCTGTCGACCTTCCTCAAGATCGGCACCATCATCGCCCTGGCCATCGGCATCCTGGTGACCATGCCCGAGCTGAAGATGCCGGCGCTGACCCAGTTCGTCGACGGCACCGGTCCGGTGTGGAAGGGCGGCCTGTTCCCCTTCCTGTTCATCACCATCGCCTGTGGCGCGGTGTCCGGCTTCCACGCGCTGATCAGCTCCGGCACCACGCCCAAGCTGCTGGCCAACGAGTCCCACGCCCGCTACATCGGCTACGGCGGCATGCTGATGGAATCCTTCGTCGCCATCATGGCCATGGTCGCCGCCTCGGTGATCGAGCCGGGCGTGTACTTCGCCATGAACAGCCCGCCGGCCGTGGTCGGCACCGACGTCACCGCCGTGGCGGCCGCCGTCAGCAACTGGGGCTTCACCATCACCCCGGAAGTGCTGGAAGCCACCGCCCGTGACATCGGCGAGCACACCATCCTGGCCCGTGCCGGTGGTGCGCCGACCCTCGCCGTGGGCATCGCGCAGATCCTCCACCAGGTGCTGCCGGGCGAGAACACCATGGCGTTCTGGTACCACTTCGCGATCCTCTTCGAGGCCCTGTTCATCCTCACTGCGGTGGACGCCGGCACCCGCGCCGGGCGCTTCATGCTGCAGGACCTGCTGGGCAACTTCGTGCCGGCGCTGAAGCGCACCGAGTCCTGGACCGCCAACGTCATCGCCACCGCTGGTTGCGTGGCCATGTGGGGCTGGCTGCTGTACCAGGGCGTGATCGACCCGCTGGGCGGCATCAACACCCTGTGGCCGCTGTTCGGCATCTCCAACCAGATGCTCGCCGGCATCGCCCTGATGCTCGGCTGCGTGGTGCTGATCAAGATGAAGCGCCAGCGCTACGTGTGGGTGACGCTGATCCCGGCCACCTGGCTGCTGATCTGCACCACCACCGCGGGCCTGATCAAGCTGCTCGACCCGAACCCGGCGGTGGGCTTCCTCGCCCTGGCCAAGAAGTACAGCGATGCCGCGGACGCCGGCCAGATCCTGGCCCCGGCCAAGGACATGGCGCAGATGCAGCACGTGATCTTCAACGCCTACACCAACTCGACCCTGACCGTGCTCTTCCTCTTCGTGGTGCTCAGCATCCTGTTCTACGCCATCAAGGTGGGACGCGCTGCCTGGGCCAAGCCGGAGCGCACCGACAAGGAATCGCCCTTCCAGCCGATTCCGGACGCCTGAGGAGTGAACGCGCATGTTCAATGACCTGAGCCGCATGGGTAAGTACCTGGGGCAGGCCGCGCGCATGCTGGTCGGCATGCCCGACTACGACAACTACGTCGAGCACATGCGCGGCAAGCACCCGGACAAACCGGTGATGAGCTACGAGGAGTTCTTCCGCGAGCGCCAGGAGGCGCGCTATGGCGGCGGGAAAGGACGCCCCATCCGCTGCTGTTAGACTTGCTTCGCCAGGCTGCTGCGCTCGCGGCGCCTGGCGAGACAGGTTGAGGTACAACCGCGCCACGACTTGTCGTGGCGCTGTTCTTTCTGTTCAGCGAACCGCTGAAATCCCCATGACCCATTTCCCGGATGGGTCTCCGCCATATCGAGGAATGCCCTGATGTCCGCACACCTCCCCATCCCCGTCACCGTGCTCAGCGGCTTTCTCGGCGCCGGCAAGACGACCCTGCTCAAGCACATCCTCAAGGCCGAGCATGGCCTGAAGATCGCGGTGATCGAGAACGAATTCAGCGAGACGCCCATCGACGGCCAACTGCTGGGCGACGAGCCGGTGCAGGTGATGACCCTGGCCAATGGCTGCGTCTGCTGCTCCATCCACGTCGAGCTGGAAAAGGCCCTGTTCCTGTTGCTGGAACGCCTGGACGCCGGCGAGCTGGCCTTCGACCGCCTGGTGATCGAGTGCACCGGCCTGGCCGACCCGGCGCCAGTGGCGCAGACCTTCTTCGCCGACGAGGAACTCTGCGAGCGCTACGTGCTGGACGGCATCATCACCCTGGTGGACGCCGTCAACGCCGAGCGCCACCTGGCCGAGACCATCGCCCAGGCCCAGGTCGGGTTCGCCGATCGCATCCTGGTGAGCAAGCGCGACCTGGTGGACGACGCCCACTTCGAGGCCCTCGGCCAGCGGCTGTCGCGGATCAACCGCCGCGCGCCTATCCGTGTCGTCGACCACGGCCGCATCGACCTGGCCGAGCTGCTCGACGTGCGTGGCTTCAACCTCAACGCCGACATCGGCCCGGCCCTGAGCCTGCGCCCGCTGACCCCGGCCGGCTCCACCGACCGCATCGCCACCCTGGTGCTGAAGAGCGAGCAGGCGCTGGACCTCGACAAGCTCAGCACCTTCATGGAGGGCCTGCTGGAAGAACACGGCAACGCCCTGCTGCGCTACAAGGGTGTGCTCGACATCGCCGGCGAGGACCGGCGCATGGTGTTCCAGGGCGTGCTGCGCCTTTACGGCTTCGACTGGGACAAGGAGTGGGCGGAGGGCGAGGCCCGCGAGAGCGTGATCGTGTTCATCGGCGACAACCTGCCGGAAGCGCGCATCCGCGCCGGCTTCGCCGAGGTGCAGGCCTGAAGGAGCGCTGCGCCCGGCAGTTGGAATGTCAGTGAAAAGTAAATAGAATCACTCGCATTTGATTCCATTTACCTTCCGGCGTGCCACCCATGAACGATGCAGTCGCGGCACCCGAACCCACCCTCAACACTCTCTATCGTGAACACCGCAGCTGGCTGGAAAGCTGGTTGCGGCGCCGCCTGGGCAACGCCTGGGATGCCGCCGACCTGACCCAGGACACCTTCGTCCGCGTCCTCGCCGCCCACCAGGACAAGCCGCTGCCGCGCCTGCAGGAGCCCCGTGCCTACCTGCTCACCGTCGGCAAGCGCCTGCTCATCAACCACCACCAGCGGCGCAGCCTGGAGCGCGCCTACCTGGACGCCCTCGCCAGCCTGCCGGAGGAGCAGGTGCCCTCGCCCGAGCAGCGCTGGCTGCTGCTGGAGACCCTGCAGGCGCTGGACGAGCTGCTCGACGGCCTGCCGCTGGCGGTGCGCCGGGCTTTCCTCTGGGCGCAGCTCGAAGGCCTCGACTACGCCAGCATCGCCCGGCGCCTGGAGGTGTCCGAACGCACGGTGAAGCGCTACATGGCCAAGGCCTACGAACACTGCCTGCTGGTGGAGCTGTGAGCGGCCAGCCATCGCCCCTGGCACGCCAGGTCGCGCGGGAAGCGGCGCACTGGCTGACCCTGCTGGAGTCCGGCGGCGCCCGCGAGGCCGACCATGCCGAGCTGCAACGCTGGCGAGCCCGCAGCAGTGACCACGAGCAGGCCTGGCAGAAGGCCCAGGCGTTGCGCCAGCGCTTCGCCCAGCTTCCCGGCGCCCTGGCCCTGGCCAGCCTCGACCGGCCGGACCTCGCGCGGCGCAAGAGCCTCAAGCGCCTGCTCACCCTCGGTGCCCTGGCTCCCGCCGGCTGGCTCGCCTGGCGGCAGATGCCCATCGCCAACTGGAGCGCCGACCTGCGCACCGCCACCGGCGAGCGTCGTTCGCTGGAGCTGCCCGACGGCACGCGGCTGCAGCTCAATACCGCCAGTGCGGTGAACCTCGACTTCGAGGAGGGCCGCCGTCGGCTCGCCCTGGTCGAAGGCGAGATCGCCGTGGACGGCGCGGGCGACCTGCGGGTGAGGACCCGCGACGGGCGCCTGCTGGCCTCCGGGGCGCGCTTCTGCGTGCGCCAGTTCGACCACGGCTGCCTGGTCTCGGTGGCGCGTGGCACGGTGCGGCTGGAGCCCGCCCAAGGCGGCCCGGTCACCCTGCAGGCAGGCCAGCGCGCCGGCATGAGTGCATCGGGCGTGGGCCGGGTGGAGGCGTTCGACACGCGCCAGCCCGACTGGCAGCAGGGGGTGCTGATCGTCGAGAACCGCGCCCTGGGCGCCGTGCTGCGTGAGCTGGATCGCTACCGCCCCGGCGTGCTGCGCTGGGACCCGGCGCTGGAGAGGCTCGCCGTGACCGGCACCTTCCGCCTGGAAGACACCGACAAGACCCTGGCGTTGCTGGCTGCCAGCCTGCCCATCGAGGTGCACTACCGCACCCGCTACTGGGTGTCGCTGGTGCCGCGGCCCCCCGTTGGCTGAAGGCTGTCCCTTTTTTCCGGCTCGCCTGTCATCACAGGCAACAGAACGAAAAAAGAGAGCCTCCGATGTCCTCGTCCCCCTCCTTCCGTCCTTTCGCGATGCCCCTGCTCCTGGCCCTGGGCTGCGCCGGCCTTGCCGCGCCCGGCTGGGCCGATGACGGCCCGCGCCGCAGCTACGAGATCCCCGCCGGCAGCCTCGGCACGGCGCTGACCCGTTTCGCCGGCGAGGCCGGCGTCAGCCTGTCCGTCGACCCGGCGCTGGTCTCAGGGCGCAGCAGCGCCGGGCTGAACGGCGACTTCGGCGTGGAAGAAGGCTTCGCCCGCCTGCTACAGGGATCCGGCCTGATGCTGCAACCGGCTGGCGAGGGCAGCTACACCCTGCTGCCGGTGCCCGAGGAGGGGAGCCGCGTGCAGCAGTTGCAACCGATCGCCATCACCGGGCAGGGCGGCGGCGCCAGCGCCGATCACTATGCCGGCGGCCAGGTCTCCCGGCGGGGCGGGCTGGGCATGCTGGGTGAGCGCGACTTCATGGAGACGCCCTTCAACCTCACCTCCTACACCCGCGAGGCGGTGAAGAACCAGCAGGCCCGTACCCTGGCCGACGTGGTCGCCAGCGACCCCTCGGTGCGCACCACCAACCCGTCGGCGGGGCGCTTCGAGCAGTTCTCCATCCGTGGCTACAGCCTCTACAACAGCGATGTCGCCTACGGCGGCCTCTACGGCGTGCTGCCGACCTACTCCATCGACATGGAGATGGCCGAGCGGGTCGACATCCTCAAGGGCCCCGGAGCCTTGCTCGGCGGCCTGGCGCCCAATGGCAGCGTTGGCGGCAGCGTCAACATCGAGCCCAAGCGCGCGGGCGACGAGCCGACCACCGAGTTCACCGCCATGCACGCCTCCTCCGGCCAACTGGGCGGGCATGTGGACATCGGCCGGCGCTTCGGCGACGACCAGCGCTTCGGCCTGCGCTTCAACGGCGTCAAGCAGTCCGGCGACACCGAGTGGGACCACCAGAGCCTGGAGCGTGATTCCGCCGTGCTCGGGCTGGACCTGCGTACCGAGCGCGTGCGCCTGTCCCTCGACCTGGGCCGCCAGGGCCGCGACGTCGACGGGCCGATGGAGCGCGTCGGCCTCAACGCCGGGGTCAAGGTGCCGGACGCCGAGGACATCCACCACAACTTCGCCCAGCCCTGGACCTACTCCCGTGCCAAGGACACCTTCGGCGCCCTGCGTGGCGAGTACGATCTGAGCGAGTCGCTGATGGTCTATGCCGCCGCCGGCGCGCGCCGGGGCGACTACGACTTCCTCCGCCACGCGGTGCAGCTGACCAACGACGCCGGGCGCTTCGTGGTCAGCCCGCGCGCCTTCCAGCGCGAGGAGGATGTACGCACCGCCACGGTCGGCCTGCGCAACTGGTTTTCCACGGGCTCGGTGGGGCACACCCTCAACCTCAGCCTCAACCGCTTCGACATGACCTTCGACAACAGCGGTGCGCGCTACGCCAATGGCGTGAGCAACCTGTTCGACCCGACGACCCTGCCGGTGCCGATCACGCCCACGGCCGCCGACAACCCGACCCACACCGAGAGCGTGCTCTCCAGCCTGGCGCTGGCCGACACCCTGAGCTTCGCCGGTGACAGCGTGCTGCTGACCCTGGGCGCGCGCCTGCAGCGGGTGGAGGTGGACAGCTCCGAACCGGGCGAACCCGACCAGCGCTATGACGAGCGCGCCACCTCGCCGGCCCTGGGCGTGGTCTGGCGTACCACCGAGGCGCTGTCGCTCTACGCCAACTACATGGAAGGCCTGACCCAGGGCCAGACCGCGCCGGAGACCGCCAACAACGCCGGCCAGGTGTTCGCGCCCTACCGCAGCAAGCAGGTGGAGGCCGGCATCAAGTACGACATGGGCAGCCTCACCAGCACCCTCAGCGTCTTTCGCATCGAGAAGCCGGCCTACTACACCGAGAACGGCTACCTGCGCCCCGACGGCGAGCAGCGCAACCAGGGCGTGGAGCTGAACCTGTTCGGCGAGCCGCTGGAGGGCGTACGCATTCTCGGCGGCGCCATGCTGCTGGACGCCGAACTGACCCGCACCGCCAATGGCACCAACGACGGCAACCGCGCGGTCGGGGCGCCGATCCTCAACGCCAACCTCGGCGTCGAGTGGGACCTGCCCCAGGTCCAGGGGCTGACCCTGACCGCGCGGGCCATCCACACCGGCGCCCAGTACCTCGACCAGGCCAACACGCAGAAGGCCGACGCCTGGCAGCGCTACGACCTGGGCGCGCGCTACGCCTTCAGCGTCGGCGAGACGGACGTCACCCTGCGCGCCAGCGTGGAGAACGTCATGGACAAGGCCTACTGGGCCTCGGCCAATGTCCCCGACGGCACCGCCACCGGCCTCACCCTCTCCACCCCGCGCACCTGGCTGGTGTCGGCGACCCTGGGGTTCTGAGGCGCGCTTTCCCGGGCTGAGGCCCGGGCTACGGGATGGAGTGTAGGGTGGGCTTCAGCCCACCATCGAAGCTGCCGGCAACACCCCCGGTGGATGGAAAAAGCGCCATCCACCCTACGCCCCGACAAACCCCGTGCCTGTGGGGGCTAACTCACTCACCAAGGGCGCGTAGAGGCCTGGAAGCCGCCGGCGCGTTGCATCCGGCAGGTGTAGGGTGGACCCCGCTTCACCGGTCCACCGTAGCGGCGCCCGGTTCGGCACTGTTGGTGGATGGAAAAGCGCCATCCACCCTACGCCTGAGGGCGTATGCGGCAGGCACAAAAAAGCCCGGCAGGTGCCGGGCTTTCTCGTTCAGCGCTCAGGCAATCAGTTGCCGTAGACCGGCAGCTTGGCGCAGATGGCCTTGACCTGTTCGCGAACGCGGTCGACCACGGACTCGTCGCCCATGTTCTCGAGGATGTCGCAGATCCAGGTGGCCAGCTCGCGGCACTCGACTTCCTTGAAGCCGCGGGTGGTCACGGCCGGGGTGCCGATGCGCAGGCCGGAGGTGACGAAGGGCGAGCGCGGGTCGTTCGGCACGCTGTTCTTGTTCACGGTGATGAAGGCGCGACCCAGGGCGGCGTCGGCATCCTTACCGGTGATGTCCTGCTTGATCAGCGACAGCAGGAACAGGTGGTTCTGGGTACCGCCGGAGACCACGTCGAAGCCACGGTCGATGAATACCTGGGCCATCGCCTGGGCGTTCTTCACCACTTGCTGCTGGTAGGTCTTGAACTCGGGCTGCAGGGCTTCCTTGAAGCACACGGCCTTGGCGGCGATCACGTGCTCCAGCGGGCCACCCTGGGCGCCCGGGAAGACGGCGGAGTTGAGCTTCTTCTCGATCTCCTCGTTCTTGCGCGCCAGGATCAGGCCACCGCGCGGGCCGCGCAGGGTCTTGTGGGTGGTGGTGGTGACCACGTCGGCGAAGGGCACCGGGTTCGGGTACACACCGGCGGCGACCAGGCCGGCCACGTGGGCCATGTCGACGAACAGGTAGGCGCCTACCTTGTCGGCGATGGCGCGGAAGCGGGCGAAGTCCAGCACCTGCGAATAGGCGGAGAAGCCGGCGACGATCATCTTCGGCTTGTGCTCGACGGCCAGGCGCTCGACTTCGTCGTAGTCGATCAGGCCGGCGTCGGTGATGCCGTACTGCACGGCGTTGTACAGCTTGCCGGAGGAGGAGACGGAGGCGCCGTGGGTCAGGTGGCCGCCGTGGGCCAGGCTCATGCCGAGGATGGTGTCGCCGGCCGACAGGAGGGCCAGGTAGACCGCGGCGTTGGCCTGGGAGCCGGCATGCGGCTGGACGTTGGCGTAGTCGGCGCCGAACAGCTCCTTGGCGCGGTCGATGGCCAGCTGCTCGACGACGTCGACGTACTCGCAACCGCCGTAGTAGCGCTTGCCCGGGTACCCCTCGGCGTACTTGTTGGTCAGTACCGAACCCTGGGCTTCCATCACCGCCGGGCTGGTGTAGTTCTCGGAGGCGATGAGCTCGATGTGCTCTTCCTGGCGCTGGGCTTCCTGCTCCATCGCGGCGAAGAGTTCGGCATCGTAGCGGGCGAGGGTCAAATCACGGCTGAACATGGCGGTCCTCTCGGGGATCGGTACGTGGAAAGGCGCGCATTCTAACTCATAGGTCGTTAGCTGACACATGAAGGTCGGTCATGCGACAGACAAGCGGCGCTCACGCGGACTCGTCATCGACTTCCTGCAGCTCGGCGAGCTTCTGGCGCAGGGTTTCGCGCTCGTGATCGAACAGCAGGGGCAGTTGTTGCCAGCTCTCGTAGAGCGGCTCCAGCCAGCAGCAGTAGCCGGAGTCGGGTCGCCGGCCTTCCAGGCGCTCGAAACAGGTGTGGATGTCCTGGGCATGGGCCGGCTCGTCGTGGGCGATGGCGGCCAGGACGCGGATGGCCGCCACCGTGGTCCAGTCGCTCGGCCCGAACAGGGCGCTGAGCAGCAGTGCGCGACGACGCGAACCTTCCCAGCCCTGATCGAGATGGGCCAGCACCTGGGCGGCGGCGCTCTGCACGCGGGTCAGCCAGACCAGCGCGGGGATCGAGCGGTCGGGCACCGTCGGCGGGTGCACCAGGGTCGCCAGCACCTGCAGCGGCTCGTCACCCGTGAGGCTGGCGGCCACCTGGCTGGCCTGGGCCTAGTTGGCGCGGGCATAGGGTCTGGCGGCGAGCCCGGCGATCAGCGCGCCGACCTTCTCGCCAGGCGGCGGCAGGGCCGGCAGCGCCTGGTCGCCCTCGTAGCGCCAGAGCAGGTGCTCGACGGGGCCGTGCGGCTGGCGCGGATCGGGCTGGGCGATGCTCTCGGCGGTGACTTCGACCTTGCAGCCGGCCAGGCCGTGGGCGGCGAGCTCCAGGGTGATGGCCAGGACGTTGCTCGGCGCCTCCAGGGACGAGGTGCGCAGGGTGATGCTGTCGCCGGGCGAGCCCTCGTAGCTGCCGTCGAGCAGGCTGTCGCGGATCGTGCGCAGGACGTTGGCGCTGGCGTCGTTGGGCTGGGGTGGCGCGCCGCTGGCGAGGAACCACAGCTGGTAGGCGCGCTCGTTGTCGGCCTTGGCGGCGTCGATCACCCGTTGCAGCAGGGTGTCGTCGCCGCTGGCGCGCCATTGGCAGTAATCCCGTGACGGCGCGGCCCAGGGATGCTCGGGGTGCAGCGCCAGGGCCTGGTCGTACCAGCTGGTCGCCTGGGCCCAGCCCTGGTTCTCCAGCCAGGTGTCGCCGGCCTCCAGGTAGGTGCTGAGCTCTTCCGGCTGCTGCTGCATGGCCTGGCTGAAGGCGAGGTCGGCCTCGGCGGGGCGGCCTTGCTGGCGCAGCACCAGGCCCCGCGCGGTCGCCTGGTGCCAATCCTGGCGGGCCTGCACCGGCCCGGCCAGTTCCAGGGCCTGGTCGAAGAGGGCGGCACGGCGCAGCAGGCCGATGTGCAGCATCGTCCATTGCGCGGTGAAGTCGTCCGCAGGGCGGATGCGCCCGGCCAGCACGGCCCAGCGCCGGGTGTTGGCGAGGTCGCGGGCGATGGCTTCGCGGGCTTCCGGGGTGCGCTGGATGACGCGGCCGAACAGGCGCATCTGCAGGTCCGCATCCAGCTGTTCCAGGCTGCCGGCCGGCTCCAGCCAATCGAGGGCCCAGGCGTCGAGGTAGTCGCTCTCGGGGGCGGCGTCGATCACCTGCAGCAGCAGGTCGACCGCTGCGGCGACCCGGCCCTCGCGGGCCATGATCCAGCTGCGCAGCGCTTCGGTCGCCGCGTAGCGTTGCTCGCCGGGCGGCAGCAGCACCGCTTCGGCCGGAGTGCCGGCACGTTGCAGGTAGCGCTCGGCCAGGGCCAGCCACGCGGGGTTGGCCGGGGCGAACCTGAGCAGTTCCGCCAGGTGCTCGGCGCCGTGGGCGAGGTTGCCCTGCTCCAGCTCGGCTTCGGTGATGAACAGCTCGAACTCGGCGGTGCCCTGGCGCAGCTCGATGCCGGGCTTCCCGGGAGCGGCTCCCGCTGCGGCGGTCGGGGCGTCTTGGGTGGTCGGGTCGGTTTCGGTATGGCGGGTGAAGCGTTTCCACCAGGACATGGCGGGCTCCTTGTCGTGTCGTGCGCCGGTCAATGGCGGGCTGGTCGGGTGGGGCGCTGGGCCGCGATCTTACGGCAAGCACCCGAGTGCAGGCCTGCCGGGGATCACGAAACCGGTCTCGGCGGCGGAGCAGTGTTCGGCATGACCTCCAATGGTGGACCGGTGAAGCGGGGGGCCACCCTACGACCGGGCTGCGGAAACAAATAAGCCCAGGTGTTGACGCTCTCCACGGATCCCCCAGGCTCTTGCAGCTTGCAGCTTGCAGCTTGCAGCTTGCAGCTTGCAGCTTGCAGCTTGCAGCTTGCAGCTTGCAGCTTGCAGCTTGCAGCTTGCAGCTTGCAGTCAGCGCTCGGGCACCAGCAGGAAATCGGTCACCACCGCCACCAGCCGGCCGTCGGCGTCGTAGCCGAAGTAGCTGGGGTAGGCGCCGTCGCCGTAGCCGCTGGAGAAGAACGCCACATTGCCGGCGTCGGTCGGCAGCAGGTACCAGCTGCGGGTGTGCTGGTAGGTCTTGTCCAGCTCGGCGAACAGGCGTTCGTCGAAGGCCTCGCCCTCCTGGTTTCGGCGGGCCTCGTAGCTGCGCAGGGCGGCGGCATCCATGAAGCCGCCGGTGCCGCTGTCCACCCCGTAGCCGAAGAATTCGTCCGGGGCCAGGGTGGCCGGGTCCTGGCCCTTCACCAGCGCCATCTCCCAGCGGGTCGCCGGGCCGGGGGCGAAGACGATGCGGGCGAAGGCCACGCGTTCGTCATCGCCGATCCTGGCGATGGCCAGCTGCAGCGGGTAGCGCCCCTTGGGCACGGCCTGGATGAAGGGGCCGTCGCAACTCACCAGGGGGTCGCAGGCCACCAGTTGCCCGGTGGGCAGCTCCAGTTCGCCGATGGTTTGGGCGTAGAAGCGGTAGTCGAGGTCCTCCACCCGTACCTGGTAACCCTCGGTGAAGGCGGCGTCGAACAGCGGGTGGCCCTTCGGTGCGGCGGCCTCTGCGTGGAGCGCTGGCAGGGCCAGCAACAGCGCAAGCCTGGCGAAGTGTCGGTTCATGGGCAGCGGTACTCCATCTGTGCGCCGGTGGCCGAGAAGATCTCATGCCAACGCCTGAGGCTGTGTGGATCGGCGCTCAAAACCCGGAAGCCGCCAGGCTGCATGCGTTGTCGGGCCTGGGCGGGCGAGAGCTGGTCGGCCTGCCTCAAGAGCGCTAGCACCTTGATCGGCTGTGGGCCGATATCCGTGACCCACAGCTCCGCTGCCGAGGATTGGCTGCCGTTTGGCGCGGGGCCACCGCGATGGGCGGCCAGCCAGGCCATTGCCTGTTTGCTGGCAAGCCCCGAGCATTCTGCTGCGGCGTCCCGGTGCTGGCGGCAGAACCATTCGAGCCCGGCCGGGTGCCCTGCGGCGCCGGGTGGCAGGGGCCGGTAGTCGGCGAAGGTGATCCAGCGCCCGCAATCGGCCAGGCCGTCGCACACACAGGGCTTGTGGCAGAGGGCGCAGATGGGCGGCTTCATTGCGGCCACCGGACGCTGGATATAGGAGGGTGGGGCATGCCGGGGTCCTGTCGCATTCATTGATCGGTGCACCGCTCGGGCCGCTGAAGCGCGGTAATCTACGCGCCGTTTCGGCCCGCTTCGGGCGCGCCATCATTGCATAAGGATCGAAGATGGAACCGGTCTCCGTTTCGCAGCTCCTGGCTGCACTGTTCGAAGCCCATGGCGTCGAGTTCGTCGTGCACGAGGGCTGGGTCGCGCCGGGAGGCCGGCTGCCGGCGATCCGTGCCACCTGGTATCCCCGCGGCAAGACCGGTCGGCTCGACGTGGACGTATTGCTGGAGGACGACAACCGCCAGTTCCAGGAGGCTTTCGCCGGTGTGGGCGAGGGCGAGGCGGGCCTGCGCGACGCCTGGGAGAACTTCTGCCTCAACAGTTTCCACGTGCTGCTCTCGGCGCTGTGGGGCCATGTCGATGACGACCAGGTGACGGTGGAGACCTGGCAGGTGGGCGGACAGCGCTTCGAGGCGCACCTGGGCAACGTCTGCACGCGGGGCGCCGATGGCAAGGTGGCGCAGCTACCGGCCGACCTGTTCCCCAGCATCGAGGCGCAGATCCGCGCGCTGCCGCTGGATGGGCGCATCCACTGGTTCCGCCACTTCTTCTGCGCCTTCGACAACCAGCGCACGGTGGAGGTGCTGTTCGACAACGAGCCCTGGCCGGCGGGGATGGAGCGCTTCGCAGGGCTGGCCTGGGAGGATTCCGAGGCGTACTACAGCGCGCGGAACTTCTTGGTGATCAAGCCCGTCCCGTCCTGATTGCGTCCACCGTAAAGCGAGAGCCCGCCTTTCGCGGGGCTCTCGCCCTGCTGGGCGCCATTCAGCTGAGCATGAACAGCGCGGCGCCACCGAACTGGGCTTCGAACTGCTCGGGGCTCATGGGGCGGCCGAAGAGGTAGCCCTGCACCTCGTCGCAACCGTGCTCGCGGAGGAACTCCAGCTGGGCATGGGTTTCCACGCCTTCGGCGATCACCGCGAGGTTGAGGCTGTGGGACATGGCGATGATGGCGCGGGCGATCTGTGCGTCGCGTTCGCCGTCGGGCAGGCCGTCGACGAAGCTGCGGTCGATCTTCAGCACGTCGATGGGGAACTGCTTGAGGTAGTTGAGCGAGGAGTAGCCGGTGCCGAAGTCGTCGACCGCGATGCACAGGCCCAGGCGCTTGAGGCTGGCGAGGATCTGCATGGCTTCGCCGACGTCGCGCATCAGGATGGATTCGGTCAGTTCCAGCTCCAGGCACGCCGGCGGCAGGCCGCTCTCGGCGACGATGCCGGAGATGCGCTCGACCAGCTGGCCGTCGGCGAACTGGCGGGCGGAGATGTTCACCGAGATCTTCGGCAGGCGCATCTTCTGCTGGTGCCAGTGCCTGAGCTGGCGGCAGGCCTCGCGCAGCACCCAGTCGCCGACGTCCACCACCAGGCCGAGCTCCTCCAGCACCGGGATGAAGTCATTGGGCGGCACCAGGCCACGGGTCGGGTGGTTCCAGCGCAGCAGGGCCTCGACGCCGGTCAGGCGCTTGCCGTCGCCGGAGAACTGCGGCTGGTAATAGAGCATGAACTCGCGCTGCTCCAGGGCGTGGCGCAGGTCGCTCTCCAGCTCCAGGCGCTCCAGGGCACGGGCGTTCATCTCGGCCTGGTAGAACTGGAAGTTGTTCTTGCCGCGTTCCTTGGCGTGGTACATCGCGGTGTCGGCGTTCTTCATCAGTTGGCTCAGCTCGCGGCCGTCCTGCGGGCTGAGGGCGATGCCGATGCTGGCGGTGACGAAGAATTCGCGGCCTTCGAGCACGAAGGGCCGGGCGAGGCTGGCGAGGATCTGCTCGGCCACGTTGATGGCGCGGTTGAGCGCGCCCTCGCGGGTGGTGCGCGGTTGCAGCAGCAGGGTGAACTCGTCGCCGCCCATGCGCGCCACGGTGTCGTCGTCGTCGACGCAGGCGGCCAGGCGGATGGCCACGTCCTTGAGCATGCGGTCGCCGGCGGCGTGGCCGAGGGAGTCGTTGATCGGCTTGAAGCGGTCGAGGTCGAGGAACATCAGCACCACCCATTCCTGGTGCCGCTCGGCATGCTGCAGCGCGGTGTGCAGGCGGTCCTGGAACAGCGTGCGGTTGGGCAGGTGGGTGAGGGCGTCGTAGTAGGCCAGGCGGTGGATGCGCTGCTCGCTGGCCTTGCGCTCGCTGATGTCGCTGAAGAAGCAGACGTAGCTGACCAGGTCGCCTTCCTCGTCGTGCACCGCGGTGATGCCGATCCAGGAGGGGTAGGTGTCGCCCTGGCGGCGCTTGAGCCAGACCTCGCCCTCCCAGCTGCCGCGCTGGTTGAGCTGGCCGAGGATGTAGTTGAGCTGGGTGGCCTGCTGGCGGTCGGCGGTGAGCACCGACGGCAGCTGGTCGAGGACTTCGGCGGATGAGTAGCCGGTGATGCGGCTGAAGGCCTCGTTGACCTGGACGATATAGCCGGCCGGGTCGGTGACCAGGATCGCCGAGGTGGAGTGCTCGAAGACCGTCGCCGCCATGCGCAGGTCCTTCTCGGCGCGGCGTTGCTGGCTGATGTCGCGGCCGACGCCGAGCAGCCCTTCGAAGCTGCCGTGCTCGTCCCACATGAGCATGATGCGCAGCTCCACGGGAATCTTGCGGCCGTCGGCGCGCAGGCAGTCGAAGAGGAACAGCTGGGCGGGCAGGCGCGAGCGCAGCTCGGCCAGGCGCTGGGGATTGCCCAGGGCGTTGCTGACCTGGTCCAGCAGCACGTAGAGCGGGGCCATCTGGCGCGGGTCGGCGACGGCGTTGTTGAAGCCGTTGGCGATCACCGACTCGGCGCTCAGGCCCAGCACCGGCGTCACCGAGGGGCTGACGTAGTTGAGCTGCAACTGGCGGTCGCTGGTGAAGATCACGTCGCTGATGCTTTCGGCCAGCAGGCGGTAGCGCCGCTCGCTCTCGCGCATCAGCTCGCTGGCCTCGATCTGCTCGGTGATGTCCTTGGCCACGCCGATCAGGCGGCTGACCCGGCCGTTCTCATCGCGGGTCAGCGACTGCTCGCGGATGTCGAACCAGTGCCAGTTGCCGTCGCGGTGGCGCCAGCGCAGCTGGCACTGCAGCAGCAGGCCGTCGCCGACCACCTGCTGCAGGCTGCGCATGCGCCAGTACTGCTCTTCGTCGTCGGGGTGCAGCACCTGCTCCCAGAAGCGCTCGCCCATCGCCTTCAGCTCGCTGCGGCTGTAGCCCAGCTGCTGGCCGAGGCGGTTGTTGCTGAGCATCACCTTGCGGTTGCCGATGTCGTGCACGTAGAGGGTGTCCGGCACGGCCAGCACCACGTCGGACCAGAAGCGCTCGCGCTCGATCAGCGACAGCTCGATGCGCTTGCGGCTGGTGATGTCGCTGATGCTTAGGGTGACGGCGTGCAGGTCCTGGATCATTTCCGGCAGGCGCAGCACCACCCAGAGATGCCGCTCGGTGCCCTGGGGCGTGACGATGCGGGTCTCCAGTTCGATCTGCGACTGGCTGCCGAGCACGGCGCCGATGAGCTGGGCGCGGATGCCGCCGTTGCGCAGCGGGCCGTGGCCGATCAGCTGCTGCCAGGCCTGTTCGCTGCTGCCGACGCCGAGCAGGCGCAGGGCGAACTGGTTGACCTCGGTGATGCGCAGGCGCTGCAGCAGCTCGCCGTGGCGCCCGGGGTGGGTGTCGATCCACTGGGCGAGGGCCTGGGTATCGCGCAGGCCCAGCTGGAACAGGTGCTCGCGCAGGGTGGACAGGTCGAGCACGCAGAGGGCGACGCCGGTGCCTTCGAAGATGTCCTGGTAGCGCCGGCGGGTTTCCTGCAGCACGCGCAGGGCCTGCTGCTCCTCGGTGACGTCGCGCAGGACCCAGACGTAGCCGATCAGCTTGGCGCCGTCGTTGAGGTCGCTGCGGGTCACGGCGAACAGGCGTTGCTCGCCATCGACGCCGGCGGGCACCAGGTCCGGGCCGAGGTCGTTGGGGAAGGTGGTGGCGTGCAGCAGCAGCGGGTCCAGCCCGGGCAGCAGGGCCAGCAGGTGGTACTGCTGGGACTCTTCGCTGCTCATGCCGAACATCGCCTCGGCGCGGGCGTTGAGGTAGCAGACGACGCCGTCGGTCCAGGTCACCACCACGCGCTCCTCGATCACGCCGAGGGCGCTGGCGGCCTGGCGCAGGGAGCGCCGCGAGGCGTCGTTGAGTTCGCGCAGGTTGCGTTGCTCGCGCTGCAGGACGAGGAGCGCGAGGGTCGCCAGGGTGGCGCAGATGAGGAACAGCGCCAGCCGCCCGATCAGGCCCGGCAGCAGTTCGGCCTGCACCTGGCGTTCGTCGTAGAGGGCGCGAAGCTGCCAGTCGCTGTTGGCGAGCGGCGCGATGAACAGGGTCTGGGATTCTTCCTGCGCCGTCACCGGCATCACGATGGGGCTGTCCTTGGCGACCTTGCCGCTGTGCAGCAGCACGCGGTCGCTGAAACGGTCCTCCAGCAGCCAGCCGGACTGGTCGCGCTCCTGTTCGCGGATCCAGTTGCGCAACGCCTGCGGATCGAGGCGCAGCAGCCAGGCATTGCCGGCCTGCATGTCCCGCAGGATCAGGTAGAGCTGGCCACCGCCCTGGGCGCTGAAGGAGAAGTGCACGGTTTGGCCGGCGGAGCGTTGCGCGAGGCTGGCGACGAACAGCGCGTCGGCGGCGGCGGGGTCGCTGTCGGCGAGGATGCCGCCACGCGGCGTCAGCCAGGCGACGCTGCGCATGGCCGGGTAGATGCGCTTGAGGTTGCCCAGCAGGCCGGGATCGGGGGATGGCTGGCGGGCGCTCTGGGCGAGGAAGGCGAGGCCGGCCTGGGCCTTGAAATCCATGCTGCCTTCGAGGTGGCTGGTGATCTCGCGGGCCAGCTCCTGGCTGCGCTGGCGCTGGCTGTCCTTCAACTGGTGGTATTCCTGCTGCAGCTGCCAGAACAGCAGGCCGAGCATGGACAGCACGAGCACCAGCAACAGCCCCTTGACCGAGCGGTGCAGTGGCGGGCCGTACGGCTCTCCGGGCGCACGCGGGGTTGTCGAGGGGCGAAGCTTGGGCACTGGACGAATCCTGCGATGACGACGAAATAGGCAGGTGATGCTGGCCGACTGAACTGTAGTCCGGCGCTTACAAGCGGGCTAGCATGCCTTGAAGTGAGGCAGAGTGCCAGCATGGCCGACGAGCGTCGTTTGCCCTGCTTCGCCCATTCCGGTAGCTTTGCCGCACGCGCGCGGGAGCGCATGCGTCCCCGCCTTTACCCCTGATCACAGAACCAAGGTCACCCATGGCTCAATACGTCTTCACCATGCATCGGCTGAGCAAGGTCGTTCCGCCGAAGCGGGAAATCCTCAAGAACATCTCCCTGTCGTTTTTCCCTGGCGCCAAGATCGGCGTGCTGGGCCTCAACGGCTCCGGCAAATCGACCCTGCTGAAGATCATGGCCGGTGTGGACACCGAGTTCGACGGCGAAGCACGGCCGATGCCCGAGCTGAACATCGGCTACCTGCCCCAGGAACCGCAGCTGGACCCGACCAAGAGCGTGCGTGAAGTGGTCGAGGAAGCGGTCAGCGTCGTGAAGGACGCCCAGGCCCGCCTGGACGAGGTCTACGCCGCCTACGCCGACCCGGACGCCGACTTCGACAAGCTGGCCGCCGAGCAGGCCAAGCTCGAGGCCATCCTCCAGGCCAGCGATGGCCACAACCTGGAGCGCCAGCTGGAAGTCGCCGCCGACGCGCTGCGCCTGCCGGCCTGGGACGCCCGCATCGAGCACCTCTCCGGCGGCGAGAAGCGCCGCGTGGCCCTGTGCCGCCTGCTGCTGTCGGCCCCCGACATGCTGCTGCTGGACGAACCGACCAACCACCTGGACGCCGACTCCGTCGCCTGGCTGGAGCACTTCCTCCACGACTTCCCGGGCACAGTGGTGGCCATCACCCACGACCGTTACTTCCTCGACAACGTCGCCGGCTGGATCCTCGAGCTCGACCGTGGCGCCGGCATTCCGTACGAGGGCAACTACTCCGGTTGGCTGGAGACCAAGTCGGCCCGCCTGGCCCAGGAATCCAAGCAGCAGTCGGCCCACGAGAAGGCCATGAAGGAAGAACTGGAGTGGGTGCGCAAGGGCGCCAAGGCCCGCCAGTCGAAATCCAAGGCCCGCCTGCAGCGCTTCGAGGAGATGCAGTCGCAGGAATTCCAGAAGCGCAGCGAGACCAACGAGATCTACATCCCGGCCGGTCCGCGCCTGGGCGACAAGGTCATCGAATTCAAGAACGTCACCAAGGGCTACGGCGACCGCGTGCTGATCGACAACCTGTCGTTCTCCATGCCCAAGGGCGCCATCGTCGGCGTGATCGGCGGCAACGGTGCCGGTAAGTCGACCCTGTTCCGCATGATCATGGGCAAGGAAACCCCGGACTCCGGCAGCATCGAGATCGGCGAGACCGTGAAGCTCGCGTGCGTGGACCAGAGCCGCGACGACCTGGACGGCAACAAGACCGTGTTCCAGCAGATTTCCGACGGCTCCGACCAGATCCGCATCGGCAACTACGAGATCCCGTCGCGCACCTATGTCGGCCGCTTCAACTTCAAGGGCGGCGACCAGCAGAAGTTCGTCAAGGACCTCTCCGGTGGTGAGCGTGGCCGCCTGCACCTGGCCCTGACCCTGAAGGAGGGTGGCAACGTCCTGCTGCTCGACGAACCGTCCAACGACCTCGACGTCGAGACCCTGCGTTCCCTGGAAGAAGCCCTGCTGGACTTCCCGGGCGCCGCCATCGTGATTTCCCACGATCGGTGGTTCCTGGACCGCGTGGCCACCCACATCCTGGCGTACGAGGACGACTCGCAAGCGGTGTTCTTCGAAGGCAACTACACCGAGTACGAAGCCGACCGCAAGAAGCGCCTGGGCGATGCCGCTGCCCAGCCGCACCGCGTGCGTCACAAGAAGCTGGCCCAGTGACCTGAGGTCATCCCCCGGTCGACACCGGGTGGGCCGGACATGAAAACGGAGCCGAAAGGCTCCGTTTTCGTTTCCGTCGCCGGCTCACTTCACCTTGCGGGCCAGGTCGTCCAGGCTGCGTTGCAGCTGGTCGGTCTTGCGTTCCTGCGCCTCCAGCCGGCGCTGGATGCCAGACAGTTCGCTGGCCGAGCCGCTGTCGCGCTTGAGGTCGTCCACCTGGCGCCTCAGGGCGCTGATGGTGTCGGCCTGATCGCTGGTCAGCTGGTTCAGCCTGTTGATGTGCTTCTGCATCTCCTTGACGTCGCCGACGCTGATGTTGCTCTCGGTCAGCCGGCCGCTGGAGGTGCGCTCCACGGCGGCAAGGTTGTCGTAGTTGCCGGCCGAGCCCGCCATCTCGACGCCTGCCCGCGCCTGGCCGATGCCGGCGAGCAGCAGGGCGGTGAGCGTGGTGGCGGCGAGGATGGAAGGACGCATGCGCGAGCTGTACATGGAAGGACTCCTGGGAGTGGGTGCCGAAATGGCACATCGCTATGACTGGTGCGAAGGTGCCGGGTTCTCCCCTGGACATGCGCGGATACAAAGGCTCTCGGCAGGCTCGCGGGGCACTCGCCGGAGCCCGTGTGGCCGGGATGCGCCATATGAGGGCTGCAACCGCTCCGACAAGGTGCAGTGGAGGCGTCGGTAATTCGCCGTTTCAGAGCGGTTTATCCCTTTGGCTTTCGACGGCTTTTATAGAATTGCACCAAAAAGATTCAATAAAGCGTCATTTTGCACTTCTGTAGGGCGCGTTTTCCTTGTTAGAGTCAGCGCCCTTTTGAACAGAACGAGCAGGCCAGGACGCCATGACCGAATCCGTCGACAACTATCTTGCCCGCCTGAAACGGCGTGACCCCGACCAGCCCGAGTTCCACCAGGCCGTGGAAGAAGTGCTGCGCAGCCTCTGGCCCTTCCTCGAAGCCAACCCGCGCTACCTGCAGGCTGGCATCCTCGAGCGCCTGGTGGAGCCCGAGCGCGCCATCCTGTTCCGCGTGCCCTGGGTCGACGATGCCGGCCGCGTGCGGGTCAACCGTGGCTACCGCGTGCAGATGAGCAGCGCCATCGGTCCCTACAAGGGGGGCCTGCGCTTCCACCCCTCGGTGAACCTCGGCGTGCTCAAGTTCCTGGCCTTCGAGCAGGTGTTCAAGAACTCCCTGACCTCGCTGCCCATGGGCGGCGGCAAGGGTGGTTCGGACTTCGACCCCAAGGGCAAGAGCGACGCCGAAGTGATGCGCTTCTGCCAGTCCTTCATGAGCGAGCTGTACCGCCACATCGGTGCCGACCTCGACGTGCCCGCCGGTGACATCGGCGTCGGCGCCCGCGAGATCGGCTTCCTCTTCGGCCAGTACAAGCGCCTGTCCAACGAGTTCACCTCGGTGCTCACCGGCAAGGGCCTGGCCTACGGCGGCAGCCTGATCCGCCCGGAAGCCACCGGCTACGGCTGCGTGTACTTCGCCCAGGAGATGCTCAAGGGCCGCAACAGCGGTTTCGACGGCCAGCGCGTGGCCATCTCCGGCTCCGGCAACGTCGCCCAGTACGCGGCGCAGAAGGTCATGGAGCTGGGCGGCAAGGTGATTTCCCTGTCCGACTCCGAAGGCACCCTGTTCGCCGAGGGCGGCCTCACCCAGGAACAGTGGGAAGCGGTGATGGAGCTGAAGAACGTGCGTCGCGGGCGCCTCAGCGAACTGCAGGGCGCCGGGCTGCGCTTCATCGCCGGGCAGCGCCCCTGGAGTCTGGCCTGCGACATCGCGCTGCCCTGCGCCACCCAGAACGAGCTGGATGCCGATGACGCCCGCACCCTGCTGGCGGGCGGCTGCATCTGCGTCGCCGAAGGCGCCAACATGCCCTCGACCCTGGAGGCTGTGGATATCTTCATCGAGGCCGGCGTCCTCTACGCGCCGGGCAAGGCCTCCAACGCCGGCGGCGTCGCCACCAGCGGCCTGGAGATGAGCCAGAACGCCATGCGCCTGCACTGGAGCGCCGGCGAGGTGGACCAGCGCCTGCACGGCATCATGCAGAACATCCACCATGCCTGCGTCGCCCACGGCGAGGAGAACGGCCGGATCAACTACGTGAAGGGCGCCAACATCGCCGGCTTCGTCAAGGTGGCCGACGCCATGCTGGCGCAGGGCGTGGTCTGAGACGCGACCGCTCTCCTGGTGGGAGCGGGTTCAGCCGCGAAGAGAAGGGCAGCCGATGGCTGCCCTTTGCGTTTGCACCACGGGGTGATCAGGCGCTGGCCCGCTGGCTCTCTTCCGGCAACCCCATGAAGCGGCGGATGCGCTCGCCGGCACGGTTCTCGCGGATCGCCTGCGGGCTGGCGTCGACCTGGACCAGGCCGTCCTCCATGAGGATCACCCGGTCGGAGATCGACAGCGCGAACTCCATCTCGTGGGTGACGATCACCAGCGTCATGCCCTCGCTGGCGAGGTCGCGGATCACCTTCAGCACCTCCCCCACCAGCTCCGGGTCGAGGGCCGAGGTGGGCTCGTCGAACAGCATGATCTGCGGGTCCATCGCCAGCGCGCGGGCGATGGCGACACGCTGCTGCTGGCCGCCGGAGAGCTGGTGCGGGTACTTGTGCGCATGCGCCAGCAGGCCGACCTTGTCCAGCAGGGCGCAGGCGCGGGCCTCCGCCTCCTGGCGTGACAGACGGCCGTGGTAGCGCGGCGCCAGGGTGACGTTGTCGAGCAGGGTGCGGTGGGGAAACAGGTTGAAGTTCTGGAACACCATGCCGATGTGCTGCACGCCCCGGCGCACGCGGGCGTTGCCGGGTTTGTCGCCCGAGGCGATGTAGGTTTCGCCGAAGAGCACGATCTCGCCCTGGTCGATGCTCTCCAGGCCATTGATGGTGCGGATCAACGATGTCTTCCCCGAGCCCGACGGGCCGATGATCGACACCACCGCGCCCGCTGCCACCTTGAGCTCGATGCCCTTGAGCACTTCGTAGCGGCCGTAGCGCTTGTGGATGTTCTGCAGTTGCAGCGCCGGTGGCGTGCCCTTGCCGGTGGCGCGCGCCACCCGGGCGGCGAGGCGCTGGCCCGTGCTGCGCAGGGCGGCTACGGCCTCGGCGGTCAGCGTCTGCGGGGCGCGACGGGAGAGGTCGAGGCGGCGCTCCAGCGCGCCCAGCAGCCAGCCGAACAGGGTGACGATCAGCACGTAGTAGGCGGCCACGGCGCAGAGCGTCTCCATCACCAGGAAGTTCTGCGCGTAGAGGCGCTGGCCGACCATCAGCAACTCGGTGAGGGAGATCACCGAGACCAGCGAGGTCAGCTTCACCACCGTGATGTATTCGTTGATCAGTGTCGGCAGGGAGATGCGGAAGGCCTGCGGGATGACGATCAGGCGCTGGATGCCGATCCCGCCGATGGCCAGTGCGCGGCCGGCTTCCTTCTGCCCCTTGGCCACCGAGATCAGCCCGCCGCGGTGGATCTCCGCCATGTAGGCGGCCTCGGTCAGCACCAGGGCGAACAGGCCGGCGAGAAAGGGGTTGGACAGCAGCTTGCCGGTGACCGGGAACAGCTGCGGCAGGTTGTAGACGAACACCACCAGCACCAGCAGCGGCACGCTGCGGAAGAACCAGATGTAGAGGCCCACCGGCACCCGCAGCAGCGGATGCGTGGAGAGCCTGGCGCTGGCCAGGAGAAAGCCCAGGACCATGCCGATGAACCAGGCCAGGGTGCTCAGTTCGATCACCGTGACGCAGGCCTTCCAGAAATCGACCAGCGAGAACAGCGAGAAGAAATACGACCATTCGAATTGCATGGGCACCTCGGTCGACCCGCCCTGCGAGGGCGGGCCCGTATCGCGGGAAACGGGGCGGCGCCCGAAGCGGCGCCGCCGTCACGCTCAGTTGGCGGCGGGGGCTTCGAGGCTGTATTTGCTCAGCATGGCGGTGTACTCGCCGCTGGCCTTGGCGCCTTCCAGGGCCTTGAGCAGGGCGTCGTGCAGCGCCTTGTTGTCCTTCTGCACGTAGATGCCGAGGGTCTGCTTGTAGATCAGCCCCGGGGTGCTGACCACCACGCGCTGGCGCGAGCGCTCGGCGATCTGCTTCGCCGCACCGGCGATCTCCACCTGGGCCTGGATATGGCCGGAGATCATCGCCTGGGTGGCCTCGGGGGCGGAGGGGTACTCGCTGACGGTGATGGCGCCCTTGCCGTTGGCGGTGCAGTAGCTGGAGGACAGCTCCTGCAGCTGGGTGACCCAGGTGGTGCCCTGCTGCAGGCCGACCTTGAGGCCGCACAGCTCTTCCGGGGTCTCTGGCCTGGCCTCGGCGTCGGCCTTGACCAGGATCGAGGCGCCGGTCTGCGCGTAGGGGATGGCCAGCGCCTGGGCGGTGCGTTCCGGGGTGATGTACATGCCGGAGATCACCGTGTCGAAGTGGCGGGCATTGAGGCCGAGGATCAGTCCGGCGAACTTGGTGTTGACGTAGGCGACGTCCAGTTTCAACTGCTTGGCCAGGGCTTGCGCCAGGTCCGGGTCGGACCCCACCACCTTGTCGCCCTCGTAGGACTCGAAGGGGGGGTAGGTGATGTCCATGCCGACCTTGAGCTGGCCGGGGGTGGTGACGCCGACGTCGGCCTGGACAAGGCCTGTGGCCAGCAGCGCGGCGGCGAGGGCGGTGGAACGCAGGGCGGTGGAAGGCTTCATGGGTGGTGCTCCTCTGGTCAGCGGATGTGTGCGGCTCAGGACGGCTGCATCTGGTTCTTCAGGTGGCCGAAGCTGGAGGGCTTGCGCGCCCGCTCCGGCAAGGCGATCTCGCCGGCTTCGACGCGCCGGCGCAGGTACTGGTACGTCTGCAAGGCCTGGGCCCACATGTGCTCGCCGATGGCGATCTCCTCGTAGGCCTGGGCGCCGTCACCGGCGAATTGCGGCAGCGGGCGGATCTGGGTGTGGAAGTCGCAGGCGTAGAACAGCGGGAAGGAGTAGCGCTCCTCGCGCACGCTGCGCACCCGGTGCGAGGTGGCGACGAAGGCGCCGGCGGTCATCACCTCCAGCATGTCGCCGATGTTCACCACGAAGGCCCCATCCAGGGGCGGCGCATCGATCCAGGCACCGTCCTCGTTCATCACCTCCAGGCCCGGCTTGTCGGCGAGCAGGATGGTGAAGCACTCGTAGTCGGTGTGGGCGCCGATGCCCGGGGCGTCCTGGGCGGCGTCGTCGAAGGGATAGTGGATCAGGCGCAGCTTGGACGGCGGGCGGCTGACCATGGCATCGAAGTAGTCCTCCGGCAGCCCGAGGGCCAGGGCGAAGCCCTGGAACAGCCTGCGGCCGAGGGCGAAGACGTCGGCGTAGTAGGCCTGCACCGCTTCCTTGAAGCCGGGAACGCCCGGCCAGTCGTTGGGCCCCAGCAGCGGCGTGCCGGCGAGGAACAGCGGGTCGTCGCGGCTGACCTCGTAGCCGATGTCGAAGGCTTCCTTGTGATCCGGCTTGCCCTTGGAATAGACCTCCTCGCCTTCGGGGACGAAGCCCTTGTGGCTCTCGGAGGTGCCGATGTAGTGGCGCATCTTCGCGTCCAGCGGCTGGGCGAAGTAGTCCCGTGCGGCCTGGCGCAGGCCGTCGATGCGTGCCGCGGCGATGCCGTGGTTGCGGATATAGAGGAAGCCCACCTCGCGGGCCGCCTTGCCCAGGGCCTGCGCCACCGCCTGGCGGTCCTCCAGGCGTTCGCTGAACAGCCCGGCGATGTCGATGACCGGGATCGAGGTGAAGGCACTGCTGGCCGTGTCCTGTGCGTGCATGTCGTGGCTCCGTGTCAGCCGAAGAGGCGGTGGAAGTGCTGGCGCTGGCGCTGGCCGATCCACTGGTTGAGGGACCAGAGGTCGGCGACCGGCATGTCGGTGAAGGGCAGGTGATGCAGATAGCCGTCCGGGCCGAACTCCGGCGTCAGCGTGGTCACGGCGTAGCCGCGCGCCTGCTGCGATCGCCACACCGCTTCCCAGTGGCGCTCGTGGAAGTCCAGCGCGGCGGCGTGTTCGGGGGCGGCGGGATGGGGCACCTGCGGCCCCTGGTCGTAGCCGACCCGCGCCTGGATGTGATGCACACGCTCGACGAAGGGGGCGAGGTCGTCCTCGGGGTCGTCCAGCAGGCGCTCGCAGGTCACCACCCAGTGGCTGATGTCGCTGGTGAAGCGCAGCTCCGGCAGTTGGCGGATCAGCTCCAGGGTGACCCAGGGGTTGAACAGCGAGCGGGCGCGATGGGTCTCGAAGCAGCAGGCCAGGCCCTGGCCGGCGGCGATCTCCAGGGCGCGACCGAAGAAGTCCACCTGCATCGCCAGCGGCCAGCGGTCGTTGCCCGCCAGCAGGTTGACGAAACGCGGCTGCAGCTCGGCGGCCAGGTCCAGCTTGCGGGCCAGATCCTCCAGGTGCTCGTCGGGCTGTGCGGCCTGTTTCGGCAGCACGTCATAGGCGGTGAACAGGGTGCAGATGTAGGCCATGTGGTTGTCGCGCAGCAGGCCGGCGAAGGCGCGGCGCTCGGCGGCGTCCAGCGGCAGGCGCGCCTCCATGCCGTCGAAGCCGGCGGCGCGCAGTTCCTCGAGGGCCTGGGCGCGGGGCGCGGTGTAGCCCCAGAGGGTACGGAAGAGTTCGAGTCGCATGGGCGTATCCCGGTCGGGGACGCACCCGGCACGCAGGCCGACGGGCGCGGCTGGCGTGCCGGGCGGTCAGGCGATTGTCGTCAGCGGAGCCGGAAGGGAGAGATGCAACGGGCGGGGGCGTGATGCACGGCGCATGGGCGGTCCTCTGACAAGCTCGGTCGGGGCGGCTGGGCCGACCCTTTCTTGTGGTTACGCCACGGCTGTGACGGGCTTGGGCAGTCAAAGGAATCACGGGTGGCCCGGGGAGGGGCCGCGCGCTCTGCGGCGCGATGGGCGATTCTGTGGCGCGCGCGGACCGCGAAAGAATAGGAAAGGCCAAATACTTAGTTCAGGAAATCCGAAACTAACAGGGGGCCGAAAGGATGACGGCGTGCTGCGCGGACGGGGCGGTCTGCGCTAGCTGTTGTGCACTCGATGCGAAGCTTCGAGCGCGGTGCTTCCGGTTATTCATGGCTCCCTGTCACGCCCACCGCATGGGTTTCGCTTCGCTCTACACCATCCTGCGAAAGCCGCCAGCCGCAGCGCGCACCCAGTGGTGATGCGCACATCAATGTGAAGTCGTGAGCCTCGACGTTGGAGCAGCGGCCAAACGCCCCTTTCAGGAGGCCGAGCGCAATCGTCGTTTCAGGGGTTGAGCGACATGGATGTCGCGAAAGCCGCGATGGGCCATGGACGGCCCTCAGGAATTGCCGCGTTGGCTGGCGGGCTCCCTTGGCCGGGCGATACGTCGGCTCAATGCCCGATCAAGGCACGATCCATGGCCCGGCGCTTGTCACGCTCCCAGTCCTCGTCGCGGTCCTTGGAGATCTGCTCGTGGAACTCGCGCAGCTCTTCGCTGCGCACCTGTTCCTTGCACTGCTCGAAACCGTCGCCCCAGCCTTCGGCGTAGGTGCGCTCCTTGAGGTAGCGCGGCACGTCCTTGCGGAAGGCGCCGGTGATCACACCCGCCGCCTGGCGCCCGCTGCTGCAGCCGTCACTGAAACCGTCGGCGAAGGCGGGTGGGTAGCCCTCGGCTATCAGGTGCTGGTGGGTGCTCTCGCAGCCTGCCAGCAGGGCGGCGCCGAGGACGAGGGGGATGGCAAGGGCGGCGCGGAATGACGCCATGTTCGACTCCCGTGCGCCCGTTCGCTGGGCGCACATGCGCGGATTTCATTGCGGCGGCCACCCGGGTTGGACGGCCTGGCGCAAGTATCGGCGGGAGGATGTCGTGGATTCGTCAAACCGCCGTGATGGCGATGTCGTGGAAATCCTGCCGCTCGCTCCTGATCTGACAACGGACGGGAAGGAATTGCTGGATCACCTCGATGTTGCTCATCAGGTGCTCGCTGAGCACCGGGGCGCTGAAGCTGCCGCCGCCGGCCAGCGCCATGGGCAGCAGCAACTGGTCCGAGAGGTGTTCACCCACGGCCGCACCGCTGGCCAGCCAGGCGCGGGCCTCGTCCACCGCCAGGTCGGCGACCCGTTCGGCCCCGACGCGGGGCTGGCCGAAGGCGCAGAACACCTCGGTCAGCGTCTGGCAGGCGAGCTCTAGCAACAGCGCGTTGCCCGGCCCCTGGTCATTGTCGATGAATTGCAGGCACAGCTCGTCGTCACGCCAGCCCAGGCGCTTGGCCACCCGTTGCAGCTCGCGCTCGCCGACATGGCCTGGCACCCCGGCCAGCAGCGCACGGGCCTGGCGTTTCAGTACGGCCCCTGGCGGCTCCAGGTGCAGCGGGCGCAGTTCGCCGGGCGCCATGCGCAACCGCACCACCCCGCCCCCAGCCTGCATGAAGCCATGGCGCAGCAGCTCCAGCTCCACCTCGGCGCCCATGCGGCGCAGCAATGGCAGCCAGGCGCGCTGGAGAAAGTCCACCGGCGGCGCCAGCGGGTTGTGGGTGCCGCCGCTGACTTCCAGCGTGCTCGGCCCTTCGGCGAACAGCAGCGCCGGCAGCAGGGTCTGCAGCACCAGGGTGCAGCTGCCGGCGCTGCCGATGGCGAAGCGGTAGTCACCCGCGCGGAGGGTGCCCGGCGTGAAGCGCAGCGTCTGCGAGCCCAGCTCCGCGCCTTCCACCTCGGCGCCGCTGACCTCGGCCGCTGCCAGCACGGCCGTCAGGTGCTGGCGCAACAGGCCCGGGCGGCTGCGCTTCGCGCGGATATTGCGGATGCGGAAGGCCCGCCCGCTGATCATTGACAGGCTCAGCGCACTGCGCAGGATCTGGCCACCGCCGATGGCGCCGTCGAGTTCGAGAAAATCCGTGTTCATGGTTCGTTGTTCCAATCCGTTGTTCGTGCCTGGCTGTCTGGCCAGGTCATGGCCGTTTCAGCCGGTTGTACGGGTTCCGGGTGCTCGCCGGAGAAGTCAGCCAGTTGCGTCCATTCGAGGCTTTCTATGGGGCGTGGACATACCAGTACCTGGCCCTTTCGTCCCATCAGCAGGTTGTCCAGTTGACGAGTCTTTTGTGCCTGTAGCGCCAGGTGCGGAGTGCCTGCAACCAGGGTTCACGCGGAGTTGGTCCCGCCAATGGGCGAGCCATTGCGTGGTGTTCATTGGATGCTCCTTGGACGGGGATGGCCCATCCGCCTCCCGCCGGCTTACTGCGTCGGTGCGGGCGTGGTCGATAGCTGTGCCAGCGGCACGGTCTCCGGGCGCAGGGTCGCTGCGCACGCGTGCAGGCGGGTGGTTTCCGCCTGGGCTTCGGCGTCGCTTTCCGCCACCTGTGCCAGGGCGTAGCGGGCAGCTCCCGGAGCGCCGGTATCGATGACCGTGTAGGTTGCCAGGCAGCCTTCCTGCTGGTCCCGGGCGGCCATGGCGCTGGGGTGGCGTTCGGCGACCACGGCGCGCAGGGCCGGCGAGGGCGGTGTAATCGCCTCGGTGAAGGTCGTGCGATCCGGGTGCCAGGTCAGGCTGCGCGTCTCCAGGCGGTCCGCTGTGTCGATCGCGGCGGCACGTTCGTGCACCAGCAGCACCGGGATGTCGCCCGTGGGTGCCAGCACCCAGCTCTGGTTCGGCCCCGGGGCTTCGTCGTGGGACCAGGCCAGGTGCGGGCCCTGGGGCGTGGCGAGGTACAGGGCGTGATGGCGCTTGGGGTGCTCGAAGCCGCCCATCTGGCTGACCAGCAATGCGGGCGTGCCATCCGCCAGCCGCAGCAGGCGAGCGGCCGCGCTGACCTGCCCCTCTTCCTCGCCGGCTATCCACACCCTGGGCGCCGCGCCAGTCCCCAGGGGCGTGCCGGCGCCGTACAGGGGATCGGGCGCTGCCTGGCTGGCGGGTGCCGCTGTCGCCGCCCAGTGCAGTGCCACCGTGGTGCCGAGTAGGCGGCCGTCTTTCAACAGGCGCAGCTCGAACGGGCAGGGCGCGGTGGTGCAGGCGGGCAGCGACAGCTCGTAGGCTATCGCCGAGTCCAGGGGCAGGGTGTCCAGCACCTGGCGCTCCTGGGCGGCGAGGCCTGTGGTCAGGCCCAGGAGCAGCAGGCCGGCGAAGGGTTTGAAGTCCATTTCAGCTGTTCTCCATTGATGCGATGGCGTCAGGTGGCGTGGGTGTGCACGCAGTGCCGCATGAATTCATCCAGCAGGGCGTCGTCCCCCTGGCCGCGCGGCAGTTGCGGGGCTTCGCCGGCACTGGCCAGCTGGGCCTCGATGAAGGCGTGCAGCACCTCGCGGCGCGGGCCGTGGGTGGCTTCGGTGGCGGCGCGCTTGAGCTGCAGCAGCTCGTCGATTTCCGCCAGCAGCGCCGGGTCGTCCAGGGTCACCAGCAGGTCCTCGAAGGGCATCGGCGGGCGGCCACGGCCCTGGTCGAGCCAGCGTACCGCCAACAGTGGGCGCAGGACGTAGAGGTACTTCTTGAAACGCACCTCGTCGCCTTGCAGGTAGCCGCGGAAGTTCTTCTTGGCCATGGACAGGTAGTGGTGGCGCACGGCACGGGGCGACCAGAAGGCTTCGGCCAGTTCGCGCAGGCGGGCGGTGGCGGCGTCGTCCTGGCGGTAGACCAGGGGCGAGTCGAGCCACTCCAGCAGCGTGGGGTTGGAGTTGCGCAGCAGGCGCAGGGCCTTGCGCAGCTCCCAGCCGCTCACATCCAGTTCGTCGTCCAGCGGGCGCTCGATCACGTCGCGCGGCTCGCGTACCTGCAGGTACCAGTCGGGCTGCTCGACGTAGACGAAGCGCACGTCGTAGTCGCTGTCGCTGGAGGCGAAGCCCCAGGCGCGGCTGCCGGATTCGCAGGCGTAGAGCACGGTGACGTTGCGCTCGCGCTCGACCCGTTGCAGTTCCTCCAGCACCCGCTCGCGCATGGCGGCGGGGAGGGGATGGCGGTGGTCGCTGGTCATTTCGTTTGTCCCCTTACTGCTTCAATCGGTGGCGCTGGCGGCCAGCGCGCTGAGTGTTCGTCGTCTCGGGTTGTACAGGGTGAGGCACCAGATGCCCCACCATTCCTTGCCGTCATCGAAGTAGCTGCTCCAGGCGCTGCGCTGGGGCTCGTCGTCGGCGTTGCCGACCCAGTCCAGCACCTGCATCCCCTCATCGGCATGCAGGCGCAGGACCTCGCGCCATTCGCGGAAGTCCTCCACCTGCAGCGCGGTGCCGTAGGGCGGGCCGACCAGGGCCCGGTACAGCGGCCCGTCGTCGCGGGCCAGTTCCTCGATGCGCGCGGCATCCAGGGCCTGCGGGCGGGCCTGGTCCAGGTCCGGGATCAGCTCCGGCCAGGGATGGTTGGCGTACTGCGGGTGTTGTTCCGCCAGCTTGCGGCGCCATTCCTGGGCGCGTTCGCGGATGCCTTCGAACAGTACCCGCAGCGCATCCTTGTGCTCGGCCTCGCCGGGGCGGGCGGTCACGTCCAGGCCCAGCACGACGAAGTCGAAGACGCTGCCGGCTTCGTCGAGGCGGGCCTGGAGTTCTTTCACCCGGCGGCTTTCCAGTTTCTGCAACATCAGTCGCTCTCCCTCAGGGGCGAAAGGCGCTGGCGGGGCAACGCCGATCATTCTTCATCCTTTAACGCAGACCACCTGGCGCAGGGTATGCACCACTTCCACCAGCTCGCGCTGGGCATGCATCACGGCGTCGATGTCCTTGTAGGCCATGGGGATCTCGTCGATCACGTCCTCGTCCTTGCGGCATTCCACATGGGCGGTGGCGCGGATCTGGTCGTCCACGGTGAACAGCTTCTTCGCCTTGGTGCGGCTCATGGTGCGGCCGGCGCCGTGGCTGCAGGAGCAGAACGCCTCCTCGTTACCCAGGCCGCGCACGATGAAGCTGCGCGCGCCCATGGACCCCGGGATGATGCCCAGCTGGCCCTTCTGCGCCGATACCGCGCCCTTGCGGGTCACCAGGACTTCCTGACCGAAGTGCTGCTCCTTCTGCACGTAGTTGTGGTGGCAGTTCACCGCTTCCAGGTTGGCCTCGAAGGGTTTCTTGATCACCGTACGCGCCGCCGCGATCACGGCGTGCATCATCATCGCGCGGTTCTGCTTGGCGAAGTCCTGGGCCCAGCCCACGGCCTCCACGTAGTCGTCGAAGTGCTGGCTGCCTTCTTCGAAGTAGGCCAGGTCGCGGTCCGGCAGGTTGGCGATGTGCTGGCGCATATCGGCCTGGGCCAGTTCGATGAACAGGCTGCCGATGGCGTTACCCACACCGCGCGATCCGCTGTGGAGCATGAACCAGACGCGCTGGGCCTCGTCCAGGCAGACCTCGATGAAGTGGTTGCCGGTTCCCAGGGTTCCCAGGTGCTTGCGGTTGTTGGTCTTCTCCAGGCGCGGGTACTTGTCGGTGATCACCTTGAAGCGCCCGGCCAGGGCCGACCAGGCGTGGTCCGCCAGCTCCGGCACGTCTTCCCAGGCGCCCTTGTCTCGACCACCGCGGGACACGCTGCGCCCATGGGGCACGGCCTTCTCGATGGCGCTACGCAGGCCGGCCAGGTTGTCCGGCAGGTCGGAGGCGGTCAGCGAGGTGCGCGCGGCGATCATTCCGCAACCGATGTCCACGCCCACGGCGGCCGGGATGATGGCGCCAACGGTGGGGATCACGCTGCCGATGGTCGACCCCTTGCCCAGGTGCACGTCCGGCATCACGGCCAGGTGCTTGAAGATGAAGGGCATCTTCGCGGTGTTGATCAGTTGCTTGCGCGCGTCGTCCTCCACCGGTACGCCCTGGGTCCAGAGCTTGATCGGTTTGCCGTCGGCGACTTCCAGCAGTTGGAAGGTTTCGTTGCTCATGTCGTTAATCTCTTCTATTGCGTAGCGTCTTGGCCGGAAGCGGGTTGTGCCCGGCCATCGCGAATTCGTTTGTTCAGCCGGCAGGTACGGCAACGGGTCGCCGTAGAAAACACCTGACCTTTGCAGTCCTCGTACCACCACTTCTGCTGGGCGGCCGTCCAGGTCTGCTCGATGCCGCAGTCGCGGCACCTGAAATGCACGTCCTCGTACCAGCCGCGACGGACGAAATCCGGGTCGCCGTAGCTGTTGTAGGGCGTGAGGTTGGCTCGGTTGACCGGAAAGCTGCCGGGCGGCGGTTTCTGGCCTGAGGGTCGTCTGGCCGATTCGGCCTTCCATGCCTTGCGTCGCTCGCGTGCCTCGCGGATTTCCCGGCGGCGTTGCTTGTTGCTCTTCACGCAACATTCTCCTTCGCCGGGGCAGGCCTTGCTCAGGCCTGCTTCAGCGTTACCAGTCCATTCAATACTTGATCCAGGCCACCGAATACCGAGATGCGGTCGATTCGTTCGGCCACTCGCTCCAGGGTTTCCAGCTCCTTGAGGCGCAGGGCGGTGGGGTTGTCCTCCATCACCTTGGCCGTGTTCAGCAGCGAGCGGGTCGCCGAGGTCTCTTCGCGGCGGCGGATCACGTTCGCCTGCGCGGCCTTTTCGGCCTCCACTACCTGGGCCAGCAAGGTCTTCATCTCGCCGGGCAGGATGATGTCGCGCACGCCCAGGCCGCTGACTTCGATGCCGGTGCCGGCCATGCGCTCCTTCAGGTACGCGCCGACGGATTCGTCGATCACCTGCTTGTTCTCCAGCAGTTCGTCCAGCGAGCGTGTTCCCACCGCCGCCCGCAAGCCGAATTGCAACTCGCGGTACAGGTGTTCCAGCGGCTTGGAAAGCTGCGAAAACGCCATCAGCACATCGCTGTAACGCCAGTTGGCGGCCAGGTTCAGGCGCAGGCTCACCTTGTCGCGGGTGAGGATCTCCTGGCCACTGACTTCCAGTGCCTGGGTCCGCATATCGATCAGCTCGACGTTCACCTGGCGGTTGTAGCGCCAGAAGCCATGCGGGCCCGCCGGCAGCAGTTCTATTACCGCGCCATCGACCTTAAGTACGCCGACCTGATAGGCCGGCACCTGCACCACCAGAATCGCTTCGGCGCCGATCACGCTACGGCCCCGCAGGTTGCCCTGCAGCTGTTGCAGCAACGCAGGTGCCACGCGGTAGTCCTGACTGAGGTCGATGCGTTCCAGGCGTTGCTCGGTCTGGCCCTTCCAGTACAGCCGACGGCTGCCCGGGGCGAGGATTTCCGCCAAAACGCCATCCTCGTAACGCAGACCTGCCTCGTTTTCGGCAAGGTCCATGCGGGTGAAGTAGCGCTCGACTAGTTCGGGCTCGGACTGGCGCAGGTAGCCGGCCAGGCGGTGCTCGAATTGGGGGGTGTTCAGGCTGAAGGTTTCCACGCTGAGGCGGTTGCCCAGGTCCAGATGGCGATAAGCGCCCGGCTCGAGGATCGCCACGAAATCGCCCTCGGAATACAGCAGGCCGCGTTCGTTCTTTTTCACGTTAAAGCGCTTCAGCAGTTTCATTCGTCTCTTCCTTCTTCATCTTGTCCTGGGTGCCGGTGCTGGCCGGCCCGCCGAGTAGCGAGGAGGGAGCCTGCGAGAGGCAGGCGCTGTGGACTTCCGGTCCCTCTCGGCCGATTCCTTCGGCCAGCGCCTGACTTGTCGCAAGCCCGGTCCTCGCTCCGGGCGGGCCGGCAGTGGCTTCGGGTCCCTGGCGGTTCCGACCATCCTGGCCGCTTCGCGCCTATCCCTTCGCCGCACCGGCGGGGTGTTGCATCCATTGAGTAGCTGCCGTGAAGGGCAGTGTTCGAGCGGGACTCGAACCCGCGTCAGGCCATCCGAGAATGGCTGCTCTACCAGACTGAGCTATCGAACGGCGCGGGCAGGATTCGAACCTGCGGCCTCTCTCACGAAGGGGAGCGCTCTTCCGAACTGAGCTACCGCGCCATCGACCTTCGTTGCTGCAGCGGCATGCACGAAGCCGACACCAGGGGTGGGCTCGGGCACCGGCGGGATTGGAATCCCTGCCCGTGGGCTGCATCAGCGATGCGGTCGAAATGGATATAGCGAGCGGCGTGCCAGTTTCGTTGGCGAGGCTGAAAATATTTTTCAAGTAATTGATTTTTAAGGATTTTATTTTTATGGCGGATGATTCAAGGGTCGTGCTCAGGGGGCTTCGATAAAGATATCCATATTCCTTGATATACGAATTTATATTTTTGGATAAACTCGCCGCCACCGATGCGCCATCGACAAGGACATGCCATGCGCTTTTCACTTTTCCTCGTCTCCAGCCTGTTCGCCTGCCTGGCCCAGGCCATGCCGCTGCCCGAGGTGCGCGAGGGCGACATCATCTTCCACCAGTCGCGCTCGGCGCAGAGCCTGGCGGTGCAGCAGGCCACTCACTCGCGCTACAGCCACATGGGGCTGGTGCTGGCGCGCAACGGCTCGCTGCAGGTGTTCGAGGCCGGGGCGACGGTGCAGTACGTGCCGCTGCAGCACTGGATCGCCCGGGGCGAGGGCGGCCATTACGTGGTCAAGCGCCTGGCCCGTGCCGACGAGCTGCTGACCCACGATGCGCTGGTGCACATGCGCGAGCTGGCGGAGGGCATGCGCGGGCGCCGCTATGACCTGGCCTTCGAGTGGAACGACGCGCGCCTGTATTGCTCGGAGCTGGTGTGGAAGCTCTATGAGCGCACCCTCGGCCTGCGCCTGGGCGAGCTGCAGCGCATTCGCGATTTCGACCTCGGCTCGCCGGTGGTGAAGGCGAAGATGCGCGAGCGCTACGGCCAGGACATCCCGCTGGATGAGACCGTGATCTCGCCGGTGGCGATCTTCGAGTCGCCGCAGCTGATCACCGTGGCGGAGGAGTGAGCATGGCCCGCAAGACCGTCGCCATCGGCTTCGTCGGCGCCACCCTGGATCGCATGGGCAAGGGCGCCGAGCGCTGGAACAAGTGGCGCCCGAGCGTGGGCCTATGCCAGCAGCCGGACTTGCTGGTGGACCGCCTGGAGCTGATTCACGGCAGCGATGCCCGCGACCTGGGCCTGTCCCAGCGCATCAAGGGCGATGTGGAGCAGGTGTCGCCGCAGACCGAAGTGCGCCTGCACGAGATGCCGCTGCGCAACCCCTGGGACTTCGAGGAGGTGTATGGCGCGCTGCATGACTTCGTCAGCGCCTACCGTTTCGACACCGAGCACGAGGACTACCTGGTGCACATCACCACCGGTACCCACGTGGCGCAGATCTGCTGGTTCCTGCTTACCGAGGCGCGCTACCTGCCGGCGCGGCTGGTGCAGACCTCGCCGGGCCGGCGCCGTGAGGAGGATCGCCACGCCATCGGCACCCATTCGCTGATCGACCTCGACCTGTCCCGCTATGACCGCATCGCCTCGCGCTTCCAGCGCGAGCAGCTGGAAGGGCTGGAGCTGCTGAAGTCGGGCATCGCCACGCGCAACCCGGCGTTCAACCGCAGCATCGAGCAGATCGAGCGGGTGGCAGTGCGTTCGCGGGCGCCGATGCTGCTGATCGGCCCCACCGGTGCGGGCAAGTCCTTCCTGGCGCGGCGGGTGTACGAACTCAAGCGGGCCAGGCACCAGGTGGCGGGGCGCTTCGTCGAGGTGAACTGCGCCACCCTGCGTGGCGACGGTGCCATGTCGGCGCTGTTCGGCCACCTCAAGGGCGCCTTCACCGGCGCGCAGAGCGCCCGTGACGGCCTGCTGCGGGCGGCGGACGGCGGCATGCTGTTCCTCGACGAGATCGGCGAACTGGGCCTGGACGAGCAGGCCATGCTGCTCAAGGCCATCGAGGAGAAGCGCTTCTTCCCCATGGGCGCCGACCGCGAGGTGGAGAGCGACTTCCTGCTGATCGCCGGCACCCACCGTGACCTGCGTACGCGGGTGGCCGAGGGGCTGTTCCGCGAGGACCTGTACGCGCGCATCAACCTCTGGACCTTCGAGCTGCCGGGCCTGGCCGGGCGCCGCGAGGACATCGAGCCGAACATCGATTTCGAACTGGAGCGCCACGCCCGCGAGCAGGGGCGCATGGTGCGCTTCAACGCCGAGGCGCGGCGCCGTTACCTGGCCTTCGCCTGCTCGGCGGAGGCGCGCTGGGCGGGCAACTTCCGCGAGCTGTCGGCCTCCATCACGCGCATGGCGACCCTGGCCGACAGCGGTCGCATCGACGAGGCGCTGGTGCAGGAGGAGATCGACCGCCTGCGCTACGCCTGGGGCGCCCAGGGGCAGGCGGATGACGGCCTGGCGACGCTGCTCGGCGAGCGGCTGGTGGAGCTGGACCGCTTCGACCGCCTGCAACTGGCGGCGGTGGTCGCGGTGTGCCGCGAGGCGAGCAGCCTGTCCGAAGCGGGGCGGCTGCTTTATGACGTATCACGGCAGGCCAAGGCGCAGCCCAATGACGCAGACCGGTTGCGCAAGTACCTGGGGCGGTTCGGCTTGGAGTGGAAGGACCTGGCCGCCGGCTGAGGTGGCTTGATCGTCGTGCCTGCCTCGACTCCGCTTGGTGGAGGTAAAAAGCGACCTCCACCCTACGCAGCGGTCATGCCCATTCGGTGGGGACGCATGTGTAGGCGCGACTTCAGTTGGGCTCGGCTATCCTTTGCGCCTTTCGCAACCCTGCCGAGCAAGGACCGCCCATGAGCCTTACCCAATCCTCCGAGCCGCTGCGCACCTGTTGCGCGGTGGGAGAACCCTGCGTTTATCCCTCGCGCGCATTGGACCCGTTGCGGGGCATCGGCCCGGTTCCGGTTGCGCGCGAGCAGCTGGGAGGGCAGGCCTGATGTTCACCCACGACGAACTGCAACGCCTGCGCCAGCATGAACTGGCGCCCTTCGCCGGGCGGATCATCCATCAGGCGCGGCCGCCGATCACCGATGCCGAGCTGGCGGAGGTGGAGGCGCGCCTGGGGCGCGCGCTGCCGTCGTCCCTGGTGCGGCTGTGGCGTGTCGCCTATGGCGGCCGGCTCGATTACGACTTCCAGGTGGACTACCAGGGCCACCTGCACGCCTTCTCCCTGAGCGAGCTGTTCTTCCCCGGCAGCGATGGCTACAACGACCTCTGGGGCTGGATCGAGCACGAGGAGGAGGGGGCCCGGGCGTTCGCCGAGGACGAGGGCCGCGAGTGGGACGGGCGGCTGGCGTTCCTGCCCGTGGGCGGCTTCGAGTACCTGGAGCGCATCTACGTCTGTGTCGAGCCGGGCGAGGATTTCGGTGCCGTCTATGCCTGGAGCCAGGGCTTGCCGCCGGCCTGGTCCATGCGCCTGCACGAGGACTCCTTCACGCGGGTGGCGGATGATTTCGAAGGGCTGTTCGCCCAGCTGGTGTACTACCGCGACCCCTTCGAAGAGGATGCCGATGGCACCGGCCTGGAGCTGGACGAGGCGCTGGACCCGCTGGCCATCGAGGACGCCGCTCTGGCGCAACGGCTGCGGGCGGGGATGACTGCGCTGGTGCAGGACTGGCGCGGCGCCCTGGACGACGGCCGGCTATCGGTCGAGCCGGCCTTGCAGCGCCTGGCCCTTGAGCATGCGGTCGAGCACGACGACGAGGCGCTGTTGGCGCGCCTGGCGGGCGCGGGTGTCGACCTTGGGCAACTGATCCGGGGTGGGGTGAATGCGCCGGTCTACGCCCGCCTGCTCAAGCGCGAAGCGTTGCTGGCCTGGTTCGCCGGGCACGGCATCGCCGAGCGCCAGCGCGATCAGTAGTGGTACCAGCGCAGTTGCAGCATCACCTGGTTGTCGTTGCCGCCGAGCTGGCTGAACGAGCGTTCGGCGGAAAGTCGCAGGCCCAGGTCGGTGCCCAGCTCCCACTGCTGGTTGAGTGACAGGCGCCGGCGCACCTCGCCGTTGTGGAAGTAGTCGCCGGCCGCCTCCAGGCTGAGGGTGCCCAGGCCGTTGCGCCACAGCAGCCCGGTGTCGAAGCCGCCGGCCCCGGCGACGAAGGCGCCGAAGTCCGGGTTGTGTTCCACGCGGGCGGTGGCCAGGGCGTAGTAGAGGGTGTCCTCCCCCCATTGCCAGCTGCCGCCCACGCCACCGTTGAGGTGGCTCACCAGCGTCTCGTCGCCATCCTTGCCGGGCACCCGTTCCAGGCCTCCGGCCACCTGCCAGGACCAGGGCTGCAGCAGTTGGGTGCGCGGGGTGAGCGAGCGGATGGTGGCGAAATCCAGCTGCTGCAGTTGCCAGTGGTTCTGCTCGTACTGGCGCAGCTTGAGCTGGAGGATCTCGATCTGCGCGCCGAGGGGGAAGCCGGCGAGGTTGTCGTTGAGGTCGTGGTAGGCCATGCGCAGGCCGTACTCGGCGAAGGCGCGGTCCTCGCGGCTGCCGAGCCCCAGTTGCCAGGTGCGTGATTCGTGGCCTTCCTCGGGCAGCGGCGGGCGCTCGGCCTGCAGCGCGGGGGGCGGGTTCTGGTTGATCGCCCGCAGCAGCTGGAAGCTGCGCTGCGCCCGTGCGCCGCTGCGTTCTTCGCCGGTGGAGCGGTAGCGCTCCAGGCGGAAGGCGGCGTCCTGGACCTGCGCGCGGCGCGGGGCGGGCAGTGCGCGGAAGGCCGGGTCGTCCAGCAGGCTCTCGTCGTCGGCCAGGCGCAGGACCCAATCCTGCTCGTCGCTGTCCAGCGGCGCCGCGCGGGCCATCAGTTCCTTTTCCCGCGAGGGGCGGTAGTCGATCCGCTCCACCAGCCCGGCATGCTTGATGGCACGCACGGTGTCGGTGGGGATGGCGGTCAGCGGGAACTGCTCGGTGAGCTCGATGCCGGGGCGGGCGATCTCCAGCAGTTCCAGCAGGCGGTAGGAGCAGTTCTCGTCGAAGAAGAAGTAGTCGAAGCGGACCTGGCGCAGCTCCCATACGTGCTCGACCATGCGCCCGGTTTCCTCGGCGCTGAGGTTGAGGCGGTACTCCCAGAGGTCGCGGTTCTCCAGGCGGCTGTATTCCTTGAGCTTGTCGCGGTAGGGCACCAGGGCGAAGAGCCCGGGGTAGCCGCCCATCAGGCCCTTCCAGGCATAGAGGATGCTGTTGTCGGCGCCCTCGATGAAGGCGCCGAAGTTGAGGGCGTAGCTGAGCAGGGCGGTGTTGTTCTCCTGTACGTCGGGCTGGTCGATGCGCAGCAGGGTGTGGCCGAACATGGACGAGGGGCTGTTGAGATAGGCCGCCGGGAAGATCAGCACCGTGCTGTGGGGATTGATGTCGTGGTACCAGCTGGCGAATTCGCTGCAGGCAGGGGCCGGCAGGTCGGTGAGCTGCAGCCGTTCGCGGAGCCAGCGCGTGCGCGCCGGGTAGCGGCATTGCGGGTGGCGGTCGCCGAGGCTGGCGTCCTGGTACAGGGCCGCGACCGTGGCGGTGAGTTCGGCCGCGGGGTCGCTGTCGCCCGTCTCGGCGAGGAAGAAGCGCTCGTCGTCGACGTAGCTGCGCCAGCCGCCGAGCTTGCCGGTTTCGTAGTGGCCGAGGGCGATCCAGTACGGGTCTTCGGCCAGGCGCTGCAGGGTTTGCGGGGGGATGGCGGGGGCCGCCATCAGGTGCGTGCAGGTACAGAGGGCCAGGAGGGAGAAGGTCCGTTTCAACAGCGCTGCTCGCTTTCGCCTTGGAGTGGGATGGGCGAGCTTTGGCGATGCCCGCCACGGGTGTCAAGCAAGGTCAGAAAGGACGATTGCGCAAGCCCTCGCACGCTTTTGCGAAGCGTCTCGCGCCGCGCTCCGCCAAGGGCGGAACGCCTTGCAACGCGGACGAAGGCGGCGCCAGAATGCGGCCATGTTTCCGCGTCGCCAATAAGGATTTCCGATGCCCGATCCTCTCGTCGCCTCCCTGCGCCTGGCGCCCGATGCGCTGACCCGCCCCTTCGACTCCAAGCAGTTCGCCTTTGCCACCACCGACGATCTCGAACCCTTCCGTGGCGTGCTCGGCCAGGAGCGCGCGGTGGAGGCCCTGCAGTTCGGCGTCGCCATGCCGCGCCCGGGCTACAACGTCTATGTGATGGGCGAGCCCGGCACCGGTCGCTTCTCCTTCGTGCAGCGCTACCTCAAGGCCGAGGGCAAGCGCCTGGCCACGCCGATGGACTGGGTCTACGTCAACAATTTCGACGAGCCGCGCGAGCCGCGCGCCCTGCAGTTGCCGCCCGGCGAGGCGAGCGCCTTCAGTACCGATATCGGCCAGCTTGTGGATAACCTCCTGGCCACCTTCCCGGCGGTGTTCGAGACGCCGACCTTCCAGCAGAAGAAGAGCGCCATCGACCGTGGCTTCAACCAGCGCTACGACCGCGCCCTGGATGTGATCGAGCGCCTGGCGCTGGAGAAGGACGTCGCGCTCTACCGGGACAGCGCCAACATCGCCTTCACTCCGATGAAGGATGGCAAGGCGCTGGACGAGGCGGACTTCGCCCAGTTGCCCGAAGCCGAGCGCGAGCGTTTCCACGAGGACATCTCCAGCCTTGAGGAGCGCCTCAACGAGGAGCTGGCAAGCCTGCCGCAGTGGAAGCGCGAGTCCAGCAACCTGCTGCGCCAGCTCAACGAGGAGACTATCACCCAGGCCCTGCAGCCGCTGCTGGCGCCGCTTTCCGAGAAGTACGCGGAGAACGCCGGGGTGATCGCCTACCTGCAGGCCATGCAGGTGAACCTGCTGAAGACCGTGGTCGACCAGATGCTCGACGACAAGCCGGACCTGCAGCGCCGCGAGATGCTCGAGGAGCAGTACTGCCCGAGCCTGGTGGTCGGCAACCCGGCCAGCGGCGGTGCGCCGGTGGTCTTCGAGTCGCACCCGACCTACGACAACCTGTTCGGCCGCATCGAGTACGGCACCGACCAGGGCGCGCTCTACACCAGCTACCGCCAGCTGCGCCCGGGTGCGCTGCACCGCGCCAACGGCGGTTTCCTGGTGCTGGAGGCGGAGAAGCTGCTGAGCGAGCCTTTCGTCTGGGACGCACTCAAGCGCGCGCTGCATTCGCGCCAGCTGAAGATGGAGTCGCCCCTGGCCGAGCTGGGGCGCCTGGCCACCGTGACCCTGACGCCGCAGGTGATCCCGTTGCAGCTGAAGGTGGTGATCATCGGTTCGCGCCAGCTGTACTACACGCTGCAGGACCTGGATCCGGACTTCCAGGAGATGTTCCGCGTGCTGGTGGACTTCGACGAGGAGATCCCGCTGTCGGAGGAGACCCTCGAACAGTTCGCCCAGTTGCTCAAGACCCGCACCTCGGAAGAGGGCATGGCGCCGCTCTCCGCCGCTGCCGTGGCGCGCCTGGCCACCTACAGCGCGCGCCTGGCGGAAAACCAGAAGCGCCTCTCGGCGAAGATCGGCGACCTGTTCCAGTTGCTCAGCGAAGCCGATTTCGTGCGCCAGCTGGCCGGTGAGAAGGTGACCGACGCCGAGCACATCGAGCGTGCGCTCAAATCCAAGGCCACGCGCACCGGCCGGGTTTCGGCGCGCATCCTCGACGACATGCTGGCGGGGATCATCCTCATCGACACCGACGGCGCAGCGGTGGGCAAGTGCAACGGCCTCACGGTACTGGAGGTGGGCGACTCGGCGTTCGGCGTGCCGGCGCGGATTTCCGCCACCGTGTACCCGGGGGGCTCGGGCATCGTCGACATCGAGCGCGAGGTCAACCTTGGCCAGCCGATCCACTCCAAGGGCGTGATGATCCTCACCGGCTACCTCGGCAGCCGCTACGCCCAGGAGTTTCCGCTGGAAATCTCGGCGAGCATCGCGCTGGAGCAGTCCTACGGCTACGTCGACGGCGACAGCGCGTCCCTGGGCGAGGTCTGCACCCTGATCTCGGCGCTCTCGCGCACGCCGCTCAAGCAGTGCTTCGCCATCACCGGCTCGATCAACCAGTTCGGTGAGGTGCAGGCGGTCGGCGGGGTCAACGAGAAGATCGAGGGTTTCTTCCGCCTCTGCGAAGCGCGCGGGCTGACCGGCGAGCAGGGGGTGATCATCCCGCAGGCCAACGTCGCCACGCTGATGCTCGATGAACGCGTGCTGCAGGCCGTGCGCAACGGCCAGTTCCATGTCTACGCGGTGCGTCAGGCCGATGAGGCGCTGAGCCTCTTGGTGGGCGAGGATGCCGGCAGCCCGGACGAGAAGGGCCGTTTCCCCAAGGGCAGCGTCAACGCCCGGGTGGTCGAGCGCCTGCGCGAGATCGCCGAGATGGGCATGGAGGAGGAAGAGAAGCCCGACGCCGCCAAGGAGGTGGCCGCCGCCCTGGAGAAGGCGCCGGCACCGGCCAAGCCGCCGCGCAAGGGCCCGAAGAAGGAGCCCGGCAAGAAGACCCCGCCCGACGACAAGGTCCAGGGCCCGGCCTGACCAGGCGATGATCGGTCACGGCGCCGCGCGGGTGCCGTGGCTGGTCAGTCATTGAGCGGCGTAGAGCCGCTCAGCGCTGGCGCTGGTCTGACAGACTTTTCACCACGGCATCCACAGGCTTATCCACAGCTGGCGTGGATAAGATTTCCTCGCTTTCCCAAGGCCCCTGTCAGGTGTAGGCTGGCCCAAGGTCTTCGCGAGGAACGTCGTTATGTCCCGCAACCTCTGCCTCACCCGTCAATGCCTGGGCATGGTCACCCGCATCGAGTGCGTGATTCTGCCGCTGGCCGGAGGGAATGGACTCTGGACACTCATCTGCGCTGCCGGGATTTCGGGGGCGCAGCCGTCGGCGATCAAGGCGCAGGGCCCATTCCACGGGCCTTTCGTCGCTGAGTCGGTGCTTTCGGCTATTGCTTCCTGCCTGGCCGAGCTGGGCTACTGCGCCTGCGAGGACCCGCTGATCTGGCGCCTCCATGTGCAAGGTGAGCTGCGTCGGCTCAATGGTGAGCGCCCTCGCAGCCCGGGCGCGTTCCTGTCCCGGCCGGAGACCTGAGCGGGCATCGGCTGTGCAGCTTTTGCGCAGCCCGCGGCGAGCCCCGGCGAACGCTGGGCAGCGCCATCCTTCCCAAGACAATTCACAGGGTTATCCACAGCTCCTGGGGATATTTCGAGGCATTACGTGCCTGTTTTTCTGTAGGAATGTGCTCGCTATACTCGCCGCCAGTTTTGACTCTGGATGCGAGGCTTCATGGAACGCTTTTTGGAAAACTCGATGTATGCGGCGCGCTGGTTGCTGGCGCCCATCTACTTCGGCCTGTCCCTGGCGCTGCTGGCGCTGTCGCTGAAGTTCTTCCAGGAGGTCTATCACGTCCTTCCGCACGTCTTCGAGAAGACCGAGGCGGAGCTGATCCTGGTGCTCCTGTCGCTGATCGACATGTCGCTGGTGGGCGGGCTGCTGGTGATGGTGATGATCTCGGGCTACGAGAACTTCGTCTCCCAGCTGGACATCGACGAGGGCAAGGAGAAGCTCAGCTGGCTGGGCAAGATGGACTCCGGCTCGCTGAAGATGAAGGTAGCCGCGTCCATCGTGGCGATCTCCTCGATCCACCTGCTGCGGGTGTTCATGGATGCGCAGAACATCGATAACACCAAGATCATGTGGTACGTGGTCCTGCACATGACCTTCGTGATCTCGGCATTCGCCATGGGTTACCTGGACAAGATGACCAAGCACGATCACTGATCGCGCCGCCGCTCCACCATGACCGCCCGTCAGCGTCCCGCTCGCGGGCGGTCGTGTTTCTGCCCGGCGGTTTTGATCCTGTACGGAAACTGTATTTAACTTTTCCCTGTACAGATCCCGCCGAGGTGACGCCATGAACCTGCAGACTCTTTCCAGCGAAGCCCGCGCCGGGCATGTCGATGGGCTCGACCTGATCTCCATGGAAGGGGGCATCTACCTGTTGCAGGCCCATATCGAGGGGCGTTGCCACACCCTGGACGATGGCCGTGGCCATGCGATGCAGCTGCGCTCGGTGGAGCATGCACGGGGGCTGCTGCATGAGTTGCCGCGCATGCCGTTCTACCTGGTGCACGCCTCGGTGCATGACGAGATGTGCGGTATCGCCCCGGATGATCGCGGTGCGCTGCGGGTGCCGTTGTCGATGGGCGCCCGGCACTGATGGCAGGGGATAGGGCCGAGAAGGGGGCTGTGCTAGTCTGGCCGGCCTTTTTTCCGGAGCGGAGCCCCGGCCATGTCCGAACTCGAATTTTCCACCGATGAAACCCGCGTCAGCTACGGCATCGGCCGCCAACTGGGCGACCAGATCCGTGACAATCCCCCGCCCGGCGTGAGCATCGACGCTGTCGTCGCCGGCCTGCGCGATGCCTTCGCCGGCATCGAGAGCCGTGTCGACGGTGCCGCGCTGTCCGCCTCCTTCAAGGTCATCCGCGAGCGCATGCATGCCGAAGCCCAGGCCAAGGCCGATGCCGCCGCTGGCGAAGGTCGTGCCTACCTGGTGGAGAACGCCAAGCGCGAGGGCGTCACCCAACTGCCGTCCGGCCTGCAGTACGAAGTGCTGGTCGCGGGCGAGGGTGCCAAGCCTTCCGCCGAAGACACCGTGCGCACCCATTACCATGGCACCCTGATCGACGGCACCGTGTTCGACAGCTCCTACAACCGTGGCGAGCCGGCCGAATTCCCGGTGGGCGGCGTGATCGCCGGCTGGGTCGAGGCCCTGCAACTGATGAACGCCGGCAGCAAATGGCGCCTGCACGTGCCCAGCGAGCTGGCCTACGGCGCCCAGGGCGTCGGCAGCATCCCGCCGCACAGCGTGCTGGTGTTCGACGTCGAGCTGCTGGAAATCCTCTGAGTCTTTCGGAGTGACCGCCGGGCGCGTCGTCCCTGACGGCCCGGGAACCGGCGGAGGCGCCTCTGCCTCCGCCTGCACGGCCGGTGCCCCGGGCGCCGGCCATGCAGATGACGCGTCCTGCGTCATCCGAACCCTTCAGTGCAGCTGGACCTCACTGTGCGGACGCAGCGCCCGCGCATAGCAGAAGAGGAACAGGCTGCGCACCAGCTCCTTGAGTATCACGGGCTCGCTGGATGTCAGGCCGGCAAGGTCGAGATCCCCCTGATCACGCAACTCGTCGAGCGCGTCCTCTTCGAGGATGGCGCACACTTCGCCGGTTTCACGGTGGAGGATGCGCAGGTAGGGGTGCGGGCGATCCAGCCAGGCATCGATCAGGTAGGTCATGGCTCATCTCCTTGAAAAGCAGTGAGATGAGAATAATTCCTATTATCAAAATAACAAGAGGCAATCGCCGCCTTTCGTCGTCTGCTTGATCCAGGTCACGCCGTTGCCGGGCTCGAACCTGGCCTTGAGGCTGCTCCTGCTCAGCCTTGAGGGGCGTACAACGAAAAAGCCCGTCGCGAGGACGGGCTTTCGGATACGGCGGGTGGATCAGTGCGTGCGGGCGACGGCGAAGCGGGTGAGTTCGATCAGGGCGTCGCGGTATTCGTTGTCCGGCAGTACGCCCAGGCAGGCGATAGCGCGCTCGGCGTAGTCGCGGGCGAGGCGGGCGGTGTAGTCCAGCGCACCGGCGGCCTCCACGGCGGCGCGGATGCTTTCCAGGTCCTGGCTCCCGCCCTGCTGGATGGCCTGGCGGACCAGGGCGGCCTGCTCGGCGGTGCCGTCGCGCATGGTGGCGATCAGCGGGAGGGTGGGCTTGCCTTCGGCCAGGTCGTCGCCGACGTTCTTGCCCAGGGTGGTGGCGTCGCCGCGGTAGTCGAGCAGGTCGTCCACCAGTTGGAAGGCGATGCCCAGGTAGTCACCGAAGGTGCGCAGGGCCTCGACCTGTTCGGCCGGTGCCTGGGCCAGTTCGGCGGCGCTGTGGGTGGAGGCCTCGAAGAGCATCGCGGTCTTGCCGCGGATGACTTCCATATAGGTCTCTTCGGTGGTGCTGGCGTCGCGGATCTTCGACAGCTGCAGCACCTCGCCCTCGGCGATCACGCGGGTGGCCTGGGAAATGATGCGCATCACCGGCATGGAGCCCAGCTCGACCATCATTTCGAAGGAGCGGGCATAGAGGAAGTCGCCGACCAGCACGCTCGGCGCGTTGCCCCACAGCGCGTTCGCGGTGGAGCGGCCGCGGCGCAGGCCAGAAGCGTCGACCACGTCGTCGTGCAGCAGGGTGGAGGTGTGCAGGAATTCGATGGTGGCGGCGAGCAGGCGCAGCTGGTCGCCACCGAAGCCCAGTGCGTTGCCGCTGAGCAGGACCAGGAGCGGACGCAGGCGCTTGCCGCCGGCGGAGACGATGTAGTCGCCGATCTTTTCCACCAGGGGAACGCGGGAGGTGAGTTGCCGACGGATGATGTCGTCGACTGCGGTAAAATCGTCCGCCACCACGCGGTAGAAGGCCTGGGGTTGCATCAGCGAGGGGTGCTCCTTTGAGGTTGCGCGGCATGCTAGGGGGCAGGGTGGGGGCTGTCAAGGCAAGCGCCGACGGTGCTTGCGCAGCAATCACGGCTTGCGTACAATCGCGGCCCCTGAACTTCCTTGGGCATTTTCCTGCCTTACGCAATTGCACGGGTTCCAGTTCCGGCCCCATGCAGCCATGCCGACCCCTTCTTCTTCCTATAAAGCGTCGGGTGAGCAGGTTTAACGGAGAAAATCCATGTACGCAGTTATCGTTACCGGCGGCAAGCAATACAAAGTCGCTGAAGGTGAATTCCTGAAGATCGAGAAACTCGAGATCGCCACCGGCGAATCCGTGACCTTCGATCGCGTTCTGCTGATCGGCAATGGCGACGACGTGAAAATCGGCGCTCCGGTCGTTGATGGCGCCAAAGTAGTCGCTGAAGTGGTCGCTCAAGGCCGTCACGACAAAGTGCGCATCATCAAGTTCCGCCGTCGTAAGCACCACATGAAGCGCCAGGGCCACCGCCAGTGGTTCACTGAAATCAAAATCACCGGCATCCAGGCCTAATTTCCTTTTTGGAGGATTTGACTCATGGCACACAAAAAAGCTGGCGGTTCTACCCGCAACGGCCGCGACTCAGAAAGTAAACGCCTTGGCGTGAAACTGTACGGCGGCCAGGCCATCAAGGCCGGCAACATCATCGTGCGTCAGCGCGGCACCAAGTTCCACGCCGGTTACGGCGTTGGCCTGGGCAAAGACCACACCCTGTTCGCGAAAGTGGATGGCGTGGTCAAGTTCGAGGTCAAAGGCGCTTTCGGTCGCAAGTACGTGAGCGTCGTCGCGGCCTGATCGCGACTCCGCTGCAAAAGCCCTGTCTTGCGACGGGGCTTTTTTGTTTCTGATAGATGGAAACTCCGATTTGCGCGGGCTTCCCTGTATCCTTGTGTTCTTTTTTCTTTCAACCCGTCCCGCGTGGCGGGAGGCGTCCTGATGAAATTCGTCGATGAAGTATCGATCTTTGTAAAAGCGGGTGATGGCGGCAATGGCCTGATGAGTTTCCGTCGCGAGAAATTCATCGAGAAGGGTGGTCCCAATGGCGGCGACGGCGGTGACGGTGGTTCCGTGTTCATGGAAGCCGACCCGAACCTGAACACCCTGGTCGACTATCGCTATACCCGCCGTTTCGATGCTCAGCGTGGCCAGAACGGTGGCAGCAAGGATTGCACCGGGCACAAGGGTGAGGACCTGATTCTCCCCGTGCCGGTGGGCACCACCATCATCGATGCCGGCACCCAGGAGATCATCGGCGACCTGACCAAGCCCGGTCAGCGCCTGATGGTCGCCCAGGGTGGCTGGCACGGCCTGGGCAACGCCCGTTTCAAATCCAGTACCAACCGCGCGCCGCGCCAGACCACCAATGGCAAGCCGGGCGAGTCCCGCGATCTCAAGCTGGAGCTGAAGGTGCTGGCCGATGTCGGCCTGCTAGGCCTGCCGAATGCCGGCAAGAGCACGTTCATCCGCTCGGTCTCCGCTGCCAAGCCGAAAGTCGCCGACTACCCCTTCACCACGCTGGTGCCGAACCTGGGCGTGGTCAGTGTCGGTCGCTACAAGAGCTTCGTCGTGGCCGACATCCCTGGCCTGATCGAGGGGGCTGCGGAAGGCGCCGGCCTGGGCATCCGTTTCCTCAAGCACCTGGCGCGTACCCGTCTGCTGCTGCACATCGTCGACATGGCGCCGCTGGACGAGAGTGATCCGGCCGAGGCCGCCGCCACCATCATCGAGGAGCTGGGGCGCTTCAGTCCGGCGCTCACCGAGCGTGATCGCTGGCTGGTGCTGAACAAGGCCGACCAGTTGCTCGACGAGGATCGCGAGGCGCGCATGAAGGCGGTGATCGAGCGCCTGGGTTGGGAAGGCCCTGTCTACGTGATCTCCGCGCTGGAGCGCGAGGGCACCGAGGCGCTGTCCCAGGACATCATGCGCTACCTCGACGAGCGCGCCCTGCGCATCAGCGAGGAGCCGGCCTACGCCGAGGAGCTCGCCGAGCTCGACCAGCGTATCGAGGACGAGGCGCGTGCCCGTCTGCAGGCGCTGGACGATCAGCGGGCCCTGCGCCGCGCCGGGCTGAAGAGCGCCGGTGCGCAGGATGACGATGATGACTTCGAGGATGACGAAGACGACGGCGACGGTCCGGAAATCTTCTACGTACCCTGATGAGTGCGCCGCTCGGCGCAGATGATCGCCATAGGCTGTGCGCCATGGGCCGCACGGCTTTCTAGCTAAGGTTGGAAGATATGCGGGACAAGGTGACGGGCGCGCAGCGCTGGGTGGTGAAGATCGGCAGTGCCTTGCTGACGGCGGATGGTCGCGGCCTGGATCGCGACGCCATGGCGGTCTGGGTCGAGCAGATGGTTGCCCTGCGCAATGCGGGGGTCGAGCTGGTGCTGGTGTCTTCCGGCGCCGTGGCGGCGGGCATGAGTCGCCTGGGTTGGAGCGCCAGGCCCAAGGCGATGCATGAGCTGCAGGCAGCCGCCGCCGTGGGGCAGATGGGATTGGTGCAGGCCTGGGAGTCGAGTTTCGGCGAGCATGGCCGGCATACCGCGCAGATCCTCCTGACCCATGACGATCTCTCCGACCGCAAGCGTTACCTCAATGCGCGCAGCACGCTGCGCACGCTGGTCGAACTCGGCACCATCCCGGTGATCAACGAGAACGACACGGTGGTCACCGACGAGATCCGCTTTGGCGACAACGACACCCTGGCGGCCCTGGTGGCCAACCTGGTCGAGGCCGACCTGCTGGTGATCCTCACCGATCGCGACGGCATGTTCGATGCCGACCCGCGCCACAACCCCGATGCGCAACTGATATTCGAAGCCCGTGCGGATGATCCGAGCCTGGATGCGGTCGCGGGCGGCACTGGCGGTGCGCTGGGGCGTGGCGGCATGCAGACCAAGCTGCGCGCGGCGCGCCTGGCTGCGCGCTCCGGTGCGCACACGGTGATCGTCGGTGGGCGTATCGAGCGCGTTCTGGACCGCCTCAAGGCCGGCGAGCGCCTGGGTACGCTGCTGGCGCCGGAGCGCGGCATGCTGGCGGCGCGCAAGCAGTGGCTGGCCGGCCATCTGCAGACCCGTGGCACCCTGGTGCTGGATGCGGGTGCGGTCAAGGCGCTGCGTGACGATCGCAAGAGCCTGCTGCCGGTCGGCGTGAAGGCGGTGCAGGGCAGTTTCCGCCGTGGCGAGATGGTGGTCTGCGTCGGCCCGGATGGGCGTGAAGTCGCCCGTGGGCTGGTCAATTACAGCGCTCTGGAAGCGCAGAAGATCATCGGGCAGTCCTCCGAGCAGGTGGAGAAGCTACTCGGCTACGTCGACGAGCCCGAGCTGGTGCATCGGGACAACCTGGTTCTGGTCTGAAGGAGCGTTCGAATGCGCATGATCAAGGGATGGGTGGCGTTGGCTCTGTGCGCGCCTATGCTGGCGTCCGCCGAGGAGATCGGCTCGGTTTCCACCGTGTTCAAGTGGGTGGGGCCGAACGACAAGATCGTCGTCGAGGCTTTCGATGATCCCAAGGTGGAGGGCGTGACCTGCTACCTGTCCCGCGCCAAGACCGGCGGCGTGAAGGGTGGGCTCGGGCTGGCCGAGGATCGTGCGGAGGCGTCCATCGCTTGCCGTCAGGTCGGTGCCATCCATTTCAAGGGTGAGCTGAAGGATGGCGAGGAGGTGTTCAAGGAGCGCACCTCGCTGGTGTTCAAGACCATGCAGGTGGTGCGTTTCTTCGATCAGAAGCGCAATACGCTGGTGTACCTGGTGTACAGCGATCGAGTCATCGAAGGCAGCCCGCAGAACGCGGTCACGGCGATCCCGATCCTGCCCTGGGCGAAATGAGTCCTGGCGAGCATCGAAGCCCGGTTCGCCGGGCTTTTTTGTGCCTGTCGATCGGCGTGGCTTTTTCGCAGGCAATAAAAAACCGGCCCTGGGGCCGGTCTTTCATCAAAAGCAAAGCTTAGGCAGCAGCCTGGCTGAGCGCCTTGATGTGGGCGTTCAGGCGGCTCTTGTGACGAGCAGCTTTGTTCTTGTGGATGATGCCCTTGTCGGCCATGCGGTCGATTACCGGAACAGCCAGGGTGTAGGCGTTCTGGGCTTTGGGCAGGTCCTTGGCATCGAGCGCCTTGACGACGTTCTTGATGTAGGTGCGGACCATGGAGCGCAGGCTGGCGTTATGGCTACGACGCTTCTCAGCCTGTTTTGCGCGTTTTTTGGCAGAAGGTGTATTGGCCACCGTCAAGCTCCTCGAAAACTGGGGGGATACAAACAAATAAGGCCGCGAATCATGCCGATGCGATGAATCAATGTCAAGGGCAGGCGTGGCTTCCCTGCAAAGGGGCGACGAGCGTACCTCATACCGGACCGCGGCGTGATTTATTTTCGTGCCGGCTCTACACTCGCCGCCTTCGAAAGCAGGGCGCTTTCGGCCCGGCGGCAGCGTTTTCCGCCTGGCGGGACTTCCAACGAGCACAAGCCTCCGACCTCCATGAATCTGCTCAAATCGCTGGCCGCCGTCAGTTCCATCACCATGCTTTCGCGGGTTCTCGGCTTCGTCCGTGACACCATCGTGGCGCGCATCTTCGGCGCCGGCGTGGCCACCGACGCCTTCTTCGTGGCCTTCAAGCTGCCCAACCTGCTGCGGCGGATCTTCGCCGAGGGTGCGTTCTCCCAGGCCTTCGTGCCGATCCTGGCCGAGTACAAGACCCAGCAGGGGGAGGAGGCGACCCGCACCTTCCTGGCCTACGTGTCGGGCCTGCTGACGCTGGTGCTGGCGGTGGTCACGGCCCTCGGCGTGCTCGCCGCGCCCTGGGTGATCTGGGCCACGGCGCCGGGCTTCGCCGATACGCCGGAAAAATTCGAGCTGACCACCTCGCTGCTGCGGGTGACCTTCCCCTACATCTTCCTCATTTCCCTGTCCTCCCTCGCCGGGGCGGTACTCAACACCTGGAACCGCTTCGCCGTGCCGGCCTTCGTGCCGACCCTGCTTAACGTGGCGATGATCGTCTTCGCCCTGTTCCTGACCCCTTACTTCGACCCGCCGGTGATGGCCCTGGGCTGGGCGACGCTGGCGGGTGGCCTGGCCCAGCTGCTCTACCAGCTGCCGCACTTGAAGCGCATCGGCATGCTCGTGCTGCCGCGCCTGAACCTGCGCGACAGCGGCGTCTGGCGGGTGCTCAAGCAGATGGGGCCGGCGATCTTCGGTGTTTCGGTCAGCCAGATCTCGCTGATCATCAACACCATCTTCGCGTCCTTCCTGGCCGCCGGCTCGGTGTCCTGGATGTACTACGCCGACCGCCTGATGGAGCTGCCGTCCGGAGTGCTCGGCGTCGCCCTGGGCACCATCCTCCTGCCGTCGCTCGCCAAGACCTACGCCAGTGATGACCGCCAGGCCTATTCGCAACTGCTGGACTGGGGGCTGCGCCTGTGTTTCCTGCTGGTGCTGCCCTGCGCGCTGGCGCTGGCGCTGATCGCCGAGCCGCTGACGGTCTCGCTGTTCCAGTACGGCAAGTTCAGCGCCCATGACGCCGAGATGACCCAGCGGGCGCTGATCGCCTATTCGGCGGGGCTGCTCGGGATCATCCTGGTCAAGGTGCTGGCGCCGGGCTTCTATGCGCGGCAGAACCTGCGCACGCCGGTGCGTATCGCGCTGTTCACCCTGGTCGCGACCCAGGCGATGAACCTCGTCTTCATCGGCCCGCTGCAGCATGCCGGCCTGGCGCTGGCCATCGGCCTGGCGGCATGCCTCAACGCCGCGCTGCTGTATTGGCAGTTGCGCCGGCAGAAGCTGTTCGAGCCGCAGCCCGGCTGGCCGATGTTCCTCGCCAAGCTGCTGTTGGCGGTCGCGGTGATGACGGCGGTGCTTGTCGGCGGCATGTGGCTGCTGCCCGCCTGGGACCAGGGCGACATGCTGCTGCGCCTGCTGCGTCTCGGGGCGCTGGTCACAGCCGGCGCCCTCGGCTATTTCGCCACCCTGGCCTTGCTCGGCTTCCGCCTGCGTCACTTCGCCCGGCGCGCGCTCTGAGCCTGGCCGGGCACCCGGAAGGCTCTCGTCACGGCCCGTCTGCGACACGTCAGCGACGCCTGTTGTCTGCTCGCGGGTGTGCGTATAATCGGCCACTTTGTGAACAAGACGTGTGCTATGCAGCTGGTCCGAGGCCTCCACAACCTGCGGCCCCAACTTGGGGGCTGCGTTGCCACTATCGGCAATTTCGACGGCGTACACCGTGGCCATCAGGCCATTCTCAAACGCCTGCGCGAGCGCGCAGGCGAGTTGGGCGTACCCAGCTGCGTGGTGATCTTCGAGCCGCAGCCCCGTGAATTCTTCGGCCCCGACACCGCGCCGGTGCGCCTGACCCGGCTGCGCGACAAGCTCGAGCTGCTGGCAGCCGAAGGCGTCGACCGGGTGCTCTGCCTGGCCTTCAACCGTCGTCTGCGCGAGCTCAGCGCCGCCGAGTTCGTGCACGCCGTGCTGGTCGAGGGGCTTGGGGTCAAGCATCTGGAAGTCGGTGATGACTTCCGCTTCGGCTGCGATCGCGCGGGTGACTTCGCCTTCCTGCAGATGGCCGGTGCGGCCGAGGGCTTCAGTGTCGAAGCGGCAGCCACCGTCGAGCTGGACGGTGTGCGGGTGAGCAGCACGCGGGTGCGCCAGGCCCTGGCCGCCGCCGACTTCCCGCTGGCCGAGCGCCTCCTCGGCCGGCCGTTCTCCATCACCGGCCGGGTGCTGCACGGGCAGAAGCTGGCGCGCCAGCTGGGCACGCCCACGGCCAACGTGCAGCTCAAGCGTCGGCGTGTTCCCCTTTCCGGGGTTTTCCTGGTCAGCGTCGATCTGGATGGCGTGCGTCGTCCCGGCGTTGCCAACATCGGCGTGCGTCCCACCGTGAAGGGGGATGGCAAGGCCCACCTGGAAGTGCATCTGCTGGATTATTCCGCCGACCTGTATGACCGGCGCATCAGCGTGACCTTCCACCACAAGCTGCGTGAAGAGCAGCGTTTCGCTTCCCTGGAGGCGTTGAAGTCGGCGATCGACGCGGACGTCGCCGCCGCCCGTGCCTACTGGCAGGGCATCCCCATTCAATGATGAGCCTGGACTGACATGACCGATTACAAAGCGACCCTCAACCTGCCGGAAACGGCATTTCCGATGAAGGCCGGTCTTCCCCAGCGTGAGCCGGAGACCCTGCAGCGCTGGGACTCCATCGGGCTCTACCAGAAGCTGCGCCAGATCGGTGAGGGTCGTCCGAAGTTCGTCCTGCACGACGGCCCGCCCTACGCCAACGGCAGCATCCACATCGGTCACGCGGTCAACAAGATCCTCAAGGACATCATCGTCCGTTCCAAGACCCTGGCCGGCTTCGATGCCCCCTACGTGCCGGGCTGGGATTGCCACGGCCTGCCGATCGAGCACAAGGTCGAGACCACCCACGGCAAGAACCTGCCTGCCGACAAGACCCGCGAGCTGTGCCGCGCCTACGCCGCCGAGCAGATCGAGGGGCAGAAGGCCGACTTCATCCGCCTGGGCGTGCTGGGCGAGTGGGACAACCCCTACAAGACCATGGCCTTCGCCAACGAGGCCGGCGAGATCCGCGCGCTGGCCGAGATGGTCAAGCAGGGCTTCGTGTTCAAGGGCCTGAAGCCGGTCAACTGGTGCTTCGATTGCGGCTCCGCCCTGGCTGAGGCCGAGGTCGAGTACCAGGACAAGAAGTCCGATGCCATCGACGTCGCCTTCCTCGTCGAGGATGCCGACAAGCTCGCTGCCGCCTTCGGCCTGTCGAGCCTGGCCAAGCCCGCCGCCATCGTCATCTGGACCACCACCCCGTGGACCATCCCCGCCAACCAGGCGCTGAACGTCCACCCCGAATTCACCTACGCCCTGGTCGACACCGGGTCGCGCCTGCTGCTGCTGGCCGAGGAGCTGGTGGAATCCTGCCTGGCGCGCTTCGGCCTCGAAGGCCAGGTCGTCGCTACCGCCAAGGGCGAGGCGCTGGAGCACATCCGCTTCCGCCATCCGTTCTATGAGCGCCTCTCGCCCGTCTACCTGGCCGAGTACGTCGAGCTGGGCGCCGGCACGGGCGTCGTTCACTCCGCGCCGGCCTATGGCGAGGACGACTTCCGCTCCTGCAAGCACTACGGCATGAGCAACGACGACATCCTCAGCCCGGTGCAGAGCAACGGCGTCTATGTCCAGGACCTGCCGTTCTTCGGCGGCCAGTTCATCTGGAAGGCCAACCCGGCCATCGTCGCCAAGCTCGAAGAAGTGGGCGCGCTGCTCAAGCACGAGAGCATCAACCACAGCTACATGCACTGCTGGCGCCACAAGACCCCGTTGATCTATCGCGCCACCGCGCAGTGGTTCGTCGGCATGGACAAGCAGCCCAACGAAGGTGCCACCCTGCGCGAGCGCGCACTGGCGGGCATCCAGCAGACCGAGTTCATTCCCGCGTGGGGCCAGGCGCGCCTGCACAACATGATCGCCGGTCGCCCGGACTGGTGCATCTCGCGCCAGCGCAACTGGGGCGTGCCGATCCCGTTCTTCCTGCACAAGGCCACGGGTGAGCTGCACCCGCGCACCGTCGAGCTGATGGAAGAGGTGGCCAAGCGCGTCGAGCAGGAGGGCATCGAGGCCTGGTTCAGGCTGGACGCCGCCGAGCTGCTGGGCGACGAGGCTTCGCAATACGACAAGATCAGCGACACCCTGGACGTGTGGTTCGACTCCGGCACCACCCACTGGCACGTGCTGCGCGGCTCCCATGCGGAGCTGGCCCACACCAGCGGCCCGGCCGCCGACCTGTACCTGGAGGGCTCCGACCAGCATCGTGGCTGGTTCCACTCGTCCCTGCTCACCGGTTGCGCCATCGACGGCCATGCGCCTTATCGTCAACTGCTGACCCACGGCTTCACCGTCGACGAGTCCGGCCGCAAGATGTCCAAGTCCCTGGGCAACACCGTGGTGCCGCAGACCGTGATCGACACCCTGGGCGCCGATATCCTGCGACTGTGGGTCGCGTCCACCGACTACTCCGGCGAGATCGCCGTGTCCCAGCAGATCCTGCAGCGCAGCGCCGATGCCTATCGCCGCATCCGCAACACCACGCGCTTCATGCTCTCCAACCTCACCGGCTTCGACCCGGCGCAGCACCTGGTGCCGGTCGAGGACATGCTGGCGCTTGACCGCTGGGCCGTCGACCGCACCCTGCAGCTGCAGCGCGAGCTGGAAGAGGCCTACGGCGAGTACCGCTTCTGGAACGTTTATTCCCGCGTACACAACTTCTGCGTGCAGGAACTGGGCGGCTTCTACCTCGACATCATCAAGGACCGCCAGTACACCACCCAGGCCGACAGCCTGGCGCGTCGTTCCTGCCAGTCCGCGCTGTTCCACATCGTCGAGGCACTGGTGCGCTGGGTCGCCCCGATCCTGGCCTTCACGGCCGAGGAAATCTGGCAGTTCATGCCGGGCGAGCGCGACGAGTCGGTGATGCTCAACACCTGGTACCAGGGCCTGAGCGAGCTGCCGGAAGGTTTCGAGATGAGCAATGCCTTCTGGGAAGACGTGGTCGCGGTCAAGGCATCGGTGAACAAGGAGCTTGAGAACCTGCGCACCGCCAAGGCCATCGGCGGCAGCCTGCAGGCCGAGGTTACCGTCTTCGCCGAGGAGTCCCTGGCTGCCAAGCTGGCCAAGCTGGGCAACGAACTGCGCTTCGTGTTGATCACCTCCACCGCCGACGTGCAGCCGCTGACCGCAGCGCCGGCCGATGCGGTGGAAACCGAGGTGCCGGGCCTGAAGCTGAAGATCTTCAAATCCGTACACGCCAAGTGCGGGCGTTGCTGGCACCACCGCGCCGATGTCGGCGTGAACGCCGCGCACCCCGAGCTCTGCGGCCGTTGCGTCGAGAACATAGAAGGCGCCGGCGAGGTCCGCCACTATGCCTGAGGCCCGTTTTGGCCGTCTCGGCTGGTTGCTGCTGAGCGTGCTGGTGTTCCTGCTGGACCAAGGTTCCAAATGGGTGGTGCTGGATGTAATTCCCAAGCACGCTCGTTGGACCGTCATACCCGGCTGGTTCGATTTGACCCATGTGTACAACACCGGCGCCGCCTTCAGCCTCCTCGCCGACAGCTCCGGCTGGCAGCGCTGGTTCTTCGCCCTGATCGCCCTCGTGGTCAGCGGCGTGCTGGTGGTCTGGCTCAAGCGCCTGAAGGCCGACGAAACCTGGCTGGCCATCGCGCTGGCCATGGTGCTCGGCGGCGCACTGGGCAATCTCTACGACCGCGTGGTGCTCGGCCACGTGGTCGATTTCATCCTGGTGCATTGGCAGGATCGCTGGTACTTCCCGGCGTTCAACCTGGCCGACAGCGCCATCACCCTGGGCGCCATCATGCTGGCGCTGGATATGTTCAAGTCGAAGAAGTCCGGAGAACCCGCTCATGACTGAGTCTCTCGCCAGCGTCTCGCGTATCGGCCCGGACACGGAAGTCACCCTGCATTTCGCCATCAGGCTGGAGAACGACGATGTCGTCGACAGCACCTTCGGCAAGCAACCGGCTACCTTCAAGGTCGGCGACGGCAACCTGCTGCCTGGATTCGAGGGCGCCCTGTTCGGCCTCAAGGCCGGTGACAAGCGCGTGCTGCCGATCGACCCGGAGCAGGGCTTCGGCCAGCCCAACTCGCAGAACGTGCAGGTGATGCCGCGCAGCCAGTTCCAGGACATGGAGCTTTCCGAAGGCCTGCTGATCATCTTCAACGACGCCGCCAACACCGAACTGCCCGGCGTGGTCAAAGCCTTCGACGACAGCCACGTGACCATCGACTTCAACCACCCGCTGTCCGGCAAGTCGCTGCGCTTCGAGGTGGAGATCCTGGCGGTCAAGCCGGCCTGATTTCATCTCCCGCAGGGGAGGGCGGCCGTAAGGCCCAGAGGTAGACAGCATGCAAATCAAACTCGCCAACCCCCGCGGCTTCTGTGCCGGCGTCGATCGCGCCATCGAGATCGTCAACCGCGCACTGGAAGTCTTCGGCCCGCCGATCTACGTGCGTCACGAAGTCGTACACAACAAGTTCGTGGTCGAGGACCTGCGCGCCCGTGGCGCCGTCTTCGTCGAGGAACTGGACCAGGTGCCGGACAACGTCATCGTCATCTTCAGTGCCCACGGCGTTTCCCAGGCCGTGCGCCAGGAAGCCGACCGCCGTGGCCTGAAGGTCTTCGACGCCACCTGCCCGCTGGTGACCAAGGTGCACATGGAAGTCGCGCGCTATAGCCGTGACGGCCGCGAGTGCGTGCTCATCGGCCATGCCGGGCACCCGGAGGTGGAAGGCACCATGGGCCAGTACGACGCCAGCAATGGCGGCGCCATCTACCTGGTGGAGAACGAGGCCGACGTCGAGCGCCTGGTGGTACGCAACCCCGAGGCGCTGTCCTTCGTCACCCAGACCACCCTCTCCATGGACGACACCAGCCGCGTCATCGACGCCCTGCGCAGCAAGTTCCCCAGCATCGGTGGCCCGCGCAAGGACGACATCTGCTACGCCACCCAGAACCGCCAGGACGCGGTCAAGCAGCTCGCCGACGAGAGCGATGTGGTCCTGGTGGTCGGCAGCCCCAACAGCTCCAACTCCAACCGCCTGCGCGAACTCGCCGAACGCATCGGCACCCCGGCCTACCTCATCGACGGTGCCGAGGACATGCAGCAGGCCTGGTTCGAAGGCGTTACCCGTGTCGGCATCACCGCCGGCGCCTCGGCACCGGAAGTGCTGGTGCAAGGAGTGATCGAACAACTCCGCGCCTGGGGCGCTGAGGTCGCGGTGGAACTGGATGGCCGGCCGGAGAATGTGACGTTCTCGATGCCGAAGGAGTTGCGGGTCGTCGAGATCAAGTAGCTTCTGACGCTCAAGAAAAAGCCCCGCGATGCGGGGCTTTTCCTTACCGGTTCCGGGGTCAGTCGAAGACGATCTCCTCGCCCTCCACCTTGGCGTTGATGGCGATGCCCGGGGCGAACCTGCCGGCCAGGATCAGTTGCGCCAGGGGGTTCTCGATCCAGCGCTGGATGGCGCGTTTGAGCGGGCGGGCACCATAGACCGGGTCGTAGCCGACGGCGATCAGCTTGTCCATCGCCTCGCCGGACAGCTCCAGGTTCAGCTCCCGCTCGGCCAGGCGCTTGCGCAGGCGCTGCAGCTGGATCTCGGCGATGCCGGCGATCTGCTCGCGGGCCAGCGGCTCGAACACCACCACCTCGTCGATGCGGTTGATGAACTCGGGACGGAAGTGGTTGCTCACCGCGTCCATCACCGCCGCGCGCTGGGCCTCGCGATCTCCCACCAGCTCCTGGATCTGCGCGGAGCCGAGGTTGGAGGTCATCACCACCACGGTATTGCGGAAGTCCACGGTACGTCCGTGGCTGTCGGTGAGGCGACCGTCCTCCAACACTTGCAGGAGGATGTTGAAGACGTCCGGATGGGCTTTCTCCACTTCGTCCAGCAGCACCACCGAATAGGGCTTGCGACGCACGGCCTCGGTCAGGTAGCCGCCCTCCTCATAGCCGACGTAGCCGGGCGGCGCGCCGATAAGCCGGGCCACGGAGTGCTTCTCCATGAACTCGGACATGTCGATGCGCACCAGCGCTTCCTCGGTGTCGAAGAGGAACTCGGCCAGGGCCTTGCACAGCTCGGTCTTGCCGACGCCGGTCGGGCCGAGGAAGAGGAAGGAGCCGCTGGGCCGGTTCGGATCGGACAGCCCCGCACGCGAGCGGCGCACGGCATTGGATACGGCGACGACCGCCTCGTCCTGGCCGATGAGGCGCTGGTGCAGCACGGATTCCATCTTCAGAAGCTTCTCGCGCTCGCCTTCGAGCATCTTCGACACGGGGATGCCGGTCCACTTCGAGACGACCTCGGCGATCTCCTCGTCGGTGACCTTGTTGCGCAACAGCTGGTTTTCGGTCTTGCCGTGCTGGTCGACCATCTGCAGGCTGCGCTCGAGGTCGGGGATGATGCCGTACTGCAATTCGGCCATGCGCTGCAGGTCACCCTTGCGACGGGCGGCCTCCATGTCCAGGCGGGCCTGTTCGATCTTCTGCTGGATCTGCGCCGAGCCCTGCACCTCGGCCTTCTCGGACTTCCAGATCTCTTCCAGGTCGGCGTACTCGCGCTCCAGGCGGGCGATATCGTCCTTGAGCTTTTCGAGGCGCTTGAGGGCGGCGTCGTCGTCCTCCTTCTTCAGGGCCTCCTGCTCGATCTTCAGCTGGATCAGGCGGCGCTCCAGGCGGTCCAGCGCTTCGGGCTTGGAGTCGATCTCCATGCGGATGCGGCTGGCGGCCTCGTCGATCAGGTCGATGGCCTTGTCCGGGAGCTGGCGGTCGGTGATGTAGCGGTGCGACAGCTTCGCGGCGGCGACGATGGCGCCGTCGGTGATGGTCACGCCGTGGTGCACCTCGTAGCGCTCCTTGAGGCCACGGAGGATGGCGATGGTGTCTTCCTCGCTGGGCTCGTCCACCAGGACCTTCTGGAAGCGGCGCTCGAGGGCCGCGTCCTTCTCGATGTACTGGCGGTATTCGTCCAGGGTGGTGGCACCGACGCAGTGCAGTTCACCACGGGACAGCGCGGGCTTGAGCATGTTGCCGGCGTCCATCGCGCCCTCGGCCTTGCCGGCGCCGACCATGGTGTGCAGTTCGTCGATGAACAGGATGATGCGGCCTTCCTGCTTGGACAGCTCGTTGAGCACCGCCTTGAGGCGCTCCTCGAACTCGCCGCGGAACTTGGCGCCGGCGATCAGCGCGCCCATGTCCAGGGACAGCAGGCGCTTGTCCTTGAGGCCGTCCGGCACTTCGCCGTTGACGATGCGCTGGGCCAGGCCCTCGGCGATGGCGGTCTTGCCGACGCCGGGCTCGCCGATCAGCACGGGGTTGTTCTTGGTGCGGCGCTGCAGGACCTGGATGGTGCGACGGATCTCGTCGTCACGGCCGATCACCGGATCGAGCTTGCCGTCCTCGGCGCGCTTGGTCAGGTCGACGGTGTACTTGTCCAGCGCCTGGCGGGATTCCTCGACATTGGGGTCGTTGACCGCCTGGCCGCCGCGCAGGTTGGCGATGGCGTTCTCCAGCGCCTTGCGGGTCACGCCCTGGCTGAGCAACAGCTTGCCGAGCCGGGTGTTCTCGTCCATGGCGGCGAGCAGCACCAGCTCGCTGGAGATGAACTGGTCGCCCTTTTGCTGGGACAGGCGGTCGGCCTGGTTGAGCAGGCGCGCCAGGTCCTGGGACAGGTTCACGTCGCCGGTGGGGTTCTGGATCTTCGGCAACCCGTCCAGCTCCTTGGTCAGGGCGCTTCGCAGGGCAGCGATGTCGAAGCCCACCTGCATGAGCAAGGGCTTGATGGAGCCGCCCTGCTGGTCGAGCAGGGCGAGTATCAGGTGAAAAGGTTCGATGGCCGGGTGGTCGTGGCCCACGGCCTGTGACTGGGCATCGGAGAGCGCCAGTTGCAGCTTGCTGGTCAAACGGTCGATTCGCATGAGGGCAGTCCTTCCTTTAAAGAGCGGGCTGGAGCGATGAAGGCCCCGAAGACGAGAAGCCCGCCGAGATGCAGTCTAGATAAGGACGATTCTGGGCGATTCAAGCCAGCGGACCTTGACTCGCGTCAGTCCGCGACGGCCGGCGGCGAGGAGAAACGCCGGCGGGGATCAGTCGGCGAGCCAGACGAGGCTGGCGAAACGGCCGGTGCGGGAGGCACGGCGGTAGGAGAAGAAGCGCGGGTCGCTGACGGTGCACAGGCCACCACCGTAGACGGCGGTCACACCGCGCGCGGCCAGGCGGATGCGCGCCAGGGCATAGATGTCGGCGATCAGCCGGCCTTCATTGTGGCTGGGGCGGAAAGCGGCTGCGGCCTGTGGATGCTGGGCGACGAAGGTGTCGCGCACTTCCGGGCCGACCTCGAAGGCGTCGACGCCGATGGCCGGGCCAAGCCAGACCAGTACCTGGTCCGCCGGGCGGTCGAGGGCATCGAGGGTCGCTTCGAGCACGCCGTTGGCCAGCCCGCGCCAGCCGGCATGGGCGGCGGCGACACGGGTGCCGGCGCGGTCGCAGAACAGGGCCGGCAGGCAATCGGCGGTCATCACCAGGCTGGCGATGCCGGGCGTCGAGCTCCAGCTGGCGTCGGCCACCTCGACACGCGAAGGGTCGGCCTCGACCACGCGCACGCCGTGCACCTGGCTGAGCCAGGCGGGCTGGCAGCCGAGGGCGCTGACCAGTCGGGCGCGGTTGTGCGCCACGGCGGCGGGATCGTCGTCGACGTGATCGCCGAGATTGAAACTGTCGAAGGGTGCCTGGCTGCACCCGCCGGCACGGGTGGTGACGCGGGCACGGACCCGCGCGGGGGCGGGCCAGTCGGGCGTCAGCCAGTCATCCATCAGTTGAAGGACTCGTGGTCCTGGCGCAACAGGGTCAGCAGCCAGACCATGTCGTCGGGCAGCGGCGATTCCCACTTCATGCGCGCGCCGGTCACCGGATGATCCAGTTCGAGGAAGCGGGCATGCAGGGCCTGGCGGGGAAAGTCCTTGAGGGTCTGGACCAGCGTGGGGCTGGCTGCGGGCGGGATGCGGAAGCGCCCCCCGTAGACAGGGTCGCCGACCAGCGGGAAGTTCACGTAGGACATGTGCACGCGGATCTGGTGCGTGCGGCCGGTCTCCAGCTTGACCCGGGCATGGGTGTGCGAGCGGAACCGCTCCAGCACCCGATAATGGCTGACCGCAGGCTTGCCGCCGGCCACCACGCCCATGCGCTGGCGCTGCTGCGAGCTGCGACCGATGGGGGCGTCGACCTTGCCGCCGGCGGTGATCACGCCAACCACGATGGCCTCGTAGATGCGGCTGACGGTGCGGGCCTGGAGCTGCGCCACCAGCTTGGTGTGCGCTTCCAAGGTCTTGGCCACGACCATCAGGCCGGTGGTGTCCTTGTCCAGGCGGTGCACGATGCCGGCACGCGGCACGTTGGCCAGGTCCGGGACATGGTGCAGCAGGGCATTCAGCAAGGTGCCATCGGCATGCCCCGCAGCGGGGTGGACAACCAGCCCGGCAGGCTTGTCCAGCACCAGCAGCTGGTCGTCTTCGAAGACGATGTCCAGCGCGATGTCCTGGGCCACCCACTCGCCCTGGGATTCCTGCTCGGCATTGAGCTCCAGCAAGGAACCGCCATGGACGGTGTCGCGCGGGCGCAGCACCTGGCCGTCGACCGTGAGCAGCCCGTCCTTGATCCAGGCGGACAGGCGCGAACGCGAATGCTCGTCGAAGAGTTGGGCAGCGACCTGATCGAGGCGTTGCCCGCCCAGTTCGGACGGCACCTCGGCGCTGAGTTGAATAGCCTGCTTGATGATTGGGGACATGCTCGAAAACGGCGGGGGCGCAGCCTTTGGTTTCGGCCACGCGCTTGTGGTTAAATACGGCGTCTTTGTCCTGGGGGAGCCCAGGGCGCCCATCATAACAGGACGGCTCCGCCCAAGACAGCCAGCCGTCACAGGGACGCAAGCCGCTATGCAAGTGAAACACCTGCTGCTGATCGCCATTCTCGCCCTAACCGCCGCCTGCTCCTCCAAAGAAGTGGTGGACGAGAACCTGAGCGAGTCCGAGCTGTACCAGCAGGCTCAGGCCGACCTGGACAACAAGAGCTATACCAGCGCCGTATCCAAGCTCAAGGCCCTCGAGTCCCGCTATCCGTTCGGTCGTTATGCCGAGCAAGCCCAGCTGGAACTGATCTACGCCTACTACAAGAACGTCGAGCCCGAGGCCGCCAAGTCCGCCGCCGAACGTTTCATCCGCCTGCATCCGCAACACGCCAACGTCGACTACGCCTATTACCTGAAGGGCCTGGCCTCCTTCGACCAGGACCGTGGCCTGCTCGCCCGCTTCCTGCCGCTGGACATGACCAAGCGCGACCCGGGTGCGGCCCGCGACTCCTACAACGAGTTCGCCCAGCTGACCACCCGTTACCCGCACAGCCGCTACGCGCCGGATGCCAAGCAGCGCATGATCTACCTGCGCAACCTGCTGGCCGCCTATGAAATCCACGTCGCCCACTACTACCTGACCCGCCAGGCCTACGTCGCCGCCGCCAACCGTGGTCGCTATGTGGTGGAGAACTTCCAGGAAACCCCGTCCGTCGGTGACGGCCTGGCCGTGATGGTCGAGGCCTACCAGCGCCTGAACCTGAACGACCTGGCCGCAACCAGCCTGGAAACCCTGAAGCTCAACTACCCCGACCACCCGAACCTGGTCGATGGCCAGTTCGTGCCGCGCGAGGAAGAGGCCGACAACCGCTCCTGGCTGGCCAAGGCGACCCTCGGCCTGATCGAGAGCGAGCCGCCGCTGCCCCCGGGCGAGACCCGCGCCAACCAGGACGTGATCAAGCAGTACGAAGACGCCCAGGAAGAAATCCCGGACGAACTGAAGCCCGAGAACCAGCAGGAAGTGCAGGAAGAACAGCACGAAGCGGAAGCCAACAGCAGCGGCGACCGCTCCTGGTTCAGCTACATGACCTTCGGCGTTTTCGACTGAGAACACCCAACGTGATCGAAGAAGAGGCCTGCGGGCCTCTTTTTTTTGTCCCTGCGAATTGCCCGCCCCGCTCCAGGCATCGCCAGGGGACCTGACGCACAGCTCGCAGCCTCCCCGCTGTGCGCGGACCACCGGCTTGGCTAAACTGCGCTCCTTTCAATGACAAGTGAGCTCGCCGGGATGATCCGCCTGCTGTTCTGGATTGTTGTGATCTTCGCCGCTGTCTGGGTCTGGCGCCGGATGAAGGCACCACCAGCCCCGCGCCCGCAGAAACCCGCGGACGAGGCCGCCAGCCCGATGGTGCGATGCAGCCAGTGCGGCGTGCATGTGCCGCAGGCCCATGCGCTGGCCAGTGGCGAGCGCTGGTACTGCAGCCGCGCCCACCTGGAACAGGACACCACCAGCGGTGAGCGGTGAGTCGACGGTCCTGGGCGGGCAGCCGGCGCGGCGCATCTTCCGCCTCTACAACCTCTACCGGCTGATCATCGGCCTCGCGCTGGTCGGGCTGATCTCCAGCGAGCTGGACAGCGAACTGCTCGACCTCGCCCGCGCGCAACTGTTCCGCAACGCCTCCTGGTTCTACCTGCTGCTGAACATCCTGATCGCCCTGATGGTCCGCCATCCGAAGCACATGCTGCAGGTGTTCAGCCTGGCACTCGTGGACGTGATCCTGCTGTCCTGCCTGTTCTACGCGGCCGGCGGTACGCCCAGCGGCATCGGCAACCTGGTGATAGTCACGGTGGCCATCGCCAACATCCTGCTGCGGGGCCGGGTCGGCCTGCTGATTGCCGCCATCGCCACCATCGGCATGATCTACCTGACCTTCTACCTCAGCCTCAGCCGCCCGGAAGTCGCCAACCAGTACGTACAGGCCGGCGCGCTCGGCGCCCTCTGTTTTGCGGCCGCCCTCTTCGTCCAGGGCATCAGCAAACGCCTGCAACTGAGCGAGACCCTGGCGGAAAAGCGCGCCGCCGACGTCGCCAACCTCGAGGCACTCAACGCCCTGATCCTGCAACGGATGCGCACCGGCATCCTGGTGCTCGACGCGCAACACCGCGTGCTCCTGGCCAACCAGGGCGCCCAGACCCTGCTGGGCCGCGATGACCTCGCCGGACGCATCATCGACCCGCAGAGCCCGGAACTGGTCAAGCGCCTCCAGCAGTGGATGGACAACCCGGCCCTGCGCCCGCAGAGCCTGCAGGCCATGCCCGAAGGCCCGGTGCTGCAACCCAGCTTCGTACCGCTGCAACGGGGCGAGCAACGCGACACCCTGATCTTCCTCGAAGACATCTCGCAGATCGCCCAGCAGGCGCAACAGCTCAAGCTCGCCTCCCTCGGCCGTCTGACCGCCGGCATCGCCCATGAGATACGCAACCCCCTGGGCGCCATCAGCCATGCCGCGCAGCTGCTGCAGGAGTCGGAAGAGCTGACCGGCCCAGACCGACGCCTGGCGCAGATCATCCAGGACCAGTCGCGACGCATGAACCTGGTGATCGAGAACGTCCTGCAGCTGTCACGCCGCCGCCAGTCAGAACCCCAACTGCTCGACCTGAAGTACTGGCTGCACCGCTTCGCCAGCGAATTCCGCAATGCTTCCGGTCCCGGCCAGACACTGCACATCGAGACCAACAGCGGCACGATCCAGACCCGCATGGACCCGCACCAGCTGACCCAGGTACTGACCAACCTGGTACAGAACGGTCTGCGCTACAGTTTTCAGAAGAACAAGGTCGGACAGGTCTGGCTTCGCCTATTCCGTGATCCGGAAAGCGACCTGCCCATCCTGGAGATCATGGATGATGGAGCCGGCGTGCCGCCCGAGCAGGTGCAGCACATCTTCGAACCCTTCTACACGACTGAAAGCAAGGGTACCGGGCTCGGCCTGTACATCTCGCGCGAGCTGTGCGAGAGCAACCAGGCCCGCCTCGACTACCGCCCACGCGAAACCGGCGGCAGCTGTTTTCGCATTACCTTTGCCCACCCGCGCAAATTGAGCTGACCATGACCAGACAGAGAGCACTCATCGTCGACGACGAGCCCGATATCCGCGAGCTGCTGGAGATCACCCTCGGCCGGATGAAGCTGGATACCCGCAGCGCCCGCAACGTCAAGGAAGCCCGTGAACTCCTCGCCGCCGAACCCTTCGACCTGTGCCTGACCGACATGCGCCTGCCGGACGGCACCGGCCTCGACCTCGTGCAGCACATCCAGCAGCGCCATCCGCAGGTCCCGGTGGCGATGATCACCGCCTACGGCAGCCTGGACACCGCCGTCAACGCACTGAAGGCCGGCGCCTTCGACTTCCTCACCAAGCCTGTGGACCTCGGCCGGCTTCGCGAGCTGGTCGCCGCGGCGCTGCGCCTGCGCACCAGCGGCAGCGGCGACACGCCGATGGACAACCGCCTGCTCGGCGACTCGCCGCCGATGAAGGCGCTGCGCAACCAGATCCAGAAGCTCGCGCGCAGCCAGGCCCCCGTCTACATCAGCGGCGAGTCCGGCAGCGGCAAGGAACTGGTGGCACGCATGATCCACGAGCAGGGCCCGCGCCACGAAGACCCCTTCGTACCGGTCAACTGCGGCGCCATCCCCTCGGAACTGATGGAAAGCGAATTCTTCGGCCACAAGAAAGGCAGCTTCACCGGCGCCATCGAAGACAAGATCGGCCTGTTCCAGGCGGCCCATGGCGGCACCCTGTTCCTGGACGAAGTGGCAGACCTGCCCCTGCCCATGCAGGTGAAACTGCTGCGTGCCATCCAGGAAAAGGCCATTCGCACCATAGGTGGCCAGCAGGAAGTGGTGGTGGACGTACGCATTCTCAGCGCCACCCACAAGGACCTGGCTGCCGAAGTGGCGGCCGGGCGCTTCCGCCAGGACCTCTACTACCGCCTGAACGTCATCGAACTCAGCGTCCCTCCGCTGCGCGAGCGCCGCGAGGACATCCCGCAACTGGCCGATGTGATGCTCAAGCGCCTGGCTGCGGACAGCGCCGCGGCCAGCATTACCCGCGACGCCATGGAAAAGCTCAAGAGCTATCGCTTCCCCGGCAACGTCCGCGAGCTGGAAAACATGCTCGAGCGGGCCTACACGCTCTGCGACAACGACCAGATCCAGCCCGAGGACCTGCGCCTGGCCGACGCGCCCTCGCCGTCGGAAAGCAGCGAGGCCGATCTAGCGCAGGTCAGCAACCTCGAGGATTACCTGGAAGAGATCGAGCGCAAGCTCATCATGCAGGCCCTAGAAGAAACCCGCTGGAACCGCACCGCCGCAGCCCAGCGCCTGGGCCTGACCTTCCGCTCGATGCGCTACCGCCTGAAGAAACTGGGGATCGACTGATCCCCGGCGGCATCAGGCCAGCGGCTTCAGGCGCGCTCCCGGGGCATAGGGCGCGGGATCGACGATGGGCTCGCGCCCCAGCATCAGGTCGGTGAGCAGCCGGCAGGACGCGGGCGCCAGCACCAGCCCATTGCGGTAATGACCGCAGTTCAGCCAGAGCCCATCGAAACCGGGCACAGGCCCGATGAAAGGAATGCCGTCGGGCGACCCCGGCCGCAATCCGGCCCAATGGCCGACCACCTCGGCCTCCGCCAGCGCCGGCAGCATCTCGATGGCCGACGCCCTCAGGCTTTCCAGTGCGGCCTCGGTCGGCGTCTTGTCGAAGCCTTCATGCTCCAGGGTGCTCCCCACCAGGATGTGACCGTCGCGCCGCGGGATCGCATAGCGCCCCTTGGCCAGCACCATGCTCGGCAGAAAATCCGGCTCGCACTTGTAGAGAATCATCTGTCCCTTCACCGGTTCGACCGGTAACGAAAGGCCAAGTGTGGCAAGGAGTTCTCCGCTCCAGGCGCCAGCACAGAGAGCCACGCGGTCGGCCCGGAGTTCTTCCTGGCCTATCCTGACGCCGACCACCCTTTCCTCTTCGATGATGAAACTGTCGATTCCAGCCTGTTCACGGAGTGTGACGTTGGGGAGCGCAAAGAGCGCTGCTCGCAGCGATTGCGCGAGTCGTGGATTGCGGATATTGGCCACCCTCGGCATATGGACGGCGCGCTCGAAACCTGCCCCCAGAGATGGCACCTGCTTGTGCACCTGCATCATCTCCATCGCATGAAGTGGACGACCTTCACGGCTTGCCCAATTTAGGGCCTCGGTCTCGTCATCGAGGTCCAGCCAGTACAAACCGGTGGCGTGCACCTCTGGATCGATGCCAGTGGCCCTCAGCAGTTTCTCTCCAAGGTCTGGGTAGAAATCCTGCGACCAATGAGCCAAGGCCGTCACCGCGGCGCTGTAACGCCAGGGATAGAGGGGGGATACAATTCCGCCTCCGGCCCAGGAGGCCTCGCGTCCCACGTGCGAACGCTCGACGAGCACGACTTCGCTGGCGGTTGCCAGCTCCAGGGCGGTCAGAAGCCCAATGACCCCTCCACCTACAACAAGGACTGACACGAAGACCTCCTGACTAATAAGTCACTCCATGGAACTGGAGCAAGGACAGATGGAACGTAAGAATCTCGGAATGGGTTTGGCTTCCCAACTTATTTCTCTAGCGGTGTTATCGATCATCATCGCGATGTCCTTGCCCAGCTGCCTGTCTTGGGTGATGGGGCATCGCGTAGCAGGATTCAGCCGTGACCTCGCGCATGCTGTTCATCAGGCTCGCCATCTAGCGCTTACCGAAGGGCGCCGCGTAACCCTGTGCCCTCTTGATAATGAAGGGCGATGCACTCGCGACTGGAGCAAAGCGCTGAGTACCTTCTTCGATGATGAAGGGCATCGAGTGCTGACTTCTCAAGATCATCTAATCTCGCTGCTGGATGTACCGCCAGGTATCGACCTTCATTGGGGTGGGGCCGGTAATAAGCGATCAATCCACTTCAACGGCAGCGGTCTGACAGCCATCAGCAACGGCACGTTTGTAGTAAGCGCGTCAACATCTCGCATTGAGCGGCGGATTATCATCAACCGCCAAGGCCGGGTGCGAACGAAACACGGCGGCGAGTAGCCGCATCCCCGTAAAATAGCCGCTCGTACGTTCCTCCATGCCGGCCATCCCATGCTGTTTGAGGTCGAAGTTTCGGCCCGCTAGCTTACAGCCTGCGCAGAGGAAGTACTCATGGAACGTATACGTGGATTCAGTCTGATCGAACTTCTGGTGACCATCGTCATCATGGGGATCGTTGCATCAATTGCCCTGCCCGCGATGGGTGGGTTCATCGTCAGGCAGCGGGTGTCCGGGCAGGCCAGTGAGCTTATGAATGCCCTGGCGGTGGCCCGCGTCGAGGCCACCAAACTCAATGCCAACGTGGTGGTGTTGCCCATGACCAACAGCGAGGACGGCTGGACCGACGGCTGGTGCGTTGGACCTGCCAGCATCAACAACTGCGCGAGCGCCGACGTCATTCGTAACTTCCAGGGAGCTTCGGATGTGACCGTCAACGCGCCGTACCTGCAATCCACCAACAAGCTGACGTTCCGACGCGATGGAACGCTGTTGTCAGGCATCAGCGCCCAGTCCTTCAAAGTGACCTCGGAGCGTCTGCAGGACAATGACAGCAGCGCGCGCTGTGTGTCTCTCAATGCCTTGGGCAAGGCCTCGATCAAGAAGGTGAACCGCGATGCGTCCTGTTGATAACGTCTCCAAGCAGGTGGGGATTTCGCTGATCGAGGTGCTGATCGCACTCTTGATCTTCGCCGTTGGCCTGCTCGGTTTCGCGGCGCTCCAGCTCAGCGCGTTGCAGAGCTCCGGGGATAGTAACCAGCGCACCCAGGCGACCTGGATCGTGCAGGACCTGGCGGAGCGCATCCGCGCGAACCAGGAGGCTGGTACCAGCGACTACACCACGGCTCCGAACTGCTCCAACCTGCCGGCCCAGCGTTGCAGTGATTACTACAACCCGATCACTGCGGCCAAGGTGAACGGTGCCAACTGCACGGCTGCCCAGATGGCGGCCTACGATCGCTGGGAGGCGCAGTGTTCTTATAGTGGAACAACCGCGTATGGTGCCGACGCGACTGCAGCCTCCGGGCGTTATAACAGTCGAGATTTCCTGGGACTGGCGGTCAGTGGTACGCAACCTCTCGCCGTTGTCGCATCCGGAACTCAACTGAGTATCACGACGACTTGGCAAAGTAAGGCTAGCAAGAACTCGGCCGGGGAAAACCTGACCAGCAGTGCGCAGGTGCAACGATGAGCAAGCATTTCGTCTCTAGTTTTCAGCGCCAACGCGGCTTGAGCCTGGTCGAGTTGATGATCGGCCTGACCCTGGGCCTGATCCTGCTGCTGGGCATCATCCAGGTCTTCATCTCCAGCAAGCAGACGTTCGCGACCAACGATGCCATGGCCAAGTTGCAGGAAAATGGTCGGTTTGCCCTTGAGTTCATCACCCAGAGTGCTCGCCAGGCCGGCTACACCTCACCTGGCTCTACACTTGACCGTCCTTTCCCAGTGGAAAGGACGGTCTGTGGAGTCGGTAACACCGGCAACAATCCTTGCGCTACCAACGGCAGCGGTAGTGGCGCCGATGTGGTGGGGTTCACCTTTGAACCTCCCATCATCGATGGAGCCAAGCGCGACTGCGCCGGTGCGGTGGTGCCTGACAACAATCTGGTGGTCAATACCTTCTACATCATTCCAGCGGACGCAAATAACTCAACGGCCGCATTGGGTTGCAAGTCCTTCAACCGGACCACCAACGCGGCCCTGAGTGCCGGACAGCGCCTTATCGACGGTGTTGACTCCCTTCAGGTCCTCTACGGCATCGATACCGGGGGGAATTCCCAGAGCGTCAACCAGTTCGTATCGGCTGATCGCGTCAGCAACTGGAGCAAGGTTGTTGCTGTTCGTATCGCTGTCCTGGCCAACTCGGTTGATGTCCTGAACCCGGCCCCTGTTCAGCGGAACTATTACCTGCTGGATGCCGCTCCGTTTTCCTCCAGCGATGGTCGAGCGCGCCAGGTGTTCACTACCACCGTCCAGTTCAAGAATCTCTAGGAAGCGCTCATATGCAGTCCCTCCGACCACTGCAACGCCAGGCAGGCGCCACCTTGATCGTTGCGCTTGTTTTCCTTGTCGTGCTGACCGCTGCGGGCATCACTGCTGTTCGTTTCGCGACCAACGACGAACGCATGGCCAGCAGCAACCAGTTCCGCAATACCGCTTACCAGCAAGGGCAGACCGAGATTCGCTCTCAACTGCTTCGGCTGAATGTGGTGGCGAATCGCCAACCGCTGATGTCTGCAACGAGCGGCACCCTTGCCACAACGTCAAATGAAGACGACCCCAACTGGGTCGGTTCGCTGTCTCGTTTCCCATCCCTGATGAGGCCTATTTCCCTGGCATCGATCGTTGCCTTACCAGCCTCGGGCAACAGCGAGAACGCCCAGACCAATACCATCAGGAGCGTCGGTCAGCTGGACTGTGCGAGTTTCGGAAAGGGGTATTCCTTCGGCAACTACACCTGCCAGCAGTACGAGATCAAGGCGACCACCCGGATTGGTGGTGCTCTTTCCGATCAGGCCCAGGGCCTGGTCTTCTTTAACCTCAAATGATCGAGGCCGGATATGAACCGTTTGATCCATTTCTTCCTGGCGCTTTTCGTTTCCGGTTTCGCATTGCATGGAGTTGCAGAGGGGACCGATGAAGCTCCACCGAAGTACATCGAAAGCGCCACGCTGATTCTCAGTCTCACCAACAAGACTGGCGATCCCGTCAAAGGGTATGTACTCGCTACCGCTTGCCAGACCTGCGCTTCGCAACGCTTCGAAGTGAACGACCAGACCAAGGTGTACCTGCGCGGCGAGCTTACCGATTTCGCTCATCTTGGCTTGAAGATCGATTGGCAAGGTTCGGTTTACTACACCCCGGACGGCCTGCCCACCGTTATCGAATTGTTCCTGAACTGACGCCGAGGATCGACACATGAGCGTTACCAGAAAGCTTGCCCTTGGCGCCTCTGCGTTTACTTACCTGGCGCTATCCCTCAGCACAGCGCTGGCCGATGATACCGAGATCTATACAACTCGAGATCTTCCGGCGGACCAGCGGGTTCGCCCCAACATCATGTTCGTCATCGATACTTCGGGCTCCATGAACGGTGGCGTGCCGGGGACCAACTGCAAGTCTCTGGTGCCTCTGGATTCGAGTAACTCTGGGGTTCCACGAAACTGGTGTACCAGCACACAGGGCAATTTGAGCAAGAACAACGGCCAATTGACACGTATTGAAGTTGTCAAGCAGGTCGTCAACCAACTGGTCGATGAGCTGGCGCTGTCCAATGACTCCAATATTGGTCTCGTTCGGTTTAGCTCTAATGATGAGGGTGGATTTGTTAACGTGCCGGTTCAGCAGGCTGGCACAGTGGCTGGTACTTTCAAGACGGAACTCGGCAGCTATTACGCCAGCGGTGCCACGCCCCTGCTTGAGGCCTACCATGAAGCCGCGCAGTACATGCGGGGTGGCTCGATCATTTATGGTCGAAAGTCTCGCGGCGTGATTGAAGACGCGAAGACCTATTCGGTCCGCGACCCTTGGTACAGTGCCACCGCTTCCTATACCGGCTCTACCTATAAATCGCCTATCCAGAACTCATGCCAGAAGTCGAGCATCATCGTTCTGACTGACGGCTTGCCCAATGGCGACAGCAGCAGTAACTCTTCCATTCAATCCCTGGTGCGTACCGGCACGCCCAACAGCATCTATACCTCCTGCAACCGTGGCTATCCGACCGATGGCGAGGCCAACGCAGGTTGCTGGATGCCCGGACTTGCAGAATGGCTGGCTAACAACGACAACGGTCCCGCTTCGATCAGCGGTAAACAGACGATCTCTACCTATACGGTGGGCTTCGGCAATATCAGTGATACTCGCTTGCTGAGTGATACGGCCACCTTGGGCCAAGGCAAGTTCTACACAACCAGCGATACTTCGGGCCTGGTGGCCTCTCTGCGCTCCATCCTTGTGGATATCCTTGCGGAGAACACCACCTTCACCACGCCCACCGTCTCCGTCAGTGCGTACAGCAACTTCGGCTACCGCAACGATCTTTACTACGCCCTGTTCCGTCCGGCAGAAGGTGCGCGCTGGCTGGGCAATGTGAAGAAATACAAGGCGACCTCCGATGCCAGCGGAAACCTCGTGGTAACTGATGCCAACGGAAATAATGCCGTGGATTCGTCCACCGGCTTCTTCCTCGACAGCGCACAAAGCTACTGGACACCTTCCAACGTGGTGGATGGCAAGAGCGCCGCGCTCGGGGGAGCGGCGAGCCGCCTGGGGAGCCCTGGTACCCGCAACCTGTATACCTACACCGGTAGCAACCGCGATCCGGGAAGCACCGGATCGATCAACCTGACGGGCAGCGCCCACCTGTTGTCTACCAGCAACACCGCGCTGACCAAGGCGATGCTAGGTGACGCCAACATGGCAGATGCCTACAAAACTAACCTCCTGACCTGGGCCCGTGGGACTGACCCAGCGGACAACTCCGCGAGAGCGCAGATTGGCGACGTGCTGCACAACGCACCGAAAGTGGTGGCCTACAGCAGTGATGAGAGCATCGAGCGTATCGCCAACGGCACGGCGCAGGACAGCCTTGTGCTGTTCTACGGAACCAACGAGGGCTTCATCGGCGCCATCGATCCCAGCACCGGTGCTGAACTCTTCTCCTTTGTTCCGAAGGAACTGCTACCTAATCTGAAAGCTTATTACGACGATCCCAAGGGCAGCGCCAATAAGAAGTACGGCATCGATGGTCAGTTCGACCTGAAGGTGACCTATGGAACCGTGAACTCCACCACTAAGATTCGCAATGCCTCCACCGTCGTCCTGTATGCCGGCATGGGGCGAGGTGGACGTAACTACTACGCCTTGGACATGACTCCCGGTACCTTGGGCAATACCTCCACTATCCAACCCAAGCTGAAGTGGGTCATCCGGGGGGGCGCGGGTGGCAGTACCGGTTTCACCCGCCTGGGCCAGACCTGGTCTACGCCCAAGTACGCCAAGGTCAAGTGGAACGGACAGCCCAAGGAGGTTTTGATCTTCACCGGTGGCTATGACACCACCCAGGATAACGATGCGATCCCGGACAACCCGAAAAGCGACAGCTATGGCAACGCGCTGTATGTCGTGGATGCGGACACGGGCCAAAAGCTGTGGATGGCCGGTCCTACGGGCGATAGCGATGCCAACCTGACACTGTCCACCATGACCAATAGCCTGCCAGGTGATCCGGCTCTGATCGACATCGGTGGTGATGGCTTGATCGACACGATCTTCACCGCGGACACCCGTGGCCAGATCTTCCGTTTCGATATCAAGGCGGGGAACGCTGGCGCAAGTGACTTCGCTACAGGAGGCCGTGTAGCTGCCCTGGGCGGAACCGACGCCAGCAACAACCGTCGTTTCTATAACCAGCCTGATGTCGCCTTGATCAAGGAGCGTGGCGGGGACACCTATTTCACCCTATCTATCGGCTCGGGCTATCGCGGTCACCCACTCAGTGAGTCGGCGCTGGATCGCTTCTACGTCATTCGCGACAAGAACGTCTATGCAGCACCGGCTACTTACACTTCCATTACCGAGAGCAACCTGGTCGACGTCAGCAGCGTCAACCTGACGAGTGCCGAGGCTCAGAGCATCCAGAGCCAGATCAACACCAAACGGGGTGAGATCGATACTCTCAATGCCAATGAGGCTACTGCACGGGCCAACTTGGCGAGCTATCAGGCCAGCATTGGCTACACGGACAAGCTGAACACCTTGGTTGGCGTCAACAACTCCATCAACCAGAAGCAGGCTGCCATTGACACCATCCTGCGTAACGACCCCTACGTAGCTGCACATGCGACGGAGTCCAGCAGCCAGACCCAGTCCCACAGCCTGGTCGTGGCGGCGCAGTCTGCGCTCGCGCAGTTGAACGGCCTTAACACGACGAGCGCTGATGCCAGTTCGTTCAAGGCTTCGGAGCTGGACAGCACCACGGCAGGGAATATCGGCAATTTGCAAGCCAGGATCACAGCTGGGTTGAGTGATGCGTCTCTAAGCAGCCAATACAACGCCATCCTTGCAAAGCAGAACCAGATTACTGCTGCGAAGGCTGTTGATTCAGACACCACCACGCTCGAGTCGGAGCTGGCAACGCTGAATACCAATTATGAAAACTCGGCGGCCTACGGTGTGCGCAATGGGCTGATTCAGAATCTCTCCGCGATCAATGGAAAGATCAGCCAGATTGCTGAACTGCAGGCTGCGGTTGTAGCTGCCTACAACCAGGGCAATACTGCCGAAGCTGCTAGCAAGCTGGCGGATCTGTCTTCGGCCAAGAGTGCACTCAACGCTTTGTTGCCGAGCGGTTTGCCCGCTGCGCCTGCCGGAACCACCAGCAGTGCCTTGTTGGCTGCCAACGAAGCGCAGACCCAGGCCACCCTGGACGCTGTAAGCTCGCCTCTGGTAACCCAGTCCAACCTTGTCACCTCATTAGAGAGTGAGCGCGTCACTTTGGCCGGCCAGGCCTCCAGCCTGCAGGCGGATCTGCAAGCACTGGCGAACCGTGCCTACGACACGGCTTCCAACGTGCTGAATGCAACCCAGCTTGCTGCCGCTACAGCGGCGGATACCACTCCACCCTTGACTCAGTTCGAGGCCTACAACTACCTCATCGAACAGGCTCGGGCGGCTGCGGCCTCTGACATCCCGACCAAGCGCGCCGAGATCAACGCCCTGTACGCGCAGCTCACCCCGGGTGATAGCTACACCCCGAATCCGACGCTTCTAGCCCAGAGCAGCGGCTGGTTCATTCGTTTCCCCAGCGGCGAGAAAGTGCTGTCCAGCTCCGTGAGCTTTGCGGGCTCCTTGCTGTTCACGACCTTCCGTCCCAGCGGGCAGCAGGTCACTACCTGCGGCCCGGACGTTGGCCGTGGGCGTTTCTATGCTCTCAACCTGATTGATGCAAGCGCGGTCTTTACCGAAACTGTCAACGGTACCAAGACCGGCAAGCGTAGCTTCGACCTGGCACATGGCGGCATTCCGTCGAAGCCAGCAACTATCCTGCGTGAGGATAAGTCGGTCGGGTTGTTGTGTGGTGCGGAGCCCTGCCTGGGTGACACTAGCAACAAGGGGTGTGTTGATGGAGCTGAGATCTGCGAGACCAACAAAGCCATCCAAGGCCTCTATTGGAGAGAGAACTGATGACCAGAGCCAAGGGGTTCACCCTGGTCGAATTGCTGATCGTGGTAGCGATCATCGGCATTATCGCCGGGATCGCCTACCCCAATTACCAGCGTTATGTAATGCGCACCGGCCGTAGCGATGGCCAAGCCTGGATGATGCAGATCATGCAGGCCCAGGAGCGCTTCTACTCGCAGAACCAGACCTATACCACCAACCTGGGAGCCAACGGCCTTGCTTACCGCGACTCTGCCGGCAACGCGATTGCTCAGGATGCAGCGGTGATTTCCGAAAGCAATCGCTACAGCATCACCGCCAACGCCTGCGCGAGTACGACCATCGCTCGGTGCGTAATCCTGACTGCCCAGCCCCGGGGGGGGCAGGCCGCCGACAGCTGTGGCAACTTGACTTTGGATAGCCGTGGCGTCAAAGGCGTCTCGGGAGCAGGTGCGACTGTAGCGAACTGCTGGTAAGGCCCCGTCCAAGTGAAAAGCCCCGTCTCGTGTGCAGTTCGCGACTGCCTATGAACGGGGCTTTTTGCATCTATGTGTTTTTGTTGGCGGGAGTGGTCAGATACGTCCCAGCACCGCTTCAAGGGCTCTTGCCTGATCCTCCGCCAGATCGATGATGTGAAATCCCGTCCAGGCGTGTTGGCCATCCGCACCGGGGCGGCTCCAGAGGCAGTCGGCGCCAAGGCGGACTTCGCTAATCCCGTCCACAGGGTCGGCGGGGACAAGGCGGCATTCCCAGACGGTGTCGGTGGCCAGCGGTTTTTCGCTGAACAGCATGAAGCCGTCTAGGGAAAGATCGACCACGCGGCCCAGGCGGTTGCCGGTATGCAGGTCATAGACCTCCAGCTGGAGCTCCGTGGCGTGGCGGCTGTGATGTCGGCGGTCTTCCATGGGGACTCCTTAGCTCGGCTCGGCACTGCGGCCGGTGAAGCGCTGCAGGACGCGGTAGATGGCGCCCAGCGCACGGTCCACCAGCGGTGCGTTGTGTTCCGGGGCGATGATGCGGGCCAGCCCCTGTTCCATCTCGCTGGCCAGCAGCGTGATGGGCTTGATGGCGACGCGCTGGCCGCTGTGGTCGACGAACATGTAGTTGCGCGTGGTCGGGCTGTACCAGGAGAGCTTGAGCTTGCGCCCCTGGCCCTCCTCGACGAATTCGAACCAGGTGTTGAACTCCAGGCTCTCCAGCTCCTTGACCAGCGCCTGCGCGCGCGTCGAAAGACCCGACGGGCGAGCCGGGGCCAGCAGGCCTGCGTCCTCGCCGAGCATCTCGCTGAGCGGGCTCTTGGGCAGGTCCGGGTTGATCTGGGCCGCCAGTTGCGGCTGCTGGCCCTGCACGGCGTGCTGGCAGGCCACCAGGTCCTGCAGCAGGCGGCGGATGCCGTCCTCGTGGTAGCCACCGAGCAGCTCCAGGCCCTTGCGCAGGTCCTCGAGCAGCGCCACGCGCAGGCCCTGCAGGCGTTCGCGGCCCTTGGCATCCAGCGGCGTGCCGCTCCAGGCCAGTTGCTCGGCCACTTCCCGCGAACGCTGCCATTCCGCGCCACGGTCGCCGTGGCGCAGGAGGACGAAGACCAGCACGTCGCTCCAGGTCTGTTCGAGGAAGTTGCGGATGATGCTCGGCGGCTCGCGCCCGGCCAGCACCCGGGCGATGGCGTCGACCGCCTGCTGGCGCGCGCTGAGCAGCTTGTCGCGACCCTTGGCCGCTTCGACCGCGCGGCGCTCGCGCAGCTCCACCTTGTGGCGCAGGGTGGCGACGTATTCGTTGAACTCCTCCAGCAGGCTTTCGAACAGCTGCAGGTCGCCGATGAAGCCGTGGATGATCCGCTCGACCACCCATTGCATCTTCGCCAGAAGCCCGCGCTCCTCGCCTTCGCCGCCATAGAGCACGCCGGCCTGGGCCATGGTGTTGAGCAGGCGTCGGGCGGGGTGGTGGTGCTGGGTGAACAGCGCCTTGTCCTGCAGCGCCACCTTCAGGTAGGGCGTGTGCAGGTGGGAAAGGGCGGTCTTGCAGCTGTCCGGCAGGTTGTCGTCGTCGAGGATGAAGTCGAAGAGCATGCCCACCAGGTCGATGACATCCGCTTCCTGGTCCGAGAGCTTCTGCTGCCCCGGGATGCTGCTGTGGGTTTCCAGTTGCTGTTGCAGGTCGGCCTTGAGTCCGTCGACCCGCTGCGGCTGCTGCAGGCGCGAGGCGAGTTCGTGGGCCGACTGCTGCTGCAGGCGGTTGAGCGCTTCCAGCAACTCCGCCGCGCTGTAGGTGCGCGTGGCACCCCGTGGCGCGTAGCTGGCGATGCTGGGGGTGCCGCCGAGCAGCGGCGTATCGAGGTTGCGCTGGCGGTGCTCCTCCAGCAGTACGGCCAGGCCGCTGAACAGGGCGCCCGGGTCCAGGGGGGGCGGTGCACCGAGGTCGGCCGGCGGGGGCGGCAGCGGCGCGCTCGGTGCGCTCTGGCTGTTGCGGGTGGCCGCGCTCTGGCCGTCCACGGGCGCGCTGCGGCTGATGCCCTGGGCGCGTTGGGCGCTGTACTTGAGGTTGGGCAGCACGCCCGCTTCTATGAGGCGCTTGTTGAGCGCGTCATAAAGCGTGTCCAGGCTCTGCATCACATGCTGGTCGAAGAGCATGTAGAGGATGGTCTTGATCCGCAGCGGGAAAGGCGTGGGCTCCAGGGCGTCGCGGAACGCCTGGGCGATCGCCTGCGGGCCGAAGGGGTTGCTGTCCTCGCCGAGCTTCTTGCCGTTGTTGAGCAGGCCCAGGCGCTGGTCGAGGGCGAACAGCGACTGCGCGCAGCGGGCCTTGACCCGGCTGACCATGTTGGTGACCAGCAGGCTTTCTTCGTAGACCTCGTTCTGCACCAGCTCCAGGTGCTCGGCGTCCAGTTCGGCGGCTGCCTCGGGCTTGAAGGTGCCGTCGAGGAACTCGGCGAACCGCTGGGCGATCCGCTGGTGGTAGGCGCGCTCGATCTGCGGCCGCTGCTTGCGCACGTCACGCATGCTGTCGAAGAACAGCGTCTGGACCTGGTTGTTCTCGGCCTTCTCGGCACATTCGAACAGGGTGTCGTCGACCTGGGCGAAAACGCCGGTCAGGTGTTCCGCCAGGCGATTCATCACCAGCTTGCGGCAGCTCTGCACCAGTTCGCCGAAGCGCGGCTGGATGCCACGGCTGGCGAGAGTGGCTGGAGGGCGGGGTGGAGGAGGGGTGTCCTGGGTGCTCATGGACTGTCCTGCCGGGGCCGTTCGGCCGGCGGGTCCTGTAAGTGATCTGGGAAAGGCAGATATAGCAGCCGGCCCGGCAACTGCAAAGCATTGTATAAATTCGCTTTTCAGGGGTTGACAGCTCGTTCTGGAAACGTAAAATGGCGCGCCTCAGATGCAGCGAACCACGGTTTGCAGCGGATGAGATTGGAAAGCTTGAAGTTCCGCGATAGCTCAGTCGGTAGAGCAAATGACTGTTAATCATTGGGTCCCTGGTTCGAGTCCAGGTCGCGGAGCCAACTTCCAAACGGGGTATAGCGCAGTCCGGTAGCGCGCCTGCTTTGGGAGCAGGATGTCGGGAGTTCGAATCTCTCTACCCCGACCACTCCTTACATATGGGTCGTTAGCTCAGTCGGTAGAGCAGTTGGCTTTTAACCAATTGGTCGTAGGTTCGAATCCTACACGACCCACCATATTCAGGAATGCGCGGTAGCCAGCAGGCCACCCGCTTCCACGAGAAGCCCACCCATCGCGGTGGGCTTTTTCGTTTCCGCTCCCCCATTTCTACCTGTGCGCACTGGCTCCAGACCTCATGGGTCCCGAGGTCGCGCGCATCGCTCGCGCCTGCGGCGTGATGTCGCAGTTCCGTGCATTCTTTTTGGGTCTGGCGTCCGACTCCACGGGACTGGCTGCCCGCCCGTCCCGCAGCCCGTTTCCCGGTTTTCCGCCCGTCCAGGCCGGGTCTGCGGACGGACCTCCTGCGTCTGCCTGCGCCCCATCCCCCTCCGCGAATACCCCATCGCCCACATGGTCTTTCCTCGCCACTGCCCCTGGGAAAGACTCCGCTCCACGCAAAAGCAGGCGGTTACGAACCGTTCGTCCCCGCCGGCTTTCCGCACGGTTACCCAGACGCACTACCGCGCCGGGTGCACGAGAAAGGCTCCAGCGGGAGAGGACCTCCCGCCCCTGGTTGTGCGATGCAGGTGCCTTGCGTCGCGGGTTTCTGGATGCCTCTACATGACCAACCTGAATGGAATGGCTCGCAGCCTGGAGGGAACATGAGCAATGCAAGTGCAGGGGTGAAAGGCAAGGAGGTCCCGGTGATCCGCGAGGACGCCGCCGACCAGGCCTTCGAGACCCCCGAAACGGTATCCAAGCGAACGTCGGTGCGTCTCGCCAACATCAGAAGCAACGGCGAGAACAAGCGCACCGCCAACGACAGCCAGCTGGTCTGGTTCGACAGCGCCCAACTGGCCAAGCGCCGCCCCGACGACGGCATCTTCGTCCGTGTCATCAACTCCCTCTACACCGGCATCGTCCTCTATATGGACAACCTCGCCGAACTGCTCCCCGCCGTCCCCTCGCGCATGCATGCAGTGCTGCGCCTGCGCAACGCGGCCGAGATCAAGGCCTTCCGCGAAAGCCCGCAGTTCGAGGAGTTCAAGAAAGGCGCCGCCGCCCGCAACCGCTCCGTCGCCTACAACGATGCCGAGGTCCTGGCCGACCTGGGCCGCGACGGCCTGCTCACCTGCTTCACCAGCTACGTCGACGACCGCGACAGCCTGCTGGCCTCCATCGACCAGGGGTTGCGCTTCAACTATCTGTGGATCCTCTTCCGCGACCCGACCAACATCCCCCTGGAGTTGGTCATCGCCTCACTGCAATCGACCTCCACCGTGCTGATGAAGGAGATCAAGGCACCGACCGACGTCGACGACGCCATCGTCTCCTACGGGGTGATGGAATACGGCGCCGAAGGGGTGATCTTCTCCCCGCGCGATCACGGCGTGATGAGCGAGTTCCTCGCCCGCATGTCCCACGCGCAGAGCTACGCCAACCTCGACATCCAGGTCGGCACCGTGATCGAAAGCCGCCCGGTGGGCATGGGCTACCGCGCCTGCATCGACGCCTCCACCCTGTTCGAGCCCGACGAGGGCATGCTGGTCGGCAGCACCTCCCAGGGCGGCGTGCTGTGCTGCCCCGAGGTCTACTTCCTGCCCTACATGGAGCTGCGCCCGTTCCGCGTCAACGCCGGCGCCGTGCACTCCTACGTGTTCAACACCGAAAACCGCACCGACTACATGAGCGAGCTGAAGGCCGGCTCGCCGATCATGATCGTCAACTCCAAGGGCCACGTGCGCCGCGCCGCTGTGGGCCGGATGAAGATCGAGCAGCGCCCGCTGCGCCTGATCGAGGTCGAGTTCCCCGGCAAGGAGCGGGTCAACGTCCTCATGCAGGACGACTGGCACGTGCGCATCTTCTCCGACTCCGCCAAGCCGCTGAACATCTCCGAGCTCAAGCCCGGCGACAAGGTCCTCGGCTACGTCACCGAGCCCGGCCGCCACGTCGGCATCAAGATCAACGAATCGATCATCGAGAAATAGGGGCGCGCCATGAGCTACGTCAGCAGAGTACTGAGGGAGCGGCGCCTGCTGTTCCCGTCCTCGCGGCGCGGATTGATCGTGCCCATCGACCACGGCCTGACCCTCGGGCCCATCGCCGGCATGACCCAGACCGCCGATTTCGAGAAATGGATCGCCAGCGACCACATCAGCGCGGTCATCGGCCACAAGGGTCTGATCGAGCGGCTGATCCTGCGCGACATGCTGCACCCCTCCACCGGGGTGATCCTGCACCTCAACGGCATGGCCAGCATCGCCCCCGAGCCCGACACCAAGATCATGGTGTCGAGCATCGACACGGCGCTGGAGCTCGGCGCCGACGCGGTGTCGATCCAGATCAACTTCACCGAGGACAACTTCCAGCACAACGTCGCCCTGCTCGGCGCCATGACCGACGCCGCCCATGGTGCCGGCTTCCCCATCCTCACCATGCTCTACGACAAGGCGCGGGGCCTTTCCGCTGCGGATCGGCAGAAGCGCCTCAGCCACCTGGTGCGGGTGGTGGCCGAGCTCGGATCGGACGCGGTGAAACTGGCCATGCTCGAATCCGCCAGCGACTGCACCGAGCTGGTGGAGACCCACTGCCGCGACATCCGCATCTTCTTCGCCGGTGGCGAGCGCACCGAAGACGAACGCCTGCTGGGGCTGACCCGCTCCATCCTCGCCAGCGGCGCCGCCGGCCTGTGCGTCGGGCGCAACGTCTTCCAGCACCCGCGCCCCCTCGAACTGCTGAGGCGCCTGGCGGACTGCATCAAGGGCGAGACGGAATACCTCAGTCGCGCCGTGTGAACGGAACTCAACTCCACGCGACCGCCACAAGCGGTCAACCCAGGGTGACAGGTCAATGGATTACCTCGACGACAACGCGGCGCCCACCGGTGCCCGCAACGAATACGTGCTCTCGCCGCTGTGGAAGGACCTCTTCCCCGAAGGGCTGCTGAGCCGGCTCAACGCCAACCCCTTCCTCGTGGCCTGCCGCAACGGCGCGGTCAGCCTCGACCAGTTGCGCCACTTCCTCATCCAGCACCACTACTACTCGCAGTACTTCACCCGCTACCTCTGCGCGCTGATGGGCAGCATCGCCGACCAGGGCGAGTTCAAGTCGCTGTCCTGCAACCTCACCGAGGAGCTGTCCGGCGGCGACAGCGTCGACATCTCCCACGCCGAGCTGTACCGCCGCTCCATGGACCTGATGTCGGCCCCGCCGCGCAGCCGCCCCCTGCTGCCCGGCACCCGCCAGCTCATCGACGGCATGTTCCGCCACTGCCGCAGCAGCGACCCGATCGACGGCCTGGCTGCCCTGTGCCTCGGTGCCGAAGCCATAGTCCCGCTGATCTACGGCCCGGTGCTCGACGCACTGCGCAGCCACAACGCCCCGCGTGAGGCCGAGCACTTCTTCGTGCTGCACATCGAGGAGGACGAGGACCACGCCATCGTCATGCGCGAGATCATCGACCGCATGCTCGTCGAGCGCCCCTACCTGCGCGCCCGTGTCGTCGCCATCGGCGAGGAGATGGTGCACCTGCGCATGGCCATGCTCACCGAACTGGCCCAGGGCCCCAGCGCCCAGCCCCTCGGCGCCGCCAGCACCCTGATGAGCGCCGAGGCCCTGCAGACGCTGCGCGCCGATGCCTCCCTCGGCAGCGGCAACTTCCTCGACCGCTGCCTGGCACTGAGCACCACGCCCGACGAGCCCTTCCTGTTCCTCGACAAGCCGCTGACCCTGCTGCGCGGCACACCGATCAGCGCCCTCGCGCTCAACGACCTGCAGCACCACCGCATGGCCCTGGCCGCCTGGTACCTGGAGCAGGGCGTGAAGCCCGGCGACGTCGTCGCGGTCACGGTCGAGGATGGCCTCTCCCCGCTGCTGCACTACCTGGCGCTGACCAGCCTGGGCGCGGCGATCTCGCTGATGAACCCGGCGATGCCGGCGGAGTTCGGCATCGCCTACATGGACGAGAACGGCTCCGAGCGCCTCGTGACCGACACCGCCACCCTGGTCGCCAGCGACTTCGCCCGCCAGTGGCGCGACGCCGGCCGCCCGGTGCTGGACGTCACCCGCGCGGCCCTCGATGCGGCGCCGCGCATGCCCGCCTGGTGGCCGCTGGAGCCGGAGGATTCCACCCTGGTGATGCTCAGCCACACCTCCGGCACCACCGGCCTGCCCAAGGCGGTGCGCTTCGAACACCGGCAGTTCTTCATGGGCAAGCGCGCCCGCATCGGACGCTTCGCCGAGGGCCCGGACGAGCGCTTCCTCAGCGCCCTGCCGCAATCCCACTCGGCGGCCATCAGCCACCTGGAAACCGCCATCCTCCACGGCATTCCCACCTTCGTCCTCGGCACCCAGCAGGGCCAGGCGCTGCGCAACGCCATCCAGCGTTTCGCACCCACCACGGTCGCCGCGTTCCCGCGCAGCTACGTGCTGCTGGTCGAGGGCGGCATCGCCCATGACGAGTTCCCCACCGTGCGCCGCTGGTTCGCCATGGGCGATGCCTCGCACCAGAGCCACATCCGCCGGATCCTCGAAGGCGCGCCGCAGTCGCGCTTCATCGACGCCTTCGGCAGCTCCGAGCTGGGCATGGCACTGTTCCGCAGCGAATCGAGCCTCGGTGCCATCGCCGCCCAGCGCTGCATCGGCCGCCCGGTGGACATCGCCGTGGCCAAGGTGCTCGACCCGCTCAGCGGCGACGAGGTGCAGCCGGGCGAGATCGGCCTGCTCGCCGTGCGCTCGCCCACCGTCACCTCCGGCTACTGGAAGCAGCCGCAGAAGACCGTCGACGCCTGGCGCGGTGGCTACTTCCTCACCGGCGATATCGCCTTCTGCAAGGACGGCGAGTTCTACCAGATCGACCGCGCGGTGGATGTCATCGACTCGCCCGCCGGTGCCCTGCACACCCTCCAGCTGGAAGAAGCGGCGCAGCAGGTGGACGGCGTATGCGACGTCACCGTGGTCGGCGTCGACCCGGCCCGCAGCGGTGGCGTCGGCCTGCTCGCCCTGGTCCTGCCGGAGCGCGGCGCGACCGACGCATCGGCCATCGCCGTCCGGGTTCTGCGCACCCTGCACGAGGCCGCGGCGTCGCGTGGCGCACTGGTGGCGGAAGGCTTCATCGCCGTCGCCGTGGTCAGCGACCTGGCGTTCCTGCCCGTCGGCGCCACCGGCAAGGTGCTCAAGCGCCACCTGCGCAGCGTCGCCCAGGCCCTGCTGGCCGGGGAGGGCGGGCAGCAGGTGCAGCACCTGCTGCGCCCCGCCCATCGCCAGCTCGCCACCGCCGGACACGGGCTCTGAGCTGCAGGCCGGCCACCCCACAAGGAATCCCAGCATGACCCAAGCAACCTACGAGACCGGCGCACTGGCGTCGGTCCGCCAGCGCCTCGCCGCCGCCGAAGCCGACGGGCAGACGGAGTACGAATGCATGGGCCGCAGTTTCGCGGTGCATGACGGCGTATTCCCGCCGACCCACTTCCAGTCCACCGGCATCTTCACCCGCCACCTGCCCTACCCCCGGGGCGGGCGCCTGCTGGAGATCGGCTGCGGCGCCGGCGTCACCGCCGTCACCGCCGCCCTTGAAGGCTGCCGCGAAGTGGTGGCCAGCGACATCAGCGAGGCGGCCGTGCGCAACACCCGCGCCAATGCCGCGCGCCATGGCGTGACCGGGAAGATGTCGATCCGCCAGGGCGACCTGTTCGAGGTACTGGAGCCGGGCGAGCGTTTCGACGTCATCTTCTGGAACTCCAACTTCGTCTTCGTCGAGGCCGAACACGTCTTCGACAAGGCCATCATGCTCGCCTTCTGCGACCCGGGTTACGCCGCCCACAAACGCTTCCTCGACGAGGCCCCCGAGCATCTGGCCGACGGCGGCATGCTGCTCATGGGCTTCAGCAGCCAGGGTGATGGCGGCGCACTGGAGGCGATGCTCGCCGAGCACGGCTACGGCTCGCGCCGGGTCGCCTCGGTGACCGGCCAGGGCGCGGGCGCACCGCGCTACGACATCCTCCAGCTCCTGCCGGGTGCGCACGCACCCGCAGGCGCCTGACCGGCAGCGACGGAGCCTCATCGTGAGCACAGGCCAGAAGACCCAGCACGCCGCCGTGGCCATCGTCGGCGGCGGCCCCGTGGGGATGATGCTCGCGCTGTTCCTGGACCACCACGGCGTGCCCGTGGTGCTGTTCAACAGCGAGCGCAACACCCGCTGGCACCCCAAGGGCAACACCCACAACTCGCGCACCATGGAGCACTACCGGCGCCTGGGCCTGGCGGAGGCCATCCGCCGCCTCGGCCTGCCCGAGGACCACCCGCGCGACGTCGCCTACTTCACCCGACTCAACGCCTGGGAGTTGGCGCGCCTGGACATGCCCTCCGAGCGCGAGCGCATGGCGGCGGCCCGCGCCGCCGAGGACACCGACCAGGTGCCCGAGCCGCTGCTGCGGGCCAACCAGATGTACGTCGAGCGCTTCCTCCTCGAACACATCCGCACCCGGCCCAACATCCAGCTGCGCTTCGGCTGGCGGGTCAGCGGCTTCGAGCAGGACGCCGACGGCGTGCGCCTGATCGCCGTGGAGAGCGCCAGCGGCGAAGCCCTGGAGCACTGGCGCGCCGACTACCTGGTGGGGTGCGACGGCGGGCAGAGTTTCGTCCGCCGCACCCTCGGCATCGGCTACCTGGGGCCGGACGGCTCCAGTGGCGGCTTCCTCAGCGGGCGCATGTTCTCCAGCCACGTGCGTGTCCCTGCGCTGCACCGCGACATCCTCCCCGACCGCAAGGCCTGGATGTACAACGTGGTGGCGCCCGACGCGCGCATGCTGCTGATCAGCCTGGATGGCGAGGACGAGTTCCTGCTCATGACCCAGGCACGTTCCCACGACGAGATGCCCCAGGACGACCGGGTGATCGCCGCCATCCGCCAGGGCGTCGGTGCCGACGTCGAGGTCGAGGTGCTGGCTCACGCCGTGTGGCATGGCGGCCTGGCCCTGGTGGCCGAGCGCTTCTCCGACCGCCGGGTGTTCCTCGCCGGCGATGCCACGCACCTGTTCTCGCCCACCGGCGGCTTCGGCATGAACACCGGCATCGACGGCGCCGCCAACCTCGCCTGGAAACTGGCCGCCGCCATCCAGGGCTGGGCCGGGGAAGGGCTGCTGGCGTCCTACGAGCTGGAGCGGCGCCCGGTCACCCTGCGCAACACCGAAGCCGCGCGCCAGCTCACCCAGCGCGTGGGCAAGGTGGAGGTGCCCGCCGCCGTCGAGGCCCGGGGCACCGAGGGCGACCGGGCACGCGCGCAGCTCGGCGTGTCGCTGCGCGGCTTCCGGGGGCAGTTCACCTCCATCGGCGTCGAACTCGGCGCCCGCTACGACGCCTCCCCCATCGTCTGGCAGCAGGGCCAGCCGCCGGCGGACGACCCGCTGCACTACCGGCCCAGCACCGTGCCCGGCGGGCGCCTGCCGCACCTGTGGCTGCCCGCTGGCGACGGCACGCGGCGCTCGGTCTTCGACCTGCTCGGGGCGGGGTTCACCCTGCTCCGGGTCGGGCCCGATGCGCCCTCGGTGGAGCGCCTGCGCGAGGCCGCCGCGGCCCGGGGCATCCCGTTGACGGTGGTGGAGCTGCCGGCCAGCGCGCGTGACTGCTACCGGGTCGCCCTGTTGCTGGTGCGCCCTGACCAGCACATCGGCTGGCGTGGCGACGACGTGCCGGAAGACGCCGGCGCGGTACTGGAAAAGCTGGTGGGGCACGGCTGCGCCGTGCACCCGAAGGAAGGCCAGGCGCTGGTTGGCGTCCTGGGTGCGGTTGGCTAGATCAACGACCGGGTCGACGACCCGCAAGGAGGATGTATGAGTTCACTGGAAGCCGGCTTCGAGGTCGGCGCGGTGCTGGAGCAGGACCTGCAATCGGACTACGCCGAGGACGCCGCGGAGAACGCAGCGGCCTTCGCCCTGATCGAGGACGACCCCGATCCGCAGGTGGTCAACGGCGAGCCGGAGGGTGCCTCGATCCGCTTCGTCAAGACCGGCGAAACCACCCGTGGCCGCTACCTGATGGCCAAGGTGGAGATCCCCCCGGGCTCGGGCCCGCCGCTGCACGTGCACACCCGCACGGACGAGTGGTTCTACGCCCCCGACGGCGGCGTGGTGATGCTCATGGGCACGCGCACCTACACCGACATGGACAACCCGCCGGACGTCTCCGGGCGCGACACCATCCGCATGATCCCCATGAAGAAGGGCGCCATGGTCTTCGGCCGACGCAACCACATCCACGGCTTCCTCAACATCTCCGACAAGACCGTGATGATGTGGCTGGTGTGGACCCCCGACACCCCCGAAGTGACCTTGAAGGACTACTTCGAATCCATCGCCCGGCCGATCCTCCCGGGCGTCCGGGGCGCACGCAACAACCCGATCGTGCAGCTCAAGGCGGTCAGCGAGGCGCGCGACTACGGAATGATGTTCAGCACCGATTTCTGGCAATACGCCGAGAAGGTGGAGGAGGGCGAGGCGCCCTTCGGCAAGAACCTGGACGGCCTGATCAGGCTGTTCGAATCCGCCAAGCAGGCGTGAAGACGCGACAACCCAACAAGGAACGAGGTGACACATGAGTATTCTGGCGAACAAGACCGCGATCGTGACCGGGGCCAGCTCCGGCATCGGCTTCGAGGCCGCGAAGCTCTTCGCGAAGGAGGGCGCCAAGGTGGTGGCCGTGGCACGCCGGGGCGAGGCCCTGGAACGGCTGGTGGACGAGATCACCGCCGCCGGCGGCGTGGCCGTGGCCCTGGCCGGCGACGTCAAGGACGAGCGCTGCGTGCGTGAAGCCGTGGCCCTGGCGGTGAGCCGCTTCGGCGGCCTCGACATCGCCTTCAACAACGCCGGCTCCATGGGCGCGCTGGGTGCGGTGACCGATATCAGCGTCGAGGGCTGGCACGACACGATCGACACCAACCTGACCAGCGCTTTTCTCTGCGCGCGCCACCAGATCCCCGAGCTGCTCAAGCGCCCCGGCGGCTCGCTGATCTTCACCTCCTCCTTCGTCGGCCACAGCGTCGGCTTCCCCGGCATGGCCGCCTATGCGGCGAGCAAGGCCGGCCTGGTCGGGCTGACCCGCACCCTGGCGGCCGAATACGGCGCCCAGGGCCTGCGCGTCAACGTGCTGCTGCCGGGCGGCACCGACACCGAGATGGGCCGCGCCGCCGCCTCCACCGCTGAGCAGAAGGCCTTCGTCGAGAGCATCCACGCGCTCAAGCGCATGGCGCGCCCGGAGGAGATCGCCCAGTCGGCGCTGTACCTGGCCTCCGATGCCTCGAGCTTCGTCACCGGTACGACCCTGTTCGTGGAAGGCGGCGTGACCATCACCCGCACGTGAACCGGCGGGGGCCTCGCGCCCCCGCTCCAGGAAGCCGACCCGTTCAGGAACGAACATGAAGAACCGCAACCCTTTCCCGTCGCTCGATCCGCTCGTTGAAGGCGCAGCCGGCTTCGGCGCCTCCGGCCGACGCGATTTCCTCTCCCGTCTGCTGGCCCTTGGGGCTGGCGCCGGTGCCGCGAGCCTGGGCCTGCTGCCCGCCGCCACGCTGGCCGGCGAGCCGGGAGGCCGCCCGTCCCACCGCCAGGACTACGACTACGTGATCGTCGGTGCCGGCTCCTCCGGTTGCCTGCTGGCCGACCGCCTGTCCGCCACCGGCGCCTCGGTGCTGCTGATCGAGGCCGGCAGCCACCGCATCGACCAGCCGAAGATCCGCGAAGTGGCGCTGTGGCTGCAGAACATCGGCAGCGACACCGACTGGGCCCGCCAGAGCACGCCGCAGGCGCAGCTCGACAGCCGCCAGCAGGCGCTGGCCGCCGGCAAGGTGGTGGGTGGCTCCGGCAGCATCAATGCGATGATCTGGCTGCGCGGCGACCCCCGCGACCTGGCCCAGTGGCAGCGCCACGTCGGCGGCCCCTGGAGCGTCGAGGCACTGCACCGCGCCTACGACGACATGGCGCGCCCGGTCGGCAGCCCCAGCCAGGGCCCCTCGCGCATCCGCGTCGGCCGCTACGCCGACCCGCACCCGCTCACCGCCGCCTACCTCGGCGCCAGTGCCGACACCGGCCTGCGCACCATCGAGCTGAACGCCGGCCGCCCGCTCGACGGCGCCGGGGTCACCGAGGTCAACGCTACCGCCGACGGCTACCGCGTCGGCCCGGCCCAGGCCTTCCTGGTGCCGGCCCTGGCGCGGCGCAACCTCAGCGTGCTGTCCGACGCGCTGATCACCAACCTGATCATCCAGGGCAACCGCTGCCAGGGTGTGCGCGTGCTGGTGGACAACGCCCTGGTGCAGATCCGCGCCAGCCGCGAGACCATCCTCTGCGCCGGCACCTGCGAGTCGCCCAAGCTGCTGATGCTCTCCGGCATCGGCCCGCTGGACGAGCTGCGCGCCCAGGGCATCCCGGTGCGCCAGCACCTGCCGGCGGTGGGGCGCAACCTGCAGGACCACCTGCTGCTGAGCCTGCAGTACCGCTCCCGGGTGTTCGTGCCGCCGCAGCTGTCCAACGGCGTGTCGACCATGTCGTACTACAGCAATGGCCCGGCGCACCTCGCCCCGGACGTTCAGGTGGCCGGCATGCAGTACCCCTTTGGCCCGCTGCAGGCGCCGGCCGGCGGCTCCTACACCCTGATCCCCTTCCTCGCCAAGCCGCGCAGCCGTGGCCGCGCGCGCCTGGCCGGCACGGACCCGCGCCAGAACATGCTGCTGGACCCGGGCTACCTCGGCGAGCGCATTGACCGCGACAACATGGTCTTCGCCCTCGAACGCGGCCTGGCCCTGGGCGCGAGCCGGGCGCTGGCCGGGTTCAACGGCGGCCTCTACCCGGCGGACCCACTGCGCACCTACGCCGAGAAGCTCGCCTTCATCGCCCGCAACGCCGGCCCCGGCCTGCACTACACCGGCACCTGCTCCGCCGGCCGCGACCCGGCCCGCAGCGTGGTGGATGCGCGCTTTCGGGTCTGGGGCGTGGACGGGCTGCGGGTGGTGGACGCCTCGGTGATCCCCGAGATGCCGGCGGTGAACATCCACGCCTCGGTGCTCAGCGTCGCCCAGCTCGCCGCGCGGGTGCTGGTGGAGGAGCGCCGCTCGCACCATCACCCCGCAATGGCCTGAGCCGCTGCCCGCGCCTGATCGGCGCGGGCCTTTTCCCAACGAATCCGAGGTACCGCCATGAAGACCCTGCTGGCCGAGAAGGCCGAGTTGATCGACCAGAGCGTCGACGCCATGAAGACCCACCTGGTGGCGACGGAGCGGCCCTTGCGCGAGAAGGTCGCGCTGACCTGCCGCATCCTCTTCACCCACGGGCATGATTCCGGCCTCGCCGGGCAGATCACCGCGCGCACCGAGACCCCGGGCCGCTACCTGACCCAGCGCCTGGGGCTGGGCTTCGACGAGATCACCCCGGCCAACCTGCTGGAGGTGGACGAGGACCTGGTGGTGATGGCCGGCGACGGCATGGCCAACCCGGCCAATCGCTTCCATTCCTGGATCTACCGCGCGCGAGCCGACGTCAACTGCATCGTCCACACCCACCCCATGCACGCCAGCGCGCTGTCGCTGCTGGAGCGCCCGCTGAAGGTGGCGCACATGGACAGCTGCATGCTCTACGACGAGGTGTCCTTCCTCGCGCGCTGGCCGGGCGTACCGGTGGGCAACGAGGAGGGCGAGCTGATCGCCTCGGTGCTGGAGCACCGGCGCGCCGCGCTGCTCGCCCACCATGGCCTGGTGATCGCCGCGCGCAGCGTCGAGGAAGCCTGCGTGCTCGCCGTGCAGGTAGAGCGCACGGCGCGCATGCAGCTGCTGGCCGAGGCGGCGGGGGAGATCCGCGACATCGACCCGGCGCTGGCCCGCGAGGCCCACGACTGGATCCTCCAGCCCACGCGCAGCCGCGCCACCTTCGACTATTTCGCCCGCCGCGCCCTGCGCGAGCTGCCGTTCTGACCCATCACCCTTTCCTGCGAGGTATCGCCATGCAGCACTCCTTGCTTTCCAAGAACGCCCTGGTCACCGGGGCCTCCCGTGGCATCGGCAAGGCCACGGCCCTGGCCCTCGGCGCCGCCGGTGCCTATGTGCTGGTGCACTGCAACCGTGGCCTCGACGAGGCCCACGGCGTGGTCACCGAGATCCGCGACCGGGGTGGCCGCGCCGACGTGCTGGTGGCCGACCTCGCCAGCGCCGATGGGCCGCGCATCCTCGCCGCCGAAGTGGGCGAGCGCGTGCGTCGCCTGGATGTGCTGGTGGCCAGCGCCGGCATCGCCCAGACGGCGAAGCTGGAGGACACGCGCATCGAGGACTTCGATCGCCTGTTCGCGGTCAACGTGCGTGCGCCGTTCTTCCTGGTCCAGCAACTGCTGCCGTTGCTGGGCGAGGGCAGCAGCCTGGTGATGATCTCGTCCCTGGGCGCGCGCTCGGCGGTCGGCGATATCCCCGCCTATGCCGCCACCAAGGGCGCGCTGGACACCCTGGTGCTGCACTTCGCCCAGGCGCTCGGCGGGCGCGGCATCCGCGTCAACGGCCTGGCCCCAGGGGTGGTGGACACCGAGATGTCCAGCTTCGTGCGCAGCGACGAAGGGCGCGACTTCGTGCTCGGCATCCAGGCGCTGCAGCGCGTGGCGCAGCCGGAGGACATCGCCGATGCGGCGCTGTTCCTGGCCTCCGACGCCTCGCGCTGGATCACCGGGGACATCCTCAGCGTCGACGGCGGCACCAAGCTGTAACCACGGGCCGCCAGGGGTAGACACCATGAACATGAAGACCGAACTGCCTGCCGGCGCGCCTGCGGCCCACGCCGGTGCGTCGAGGAACCTCGAACTCGACCGGCTGCGCGCCATCGCCGTGCTGCTGACCTTCTACGTCCACCTGTACCAGGTGTTCTACCCCTGGACCTTCACCATGCATTACCCCAAGCCCGAGTCGGTGCTCGACCTGTTCGGCAACGCCTGGGCGGGGGTCGATCTGTTCTTCGTGATCTCCGGCTACATCATTTCGCGCACCCTGCTGGAGCAACTGGACGGGTTGCGCAGCGGCGTGCAGCGGGCGGCCTGCATCAAGGCCTTCTACGTGCGCCGGGTGTTCCGCATCCTGCCGGTGGCCTGGGTGGTGGTGGCGCTGGTGATGGCCTGCAGCCTGTTCCTCAACCAGGGGCAGTACTTCGCCTCGCCGGTGTACAACGCCCAGGCGGCGCTGGGCATCTTCACCTACACCTTCAACTTCTGGCTGCCGGACAACAAGATCGCCGAAGGCGTGCCGCTGGCGCCCTACTGGAGCCTGTCGGTGGAGGAGCAGTTCTACCTGTTCTACCCACTGTTCCTGCTGGTGCTCAAGAGCACCCGGGCGCGGGTGATGGCACTGGTGGGCGGGCTGCTGCTGGTGAGCCTGGTGCTGCGGCCCTTCAGCCTCTCCGACCCGATGAAGGTGTTCTTCTTCACCCAGACCCGCTGCGACGGCCTGCTCTATGGCTGCCTGCTGTACCTGGCCACCACCCAGAGCTGGTTCGAGGCGATCCGCGTGCGCGCCGGCCATTACCGCTACGCCGGGGCCTGGGTGGTGGTGCTGCTGGCGCTGGTGCTGGGCAGCGTCACCGCCATCGGTTTCGGCAACACGCTGGCGATCCCGGTGGTCTGCGCCTTGTCGCTGGTGCTGGTGTTCATGGCGGCCTGCGAGGGCAACCTGATCGTCTTCCCCCAGCCGCTGCAGTGGGCGCTGGACTACCTCGGCAAGCGCTCCTACACGCTGTACCTGGTGCACATCCCGATGTTCTACCTGACCCTGGAACTGATGTTCCGCTACACCCGCAGCGAGGGCATCGCCATCACCGATGCGCTGTGGCCGCAGTACACGGTGCTGATGCTGGTGCTGGTGTTCGGCGCCACCGAACTGATCCACCGCACGGTGGAGAAGCCGATGATCGCCTTCGGCAAGCGCATCGCCGAGCGCGCCCGCGTGCCAGTCGAGGCCGCCCCGCAAGCCCTGGCGCCCACGCCGGCCCCTTAGGTGCGGGCGCGGCGCCGGGTTGGGTAGCGTGGATGACGCTTCCCCCATCCACCGTGCGGGGGCGGGTTTCCATGCAACGCTTCGGGCATGACGGCGTGGCCCTGTTCGACCCCGCCTGGTGGAGGTGAAGAGCGACCTCCACCCTACACAGCGGTCACCTCCACGCGGGGCTCGGAGGACTTGTGTAGGGGCGACTACGGTCACCCAGCGGCGCGCAGCGCTGCCGTTCCTGTGGGAGCGAATTCATTCGCGATCAGGCTTCACCTGAACGCCCAGTTCCCCCGCCTTCCACAACCTGTACCGCTCCGGCATGCACACGGCGCAGGGCCGGTAGCCGGCGGCGAGCGCCGTGGCCTCGTCGAGGAAGAACACCCGCTGCGCCTGGTAGCCGCCACGGGCGAGGGCCTGCAGGGCGCTGCGGCAGTCGAGGCGGCCGTAGAGCTTGTTGCGGCGGTGGCCGCCGAGGGTGCCGGGGCGGTCACTGGTGAAGGGCCGGCCATCGGCGCCGAGCAGGGTCCAGGTCTTCGCCGGCATGGCTCAGCGCCCGGCCGGGAAGCCCAGCTCCAGGCTCAGGCGCTGGCCGCTGCGCACACGGCTGGTGCCGTGCTTGAGGCCGGCGCCGTAGCGTTGGCCGAGGCTGTTGCGCACCGGACGGCGACCTTCGCTGAAGAGCACGGCATCGCCCTGGCGCAGGGGTAGCACGGTGGCGCGCGATTGCATGCGCGGGCGCTGCTCGGTGACGACGAATTCGCCGCCGGTGAAGTCGCTCCGGGGGCAGGCCAGGAGAATGGCCAGGCGCAGGGGCAGGGCAGCGGTGCCGTCGCCCTGTCGCAACGCCAGGTACTCGCCCGTGCCGAGATGGCAGAACCGTGCATCGATGGCGCCGGCCGGCCCGGTCGGGTAGCGCCCGGGCTCGTCCAGTTCCTCGCTCCAGCGATTGGCCAGTCGGGCCAGCGCGGGGTAGAGCCCGTCGCCGAGTTCGCCGGGCAGGGCCCCGGCCGTGGCGAGCCACTCGCCACGGCCGGGTTCGAGGGGGGCGAGGCGGGTGCCCATGCCCTTCGCCTGCCGGCGCCACTGCTGCACCGTGCCCGCATCCAGCAGGCCGGGCAGCAGGGCGTAGCCGTCTTCATCCAGGCAGCGGATCAGCGACGGCCAGTCCAGGCTCATGGCTGCGCCACGGCCTGCTTGGCACGGGGCGGCACGCTGGGGGCGGCTGCCGGCTTGGCTTCGCGTTGCAACAGCTCGCGCTTGCGCTCGATGCCCCAGCGGTAGCCGGAGAGGTCGCCGTTGCGTCGCACCACGCGGTGGCAGGGGATGGCCACGGCGATGTGGTTGGCACCGCAGGCCTGGGCCACCGCGCGTACCGCCTTGGGCGCACCGATGCGTTCGGCGATGTCGGTGTAGCTGACGGTAGTGCCTGGCGGGATGTCCCGCAGGGCCTGCCACACCCGCTCCTGGAAGGCGGTGCCGCGGACGTCCAGGGGCAGGTTGAGGCCGAGCGAAGGCGCTTCGATGAAGCCGACGACCTGGGCCACCAGGCGCTCGAAGTCCGCGTCGCCGCCGACCAGCTGGGCCTTGGGGAACTGGTCCTGCAGGTCGCGTACCAGGGCATCGGGGTCGTCGCCCAGGAGGATGGCGCAGACCCCGCGCTGGCTCTGCGCGACGAGGATGGCGCCCAGCGAGCACTGGGCCACGGCGAAGTGGATCGAGGCGCCGGCGCCGCCATCGCGGTATTCGCTGGCGCGCATGCCGAGCAACTGGTCGGAGGTTTCGTAGAAGCGGCTGTTGGAGTTGAAGCCGGCGCCGTAGATGGCATCGGTCACCGAGGTGCCGACATCGCTGAGCTCGCGGCGCAGGCGGCGGGCGCGGTAGGCCGAGACGTAGGCCTTCGGCGTCAGCCCGGTCTCGGTCTTGAACACCCGGTGGAAGTGCGAGGGGCTCATGCCCGAGCGCGCCGCCAGCTGGTTGAGGTTGAGCGGCGAGTCGGCTGCCTCGATGGTGCGGCAGGCCTCGGCGATCAGCGCGGCGCGGCGGGCGGCAGTGCTGGTGCGGTCTCCCGCCAGGCTGCGGCTGGCACGATAGCCGGCGGCTTCGGCGGCGGCCGGGGTGTCGAAGAACTCGACGTTCTTGCGGTTGGGCAGACGGGTCGAGGAGCTGGGGCGGCAGTAGACGCCGGTGGTCTTCACCGCGTAGACGAACTGGTCGTCGGCGGCGCTGTCGCGGGCCCTGACGGCTGCCCAGCGTTGATCGTCCGTGATGTAGAGAGCGGTTTCTTGCAGGTTCCTGCTCATGGTGGTTATCCAGAAAGACCGTTGACTATTGCAGGTTAAAACCGAACCCGAACGCAAGAACTCCGGTTCTTGCGTTCGAATTCTCCGTGGCGCCGCCAAGGCGTTCCGATGCGGGCGCAGGGCACCGGGATCAGGAAGGATGGACACCTTCCGCCTCCCGTGCCGGGCGTTGCGTCAGAACAGCGCGGCGGTGCGCGGCTCGGCCACGACGGGGCGCAGGGCCTTCTCGTGCTCCAGCAGCCAGCGCTTGCGCTCCAGACCCCAGGCGTAGCCGCGCAGTTCGCCGTTGGCGGCGATCACGCGGTGGCAGGGGATGACGATGGCGATGGGGTTGGCGGCGTTGGCCACGCCTATGTCGATGGCGGCACGCGGGTCCTCCAGGCCCAGGTCGCGGGCCAGTTGGCCATAGCTGCGGGTTGCGCCGGCGGGAATCTGCCGCAGCGCCGCCCAGACCTGGAGCTGGAAGGGCGTGCCGTTGGGCTCCACGACCAGTTCGTCGAGCGCATCGCAATCGCCTTCGAAATAGCGGCGCAGGGCGGTGGCTATCGCCTTGGGCGCCGGGATCTCGGGGAGGTCCTTGGCGCTCGGGCGATCCTTCAAGGAGCGCGTGAGCTGGCGCTTGTAGTCGCCGAAGCCCAGGGCGCGGATGCGTTGCTGTTCGTCGGTCACCAGCAGCAGTTCGCGCAGGGGCGAACTCAGGCGGCTCATCATCAATGTCATGGCAATCTCCTTATCGCAGTCGAGTGACGCTGTGGGGACGGAGCAGGAAGATTTCCCCGCTGTCCAGGTGCAGCTCGGTTCGGCCCGAATCATCCGTGTGCCAGCGGGCCTGCCTGGCATCCACCAGTGCCTGGAAGGCACTGATCACCCGCAGGCGCGCGGCCGGGTCGTCCTCGCTCGGGCCGGTGGCTGCCGTGCCGGGCTCGAGGAAGGCGGCGGGGCCGATGTCCTGTGGGCGAATGGGCATGTTCAGCCCGCCTGCCGGGAGGCGGGAAGGAGGGGGGCGTTCATCCGCTGCCCTCAACTGGCGTCATGGAAGATCAGCCCCAGGGTGCGGCGCTCGCCGCTCCTGATCAGGCTGACGCCGTGGCGCATCGCCGCGCGGCGGAAGCCGCCGCGCTTGCCGGGCACCGGGCGCAGGTCCACCGGGAAGAGCACGGCATCGCCCTTGCCCAGGGGCACGACCTCCGCCCGCTGCTGGCCGGCGATGTTCTCGGTGAGGACGAACTCGCCGCCGCTGAAGTCTTGCTCGGGTGCCGACAGCAGGATCGCCAGCTGCAGCGGGAAGACATGCTCGCCATAGAGGTCCTGGTGCAGGCGGTTGTAGCAGCCCGGGCCGTACTGCAGCAGCAGGGGCGTGGGGCGGCATTGGCCGGCCCGGTGGCAGCGGGCGAGGAAGCTGTCGAGGCGCGCGGGGTAGCGGGTGTCGAGGCCCAGGCGCTGGTTCCAGCGGTTGGCGATGGCCGCCAGCGGCGGGTAGAGGCGGTGGCGCAGGCGCCCGAGCAACGCGGGCAGCGGGTAGGCGAAGTACTTGTATTCGCCGCGGCCGAAGCCCTGGCGCTCCATGACGATGCGCGAGCGGAAGCCTGCGTCCTGGCGGTAGAGCGAGGCGAGTCGGGCGCAGGCGGCATCGTCCAGCAGGCGCGGGATCAGGGCGCTGCCATTGGCGTCCAGTTCGGCTTCGAGGGCCGGCCAGTCGAGCTGTTCGATGCGCTCCAGCGTTGGGTCGGGCACGGCCCGTTCGAGGGTGGCGAGGGGATTCATGGTGTGGAGAAGTCCCCGGCGCTGAAGGACAGGCCCACGCGCGCCAGGCGCGAGACGGGGGCGATCGGGTGGAGTTCGGAGAACAGGCAGGTTTCCGCTTCTTCCTGCTGGTTGCACACCTGCTCGACGCGTTCGAGGAAGCGCGAGAGGTGCGGCGACGGCTCGCTGTCCGGGCGCAGCAGGTAGGTGGTCAGCACCGAGTCGGGCACGGACAGGGCGCGGGTGACGATCTCGCTGCCGGGCAGGTAGCTCTGCTCGGTGCCGCAGATCAGGGCGACGCCGTAGCCGGCTGAGACGAGGGCCTGCATGGTTTCGCGGGAGATGTACTGTTCGACGATGTTCAGCGAGGCTTCTTCGGCTTCGCTCAGGTTGGCCTTGAGCATGCGGTTGATCTGCTGGTGCTGGCCCTCGTGTACCTCGGGGTGGCTGAGGATCAGCGGGTGGCGCACCAGCTCCTTGAGCGGGATCTTGCGGTGCGACAGCAGCGGATGGCGGGCGGGCAGGGCGGCGACCAGCGGGTCGCTCCAGATGGGCCGTGCGCAGATGCCGTCGACGGCGTTGTCGGTGCGCGCGAAGCCGACGTCGTAGCTGTGGTCGAGCATGCCCTTGACCTGCTGGGCGTGGCTCACTTCGAACAGGCGGATCTCCATCTCCGGCTCTTCCTGGCGGCAGCGCGCCAGCAGGTCGGCGAGCTTCTGCGGGGCGATGCCGTCGGACACCGCGACCCGCAGCGTGCCGCGAAAGCCCATGGCGACGCCGCGCATGTCCATCCGCGCCTGTTCCAGGGCGGCGAAGATGCGTTTGGTGTTCTCCAGGAAGACGGTGCCCGCCCAGGTCAGCTGCACGCCGCGGGGGTTGCGCTCGAAGAGCAGGGTGTTGAGATCCGACTCGAGTTCCTTGATGGCCCGGGACAGGGGCGATTGCTCGATGTGCAGGCGCGCGGCGGCGCGGGTGAAATTCAGCTCCTCGGCCACCGCGAGGAAATAGCGAAGATGACGTAGTTCCATATGTGACTCTCTCCTGTCTGTCATCGACCCTGGTTCCGGGCCGTGCCCGGGTTGCTGCGTTCCTCCAGCCCTTACTGCGTAGTGGTCCTGGTGCGCGAGTGACCCGGGTAGCGCCGATCCGATGGCGCAAACGCCCTGGCCAGACGCGTTGCGGGGCTCAATATCGGCGTGAAGAGAGCGTCCCGCACTCCGTTTCTTGCGGTCGAATCTGCAGGATGGGAGAGGGCGACGGACGGCTGTGGCGCACAGCGGTGCGCGAGGGGGACGAGCGGCGGGAAGGCCGGCATCGCGGGGATGCCGGCCGGTGGATCAGTGGAGCTTGAGGCGGGGGTCGGTGCTGCGGCCGATGCGGTCGCTGAGCATCAGCAGCAGGGTGCGGAAGCTGCCGTAGAGCGCCATCTGGTGCATGCGGTAGAGCGAGATGTAGAACATGCGCGCCAGCCAGCCTTCGAGCTTGACGCTGCCCATCAGGTTGCCCATGAGGTTGCCGACGGCGCTGAAGCTGGAGAGCGAGATCAGTGAGCCGTAGTCCTTGTAGCGGTACTCGGGCAGCTCTTGCTGGCCGGCGATGCGCAGTTTCAGTGACTTCACCAGCAGGGAGGCCTGCTGGTGGGCGGCCTGGGCACGGGGCGGGACGTTGCGGTCGCTGCCGTCGCCCAGGGGGCAGGCGGCGCAGTCACCGAAGGCGAAGATGTTCTCGTCGCGGGTGGTCTGCAGGCTGGGCTTGACCACGAGCTGGTTGATGCGGTTGCTCTCCAGGCCATCGAGCTCCTTGAGGAACGCGGGCGCGCGGATGCCGGCGGCCCAGACCTTGAGGCTGGCGGGGATCTCCTCGCCCTGGGCGGTGCGCAGGCCTTCGGCGGTGACTTCGCTGACCGCGGCGCCGGTCATCACGGTGACGCCCAGTCGCTCCAGGGTCTTGTGCACCGGCGCGCTGATGCGCTCGGGCAGCGCCGGCAGTACGCGCGGGCCGGCCTCGATCAGGGTGATGCGCATGTTCTCCGGCTGGATGCTGTCCAGGCCGTAGGCGGCCAGCTCGCGGGCGGCGTGGTGCAGCTCGGCGGCCAGCTCGACGCCCGTGGCGCCGGCGCCGACGATGGCGACGCTGATCTGGTCGCTGTTGCCTTCACGGGCGTGGGCGCGCAGGTAGTGGCTGAGCAATTGGCGGTGGAAGCGCTCGGCCTGCTCGCGGGTGTCGAGGAAGATGCAGTGACGCGACGCGCCTTCGGTGCCGAAGTCGTTGGTGGTGCTGCCGACGGCGATCACCAGGGTGTCGTAGGCCACTTCACGGGCGGGTACCAGTTCGCGGCCGTCCTCGTCGAGGGTGGCGGCCAGCTGGATGGCCTTGCGCTCGCGGTCCAGCCCGCTCATGCGGCCGAGCTGGAACTCGAAGTGGTTCCACTTGCCCTGGGCGACGTAGTTGAGCTCGTTCTCCGTGGAGTTCAGCGAGCCGGCGGCCACTTCGTGCAGCAGGGGTTTCCAGATGTGCGTCAGGTTGGCGTCGGCCAGGATGACCTTGGCCTGGCCTTTTCTGCCCAGGGTTCTACCCAGACGGGTGGCGAGCTCCAGGCCGCCGGCGCCGCCGCCGACGATCACGATACGATGGGACATGGGGATATCTCACAAGGCTATAGGAATTCTTATGTGTCGCGCCGGGCGAGCGCAGGAGGCGGCTCATAGCACCAGTCGCGCGAGGAGGCGGCTCAGCAGGCCCAGGCCGATCACCATCACCAGCAGGATCGCCAGCAGGCGCCAGGGCTTGAACGGCTCGCGTTCCACCTGGTGCTGGGGGAGATTCAGGTACTGGTCGACCTTCTGCTGGTCTTCGGGTGTCAGGCGGCTGGTCATGGGAAGCCTCGACGGGGGAATGGGCTCATTCTAGCTGCGTGTTTCGACAGGGCTCAATCGACGACGCGAATAATTCGACTGCTGCGTCACAGGCCGATCCCGGCATCGAATATCACCGTTCGACCCAGGTTGGCGCGCAGAAATTCCGGCGCATCCGGATGGGCGAAGAGCACGCGGGCATAGGTGGAGCCGACGATGGACAGCGAGCGCCAGCCCTGGCGGAGGAATTCCGTGGGCGGCGGGAAGGGGCTGTTGAAATCGGGCACCGAGCGCTTGAGGTTGACGAAGGCGACCAGGTCCAGCTCGCCCGGGTCGAGGCCGCGCTCGGTGTAGTTGTGGGCCTTCTTGCGCAGCGTCGGGGCGAGTCGGCCCTGCAGCTCGGCGGTGGCGATGCGCTTGGGCCGGGCTTCGCGGCGCACCAGTTGGGCGAGGGAGAAGGCGCTGCGCCGGCGCTCCAGCTCGGCACGCCATTCATCGTTCAGCCGACGGCCCTCGTCGAGGACGAAGAACACCTCGAAGGCGGCGTCGCGGAACAGCACGTCCGGCGGCTCGCTGCCGGTGCCGAAGTCCTCCAGCCGATGGGGCACGTTGAGGGCCTGCAGCAGGCGCTGGCAGACCCAGCGCTCGCGTTCCCACTTGCGGGCGTTGGAGAGGAAGTCGTTGGCCTGTTCCGCCTGGCGGGTCAGCAGGCGCAGGTAGTCGGATTCGTCCATGAGCGGAGCTTAGCCTCGCCGCGCCTCGCTGTGGTAGCCCGACGCGGCATACGGGCACGGCGCCGTACGGCGGGCCTTGGTATAGACTCGGAAGCCTGTCCTGGAGCCTGCCATGCAACCGCGCACCATCACCCCCGCCGACCATTCCCGACTGCTGGCCCTCTGGAGCCGGACGCCGGGTATCCGCCTGCGTCCGGAGGATGAGTACGCGCCGTTCTGTGGCTATCTCGCGCGAAACCCGGGGTTGAGCCTGCTGGTGGAGGCCGGCGACGAGGTGGTCGCCTGCCTGATGGCGGGGCACGATGGCCGCCGCGGCTACCTGCAGCACCTGGTGGTCGAGGAGGCCTTTCGCGGGCGCGGGCTGGCGCGGCGGATGCTCGAGGAGGTGCTGGCGCGGCTGGCCGAGCAGGGCATCGGCAAGTCCCATGTCTTCGTCTTGCGCGATGCGCCGCAGGCGCTGGCCTTCTGGCAGGCGCAGGAAGGCTGGGGCGAGCGTGGGGATATCCAGGTTTTTTCCACAAGGGGAGCGAGTGAATGAAAGCGGTTTTTGTGGTGGTGCTGATGGCGTGGATGGGGCTTGCCCAGGCGCAGGAAGAGGGTTCACGGCTCGCCCCCTGGACGCTGCTGGACCAGTATGACCAGCCTTACACCCTCGACGACGGGCTGCGGCTGTTGCTGGTGGCCCGCGACATGGACGGCGCGAAGCTGGTCAAGGCGGCGTTGGAGGGGCAGCCCAAGGGTTACCTGGAGGCACGCAAGGCGGTGTTCCTCGCCGATGTGAGCCGCATGCCGGCGGTGATCGCCAAGCTCTTCGCGGTGCCGGCGATGCGTGACTACAACTACCGGGTGATGCTGGACCGTGAGTCCCGCGTGGCGCCCCGTTATCCGGCCGAGGCGGGCAGCGTGCTGCTGTTGCGCCTGGAAGGTGGCGTGGTGCGTGAAACCCTGACCTTCACCGATGCCGCGGCGCTGCGTGCCGTTCTCGAGTCCTCCGCAGAGTGATCGCGTCCCAGCTGCTCTCCACCACCAGCCTGGGCCTGGGCTGGGCGATCTACCTGCCGGCCATCGCCTGGGCGGTCTGGCGGGCTCCGTGGGTCGAGCTGTTCAGCGATACGCGGCGACAGCACCTGCTGTTCGGCACGGTGCTGGCGTTGTTCCTGCTGTGGATGGTGCGGCGGGATTTCGATTCGGGCGTGTCCTACCACTTCATCGGCATGACGGCCGTGACGCTGCTGCTGGACTGGCCGCTGGCGGTGCTGGGCGGCGTTGTGGCGCAGCTCGCCTTGCTGGCGCTGGGGCGCCAGGACTTCGCCGCGCTCGGCATCAACGGTGCGCTGCTGGTGCTGCTGCCGGTGCTGGTGACCGAGTGCTGCGCCATCTGGGTGGAGCGCTTCCAGCCGCGCAACCTGTTCGTCTACATCTTCTGCTGCGGCTTCTTCCCTGCCGCGCTGGCGGCGCTGCTGTGCACGCTGTTCGGGCTGGGCATCCTCTGGCTGGACGGCATCTTCCCGATGCCTCCCTGGCTGGAGGACTTCGTCGGCTACCTATGGCTGGTGATGTTCCCCGAGGCCTTCATCAACGGCACGGCGGTGACGGCGCTGGTGGTGTTCTATCCGGACTGGCTGGAGACCTTCAACCGCTCGCGCTACCTGCAGGCGCCCTGGAAGGACGACGAGCCGAAGTGATGGCCGGGAATTCACCAGGGGCATGACGCCTGGCGGCTTGATCCCGATCAATTATCCGCAGCCCTCCGCACGCCGATCATGGTGCCTTCACAGACGAGGAGCGGGAGATGACCATGCACAAATGGGCGCGCGAGATGCTGGATCGGGAGCTGGCGGTGGCCGGCGCGGCGGGGATGGACGAGGCGTTGGCGCTGCGAGCGCTGCTCAGCGAGGTGGTGGAGCGCAGCAAGGCGGTGCGGCCGATCGAGGACCTGGCCCAGGAACTGTGCTTCCTGGCCGACAACCTCGATGACGACCGCGACTACGCCTTCATGCGCCCGTGAGGCTCAGTGACCGCGCTCGGGCAGGTCGCTGGAGAAGAGATCGTCTTCCTGGATGTCGCCGGGGATCGCATGTTCCTCGGCGGCCCAGGCGCCCAGGTCGATCAGCTTGCAGCGCTCGGAGCAGAAGGGGCGGCTGGGGCTCTGCGGGCCCCACTCGACGGGGGCGCCACAGGTGGGGCATTCGACGGTCATGGGTTGGCTCATGCTTGGCCTCCGCGCAGGGTCAGGTAGAAGGCGTGCAGGCGTTCGACTTCGCGCTGCAGCCATTTCAGGTCACGGTCGTTGACCAGGACGTCATCCGCCGCTTCCAGGCGTTTTTCGCGGCTGGCCTGGGCCTTGAGGATGGCGCCGACCTGTTCTTCGGACACCTGGTCCCGGGCCATGGTGCGCTGGATCTGCACCGCTTCCGGTGCGTCGACCACCAGCACGCGCTGGGTCATGCGGTGCTGGCCGGACTCGATCAGCAGCGGCGAGACGAGGATGGCGTAGGGCGACTGGGCGCTGGCGAGGTCGCGGACGATCTCCTCGCCTATCAGTGGGTGCAACAGGTTTTCCAGCCAGCGGCGTTCTTCCGGGTGTTCGAAGATACGCTGGCGCAGCGCTGCGCGATCGAGCTGGCCATCGGCCTGGAGAACGTCGCTACCGAAGTGCTCGGCGATCTGCGTGAGGGCGGGGCGGCCAGGCTCGACCACCCAGCGCGCCGCATGGTCGGCGTCCACTAGGTGCACGCCGAGGTTGCCGAAATGGGAGGCGACGGCGCTCTTGCCGCTGCCGATGCCGCCCGTAAGGCCAAGGATCCAGGGTTTGTTCATCAGAAACCGGCGAAGTGGAGATAGGTCCCGGTTATTTGATCACCCCAGAGCAATGCAATCCAGCCGGCAATGGCCAGGTAGGGGCCGAAGGGGATGGGCGTGCTGCTGTCCGCGTCGCGCAGCTTGAGGATGATGATCCCCAATATGGCGCCCACCAGGGACGACAGCAGGATGGTCAGCGGCAGCACCTGCCAGCCACCCCAGGCGCCGATCATCGCCAGCAGCTTGAAGTCGCCGTAGCCCATGCCTTCCTTGCCGGTCACCAGCTTGAACACCCAGTACACCGACCACAGGCTGAGATAGCCGCCCACCGCGCCCCAGAGCGCATCGCTAGGCGTGGCGAACATGCCCTGGTTGTTGAGGATCAGCCCGAGCCATAGCAGCGGCAGCACCAGGGAGTCCGGCAGCAGCTGGTGGTCGACGTCGATCATGCTCATCGCCAGCAGGCCCCAGGTCAGCACCAGGAACGCCCCGGCCTGCCAGGTGAAGCCGAAATGCCAGGCGACATAGGCCGACAACAGGCCGCACGCCAGCTCTACCAGCGGGTAGCGCTTCTTGATTGGCGCCTTGCACGACGAGCACTTGCCACCCAAGGCCAGCCAGCTGACCACCGGGATGTTCTCCCAGGCCTGGATCTCATGCTGGCAATGCGGGCAGCGCGAGTTCGGCAGGATCAGGTTGAAGGTCTCGCCCTGGGGCTCCGCCGGCAACTCCAACGCCTCCCGCGCCTGCGCCTTCCAGTCGCGGAACATCATCACCGGCAGGCGGTAGATGACGACGTTGAGGAAACTGCCGACGAGAAGGCCGAGGAGGAATATGCAGAAAACAAAGGCCGGCAAGTTGCCGGCCAGGAAGTCGATGACTGTCACTTATCCCACTACCGAACCGAGTTGGAAGATAGGCAGGTACATCGCGATGATCAGGCCGCCGACCAGCACGCCGAGAACCGCCATGATCAGGGGCTCCATTAGGGTGGTCAGGTTGTCGACGGCGTTGTCGACTTCTTCTTCGTAGAAGGAGGCGACTTTGTCGAGCATAGTGTCGAGGGCTCCTGATTCTTCACCGATGGCGGTCATCTGAATGGCCATTGATGGAAATACACCAGTGGTGCGCATGGAGAAGTTCAGTTGCATGCCGGTAGAGACATCCTGCTTGATCTTCGTAACCGCGTCTTTGAATACGACGTTACCGGTTGCGCCGGAAACGGAGTCGAGGGCGTCTACAAGAGGCACACCTGCTGCAAAGGTGGTGGACAGCGTACGGGCGTAACGTGCGACGGCAGATTTGTAGAGTATGTCGCCGACGATGGGTAACTTGAGCACGCCTCGGTCGACGTTATCTCTGAATTTTTTTGAGCGGCGATGAAGCTCTCGGAGGCCGAAAGCGGTTCCGAACATGCCGAGTAACACGACGAACCACCATGTCTGAAGAAATTCGGAAAGATGAATAACCATCATTGTGAAAGCGGGTAATTCAGCGCCGAAACCTGAAAAAACGGACTGAAATTGCGGAACAACTTTAATAAGCAGGATTGCAGAAACTATCAAGGCAACCAAGATTACGGCGATCGGGTAGGTCATTGCCTTCTTGATTTTTGCCTTGAGCGATTCGGTTTTCTCCTTATAGGTAGCCACTCGATCCAGCAGGTTTTCCAAAGCGCCGGACTGCTCGCCAGCGTCCACCAAGTTGCAGTAGAGTTCGTCAAAATACAGAGGTTTTTTTCTTAGAGAGTTTGCAAAGCTGTTCCCTGCGGCTACCTCCTGTTTGACCTCGTCAACCAGTTTTCGCATGTTTTGGTTTTCGACGCCCTCTCCAATGATGTCAAAGCTCTGAAGCAAGGGAACGCCTGCTTTCATCATGGTAGCCATCTGGCGAGTGAACAGGGCTATATCTAGAGGCTTGATTTTCTTTCCCTTGCCAAAAAGGGATGCGCTTTTTTTCCTGACTTTGGTGGGGTTGATGCCCTGCTTACGAAGCTGGGCTTTAACAAGAGCGGGGTTGGTGCCGCTCATGTCCCCTTTGACCCTGGCGCCTTTTTTATCTGTACCTTCCCAGCTGAACAGGGTGGTTTTGAGAGCTTTTTCCGCCATGGATTAGTCCTTGGTCACGCGGTTGACTTCTTCGAGGCTCGTCACGCCATGGATGGCTTTCAAGAGCCCCGAAGTGCGGAGATCGTTGAAGCCATCTTTACGCATCTGAGCTGCGATATCGATGGAGTTGCCTTCCTCCATGATAATGCGTTGCAGGGCAGGAGTGTTTTTAACCACTTCATAAATACCCACCCTTCCCTTGTAGCCGCCTTTACAGCTATCGCAACCTACGGGCCCAAAGAGCTTGAAGGTTCCGATCCGCTCTTCCGGGAAGCCTTCCTTGAGCAGCGTATCGCGTGGGATCTCTACTTCCTTCTTGCAGGCGGCGCAAAGCTTTCGCGCAAGTCGTTGGGCAATGATCAGGTTGACCGATGTGGCGATGTTGAACGCCGGCACCCCCATGTTACGCAACCGTGTCAGCGTCTCAGCGGCGCTGTTGGTGTGAAGGGTGGACATCACCATGTGTCCTGTTTGAGCGGCCTTGATCGCGATCTCAGCTGTCTCCAGATCGCGGATCTCACCCACCATGATGACGTCGGGGTCCTGGCGGAGGAAGGCTCGAAGGGCCTGGGAAAAGTCCATACCTTGCCGGGGGTTCACGTTGACCTGGTTGATGCCTTCCAAGTTGATCTCAACGGGGTCTTCGGCTGTCGAGATGTTGATGTCGACGGTGTTGAGGATATTCAAGCCGGTGTAGAGGGACACCGTCTTGCCTGACCCGGTTGGGCCGGTCACCAGGATCATGCCCTGTGGCTGTTTCAAGGCATTGAGATAAAGCTCTTTCTGCGACTCCTCATACCCCAGCGCATCGATGCCCATCTGCGCGCTTGAGGGGTCAAGGATTCGCATCACAATCTTCTCTCCCCACAGCGTGGGCAAGGTGTTGACGCGAAAATCGATGGCCTTGGTTTTGGATATCTTCATTTTGATACGGCCGTCCTGCGGCTTGCGCCGCTCGGAGATATCCAGGGAAGCCATTACCTTGAGGCGTGCCGATATGCGGCTGGCCAGTTGAATCGGTGGGCGGGCGACCTCATGCAGCACGCCGTCGGTGCGGAGACGGACGCGGTAACTCTTCTCATAAGGCTCGAAGTGCAAGTCTGACGAACCGCCTTTGATAGCGTCCAGCAGCATCTTGTTGACGAAGCGCACAACAGGCGCATCGTCAGCTTCTGCACCTGTGCCCTTGTCGTCCCTGTCCTCGTCGACACTTTCGATGTCCACCCCATCGAGGTCTACATCGCCGAGGTCCTCCATGCCACTATTTGCGGAGTCGAAGAATTTCTCAATGGCCTCGCCGAGCTTGTCGTCTTCCACCAGGATGGCTTCGGTGGTGAGACCGGTACTGAACTGCACATCGGTTACAGCTTGATGGTTGGTAGGGTCCGAGACACCAATAAAGAGCTTGTTGCCTCTGCGCCATAGAGGGAGCAGGCGATGCTGGCGGATCAGCTTCTCGCTGATCAACTCCTTGGGTTGGGACTCCTTGTCGATGGCTCCCAGATCAAAAAATGCCACGCCGAACTGTTCAGCAGCGATTTCCGCGAGCGGACGACTCTTCACCAGCTTGTTCTGAACGATGTACGTCACCAGCGACATCTTGTTGCGCAGGGCCTGCTGCTGAGCCTGTTGGGCATTTTTCTCGTCGAGCAGGTTGGCAATCACAATCTGGCGAGCCAGGCCGGTGAGGGGAATTGAGTCGCTCATTCAAGCATCGTCCGTATGGCTGGAGTAAGGAGACAGCATATAGGGAAGCACAAATAAACAAGGCACCCGAAGGTGCCTTGTTCCGAAGCTTTAACTCAGCAACCGCGCGGACGGTATTCCGAGTTTACGTCAGAAGTGCAGGACCAAGTACCGTCGCTGGCACGATTCAGGGTAATACGCGAGTCTTTTACGCGCGGGCTGGCTTGTCGATCGAAAACGAACACGAGCGTGCCGGTACCGCTGGAGGTGAAGGTCGCAGTGATTGTACCCAGCGGGCTGGCGGTGGCGCCGCTGCCAAGGTTTGCAACGGTAGTGGAGGCACCACCCACTCCACGGGAGAACTGATCTTCAACAGCAGTCTTCAGGGGGGCGATTGCCTGCAGGCCAGTGTTGGCTTCGGCGCGCGCAATGTAGTTCTGGTAGGCCGGAATCGCGATAGCGGCCAGAATGCCGATGATCGCCACGACGATCATCAGTTCAATCAGGGTAAAACCTTTTTGGGCTTTCATTCGTGTTTCTCCAAGGTAGATGTTTACGACTGCACAGGCAGCTGACATTCTCTAAGCAAGTCCCTTGCCAACTTTTTTGGTCCTGCAGTTCTTAGTGCTGGGGCCTGAGATGCAGGTTGGGCTGACAAAAAACGTCAATGAGTGCCAAGAATGTCTGATGCGAATGTAAGGCCTGCAGTCGCCTTCCTGCTGCTACTGCTTGCGGTTTCTTTTAGCAACCCAATGCACCTTTACCCCCTTCCTAATTACATAGAGGAGCTCACGAGTTCCTTCGCCGTGACGGGGGCTGCAGTCGCCACGCTCTGGCGGGCTCGATCGTTAAGGCTTTCGGTAGGTTCGTTTATCTGGCTGGGGCTTGGTGTTCTTTTCCTGTTCTCCGTGTTCTTTCACCCCGTTTCCTTTCAGGCGGGCAAGGCCGCTTATCTTGTCTACTGGCTTATGGGGTGGATGGCGATCCTGGTCGGCGAGCAGGTTGATTGGGAGGGTGGTGACGTTGTTGACTTGATTGCCCGGATATTATTTTGGTGCGCATTGGTAGGAGTGGTTGTGGGCTGGGCCCGCCATCTCGACCTTCTAGGGGCGTGGGCGGCTTTCATACCCCATGTGGTATCGAGTCGGATGGTCGGGCTGATAGGTCACGCCAACTACTTCGCTTATCTCTGTCTCCTTGGCTTTTTCTGTGGTGCTTGGTGTTGGCATCGTAGAAAGGTCGCAACCCCTTGGTTTGTGATCGTTGGGTTGCTGATGCTCTCGGGGCTTGTTCTTTCCGGTGCGCGCTCTGCTCTGGTGGCTTGGTTGGCCTTGGTCGTAGTGTTGTGGCTGCGTGATCGGCAAGCCAGTCGCTATCGTTTTGCCTTGTCAGTAGGGTTGGTTATAGCGCTGTGCATAGCGCCTTTCGGTGGCAGTATTGCGGCCTGGCTGTCGCAATTCGGATCGCCGGCTCTGGAAGATGGTCGCTTGTCCGTCATTGGATCGAGAGGGCTTGACAGTTCTGGGCGCATACTGGAGTGGAAAGTTGCCCTTGCCGTTCTGGCCGATCATCCCTGGTTTGGTGTCGGCATAGGCAATTATGCAGCTGAGGCCTATTCAGAGCATATTCGTCAAGGAATTGCCTCGCCTCAGGGGCTTTTTGTTCACTCACACAACTCAATCCTTCAGCTTGCGACAGAGCTGGGTGTTATGGGGTTGCTGTGGTGTGTGCTTGTTGTCGCTGCATTGTGTTTCTCTGGCTGGAAGGCGCTTCAGTCCGAGAGTAAACAGTTGCCGGTATCCATATTGGCCGTCTTTTGTATCTACAGCCTCTTCGAGTTCCCTCTTTGGACTATGCATTTTTTGGTGCTGAACCTGCTTTTGGTGGGATGCCTCTCAAGGCCTGTCGTTGTATTGCCGTTGAAGCTGGGGAAAATTTTCGCATCTGTCATCGGGGCAGCTTTGCTGATGGTGATGGTCATCTACATTCCGCTGGTTGAGCGTTTTTACTGGTCCTTTAAACAGTACATAGTCAGAGCGCCTGTCGATGCCAATGAATACACCTTCATGAATGCCATGATTCGTGACCCCTTGATGGAGCCGGCGGGCTATTTGATCTACTTCGCCAACTTCCAGTTGTCACCAAAGACGCTGCAACAGGAGCGGGATGTTCTTGAGCGTTTCCAGCGCTTCCTGCCTTACGCACCGTTGATGGCTCGCTTGGCGTGTGTTCAGGTCGCCATGGGTGATGTCGAGGAAGGGCAGAAGACTGCTCAGGATGCTCGCTTGTATTACGGCGCGCTTGCTGAGCAACAGCTGTTAGCAGCGAAAGCAGATGCTGAGCGGGTATTTCCTGAAATCGATTTTTCTGTTCTTTCCGTGCCGAGAGGCTGATTGCCTGCCCCGCGTCTCAATGCTAAATTCCGCCCCGCCGCCGGTGTAGCTCAGTAGGTAGAGCAGCGCACTCGTAACGCGAAGGTCGCAGGTTCGATTCCTGTCTCCGGCACCAGCTCAGACAAAAAGCCCCGCTTAGGCGGGGCTTTTTGTTGGACGCTATATAAAGAAAAAGGTCAGATGCTCAGGCGCATCGACAGGTCGACGGCCCTGACATCCTTGGTCAGGGTGCCGATGGAGATGTAGTCGACCCCTGTCTCGGCAATGGTGCGCAGGGTGGTGTCGTTGATGCCGCCGGAGGCTTCGAGCTTGGCGCGGCCGGCGGTGAGGGTGACGGCGGTGCGCATGTCGTCGAGGCTGAGTTCGTCGAGCATGACGATGTCGGCGCCGGCGGCCAGGGCCTGGTTCAGTTCGTCGAGGCTTTCCACTTCGATCTCTACCGGTTTGCCGGGGGCGATGCGGTGGGCGGCGGTGATGGCTTCGGTGATGCCGCCGCAGGCGGCGATATGGTTTTCCTTGATGAGGAAGGCGTCGTACAGGCCGATGCGGTGGTTGTGGCCACCGCCGCAGGTGACGGCGTACTTCTGCGCCAGGCGCAGGCCGGGGAGGGTCTTGCGGGTGTCCAGCAGCTTCACCTGGGTGCCCTGTACCAGTTCCACGTAGTGGGCGACGCGGGTGGCGACGCCGGAGAGGCACTGGAGGAAGTTCAGCGCGCTGCGCTCGCCGCTGAGCAGGGCGCGGGCGGGGCCTTCGAGGTGGAACAGCGGCTGGTTCGGCTGCACCTTGTCGCCATCGGCCACCTGCCAGTGCACGGCCACCCGTGGGTCGATCTGACGGAACACCGCATCGACCCACGCGGTCCCAGCAATGACCGCCGCTTCGCGGGTGATGATGGTGGCGTGGGCCAGGCGCTCCTCGGGGATCAGTTGGGCGGTGATGTCGCCGCTGCCGACGTCCTCGGTCAGGGCGCGGCGCACGTTGGCTTCGATTTCCGCGTTCAGGTCGGCGAGTTTGAGGTTGGGCATGGGATGCTCCGCTGCAGAATGGCGCGATTATAGAGGCAGGCGACCGCTGGTACAGCGTTGGTGGCAACTGTCTTGGGCTTTCTGCTAGATATTCAGGGGATGGGTAGGTCTGACAGAGGCCGGCCTACAAAGGGCAGGGACATCTGTGACGTATTTCATGTCTGGAGGAAATCTCCCCTTGGTTGCGACGTGAGTATCCCTATAATGATTCTGACTTTCTCTATTTGACGCCAGAAGCTTGACGTTAGGGATAACTCCCCGTTTATAGCTGTGCAACCAGCGAAGCCCCCTAGTTCGGGCGCTGGTTGCGGGAGATTCGCTATGCAGACCGACGCGAACGTGGTGCCCCTGAACAAGGGCGCCTCCGAGCTATCGCCAACTTCGCCGGTAGGAAGGCTGCCCGTGGCACTTATCCAGGTGCGCGACAAGGCTGCACAACAGCTGAAGCAAGCGCTGCAGGCGCTGTTCGACAACGCGGACGACACCCTCTTCCAGATGGCCGACCGTGCGACCAGCAACGCCGAGCAGAACGCCTTCTTCGAGGCGATGCGCGACTTGCGCCTGAAGCGCAAGAGCATCGAGCGCGGCTTCCTGCAGAAAGTGTTCGAGACCTTCTCCAACCTCAACCAGTACGAGATCGGCAAGCCGCCGGTACTGGATGCGGTGTCTTTCGAAAGCCTGAGCCTGGTGCAGAACGACGAGCTGGAAGAGTCCGTCGCCCTCGACGCCATGGTCGCCAAGGTAATGAGCCGTGACGGCATCGCCCTTGGCCACCTGACCACCCGCCTCAACACCCTGGTCACCAAGAAGATCGAGGACAAGAGCAACCCGCTCGGCCCGCGCGCACTGTGCGAAGCCTTCCTCGATGCCTGCCGCAGCCTGGGTGTGGAGATCAAGGTCAAGCTGATCATCTTCAAGCTGTTCGAGAAGTACGTCCTAAGCGACCTCGACCAGCTCTACGCCGAATCCAACCAGGCGCTGATCACCGCCGGGGTGCTTCCCGAGCTCAAGTCCGCGCCGCCGGTCCGTCGTCCCCAGGGGCGCACCCCGGGTGCCGCCCGCTCCGCCCAGGCCGCCGAAGGTGGCCAGGTTGCCGGTGAAGGCGCCTATATGGACGAAGGCGTGCAGGAAGTCTTCGGTGCCCTCCAGGAGCTGCTGTCCCAGGTCCGCGGTTCCGGCACTGGCGCCGGGATCGGCATGGGCCGTCGCGAGGTACCGGCCGATGCGGTGCCCATCACCAGCAACGACCTGATGCGCCTGCTCTCGCACCTGCAGCAACACCTGCCTGCGCAGAACGCAAGTGATGTCGACCTGCGCTTCCAGCTCGACAACCTGCTCACCCGCGCCAGCGCCAAGAGTGGCAAGTCCCGTGTCGTGGGCCAGGTGGACGACGACGTCATCAACCTGGTGTCGATGCTCTTCGAGTTCATCCTCGATGACCGCTCCCTGCCGGACTCGCTCAAGGCCCTGATCGGCCGCCTGCAGATTCCGATGCTCAAGGTCGCGGTGCTGGACAAGACCTTCTTCAGCCGCGGCAGCCACCCGGCGCGCCGGCTGCTCAACGAGATCGCCTCGGCCGCCATGGGCTGGAGCGAGCAGGACGACGTCCAGCGCGATGCCCTGTACCAGCGCATCGAGCAGGTCGTGCTGCGCCTGCTGAACGATTTCGTCGACGACCCGACCATCTTCTCCGACCTGCTTTCCGATTTTCTCGCCTACACCGGTGACGAACGCCGTCGCAGCGATCTGCTGGAACAGCGCACCCGTGATGCCGAGGAAGGTCGCGCCAAGGCCGAGCTGGCACGCCAGCAGGTCGAGCAGGCCCTGAACGAGCGCCTCCTGGGCCGCACCCTGCCCGAAGTGGTGGTGCGCCTGCTGCAGGAAGCCTGGAGCAAGGTCATGCTGCTGACCTGCCTCAAGCACGGCGTCGGCTCCGAGGAATGGCAGGCCACCCTGTCGACCATGGACGACCTGATCTGGAGCGTGGAGTCCCACGAAGCGCCCGAGGCGCGCATGCGCTTGCTGGAGCTGGTCCCCGGCCTGCTCAAGGCGCTGCGCGAGGGGCTGACCAGCGCCGCCTTCGACCCGTTCTCCACCAGCGAATTCTTCAGCCAGCTGGAAACCCTGCACGTGCAGGCCTTCCAGCGCTTCAAGCGCGTCGAGCCCGAGCCGGTACCGGCTCCGGTGGTGGGCGCCGAGGAAGGCCAGGAGCCGGGCGCCATCGCGGAAATCGAGATGCCCCTGCTCGACCTGCCCGCCGACCTGGAGGTGGGCATGCCCGCCGAAGCGCCGGCGATGGTCGAGGTGGTGGAGGAGATCGTCCTGCTCGCGCCGGGCGAGACCCGTGCGCCCGAGCCCGAAGCCGCCCTGCCGGACGACGACGAAGCCCTGGCCCAGGTCGACAACCTGCGTGTCGGCAGCTGGGTCGAGTTCCAGGAAGACGAGGAGCACAAGGTGCGCTGCAAGCTGGCGGCCATCATCAAGCCCACCGGCAAGTACATCTTCGTCAACCGCACCGGCATGAAGGTGCTTGAGAAGACCCGCATGGGGCTGGCCGTCGAGTTCCGCCGCCAGGCCATCCGCCTGCTGGACGACGCCCTGCTGTTCGACCGTGCGCTGGAGTCGGTCATCGGCAACCTGCGTCGACTCAAGGGCGCCTGAGCCCTCGCTCCACCCACGATGCCCGGCTTGCCGGGCGTCGTCGTTTCAGGGCCTTGGCCCTGGGCTTCGCCTGCTCTAGAGTGTCCGCCAACCAAGGAGCCCACCATGCAGCCGGACCCCGCGACAGGTTGGTGCCAAGGCGCCCGCCACTGCCCCTCGCCGAACTTCAATGCCCGCCCGGAGGGGGAGATCTCCCTCTTGGTCATCCACAACATCAGCCTGCCGCCCGGCCAGTTCGGTACCGGCAAGGTCCAGCAGTTCTTCCAGAACCGGCTGGACGCCGCCGAGCATCCCTATTTCGCCGACATCGCCGCCATGCAGGTCTCGGCGCACTTCCTCATCGAGCGCGACGGCGCCGTCACGCAGTTCGTCTCCTGCCTGGAGCGTGCCTGGCACGCCGGCAAATCCGTCTTCGAGGGCCGTGAGAACTGCAACGACTTTTCCCTCGGCATCGAGCTGGAGGGCACTGACGACCAGCCCTATTCCGAGGCCCAGTACACCGTGCTCGGCCAGCTCGCGCGCGGCCTGCTGCGTGCCTATCCCGGCATCACCCCGGAACGTGTCCGGGGGCACAGCGACATCGCTCCCGGGCGCAAGACCGATCCCGGGCCCGCATTCGATTGGGCGCGCTTTCGCGCCAGCCTGCACGACAAGGAGGTAGACGCATGAGTTTCCTGGTTCTCCTGCTGGTGCTCTGGGTGGAGAAGTTCTCCAGCCTGCGCCAGCGCATCCAGCAGGACGGGCCCTGGCTGCGCCAGCTGGCCCGCCTTTCCGGCAACCCGCGCCTGGCCGGGCGCCCCTGGGCGATCCTCGGCCTGCTGGTGGTGCTGCCGTTGGTGGTCCTGGCCCTCTTGCTGATGGCCCTGCAACCGCTCGCCTACGGTTGGCTGGCTTTGCCCTTGCACCTGCTGGTGGTGATCTACGCCCTCGGGCGCGGCGACGTCCAGGCGGACCTCGGCTCCTTCCGCGATGCCTGGCGCCGGGGTGACGTTCAGGGCGCCTACCACGTCGCCGAGCGTGACCTGGGCCTCGAGGTGGAGGAGGGCGATGACCTGCTGCTGCGGGTCCAGGGGCATCTCGTCTGGCAGGCCTACCAGAGCTTCTTCGCGGTGATCTTCTGGTACTTCCTGCTGGGCCCGGTCGCGGCCCTGGCCTATCGCCTGCTGGCCCTCGCCGCCGAGCACGCCGAGGAGCCCGCCCTGCGCGAGCGCGCCGCGCAGATGCGCCATGCCTTCGATTGGGTGCCGGTGCGGGTGCTGGCCGCGAGCTTCTCGCTGGTGGGCAATTTCGTCGCGGTCAGCCGCGTGCTGCTGCATGAGTTGCTGAACTGGGACATCGCCGCCGAGCGCTTCGTGGTCATCGCCGGGCGCGCCGCCGGAGAGCTGCCGGACGACACGGCCGGCGAGGCGGGCGTGGCCAGCCTGGATGCGCTCTGGCACCTGCTGGTCCGGGCCGCCGTGCTCTGGTACGCCGGCTTCGCCCTCTGGACCCTTCTGTTCTGACGATGCGACCGGCGGCGCAATGCCGCCGGTCCGGCCCGCGCCAGCCGGGTCGCGCTCCGCGCTTTCTTAACCTTAAGTTACAGAATGTTCCGCCGATATCAGGTACACAGTTCCTGCACCGTGCCGGGTATTTCGTGACATGCATCACGTTTATCGCTCGGCATCGGTAGTCCTTATCTGTCACCCACAGGTCGGACGATCTGGGACGGCCGCACTGCCAGATGCGATCCTTGGCCGCCCCCGAGGCGACCCATAAGAATAATTAGGAAACAGGAGACGTCTTGTGAAGACCGTGTTGTATCCGGCCATCGCGCTGATGAATCGCCTCAGCTTCGGCATGAAATTCAGTCTGATCAGCGTGTTGTTCTTCCTGCCGATGCTGGTCACCAACTTCTACCTGGTGCGCGAGTCCTACCAGGAATTCGTCAGCACCCGTTCCGAGCTGGAAAGCCTCGACCTGCTGGGCGCCAGCCAGGGCATCCGGCGCAACCTGGAAAACCTCAACGACCTGGTGCTGATCAATTCGCTGATCGGCCAGTCCGGGCAGGCCGGCGATCTCGATACGCGCATCGGCAAGCTGGAGAAGGACCTGGCCGACGCCCTCGAAAAACTCGCACCCGTCACCACCGATCCGGAACAGGTCGCCGAGTTCAACAACAAGCGCGAGGAGATGCTCAAGGGCCTGCAGGCGGCCGGGAAAGAGACGTCCCTGCAGAGCAAGAGCGCCATGATCGAGAAGCAGCTGGGCAATGCCCAGGTGTTCATCAAGCTTGTCGCCAGCCAGGCCGGCCTCAGCCAGGACAGCCAGCGCGACGTGCGCCAGGTGGCCGAGCTGGTCACCGGTGTCACCTCGACCGTCACCGCCGCCATCAGCAAGGGCCGCGCCATCGGTGCCTATTCCCTGGGCCAGGGCTTCCTCAATTCCGCCGCCAGCACCAAGCTGGACGACCTGCTGCTGGAGCTGGAGAAGATCGGCTCCGAGTACGGCCTGAAGATCCAAGACGCCCTCAACGGCAACCCACGCGCCCAGGCGGCCCTGGCCGACCTCGGCAACGCCAGCCGCGAGACCCTCAAGCAGAGCGCCACGCTGTTCGAGGACCAGGTGATCATGGCCGACACCCTCGACACCCCCTGGCCGCAGTTCTACGACCAGGTCACCGCGCAGATGGACAAGACCTACCAGCTCAATGACGCCGCGCTCGGCTTCCTCAAGAGCGAGCTGGAAAAGCGCCTCGGCGAGAAGCGCGCCCAGACCGTGCTGCTGGTGGTCGCCCTGGTGGTGGTGTTCCTCGCCATCGTCTACCTCTACAGCGGTTTCTACGTCTCCACCCGCACCACCCTCAAGAGCCTCGGCCGGGTCATGGACCAGGTCGCCGCCGGCGACATGACGGTCAACTTCCGCGCCCAGAGCCGCGACGAGCTGGGCGAGCTGGGCCAGGTGTTCAACGGCACGGTGGCGAAGATCCACGACCTGATCGAGCTGGTCGGCCAGACCGTCGTCGAGGTCGAGCGCCAGGCGGGACGCGTGCAGGACGTCTCGGAGGAGAGCAACCAGGCCGTCGCCGGCCAGCGCAGCCAGATCGAGCAGGTGGCCACGGCGATGAACGAGATGTCCGCCACCGCCCAGGAGGTCGCCCGCAGCGCCGCCGCCGCGGTGAACAGCGCGCACAGCGTGAACGAGGAGACCGTCAGCGGCCGTGCCCTGGTGGAATCCCAGCTGGGCAGCATCGAGCGCCTGGCCCAGGAGATCGAGCAGTCGGTGAACGTGATCAACCAGCTCGCCTCCGACAGCGCCTCCATCAGCCGTGTGCTGGAGGTGATCAAGGGCATCGCCGAGCAGACCAACCTGCTGGCGCTCAACGCGGCCATCGAGGCCGCCCGCGCCGGTGAGCAGGGGCGCGGCTTCGCCGTGGTGGCCGACGAGGTCCGTACCCTGGCCAAGCGCACCCAGCAGTCCACCGAGGAGATCGAGCAGATGATCGCCAAGCTCCAGGGCGGCGTCGGCGCGGCGGTCAAGGCGATGAACACCAGCCACCAGATGGCCGATGGCACCGTCAACCAGTCCGGCCGCGTGCAGCAGGCGCTGGAGAACATCCTGGGGGCGGTGGGCATGATCGTCGACCAGAACCAGCAGATCGCCGCCGCTGCCGAGCAGCAGACCGCCGTGGCCCACGACATCGACCAGAACATCGTCGAGATCAACAGCGCCGGCGAGCGCACCGCCCAGGGCGCCAGCCAGACCGAGCAGGCCAGCCGCCAGCTTTCCGAGCAGGTTGCGCAGCTCAAGCAACTGATCGGCGCGTTCCGCGTCTGATCCTTCTCTTCAGTGGGCCCCCGCGTTCGCGGGGGTGACGGGGCGGGTGGAGCTTCAGCGCACACCGTCAGCCCCACGAACCCTGCTGTGGATAAGTCCGTGGCGTTCCTATCGCGAGTGAATTCGCCCCTGCACGGGCTGCGGCATACGGCCTCGCCGGCTTCAGCCCGGTAGGGGCTCCCAGCCGAACAGCTCGCAGGCGTTGCGGCTGCTGGCGGCGGCGAGCGCGTCCGGGGATATGCCCAGCAGCTCGGCGAGATTGGCGCAGATATCCGGCAGGTACTCGGGGCTGTTGCGTTGCTGCGGGTGCATGGACGGCGCCATGTCCGGGGCATCGGTCTCCAGCACGATGGCCTCCAGCGGCAACTGCGGCACCACCTTGCGCAAGCGGTTGGCCTGGGGCCAGGTGGGGGCGCCACCGAGGCCCAGGCGGAAGCCCAGCTTCAGGTACTCGCGCGCTTCCTCGACGCTGCCGGCGAAGGCGTGGACGATGCCGGCCCGCTGCAGGCGGAAGCGCTTGAGGGTGGCGATCACCGCCGCATGGCTCCTGCGCACGTGCAGCAGCACCGGCAGCTGTGCATCGGCCGCGATGGCGAGCTGGGCCTCGAACAGCGCCTGCTGGGCGTCGCGATCGAGGTCTTCGAGGTAGTAGTCCAGGCCGATCTCGCCCACCGCGCAGAGCTTGGGGTGCCCGGCATGGGCCAGGAGCATCGTGCGCAGCTCATCCAGGTGGGCCAGCTGGTGTTCGCCCAGGTAGATGGGGTGCAGGCCGAAGGCGGCGTGGAGGTCGTCCTGGGTGGTGGCCAGCTCCCAGATGCGCCGCCAATTGCCCCGCGTCACGCCCATCAGCACCTGGCGCTTCACGCCCAGCGCACGGGCGCGGTCGAGCACCTCGGCGCGGTCGGCGTCGAACTCGGGAAAGTCCAGGTGGGTATGGGTGTCGATCAGCATCGGGGCGGCGGTCGCATCAGGGGATGGGGTTCAGCCTAGCCCAGAGGCGCCGCCGGCAAGCGGCGCCTCGATCGGCGCGCGCGATCAGTGGTGTTCGCGGGTGGCGCGGAACTTGATGTCCGGCCAGCGCTCTTCCATCAGGGCCAGGTTGACGCGGGTCGGGGCCAGGTAGGTGAGGTGGCCGCCGCCGTCCACGGAGAGGTTCTCCATGGCCTTGTCCTTGAACTCCTTGAGCTTCTTCTCGTCCTTGCACTGGATCCAGCGTGCCGACCACACGTTGATCGCCTCGTAGGCGCACTCGACCTTGTACTCCTCCTTCAGGCGGCTGGCGACGACGTCGAACTGCAGCACGCCGACCGCGCCGAGGATGATGTCGTTGTTGCGCTCGGGGAAGAACACCTGGGTGGCGCCTTCCTCGGCCAGTTCCTGCAGGCCCTGGCGCAGCTGCTTGGACTTCAGCGGGTCCTTCAGGCGCACGCGGCGGAACAGCTCGGGGGCGAAGTGCGGAATGCCGGTGAACCCCAGCGCCTCGCCTTCGGTGAAGGTGTCGCCGATCTGGATGGTGCCGTGGTTGTGCAGGCCGATGATGTCGCCGGCGAAGGCCTCATCGAGCTGCTCGCGCTCGCTGGAGAAGAAGGTCAGCGCGTCGGCGATCTTCACGTCCTTGCCCAGGCGCACGTGGCGCATCTTCATGCCCTTCTCGTACTTGCCCGAGCAGATGCGCATGAAGGCGATGCGGTCGCGGTGCTTGGGGTCCATGTTCGCCTGGATCTTGAACACGAAGCCGGAGAACTTCTCCTCGGTCGGCTCCACCACGCGCTCGTGGGCGGCGCGCGACAGCGGGCGCGGGGCCCAGTCGACCACGGCGTCGAGCACCTGGTCGACGCCGAAGTTGCCCAGCGCGGTGCCGAAGAACACCGGGGTCATGCGGCCCTGGTGGAATTCCTCTTCATCGAACTCGTGGCAGGCACCCTGTACCAGCTCGAGTTGCTCGACGAAGTCGTCATAGAGGTCGCCCAGGTGCGCGCGGGCCTCGTCCGAGTCGAGCTTCTCGATCACCTTGATCTCGGTGCGCTCGTGGCCGTGGCCCGGGGTGTAGACGATGATCTTGTCGGCGGCCAGGTGGTAGACGCCCTTGAAGTCCTTGTAGCAGCCGATCGGCCAGGTGATGGGCGCGGCCTTGATCTTCAGCACCGCCTCGATCTCGTCGAGCAGCTCGATGGGGTCGCGGATGTCGCGGTCCAGCTTGTTGATGAAGCTGACGATGGGCGTGTCGCGCAGGCGGCACACGTCCATCAGGGCGATGGTGCGCGGCTCCACGCCCTTGCCGCCGTCGAGGACCATCAGCGCCGAGTCCACCGCGGTCAGGGTGCGGTAGGTGTCTTCGGAGAAGTCTTCGTGGCCGGGGGTGTCGAGCAGGTTGATCATGTGCTCGCGGTAGGGGAACTGCATCACCGAGGTGGTGATGGAGATGCCGCGCTGCTTCTCCATCTCCATCCAGTCGGAAGTCGCGTGGCGGTCGGACTTGCGCGACTTCACCGTACCGGCGACCGCGATCGCCTTGCCCATCAGCAGGAGCTTCTCGGTGATGGTGGTCTTACCGGCGTCGGGGTGGGAAATGATGGCGAAGGTGCGGCGTTTGGCGACTTCGGCGGCCTGGATGGTCATGGATATGTGCCTGGCTGGAAACGGTTGCGGGCCATGCGCGGCCCGAAAAGCGCGGAATTATAGCGGGAAACGCCCGGTGGATCAGTCCGCATGTCGCAGGCGGCGCGCCCGGCCTTTTCGGCACCCCTCGGGGCGATGCGCCTGAACCCTCGCGGGCATCATCGGTCTGTCAGAAAAGAGGGCCATGATCGCCTGACCCGAGCACGCCCCGATGCGCTGCGAAGGCCGCCGGCAGCGGTTTTGTGCAGCATTCCATGACGGTTTGTTTTGAATGCCGAACAGTCAACAGGTAACGCGACAAAGGGATGCGATAAAGCGGCATTTTTTGATTGATCTGCGCTTCCCATGGTCCTAAAGTTCGCGCCCGAACGTCCATGCTGGAAACGATCCATCCGGCTCAAGTACTGACGACGAGAGGTTGGCAGCCGCAAGGCTGTAGATCCTCGGCGACATGCCTTGGGAAGTAGGCGAACCAAAGTGGGGAAACGGATTAGACGTTCAGGCTTTTCGCACCAAGCCCATCCCTTGCAACTTTTGTGTTTTTTGCCCAATGGAGCCCCAGTATGTCGATCAAGGTCGAAGACTATTTCGCACCCGCCACTTTCCAGCGCATGAAGGCATTCGCCGATCAGCACGACACCCCCTTCGTGGTCATCGACAAGCAGACCATCGCCGATGCCTATGACCAACTGGTCGGCTGCTTCCCCTTCGCCAAGATCTACTACGCGGTCAAGGCCAACCCGGCCACCGAGATCACCGAGCTGCTGCGCGACAAGGGCTCCAACTTCGACATCGCCTCCATCTACGAGCTGGACAAGGTGATGAAGACCGGCGTCGGCCCGGAGCGCATCAGCTACGGCAACACCATCAAGAAATCCAAGGACATCCGCTACTTCTACGAGAAGGGCGTGCGCCTGTTCGCCACCGACTCCGAGGCGGACCTGCGCAACATCGCCAAGGCCGCGCCGGGTTCGAAGATCTACGTGCGCATCCTCACCGAGGGTTCCACCTCCGCCGACTGGCCGCTGTCGCGCAAGTTCGGCTGCAACCCCGACATGGCCCTGGACCTGCTGATCCTCGCCAAGCAGCTGGGCCTGGAGCCCTACGGCCTGTCCTTCCACGTGGGCAGCCAGCAGCGCGACATCGACGTGTGGGACGCCGCCATCGCCAAGGTCAAGGTGATCTTCGAGCGCCTCAAGGAAGAAGACGGCATCACCCTGAAGATGATCAACATGGGCGGCGGTTTCCCGGCCAACTACATCCAGCGCACCAACGCCCTGGAGACCTACGCCGAGGAGATCACCCGCTTCCTCAAGGAAGACTTCGGCGACGAGCTGCCGGAAATCATCCTCGAGCCGGGCCGCTCGCTGATCGCCAACGCCGGCATCCTGGTCAGCGAAGTGGTGCTGGTGGCACGCAAGTCGCGCACCGCCGTGGAGCGCTGGGTCTACACCGACGTGGGCAAGTTCTCCGGCCTGATCGAAACCATGGACGAGTCCATCAAGTTCCCCATCTGGACCGAGAAGAAGGGCGAGATGGAAGAAGTGGTCATCGCCGGCCCGACCTGCGACAGCGCCGACATCATGTACGAGAACTACAAGTACGGCCTGCCCCTGAACCTGGCCAGCGGCGACCGCCTCTACTGGCTCTCCACCGGTGCCTACACCACCAGCTACAGCGCGGTGGAATTCAACGGCTTCCCGCCGCTGAAGGCCTTCTACCTGTAAGCGCCGCCCCGAAAGAAAGCCTGCCGCCGGCAGGCTTTTTTTTGCCCGCGTGGCGCCTGGCCGGCATCGGGTGCCATGGCGTGCGTGCCGTCGCGGCATGGGCGGGCTGCCGGGCGAAGGTAAATAGAAGGTAAAAACGCGTCGAATACCCTGTTTATGAAATTTATTCTCAAATAGAATCGCATCCCATATGAGAATCCTTGGCCTCCGTCCGACCGGCTGATGGCGGCTGCCCGTTTTCCACAAGGGGTCACCGTGTTCAAGAAAGTCCTGTTCCAGCTGCACTGGCTCCTCGGCATCAGTGCCGGCCTGGTGTTGTCCCTCATGGGCGTCACCGGCGCCGCCTACAGCTTCCAGGACGAAATCCTCGAATGGCTCAATGCCGACACCCTGCGCCTGGAGGTCAGCGCCGACGGCGTGCTGCCGCCCGCCGAACTGGTACGCCGGATCGAAGCCAGCGCGGGCGAGCAGGTCTCCGGCCTCTGGGTGGAGACCCAGTCCGGCGGGCCGGCCCGGGTGTTCTTCATGCCGGCGCCCGGCGAACGCCGTGGCCCGATGCGCTGGTTCGACCCCTACAACGGCAAGCTGCTCGATGACCCGGTCGGCCAGCCGTTCTTCGGCCTGATGCTGCAACTGCACCGCTTCCTCGCCATGGGCGAGACCGGCAAGCAGATCACCGCTGCCAGCACCCTGGCGCTGATCTTCTTCTGCCTCTCCGGCCTTTATCTGCGCTGGCCGCGCCAGGCCGGCAGCTGGCGCGCCTGGCTGACCCTGGACTGGGCGCGCAAGGGCCGCAGCTTCAACTGGGATCTGCACGCCGTGGCCGGCACCTGGTGCCTGGCGCTCTACCTCCTGGCGGCGCTGACCGGCCTGTTCTGGTCCTACGAGTGGTACCGCGCCGGGCTGCAGCGCCTGCTGGCCGATGCGCCCGTCGAGCAGCAGGCCAAGCCCGGCGAGCGCCGTGGCGAGCGCCGCGAAGGGGGCCGCCCGGGGATGCAGCAAGCGCCTTCCGGCCCGCCGCTGGTGGTGGACTACGATGCCGTCTGGGCCAGCATCCGCGAGGCCGCCGGCCCCGGCCTGAGCGCCTACAACCTGCGCCTGCCGCCGGTGGGCGGCCAGCCGGCCACGGTGTTCTACCTGCTCAAGGACGCCAGCCACCCGCGCGCGCTCAACCAGATCACCCTCGACCCGGCCACCGGCAAAATCGCCCGCGTCGAGCGCTACGCCGAGAAGAGCTTCAAGGCGCAACTGCTCACCAGCATCTACGCCCTGCACGTGGGCGAATACTTCGGCTTGCCCGGGCGCATCCTGATGATGCTGGCGAGCCTCGCCATGCCGTTGTTCTTCATCACCGGCTGGCTGCTCTACCTCGACCGTCGGCGCAAGAAACGCGCGATCAGGGCCGCACGCGGCGGCCTCGGCCAGGGCGGTGAAGGCGAACCCTGGCTGATCGGCTTCGCCAGCCAGAGCGGTTTCGCCGAGCAGCTCGCCTGGCAGAGTGCCGGCCAGCTGCAGGCCGCCGGCTTCCCGGTGCGTGTGCAGCAACTGGGCGAGCTGGATGCCGGGCAACTGGCCGAGGCGCGCAATGCCCTGTTCGTGGTCAGCACCTTCGGTGACGGCGAGGCCCCCGATACCGCTCGCGGTTTCGAACGCAAGGTGCTGGGCCAGGCCTCGCAACTGGCCGAGCTGCGCTTTGCGGTGCTCGCCCTGGGCGATCGCCAGTACCAGCACTTCTGCGGCTTCGCCCAGCGCCTGCAGGCCTGGCTCCAGGGCCAGGGCGCGAGCCCGCTGTTCGATACGGTAGAAGTGGACAACGGCGACCGCGGCGCGCTGCAGGACTGGCAGCAACGGCTGGCCACGCTGGCCGGCTCCAGCGTGGTGCCGGTGTGGACCGAGCAGCCTTTCGAAACCTGGACCCTGGACGCGCGCGAACACCTCAACCCCGGCAGCCAGGGCGAGTCCACCTGGCTGCTGCGCCTGGGCGCCCCGGCGGGCAGCCAGATCCGCTGGCAGGCTGGCGACCTGGTGGAGATCCTTCCGCGCCAGGCCGACTCGCGCATCCAGCGCTGGCTCGACCAGCACGGCCTGGACGGTGATGCCCCGGTGACCGTGGACGGCACCGCCCAGTCCCTGCGCCAGGCCCTGGGCGCGCGCCTGCTGCCGGATTCCTTCGAGCACCTGGTGGGCCTGCACCCGCAGGCGCTGCTGGATGCGCTGATCGTGCTCTCGGTGCGCCAGTACTCCATCGCCTCCCTGGAGAGCGACGGTGCCCTGGAGCTGATCGTGCGCCAGGAGCAGCATGCCGATGGCACCCTGGGCATCGCCTCCGGCTGGCTCACCCATCACCTGCCGACCGGCGCCAGCCTGCCGCTGCGCCTGCGTCGCAATGCCCGCTTCCACCGCCTGGAGGGCGAGCGACCGGCCATCTTCATCGGCAACGGCACCGGCCTCGCCGGCCTGCGGGCGCTGCTCAAGGCCAACATCGCCGCCGGCCACGGCCGCAACTGGCTGCTGTTCGGCGAGCGTAACCAGGCCCACGACTACTACTGCCGCGACGAGATCGAAGGCTGGCTGGCCGGCGGCGAGCTGGAGCGGCTCGACCTGGCCTTCTCCCGCGACCAGGCGCACAAGGTCTATGTGCAGGACCGCCTGCGCGAGGCCGGCGCCGAAGTCCGTACCTGGGTCGAGGCGGGCGCGGTGTTCTATATCTGCGGCAGCCTGCAGGGCATGGCCGACGGCGTCGATCGCGTCCTGCGCGAGCTCTTGGGTGACGAGGGCCTGGACCGCCTCGCCGCCGACGGCCGCTACCGCCGCGACGTGTATTGATCGGTTCATGGGCCGTGCTTCAGACCCGGGTGTGCTTCCCGGGCTGAAGCCTCGGCACCGGGGCGGCACGTCCTTGCCCCATTCCTCATCCCGTGAACGCGGGGACCCGCTGCACCTCAACCCCATCTCGCGCAGCCCGCCCGCTGTCGCCATAATCAGGCGATGAAAAATCGAATCCTGCTGAACTGCGACATGGGCGAAAGCTTCGGCGCCTGGACCCTGGGCGACGACGAGCACGCCATGCCCCTGGTGGACCAGGCCAACCTGGCCTGCGGTTTCCACGCCTCCGATCCCATGACCATGCTGCGCACCGTCGAGCTGGCCGTGGACCACGACGTGACCATCGGTGCCCATCCGGCCTACCCGGACCTGGTCGGTTTCGGCCGCCGGCGCATGGAGCTGCCGCCCGACGAGGTGCGTGCCCTGGTGCTCTACCAGATCGGCGCGCTGGATGCGTTCTGCCGCGCCTCCGGCACCCAGGTCGCCTACGTCAAGCCCCACGGCGCGCTGTACAACGACCTGGTGCGCAACGACGCCCTGCTGGAGGCGGTGCTCGACGCCTGCGCCAGCTACCGCAAGGGCCTGCCGCTGATGGTGCTGGCCCTGGCCGACAATCGACGCGAGCTGCGGCTGGCCGACGCCGCCGACGTGCCGCTGATGTTCGAGGCCTTCGCCGATCGTGCCTACCTGTCCGATGGCCAGCTGGCGCCGCGCCGGCTGGAGGGCGCCGTGCACCATGACCCCGAGCGCATCATCGCCCAGGCGGTGGCCATCGCCCGGGGCGAGGCTTTCGCCGACATCGACGGCAAGCCCCTGCAACTGGTGGCCGACAGCCTCTGCGTGCACGGCGACAACCCCGAGTCCCTGGCGGTGCTGCGACGCCTGCGAGCCCATCTGGACGCCTTGTGATCCGCATCGAGCCGGTCGGCGCCGAGGCGCTGCTGCTGGTGCTGGCCGACGAGCCGGATGCGCGCCTGCCGCTTCGCATCGCGCAGCTCGCCGAATCCATCCGCCAGCGCCTCGGCTCCCAACTCCGCGACCTGGTGCCGGGCTGGACCACCCTGCTGCTGCACTACGACCTGCTGCGCATCGATCCCACGCAACTGGCCGCCGACCTGGAACCGCTGCTGCAGCAATGGCAACGGGACGTGGTGCCCGTGCGGGACGGGCGCATGCACGAAATGCCCGTCTGGTATGGCGGCGAGGACCTGGCCTCGGTGGCGCGTGCCTGCGGGCTGAGCACCGCCGAGGTGATCGAGTTGCACAGCGCCACGCTCTACCGCGTCGGTGCCATCGGCTTCGCACCGGGGTTCGCCTACCTGGGCGAGCTCGATACGCGCCTTGCCCTGCCGCGTCGCAGCAGCCCGCGCACGCGGGTGCCGGCGGGCAGCCTGGCCATCGCCGAGCGGCAGACGGCGATTTATCCACAGGCCTCCCCCGGCGGCTGGCACCTGCTGGGCCTCTGCCCCCGACCGCTGTTCGATCCGGCGAGCGAGCCCCCGTGCCCGCTCGCGCTGGGGGACTGCGTGCGCTTCGTGCCCATCGACGAACCCACCTATCGCCGCGAGCGGGGCGAGCCATGAACGGCCTGCGCCTGCTGAAGGCCGGGCCGCTGAGCCTGCTGCAGGACTGCGGCCGGCAGGGCTGGCAACACCTGGGCGTGTCGCCGGCCGGGCCGATGGATCGCCACGCCGCCGCCTGGGCCAATCGCTTGCTGGGCAACGCGGCGGGCACGCCGCTGATCGAGATCGCCCTGGGCGGCGTCGAGCTGGAGAGCCTCGGCGACAACTGGGTGGCGCTGTGCGGCGCGGACCTGCCGATCACCCTGGATGGCGAGGTGCGGCCCAACTGGTCACGCTTCGCGCTGCGCGCCGGGCAACGGTTGAAGCTGGGGTTCGCCCGCAGCGGCCAGCGGGCCTACCTCGCCATCGCCGGTGGCTTCCGTGTCGAGCCGGTGCTGGGCAGCGTCGCCTGCCAGGTGCGTGAAGGCCTCGGCGGGCTGGATGGGCGGGGCGCGAAGCTGGCCGATGGCGATCTGCTGCCGGGCGGGGGTGGTCACTTCGAGCGTGGCGCCAGCGTGCCCTGGCCCTGGCAGCCGGACTACCGCGCCGAGCGGCCGCTGCGGGTGATGCTCGGCGGCGATGCCGCGCAGTTCGACCCTGGTCAGGTTCGCGCCTTCCTCGAGCGGCCCTGGCAGCTCAGCCCGCAGTCGGATCGCATGGGTGCGCGCCTGCAGGGCGAGGCGATCCACCCGCCGAAACGCCTGTGGTCCCTGGGCGTCGTGCGCGGCACCCTGCAGGTCCCGCCCGACGGCCAGCCGATCATTCTCCAGGCCGACCACCAGACCATGGGCGGCTACCCCATCCTCGGCTGGCTGCACCCACGGGACTGCGACCGCCTGGCCCAATGCGCGGCGCGCCAGACGCTGCGTTTCCAGGCTGTGGATATCCCGGCGGTACAGGCCGAGGTGCGCGCGTTCCACCGCTTCTTCGGAGCGGGTTCGTAGGGCGTCGGGGTTCACCCGACCTACAGGAGCCGTGTCGTTCCGTAGCCCGGAGTGAAGTCCGGGCTGCGAGTTGACCTTCGGGTGAGGTGCAAGGAACGAGGTGTCATTTCGGCAGGTGGTTCAGGGGCAGCGGCCCGGGCGCCTTGACCGTCTGGATGGCGAAGTTGCTGCGGATGTCGCTGACGCCGGGCAGCGTGATCAGGTGCCGGGTGAGGAACAACTCGTAGGCGCGCAGGTCGGGCACCACCACCTGGAGCAGGAAGTCCGCCTCGCCGGACACCAGGTGCACCGAGATCACCTCGGGCAGCAGCACCACCGCTTCACGGAAGGCATCGGCGCGGTCTGGGCTGTGGCGCTCGACCTTGATGCCGACGAACACCGTCAGGCCCAACCCCACTTCGTAGCGATCCAGATCGGCCTGGTAGCCGCGTATCACCCCGGCTTCCTCCAGCAGGCGCACCCGGCGCAAGCAGGGCGAGGGCGACAGGCCGATCTCCTCGGCCAGCTGCACGTTGCTCAGGCGGCCATCGCGCTGGAGAGCGGCGAGGATCTTGTGGTCGAAAGCGTCCAGTTTGAGATTTGGCATAAGTGGATGGTCGCTCCTTGGATAAGTGTTGGTTCGTGCCAAACAGCATCCACTTCGTGGCGGAATACGCAAGCACCTGCCCTGGCCTACGGGCATAGAATTTTCCTTTCACAGTCGTGGAGGAGAAGGTGATGGCGGACATCGGCGTATTCCTGATGGCACTGGCGGTGGCCTACCTGCTGCCGGGGCCGGACATGATCCTGCTGCTGCAGACCGGTGCCCGCCAGGGCCGCGCCCTGGCGCTGGCCACGACGCTGGGGCTGGCGGTGGCGCGTGCCTGCCATGTGGCGCTGGCGGGGCTGGGCCTGGCGGTGCTGTTCCGCACCGCGCCCTGGACCTTCGACCTGGTGCGCCTGGCCGGTGCGGCCTACCTGCTGTGGATCGGCGTGCGCATCCTCCAGGCGCAGGCGTCGCAACGGGTGGTCGGTGCCGGCGAGGAGGGCGCGCCCCCGGGCGGTGCCTGGTGGGTGGCGATACGCCGTGGCCTGCTGACCAACCTGCTCAATCCCAAGGCGCTGCTGTTCTGCTCGGTGCTGCTGCCGCAATTCGTCGACCCGGCGGCCGGGCCGCTGTTCGCCCAGTTCGTCGTCCTGGGGGCGGTGCTGGTGGCTGTGGGGTTCGTCTTCGATGCCTGTTATGCGCTGGCCGGTGCCGGCATCGGGCGCTGGCTGGAACGACGGCCCCTGGCCCAGCGCATCCAGCAGTGGCTGTTCGGCAGTGTGCTGGTGGGGTTCGGGGTGAGGCTGGCGCTGCTGCGGGAGATGTAGGGCAGAGGAGAGAAGGGCAGCCCTGCGGGCTGCATGGCGACTGGAGTCGCCCCTACGGGAGGAAACGAACCCCATCGTGACGATGGGGTTCGCGGGCGTTTACGGGGCGATGGTCTCGGTGTGGTGGCAGGCCACCTGGCGGGCGTCCAGCGGGCGCAGCTCGGGGACTTCCACCTTGCAGCGCTCGGTGGCGTAGGGGCAGCGCTTGTGGAAGGCGCAGCCGCTGGGCGGGTCGAGCGGGTTGGGCAGTTCGCCGACGATCTTGATCTTCGGCTTGGCCGGGTCGGGGTGGATGGTCGGCGTGGCCGAGAGCAGCGCCTGGGTGTAAGGGTGCAGCGGGCGGCTGTAGATCAGTTCCGCCGGGCCGATCTCCGCCGGACGGCCGAGGTACATCACCAGCACATCGTCCGCCACGTGCTGCACCACCGAGAGGTTGTGGGAAATGAACACGTAGCCGGTGTTGAAGCGCTCCTGCAGGTCCATGAACAGGTTGAGCACCTGGGCCTGGATGGAGACGTCCAGCGCCGAAGTGGGTTCGTCCGCCACCAGCACCTTGGGGTTGAGCATCATGGCGCGGGCCAGGGCGATGCGCTGGCGCTGGCCGCCGGAGAACATGTGCGGGTAGCGCTGGTAGTGCTCGGGGCGTAGGCCCACCTGCTGCATCATCGCCTGCACCTGCTCGCGGCGTTCGGCGCGGGACAGCTGGGTGTTGATCAGCAGCGGCTCGGCCAGCTGGTCGCCGATCTTCTGCCGCGGGTTGAGCGATGCATAGGGGTTCTGGAACACCATCTGCACGTCACGGCGCATCTGCCGGCGCTGGGCGCCGTTGGCGCGGGTGACTTCCTGCCCGGCGATCTGCAGGGAGCCGGAGCTGGGGATCTCGATCAGGGTCAGGGCGCGGGCCAGGGTGGATTTGCCGCAGCCGGACTCGCCGACCACGGCGAGGGTCTTGCCGGCCTGCAGTTCGAAGGACACGCCGTTGAGGGCGCGCACCGTGGCACTGCCCTTGAACAGGCCGCGGGAGATGTCGTAGTGACGGGTCAGGTCACGGGCGGTCAGGACGGCGTTCATCAGGCCACCTCGTCGAGATTCAGGGGGAAGAAGCAGCGCACCGCGCCGTGGTCGTGCGGGTCCAGGGCGGGGCGGCGTTCGCGGCAACCGGCCTGGGCATAGGGGCAGCGTGGCGACAGCAGGCAGCCATGGGGCCGGTCGTAGCGGCCGGGGACGATGCCGGGCAGGGTGGCCAGGCGGCGCTGGCCCTGGCTGTGCTCGGGAATCGCCTTGAGCAGCGCTTCGGTGTACGGGTGGGTGGGCGCGTCGAACAGGCGCGGCACCTCGCCGATCTCCACGGCTTGCCCTGCGTACATCACGCAGACGCGGTCGGCGGTCTCGGCGACCACGGCCAGGTCGTGGGTGATCAGCACCAGGGCCATGTCGTGGTCGCGCTGCAGGTCCAGCAGCAGGTCCATGATCTGCGCCTGGATGGTGACGTCGAGGGCGGTGGTGGGCTCGTCGGCGATCAGCAGCTTGGGTTCGGCGGCGATGGCCATGGCGATCGCCACGCGCTGGCTCATGCCCCCGGAGAGCTGATGCGGGTAGGCGTCGAGGCGGCTGGCGGCGCCGGGGATCTCCACCCGTTCGAGGAGTTCGAGCGCGCGCTGGTGGGCGGCCCGGCCCTTGAGGCCGAGGTGCTGGCGCAGCACTTCCTCGATCTGGAAGCCCACGGTGTAGCTGGGGTTGAGGGCGGTCATGGGGTCCTGGAAGACCATGGCCAGGTCCTTGCCGACTATGTGCCGGCGCTGCTTGCCCTTCAGGCGCAGCATGTCGGTGCCGTCGAACTGCATGCTGTCGGCGGTGACCCTGCCGGGGGCGTCGATCAGGCCCATCAGCGCCATCATGGTCACCGACTTGCCGGAGCCGGACTCGCCGACGATGGCCAGCACCTCGCCCTTGTTCACGGAAAGGTCGAGGCCGTCGACCACCGGTACCGCGTTGGCGTCGCCGAAGCGCACGCCGAGGTTCTTGATATCCAGAAGGCTCATGGTGGGCTCCTCAGACGGCATTCTTGAGTTTCGGGTCCAGCGCGTCGCGCAGGCCGTCGCCCATCAGGTTGATCGCCAGCACGCTGAGCAGGATGGTCAGGCCGGGCAGCGAGACCACCCACCAGGCGCGCTCGATGTAGTCGCGGGCGGAGGCCAGCATGGTTCCCCATTCCGGCGTCGGCGGTTGCACGCCGAGGCCGAGGAAGCCGAGGGCCGCAGCATCGAGGATGGCGGAGGAGAAGCTCAGGGTCGCCTGGACGATCAGCGGCGCCATGCAGTTGGGCAGCACGGTGATGAACATCAGGCGGAAGATGCCCGCACCGGCGAGGCGCGAGGCGGTCACGTAGTCGCGGTTGCGCTCGACCATCACCGCGGCGCGGGTCAGGCGCACGTAGGAGGGCAGCGAGACGATGGCGATGGCGATCACGGTGTTGATCAGCCCTGGGCCGAGGATGGCGACGATGGCCACCGCCAGCAGCAGCGAGGGCAGCGCCAGCATGATGTCCATCAGGCGCATGATCAGCATGCCCAGCAGCGGGGCGAAGCCTGCGATCAGCCCGAGGAGGATGCCGGGCAGCAGCGACATCACCACCGAGGCGAGGCCGATCAGCAGCGACAGGCGGGCGCCGTGGATCAGTCGCGAGAGCAGGTCGCGGCCCAGCTCGTCGGTGCCGAGCACGAACTGCCACTGGCCGCCTTCGAGCCAGGCCGGCGGGGTGAGCAGGGCGTCGCGGAACTGCTCGCTGGGGTCATAGGGCGCGATCCAGGGCGCGAACAGCGCGCAGATCACGATGAGGATCATGAAGGCGAGGCCGCCGACGGCGCCCTTGTTGTGGGAGAAGGCCCGCCAGAATTCCTTCATCGGCGAGGGGTAGAGGATGGCCGGTTCGACCGTGTTCTGAGCGATGGTCATGTCGGGTCCTCAGCGCTGGTGGCGGATGCGTGGGTTGGCGAAGCCGTAGAGCACGTCCACGACGAAGTTCACCAGGATCACCAGGCAGGCGATCAGCAGGATGCCGTTCTGCACCACCGGGTAGTCACGGGCGCCGATCGACTCGATCAGCCATTTGCCGATGCCCGGCCAGGAGAAGATGGTTTCGGTGAGCACGGCACCGGCCAGCAGCGTGCCGACCTGCAGGCCGAACACGGTGAGCACCGGGATCAGCGCGTTGCGCAGGCCGTGGACGAACACCACGCGGGCCGGCGACAGGCCCTTGGCGCGGGCGGTGCGCACGTAGTCCTCGCGCAGCACTTCGAGCATGGCCGAGCGGGTCATGCGGGCGATCACCGCCAGCGGGATGGTGCCCAGCACGATGGCTGGCAGGATCAGGTGGCGCAGGGCGTCGAGGAAGGCGCCTTCCTCGTCGGAGAGCAGGGTGTCGATGAGCATGAAGCCGGTGACCGGCTCGATGTCGTAGAGCAGGTCGATGCGCCCGGATACCGGCGTCCAGCCCAGCCAGACCGAGAAGAACATGATCAGCAGCAGGCCCCACCAGAAGATCGGCATGGAGTAGCCCGCGAGCGAGATGCCCATCACCCCGTGGTCGAACAGCGAGCCGCGCTTGAGCGCCGCGATCACCCCGGCCAGCAGGCCCAGGGTGCCGGCGAACAGCAGGGCGGCCAGGGCCAGTTCCAGGGTCGCGGGGAACAGTGTCAGGAACTCGTGCCAGACGCTTTCGCGGGTGCGCAGGGATTCGCCCAGATCGCCCTTGGCGAGCTTGCCGATGTAGTCGAAGTACTGCTCGCGCAGGGGCTTGTCGAGGCCGAGGCGGATCATCGCCTGGGCATGCATTTCGGGATCGACCCGGCGTTCGCCCATCATCACCTCGACCGGGTCGCCGGGTATCAGGCGGATCAGCGCGAAGGTGAGCAGGGTGATGCCGAAGAAGGTGGGGATCAGAAGCCCCAGTCGGCGGGCGATGAAACTGAGCATCTCGGGGGTTGACTCCTCAGGTATCACGCCCGCTTCCGTGGGTAACGGTGGGCGGGCGCTGTTCTTGTTGTCGGGCGTCTCGCGGCGATGGGTTGGACCGCCGCGAGACCGCCGTTACTTCACCCGGGTGGTGGCGAAGTTGTTGTTGGACAGAGGGCTGATCACGTAGCCCTCGATATTGCTCCGGCGCACATTGAACAGCTTAGGGTGTGCCAGGGGAATCCATGGGGATTCACGGTGGAAAACCTCCAGGGCCTGTTCATAGAGCTTCGCCCGTTCCGCCGGCTCGCTGACGGTGCGGGCCTTCTGCATCAGCGTTTCGAACGCCTGGTCGCACCAGCGCGCCTGGTTTTCCCCCGACTTGGCTGCCGCGCACGACAGGTTGGGGCTGAGGAAGTTGTCCGGGTCGCCGTTGTCGCCGGCCCAGCCCAGCAGCACCATGTCGTGTTCGCCGCCCTTGGAGCGCTTGAGCAGCTCGCCCCATTCCAGCGAACGGATGGTCATCTGGATGCCGGCCTTGGCCAGATCCGCTTGCATCATCTGTGCCGCCAGCGCGGGGTTGGGGATGGTAGGCGAGGTGCCGTTGCGGATGAAGAGGGTGATCTTCAGGCCCTTCACCCCGGCTTCGGCGAGCAGCGCGCGCGCCTTCTCCGGGTCGTGCGGCCAATCCTCGATCGCGTGGTTGTAGCCCAGCAGGGTCGGCGGGAAGGGGTTGACCGCCACGCTGGCGTTACCCTCGCCGAACACCGCGCGGATCATCGCCTGCTTGTCGATGGCGAGGTTGATGGCCTGGCGCACGCGGGTGTCGTCCAGCGGCTTGTGCTGGGTGTTGATGGCCACGTAGGTGGTCAGCAGGGCGTCGATCTCGTCCACCGCCAGGCGGCTGTCCGTGCGTACGCCGGCGACGTCCTCGGGTTTCGGATAGAGCGCCACCTGGCACTCGCCGGCCCGCGCCTTCTGCAGGCGCACGTTGGGATCGAGGGTGATGGCGAACACCAGGTTGTCGATCTCGGGCTTGCCATGGAAGTAGTCCGGGTTGGCCTTGTAGCGCACCTGGGCGTCCTTGGCGTAGCGGCTGAAGACGAAGGGCCCGGTGCCGATCGGCAGCTGGTTGAGCTGGTTGGTCTTGCCGGCGGCCAGCAGCTGGTCGCCGTACTCGGCCGAGTAGATGGAGGCGAAGGGCATGGCCATGTCCGCCAGGAAGGGCGACTCCGGGTGGGTGAGGGTGAAGCGCACGGTGAGCGCGTCAACCTTCTCCACGGACTTGATCAGCTCGCGCATGCCCATGGCGTCGAAGTAGGCGTAGCCGCGCTGGGCCGACTCGTGCCAGGGGTGCTTGGGGTCGAGGGCGCGCTGGAAGGTCCAGACCACGTCGTCGGCATTGAAGGGCCGGCTCGGGGTGAACCAGTCGGTGGCGTGGAACTTCACGTCCGGGCGCAGGCGGAAGGTGTAGACCAGGCCGTCGTCGCTGATCTCCCAGCTGGTGGCCAGGCCCGGGACCAGCTCGGTGGTGCCGGGCTTGAAGGCCAGCAGGCGGTTGAACACGGTCTCGGCGGTGGCGTCGGCGGTCACCGCGCCGGTGTACTGCACGATATCGAAGCCCTCGGGCGCGGCTTCGGTGCACACCACGAGGTTCTGGGCCTGGGCGCTGGCGGCGGCGAGGGCGGCCAGCAGGGGCAGGTAACGCATCTTCATGTCGAATCCTCCAGGCGCCGGCGCGGGGCCGGCGCCGCATCCATGTCAGAGCAGGTCGAAGGGGAAGGTGCTGACGATACGCAGCTCGTTCACGCTGCCGTCGATCTGCTGCTTGCTCGCCTTGTGGGACATGTAGGTGACCTTGAAGGTGCTGTCCTTGATGCTCCCGCTCTGCACCTTGTAGGCCGCCATCAGGCCGTATTCACGGTGGTGCTCGTCGTCCATCGCGCGCACTTCGGCGTAGTTGCCGTAGGCGCCGTTGCGATCGCCATCGTAGTGAGTGCCGTCGATGTCCCAGCCCTTGGCGTACCAGGCGGTGGTGGAGAGGCCGGGGACGCCGAAGTAGCTCCAGTCGGTCTCGTAGCGGATCTGCGCGGACTTCTCGTTCGGGCTGTTGTAGTCCGACAGCAGGGAGTTGGCCAGGTAGATGGCGGCCGTCTCGTGGATGTAGTCGAAGTACTCGTTGCCGTCGACCTGCTGCCAGGCCAGGGTCAGTGCGTGGGCCTGGTGGGCCAGGGTGAAGGCCAGGCTGAAGGTGTCGTTGTCGATGTAGCCGGCCTTGCGGTCGCCGGTGTCGCGGGTGCGGTAGCCGTTGAAGGCGGTGCGCAGCGACAGGGTCTCGCGGTCGCCCAGGTCGTGGGCCACGCTCAGGTAGTACTGGTCCCAGACATCCTCGAAGCGGCCGGCGTAGACGGCGACCTCGAGGTTATCCAGCGGCTTGTAGTTGCCGCCGAGGTAATGCATGTGGTCGCCCGTGACCTCGCGGGTGCCGTATTCGGTGGTGAAGGCTTCGTCACCGGCGCCGGTACGCGGGCTCGCGCGGCGGAAGCTGCCGGCCTGCAGGGCGAGGCCGTCGAATTCCTCGCTGGTCACGGCGTAGCCGGTGAAGCTGGAGGGCAGGGCGCGGTTGTCGATATAGCTGAGCACCGGGGTGTCCACCAGGAAGCGGCCGGCCTTGAACTCGGTGTTGGAGGCGCGCAGGCGCACGTTGGCGACGCCGAGCTTGGACCACTCCTCGTGGCCGTGGCCGTTGCTGTCGGCCAGGGTGCGGTTGCCGCCACCGCCGATGCGGCCCTTGCCGCGTTCCAGGTTGATGGCGTTGAAGGCGGCGACGTCCAGGCCGAAGCCGATGGTGCCTTCGGTGTAGCCGGAGCTGTATTTCAGCTGGGTGCCCTGCACCCATGCGCGGCGACTGTGGGTGCGCTGCGGGCCGTCATCCTTGGGGATGGTGAAGCCGAAGCCGTCCTTCATCTGCTCGCGGGCGGCGAAGTTGCGGGTGGTCAGGGTCAGGCTCTGGCCTTCGAGGAAGCCGGTGGCGCCGGCCTGGCCCTTCACCGGTTTCTCCACCGACGGGATGTTCTGCACCTGGGCGGCGTAGCTGGGGTTCTCGGGCACCGGCGGGACCTTTTCCTCTTCGGCGGCGAAGAGGTGCGCGCTGGCAGCCATCAGCGCCAGTCCCAGGGTTGCTCGTTGGAAGGGGGTGGATTTCATCACGTGTGCTCCTTTTTTGTTATCGCTTCTTCATCGAAACAAGGAACGCTCATGCGGACTGCCGCCGACGCCGGGCAAGCCGGTGCCGACGCGCGCAAGCGCTGCATCCTTGCGAACTCGTTGGGGCAGGTATGAAAGGGGCCTCCTCCGATCTGGCGTCGGATGGAGATGGGTTCACGGGGTGGCCCGGAATGGGCCGCGAAAGCCGGCGGGCGTGGGGCCCGCCGGGCTCGTCAGGTACGGCTAGGGCGCATTGGCCACGCCGTAGAAGGAGTTGGTGGAGAAGGGGCTGATCTTGAAGCCCTGCACGCTCTTGCTCATGGGCTGGTAGACGGTGGAATGGGCGATCGGGGTGATCGGCACTTCACGTCGCAGCAGTTGCTGGGCCTGCTTGTACAGCTCGGTGCGCTGGGCCTGGTCGGTGACGTTCTTGGCCTGCTTGACCAGCTTGTCGTAGTCCTGGTCGCACCACTTGGAGAAGTTGTTGCCGTTGATCGAGTCGCAGCCGTAGAGGGTGCCGAGCCAGTTGTCCGGGTCACCGTTGTCGCCGGTCCAGCCGATCAGCATGGCGTCGTGCTCGCCGGCGTGGGCGCGCTTGATGTACTCGCCCCACTCGTAGCTGACGATGCGCGCCTTGATGCCGACCTTGGCCCAGTCGGCCTGGAGCATCTCGGCCATCAGCCGCGCGTTGGGGTTGTAGGGACGCTGCACGGGCATGGCCCAGAGGGTGATCTCGGTGCCTTCCTTGACGCCGGCGGCCCTGAGCAGCTCGCGGGCCTTCTCGGGGTTGTACTCGCTGCCCTTGATGGTCTCGTCGTAGGACCACTGGGTCGGCGGCATGGCGTTGACCGCGAGCTGGCCGGCGCCCTGGTAGACGGCGTCGATGATGGCGGGCTTGTTCACCGCCATGTCCAGCGCCTGGCGCACCTCGACCTTGTCGAAGGGGGCGTGGGTGACGTTGTAGGCGATGTAGCCGAGGTTGAAGCCGGGGTTCGACGGCACCTGCAGCTTGGCGTTCTGCTTCAGCGACTCGAGGTCGGCCGGGCGCGGGTTGAGGGTGATCTGGCACTCGCCGGCCTTGAGCTTCTGCGCGCGGACGGAGGCGTCGGTGTTGATGGAGAAGATCAGGTTGTCGATCTTCACCTCGTCCGGCTGCCAGTAGTCCTTGTTGCCGGCGAAGCGGATCTGCGCGTCCTTCTGGTAGCGCTTGAACACGAAGGGGCCGGTGCCGATGGGCTTCTGGTTCAGCTCGGCGGCCTTGCCGGCCTTGAGCAGCTGGTCGGCGTATTCGGCCGAATGCACCACGGCGAAGGGCATCGCCAGGTTCTGGATGAAGGCCGCGTCTACGGTGTTGAGGGTGAAGCGCACGGTATGCGCGTCGACCTTCTCGACCTTGGCGATGTTCTTGTCCAGGCCCATGTCGGTGAAGTAGGGGAACTCGCTGGGGTACGCCTTACGGAACGGGTGCTCCTTGTCGATCATGCGCTGGAAGGTGAAGAGCACGTCGTCGGCGTCGAATTCGCGGGTGGGCTTGAAGTAGTCGGTGGTGTGGAACTTCACGCCCTGGCGCAGGTGGAAGGTGTAGCTCAGGTTGTCCGGGGAGATGTCCCACTTCTCGGCGAGGGCGGGGACGGCCTGGGTGCTGCCACGTTCGAACTGCACCAGGCGGTTGAACAGGGTTTCGGAAGCCGCGTCGAAGTCGGTGCCGGTGGTGTACTGGCCGGGGTCGAAGCCCGCCGGGCTGCCCTCTGAGCAGAACACCAGGTTGCTGGCGGCGGAAACGAATGGGGAACCGAGAAGCAGGCCTGCGGCGAGCAGGGCCTGGATGGGGGTGTTCTTGCGCATGCAAACCTCAATTTGTTCTTTTTCTGAGGGCGTCACGTGCGTTGCGGCCTTTTGGACCGAGCACATGGATCGGTACACCCCGCTGCATTCCGGTTCCCTGGTCGGGTGCGCCGGCCCTTTGCAGCGGTAAGCGGCGTTGCCATGGGTCCATCCCCGGCAATCAGCCGAGGCCGAAATTAAGTCATGCTGAAATTCCGGTCAATAGAAATTAAGCGCGACTAACATTGGCGCGTCACGGGACTGTGCATTCACGCTGGAGAGGGGGCGGGAGAGGGGCTCAGGAGGCGCTGTGATCGTCGAACAGCGGCATGGTGGTGATGGTCAGGACCTCGGCCATCTCGCTGCCGGCATTGGCCAGGCAATGGGTCTTGCCTGCATCGAAATGCACCGAATCGCCAGCGCTCAGGGGATATTGCCGACCCTCGATCGTGTAGATGATCTGCCCGGAAAGCACATAGGCGAACTCCGAGCCCTCGTGGGCGATGAGTTCCGACTGGTAGCCCACCGGCATGTTCATCTTCACCGCGTTGAGCAGGTTGCCGGGGAACGAGGTGGACAGGCGCTCGTAGGCCAGCGGCTGGCCCTCGATGGTGTAGCGCACGCGCTCGCCCTGGTGCGAATCGGGCTGCGGCTGCGGCGGCTGGTCGAACAGGACGTTGAGCGGGACGTTGAGGGATTTGGCGATGTTCGCCAGCGAGGAGATCGACACGCCGGTGAGATTGCGCTCCGCCTGGGAGAGGAAACTGGCGGTGAGGCCGGACTCGCTCGCGACTTCGTTCAGGGTCTTCTTGGCGGCGCGTCTGTAACGGCGCAAGCGTTCTCCGATGCGATCTACGGACATGGCGAGGGCTCTTGTTGGAAGGCGGCCAGTATAACGGGACGGGGCCCGCGCGAAAGCGTCGTTGGCTGCGAGCTGATTTTAAGTGGGACTGAAAATTTGCTTTGACCTCTATTTAAGTCTCACTTAAATTTCGCCGCAATTGTCGGACAATGAAGAGGTGCCAGTGATGACCAGGGGTGTAGGCGGCAGTACGCCGGAACAGGCGCTCGCCGGATTGCGTGACATGACCGCCGGCAGCGGCCCCATCGAGCTGGCCGAATACAGGGCCCGGATCGATCGCGCCCAGGCCTTCATGCAGGAAGAGGGCATCGCCGCCCTGTACCTCAACGCAGGCAGCAACCTGCGCTATTTCACCGGCGTGCAGTGGCACCCGAGCGAACGCCTGGTGGGCGCGCTGCTGCCCGCCAGCGGCGAACTTCAATACATCGCCCCGGCGTTCGAGGAAGGCACGGTGCGCGACTTCCAGGTTGTCCCCGGGACGATCCGCACCTGGCAGGAACACGAGAATCCCTACCGCCTGCTGCTGGGCATGCTCGCCGGCCTGAAGCTCGCCGCCGGCGCCCGGGTGGCGCTGTGCCCGAGCCTGCCGTTCTTCATGTTCGACGGCATCCGCCGCGAGGGCAGCGGCTACGACTTCATCGACGGCGCCCGGGTGACCGGCCACTGCCGCCAGCGCAAGTCCGCCGCCGAAATCGCCCTGATGCAACGGGCCAAGGACATGACACTGGAGGTGCACAAGGCCGCTGCCAGCATCCTGCGCGCCGGCATCAGCACCACCGAGGTCGAGGAGTTCATCCACCAGGCGCACCGCCGCGTCGGTGCCACGGGTTCCTACTTCTGCATCGTGCTGTTCGGCCCCGCCAGCGCCTTCCCCCACGGCGTGCGTGAGCCGCAGGTGCTCAAGGGCGGCGACATGGTGCTGGTCGACACCGGCTGCAAGCTCCACGGCTACATCTCCGACATCACCCGCAGCTACGTCTTCGGCACTCCCAGCGAACGTCAGCGCACCTTCTGGGACTTCGAAAAGGCCGCGCAACTGCAAGCCTTCGAAGCCGCCCGGCTCGGGGCCTCCTGCGAATCGGTGGACGCCGCCGCCCGCCGCTCCCTGGAAGCCAACGGCCTGGGCCCGGACTACCAGCTCCCCGGCCTGCCGCACCGCACCGGCCACGGCATCGGCCTGGACATCCACGAAGGCCCCTACCTGGTACGCGGCGACGCCACCCCCCTGGAGCCGGGGATGTGCTTCTCCAACGAGCCGATGATCTGCGTACCCGGTGAATTCGGCATCCGCCTGGAAGACCACTTCTACATGGCCGAAGACGGCCCGCGCTGGTTCACCCAGCCGAGCCATTCCATCGACGATCCGTTCGGGTTGGCATAGCCGTGGTGGTGGGCTGAAGCCCACCCTACAAAGAGCTTCGCGAGCAGAGCTCGCTCCTACGGGGCGTCCGGCTTCGCCTTCAACCGCGTCGTCGCGAAGTTGTTCGACCCCAGCGGGCTCATGCGGAAGCCTTCCACCTCGGGGGTGAGGACGTTGAACAGCCTGGGGTGGGCGAGGGGGATCCAGGGGGCTTTTTCGTGGAAGATCGCCAGGGCCTGGCGGTAGAGCTGGGCGCGTGTGTCCCGGTCGTTTTCCGCGCGGGCCTGGCGGATGAGGTCGTCGAATTTCGCATCGCACCAGCCGGCCTGGTTCTCCCCTGATTGCGCGGCGGCGCAGGAGAGGTTGGGGGTGAGGAAGTTGTCCGGGTCGCCGTTGTCGCCCACCCAGCCCATGAACACCAGGTCGTGCTCGCCGTTCTTGGCGCGCTTGATCAGTTCGCCCCATTCGAAGACGCGGATGTCCGCCTGGATGCCGATGGCGGCCAGGTCGGCCTGGAGCATCTGCGCGCCGATGCCGGGGTTGGGGTTGGTGGGGCCGCCACCGGGGCGGGTCCAGATCGACAGCTTGAGCCCGCTTGCGTGCCCGGCCTCGGCCAGCAGCTGGCGGGCGCGCTCGGGGTCGTGGGGCCAGGGATCGAGGTCGCTGTTGTAGCCCAGCAGGGTGGCGGGGTAGGGGTTGACCGCGGCGCTGGCCGCGCCTTCGCCGTACTGGGCGCGGATGTAGGACTTCCTGTCGAAGGCGAGGTTGATCGCCTGGCGCACGCGCACGTCGTCCAGCGGCGGGTGGCGGGTGTTGAGGGCGACGTAGGCGACCATCAGCGCATCCTGCTCCACCAGCTTCACGCCGGGCGCGCCGCGCAGGGCGGGCACGTCGGTGGGCTTGGGGTAGAGGGCCACCTGGCAGGCGCCGGCGCGCAGTTGCTGGATGCGTACGTTCGGGTCGGGGGTGATGGCCAGCAGCAGGCGGTCGCTGGGCGGCTTGCCGTTCCAGTAGTCGGGGTTGGCGAGGAAGCGCACCTGGGCGTCCTTGGCGTAGCGCTGGAAGACGAAGGGGCCGGTGCCCACCGGCTGGCTGTTGAGCGCGTCGGGCGTGCCGGTGGCCAGCAGCTTGGCGGCGTATTCGGCGGAGTAGATGGAGGTGAAGCCCATGGCCAGGTCGGCGAGGAAGGGCGCCTCGGGGTGACGCAGGACGAAGCGCACGCGGTGTTCGTCGAGCTTCTCGACGCGCTCGATCAACTGGGCGAAGGCCATGGATTCGGCATAGGGGAAGCCCCGTGGCGAGAGTTCATGCCAGGGATGCTTCGGGTCGAGCTGGCGCTGGAAGCTCCAGAGCACGTCGTCGGCATTGAACTCGCGGCCGGGGGTGAACCAGGGCGTGGTGTGGAACTTCACGCCGCGGCGCAGCTGGAAGTCGTAGGTGAGGCCATCCGGGCTGATGTCCCAGCGTTCGGCGAGGCCCGGCTGCAGGCGGGTGCTGCCGGGGGCGAACTGCACCAGGCGGTCGAAGATCGTCTCGGCGGCGGCATCGCCCGTGGTGGCGGCGGTGAACTGGACGATGTCGAAGCCTTCGGGGCTGGCTTCGGTGCAGACCACCAGGGAACTGGCGGCGTTGCAGGCAAGCGGCAGGAGCAGGGCGAGGGACGACAGGCATCGGCGCATGGTGCTTCCCTTCGGGGTGGAGGGGCGGGGCCGGGCGGCCCCGCCGATACGGCTTACTTCTCGACGCTCACGCCATAGAAGGAGTTGAGGCCGAAGGGGCTGATGCGGAAGTCCTTCACCGTCTTGCTCATGGGCTGGTTGACGGTGGAGTGGGCGATCGGGGTGATCGGCACTTCACGCTTGAGGATCTGCTGGGCCTCTTTATAGAGGGCGGTGCGCTTGTCCTTGTCGGTGACCGCCTTGCCCTCCTTGATCAGCTTGTCGTAGCCCTTGTCGCACCAGCGCGAGTAGTTGTTGCCGCCGATGGCATCGCAGCCGTAGAGCACGCCGAGCCAGTTGTCCGGGTCCCCGTTGTCGCCGGTCCAGCCGATCAGCAGGGCGTCGTGCTCACCGGCCTTGGCGCGCTTGTTGTACTCGCCCCATTCGTAGGAAACGATCTTGGCCTTGATGCCGATCTTGGCCCAGTCGGCCTGGAGCATCTCGGCCATCAGCTTGGCGTTGGGGTTGTAGGGGCGCTGCACGGGCATGGCCCAGAGAGTGATCTCGGTGCCCTCGGCGACGCCGGCGGCCTTGAGTAGGGCCTTGGCCTTCTCGGGGTCGTAGGCGGGGTCCTTGATGCTGTCGTCGTAGGACCATTGGGTCGGCGGCATGCCGTTGGTGGCGAGCTGGCCGGAGCCCTGGTAGACGGCCTTGATGATGGCCGGCTTGTTCACCGCCATGTCCAGCGCCTGGCGCACTTCGAGCTTGTCGAAGGGTTTGTGCTCGATGTTGTAGGCGATGTAGCCGACGTTGAAGCCGGCCTGCTGCGGTACGTCGAGCTTGGGGTCCTTGCGCATGGCATCGAGGTCGGCCGGGCGCGGGTAGGCGGTGATCTGGCATTCGCCGGCCTTGAGCTTCTGGTAACGCACCGAGGCGTCGGAGTTGATGGCGAAGATCAGGTTGTCGATCTTCACGTCCTCGGGCTTCCAGTAGTCCTTGTTGCCCTTGTAGCGGATCTGCGCGTCCTTCTGGTAACGGCTGAAGACGAACGGGCCGGTGCCGATGGGCTTCTGGTTGAGGTCGGCGGCCTTGCCGGCCTTGAGCAGCTGGTCGGCGTACTCGGCGGAGTGGATGGAGGCGAAGCTCATGGCCATGTTCTGGATGAAGGCCGCGTCCACGGTGTTGAGGGTGAAGCGCACGGTGTGCTCGTCGAACTTCTCCAGCTTGGCGATGTTGGCGTCCATGCCCATGTCGGTGAAGTAGGGGAACTCGGTGGGGTACGCCTTGCGGAAGGGGTGGTCCTTGTCGAGCATGCGCTGGAAGGTGAAGAGCACGTCGTCGGCGTTGAATTCGCGGGTGGGCTTGAAGTAGTCGGTGCTGTGGAACTTCACGCCCGGGCGCAGGTGGAAGGTGTAGGTCAGGCCGTCGTCGGATATGTCCCACTTCTCCGCCAGGCCGGGTTCGACCGCTGTGCCGCCGCGCTCGAACTGGGTGAGGCGGTTGAAGACCGCTTCGGCCCCCGCGTCGAAGTCGGTGCCGGTGGTGTACTGGCCGGGGTCGAAGCCAGCGGGGCTGCCTTCGGAACAGAAGACCAGGTTGCTGGCGGCGCTGGCGAGCGGTGCGGCGGCGATCAGGCCGGCGGCGAGCAGCGCTTGGATGACGGCGTTTTTACGCATTTTGACCTCATGTCTTGTTGTGGTTGTCATCGTGAGGGGTCCCTTCGTGAGGGACCTTGCAAGAACCTATGCACGGCACATGCCTGAGGCAAGCCGAGGGCAGGGGAGAGTGTAGAAGCTGTGACGAAGGTGTAAGGCGGTGTCGCAAATATGCAAATGAGGGGGCGCGGTAATGAAAGGGAGCCGCGCCGTTGCAGCGCGGCTCCCGCCCGGAATCAGGGCATCTGCACCTCGATGACGCCGTCGGCGTTGACGGTCACCCGGCTGGTGCCGGCCTCGACCTCCGGTGCCGGGGCGCTGTCGTACATCGACGACTTGGCGGCCATGGCGCGCATCATCACCGGCTGCGGCTGGAAGCCGGCGCTGTTGAGGTTGAGGCTGACCAGCTTGTAGCCGCTGCCGCCGAGGGCTTCCGTGGCCAGCTGGGCGCGGGCCTTGAAGGCGTCCACGGCCTGCTTGATCAGCGCGTCCTCGTTTTTCTTGCGGGTCGGGTCGGCGATGCTGAAGTCCATGCCGCCCATCTTCAGGGTGCCCATCAGGTCGGCGCTGAGCTGGGACAGGGTGGCGAAGTCGGGGCTTTCCAGGCGCAGTTCGGCACGCTCGCGCCAGCCGGTGATCTTCTGGCCCTTGTCGTCGTAGACCGGGTAGCTGTTGCGGCTGCCCAGGCTCACCGATACCCCGTTGGTGCCCCGCGCCTTTTCCACCGCGGCGTTGATGGTGCGGGTGATTTCGGCGGCGAGCTTCGCCGGGTCGGCGCTCTGGGATTCGCTGTAGAGGGTCACGTGCATCAGGTCGTGGGCCACTTCCTGGCTGACCTCGGCGCGCAGCGCCACCTGGTTGTAGCGGGCTTCCTCGGCCTGGGCGGAGAGGCTGCCGAAGGTCGCGGCGCACAGGGTGATGGCAGCGGCGAGGCGGGTGATGGCTTGCATAACGGCTCCTTGTGAGAGGCAGTGGGGTGCACGGATTGTGCAGCAGTCACGGGGTTAGACGCAGGTCCGCTGCGATCGGGGTTAAGACCCGGAACATTTTTTTGCGTTCCGGGCAGGGGCAGTGGAATGGAGCCCCGTCGTCGGCCGACGGAAGGCCTGCGACGATGCGGCGAGTTGACGCATATCAGCGGAGCGCGTGACGCCTTGGTTATACTCCGCCGACGCCTTGGAGTGCCCATGCTCGAACCCTTGCCCCTCTTGTCCGCCAGCCGGCAGAACCTGCTGCGCCTGACCTTCATCCGCATCCTCGTGCTGGCCGCCCAGGCCGGTTCGGTGGGGCTCGCCTACAAGGCCCAGCTGCTGCAGCTGCCCTGGCTGGAGCTGTCGGTCACCCTCGGTGTATCGGTCATCCTGTGCCTGAGCACCGCCCTGCGCCTGCGCGGGCCCTGGCCGGTCACCGAGCTGGAGTACTCGGTGCAACTGGCTTGCGACCTGGTCATCCACAGCGTGCTGCTCTACTACTCGGGCGGCTCGACCAACCCCTTCGTTTCCTACTACCTGGTGCCGCTGACCATCGCCGCCGCCACCTTGCCCTGGCTCTACACCCTGGTGCTGGCAGGCATGGCCCTGGCCGCCTACACCCTGCTGCTGGTGTGGTTCCACCCGCTGGAGATGCCGGTGGCCCAGCGCGAGACCCTGCTGATCTACGGCATGTGGCTGAGCTTCGCCCTGGCTGCCGCGCTGATCACCTTCTTCGCCGCGCGGATGACCGAGGAGCTGCGTCGGCAGGACCAGCTGCAGTCCGTGCGCCGGGAAGAGGGCATGCGCGACCAGCAGCTGCTGGCCGTGGCCACCCAGGCCGCCGGCGCCGCCCATGAGCTGGGCACGCCGCTCGCGACCATGAGCGTGCTGCTCAAGGAGCTGCGCCAGGAATACGGCGACAAGCCGTCCCTGCAGGATGACCTGGCCCTGCTGCAGGAGCAGGTGCGCCTGTGCAAGGACACCCTGCAGCAACTGGTGCGCGCCGCCGAGGCGGATCGACGCCAGGCGGTGGTGGAGCAATCGGTGGTGGAGTGGATGGAGGTCACCCTCAACCGCTGGCACCTGATGCGCCCCGAGGCCACCTATCGCTACCAGTGCCTGGGCATCGGCCAGCCGCCCCGGCTCATGCCGCCGGCCGACCTGACCCAGGCCCTGCTGAACCTGTTGAACAATGCCGCCGACGCCTGCCCGGACAAGCTCGACATCCGCATCAACTGGGATCACCAGTGGATGGTGCTGAGCATCCGCGACCATGGCGCCGGCGTGCCCCTGGCCATCGCCGAACAGCTCGGCCGGCCCTTCTTCACCACCAAGGGCAAGGGCTTCGGCCTCGGCCTGTTCCTCAGCCAGGCCAGCGTCACCCGTGCCGGCGGAACCGTGAAGCTGTACAACCATGAAGATGGCGGTACCCTCACCGAGTTGCGCCTGCCCCGTGGTTACGGCGTTGTCTGAGCTTGAATCCGCGAGGAGTCCAAATGAGCGATGAACCCCTGATCGAAGGCGAAGAACAGCCCCACCTGCTGCTGGTGGACGACGACGCCACCTTCACCCGTGTCATGGCCCGTGCCATGAGTCGCCGTGGCCTGCGGGTCTCGGTCGCCGGCTCGGCCGAGGAAGGCCTGGTCCTGGCCAGGGACGACCTGCCCGATTACGCCGTGCTCGACCTGAAGATGGAGGGCGACTCCGGCCTGGTGCTGCTGCCCAAGCTGCTGGAGCTGGACCCGGAGATGCGCGTGGTGATCCTCACCGGCTATTCGAGCATCGCCACCGCCGTGGAAGCCATCAAGCGCGGCGCCACCAACTACCTGTGCAAGCCGGCCGATGCCGACGACGTGCTGACCGCGCTGCTGTCCCAGCATGCCGACCTGGACACCCTGGTGCCGGAAAACCCGATGTCGGTGGACCGCCTGCAGTGGGAGCACATCCAGCGTGTGCTGGCCGAGCACGACGGCAACATCTCCGCCACCGCCCGTGCCCTGGGCATGCACCGCCGCACCTTGCAGCGCAAGCTGCAGAAGCGCCCGGTGCGTCGCTGACGCCGATGGCGCCGAACAAAACCTCGGCGCCTTGTCGGGTGTGTGTAGGGTGGGCTTCAGCCCACCGCTTTTCCTTTGCTCGCTAAATTATCGATGCCGGAGCCCCGGGCACACCCCTGTGCCGACCCTGGCCCCGCCTGGTGGAGGTAAGAAGCGACCTCCACCCTGCGCAGCGATCATGCCCGCATGCTGGCTCGGCTGGGCTTTGTAGGAGCGAATTCATTCGCGATCGGGCTTTCCCCTGACGCCAAGGGCTGGCTCTTCTCTGCCCTGAAAGCTTCGTGAAAGCCACTTCCCGCCCCGACTTGGTTATCCTTAGCCGCCTAACTATCCCCGCGCGCCAGGCCCCTCCATGTTCGCCGTCGTCCAGCAAATCATCGGCATCACCGCGCCGGTCTTTTCCATGCTTTTCCTCGGTGTGCTGCTGCGGCGCCTGCGCTGGATCGACGCTCCCTTCATCGATACCGCCTCCTCGCTGGTCTTTCGCGGCACCATGCCGACCATGCTGTTCCTCGCCATCGTCCAGGCCGACCTGCGCACCGCGTTGCAGCCGCGGCTGATCGGCTACTTCGTCCTGGCCACGCTGGTGTGCTTCGGCCTGGCCTGGCTCTGGGCGATCTGGCGGGTGCCGAAGGCGGACCGCGGCGTCTATACCCAGGGCGCCTTCCGTGGCAACAACGGCATCATCGGCCTGGCCCTGGCCACCAGCATGTACGGCGACTACGGGCTCTCGGTGGGCGGGGTGCTCGGGGGCGTGGTGATCCTCTGCTACAACACCCTGTCCTCGGTGGTGCTGGCTCTCTACGCGCCCAACGCCAAGACCGACCCCTGGAGCCTGTTCAAGAGCATCCTCGGCAACCCGCTGATCATCGGCGTACTGGCGGCCATCCCGGTGGCCTACCTGCAACTGCCGTTGCCGGCCTGGGTGGTCACATCCGGCGAGTACTTCGCGCAGATGACCCTGCCCCTGGCGCTGATCTGTATCGGCGGCACCCTGTCCCTGGCCTCCCTGCGCGCGAGCGGGCCGATGGCGATGAGCGCCAGCCTGATGAAGATGGTCTGGCTGCCCCTGGTGGCCACGGTCGGCGCCTGGGTCTGCGGCTTCCGCAATGCCGAGCTGGCGATCCTCTTCCTCTATTTCGCCAGCCCCACGGCGGCGGCCAGTTTCGTCATGGCGCGCGCGGTGAACGGCAACCACGAGCTGGCGGCGGCGATCATCGTGATCACCACCCTGGCGGCGGTGGTCACCACCAACCTCGGCCTGCTGACGTTGCAGCTGATGGGGCTGATCTAGCTTTCCGGGGTGAGATGTTTCAAATTGTGAGGGACTTCCGACTCCTCGACGCCCCGGATTGCGCGCTCCCCCGTGAGGCTCTAGCATCAGCGCCTTTGCGCCATTAAAGGATTAAACATGCGCGCCCCCCTCCTGCTCTGCCTGACGTTCCTGGCCTCCATGGCCCAGGCCGCCGAACCGGCCGCGACGCTGGAGGGGCCGACCGCCGGCTGGCGCTACGCCGGGCTGCTGGACCGCAGCGAGAACCCCGCCGTCGCCTACCCCACGCCGCCCATCGACCGAGGCGGCCAGCGCAACCGCACCCTGATCGAAGGCCGCCTGGCCAACCTCGGCCACGTACGCCAGCCGCATCGCCTGGTGGTCAATGGCAACCCGCTGCCGCTCTACACCGACGACCAGGGCCGCTTCGTCCGCCCCTATGCCTTCGGCGCCGGCTCCAACGGCGTCGAGCTGGTGTCCGGTGATGGCAAGTCGGTCAAGCGCGTGCAGTTCTACGAGGCCAACACCCATCGGACGCCCGCGCGCCTGCGCGTCGTGCTCGGCTGGGACGACCCCAAGGCCGAGCTCGACCTGCACATCGTCACTCCCGACGGCCAGCACGCCTTCTGGGCGGACCCGGTGATGAGCAACGGCGGCGGCCTGGACACCGACAGCGTCGATGGCCCGGGGCCGGAGATGTTCACCATGACCGCGCCGCTGCACGGCACCTACCTGGTGTACGTCAACTACTGGGGCAACCTGGGCGCAGGCGGCTACAACTTCGACGCCGGCAGCAACCAGAACGAGGTGATCACCTCGCAGATCAGCCTGGTGTTCAACGAGAACACCGTGAATGAGAAACGCGAGACCTTCCTCGTCCCGCTGCGTGCCATCGGCGAGCTGCTGCTCGTCAAATCCTTCAATTTCTGATGTCCCGACGCTTGGATGAACTGGGGTTATTCGACATGAGCCAGACCACCACACCCGAACCGGCCCGCCGCCCGGCCCTGGCACGCCACCCGCGCGCCCTGGCCGCCGGCCTGCTGCTGCCGCTGGCCGCCTTCGGCCTGCTGGGCGGGTGCTCCAAGGAACCGCCGCGCGAGCTGGCCGAGAAGAGCGCCCTGGGCCTCGACCTGAAGCGCCCCGATGCGCTGATCGAGAGCGTCTCGCTGAGCCGCCTGCCCAAGGACATCCTCGCCGTGCCGCTGCTGCGCGACACCCTCACCGAGGACTTCGTCTTCTACTACCAGGACAACGCCGACCGCCTCGGGCTGTCCGGCAGCCTGCGGCGGATCATCTACGAGCGTGACCTCAAGCTACAGGACACGCTGCTGGACGAGTTGCTCGACCAGCCCGCCGAAGTCGCCCTGTGGCGCGGCGCCGACGGCAAGCTCAAGCATGTGCTGCTGACCATCGAGCGCGGTGGCCTGGCGCGGGTGCTGGAGCCCCTGGCCCACGTCGCCCTCGACGACAGCCAGCTGAGCCAGGCCGGCGAGCTGCGCGTGGACGGCGACTCCGTACCGCTCTACCGCCTGAGCTACCTGGGCGATCGCTCCGTGCTGCTGGCCAGCCACGGCGACAAGCTGCTGGTGCTGTCCAGCCCCGGCATGCTGATGGATGAAGCCGGCCAACTGGCCAAGGACGCCACCGAATCGGTGGAATCCCTGCTGGAAGGCGAGAACCCCTTCCCCGAGCGCTTCGGCCTGGATGCCCGCGGCACCGAGCAGCAGCGCATCGCCCTGGGCGGCGAGTACGTCGCCTTCGGCTACCAGCGCTTCTTCCCGTCCTTCGCCGGGCTGCGCTTCGAGATGGACGACAAGGGCTGGCACAGCTACGTCGCCCTCAACGACGTCGACGACCAGCCGGCCTTCGACTTCGCCCCCATCTGGAAGGCCATGCCCATGGGCGCCAGTGCCTGCGTGGCGCTACCGGTGGCACCGGGCGTGCCCGGCAAGCTGCTGGACCGCGTCGGCGCCGGCAAGGAGGTCGCCGCCGAGCTGGAGAAGCGCCTGAACGGATCGGCCGGCCTGTGCTGGTACGCCGAATCGCGCCTGCACTCGCCGCTGCTGGTCACCCTACTGGGCGAGAAGGTGACGCCTGAGCTCGATACCGCCATCGAGGGCCTGTTCGGCTCGGTGATCGGCGCCTACGAGCCCTATGTCGAGGGTGGCCGCTTCCCGGTGGACGACCAGACCCAGGGCGAGACCCGCCGCTGGACCCGCGATGTCGGCTCCAACTTCGGCCAGTACCCGGCCAGCGAGAACGCCAACCCGGACGCCCTGGGTTCCAGCGGCTTCTTCCGCGTGAGCCTGGCGCGCCATGGCGACACCCTGCTGTTCTCCCTCGACGACAAGCTGGTGACCAAGGGCCTGGATACCCTCGACAAGCGCTTCCCGCCGCTGGCCGAGACCCTGCCCAAGGACGCCCTGGTGCCGGCCTTCATGGCCCCCGACGGCCTGTCGAAGCTGCTCGAGCGCGAGACCCTCGACAGCCTGCCGAGCAACTACGAGCCGGTGTTCCGCAACGCCGCCGAAACCCACCTGCTGCCCAAGCTGCGGGCCCTCGGTGGCCATGGCAAGTACGCCCTGGCGCTGCCTGCGGGCACCAAGACCGGTTCCGACTGGCAATGGCTGCCGCTGGAGTGGCGCCCGCTGTGACCCGTACCCTGGCTCGCCTGCCGCTGGGCCTTGCCGCGCTGTTGATGGCGTGGAGCCTGGCCGTGCGCGCCGAGGACGTCCCCGCACTGGACGCCGAGCAGTCCCAGGTGTTCCGCGCCTGGTTCGTGCGCATCGCCCAGGAACAGCTGCGCCAGGGGCCGAGCCCGCGCTGGCACCAGCAGGACTGTGCCGGCCTGGTGCGCTTCGCCGCCAACGAGGCGCTCAAGCCCCACGACGGCAAGTGGCTGCGCGCCAACGGCCTGTCCAACCGCTACCTGCCGCCGGAGCTGGACCTGACCGACGGCCAGCGCCGCCTGGCGCAGACCTGGCAACAGGGTGGCGGCAAGGTCGGGCCCTATGTGAATGCCATCAAGCTGATCCAGTACAACAGCCGGTTCGCCGGCCGTGACCTCAACCAGGCGCGGCCCGGCGACCTGATCTTCTTCGACCAGGGCGACGAGCAGCACCTGATGATCTGGATGGGGCGCGACATCGCGTACCACACCGGAACCACCACGCCGACCGATAACGGCATGCGCTCCGTGAGCCTGCAACAACTCATGACATGGAAGGACACCCGATGGATCCCCGACGAATCCAACCCCAACTTTATCGGCATCTATCGGCTGCACTTCCTCTCCCGATGACTGCCGCCCGCCTGCTGCGCCGCGCCGCCACCCTGTCGGCGACGGCCCTGCTCGCCCTGGCGTTGCCCTTCGGCAGCAGCCAGGCCGATGACGAAGTGCCCTCCAGCGGCTACACGCCGCTCTCGGGGGAATCCTTCTTCCTCCTGGCCGACAGCAGCTTCGCCGCCGACGAGGTCGCCAAGGTGCGCCTCGAGGCACCGGGCCGCGACTACCGCCGCTACCGCATGGAAGGCTACGGCGGTGTCGACGTGCGGGTGTACCGCATCGACAACCCGCTGGAGTTCCTCAAGCGTCAGAAGAACCTGCACCGGGTGGTCGCCGAGGGCGATTTCAAGGGCGAGGGCCTGTCCAACACCCTCGGCTACCTGTGGGACAACTGGTACCGCAAGTCGCGGCGGGTGATGCAGCGCGCCTTCTCCTACGAGTCGCGCAAGCAGGTCACCGAGGAAGCGCCCGAGCTGAAGATGGGCGACGCCATCCGCCAGCCCACCGAATTCACCCCGCAGGTGCAGTACGCGCCCATGAAGGGCCTGCCCCTGGTCGAGCAGTTCCGCTACCCGCTGTGGGAAGCCAAGCCCATCGAGCCGCCGAAGGGCGTCGAGCTGGCCGGCTCCTCGAGCCAGTTCACCAACGTCCAGCCGGGCAACGTCTACATCCCGCTGGGCAAGCTCAAGCCGGGCCTGTACCTGGCCGAGGCCATCGTCGGCAAGTACCGCGCCACCACCGTGGTGTTCGTCTCCAACACCGTCGCCGTGAGCAAGATCGCCGGCGGCGAGCTGCTGGTATGGACGGCGCACAAGCACCAGGGCACCCCGGTCGCCGGGGCCAAGGTGCTGTGGACCGACGGCCTGGGCGTGATGACCAGCGGCAGCACCGACGCCGAGGGCCTGCTGCGCCTCGGCCATGCCAGCCCGGAACGTTCCTACCTGCTGGGCGAGGATGCCGAGGGCGGCGTGTTCGTCTCCGAGAACTTCTATTACGACAGCGAGATCTACGACACCAAGCTCTACGCCTTCACCGACCGGCCGCTGTACCGCCCGGGGGACTGGGTGGAGGTGAAGATCGTCGGCCGCGAGTTCAAGAACGCCCGTGATTCGGTGGCGCCAAGCGCCGCACCGATCAAGCTCGCGGTGCTCGATGCCAACGGCACCCAGCTGCAGACCCTCGACCTGAACCTGGACTCCAGGTCCGGCACCTCCAGCCGCTTCCAGCTGCCGCAGAACGCCGTGGCCGGCGGCTACGAGCTGCGCTTCACCTACCGCGAGCAGATCTACAGCAGCGCCTTCCGCGTCGCCGAGTACATCAAGCCGCACTTCGAGGTGTCGCTGGACCTGGCCAAGCCCGACTTCCGCACCGGCGAGCCGGTCAAGGGCGCCCTGGTGCTGCTCTACCCGGATGGCAAGCCGGTGGCCAACGCCAAGCTGCAACTGAGCCTGCGCGCCCAGCAGCTGTCGATGATCGACAACGAACTGCAGTACCTCGGCCAGTTCCCCATCGAGCTGAGCACCAGCGAACTGACCACCGACGCCAAGGGCCGTGCCGAGATCGACCTGCCGGCGGCCGAGAAGCCCAGCCGCTACCTGCTCACCGTGTTCGCCAGCGATGGCGCCGCATACCGGGTCAAGACCAGCAAGGAAATCCTCATCGAGCGTGGCGCCGCCCGCTACGCCCTGACCGCCCCGCAGCGCTTCAGCAGCGCCGGCGAGTCGGTGCGCTTCACCTACCGCAGCGAGCGCCCGACCGAGCTCAAGCCCGCGCGCTACGACTGGGTACGCCTGGAGGACCAGAGCAGCCACAGCGGCAGCCTGGGCGAAGGGGACGAAGGTTTCGACCTCAAGTTCGAGCGCCCCGGCACCTACAGCATCACCCTCAAGGACGAGCACGGGCTGATCCTGGGTGCCACCGGCCACTCGGTGAGCGGCGATGGCGTCAAGGCCGTGGCCGGCACCATCGAGATCGTTCTGGACAAGGCCGAGTACCAGGCCGGTGACGAGGCCCTGGCCCTGATCACCTTCCCGGAGCCGGTGAGCGACGCGCTGCTGACCCTGGAGCGCGACAAGGTCGAGGCCACCGCGCTGCTGTCCAAGGGCGGCGACTGGCTGAAGATCGAGCGCCTGTCCGATACCCAGTACCGCGCACGCATCCCGGTGGGCGAGACCTTCTCGCCGAACATCACCTTCTCCGCGCTCTACACCCGTGGCGGCGACTACAGCTTCCAGAACGCCGGCATCAAGGTGGCGACGCCGCAGATCGACATCCAGATCGTCGCCGACAAGGAAACCGCCCGCCCCGGCGACCTGGTCACCGTCGAGCTGACCACCCGCTACGCCGGCAAGCCGACCGCCTCGCGCCTCACCGTCAGCGTGGTGGACGAGATGATCTACGCGCTGCAGCCGGAGATCGCCCCGGGCATCGACCAGTTCTTCTACCACCCGCGTCGCAACAACGTGCGCACCAGCGCCAGCCTGTCGTTCATCGCCTACGACCTGGCCCTGCCCGGCACGCCCAGCGCCCCGGGCCGCGCGAACCGCAGCGACCGCGGCGTGAAGGTGCTGGAGCGCCCGCGCCGCGAGGAAGTCGACACCGCCGCCTGGCAGCCCGACCTCGTCACCGATGCCGACGGCAAGGCGCGCTTCAGCTTCCGCATGCCCGACTCGCTGACCCGCTGGCGCATCACCGCCCGCGCCGTCAACGCCGACGGCCAGGTTGGCCAGAAGCGCCAGTTCGTGCGTTCCGAGAAGCCGCTGTACCTGAAGTGGAGCGGCCCGGCCACCTACCGTGGCGGTGACAAGCCGGCCCTCGGCCTGTTCGCCTTCAACCAGGGCGAAGCCGGTGCCAAGGCCGAGCTGGTGACCCGCTACAACGGCCAGGAACAGCGCACTCCGGTGGAGCTGGCCAAGGGCATCAACTACCTGCCGCTGGCCGAGACCGCCCTGGTGAATGGCGACTTCCACGCCGAGCTGGTTCAGGACGGCCAGGTCGTCGACGCCCTCGACGTCGCCCTGCACCTGGCCGCCAGCGGCTGGCAGAGCGCCCAGGCGAAGACCGTCGTCGCCTATGCCGGCAAGACCGAACTGGGCCTGCCGGCCGACGCCAGCGCCATCCGCCTGCGCCTCGACGACAGCGGCCGCTCCCTGTTCAAGGGCGCGCTCGATGACCTGCTCGGCTACCCCTACGGCGGCGTCGAGCAGACCGCCAGCCGCCTGCTGCCGCTGTCCCTGGCCTACCCGACCCTGGCCCAGGGCGAGCCGCGCGTGCGCGACCGCCTGCGCCTGATCATGCAGAACAGCCGCCTGCGCCTGGTGCAGATGGCCGGCCCCGAAGCGTCCTTCACCTGGTGGGGCGACGAGGCGGATGCCGATGCCTTCCTCACCGCCTACGCCTACTACGCCGACTGGTACGCCAGCCGCGCCCTGGAGGTGCAGCTGCCGGCGGAACATTGGCAGCGGGTGCTGGACGTCTACGCCGCACAGGCGCCGACCACGCCGTTGCTGCAACGCGCGCTGATCCTCGGCTTCGCCCGCGAGATGCAGCTGCCGGTCAACACCCTGATGGAAGGCCTGATGGCCGACCTGGCGGCCGCCGGGGAGGGCAGCGACCAGGCCCTGTCGGACGACGGCAGCCAGAGCCTGGTCATGGCCGCGCCGGATTCGGCCCTGGGCCTCGCCACCGCGCGGGTGCTCACCCTCGGCCTGGCGCGCCAGGTGCAGGCCAAGGTGCCGGACGCACTGGCCGCCCAGGCCGCTGCCGCCCGCGAGCGCCTGGCCGCCAGCCAGCAACCCTTCACCGAGGCCGTCGGCCTGTACGTCAACGGTGCCGATCGCCAACGCGCCGCCGCGCTGCTCAAGCGCCTGGCGCCTGGCCAGGCCACCCTGGAACGCGCCCTGGCGCTGACCTGGCTGCAACGTTCCCTCGGCCAGGACGACGAGGCGATCGCGCTCAAGCCCCAGGGCGACTGGCGCGCGGCCGAAGGCACCAGCGGCGAAGGCTACTGGCTGTGGCAAGGCCAGGGCGTGCCCGCTGAACTGGAACTGCCGGACGACCTGCCGCACCCGGTGGACGTGCGCCTGGACTTCAACAGCGCCCAGGCCGCCCCGGCGAAGCTGGACGTGGAGATCTCCCGCAGCCTGATGCGCCTGGTGCCCGGCGAGGAGCCCTTCAGCTTCACCGCCGAGGAGGTGAAGCCGGAGGACATCTCCAGCGACGACCTCTACCTGGACACCATCGTGCTCACCAGCAAGGGCGAGCGCGCGCTGCGCTACGGCATGCTGGAAGTGCCGCTGCCGCCGGGCGCCGATGTCGAGCGCACCACCTGGGGCATCAAGATCTCCGGCCTGGGTGGCGAGGAAGCCGAGACCCTGGAGCGCGCACGCAACGAGCCGGGCCAACTGCTCTACGCGGTGCCGGTGGACAGCCTGCAGGGCAGCGTGGTGCTGCAGCACCTGGTGCGCTTCTCGCAGAAAGGCTCCTTCGAGTTGCCGCCGGCCCGCTACCAGCGCCTCTACGCTCCCCAGGAGCAGGCGCTGGAGAGCGAACCGGCGCTCGGACGGATCAAGGTTGACTAGGACGCGACACCTGGCCGGGGCCCTGCTGATGCTGGCGGCCCCGCTGCTGCACGCCGGCGAGGCGCCTTTGAGCCTCGCCTGGCGTGGGCCCCAGGGCAACGAGCTGCTGCAGCTGGACCGCAGCCGGGTGCTCACGCGCGGGGCCCTGCCCGCCGAGCGCCAGACGCCCCTGGGCAGCCTGTGGAAACTGTTCGTCTACGCCTACCTCGTGGATAACGCGCGTCCCGACCCCGGCTACCAGTGCAAGGGCCAGGACCGCGACGAGGTCTATTGCTGCAATCCCGGCGAGCGCATCGACCGGGACCAGGCGCTGGTGAAGTCCTGCGGCCTGTATTTCTCCTCCCCCGACCTGCACCTCGACCCCGCCGACTGGTCGCGCTACTGGCGCGAGCGCCAGGGCGCCGGCTGGTTGCAGCGCCTGGACCAGTTGCAGCCGCAGGCGCGGGTGCCGGTGAGCGAGCTGCTGGACGAACTGGCGCACCTGCCGGCCCAGGCCCAGGCACGCCAGGTGCTGCTCGACGTGCCCCTGGCCGCGCCCGATTCCGCCGCGCTGGGTGCCCTTGGCGGGCGCCTGCGCGCCAAGACCTGGAGCTGGCTCGCCGATGGCGATGCCCAGGCGCGCCAGGGTGGTTTCGCCGGCTGGCTGGCCGACGGCACGCCGATCTGGGCCGGTGGCCCGGGCACCAGCCAGCGCGTGCTCAAGGAGTACGCCGACGTGCTCGGGCAGACGCTGCCCACGACCTGGCCGGCGGAAACCGGTGCCTGCGTCGAGGTCGGCCTGTTCACCCGCTACCCGGTGCGCCAGGTGCGCCACGAAGCTCAAGCGGCCGCGGTGGAGCCGGGCATGCTCCGCGGGCGCTACGAGGTGGAGTTCGCCAACGGCAACCGCCTGCCCATCGAGAGCGACGGCGAGCTGTTCCTCGAGCGCCAGGGCGATGCCCTGCAGCTCACCGCCCACCTGCAGCGCGAGGACTACGTGGCCCGCGTACTGCAGCGCGAGGCCTCGGCGCAGCCGGCGGAAGCGGCCAAGGCCCTGGCCGTGGCCATCCGCAGCTACCTGCAGCAGAACGCCGGTCGTCGCGGCGATTGCCTGACCATCGACGACAGCAGCGCCAGCCAGCGCGTCGCACCGCGCCCGGCCACGCCCGAGGCTCGCGCCATCGTCGCCTGGACCGCCGACCTGGTGCTGGCCGGCAGCCCGGTCACCTACCACAGCGACAAGCCGGGCCCGGATCGCCTGGCCTGGCAGCAGGCGGTGCAGCAGGCCGGCGAAGGCCTGCGCTATGACGCCATCCTGGCCCGCGCCTTCCCCCGTGCCAGCCTCAGCCGCTGGGACAAGCTCGTGGCCGCCTGCCAGGCGCTGCCCAACGCCGAGGAGTGGCTGCGCACGCAGCGTCGCGGCTGGCGCGCCACCCTGGACGGCGAGCCCGGCTACGACGAGATCCAGCAGTTCGCCGTCTGCCGCCTGGCCTCCGGCAAGCCCCATGTCGACCGCGAGCGGCGGCGCATCTTCGTGCGCGGCCTGTTCTCCCTGCAGGACCGCCTCGACCTGACCCACGAATACCTGCACCTGGCCTTCGAGGCCCACCCCAATGGCCAGGACGAAGACTATGTCGAACGCCTCGCCCGCCACCTGTTACTGGAATGACCCCATGCGCCTGCGCCCCGGATACCTCGCCCCCCTGCTTCTCAGCCTGATCCCCCTGGCCGCCAGTGCCGAGGTGCGCATCGACACGCCTCGCGGCGGCTGGCGCGAGGGCAGTGGCGACGGCGCGCACTTCATGCAGCAGGTCAACTACCCCGCGTCCTCGGTGAACGTCGCCGAGGACCAGGCCGATACCGCGCGGATCAAGGGCGCCATCAGCGGCCTGTCGAAGGCGCCGCAAGGCCCGGGCCGGCTGGTGGTCAACGGCATCGACATGCCGCTGAAGATCAACGAGGACGGCGGCTTCGACCGTCCCTTCGTGTTCCCGGCCGGCAGCAACAGCGTCGAGGTGCAGAGCCCCGACGGCCAGCAGAAGCGCCGCGTGCAGTTCTACAGCCTCGGCCGCGGCGGGGTTTCGGCGCGCCTGCGCGTGGTGCTGTCCTGGGACAGCGACAACACCGACCTGGACCTGCACCTGGTGACCCCGGACGGCGGCCATGTCTGGTACGGCGAGCGCTCCCTGCCCAACGGCGCGGCGCTGGACGTGGACGTGACCACCGGCTACGGCCCGGAAATGATCGCCACCCCGACCCCGCTCAAGGGCCAGTACCTGGTCTACGTGAACTACTACGGCGGCGGCTACCGCAACGACGAGGACGGCAGCAGTTCGCCGGGGCAGGCGCTGACCATCGGCCAGATCACCGTGATCAGCGAAGAGGGCACGCCCAACGAGAAGCAGCAGAGCTTCCTCGTGCCCATGCGCCAGCCGGGGGAGCTGACCCTGGTGAAGAGCTTCAGTTATCCCTGATCGGTAGGTGTTTGGCGGCGCTGCGCGCCGCTGGGCGATTGAAGTCGCCCCTGCACATGCCGCATCGCTCGGACATGACCGTTGCGTAGGGCGGGCTTCAGCCCACCGAAACCCAACGAGCGCACTCTTCCAAACCAAGCGAAGAAGGTTGGGCTCTGCGACCAGGGTTCCTTCCAGAAGGCTTCAGCAGGCCTCGATGATCAGCCAGGCGCCGGAGAGGCGGTGGACTGAAGCGGCGCGCCGCCCAGCCCACCCTACGAAGAGCATCGCGAATGAATTCGCTCCCACGGGTCTGTACCTCGGAAGGGCTCAGGCCTTCTGGTCGGCCTGCCAGGCGTCGATGACTTCCTGGGCGGCGCGGAAGGCGTCGATGGCGGCGGGGACGCCGGCATAGACGGCGCAGTGCAGCAGCGCTTCGCGGATCTCTTCCACGGTGCAGCCGTTGTTCAGCGCGCCGCGCACGTGGCCCTTGAGCTCCTGGGGGCATTTCAGGGCGGTGAGGGCGGCGAGGGTGATCAGGCTGCGGGTGCGGCGGTCCAGCCCTTCACGGTTCCAGACGCCGCCCCAGGCGTGTTCGTTGACGAAGTCCTGCAGCGGCTGGGTGAATTCGGTGGCATTGCCCAGGGCGCGGTCGACGAAGGCGTCGCCCATGACTTCGCGGCGGACCTGGACGCCGGGTTTGCGTGCTTCGCTCATAGCGGTTTCCTGCTTGGGTTCATCGGAGGCTTTCGACGCGCACCGGCACCACGCCCGAGCGGATCATGCCCAGCGCTTCGGCGGCCTTCTTCGAGACATCGATGATCCGCGTGCGGGCATAGGGGCCGCGATCGTTGATGCGGACCACCACGCTGCGGTCGTTGTCGAGGTTGGTGACCTTGACCCGGGTGCCGAAGGGCAGGGTGCGGTGGGCGGCGGTCAGGGCGTTCTGGTCGAAGCGTTCGCCGCTGGCGGTCTTCTGGCCGTGGTGGCGGGCGCCGTAGAAGGAGGCGCGGCCCTCGGCGCGGTAGTCGCCCGGGGTGTCGCTGTCGCGTTCGAAGGGGATGTAGGAGCAGCCGGTCATGAGGCCGGAGAAGGCGAGAAGGCAGAGCAGTCGCTGCATGGCGTCACCTGATGGAGGCGAATCGGTCCTTTTGCCCTGCCATCACCCAGTGGGCCCCGCATGTGCGGGGCCCACTGGGCTAGCGGGCTCAGGCTTCGAGCTTCTTCTTCAGCAGTTCGTTCACTTGGGCCGGGTTGGCCTTGCCCTTGGCCGCCTTCATGGCCTGGCCGACGAAGAAGCCGAACATCTTGCCGCGCTTGGCTTCATCGCTGGCGCGGTACTGCTCGACCTGTTCGGCATTGGCGGCGAGCACCTCGTCGAGCAGCTTCTCGACGGCGCCGCTGTCGGTGTTCTGCACCAGGTCGCGGGCCTTGATGATCTCGTCGGGCGAACCTTCGCCTTCGGCCAGGGCGGCGAACACGGTCTTCGCGGCCTTGCCGTTGATGGTGCCGTCCTTCAGGCGCAGGATCATGACGCCCAGGTGCTCGGCGGAAACCGGCGATTGCTCGATCTCCAGGCCGTCCTTGTTGAGCAGGCTGGAGAGCTCGCCCATCACCCAGTTGGCGGCCAGCTTGGCGTCGCCGCAGGTGCGCTGCACGGCCTCGAAGTAGTCGGCCATCTCGCGGCTGGCGGAGAGCACGCTGGCGTCGTAGGCGGAGAGGCCGAACTGGCTCTCGAAGCGCTCGCGCTTCTGCACCGGCAGCTCCGGCAGTTGGGCGCGGACTTCGTCGAGGAAGCTCTTCTCGATCACCACCGGCAGCAGGTCGGGGCAGGGGAAGTAGCGGTAGTCGTTGGCTTCTTCCTTGCTGCGCATGGAGCGGGTTTCGTTGGCCGCCACGTCGTAGAGCACGGTTTCCTGGACGATCTTGCGGCCGGACTCCAGCTCGTCGATCTGCCAGGCGATCTCGGTGTTGATGGCGCGCTCGATGAACTTGAACGAGTTGACGTTCTTGATCTCGCGGCGGGTGCCGAACTCGGCCTGGCCCTTGGGACGGACCGAGACGTTGCAGTCGCAGCGCAGCGAGCCTTCGGCCATGTTGCCGTCGCAGATGCCGAGGTAGCGCACCAGGGCGTGGATCGCCTTGGCGTAGGCCACGGCTTCCTTGGCGCTGCGCATCTCCGGCTCGGAGACGATCTCCAGCAGCGGGGTGCCGGCACGGTTGAGGTCGATGCCGGTCATGCCGTGGAAGTCTTCGTGCAGGCTCTTGCCGGCGTCTTCTTCCAGGTGCGCGCGGGTGATGCCGATGCGGCGGGTGGTGCCGTCGTCCAGGGTGATGTCCAGGTGGCCCTTGCCGACGATGGGGTGGTCCATCTGGCTGGTCTGGTAGCCCTTGGGCAGGTCCGGGTAGAAGTAGTTCTTGCGAGCGAAGACGTTGCGTTCGCCGATCTCGGCGTCGATCGCCAGGCCGAACTTCACGGCCATGCGCACGGCTTCGGCGTTGAGCACCGGCAGTACGCCGGGCATGCCCAGGTCAACCAGGCTGGCCTGGGTGTTGGGCTCGGCGCCGAAGGTGGTGGCGCTGGCGGAGAAGATCTTCGATTGGGTGCTGAGCTGTGCGTGGATTTCCAGCCCGATCACGGTTTCCCATTGCATGTGTGTCGTCCTCAGAATCCGGCCGGGGCCTGTTTGTGCCAGTCGGTGACCTGCTGGTACTGGTGGGCCACGTTGAGCAGGCGTCCTTCCTGGAAGTAGGGCGCGAGCAGCTGCACGCCCACCGGCAGGCCGTCGACGAAGCCGGCGGGCATGGACAGCCCCGGCAGGCCGGCGAGGTTGGCGGTGATGGTGTAGATGTCCTCGAGGTACTGGGCGACCGGGTCGTTGTTCTTCTCGCCCAGCTTCCAGGCCGGGTTCGGCGTGGTCGGGCCGAGGATCAGGTCGACGCCCTCGAAGGCCTGGACGAAGTCGTTCTTGATCAGGCGGCGGATCTTCTGCGCCTTCAGGTAGTAGGCGTCGTAGTAGCCGGCGGAGAGCGCGTAGGTGCCGACCATGATGCGGCGCTTCACTTCGCTGCCGAAGCCTTCGGCGCGGGAGCGCTTGTACAGGTCGGTCAGGTCCCTGGGGTCTTCGCAGCGGTAGCCGAAGCGCACGCCGTCGAAGCGCGACAGGTTGGAGCTGGCCTCGGCCGGGGCGATCACGTAGTAGGCGGGGATGGCGTGCTGCATGTTGGGCAGCGAGACGTCCTTGACGGTGGCGCCGAGCTTCTTCAGCTCCTCGACCACGGCCATAACGGCTGCGCCGATGCGGGCGTCGAGGCCGGCACCGAAGTATTCCTTCGGCAGGCCGATGCGCAGGCCGGCCAGGGGCTGGGCGAGGGCGGCGAGGTAGTCGTCCACCGGGGCGTCGACGCTGGTGCTGTCCTTCGGGTCGAAGCCGGCCATGGCGCCCAGGAGCAGGGCGCAGTCCTCGGCGGTGCGGGCCAGCGGGCCGCCCTGGTCGAGGCTGGAGGCGTAGGCGACCATGCCCCAGCGCGAGACGCGGCCGTAGGTGGGCTTGATGCCGGTGAGGTTGGTGAAGGCGGCGGGCTGGCGGATCGAGCCGCCGGTGTCGGTGCCGGTGGCGCCAGGCACCAGGCGCGCGGCGACGGCAGCGGCGGAGCCGCCCGAGGAGCCACCGGGGACGCGGTCGAGCGCCCAGGGGTTCTTCACGGCGCCGTAGTGGCTGGATTCGTTGGAGGAGCCCATGGCGAACTCGTCCATGTTCAGCTTGCCGAGGCTGACGGTGCCGGCGGCCTTGAGCTTCTCGACCACGGTGGCGTCATAGGGCGCGGTGAAGTTGTCGAGCATCTTCGAGCCGCAGCTGGTGCGCACGCCCTGGGTGCAGAACAGGTCTTTGTGGGCGATCGGCGCACCGAGCAGGGCGCCGTGCTCGCCGGCGGCACGACGGGCGTCGGCGGCACGGGCCTGTTCCAGCGCCTGGTCGGCGGTGACGGTGACGAAGCTGTTGAGTTGCGGGTCGAGGGCCTGGATGCGCGCCAGCAGGGCGCCGCTCAGTTCCTCGGAGGAGAATTCCTTGGCGGCCAGCGCGCGGGCGATCTCGGCCAGGGTCAATTGATGCATGCTGTAACCCTTTTCCTTAGTCGATGACTTTAGGCACGAGGTAGAGGCCGTTCTCGACGGCCGGCGCGATGGCCTGGTAGGCGTCGCGGTGGTTCTCCTCGGTCACTTCGTCAGCGCGCAGGCGCTGGGTGGCTTCGAGGGGGTGGGCCAACGGCTCGATGCCGTCGGTATCCACGGCCTGCATCGCGTCGATCAGGCCGAGGATGTTGTTGAGGGTCTCGGTGGTACGCGGGATATCGCCGTCGTTCAGGCCCAGGCGGGCGAGATGGGCGATCTTTTCCACGTCGGAGCGTTCAAGCGCCATCGGGTTCTCCAACTGAGGTGCGGTCAGCGCGGTGCTCGGGACCGTGCGGGAAGGGCGCCGGGAACGGCACCGCGAACGGGCGGTCAAAGGCCGCGATGATGGGCCCAGAGGCCCGGAAAAACCGGCAATTTAACATATCGGCGCCTTGCCCAAAATCCCTGTCGTTGTTAGAGTTTGCCGCACTTTTTTACCCACGCGTTGCCTAGGGTCCCTCTCCCATGTTCAAGAAACTGCGTGGCATGTTTTCCAGCGATCTGTCGATCGACCTGGGCACTGCCAATACCCTGATTTATGTGCGCGAACGCGGCATCGTCCTGAACGAGCCGTCCGTGGTCGCCATTCGTAACCACGGCAACCAGAAGAGCGTCGTGGCCGTCGGCACCGAGGCCAAGCGCATGCTCGGTCGTACCCCCGGCAACATTTCCGCCATCCGCCCGATGAAGGACGGCGTGATCGCCGACTTCAGCGTCTGCGAGAAGATGCTGCAGTACTTCATCAACAAGGTGCACGAGAACAGCTTCCTGCAGCCCAGCCCCCGCGTGCTGATCTGCGTTCCCTGCAAGTCCACCCAGGTCGAGCGTCGCGCCATCCGCGAATCCGCCCTGGGCGCCGGCGCCCGTGAAGTCTTCCTGATCGAAGAACCCATGGCCGCGGCCATCGGTGCCGGCCTGCCGGTCGAAGAGGCCCGTGGCTCCATGGTCGTCGACATCGGCGGCGGCACCACCGAGATCGCCCTGATCTCCCTCAACGGCGTGGTCTACGCCGAATCCGTACGCGTGGGCGGCGACCGTTTCGACGAGTCCATCGTCACCTACGTGCGCCGCAACTACGGCAGCCTGATCGGCGAATCCACCGCCGAGCGCATCAAGCAGGAAATCGGCACCGCCTTCCCGGGCGGCGAGGTCCGCGAGATCGACGTCCGTGGCCGCAACCTGGCCGAAGGCGTACCGCGCAGCTTCACCCTGAACTCCAACGAGGTTCTGGAAGCGCTGCAGGAATCCCTGGCGACCATCGTCCAGGCGGTCAAGAGCGCCCTGGAGCAGTCCCCGCCGGAGCTGGCTTCCGACATCGCCGAGCGTGGCCTGGTGCTGACCGGTGGTGGCGCGCTGCTGCGCGACCTCGACAAGCTCCTGTCCCAGGAAACCGGCCTGCCGGTGATCGTCGCCGAGGACCCGCTGACCTGCGTGGCCCGTGGCGGTGGTCGTGCCCTGGAAATGATGGATCGTCACGCAATGGACCTGCTCTCCACCGAATAAGGTCGGAGAGCCATTGCACCAGAGGAGCGGGTCATAAAACCGCTATTCGCCAAGGGACCTTCGCTCGGCGTGCGCCTGTTGGTGTTCGCCGTGCTTTCTGCCGCCTTGATGGTGGTGGATGCCCGCTTCGACACCTTGAAACCGGCACGCAGCCAGATGGGCCTCGTGCTGACGCCCTTCTATTGGCTGGCCGATCTGCCGGTGCGCCTCTGGGATGGCGTCAGCGACCAGTTCACCAGCCGCAGCACCCTGATCGCCGAGAACGAGAAGCTCAAGGCCGAAGGCCTGCTGATGCAGCGTCGCCTGCAGAAGCTGGCGGCCCTGACCGAGCAGAACGTGCGCCTGCGCGAGCTGCTCAACTCCTCCGCCCTGGTGGACGACAAGGTGCTGGTGGGCGAACTGATCGGCGTCGACCCGAACCCCTTCACCCACCGCATCCTGGTGGACAAGGGCGAGAAGGACGGCGTCTTCCTCGGCCAGCCGGTGCTCGACGCCCGCGGCCTGATGGGCCAGGTGGTGGAGGTCATGCCCTACACCGCCCGCGTCCTGCTGCTCACCGACACCACCCATAGCATTCCCGTGCAGGTCAACCGCAACGGCCTGCGCGCCATCGCCAGCGGCACCGGCAACCCGGAGCGCCTGGAACTGCGCCACGTGGCCGATACCGCGGACATCAAGGAAGGCGACCTGCTGGTCAGCTCCGGCCTCGGCCAGCGCTTCCCCGCCGGCTATCCGGTGGCGACGGTCAAGGAAGTCATCCACGACTCCGGCCAGCCCTTCGCCATCGTCCGCGCCGTACCCACCGCCGCCCTGAACCGCAGCCGCTACCTGCTGCTGGTGTTCACCGATACGCGCAGCCCCGAACAGCGTGCCAACGACTCGGCCGAAGCCCAGGAAGCGGCCGACCGCGAGGCCGCCGGCCGGCCGGCTGCGGGTGCCCCGGGTTCCGCCGCGCCTGCCGCCACGCAGGCAGCACCTGCCTCTCAGGCACCGACACCTGCCGGCGCGGCTTCCTCAACACCGGCCACGCCGCCCGCCAACCGGGAGAATCGCTGATGGTCAGCGCCCGCTCGAACAATGGCTGGGTGATCTGGTTCAGCCTGGTGCTGGCGCTGCTGCTCAGCGTCGCGCCCATGCCGACCTTCATGGAAGTCGGGCGGCCCCTGTGGCCCGCGCTGCTGCTCACCTACTGGACCCTGGCCCTGCCGCACCGCGTGGGCATGACCACCGCCTGGCTGGTGGGGATCGCCCAGGACGTGCTCTACGGCACCCTGCTGGGGCAGAACGCGCTGATCCTGGCGCTGATCACCTTCCTCGTGCTGGCCCTGCACCAGCGCTTGCGCATGTTCCCCATGTGGCAGCAGAGTCTGGTGCTGATGGTGGTCTTCGGCCTGGCCCAGCTGGTGCAGCTGTGGCTCAACGCCCTGACCGGCAACCGCCCGCCGACGCTGTTGTTCCTCTTGCCCGCCCTGGTCAGCGCCTTGCTCTGGCCCTGGATTTTCGCCGCCCTGCGCGGCCTGAGCCGCCGCCTCAACGTCAACTGACCGGGCCGCGGCCATGCCGCGTGCCTTCTCGACATGGAGAAGTCCCAGCATGGCCACGCTCCACCTGGCATCCGGCTCGCCCCGCCGCCGCGAACTGCTCGCCCAGATCGGCGTTCCCTTCCAGGTTCTTTCCGCTGCCATCGATGAGTCCGTACGCCCCGGCGAGACGGCCGAGCACTATGTCGAGCGCCTGGCCCGTGAAAAGGCCGCCGCCGGCCTGGCTGCGCTCGGTGATGCCGCAGCCGGCACCCGTGTGCTGGGGGCCGACACCTCGGTGGTGCTCGATGGCCGTATCCTCGGCAAACCCCTGGATCGCGACGACGGCCTGGCCATGCTGGCGGACCTCTCCGGGCGCGAGCACCAGGTGCTGACCGCCGTGGCGGTGGCCGAGTCCGGCCACTGCGTCTCTCGCCTGGTGACCAGCCGGGTACGCTTCCGCGTCATCCCCCAGGCGGAGCGCGAGGCCTACTGGGCCACAGGAGAGCCGCTGGACAAGGCGGGCGGCTACGCCATCCAGGGGCTCGGTGCGGTGTTCGTCGAGAACATCCAGGGGAGTTATTCCGCCGTTGTGGGTCTACCGTTGCTGGAAACGGCGGACTTGCTGGGCGAATTCGGCATTTCTGTTTGGCAGCGGGTCGGGTAGGTTCTCAGCATGAGCGAAGAGATTCTGATCAATATCACGCCGATGGAATCGCGCGTGGCGGTGGTGGAGAACGGTGTGCTGCAGGAGGTGCATGTCGAGCGCACCCAGCGCCGCGGCATCGTCGGCAACATCTACAAGGGCAAGGTGGTGCGGGTGCTGCCGGGCATGCAGGCGGCCTTCGTCGACATCGGCCTCGACCGTGCGGCCTTCATCCACGCCTCGGAGATTTCCAACCGCGAAGGCAGTGCGGTGGAGAACATCACCGCCCTGGTCCACGAGGGCCAGGCCCTGGTGGTGCAGGTGACCAAGGACCCCATCGGCAGCAAGGGCGCACGCCTGACCACGCAGTTGTCCATTCCCTCGCGCTACCTGGTCTACATGCCGCGTACGGCCCATGTCGGCATCTCGCTGAAGATCGAGGACGAGGCCGAGCGCGAACGCCTCAAGCAGGTGGTCGCCGACTGCGTCGCCGCCGAAGGCATCGAGGAGACCGGTGGCTTCATCCTGCGGACCGCTGCCGACGGCGCGCGGGCCGAGGAAATCCTCGTCGACATCCGCTACCTGCGCCGCCTGTGGGAACAGATTTCCTCGCAGATGCAGAGCGCCCCGGCGCCTTCGGTCATCTACGAAGACCTGAGCCTGGCCCTGCGCACCCTGCGTGACCTGGTGAACCCACGGATCGAGAAGATCCGCATCGACTCCCGCGAGACCTTCCAGAAGGTCACCCAGTTCGTCGACGAGCTGATGCCCGAGATCGCCGACCGCCTGGAGCACTATCCCGGCGAACGGCCGATCTTCGACCTGTACGGCGTCGAGGACGAGATCCAGAAGGCCCTGGAGCGCAAGGTGCTGCTGAAGTCCGGCGGCTACCTGATTATCGACCCGACCGAGGCGATGACCACCATCGACGTGAACACCGGCGCCTTCGTCGGCCATCGCACGCTCGAAGAGACCATCTTCAAGACCAACCTCGAGGCGGCCACCGCCATCGCCCGCCAGCTGCGCCTGCGCAACCTGGGCGGCATCATCATCATCGACTTCATCGACATGGAGGACGAGGAGCACCAGCGCCAGGTCCTGCGGACGCTGGAGAAGCAGCTGGAGCGGGACCACGCCAAGACCAACATCATCGGCATCACCGAGCTCGGCCTGGTGCAGATGACCCGCAAGCGCACCCGCGAAAGCCTGATGCAGAACCTCTGCGAACCCTGCCCGAGCTGCCAGGGACGCGGCATGCTGAAGACCGCCGAGACCATCTGCTACGAGATCTTCCGCGAGATCCTCCGCGAGGCCCGCGCCTACCAGGCCGAGGGCTACCTGGTGCTGGCCAACCAGAAGGTGGTGGACCGCCTGCTGGACGAGGAGTCGGGCAACGTCGCCGATCTCGAGGCCTTCATCGGGCGCACCATCAAGTTCCAGGTCGAGAGCATGTATTCCCAGGAGCAATACGATGTCGTGCTGCTCTGAGGGCCTGAACTGATATGGCGCGCAAGGGCCTGTTCCTCGTCACCTTCCTGCGTACCCTGCTGGCGCTCTGCGCGCTGGGCCTGGTGCTCGCCGCCCTCTATGTGAGCCTCGGTCGGCAACTGGTACCGCTGGTGGCCGAGTACCGGGGCGAAGTCCAGGAGAAGGCCCGTGAGGCGCTTGGCGAACCCCTGCTGATCGGCAGCCTCGAAGGCCGCTGGCAGGGCATGGGGCCGGTGCTGGTCGCCCATGACGTCACGCTCGGGGAGGGCGACGAGGTCCTGCGCCTGGACCAGGTACGCGTGGTGCCCGACCTGCTCGGCAGCCTGCTGGCGCGCACCCTGCGCATCGCCAGCCTCGAGGTCGAAGGCCTGCAGCTGCAGGTGCAACAGGACGAAGCCGGCAAGTGGGCCCTGGCCGGCCTGCCCGCCCGGGACGACCAGGCTCCGTTCGATGCGCGCAAGCTGCTCGATGGCTTCAAGCATGTCCAGCGCCTGTCCCTGCTCAACAGCCAGGTCACCCTGGAGCCCTGGAAGCAGAAGCCGGTCACCTTCACCTATGTACAGACGACCCTCAGCGGCAGCGCTACCCGGCAGCGTCTGGACGGCCGCCTGACGCTGCCGGACGGCCAGCCGCTGAGCCTGCGCCTGCGCACCCGCATCGATCCCGACGCGCTGCTGAACAGCGAGGCGGAGATCTACCTCAGCCTGCCCCAGAGCGACTGGGCGCGCTGGTTGCCCAGGAGCCTGACCCGTGACTGGCGTGTCGAGCAGCTCAAGGGCGGTGGCGAACTCTGGGTCGACTGGAAGCGCGGCGCCCTGCAAGGCGCGGTGGCCCGGCTGCATGTCGGCGAACTGCGCGGCAGCTACGCGCAACGCAAGCCCGTGGCCGTCCAGGACCTGGCGGTGGACGCCTATTTCAACCGCAGCGACAAGGGCATGAGCCTGCTGCTGGACTCCCTGGCGGTGAGCGTCGGCGAGCAGCGCTACAGCAACGCCCACATCCGCCTGGAGCAGGTGCAGGACAACGGGCAGGGCGAGGCCGAGTGGACGCTCGCCGCCGACCGCCTCGACCTCGATCCCCTGGTGCCGCTGGTGGAGGGCCTGGTGCCGCTGCCGGACCTCGCTGCGGAACTGGTCAGCGGGCTCAAGCCCCGTGGCGCGCTGCGCAACGTGCAGATGGTCTACCGGCCCCAGGTGGAGGGGGCCCGGCGCATCGGCTTCAGCGCCAACCTGGAACGCATCGCCTTCAATGCCGTGCACGGTGCGCCGGCGGCCGAGAACGTCAGTGGCAGCATCACCGGCGACCTGGCCGGCGGCGAGCTGCGGATGGATTCCGATGATTTCGCCCTGCACCTCGATCACCTGTTCCCCAAGCCCTGGCGCTACCGCGAGGCCCACGCGCGCCTGACCTGGAAGCTGGATGACCAGGCGTTCACCCTGATCAGCCCCTACCTCCAGGTGGTCGGCGATGAAGGCAAGGTCGCAGGCGACTTCCTCATCCGCCTGCTGCGCGACCCGGCCCAGGAGGACTACATGGACCTGCGCGTCGGCCTGCACGACGGCGATGCGCGCTATACCGAGAAGTACCTGCCGACCCTCTCCAGCGGCCTCAGCCCGGCCCTGGCCGAGTGGCTGAAGACCGCCATCAAGGGCGGTGCGGTGGACGAGGGCTTCTTCCAGTACCAGGGCTCGCTGCAGCACGACTCGGTGCCGGAATCGCGATCCATCAGCCTGTTCTTCAAGGTCCACGATGCCGAGCTCGCCTACCAGCCCGGCTGGCCGGCGCTGCACGAGGCCCGTGGCGACGTGTTCATCGAGGACAGCGGTGTGCGGGTGCGGGTGCCCAGTGCGCGCATTCTCGACAGCCGCATCAGCGATGCGCGGGCCGATGTGCCCCACGTCGAGCATGGCCAGGTGCCGCGCCTGCGGGTCCGGGCCAAGCTGGACAGCAGCTTCGGCGATGGCCTGAAGATCATGCAGGAAGCACCGACGCCAGCCGCCGAGGTGATGGCCGGCTGGCAGGGCGAAGGCACCCTGGACGGCAGCCTGGACCTGGACATCCCGCTGGAGAAGGCCGGTGGCGAGCCCCGGGTGATCGTCGACCTGGCGACCCGTGAATCGCGCTTGAAGTTCGCCAAGCCGAGCCTCGAACTCACCGACCTCGCCGGCGCCTTCCGCTTCGATACCGCCAGCGGTCTCAGCTCGCCGCAGATACGCGGCAAGGCCTTCGGTCGCGAAGTCACCGCCAAGGCGGTCGCCGAAGGGCGCAATGGCAAGGGCCGCACGCGCATCCAGGCCAGCGGCCGTGCCGCGATCAAGGATGTCTCGGCCTGGCTGGGCGTTACCCGGCCCCTGCCGGTCGCCGGCGATGTTCCCTACCAGCTCGACCTGTTGCTGGACGGCAAGGACAGCCAGTTGCGCATCGCCTCCAGCCTCAAGGGCGTGTCCGTCGACCTGCCGGCGCCCTTCGGCAAGGCTGCCGACGAGGTGCGTGACAGCCAGTGGCGCATGACCCTGGATGGCCCGGAGCGGCGCTACTGGTTCGACTATGGCGGCCGCGCCAATCTCGCGGTCGCCGCGCCCGCGACGGACTTCACCCAGGCGCGCGGTGAGCTGCTGCTGGGCTCGGGCAGCGCGAGCATGCCGTCGAACCGCGGCATCCGGGTGCGTGGCACCCTGGACGAGCTGGACCTCGCAGCCTGGCAGGCGGTGCGGGATCGCTACGCCGCCAAGGACGCCGGTGACGCCGTCGGCCTGTTGCAGGGCGCGGACCTGCGCATCGGCCACTTCAGCGGCATGGGCATGAGCCTGGAGGATTTCCGCATCGGCCTGGCGCGGGGCGATGCGCTGTGGAAGGTCGATCTGGACAGCGACCTGCTGCAGGGCAGCGTCAACCTGCCTGATGCCAAGGGGGCGCCCATCGTCGTCGACATGGCCCGCGTGCGCCTGCCCAAGCCGCCGGAGAACGACGAGGCGGCGGAGGCCAGCCCCGACCCGCTCAAGGACATCGACCCCCATTCCGTTCCGGCGCTCGATGTACGCATCGCCCAGGTGCAGTTCGGCGACGAACCGCTGGGGGCCTGGTCGCTCAAGGCCCGGCCGACGGCCCAGGGCACCCTGTTCAGCGATCTCGACCTCAACCTCAAGGGCCTCAAGATCACCGGCTCCACCGGCTGGGAGGGCAACGCCGGGGCGAGCTCCAGCTGGTACAAGGGGCGCCTGGAGGGCAAGAACCTGGCCGATGTGCTGCTGGCCTGGAACTACGCGCCCACCGCCACCAGCGAACGTTTCCGCCTGGACGCCGATGGCCGCTGGCCGGGCTCGCCGGCCTGGGTCAGCCTCAAGCGGTTCTCCGGCACCCTGGATGCCAGCCTGCGCAAGGGGCAGTTCGTCGAGGTCGAGGGCAGTGCCCAGGCGCTGCGCGTGTTCGGCCTGCTGAACTTCAATTCCATCGGCCGCCGCCTGCGCCTGGACTTCTCCGACCTGCTCGGCAAGGGCCTGGCCTATGACCGGGTCAAGGGCCTGCTGGTGGGCAGCGAGGGCGTCTTCGTCACCCGCCAGCCCATCGTCCTCGAAGGGCCTTCCAGCGGTGTCGAGCTCAAGGGCACCCTGGACATGGCCCATGACACCATCGACGCCAAGCTGCTGGTGACCCTGCCGGTGACCAACAACCTGCCGCTGGCCGCGCTGATCGTCGGCGCCCCGGCCATCGGCGGCGCGCTGTTCGTCGTGGACAAGCTGCTGGGCGACAAGGTCGCGCGCTTCGCCAGCGTGCAGTACGAGGTGAAGGGGCCGCTCAAGGAACCGAAGATCAGCTTCGACAAGCCGTTCGAGAAGCCCAATTGATTCCATCGGCCCTGCGCTGGAGTAGCATGCGGCGACATCCGCTGTGGAGAACGCCATGAGTTTCGCGGTGATCCAGATGGTCAGCCAGGACGATGTCCTGGCCAATCTTGCAGCCGCTCGTCGCCTGCTCGAGTCTGCCGCCGGGAACGGTGCCCGCCTCGCCGTGCTGCCCGAGAACTTCGCCGCCATGGGCCGCCGCGACTACGGTGCGATCGGCCGCGCCGAGGCGCGTGGCGAAGGGCCGATCCTGCCCTGGTTGAAACGCACGGCCCGCGACCTCAGGTTATGGGTGGTCGCCGGGACCCTGCCGTTGCCGCCGGACGATGCTCCGGACGCCAAGCCCAACGCCTGTTCGCTGCTGGTGGACGACCAGGGCGAGCGGGTCGCGCGCTACGACAAGATCCACCTGTTCGATGTCGACGTGGCCGATGCCCGAGGCCGCTACCGCGAGTCGGACGACTACGCCTTCGGTGATCGCGTGGTGGTCGCCGACACCCCCGTGGGGCGGCTGGGCCTGACGGTCTGCTACGACCTGCGCTTCCCCGAGCTGTACGGGGCGCTGCGCGAGGCCGGGGCCGAGCTGATCACCGCGCCGTCGGCCTTCACGGCGGTGACCGGCGCGGCGCACTGGCAGGTGCTGGTGAGGGCCCGCGCCATCGAGACGCAGTGCTATGTGCTGGCGGCGGGGCAGGGGGGCGTTCATCCGGGGCCGCGCGAGACCTTCGGGCATTCGTCTATCGTCGACCCATGGGGTCGCGTGCTGGCCGAGCAGGCCAGCGGCGAAGCGGTACTGATGGCCAACCGTGATGCGGAGGAACAGCTGGCGGTGCGCCAGCGCATGCCGGTGACGGCACACAGAAGATTCTTGACGCCGGCCGCACCTGCGCCTGCGAGAACGGAGAAGTTATGAGCCAATTGTTGTTATCCGTCAGTGACCAGCTGCTGGCACCCGGCGGCCTCACCATCGAGCAGCTGCCGGGCGTGCTGGGCGAACTCGCCGGGCCGGGCATCGACGCTGCCGACCTGTACTTCCATGGCCAGGTCTCCGAGTCCTGGGTGCTGGAGGACGGCATCGTCAAGGACGGCAGCTTCCATCTCGACCAGGGCGTGGGCGTACGCGCGCAGTCCGGCGAGAAGACCGGCTTCGCCTACAGCAACGCCATCACCGCCGACGCCCTGGGCCAGGCGGCCCGCGCCGCACGCTCCATCGCCCGCGCCGGGCAGCAGGGCCGCGTGCAGGCTTTCGCCAGCCCCGACGTGGCGCGGCTCTACGCGCCCGACAGCCCGCTGGATGTGATCGACCGGGCGGAGAAGGTCGAGCTGCTCAAGCGCATCGACGTCGCCACCCGAGCGCTGGACCCGCGCATCAAGCAGGTCACCGTCAGCCTGGCCGGGGTCTGGGAGCACATCCTGGTCGCCGCCAGCGATGGCAGCCTGGGCGCCGACGTGCGTCCGCTGGTGCGCTTCAACGTCAGCGTCATCGTCGAACAGAACGGCCGTCGCGAGCGTGGCGGCCATGGCGGTGGCGGGCGTACCGACTACCGCTATTTCCTCCAGGAGGACCGCGCCATGGGCTACGCCCGCGAGGCGCTGCGCCAGGCACTGGTCAACCTCGAAGCCATCCCGGCGCCGGCTGGAACCCTGCCGGTGGTGATGGGGGCGGGCTGGTCCGGCGTGCTGCTTCACGAAGCGGTGGGCCACGGCCTGGAGGGCGATTTCAACCGCAAGGGCAGCTCGGCCTACAGCGGGCGGATCGGCGAGAAGGTCGCCTCCAGCCTCTGCACCATCGTCGACGACGGCACCCTGGCGGGTCGTCGTGGCTCGCTGAGCCTGGACGACGAAGGCACGCCGACCCAGTGCACCACGCTGATCGAGAACGGTGTGCTCAAGGGCTACATGCAGGACAAGCTCAATGCCCGCCTGATGGGCGTTGCGCCCACCGGCAACGGCCGTCGCGAGTCCTATGCGCACCTGCCGATGCCGCGCATGACCAACACTTACATGCTGGCGGGGGAGAGCGACCCCGAGGAGATCATCGCGTCGGTGGAGCGCGGCATCTATTGCGCCAACCTGGGCGGCGGCCAGGTGGACATCACCAGCGGCAAGTTCGTGTTCTCCACCAGCGAGGCCTACCTGATCGAGAACGGCAAGATCACTGCGCCGGTCAAGGGCGCGACCCTGATCGGCAACGGCCCGGAGGCGATGAGCCGGGTTTCCATGGTCGGCAACGACCTGGCGCTGGACAGCGGCGTGGGTACCTGCGGCAAGGATGGGCAATCGGTGCCCGTGGGCGTGGGTCAGCCGACGCTTAAGATCGATGCGATCACGGTGGGGGGGACGGGAGCCTGAGGAGGGGCGTTGGGCGCTCGAAGCCGTGTGGCTTCCGGCTTCGAGCTTCCAGCGGCCTTTAACGCAGCCCGCGCTGGGTTTCGTCCAGGTCGCGGATGTATTTGAAGACCTTGCGCGCCGCGGCCGGCGGTTTGTTACGGGCCGCTTCGTGCTGGGCATGACGGATCAGGCTGCGCAGGTGCTGGCGGTCGGTTTCCGGGTATTCGACGACGAAGGATTCCAGGGTGTCGTCGTCACCGCCGATGAGGCGATCGCGCCAGCGCTCCAGGTTGTGGAAGCGCTCGTTGTACTGGCGGGTGGAGGCGTCGAGCTGGTCGACGAGGGTGACGATGGCCTCGATGTCCTGCTCGCGCATGAGCTTGCCGATGTATTGCAGGTGGCGTTTGCGGGCGATGTGGGCCTTGTGCTTCGGCGCGTCCAGCAGGGCCTTCTGCAACGCATCGGTCAGCGGCAGCTTGGCGAGAACATCGGGTTTGAGCGTGGTCAGACGTTCACCGAGGTCCTGCAGGGCATGCAGCTCTTTCTTGACCTGGGTTTTGCTCTTCTCTCCGGAGAAGTCGTCGTCGAGGTATTCAGACATGGGGGCGATCCAGTGGGAAACGCCGCCATGATAACCAGTCGGACGGGGATTGTCCGGCCCGGCTGGCGCCGCAATGATGCGGTCCGTGGGGCGGTGCGCCGGGTGCGCCCGCCCCGTCGAAAGGTTTTGTGAACTGGAGTGGCTATGAGTGAAGTAGAAGTGGTCGGCCCGCAGGCCTTGCCCGAGTTGCAGGCACGGGTCGAACGCATCCTCGCCGAAGCCGGTCGCCAGGGTGCGACGGCCTGCGAGGTCGCGGTTTCGGTGGAGCAGGGATTGTCAACCACGGTGCGCCAGCGCGAGGTGGAGACCGTCGAGTTCAACCGCGACCAGGGCTTCGGCATCACCCTGTACGTGGGGCAGCGCAAGGGCTCGGCCAGTACCTCGGCCACCGGCGACGACGCCATCCGCGAGACGGTGGCGGCTGCGCTGGCCATCGCCAGGCACGCGTCCGAGGACGAGTGCGCCGGCCTCGCCGATCGCGGCCTGATGGCCCGCGACCTGCCGGACCTGGACCTCTACCACCCCTGGGCCATCACCCCCGAGCAGGCGGTGGAGCAGGCGCTGGTGTGCGAGGCGGCGGCCTTCGATGCCGACCCCCGCATCAGCAATGCCGATGGCACCACCCTCAGCACTCACCAGGGCTGCCGCGTCTACGGCAACAGCCACGGCTTCATCGGCGGCTATGCCAGCAGCCGGCACAGCCTGAGCTGCGTGATGATCGCCGGTGGCGAAGGGCAGATGCAGCGCGACTACTGGTATGACGTGAACCGTATCGGCACCCAGCTGACCGATGCGCAGTTCATCGGTCGTCGTGCGGCCGAGCGCACCGTCAACCGCCTGGGCGCCCGCCCGGTGCCGACATGCGAGGTGCCGGTGCTGTTCGCGGCCGAGTTGGCCACCGGGCTGTTCAGCAGCTTCCTGTCGGCGATCTCCGGCGGCAATCTCTACCGCAAGTCATCCTTCCTTGAGGACGCCCTGGGGCAACGCCTGTTCCCCGAGTGGCTGAGCATCGACGAACGCCCGCTGATACCGCGTGCCATGGCCAGCGCCTCCTTCGACAACGACGGGCTGGCGACCTACGCCAAGCCGTTCGTGGAGAAGGGCGAACTGGTCTCCTACATCCTCGGCACCTATTCCGGCCGCAAGCTGGGCCTGCCCAGCACCGCGAACGCCGGAGGCGTGCACAACCTCTTCGTCACCCACGGGCAGGAGGACCAGAAGGCGCTGCTGCGCCGCATGGACCGCGGGCTGCTGGTGACCGAGCTGATGGGGCACGGCCTGAACATGGTCACTGGCGACTACTCCCGTGGCGCGGCCGGCTACTGGGTGGAGAACGGCGAGATCCAGTTCCCCGTCCAGGAAGTCACCATCGCGGGCAACATGAAGGACATGTTCCGGCAGATCCTGGCGGTGGGCAGCGATCTCGAAGTACGCGGCAACATCCGCACCGGCTCGGTGCTGATCGAGCGCATGACGGTGGCGGGCAGCTGACCGCCGCTCCGTTTCGAAAACGCGCCCTCGTGGCGCGTTTTTTGTTTCCGCCGCGTTCGCCTTTCTGCCTCCTTTCGCGAGGCGCAGGGCGAAAGCCCCCTGTTTCCGATTTTCTGCGCCTCATGCGGATCGCGTGTGTTGGGCGGATTTGTGCAGGTTCACCCAGCGGATGACCCCAGGTTCCGCTCCATGGGCTGCGTGTCGCGCCAGGGCTTTCGCACTTTCACTTTGCAACTGTCGATAATGTTTATTATTCTCAAATACGAATATTTGCTATTTGAGGATTCGCAGTGCGGCCCCGTCTCGACGAACCCCAGGCATGCTCCGATTGGCGCTGGCTCGGCCAGCGCATCCGCTGTGCCCTGGCAGCGGACGACCCGCGCCAGTTGATGCGTTTCCTCGACGATGGCCACGAGCTGGTGGTGCATCACGGCCTGCCGGCCTGGCGCATCTTCGAAGGCAGTTTCCAGCTGCTGCTGGACAGCGCGACCGACTGCGCCCTGCCCTGGCATTGGCGCTGCCTGTGCCTCGACCACGCCTATCTACCCCTGCAAGCCCTGCGTCCGCTGGCCCGCGACCCGTTGCGTCGCCAGCGCCTGCTTGGCCTGCAGCGGCGCCTGGCGACCCTTCGCCTGGCGCCATCCTTGAGCTTCATCGAACCGGAAGAAGGACATACAGCGTGACTGACACCCGAATCGAACGCGACAGCATGGGCGAGCTGGCGGTCCCCGCCAAGGCGCTCTACGGGGCCCAGACCCAACGGGCGGTGAACAACTTCCCGGTTTCCGGACAGCGCATGCCGGCAGCCTTCATCCGCGCGTTGATCCTCGCCAAGGCGGCTGCTGCGCGGGCCAACGTCGACCTGGAGCAGATCGGCCCGGCGATGGGCGATGCCATCGTCAGCGCCTGCCAGGAGTTGCTGGCCGGTGATTTCATGGCGCACTTCCCGGTGGATGTGTTCCAGACCGGCTCGGGCACCAGTACCAACATGAACGCCAACGAGGTGATCGCCACCCTAGCCAGCCGCCTGCTGGCGGAGCAGGTCAGCCCCAACGACCACGTCAACTGCGGGCAGAGCAGCAACGACATCATCCCGTCGAGCATCCACGCCAGCGCGGCCATCGAGTTGAGCGAGCGCCTGCTGCCCGCCCTCGGTCACCTGCTCAAGGTGCTCTGCGAGAAGTCCCTTGACGTTCGACCCTACGTGAAGACCGGCCGCACCCACCTGATGGACGCCATGCCGGTGCGCATGAGCCAGGTGCTCGATGGCTGGGCCCAGCAGGTGCAAAGCAACATCGAGCACCTGCGTGCGCTGATGCCGAGCCTGCAGCAGCTGGCGCAGGGCGGTACCGCCGTCGGCACCGGGATCAATGCGCACCCGCGCTTCGCCGAGCGCTTCTGCTCCGAGCTGAACCTGCTGACCGGCCTGCAATTCACCCCGGGCAGCAACTTCTTCGCCCTGATCGGTTCCCAGGACACCGCGGTGGCCCTGTCCGGCCAGTTGAAGACCGTGGCGGTGACGCTGATGAAGATCGCCAACGACCTGCGCTGGATGAACTCCGGCCCGCTGGCGGGCCTGGCCGAGATCGAGCTGGAGGCGTTGCAGCCGGGCTCCTCGATCATGCCGGGCAAGGTCAACCCGGTGATCCCCGAAGCCACGGCCATGGTCGCCGCCCAGGTGATCGGCAATGACGCGGCGATCACGGTCGCCGGGCAGTCGGGCAACTTCGAGCTGAACGTGATGCTGCCGGTCATCGCCCACAACCTGCTGAACAGCATCCAGCTGCTGTCGAGCAGCAGCCTGTTGCTGGCCGACCGCGCGGTGGCGAGCTTCCGCGTCAATCAGCCGAAGCTGGACGAGGCGCTGTCGCGCAACCCGATCCTGGTCACCGCGCTCAACCCGATCATCGGCTACCTCAAGGCCGCCGAGATCGCCAAGCAGGCGTATCGCGAGGGCAGGGCGGTTATCGACGTAGCCCAGGAGAACACCGACCTCGGCCGCGCCGAACTGGAAAAGCTGCTCGACCCGGAGAAGCTCACCGAGGGCGGCCTCTAGCCGCGACCCGGGTGCCGCGCAGGCGGCGCCCTTCGCCCACCCGGAGGTGGCCGATGGAGTACTGGAAACGAACCATCGAGGCAGGCAACCACTGCTTCCGCGCCGGTGAATGGATCGAGGCGCGCGAGCGCTACCTGCAGGCCCTGGCCCAGGCGCAGATGCTCCTTGAGCGCTGGCCTGACCCGGACCAGGCGGTGGCGGCGTTCGTGGTCTCGCACCACAACCTGGCCGACCTGCACCTGATGCTCGGGCAGCCGGAGGAGACCGCCGAGAACCTCTGCGCCTGCCACGAGCGCCTGTTGCAGGTGCTGCGCGACCCGGGCCTGCCCGAGACATTGCGCGACGTCGCCTTGCGCCACAGCCGCTGCACCTACGGCAGCCTGTTGCAGTTCATCCAGGAGCACGGCGCCTATCCCCGCACCGATCGCCTGCTCGGCATCGCCCCTGGGCACTCGTCGCGGGCGACGCCGCACCTTGCCCGCAGCCGCTACTACCACTGAACGAGGACCCGACCATGACCTACAGCCTGCCCACGCTGCCCTACGCCTACGACGCCCTGGAGCCGCACATCGACGCGCAGACCATGGAGATCCATCACAGCAAGCACCACCAGGCGTACATCAACAACCTCAACGCCGTGCTGGAGGGCAGCCCTCTCGGGCAACTGCCCGTGGAGTCGCTGCTGCGGCGCCTGGCCGAGGTGCCCGAGCCGCTGCGCGCCGCGGTGATCAACAACGGCGGCGGCCATGCCAACCATTCGTTGTTCTGGACCGTGATGTCACCCAGTGGCGGCGGTGAGCCCCACGGCACGGTACGGACGGCCATCAAGGCCGAGCTGGGCGGGTTCGTCGCCTTCAAGGAAGCCTTCACCAAGGCGGCGCTGACGCGTTTCGGCAGTGGCTGGGCCTGGCTCAGCGTGACGCCGGACAAGCGCCTAGTGGTGGAGAGCAGCGGCAACCAGGACAGCCCGCTGATGAAGGGGCACGTGCCGATCCTCGGGCTGGACGTCTGGGAGCACGCCTATTACCTGCGCTACCAGAACCGACGCCCCGAATACATCGGTGCGTTCTACAACGTCATCGACTGGGCCGAAGTCGATCGTCGATACCGTGAGGCGATGGCCTGATGCCCGAATCCGACCTGCACGGCCTGGGCGTCGAAGAGCGCCTGCACCCGCCCGGCCGGGGCGCCATGCTGCCCCTGCTGCCGAGCGGGCTTTCCCTGCGCCAGGTCCTGGGGCTCTGTGTGATGCTCGCCGGTTGCGTGCTGCTGTGCTGGCAGGCGGTGCTGGTTGCCGAGCGTGCGCTGGAGCCCCATCTCTGGCATGCCCTGAAGTCGGGCGCGCTGTGCGCGTTGGGCACCGCAGTCGGGACCTTGCCGGTGCTGTTCATGCGCAGCATCTCGGCGCGTACCTCCGACACCCTGCTGGGTTTCGGTGCCGGTGTGATGCTGGCGGCGACGGTGTTCTCGTTGCTGATCCCCGGCCTCGAGTCTGCCGGGCAGCTGGGCTTCTCCCGCTGGTCGGCGGGGTTCCTGATGAGCCTCGGCCTGTTGTTGGGCGCCAGTGCACTGTTCGGCCTTGGCAGGTTGTTGCCGGAGCGGCAGCTGGAGGTCGACACGCGAACCGATCGCCTGGTGCTGGCGCCGCGCATCCTGTTGTTCGTCATCGCCATCGTCCTGCACAACATCCCCGAGGGCATGGCCGTGGGGGTGGCAGCGGGCGCCGGGCTGGCGGGTGCGGATGGCCTGGCATTGGGCATCGCGCTGCAGGACCTGCCGGAGGGGCTGATCATTTCCTTGGTATTGGCGGGGGCGGGTATGTCACGGGGCTGGGCGATGCTGATCGGTGCGGCATCCGGGGTGGTCGAGCCGCTGTTCGCGTTGCTTTGCGCCTGGCTGGTGCAGGTGTCGGTGCTGCTGTTGCCCTGGGGCCTGGCCTTGGCGGCGGGAGCGATGCTGTTCGCGGTGACCCACGAAATCATTCCGGAGTGCCACCGCAAGGGGCATGAGACCGCCGCGAGCCTGGGGCTGGCGGCGGGCTTCTGTCTGATGATGGTGCTGGATACGGCGCTGGCCTGATCGGCCGATGCTTCAGGCGGCGACGCAGTGAGGCGTCGCGCGGCGGTGTGTCCGCTTGCGCTGCGTGCCTGGCGCCGCCGGGTGGAGGCCTGTCTTCACTCGCCTTCGTCGAAGCGATTGTTGATCAGTTCGATCAGCGCGTTGAGCGCATCGTCGTCCTGCTCGCCTTCGGTGTGCAGGTGGATGGCGGTGCCCTTGCCTGCGGCGAGCATCATCACGGCCATGATGCTCTTGCCGTCCACCAGGCTTTCCGGGTTGCGACCGACGCGGATCTGGCAGGGATAGCGGCCGGCGACGCCGACGAACTTGGCGGCGGCACGGGCATGCAGCCCCAGTTTGTTGATGATGGTGATTTCACAGGCTGGCATCGCGGCGGGGATCCTTTAACTGAGGTCGCGGTGGCGAACCTGGACGTTCTTCAGGTTGGGTTTGAGTGCCTGCCCGAGGCGTTCGGCCAGGTACACGGAGCGGTGGTGGCCGCCGGTGCAGCCGATGGCGACGGTGACATAGGCGCGGTTGCTGGCGGCGAAGCGCGGCAGCCATTTGTTCAGGTAGCCGAGGATGTCCTGGTACATCTCCTCGACATCCGGCTGGGCGGCTAGGTATTCGGCGACGACGGCATCCTGGCCGGAGTGGTCGCGCAGCTCGGGCTTCCAATAGGGGTTGGGCAGGCAACGCACGTCGAATACCAGGTCGGCGTCGACCGGCATGCCGCGTTTGAAACCGAAGGATTCGACGAGGAAGGCGGTTCCCGGCTCGGGCTTGTTCAGCAGGCGCAGCTTGATGCTGTCGCGCAGCTGGTAGAGGTTGAGGTGGGTGGTATCGATCTTCAGATCGGCCAGGTCCGAAATGGGCGCGAGCAGCTTCGACTCGTCGAGGATGGCTTCGGCCAGGGAGCGGTCTTCGTTGGTCAGCGGGTGTCGCCGGCGGGTTTCGGAGAAGCGCTTGAGCAGGGTCTCGTCATCCGCGTCCAGGTACAGCACGTCGCACTGGATATGGCGCGCGCGGGCCTCTTCGAGCAATTCGGGGAAGCGCTTGAGCTGGCTGGGCAGGTTGCGCGCGTCGATGGACACGGCGACCTGCGGATGCAGCAGCTCGGTCTGCAGCAGGGCGCGTTCGGCCAGTTCGGGGAGGAGGCCGGCGGGCAGGTTGTCGATGCAGTAGAAGCCGTTGTCCTCGAGGACATCGAGGGCGGTGCTCTTGCCTGAGCCTGAACGGCCGCTGACGATGATCAGGCGCATGGCAAGGTCCTAGCGTCCGTTCTGGACGTCCACTACCACCTGATACAGGCTGTCGCTGCTCTGCGCCACGCGCAGGCGGTCGCGCACTTCGGTGCGGTCCAGCATGCTGGCGATCTGGCGGAGCAATTCCAGGTGCTCGTCGGTGGCGGCTTCGGGGACCAGCAGTACGAACAGCAGGTCCACCGGGGCGCCGTCGATGGCGTCGAAGTCGACGGGGGCCTCCAGGCGCAGCACGGCGCTGATGGGCGCGGCGCAGCCGGGAAGCCGGCAATGGGGGATGGCGATACCGTTGCCGAAACCTGTCGAGCCGAGTTTCTCCCGGGCGATCAGGCTTTCGAAGATATCTTGCGAGTCGAGGTCGGGAAGTTCGCGAGCAACCAGGTTGGCGATCTGTTCCAGGACACGTTTTTTGCTGCCGCCCGGCACGTTCACGAGGGAACGGCCGGGGGTCAGGATTTGCTCAAGTCGGATCATAGGAAGGGGAATGTCAGCGGGCGGTTGCGCCCTGCTGGCGGTTCAGCTGCTTTTCCTTGTGTTTGATCAGTTGGCGGTCGAGTTTGTCCGTAAGCAGGTCGATGGCCGCGTACATGTCTTCATGCTCCGCATTGGCCACGACCTCACCACCGGCGATGTGCAGGGTGGCTTCGATCTTCTGCTTCAGTTTCTCCACCTGCATGATCACCTGCACATTGGTGATCTTGTCGAAGTGGCGCTCCAGTCTGTCGAACTTCTCGACGACATAGTCGCGCAGGGCGTCGGTCACATCCAGTTGATGTCCACTGATGTTGACTTGCATACCGCTTTCTCCTTATTGCCCGTGTGTAAGAGACAGGCTAACGGGCCTGCCACCGGAACACTTTGGCGTGGATCAATCCGCGTCACATCAGCCGCTTGCGTTCGCTGGAAGGCGCTATCCCGAGGGATTCCCGGTACTTGGCGACTGTGCGGCGGGCCACTTGGATACCCTGTGCTTCCAGTAAACCAGCGATCTTGCTGTCGCTCAACGGCTTTTTGGCATTTTCCGCAGCGACCAGTTTCTTGATGATCGCGCGGATGGCGGTGGACGAGCATTCACCGCCTTCGGAGGTGCTGACGTGGCTGGAGAAGAAGTATTTCAGCTCGTATATGCCACGGGGGGTGTGCATGAATTTCTGGGTGGTGACGCGCGAAATGGTCGACTCGTGCATGCCCACCGCTTCGGCAATGTCATGCAGTACCAGAGGCTTCATCGCCTCGTCGCCGTACTCGAGGAAACCGCGCTGGTGCTCGACGATCTGGGTCGCCACCTTCATCAGGGTCTCGTTGCGGCTTTGCAGGCTCTTGATGAACCAGCGTGCTTCCTGCAGCTGGTTGCGCATGAAGGTGTTGTCGGCACTCGAGTCTGCCCGGCGGACGAAGCCGGCGTAGTGCGGGTTCACGCGCAGGCGAGGGACGGCTTCCTGGTTCAGCTCCACCAGCCAGCGCTCGTTGTGCTTGCGCACGATGACATCCGGCACGACGTATTCGGGTTCGCTGGCCTCGATCTGCGAGCCGGGACGCGGATTGAGGCCCTGGATCAGCTCGATCACCTGGCGCAGCTCGTCTTCCTTGAGCTTCATGCGGCGCATCAGCTGGCTGTAGTCGCGACTGCCCAGCAGGTCGAGATAGTCGCCCGCCAGGCGCTGCGCTTCGCTCAGCCAGGGAGTCTTAGGCGGCAACTGGCGCAGTTGCAGGAGCAGGCATTCGCGCAGGTCGCGAGCGCCGACACCCGCCGGCTCGAACTGCTGGATACGGCGCAGGACAACCTCGACTTCGTCGAGCTCGATCTCGAGTTCGGGGTCGAAGGCCTCCACAACTTCCTCGAGGGTTTCCTCCAGGTAGCCGTCATTGTTGATGCAGTCGATGAGGGTGACGCCGATCAGGCGATCGGTATCGGACATGGGCGCCAGGTTGAGCTGCCACAGCAGGTGGCTCTGCAGGCTCTCGCCGACCGAGGTGCGGGAGGTGAAATCCCACTCGTCGTCGTCGGAGCTGGGCAGGCTGCTGGCGCTGGTCTGGTAGACATCTTCCCAGGCGGTGTCGACGGGCAGCTCGCTGGGGATGCGCTCGTGCCATTCCCCGTCTTCGAGGCTTTCGCTCTCGGAAGTGGGGACGCTGGATTCCTGGAAGCTGGATTCCTGGCTGGCGGAGTTGGGCTGCTGCTCGCTTTCGGCCATGGGGTCGGAGTTGTCGAAGTCCTCTCCTTCCTCCTGGCGTTCAAGCATGGGATTGGACTCCAGCGCCTCCTGGATTTCCTGCTGCAGATCCAGGGTGGACAGTTGGAGTAGGCGGATGGCCTGTTGCAGCTGCGGGGTCATCGTCAGCTGCTGGCCCATCTTCAGGACTAGCGATGGTTTCATGGCAGGGGGCTTAGCACCTTATTCGCCGGCGCGCATGCGCCATCCACTACAGGGCGCCGAGGCGCCACCAGGAAGCAAATTATATGCCTGACCTTGAATGATTTTTCTACTGCTCGCAACTTCTGCGTGCAAGGGCTGGCCTTCAGAGGCGGAATTCGTGCCCCAGGTAGACTTCCTTGACCAGTTGGTTGGCCAGGATCTCTTCCGCACTGCCTTCGGCGATGAGTTGGCCGTCATTCACGATGTAGGCGGTTTCGCAGATATCCAGGGTCTCGCGGACGTTGTGGTCGGTGATCAGCACGCCGATCCCCTTCGCCTTGAGGTGGTGGATGATCTGCTTGATGTCGCCCACGGAGATGGGGTCGACACCGGCAAAGGGTTCGTCGAGCAGGATGAACTTGGGGGCGGTGGCCAGGGCGCGGGCGATCTCGACGCGGCGGCGCTCACCACCGGACAGGCTCATGCCGATGCTGTCGCGGATGTGGCTGATGTGGAATTCCTGGAGCAGGCTCTCCAGCTCGCGATGGCGGCCGGCGCGGTCGAGTTCCTTGCGGGTCTCGAGGATGGCCATGATGTTGTCGGCCACGCTGAGCTTGCGGAAGATCGAGGCTTCCTGAGGCAGGTAGCCGATGCCGGCGCGGGCGCGGCCGTGCATGGGCTGGTGGGTGACGTCCTGCTGATCGATCAGTACGCGGCCCTGGTCGGCCTTCACCAGGCCCACGATCATGTAGAAGCAGGTGGTCTTGCCGGCGCCGTTGGGGCCGAGCAGGCCGACGATCTGGCCGCTGTCGATGGACAGGCTGACATCACGTACCACCTGGCGGCTCCTGTAGCTCTTCGCCAGGTGCTGGGCTTTGAGGGTCGCCATTACTGTGCTTGTCCCGCTTGCTGCTCTTTCTTCTTCGGCTGGATGACCATGTCGATGCGTGGGCGCGGGGTGCCGACATTGGTGCCGGTGGCGCGACCTGCGTTGACGATCTGGCGCTGGGTGTCGTAGACGATCTTCTCGCCTTCGAAGGTGTTGCCTTCCTGGATCACCTTGGCCTGGTCGATCAGCACGATGCGCTCGTTGGCGGCGAAGTACTGGATGGTCATGCCGTATGCCTTGACGATCTGCTTGTCCACCGCAGGCTTCTGCTCGTAGTAGGCAGGTTTGCCGACCGAGGTGAAGACCTCCAGCTCGCCCTGGGCGTTCTGGGTGATGGTCACGGTGTCGCCGGTGATCTTCAGGGTGCCCTGGGTGATCACGACATCACCGCGATAGACCGCCACGCCTTGCTTGTCGTCGAGTTCGGCGCTGTCGGCCTGGACCCGGATCGGCTGATCACGGTCGCTGGGCAGCGCCCAGGCGCTGGCACTTCCGAGTGCAGCACCCAGGCTGAGCAGTAGGGGGAGGGTTTTAACGAACCTCATGCTGGCCTCTTACGTTGGACTGCAGGATCATCCTGCTGTCATTCAAGTACGCTTTCATTCCTTGTGCCGTGGTAACCCCGTTGGCGGCGTCGATTCTAACGGCTTGCTGGGTTTCCGCATATTGCTTGTCCGGGAACACGGTCAGGCGGCTGGTGGTGAGAATGGTCGGCCGGCCCTTGGCATCGGTGCGTGCCACGCGGACCTTGTCGATCAGTTCCACCTGCTCCCCTTCGGGGCTGACTTCGCCGCGCTCGCTCTGCACGTGCCAGGGGAATTCGGTGCCGCGGTAGAGCTGCAGGTCCGGATTGGTCAGCAGCGTCACGTCGCTGGCCTTGACGTGTTCCAGCTTGGCGGCAGTCATTTCATAGTGACGCTTGCCGTCTTCCTGGTACTGCACGCTGGAGGCATTGACCACGTAGAAGTCGATGGCGTTCTCGTCCGCCTGTGCGCTGGCCTGGCGCTCCATGAAGCTTTCCGGGCGGATGTTCCAGTAGCCCAGCGCGATCAGCAGGGCGGCGACCGGGATCAGGATCAGGGCGAGGCGGAAGTTCTTCGACATGTTCTGGACCTAGAGGTAGGCGGCCTGCGCAGCGTCGAGGCTGCCCTGGGCGCGCATGATCAGTTCGCAGAATTCGCGTGCGGCGCCTTCGCCACCGCGTGCCTGGGTGGTGCCGTGGGCGTGCTGGCGGACGAAGCCGTCGGCGCTGGCGACGGCCATGCCGAGGCCCACGCGGCGGATCACCGGCAGGTCGGGCAGGTCATCGCCGAGGTAGGCGACCTGCTGGTAGTCCAGGCCCAGCTCCGCGAGCAGTTCGTCGAGCACCGCCATCTTGTCCTCGCGGCCCTGGTAGAGGTGCTGGATGCCGAGGTTGCGGGCGCGGCGCTCGACCACCGGGGTGCTGCGGCCGGAGATGATCGCGGTGCGTACGCCGGAGTTGATCAGCATCTTGATGCCGTGGCCATCCAGGGTATTGAAGGTCTTGAATTCGCTGCCATCGACCAGGAAGTAGAGCTTGCCGTCGGTGAGTACGCCATCGACGTCGAAGACCGCCAGGCGGATGCCCTTGGCGCGTTGCAGCAGGTCGTCGCTCATTCAGATCACCCCGGCGCGGGTCAGGTCGTGGATGTGCAGGGCGCCGATGGGGGTGTCGTTGTCGTCCACCACCACCAGTACGTTGATCTTGTGGTCGTCCATGATCTTCAGGGCTTCGGCGGCGAGCATCTCGGCCCGCACGGTCTTGCCGTGTGCCGTCATCACGTCGTCGATGCTGGCCTGGCGCACGTCCACGCCCTTGTCCAGGGTGCGGCGCAGGTCGCCGTCGGTGAAGATCCCGGCCAGCCTGCCGTCGGTCTCCAGCACGGCGGTCATGCCCAGGCCCTTGCGGGTCATTTCCAGCAGCGCATCGCGCAGCGAGGTGCCGCGCTCGACGCGGGGCAGGCTGTCGCCGCCGTGCATGATGTTCTCGACCTTCAGCAGCAGGCGGCGGCCCAGGGCGCCACCGGGATGGGAGAAGGCGAAGTCCTCGGCGGTGAACCCACGGGCCTCCAGCAGGGCGATGGCCAGGGCGTCGCCCAGTACCAGCGATGCGGTGGTGGAGGAGGTCGGGGCCAGGTTCAGCGGGCAGGCTTCGTGCTCGACGCGGGCGTCTAGATTGGCTTCGGCGGCCTTGGCCAGCGGCGACTGCGGATTGCCGGTCATGCTGATGAGGGTGATGCCGAGGCGCTTGATCAGGGGCAGCAGGGTGACGATCTCGGCGGTGGAGCCCGAGTTCGACAGGGCCAGCACCACATCGTCCGGGGTGATCATGCCCATGTCGCCGTGGCTGGCCTCGGCGGGGTGGACGAAGAAGGCGGGCGTGCCGGTGCTGGCCAGGGTCGCGGCGACCTTCTTGCCGATGTGGCCGGACTTGCCCATGCCCACCACCACCACGCGGCCCTTGCAGGCGAGGATCAGCTCGCAGGCACGGACGAAGTCGGCGTCGATCCTGCCGAGCAGGGTGTCGATGGCTTCACGTTCCAGGCGGATGGTGCGGTGTGCGGATTGGATCAGATCGCTGGACTGGCTCATGTCGAGAGTGCAGTTGCCGAGGAAAAGGCGGGGATTATACCGGCAAAGAGTCGTTCGCTCACCCTTCATTGCATGCCCCGGTGGAGAAACCTGTCTCAGGCCTGAACAATGGGGCGCTGCGGCCTTGGGTGGCATTGTGCTGCGATGCTATAGTTCGCCGCCTGTTCGGCCACCCCTCAGGCATCGTGTCCCGGCTGCCGGAGGCGACGTCTTCAGCAGGGATGGCCGCATCGCAAGGAGTACAGATGAGCGCTGATAACGCTTACGCCGTCGAGTTGAAGGGCGTCACCTTCAATCGCGGCACACGCAGTATTTTCCAGAACGTCGATATCCGTATCCCGCGTGGCAAGGTCACCGGGATCATGGGGCCGTCCGGCTGTGGCAAGACCACCCTGCTGCGCCTCATCGCCGCGCAGCTCAAGCCAGCGGCTGGAGAGGTCTGGGTCAACGGTCAGAACCTGCCGACGCTGTCCCGGGCCGACCTGTTCGACATGCGCAAGCAGTTCGGCGTGCTGTTCCAGAGCGGTGCGCTGTTCACCGATCTCGATGTGTTCGAGAACGTCGCCTTCCCGCTTCGGGTGCATACCAAGCTGCCCGAGGAAATGATTCGTGACATTGTCCTGATGAAGCTGCAGGCGGTCGGCCTGCGCGGCGCCATCGACCTGATGCCCGACGAACTCTCCGGTGGCATGAAGCGCCGTGTGGCCCTGGCCCGCGCCATCGCACTGGACCCGCAGATCCTCATGTACGACGAGCCTTTCGTCGGTCAGGACCCCATCGCCATGGGCGTACTGGTGCGGCTCATCCGCCTCCTCAACGATGCCCTGGGCATCACCAGCATCGTGGTCTCCCATGACCTGGCGGAAACCGCCAGCATCGCCGACTACATCTATGTGGTGGGGGATGCCCAGGTGCTGGGGCAGGGGACCCCCGCCGAGCTCATGGAGTCGGATAACCCGAGGATCCGCCAGTTCATGAAAGGCATCCCCGACGGGCCGGTGCCCTTTCACTTCCCGGCACCCGATTACCGCAACGATTTGCTGGGAGAGCGTTGATGCGCAAGAAGTCTCCGCTCGAGCGCATCCGCCTGCTCGGGCGTGCCGGCCTGGACGTCGTCGAGGCGCTGGGCCGTTCCACCCTGTTCCTGCTGCGTGCGCTGTTCGGCCGTACCGGCACCGGCGCGGGTTTCCAGCTGCTGGTCAAGCAACTGTATTTCGTCGGCGTGCTGTCGCTGCCGATCATCGTCGTGTCCGGTGTCTTCATCGGCATGGTGCTGGCCTTGCAGGGCTACAACATCCTGGTGGAGTACGGCTCCGAGCAGGCGGTCGGCCAGATGGTCGCACTGACCTTGCTGCGTGAGCTGGGGCCCGTGGTCACCGCGCTGCTGTTCGCCGGGCGTGCCGGTTCCGCGCTGGCGGCCGAGATCGGCAACATGAAGTCCACCGAGCAGCTCTCCAGCCTGGAGATGATCGGCGTCGACCCGCTCAAGTACATCATCGCCCCGCGGCTCTGGGCCGGCTTCATCTCCATGCCGTTGCTGGCGATGATCTTCAGCGTGGTGGGAATCTGGGGCGGTGCGATGGTCGCCGTCGATTGGCTGGGGGTCTACGATGGCTCCTTCTGGGCCAACATGCAGAACAGTGTCGAATTCACCGAAGATGTGCTGAATGGCGTGCTGAAAAGCGTGGTCTTCGCCTTCGTGGTGACCTGGATCGCCGTGTTCCAGGGTTATGACTGCGAGCCGACCTCCGAAGGGATCAGCCGCGCAACGACTAAAACCGTGGTCTATGCCTCGCTGGCCGTGCTGGGGCTCGACTTCATCCTGACCGCCTTGATGTTTGGAGATTTCTGATGCAAATCCGCACCCTGGAAATTGGTGTCGGCCTGTTCCTCCTGGCCGGGTTGCTCGCCCTGCTGCTCCTGGCGTTGCGCGTGAGCGGCCTGTCGGTCGGTGGCGCCAGCGAAACCTATAAGGTCTATGCGCATTTCGACAATATCGCCGGTTTGACTGTCAGAGCAAAAGTGACCATGGCCGGTGTGACCATCGGCAAGGTCACCGCCATCGATCTGGACCGCGAAAGCTACACCGGCAGGGTCACCATGGAGCTGGAGAAGCGCGTCGACAACCTGCCGACCGATTCCACCGCTTCCATCCTCACTGCCGGCCTGCTGGGCGAGAAGTACATCGGCATCAGCGTCGGCGGCGACGACCAGCTGCTGAAGGACGGCGGCACCATCCGCGACACCCAGTCCGCGCTGGTGCTGGAAGACCTGATCGGCAAGTTCCTGCTCAACACGGTGAATAAGGAAAGCAAGTGAGGACCTTCGACATGATCAAAGCAATGCGTAACGGCCTGCTGGTTCTGCTCGCCGCGCTGCCCCTGCTGGCCAACGCGGCGCCGAGCGCGCGCGATGTGGTGCAGCAGACCACCGACAAGCTGCTCAGCGACCTCAAGGCCAACAAGCAGCAGTACCGCAGCAACCCGGGCGCCTTCTACGATGCGCTGAACAATATCCTCGGTCCGGTGGTGGATGCCGATGGCATCTCCCGCAGCATCATGACGGTCAAGTACTCGCGCAAGGCGACCCCGGAGCAGATGACCCGCTTCCAGGAGAACTTCAAGCGCAGCCTGATGCAGTTCTACGGCAACGCCCTCTTGGAGTACGACAACCAGGACATCCGCGTGCTGCCCGCCAAGCAGGAAGATCCCGAGCGCACCAGCGTCGGCATGGAAGTGAAGGACAGCAAGGGCACGGTCTATCCGGTGTCCTACACCATGGTCAACCTTGATGGCCAGTGGATGCTGCGCAACGTGATCATCAACGGCATCAACATCGGCAAGCTGTTCCGCGACCAGTTCGCCGACACCATGCAGAAGAACGGCAACGACCTGGACAAGACCATCGACGGCTGGGCCGAGGTGGTGGCCAAGGCCAAGCAGACCGAGGAAGGCCAGAAGGCCGCCGGTCATGAGTGACGCAACCCTCAGCGCCGGCACCGGCGGGGAGTTGAAGCTCTCCGGCGTGCTGGACTTCCGTAGCGGCCCCGAATTGCGCGAGACCGGCGCCCGGCTGATCCGCGAGCACGGCCTGGGCGACCTGGTGCTGGACTGCTCCGGTGTCGAGAAGTCCAGCAGCGTCGGCCTGTCGCTGCTGCTGGCCTTCATGCGGGATGCACGCAAGGCCGGCAAGACGCTGAGCATCCGCGCATTGCCCGAGGACATGCGGCAGATCGCCGGCGTCTCCGGGCTCGACGAGCTGCTGCCGCTGGAAGTGTGAAAGACGTCGAAAGCCCTCCGTCAGACCTTGCTCGCGCGGGGTTCGCAGGCGGAGGGCTTTTTTGTATCATGGCCGACCCGCGCGCGTAGGGCGCCGATTGAGGTTGAGCATGCAGGCCGTAGAAGTGAAAAGCCTCCTGGAGGCGAAGCTGCCCGGAACCGAGGTGGTAGTTGAAGGGGAAGGCTGCAACTTCCAGTTGAATCTGATCAGCGACGAGCTGGCCGGCATGAGCCCGGTCAAGCGCCAGCAGCAGGTTTATGCCCATCTGAACGCCTGGATCGCCGATGGCAGCATCCACGCGGTCACCATGAAATTCTTCAGCCTCGCTGGCTGGGCCGAGCGTTCCTGAGCCTACGGGCGACGAGATTCCAAATGGACAAACTGATTATTACCGGCGGCCAACGCCTCGATGGCGAAATCCGTATTTCGGGCGCCAAGAACTCGGCCCTGCCGATCCTAGCGGCCACCCTGCTGGCCGATACCCCGGTCACCGTGTGCAACCTGCCGCACCTGCACGACATCACCACCATGATCGAGCTCTTCGGTCGCATGGGCGTGCAGCCGGTGATCGACGAGAAGCTCAGCGTCGAAGTCGACGCCAGCACCATCAAGACCCTGGTCGCGCCCTACGAGCTGGTGAAGACCATGCGCGCCTCGATCCTGGTGCTCGGCCCGATGGTCGCGCGCTTCGGTGAAGCCGAAGTGGCGCTGCCCGGCGGCTGCGCCATCGGCTCCCGCCCGGTCGACCTGCACATCCGCGGCCTCGAGGCCATGGGCGCGCTGATCGACGTCGACGGCGGCTACATCAAGGCCCGGGCACCGGCCGGTGGCCTGCGTGGCGCGCACTTCTTCTTCGATACCGTCAGCGTGACCGGTACCGAGAACATCATGATGGCCGCCACCCTGGCCAACGGCCGTACCGTGCTGGAAAACGCCGCACGCGAGCCGGAAGTGGTCGACCTGGCCAACTGCCTGATCGCCATGGGCGCGCAGATCCAGGGCGCCGGTACCGACACCATCATCATCGACGGCGTGAAGCGCCTCGGCGGCGCGCGCTACAGCGTGATGCCCGACCGCATCGAGACCGGCACCTACCTGGTGGCCGCCGCTTCCACCGGTGGCCGCGTCAAGCTCAAGGACACCGATCCGACCATCCTCGAATCCGTGCTGCTGAAGCTGGAAGAGGCCGGTGCCCACATCAGCACCGGCAACAACTGGATCGAGCTGGACATGAAGGGCAACCGCCCCAAAGCGGTCAACGTGCGCACCGCGCCGTACCCGGCGTTCCCCACCGACATGCAGGCCCAGTTCATTTCCATGAACGCCGTGGCCGAAGGCACCGGTGCGGTCATCGAGACCGTGTTCGAAAACCGCTTCATGCACGTCTACGAGATGAACCGCATGGGTGCGCAGATCCTGGTCGAGGGCAACACCGCCATCGTCACCGGCGTTCCGCAGCTCAAGGGCGCTCCGGTCATGGCCACCGACCTGCGGGCGTCCGCCAGCCTGGTCATCGCCGGCCTGGTCGCCGAGGGCGACACCCTGATCGACCGCATCTACCACATCGACCGTGGTTACGAGTGCATCGAGGAAAAACTGCAGCTGCTCGGCGCCAAGATCCGCCGCGTGCCGGGTTAGGTGACGCTCGGGCCGACCATTGCCGGTCGGCCCGCACGCTCCCTCAAGGGCCCGCAGAGGGCCGAAGCCAAGGACATCCAGTTCCATGCTCACCATCGCGTTATCCAAGGGCCGCATCCTCGACGACACCCTGCCGCTGCTGGCGGAAGCGGGCATCGTCCCCACCGAGAACCCGGACAAGAGCCGCAAGCTGATCATCCCCACCACCCAGGATGACGTGCGCCTGCTGATCGTCCGTGCCACCGACGTGCCGACCTATGTCGAGCATGGCGCGGCGGACCTCGGCGTGGCCGGCAAGGATGTGCTGATGGAGTACGGCGGCCAGGGCCTGTACGAGCCCCTGGACCTGCGCATCGCCCGTTGCAAGCTGATGACCGCCGGCGCGGTCGGCGTGCCCGAACCCAAGGGGCGCCTGCGCGTGGCCACCAAGTTCGTCAACGTCGCCAAGCGCTACTACGCCGAACAGGGTCGCCAGGTCGAAGTGATCAAGCTCTACGGTTCCATGGAGCTGGCCCCGCTGGTCGGCCTGGCCGACAAGATCATCGACGTGGTCGACACCGGCAACACCCTGCGTGCCAATGGCCTGGAACCCCAGGAACTGATCGCCACCATCAGCTCCCGCCTGGTGGTCAACAAGGCCTCGATGAAGATGCAGCACGCCCGTATCCAGGCGCTGATCGACACCCTGCGCCAGGCGGTCGAGTCGCGACACCACGACTGACACCCGTGCGGCCCCGGCCGCACCCGCCTATCCGTGTCATAGCCAATAATCTCGGGTGCCCGCACGGTGGGCTTGCTACTCTAGCGGCGCCCGAGCATTTGCCAATAATGAGGCCCGCTATGACCGTTCAAACCGCTGTTCGCCGACTCAATGCCGCTGATCCGGACTTCGCCCGTCATCTGGATCATCTGCTGAGCTGGGAAAGCGTATCCGACGAGTCGGTCAACCAGCGCGTCCTCGAAATCATCAAGGCCGTGCGCGAGCGCGGCGATGCCGCCCTGGTCGAGTTCACCCAGCGTTTCGATGGCCTGGCCGTCGACTCCATGGCCGACCTGATTCTGCCGCGCGAGCGCCTGGAACTGGCCCTGACCCGCATCACCGCCGAGCAGCGCCAGGCCCTGGAGACCGCCGCCGAGCGCGTGCGCCTCTACCACGAGAAACAGAAACAGGATTCCTGGACCTACACCGAGGCCGATGGCACCGTGCTGGGCCAGCAGGTCACCCCGCTGGACCGTGCCGGCCTCTACGTGCCGGGCGGCAAGGCGTCCTACCCGTCGTCCGTGCTGATGAACGCCATTCCCGCGAAGGTCGCAGGCGTCGCCGAAGTGGTGATGGTGGTGCCGACCCCGCGTGGCGAGATCAACGAGATCGTCCTCGCCGCCGCCTGCGTGGCCGGCGTCGATCGCGTCTTCACCATCGGCGGCGCCCAGGCCGTGGCCGCGCTGGCCTATGGCACCGAGAGCGTGCCCCAGGTGGACAAGATCGTCGGCCCCGGCAACATCTATGTCGCCACCGCCAAGCGCCACGTGTTCGGCCAGGTGGGCATCGACATGATCGCCGGTCCCTCGGAAATCCTCGTCGTCTGCGACGGCCAGACCGACCCGGACTGGATCGCCATGGACCTGTTCTCCCAGGCCGAGCACGACGAAGACGCCCAGTCCATCCTGGTCAGCCCCGATGCCGAGTTCCTCGACAAGGTGGCCGCCAGCATCGCGAAACTGCTGCCGACCATGGAACGTGCCGAGATCATCCGCACCTCCCTCGAAGGTCGTGGCGCGCTGATCCAGGTCGCCGACATGCAACAGGCGATCACCGTCGCCAACCGCATCGCTCCCGAGCACCTGGAGCTGTCGGTCGCCGACCCGCAGGCCTGGCTGCCGCAGATCCGCCATGCCGGCGCCATCTTCATGGGCCGCTACACCGCCGAAGCGCTGGGCGACTATTGCGCCGGCCCGAACCACGTGCTGCCCACCTCCGGCACCGCGCGCTTCTCCTCGCCGCTGGGCGTGTATGACTTCCAGAAGCGCTCGTCGATCATCTTCTGCTCTGCAGACGGTGCCTCCGAGCTGGGCAAGACCGCGTCCGTGCTGGCCCGTGGCGAGTCGCTGACCGCCCACGCCCGCAGTGCCGAATACCGGATCAAGGGGGAGTGAGCATGAGCAAGTTCTGGAGTCCCTTCGTCAAGGAGCTGGTGCCCTACGTTCCGGGCGAGCAGCCGAAGATCGCCAACCTGGTGAAGCTGAACACCAACGAGAACCCCTACGGCCCGTCGCCGAAGGCCATCGCCGCCATGCAGGCGGAACTGGGTGACAGCCTGCGCCTGTACCCGGACCCGAACAGCGACCGCCTCAAGCAGGCGGTGGCCGAGCACTACGGCGTGACGACCGCCCAGGTGTTCGTCGGCAACGGCTCGGACGAGGTGCTGGCGCACATCTTCCATGGCCTGTTCCAGCACGGCCGCCCGCTGCTGTTCCCGGACGTGACCTACAGCTTCTACCCGGTCTACTGCGGTCTCTACGGCATCCCCTTCGAGGCGCTGCCGCTGGACGAGCAGTTCCAGATCCGCGTCGAGGACTATGCGCGCCCCAATGCCGGCATCATCTTCCCCAACCCGAACGCCCCCACCGGCTGCCTGCTGGCGCTGGAGGCCGTGGAGAGGCTGCTGCAGGGCAGCCCGGATTCGGTGGTGGTGGTCGACGAGGCCTACATCGACTTCGGCGGCCAGAGCGCCATCGCCCTGGTGGATCGCTACCCGAACCTGCTGGTCACCCAGACACTGTCCAAGTCCCGTTCCCTGGCCGGCCTGCGCGTAGGCCTGGCGGTGGGGCACCCGGACCTGATCGAGGCCCTGGAGCGGATCAAGAACAGCTTCAACTCCTACCCGCTGGATCGCATGGCCATCGCCGGCGCCGCCGTGGCCTTCGAAGACAAGCCGTACTTCGAGGAAACCTGCCGCAAGGTCATCGACAGCCGCGAGTGGGTGGTGAGCGAGTTGGCCAAGCGTGGTTTCGAGGTGCTGCCTTCGGCGGCCAACTTCGTCTTCGCCCGGCACCCGGACAAGGACGCGGCGGGCATCGCCGCCGGTTTGCGCGAGAAGGGCGTGATCGTGCGTCACTTCAAGCAGGCGCGCATCGCCCAGTTCCTGCGCATCACCATCGGTACGCCGGAGCAGAACCAGGCATTGCTGGACGCGCTCGACGCCGGTTGATTGCGGGGCCGCGAACAAGAAAGCCGAGACGGGAAACCGCCTCGGCTTTTTTCATGGACGGGTGCGGCCCGTCACTCGTGATGCGCTTCGCCGACGAAGGTCAGCGAGGTGAAGAAGCCGTGCTCCTCCGCCTCAGGGTCCTTGTCGCTCTTCACGGTGGCCTGGGCGGCGATCACGTTGAGTCCGGCGTTGCGCACCAGTACCTTGGCCTTGCCCTGGGCATCGGTGGTGGCACTGACGGTGTGCGGGTCGCTGCGGTAGTCGCCGAACAGCTCGATGCCCGCCGCCGGCTTGCCGTCCATCAGTACCTGCACGGGCAGCGGTTTGCCCGGGCCGACGGCAAGCGGGTCGACCTGCGGCACGATGACCAGTCGCAGGCGCTCCATCGTCGGCAGCTTCGCGCCTTCACGGTAGATCGCCAGGCTGTACTTCCAGGTGTGGATGGAGGCGACGGCGTCTTTCACCTGGTCGCGGCCCTTGTTGATCCACTGCTTGTCGGCGGTCTGCGACCAGGCGCCGTTGTCCAGCGCCACGGCGAGGCTGGCAGGCGGCGTCAGCGGTTGCAGGCGAGCGTGGTCGTCCAGGCGCTGGATGGTGACCGGAATCATCTTGCCGGCTGCGTCATAGGCCCAGGCGCCGCTGACCTTTTCGGCCTTGAAGGCGTCGTCCTCGGCGCCGTGCCCGTAGATCACTTCGATGTTGCCGCGGCGCTGTTCGGTCCAGAGGCCGTGGGCCTGCGCTTGGCCGGCGAGCAGGGCACCGAGGGCGGCGGTGAGCAGCAGTTTGCTGTGGAGTCGCATGGGGGAGTCCTTGTCAGAGGTTGAGGGTAAGGCTGAGGGTCAGGTTGCGCGGGTCGCCGGGCAGTACCCAGACGCTGTTGTAGGAGCGCTCGTAGTACTTGCGATCGAAGACATTGTTGAGGTTCAGGCCGATGCTGATGTCGTCGCTGGCCTTGTAGTGGGCGAGCAGGTCGAGGGTGCTGTAGGCGGGCAGTTCGAAGGCGCTACCGGCCTGGCCTGAGCGGTCGCCGACATGGTTGGCGGCCGCGCCGACATCCGAGCCGCGCAGCCAGCCGTCCTGGAACTCGTAGACCCCCATCAGGCTGCCGCTGTGCCTGGCGATACCCAGCAGGCGGCTGCCTTTGGGGAGGGTGTTGTCCTCGGTCACCTCGGCATCGATATAGGCGTAGGCGCCGATCAGGCGGACGGCGTCGGTGAGCTGGCCGGCGACCTGCATGTCCAGGCCCTGGCTGCGTGCCTTGCCGGCGGCGATGTTCTGGCCCGGGTCGCTGGGGTTGGCGGTCAGCACGTTCTCCTTCTCGATATGGAAGAGCGCGATCGTGGCGCCAAGGCGGCTTTCGAGCAGGTCCAGCTTGACCCCGCTCTCATAGCCGACGCCTTTCTCCGGCTTGAACACCGTGCCCTGGCTGCTGATGGCGTTGGGCTTGACCGAGGTGGAGGCGTTGGCGAACACGCCGACTTCCGGGGTGAGCTGGTAGAGCAACCCGAGACGCGGGGTGACGACATCCTTGTGCTGGGCGTTGCGGATGCGCGTGGAGCGGTCCAGCGCCGCCTGCCCGAAGCGTTCGAGGCGCACGCCGGCCAGCCCGCGCAACCGATCGGTGATGGCGATCTGGTCCTGCAGGTTCAGAGAATGGCTTTCCACCCGCTCGAAGAAGTCGTTCTTGCGGGTGAGCGCGGGCTTGGGCTGGCCGTAGATGGGGTTGCGGATATCCACGCCGTAGCTGAATAGGGTGTCGCTCTGGGGGTACTTCTGGCTGTTGCGGTAGTTCTCGTACTCGAGCCCGATCAGGGTCTGGTGCTGCCAGGCGCCGGTGGCGAAGCTGCCGTGCAGCTCGGCCTGGGTGATGCTGGTGTTCCACTCGAAATCGCGCTGGCGGTAGAAGCGGCTGACGAGGTCGCCGGACAGGCGCGAGGTCTCCGAGGAGTCTCCGGCGAGGTGGCCCTGGGCGTATTGGTTGGCCAGGCGCAGCTTCCAGTCGTCGTTCAGGTAGTGCTCGAGGCTGACCTGCAGCATCTGGTTGCGGTTGCGGATCTCGCCGTCGTTGGGCTCGCCGAGGAAGGTGGAGCGCTTGACCGTGCCGAGCTGGTTGCCAGGGGCGGGGATGCCGCGATCGAACACCGATTCATGGCGCACGAACTCGCTCTCGATCAGCAGGCGCGTGTCCGGGCTCAGCTGCCAGCTCAGGGACGGGGTGATCACCAGGCGCTCGCTGCCGACGTGGTCGCGGAAGCTCTGGTTGTCCTCCACCGCGAGGTTGATGCGCGACAACAGGGTGCCGGCGTCATCCAGCGGCGTGTTGACGTCGAGGCTGCTGCGGTAGCGATCCCAACTGCTTGCGCTGGCTTGGAAGCGGGCGAAGGCTTCCTCCTCGGGCTTCTTGGTGACGATGTTGACCAGGCCACCCGGGTCGCCACGCCCATAGAGGCTCGCCGCCGGGCCCTTGAGCACCTCGATGCGCTCGATGCCGCTGGCGTCCGGCGAGCTGTAGCTTCCGCGGTTGATGGCGAAGCCGTTCTTGTACAGCTCGCCGGTGGTGAAGCCGCGCACGCTGTAGTTGAGGAAGGTCAGGCCGCCGAAGTTGTTCTGCCGGGAGACGCCGCCGGCGAAATCCAGCGCGCGGTCGACGCGGGTGGTGCCGAGATCGTCCAGCACCTGGGCGGGAACGACGGCGACGGATTGGGGGACGTCGCGCAGGTCGGTGTCGGTTCGTGTGGCGCTCGCCGAGCGGGTGGCGCGATAGCCGGTGACGGGGCCGTCGGCGCGTTCGTGGCGTGATTCGATGGTGATTTCTTCGAGTTCAAGCGGGGTGGCATGGGCGCTGCCGCTGGCCAGGCCAAGGGCCAGTCCGGCGACCGAGGCGATGCTGCGTGACTTCATTGTCGGTGGGTCTCAGGGCGTTAAAGATGTAATAACATAACATTTTATTTTTTCATCTTTCATCTGCTGCGTTCGAGGGAGAGGGCGTTGGGGGCAGAAACAAGAACGGCGCCATCAGGCGCCGTTCGGGTCAGTCGTTGTCCGCGGGTGCGGTCTGTTGCGGGGGCCTCAGGCCAACCTCGGCGGAAAGCTCGATGATCTTGCCGTTGCGCATCACCTCGACACTGACCTTTTCGCCCGGCTTGGTACGCGCCACCTGGTTCATGGAGCGGCGACCGTCGCCGGCGGGCTCGCCGTCGATGCTGAGGATGATGTCGCCCGGCTGCAGGTTGGCGCGCTGCGCGGGGGTATCGCGGTAGATGCCGGCGATGACGATGCCCGGGCGGCCTTCGAGGCCGAAGGATTCGGCCAGTTCGGGCGTCAACGGCTGCACTTCGATGCCGAGCCAGCCCCGGATCACCTGGCCGTGTTCGATGATGGCCTTCATCACGTCGAGGGCGAGCTTGGCGGGGATGGCGAAGCCGATGCCCTGGGAGCCGCCGGACTTGGAGAAGATCGCGGTGTTGATGCCGATCAGGTTGCCGCCGGCATCCACCAGCGCGCCGCCGGAGTTGCCCGGGTTGATGGCGGCGTCGGTCTGGATGAAGTCCTCGTAGGTATTGAGGCCGAGCTGGTTGCGGCCGGTGGCGCTGATGATGCCCATGGTCACGGTCTGGCCGAAGCCGAAGGGGTTGCCGATGGCCAGGGCGACGTCGCCGATGCGGATGTTGTCGGAGCGCCCGAGGGTGATGGCGGGCAGGTTGTCGAGGTCGATCTTGAGCACCGCGAGGTCGGTCTCGGGGTCGCTGCCCACCAGGCGGGCGAGGGTCTCGCGGCCGTCCTTGAGGGCGACCACGATCTGGTCGGCACCGGCGGTGACGTGGTTGTTGGTCAGCAGGTAGCCCTCGGGACTCATGATCACCGCCGAGCCCAGGCTGGATTCCATGCGCCGCTGGCGGGGCAGGTTGTCACCGAAGAAGCGGCGGAACTGCGGGTCTTCGAACAGCGGATGGGCCGGCTTGCTCACCACCTTGGTGGTGTAGAGGTTGACCACCGCGGGGGAGGCGCTGTTGACCGCCTCCGCATAGGACTCCGGCCCCTGGCGCGAGAAACTGTACTTGGGCGCTTCCTGCAGGTGCACCTGTTGGCGGGGCAGGCCCACCAGTTCGGGGTATTGCTGGATGATCAGCAGTGCTACGAGTACGCCGACAAGCAGGGGCCAGCCGAAGAAACGCAGGGCCTTGAGCATCGAGGGGAATCCTGAGGGTTGCGAGGGGCGAGGGTGCCCCTTAAGGTGGCGCCATTATACGGGGCGGCCGCCAATAAAATAGCCGCTCGCAACAGCTTGTGAGGAGAGGCAGATGGCCATTGCACTGACCACCCTGGTGGAGGAAGCGGAGCGTTTTCTCGGGGCTTCGCGGATCTCGGACTACTGCCCAAACGGCCTCCAGGTCGAGGGCCGGCCGCAGGTTCGACGCATCGTCAGCGGGGTGACCGCGAGCCAGGCATTGCTGGATGCGGCGGTGGAAGCCGAGGCCGATGTGGTGCTGGTGCACCATGGCTATTTCTGGAAGGGGGAGAACCCCTGCGTGGTCGGCATCAAGCAGCGGCGCCTGAAGACCCTTCTGGCCAATGACATCAGCCTGCTGGCCTACCACCTGCCGTTGGACGTGCACCCGGAAGTGGGCAACAACGTGCAGCTCGCCCGCCAGCTGGACATCACCGTCGAAGGCCCGCTGGAGCCTGACAACCCGCGCACCGTCGGCCTCGTCGGCTCCCTGGCCGAGCCCCTCACCCCGCGCGACTTCGCCCGCCGCGTGCAGGATGTGCTCGGTCGCGAACCGCTGCTGGTGGAGGGCCCGGAGATGATCCGCCGCATCGGCTGGTGCACCGGCGGCGGCCAGGGCTACATCGACACGGCCATCGCCGCCGGCGTCGATCTCTACCTGACCGGCGAGGCTTCGGAGCAGACTTTCCACAGTGCGCGGGAAAACGGCATCAGCTTCATCGCCGCCGGCCACCACGCCACCGAACGCTATGGCGTGCAGGCGCTGGGGGACTACCTGGCGCGGCGTTTCGCCATCGAACACCTGTTCATCGACTGCCCCAATCCCATCTAGAAAGCCGCCCCGGAACGCCCATTCCGGCAGGTATAAAGCTAGATCGTTTCGTTCTAAGTGGGCCCCTGAATAGAAGAAGGCGCTGTGCTAGAGTGCGCCCTCGTCCACGGCCCGCAGGCCGTCGTATCAGATAAGAAATCCGTGAGTAGCCATGCTCGACAAACTGACGCACCTGAAACAGCTGGAGGCGGAAAGTATCCACATCATTCGTGAGGTGGCCGCCGAATTCGATAACCCGGTGATGCTGTACTCCATCGGCAAGGACTCCGCCGTCATGCTGCACCTGGCGCGCAAGGCCTTCTTCCCGGGCAAGCTGCCGTTCCCGGTGATGCACGTCGATACCCAGTGGAAGTTCCAGGAGATGTACCGGTTCCGCGACAAGATGGTCGCCGACCTGGGCCTCGAGCTGATCACCCACGTGAACCCCGAGGGCAAGGCACAGGGCATCAACCCCTTCACCCACGGCAGTGCCAAGCACACCGACATCATGAAGACCGAGGGCCTCAAGCAGGCTCTGGACAAGTACGGCTTCGATGCGGCCTTCGGCGGCGCCCGCCGCGACGAGGAGAAATCCCGCGCCAAGGAGCGCGTGTACTCCTTCCGCGACAGCAAGCACCGCTGGGACCCGAAGAACCAGCGCCCCGAGCTGTGGAACGTCTACAACGGCAAGGTCAAGAAGGGCGAATCCATCCGCGTCTTCCCGCTCTCCAACTGGACCGAGCTGGACATCTGGCAATACATCTACCTGGAGCAGATCCCGATCGTGCCGCTGTACTTCGCCGCCGAGCGCGAAGTCATCGAGAAGAACGGCACGCTGATCATGATCGACGACGACCGCATCCTGGAGCACCTCTCGGACGAAGAGAAGGCACGCATCGAGAAGCGCATGGTGCGTTTCCGCACCCTGGGCTGCTACCCGCTGACCGGTGCGGTCGAGTCGGAGGCCACCAGCCTCACCGACATCATCCAGGAAATGCTCCTGACCCGAACTTCCGAACGCCAGGGCCGCGTCATCGACCATGACGGCGCCGGTTCGATGGAAGAGAAAAAGCGGCAGGGGTATTTCTAGAAAGCGGTTGCAAGCAGCAAGCGACAAGCTTCAAGCAGGGAATGATTGGAGTTCGAATGGATTTCGAGCGACTCGATGTCTGGCGAAGATCCAAGCAGCTCACGGTAAGCATCTACAGGGCGTTCGCGGACTGCCGCGATGCCGGGTTCAAGGATCAGGTAACCCGTTCGGCGCTGTCCGTACCCAGCAATATCGCCGAGGGTATGGAACGCGGAAGCGCCAAGGAAAAATGCCGGTATCTGTGGATAGCCAAGGCATCCTGCGGTGAGCTGCGAACCCAGCTGATGATCGGAGCTGAAATCGGGTACATAGCGGAATCGCTTGCCGCTGATTGGGTAGTCGAAACCCGCGAGCTGTCGAGAATGCTCACGGGGTTGATCAACAAAATTTCTGTCTAGCTGGACGCCGACGAGCTTGCCGCTTGAGGCTTGCAGCTTGGAGCTTGAGTGAAATGAGCCATCAATCCGATCTGATCAGCCAGGACATCCTCGCGTACCTGGCCCAGCACGAGCGCAAGGAACTCCTGCGCTTCCTCACCTGCGGCAACGTCGACGACGGCAAGAGCACCCTGATCGGGCGCCTGCTGCACGACTCCAAGATGATCTACGAAGACCATCTGGAAGCCATCACCCGCGATTCCAAGAAGGTCGGCACCACGGGTGACGAAGTGGACCTGGCGCTGCTGGTGGATGGCCTGCAGGCCGAGCGCGAGCAGGGCATCACCATCGATGTCGCCTACCGCTACTTCTCCACCGCCAAGCGCAAGTTCATCATCGCCGACACCCCCGGCCATGAGCAGTACACGCGCAACATGGCCACCGGCGCGTCCACCTGCGACCTGGCGATCATCCTGGTCGATGCCCGCTACGGTGTGCAGACCCAGACCCGCCGCCACAGCTACATCGCATCGCTGCTGGGCATCAAGCACATCGTCGTCGCCATCAACAAGATGGACCTGAAGGATTTCGATCAGGGCGTGTTCGAGTCGATCAAGGCCGACTACCTGCAGTTCGCCGAGCGCATCAAGCTCAACCCGACCTCCCTCCACTTCGTGCCGATGTCGGCGCTGAAGGGCGACAACGTGGTGAACAAGAGCGAGCGTTCGCCCTGGTACACCGGCCAGTCGCTGATGGAAATCCTCGAGACCGTCGAGGTTTCCGGTGATCGCAACTTCGACGACATGCGCTTCCCGGTGCAGTACGTCAACCGCCCCAACCTGAACTTCCGCGGCTTCGCCGGCACCCTGGCCAGCGGCATCGTGCACAAGGGCGACGAGGTCGTCGTGCTGCCCTCGGGCAAGGGCAGCAAGATCAAGTCCATCGTCACCTTCGAAGGCGAGCTGGAGCAGGCCGGCCCCGGCCAGGCCATCACGCTGACCCTCGAAGACGAGATCGACGTATCCCGTGGCGACATGCTGGTGCATGCCGACAACCGTCCGCAGGTCACCGACGGCTTCGAGGCCATGTTGGTGTGGATGTCCGAGGAGCCGATGCTCCCGGGCAAGAAGTACGACATCAAGCGCGCCACCAGCTATGTGCCGGGCTCCATCGCCAGCATCACCCACAAGGTGGACGTGAATACCCTGGAAGAGGGGGCCGCCAGCGACCTGCAACTGAACGAGATCGCCAAGGTCAAGGTCAGCCTGGATGCGCCCATCGCCCTCGACGGCTATGAGCGCAATCGCACCACCGGCGCTTTCATCGTCATCGACCGCCTCACCAACGGCACCGTCGGCGCCGGCATGATCATCGCCGCACCGGTTGCTGCCGGTGGCCAGGGCATTCATGGCGAGTCTGCCCACGTTTCCACCGAGGAGCGTGCCGCGCGCTTCGGCCAGAAGCCGGCCACCGTGCTGTTCAGCGGCCTGTCCGGCGCCGGCAAGAGCACCCTGGCCTATGCCGTAGAGCGCAAGCTGTTCGACATGGGCCGCGCGGTCTACGTCCTCGATGGCCAGAACCTCCGTCACGACCTGAACAAGGGCTTGCCGCAGGATCGCGCCGGGCGCACCGAGAATTGGCGCCGTGCCGCCCATGTGGCGCGCCAGTTCAACGAAGCCGGCCTGCTGACCCTGGCCGCCTTCGTCGCGCCGGACGCCGAGGGGCGTGAACAGGCCAAGGTGCTGATCGGCAGTGATCGCCTGATCACCGTATACGTCCAGGCGTCCCCGCAGGTCTGCCGCGAGCGTGACCCGCAAGGGCTCTACGCGGCCGACCAGGACAACATCCCTGGTGAGTCCTTCCCCTACGACGTGCCGCTGAATGCCGACCTGGTGATCGACACCCAGAGCCAGTCGGTGGAAGAGGGCGTCAAGGCGGTGCTCGACCTGCTGCGCAGCCGCGGCGCGATCTGATCGCTCCGCAATGAGAAAGCCCCGCTGATGCGGGGCTTTTTCTTTGCGCCATCCAGGGCCCCAACTCCCGCCCAGGTGGCTCGGGTGCAGCCCGGACTTCAGTCCGGGGAAACGGGCTGGTGCTGAAATGAAAAAGCCCCGCCGGGGCGGGGCTTCTTTCGACGCATCCAGGGATCAGTACTTGCCCTTGAGGCCGAAGTTCTCATCCAGGGTGCCCGGGCCATCCGGCGACTTGGGCGCGTAGTCCTTGGGCGCCTCGTGGCTGCGCGGCGGGGTCAGGCGTTCGCGCGGGCCGGGGGCGTCGTCCGTGTGCAGGGCGGCGAGCAGGCGCTGGCGGGTCAGTTCGTCCAGGGCCAGGCGGCTGGCGCCATCGGACAGATGTTCCTGCACTTCCTGGTAGCTCTGGGTGAGTTTCTTCACCAGGCTGGCGGTGGTGTTGAAGTGGGTGACCACTTCACTCTGATAGGTATCGAAGCGTGCCTGCAGGTCATCCAGTTGCCGCTGCGTGCGGTTCGGCGCGGTGCCGGGCAGCAGTCGGGCGACCAGAAAACCGATGCCGATACCGGCGAGCAGAGCGAGTGCTGGCAACAACCAGGCCGTGAGCGACTGTTCCACGAGTCCTTCCTCTATAAGCAGCTTTGCATTACGTTAACGGCTCGAATCCGCGCTGTATACCGCGACGCAAGCCTGTGGTGCTTAACCAAGACGAGTCGACCCGGTCCGGGGTCACGGAGTTCCCGTTGTCCAATCGTGAAAATCCCATTCTGCTCCAGGGGCCAAGTGGCCAGCTGGAAGCGCTTCATCTCGACCTGCCCGATGCCAAGGGGCTGGCGCTGATCTGCCACCCGAACCCGATCCAGGGCGGGACCATGCTCAACAAGGTCGTCTCCACCCTGCAGCGCACCGCCCGCGATGCCGGCTACAGCACCCTGCGCTTCAATTACCGCGGCGTCGGCGCCAGCGCCGGCAGCCATGACATGAACACCGGTGAGGTGGATGACGCCGAAGCGGCCGCCCACTGGTTCCGCGCCCAGCGTCCGGAACTGGCGCTGACGCTGTTCGGTTTTTCCTTCGGCGGTTTCGTCGCGGCGAGCCTGGCCGGCCGCCTGGAACGGCAGGGCATCGACGTGCCCCGGTTGCTCATGGTGGCGCCAGCGGTGAAGCGCCTGACCGTCGAGACGCCGCTGCCCGCGCATGGCGAGCTGACGGTGATCCAGCCGGACACCGACGAGGTCGTCGAGCCGCAGGCGGTGTATGACTGGTCTGCATCCCTGCAACGCTCCCATGAGCTGCTGAAAGTGGCAGAATGCGGGCACTTCTTTCATGGCAAGCTGACCGATCTGAAGGATCTGGTCCTGCCGCGCCTCTGACCCCGACAGCCGTCCGACAAGCGATCCCCCATGACCATTCGTATCCTCACCGGCATCACCACCACCGGTACCCCGCACCTCGGCAACTACGCCGGCGCCATCCGTCCTGCCATCGTCGCCAGCCGTGATGCCGACGTCGATTCCTTCTACTTCCTGGCCGACTACCACGCGCTGATCAAGTGCGACGACCCGGCGCGTATCCAGCGCTCGCGCCTGGAGATCGCCGCCACCTGGCTGGCCTGCGGCCTGGACACCGACAAGGCGACCTTCTACCGCCAGTCGGACATCCCCGAGATCCCCGAGCTCACCTGGCTGCTCACCTGCGTTGCGGCCAAGGGCCTGCTCAACCGCGCACACGCCTACAAGGCGTCGGTGGACAAGAACGTGGAGAACGGCGAGGACCCGGATGCCGGCGTCACCATGGGCCTGTACAGCTACCCGGTGCTGATGGCGGCGGACATCCTCATGTTCAACGCCCACAAGGTGCCGGTCGGCCGTGACCAGATCCAGCACGTGGAAATGGCCCGCGACATCGGCCAGCGCTTCAACCACCTGTTCGGCGCCGGGCGCGAGCTCTTCACCCTGCCGGAGGCGGTGATCGAGGAGGAAGTGGCGACCCTGCCGGGCCTGGACGGTCGCAAGATGTCCAAGAGCTACGACAACACCATCCCGCTGTTCGGCAGCGCCAAGCAGCTGAAGGACGCCATCGCCCGCATCGTCACCGACTCGCGCGCCCCCGGCGAGCCAAAGGACCCGGACAGCTCCCACCTGTACACCCTCTACCAGGCCTTCTCCACGCCGGCCCAACTGGCGGCCTTCCGTGCCGAGCTGCTCGATGGCCTAGCCTGGGGCGAAGCCAAGCAGCGTCTGTTCCAGCTTTTGGACAACGAGCTGGGTGAAGCCCGCGAGCGTTATCACGCGCTTATCGAGCGCCCGGCCGATCTGGAAGACATCCTCCTTGCCGGTGCCGCCAAGGCCCGCAAGACCGCGACGCCCTTCCTCAACGAGCTGCGCGAGGCGGTCGGTTTGCGCTCCTTCCGCAGCAACGTGCAGAGCGCCGATACCGGCAAGAAGAAAGCGGCCAAGAGTGCGCGCTTCGTGAGCTTCCGCGAAGACGACGGCAGCTTCCGCTTCCGCCTGCTGGCTGCCGATGGCGAGCAGTTGCTGCTGTCCCGGACCTTTGCCGATGGCAAGTCTTCGGGCCTGGTGACCAAGCGCCTGCAGGACGGCAGCGTCCTGGATATCCGCGCCGAAGGCACCAGCTACGGCCTGTGGCTCGATGGCGAGGTTGTGGGGCAGGGCGGCGAGTTCGCTGATTCCGAAGCCCGTGACGCCGCCGTGCAGCGTTTGCGCGAGGCCCTTGCTCCCCAGGAGTAAGGCGCTTTCTTACGGCCGGCGTAGCTGGCCGATTGCCAAGAAACGGGGCCGTCGCTAAAGTGACGACCCCGTTTTTCGTTGCCTTGCTACCGATCATGACCCCCCTCGAGCGTTACCAGGCCGATCTCAAGCGGCCGGACTTCTTCCACGACGCCGCGCAGGAAACTGCCGTCCGCCATCTGCAGCGCCTGTACGACGACCTGATCGCCGACAGCCAGAGCAAGCCCGGCCTGTTTGGCAGCCTGTTCGCCAAGAAGCGCCAGGGGCCGGTCAAGGGCCTGTACTTCTGGGGCGGCGTAGGGCGCGGCAAGACCTACCTGGTCGACACCTTCTTCGATGCCTTGCCGTTCAAGGAGAAGATGCGCACCCACTTCCACCGCTTCATGAAGCGCGTGCACGAAGAGATGCGTACTCTCAAGGGCGAGAAGAACCCGCTGACCATCATCGGCAAGCGCTTCGCCGACGAGGCCCGGGTGATCTGCTTCGACGAGTTCTTCGTCTCCGACATCACCGACGCGATGATCCTCGCCACCTTGCTGGATGAGCTGTTCAAGAACGGCGTGAGCCTGGTGGCGACCTCCAACATCGTCCCGGACGGCCTGTACAAGGACGGCCTGCAGCGCGCTCGTTTCCTGCCGGCCATCGCCTTGCTCAAGCAGCACACCGACATCGTCAACGTCGACAGCGGCGTGGACTACCGGCTGCGCGCCCTCGAGCAGGCCGAACTGTTCCACTGGCCTCTGGGCGACGAGGCCGAGGCCAGCCTGAAGAAGAGCTTCAGGAGCCTGCTGCCCGACTGCACCCAGGCCCAGGAGAACGAGGCGCTGATGATCGAGAACCGCGAGATCCGTGCGATCCGCGTGTGCGAGGACGTCGCCTGGTTCGAGTTCCGCGAGCTTTGCGATGGCCCGCGCAGCCAGAACGACTACATCGAGCTGGGCAAGATCTTCCACGCGGTGATCCTGGCCAACGTCGAGCAGATGGGCGTGACCAAGGACGACATGGCGAGGCGCTTCATCAACCTGGTGGACGAGTTCTACGACCGCAACGTCAAGCTAATCATCTCCGCCGAAGTGGAGCTGAAGGACCTGTACACCGGTGGTCGCCTGACCTTCGAGTTCCAGCGCACCCTAAGCCGCTTGCTGGAGATGCAGTCCCACGAGTTCCTCTCGCGGCCGCATAAGCCTTGAGGGCATAAGCGGCAAGCCGCAAGTTTCAAGCCTCAAGAAAAAAGTGCGGACCGATTCAACCGGTCCGCACCCTGTCTTGCAGCTTGCAGCTTGCAGCTTGCAGCTTGCAGCTTGCAGCTTGCAGCTTGCAGCTTCAGCGCTGCGCCACTTCCTTCTCATACTGCTTCAGCAGTTGCTGTGCATGGGCCACTTCCAGGGCCTCCATGGCGTTGATCGGCTTGATCGCCACGGCTTTCTTCAGGTGCTCCATGACCTTCTGCTCTTCGTCGTCGCCGTAGACGTAGACGAGTGCATTGGCGTACTCGTAGTGGCCGATCGGCAGGTCATCCTTGGCGCTGAAGGAGCGGGTGAAGTACTGCTCCATCTTGTCCGAGCTGACCCCATAGGTCATTTTCCCGACCAGTTTGCCGACCTTGCGGATCACGCCGGCTTCGTAACCGCCGTAGAGCGCGAGGGCGAAGGGCTGGCGCGGCTGCTTCTGCAGCAGGGCGTCCAGTTCCTCGGGGATCTGGCTGGTGTAGCCGCGCTTGAGTACCACTGGTACCGACAGCTCTTCACCCAGGCGGGCCTTGGCGTAGACACGGCCGAACTGGGCCACGGTATCGGCCTGGACCAACTCGCCGGCCTCGTCGGTGTACTTGATCACTTCCTCCAGCAGGCGGTGCTTCTCCTCCTGGTTGGGGGCCAGGAACATCGCGTAGATCACCTGCGCGAACATCGCCGGCACCTGGCCGCCGACGCCCAGCGCCAGGCCCTGCTTCTTGGCCTCGGCGAAGTCACCCTTGAACATCAGGCGCCACACGTCCTGCAGCCTGGCGGCATAGGCCTCGGCTTCCTCGGGCTTGCCGGTGAAGCCGGTGTTGCCGGTCACGGTCATTTCCAGCGCCTTGGGGTTCTGGGTGGCCATGGTCACCACCCAGTCGGCATCCGGGAAGGGGTAGTCGGGGCCGAAGCCACGGGTCAGCTGGGGCCAGGCCTGGCGCAGCTTGTCGCCGGAGTAGTCGTAGGCGGCCTGGTCGTAGGGGAAGGGTTTCCAGTCGTCTGCGACGGCTGTGAAGCTGGCGGCAGCCAGCAGGGCAAGCAGGTAACGGCGCATGGTTGAGTACCTTTTATTGTTGTTCTTCATCCGCCGTACCGCTGACGGAAAAGGTTCGGACACCCCTCTGGGGACCATGCCCGGATCATAATTCGCTGCCGCCACCGGCCAACCCATCCTTGGGATGGCCGCCTCAGTCGCCCTTGTGCTGGAACTGCCTGCGGTACTGGTTGGGGGAGAGATTGGTGTGCTGGCGAAACAGTCGGGCGAAGAAGCTGGCGTCGTCGTAACCCACTTCGTAGCTGATGGTCTTGATGCTCTTGCGGGTCGCCGATAGGAGGCCCTTGGCTGTTTCGATGCGTAACCGTTGCAGGTAGTGCAGGGGTTTGTCGCCAGTGGCGGCCTGGAAGCGCCGCATGAAGTTGCGGATGCTCATGCCGTGGTCGCGGGCGACGTCCTCGAAGCGGAACTTGTCGGCGAAGTGCTCCTCGAGCCAGTGCTGGATCTGCAGGATGGTCACGTCCTGGTGCAGCTTCTGCCCGCCGAAGCCGATGCGCCCGGGGGCGTAGCTGCGCTGCACTTCGTAGAGGATGTCGCGGGAGACGGCCTGGGCGATGCTGGCGCCGCAGAAGCGTTCGATCAGGTAGATGTACAGGTCGCAGGCGGAGGTGACGCCGCCGGCGCAGTAGAGGTTGTCGGCATCCGACAGGTGCTTTTCCTGGTTGAGCAGCACCTTGGGGAAGCGTTCGCCGAACTCGCGGAAGAAGCGCCAGTAGGTGGTCGCTTCCTTGCCATCGAGCAGCCCGGCCTGGGCCATCCAGAACACGCCGGTGGCCTCGCCGCAGATGGAACTGCCGGCGGCATGGCGCTCGCGCAGCCATTGCAGGACCTGGGGGTGGCGCTCGCAGAGGGCGTCGAAGTCATCCCAGAAGGCTGGAAGGATGATGATGTCGGCCTCCTCCAGCGCACCGTCGACCGGCATGATCACGTCGCTGAAGCTGCGCACGGGCAGGCCGTCCGGGCTGACCAGGTGGATCTCGAACGCGGGCTTGAGGCCGAGGCCCTGGAGCTTGCTGTAGCGGAGGCTGGCCATGTGGAAGAAATCCTTGGCCTGCATCAGGGTGGAAGCGAAGACACCTTCGGTGGCGAGGATGCTCACCCGTCTTAGGATGGGGGACTGCTGGTTGGTCATGGTCTTGTTCTTATAAGGGGAAAGCGGTCATTAGCCGGCTGGATCGTCTTATTTTTTGTCGCAACTGTCCAGTGTGCGTCTGGTACGACTGTCCTACAGTCTCTGGCCTTCAACCTCGAACCCAGACGCATCCGCCAAGGTGACCGCATGATTCCCAGAACCCTGTTCAGCTCCGATCACGAACTCTTCCGCGACAGCGTGCGCAAGTTCCTCGAACAGGAGGCGGTGCCCTTCCATCACCAGTGGGAGAAGGACGGTTACATCGACCGCGCGCTGTGGAACAAGGCGGGGGAGGCCGGGATGCTCTGCTCGCACATCCCCGAGGAGTACGGCGGCATGGGCGCCGACTTCTTGTACAGCACGGTGGTGATCGAGGAGATCGGCCGCCTGGGCCTGACCGGCATCGGCTTCTCGCTGCATTCGGACATCGTCGCACCCTATGTCCTCCACTACGGCTCCGAGGCGCTGAAGCAGAAGTACCTGCCGCGCATGGTGACCGGCGAGCTGGTCACCGCCATCGCCATGACCGAGCCTGGCGCGGGCTCGGACCTGCAGGGCGTGAAGACAACTGCCGTGCTGGACGGCGACGAATACGTGATCAACGGCTCCAAGACCTTCATCACCAACGGCTACCTGGCCGACCTGGTGATCGTGGTCGCCAAGACCGATCCCAAGGCCGGCGCGAAGGGCACCAGCCTGTTCCTGGTTGAGGCGGGCACGCCGGGCTTCTCCAAGGGCAAGCGCCTGGAGAAGGTGGGCATGAAGGCCCAGGACACTTCCGAGCTGTTCTTCCAGGACGTGCGCGTGCCCAAGGAGAACCTGCTGGGCCAGGCCGGCATGGGCTTCGCCTACCTGATGCAGGAACTGCCCCAGGAGCGCCTGACCGTTGGTATCGGCGCGCTGGCATCGGCCGAGGCGGCGCTGAAGTGGACCCTCGACTACACCCGCGATCGCAAGGCCTTTGGCAAGGCCATCGCCGAGTTCCAGAACACCCGCTTCAAGCTCGCGGAAATGGCGACCGAGATCCAGGTAGGCCGCGTGTTCGTCGACCGCTGCCTGGAGCTGCACCTGCAGCGCAAGCTGGATGTACCCACTGCGGCGATGCTCAAGTACTGGGGCACCGACCTGCAATGCAAGGTGCTGGACGAATGCGTCCAGTTGCACGGCGGCTACGGCTTCATGTGGGAATACCCGGTGGCGCGCGCCTGGGCCGATGCCCGTGTGCAGCGCATCTATGCGGGCACCAACGAGATCATGAAAGAGATCATCGCGCGCTCGCTGTAAGTCCCCTGGTCCGCCGCCGGGCTGTGCGGCGGACCCTTCCTGCAGGCTCCGGGTCTACCTTGTGTCGATCTTTTGGAGCCTGCTCATGAGTTCTTCCCCCTTCGATGACTGGGACGGCAGCGTCCGCCACGCCGAGCGCCTGCAGGGCGATCTGGCAGCGCGGGTGCTGCTGGTCGACGATTTCACGCCGCTGAAGGTGGTGGCGGGCGTCGATGTCGGCTTCGAGGAGGGTGGCCAGATCACCCGGGCCGCCGCCGTGTTGCTGGATGCCGATGACTACCGCCTGCTGGGCCAGGTGGTGGCGCGGGTGCCGACGTCCATGCCCTACGTGCCGGGGCTGTTGTCCTTCCGAGAGCTGCCGGCCCTGCTGGAGGCGCTGGCCGGGCTGCCGCAGCGGCCGGACCTGGTGTTCTGCGACGGGCAGGGCATCGCCCATCCGCGTCGGCTCGGCATCGCTTCGCACCTGGGCGTGGTCACCGGGCTGCCGACCATCGGGGTCGCGAAGAAGGTGCTGGTGGGGTATCACGAGGAGCCGGGTCTCAGGCGTGGCGATCATGTGCCGCTGGAGCACGACGGCGAGCAGGTCGGCTGGATGCTGCGCAGTCGCGATCGGGTCGCGCCGCTGGTGGTTTCGCCGGGGCATCGCGTATCCATGCACAGCGCGCTGGAGCTGGTCGTGCGGGGCTGTCGGGGCTATCGGCTGCCGGAGCCGACCCGGCTGGCGGATCGGCTGGCCTCCCGGCGGGGCGACATGCCGATTGCACGGGATGTCGCGCCGGGTCTGTTCGACTAGGTCAGGGGGCGGGATTGGGCTGGCTCCGATGGATCTCGGCGATGCCTTCAAGTACCGCATCCGGCAGCGTCAGCTCGCTGCTGGCGAGGTTGCTCTCCAGTTGCCCCAGAGTGGTGGCGCCAATGATGTTGCTGGTGACGAAAGGCTGCGCGGTGACGAAGGCCAGGGCCATCTGCGCCGGGTCCAGGCCATGTTCGCGGGCCAGCGCCACGTAGCGCGAGCAGGCGGCCTGGGCCTGCGGGTTGGTGTAGCGGGCGAAGCGGCTGAACAGGCTGATGCGGGCGTTGGCCGGGCGCGCGCCGTTCTCGTACTTGCCGGAGAGCATGCCGAACGCCAGCGGTGAATAGGCCAGCAGGCCGCAGCGCTCGCGGATCGCCACTTCCGCCAGGCCCACTTCGAAACTGCGATTGAGCAGGTTGTAGGGGTTCTGGATGGAGGCGGCGCGGGGCAGGCCAAGCTGATCGGCCAGTTGCAGGAACTTCATCGTGCCCCAGGGCGTTTCATTGGACAGGCCGACATGGCGGATCTTGCCGGCCTTCACCTGTTCGGCGAGGACTTCGAGGGTTTCCTGGAGCGGGGTGAAGTCTTCGTCACGGTGCTGGTAGCCCAGCTGGCCGAAGAAGTTGGTGCTGCGCTCTGGCCAGTGCAACTGGTAGAGGTCGATCCAGTCGGTCTGCAGGCGCTTGAGGCTGGCATCCAGTGCCGCGGTGATGTGCTGGCGGTTGTGCTTGAGGTTGCCGCCACGGATATGGGTGATGCCGTTGCCCGGCCCGGCCACCTTGCTGGCGAGCACCCAGTCGGCGCGGTCCCTGTTCCTGGCGAACCAGTTGCCGATGATGGTTTCGGTCGCCGCGTAGGTTTCCGCGCGGGGCGGGACCGGGTACATCTCGGCGGTGTCCAGGAAGTTGATGCCGTAGGATTTGGCACGCTCGATCTGCGCGAATGCCTCTGCCTCGGTGTTCTGTTCGCCCCAGGTCATGGTGCCCAGGCACAGGCTGCTGACCCTGATATCGGTGTTGCCGAGTTGGCGGAATTCCATGCAGCGCTCCTCTGGTGGCAAAGATAGCTATCAAATCAGGTTGAAATTTTTCACGCAATCGGCATAATTCTGCGGCTTTCTTTGCGGGGATGCCTAGCTCGCGAAGAAGGAAGGTGGGGATGCCTAGCCCGCCGAAACCCCCATGCCGTGTGCGGACGCGCTGACCCGAGCCCCCGATAGCGTCTGTTTCCGGCTGCCCTGTGTTGCCAGGGCGAGCACTATTCAGTAAGATCCGCCGTCTTATTTTCAGGGCGGCCCCTGAGGCTATAGCGAATGAAGACTTTTACTGCAAAACCGGAAACTGTTAAGCGCGACTGGTATGTCGTCGACGCTGCCGGTCAGACCCTGGGTCGTCTGGCCACCGAAATTGCTAGCCGTCTGCGCGGCAAGCACAAGCCGGAATACACCCCGCACGTTGACACCGGCGACTACATCGTCGTGATCAACGCCGAGCAGGTACGTGTGACCGGTGCCAAGACTACCGACAAGATGTACTACTCGCACTCCGGCTTCCCGGGCGGCATCAAGGAAATCAACTTCGAGAAGCTGATTGCCAAGGCCCCTGAGCGCGTGATCGAGACCGCGGTCAAAGGCATGCTGCCGAAGAACCCGCTGGGTCGCGACATGTATCGCAAGCTGAAGGTGTACAAGGGTTCTGCTCACCCGCACACCGCTCAGCAGCCCCAAGAACTGAAGATTTAACGGGATAGTTCATTATGTCGGCGACTCAAAACTACGGCACTGGCCGTCGTAAGACTGCAACCGCACGCGTATTCCTGCGTCCGGGTACTGGCAAGATTTCCATCAACAACCGCAGCCTGGACCAGTTCTTCGGCCGCGAAACCGCTCGCATGGTCGTGCGTCAGCCGCTGGAGCTGACCGAGACCGTCGAGAAGTTCGACATCTACGTCACCGTTCTCGGTGGTGGTGTCAGCGGTCAGGCTGGTGCGATCCGTCACGGTATCACCCGTGCCCTGATCAGCTACGACGAAGCCCTGCGCAGCCCGCTGCGCAAGGCCGGCTACGTGACTCGCGATGCCCGCGAAGTCGAGCGTAAGAAGGTCGGTCTGCGTAAAGCGCGTAAGCGTCCGCAGTACTCCAAGCGTTAATACGACGCTTCGAAAAACGCCCAGGCCCTTGTGGATCTGGGCGTTTTTTTATGCCCGCGAAAACGCCCTGCGACAGCTTGTCGCATGCGCGTAACCCTTATCTCTCAAGGCTTTCAGCAGTTTTGTATCCGGCTATTACCTTGTCAGGAGAGGGGGTTTTCTTTACCATTTGGCGAATTTTTTGCGCGGCTCGATTTTTACTTAGTAGAGGCCTGAACAACAGGCCACAAAAGCTGATGGGAGACGACTGAATGAGCAATGACGGCGTGAATGCAGGCCGGCGTCGCTTCCTCGTAGCAGCCACATCCGTGGTGGGTGCTGCAGGAGCGGTGGGTGCTGCGATCCCGTTCGTGGGGTCATGGCAGCCCAGTGCGAAGGCCAAGGCCGCAGGGGCACCGGTGAAGGTGAATATCAGCAAGATCGAAGCAGGTCAGCAGATGATTGCTGAATGGCGCGGTCAGCCGGTATTCATCGTTCGCCGTACCGAGGAGATCCTCGGCAACCTGGGCAAGATCGACGAGCGCATGGCTGACCCGAAGTCCGAAGCATCCGTGCAGCCGACCTATGTCGATCCGCATAACCGCTCGATCAAGCCGGAGATCCTGGTTCTGGTCGGTCTCTGCACCCACCTCGGCTGCTCGCCCTCCTTCCGTCCGGAAGTTGCGCCTGCCGACCTGGGCGCCGAGTGGGTAGGTGGCTACTTCTGCCCCTGCCACGGTTCGCGCTACGACCTCGCTGGCCGTGTCTACAAGGCGCAGCCTGCACCCTTGAACCTGCCGGTGCCGCCCCACTCCTACGAGTCGGATGATGTCATCGTCATCGGCGTGGACCAGGAGAAGGCCTAATGAGCAAATTCATGGAATGGATCGATGCGCGCTTCCCCGCGACCAAGATGTGGGAAGACCATCTGAGCAAGTACTACGCTCCGAAGAACTTCAACTTCTTCTATTTCTTCGGCTCCCTGGCCCTGCTGGTCCTGGTGAACCAGATCCTCACCGGCATCTGGTTGACCATGAGCTTCACGCCGTCCGCGGAAGAAGCCTTCGCCTCCGTCGAGTACATCATGCGCGACGTCGAGTACGGGGCGATCATTCGCTACCTGCACTCCACCGGCGCCTCGGCGTTCTTCATCGTGGTCTACATGCACATGTTCCGCGGCCTGCTCTACGGCTCCTACCAGAAGCCGCGTGAGCTGGTTTGGATCTTCGGCATGCTGATCTACCTCGCCCTGATGGCCGAGGCCTTCATGGGCTACCTGCTGCCCTGGGGCCAGATGTCCTACTGGGGTGCCCAGGTGATCATCTCGCTGTTCGGTGCCATCCCCGTCATCGGTGGTGACCTGACCCAGTGGATCCGCGGTGACTACCTGATCTCCGGCATCACCCTGAACCGCTTCTTCGCCCTGCACGTGATCGCCCTGCCGATCGTGATCCTCGGCCTGGTCGTGCTGCACATCCTGGCTCTGCACGAAGTGGGTTCGAACAACCCCGATGGCGTGGACATCAAGAAGAAGAAGGACGAGAACGGCATTCCGCTCGACGGCATCGCCTTCCACCCCTACTACACCGTGAAAGACATCGTCGGCGTGGTGGTCTTCCTCTTCGTGTTCTGCTTCGTGGTGTTCTTCTTCCCGGAGATGGGCGGCTACTTCCTCGAGAAGCCGAACTTCGAACAGGCGAACCCGTTCAAGACCCCTGAGCACATTGCGCCGGTGTGGTACTTCACCCCGTTCTACGCGATTCTCCGCGCGGTTCCGGACAAGCTGATGGGCGTCATCGCCATGGGCGCTGCCATTGCCGTGCTCTTCGTCCTGCCGTGGCTGGATCGCAGCCCCGTCAAGTCGATGCGCTACAAGGGCTGGCTGAGCAAGATCTGGCTGCTGGTCTTCTGCGTGTCCTTCGTCATCCTCGGCGTGCTGGGTGTTCTTGCGCCGACCCCGGGCCGTACGCTGCTGTCGCAGGTGTGCACCATCCTGTACTTCGCGTACTTCATCCTGATGCCCTTCTACACCAGGATGGAAAAAACCAAACCGGTTCCGGAAAGGGTGACAGGCTGATGAAAAAGCTATTCGCTGCATTTGTTATCGCTGCACTGCCGGCCTTGACCTTCGCCGCCGGTGGCCATGATGTAGAACTGGATCATGTCGATATCGACTTGACCGACAAGGCTGCACTGCAGGACGGCGCTCGTACCTTCGCCAACTACTGCATGGGCTGCCACAGTGCCAAGTTCCAGCGCTATGAGCGCGTGGCCAAGGACCTGGGCATTCCCGAAGAGCTGATGCTGGAAAACCTGGTGTTCACCGGTGCCAAGATCGGCGACCACATGCAGATCGGCATGAAGCCGAGCGATGCCAAGACCTGGTTCGGCGCCGCGCCGCCGGACCTGACCCTGGTCGCCCGTGTTCGTGGCACCGACTGGCTGTACAGCTACCTGCGCAACTTCTACGAAGATCCGGCGCGTCCCTGGGGCGTGAACAACAAGATCTTCCCGAACGTCGGCATGCCCAACGTGCTGGTCGGCCTGCAGGGTCGCCAGGTCGTGGGTTGCAAGCAGGTCCAGGCTGTCGAGGAAGGCAAGAAGCAGTACGATCCGCTGACGGGCGCTCCCATCACCCATGAAGCGTGCGACCAGCTGACCATCGTGCCGAAGACCGGCAAGCTGAGCGAAGCCGAGTTCGACCAGAAGGTGCAGAATCTTGTGACCTTCCTGGCCTACTCCGCTGACCCGAACAAGCTGCACATGCAGCGCATCGGCACCTACGTTCTGCTGTACCTGGCCTTCTTCTTCGTGTTCGCCTACCTGCTCAAGCGCGAATACTGGAAAGACGTGCACTGATAGCTGGCTCCATCGTTGTATACTCGCGCGCCCTTAATGGGCGCGCGCGTTTTTCTACTACTGCATAACTTCAAGCGAGGAGGGCGCCATGGCCGTGACCAACAGGTTGGCCTGTTACTCCGACCCCGCAGACCACTATTCCCATCGTGTACGCATCGTGCTCGCCGAGAAGGGTGTCGCTGCGGACATCATCGATGTCGAGCCGGGGCGCTGTCCGCCCAGGCTGGCCGAGGTCAACCCCTACGGCAGTGTGCCTACCCTGGTCGATCGTGACCTGGCGCTCTACGAGCCCACCGTGGTCATGGAATACCTCGAGGAACGCTATCCGCACCCGCCACTCATGCCGGTCTATCCGGTTGCGCGGGGCAATACCCGTCTCCTCATGCACCGCGTTCAGCGTGATTGGTGCAGCCTGGTGGACCAGATTCTCGACTCCCGGGTGAAGGAGGCCGCCAAGGCCGTCGCTCGCAAGGAGCTGCGCGAGAGTCTCACCGGCGTATCGCCACTGTTCGCCGACAAGCCATTTTTCCTGAGCGAAGACCTCAGTCTTGTAGACTGCTGTCTGCTGCCGATCCTCTGGCGCCTGCCGGTGCTGGGAATCGAGTTGCCTCGCCCTGCCAAGCCGCTGCTGGACTACATGGAGCGCCTGTTCGTACGCGACGGCTTCCAGGCCAGTCTGTCAGCCGTCGAGCGCGACATGCGCTGATGAGGAGCACCTGATGAACTCCAGTCGTCCCTACCTTGTCCGTGCGCTCTACGAGTGGATAGTCGACAACAATTGCACCCCGCACCTGCTGGTCAATGCGGAGCATGCCGGTGTCCAGGTGCCGGCCGGTTACGCCAACGATGGCCAGATCGTGCTCAACGTTTCTCCCAGTGCCGTGCGTCACCTGCACATGGATAACGAGGCGGTGAGCTTCGAGGGGCGTTTTGGTGGCGTCGCCCACACTCTCTACATTCCTGCGCCGGCGATCATGGCCATCTATGCGCGGGAGAACGGGCAGGGCATGGTCTTCGATCTGGAGCCGCCGGTGGTGGACGACGAGGACCTGGGGCCCGAGGATGATGGCCCTTCCGGCGGCGATCCGTCCGGAGGCTCGCCGCGACCCAGCGGGCGCCCCAGCCTCAAGGTGGTCAAGTAACAAAAAAGGCGATCCGGTTGGATCGCCTTTTTTGTGTCCGCAGTTCGGTCAGTTGGTGTACTCGAACAGCTTGACGATGCGCTGTACGCCGGATACGCCCTGGACCACGCTGGTGGCCTTGGCTGCTTCCTGGCGGGTCACCAGGCCGAGCAGGTAGACGATGCCGTTCTCGGTCACGACTTTGATCTGCGAGCTGGGAATCTGGCTGTCGGCCAGTAGCTGGGTGGTGATCTTGGTGGTGATGGTGCTGTCGTTCATGCGGGCCAGGGTCGAGGAGTTCTGCCCGACATGCAGTTCGTTGTGTACCTTCTTCACGCCCTGTGCGGTACGCGCGGCCTGTTCGGCCTGGGCCTTGAGGTTGTCGTTGGGGGTCTGTCCGGCCAGCAGCACGACGCCGTTGTAGCTGGTCACGACGATGTGTGAATTGGTCTTGAGATCAGGGTTCGCCGCTTCGATCTTGGCCCGCACCTTGGAGGGCGTGGACTGGTCGTCGATGGTCTTGCCGATGGTACGGCCACCGCAGCCACCCAGAACCAGGGTGACGGCGAGGCAGGCGAGGATCAGGGGGGAACGCGTCATTCTTCACTCCCAAACAGTTGACGATCAATCAGGTCACAAAGGCAATGGATGGCCAGCAGATGAACTTCCTGGATGCGCGCCGTGGACTTGGCGGGTACGCGGATCTCCACATCTTCGGGCAGCAACAGCGAGGCCATGCCGCCGCCGTCGCGGCCGGTCAGGGCTACGACAATCATTTCGCGGTCATGTGCGGCCTGGATGGCCTGGATGATGTTCGCTGAGTTCCCGCTGGTTGAGATCGCCAGCAGGATGTCGCCGGGTTGGCCCAGGGCGCGGATCTGCTTGGAGAAGATCTCGTTGTAGCTGTAGTCGTTGGCGATGGAGGTGATGGTCGAGCTGTCGGTGGTCAGCGCCAGCGCGGGCAGGCTGGGGCGTTCGCGCTCGAAGCGATTGAGCAGCTCCGAGGAGAAGTGCTGGGCGTCGCCGGCGGAGCCGCCATTGCCACACGAGAGTATCTTGCCCTCGTTGAGCAGCGCGTTGACCATCACGATGCTCGCATGCTCGATGTGCGGAGCGAGCATTTCCATGGCGAGCAGCTTGGTGTCGATGCTGGCCTGGAAGAGCTGGCGGATTCGGGGTTGCATGTCCATCGGGTTGACCTTAAGTGGGAGCGACTGCTCAGGTATCAAAGGCGTTCTGCAGCCATGTCAGTCGCGGGGGTGAGTCGCCATCCATCGAGTTGATGGCGACCACGTCAAATCGGCACGGGTATCGAGACCAGCGGGATTCCTTCTGGAGGAAGTGCTGGGCTGCGGTGATCAGCTTGGCGCGCTTGCGCGCATCGACGCTCTCCAGGGCGCCGCCCCAGGCGGCATGCCGTCGGTAGCGTACTTCGACGAATACTACTGTATCGCCGTCCAGCATGACCAGATCGAGCTCGCCTCGCGGGCATCGCCAGTTGCTGGCCAGCAGGCGCAAGCCATGACCTTCGAGGTGGGTGCGAGCAAGGGCTTCTGCCGCTTGCCCGCTGCTCTGTCGCTGGTTCAAGAATCGCTGTCGGGGAGACGCTGCACCTGGCCGTCGCGGAATTCGGCCCAGGGCAGTTGGCGCTCGATGCGTTGAGCGGGGTTCAGGCTCAGGCTGCCGGAGAGGCCGTCGACACGACTTTCCGGCAGGGCCTTGAGCTGGTTGAGGCGCGGGGCGAGGCGATAGGCGTCCACGCCCATGGCGTAGAGGCGGCCCAGGCTGCCCCCGGCTTGCGGCCATTGGCGATCGACCTGCTGGCGCAGCGGGTCGTTACTGTTGAGCAGCCAGGGGGTTTCGCAGAAGCGGATGCCGTTCAGGTCCAGGTACTGGGCCTGGTCGTTGCTGCCGGTGTACAGGTGGGAGGTGGCATACACGGGCACGTCACCGGCGTATTGGAAGGCCAGGGTGGGTTTGATCTGCTGGGCCTGCTGCGGGGTGGCGGCGAGGAAGATGAAGTCGACATCCTGGCGGCGCGAGGGTTGAGCGGCGACCTGCGTGCCGAGGGTGCTCTGCAGGCGCTTGGCACGCGATTCGCTCTGGCGCAGTTGGAACAGGTCGGCGATCTGCTGGGCCAGTTCCACCGGCTGATCGACGTGCTCGGCGGCGATCAGGCTGCCGCCGGACTGTTCCCAGTTCTGGCGGAATGCATTGAGTACACGATCGCCCCATTCGCCACGCGGCACCAGTGCCACGGCGCGACGCATGCCGTCGCCCCAGGCGCGGCGGGCCACTTCACGGGCTTCGTCCTCGGCGGCAAGACCGAACTGGAACAACTGGGCGGGGCCTTCCTGGCCGGCGTCGCTGTAGTTGAGGGCAAGCGTGGTGATGGGCAGTTGCTCGCGGTCGCTCATCTGCTTGACCAGCGGTTTCTCCAGCGGCCCGACCACGAGTTGTACGCCGTCGGCCTGTGCCTGGCGATAGAAGTCATCCAGGGAGCTGAGGTGCGAGCTGTCGTAGAGCTGGATGGCCGGCGGGTTCTGGCCGGCCTGCTGGGCCTGGTAGTGGGCGGCGAGGAAGCCGTCCCGAAGGGCGCGGGCCACCGAGGCGAGCGGGCCTTCCTGGGGCAGCAGCAGGGCGATCTTGGTCAGGGGCTGGTTGGCCAGTTCCTTCAGTTTGAGAAGGGGGGCAGGGAGCTGCTCGGCAGCTGGGTGTTGCGGATTCTGGGTGCCCCAGTTTTCGATGGCCGCCTGTTGTTGCTCCAGGGTGCCGGCGCTCTTGGTCACGCGGGCCAGTTCCATCCAGCCGGCGAGATCGGCATCGCCGCCGGCCTGCAACTGGTCGGCTGGCAGGTTGGACACCAGGGCCCAGATCGCTTCGTGGTTGGTCTTCTCGGCTTCGCCGTTGAGCAGCGGGGCGATGAATACGCGCTCACGTGCGGCGGCGAGGTTCTGGCCGTCGGCCTCCAGGGCGCGGGCGCGGATCAGTTGGGTGCGGACCTGCTGTTCCACCGGCAGCTCGGCCAGACGCTCCAGGCTCGGATGGCTCAGGGCCTTGAGGGCGCTCTTGGGCTGGTTGCGTGCCATGGCGAGTTCGGCCGCCAGGGTGCTGGCGTATACCTGCTGGGCGGGCTTGAGGCCGTCCAGCGGGACCTGTTCGAGAATGCGGGCCGAGCGGCCTATATCCTGCTGCTTGTACGCCAGGTCGGCGGCGGCAAGGCGCAGGAGGGCAGCCTGCTCCGGCTTGCTGTCGTTCGCTTGCTGGAGCATCTGCTCGATGCTGGCCTGGGGCGTGCGGGGCAATTCGCCGAGAGTTGAGGTGGGCGAACTGCCACAGGCGGCCAGCAGGCCGACGAGGCAGAGTGCGGAAAGCGGGCGCAGGCAAGCGATCATTTAACGATCCCGGTACTCGATCAAAGAAGCGTCGGATTGTACCCAAGGCCCGCCCGGGGTGCGATGTTGGAGGTCAGAAACGGGCTACAATGCGCGCCTTTAAGTGAATTCCGAGGTGTCTTGTGACCGTTTCCCCAGGCTCTGTTGCCACCTTGGGCAAGCTTTACGTGGTGGCCACGCCCATCGGGAATCTCGATGACATCAGTGCTCGTGCGCTGCGAGTGCTGCGCGAGGTGTCCCTCATCGCCGCCGAGGACACCCGGCACTCCATGCGCCTGCTTCAGCACTTCGGCATCGATACGCCGTTGGCGGCCTGCCATGATCACAACGAGCGCGAGGAGGGCGGCCGTTTTCTGGCGCGCCTGCAGGCTGGCGAGGATGTCGCGTTGATTTCCGATGCTGGTACCCCGCTGATATCCGATCCTGGCTATCACCTGGTGCGGCAGGTTCGGGCGGCCGGCATCGCCGTGGTGCCTGTGCCGGGGCCCAGCGCCCTGATCGCGGCGCTTTCTGCGGCGGGCCTCCCCTCGGATCGCTTCATATTCGAGGGCTTTCTTCCCGCGAAGACGGCCGGCCGTCGCTCGCGCCTGGAGTCGGTAAAGGAGGAGTCGCGCACCCTCATCTTCTACGAGGCTCCGCATCGGATACTCGAATGCCTGGAGGACATGGTTTCGATCTTCGGGGCAGAGCGTCAGGCGGTGCTTGCGCGCGAGTTGACCAAGACGTTCGAAACGCTGAAGGGCAGCCCGCTGGCCGCGCTGCGCGATTGGGTTGCGAGTGATAGCAATCAGCAGCGGGGTGAGTGTGTGCTGCTGGTGGCTGGCTGGCAGGCGCCCGAGGGCGAAGATGCGATCAGTGGTGAAGCGTTGCGTGTGCTCGATCTGCTGCTTGCCGAACTACCCCTGAAGCGAGCGGCGGCGCTGGCTGCGGAAATAACCGGGGTGCGCAAGAACCTGCTCTACCAGGCTGCGCTGGAGCGCCAGCGCGATTCTTGAGCTTGTTCTTCTGCTGGCCTGCCGCTACCCTTGGCGGCGGAGAGTCGATCGGACAGTCGCTGTCTCATTTCGTTCGCGATTTTGAGAGGGAGGAAAGTCCGGGCTCCGCAGGGCAGAGTGCCAGGTAACGCCTGGGAGGCGAAAGCCTACGGAAAGTGCCACAGAAAATAACCGCCTAAGCGCGCAAGCGCCGGTAAGGGTGAAAAGGTGCGGTAAGAGCGCACCGCGCGACTGGCAACAGTTCGTGGCTAGGTAAACCCCACTCGGAGCAAGACCAAATAGGAATCCTTGGCGTGGCCCGCGTCGGATTCGGGTAGGTTGCTAAAGGCTGTCAGTGATGGCAGCCGTAGATGAATGACTGTCCACGACAGAACCCGGCTTACAGATCGACTCTCCACTTTTCCCCACTTCCGCTTTATTTGCTCCACGTCTGAAATACCGAAAAAATCTTACTCTTGAGAAATTACTTTAAGTTCGCGCTTCAGCTCTCTGGTGCGTCTTATTTTTGTGCCTGAAATCCGCTGCAATATCTCTCCCGCCCCCTCCCAAAAGCTCGCTAAATCTCCGTCCTGTAAGGAATTTTCCGTCTTTGCCCGCCTTGACGGTGGGGCGCGCGCATTTCTATAGTGTGCGGAAGTGGTGCAAAGTGGGACAAAGTGGGATCAATTGGTACGGGAAGCCTAAAACAGGGGAAGCGCAGCCGTGTTTCGCGGAGCAAATGCCATCAGTCTCGACGCCAAAGGGCGCATCGCGATGCCGAGTCGGTATCGTGATGAGCTTTTTTCGCGTTGTGATGGCCAGCTCATCGTCACCATCGATGCCGTCGACCGCTGTCTGACCCTCTATCCGCTCCCCGAATGGGAGCTCATCGAAGCCAAGCTTCGCGAGCTGCCGTCCCTGCGTGAAGAAACCCGCCGCCTGCAACGCCTCCTGATCGGTAACGCCGTCGACCTCGAGTTGGACGGCAACGGTCGTTTCCTGGTCCCGCCGCGCTTGCGCGAGTACGCGGGCCTCGACAAGAAGGCGATGCTGGTTGGCCAGTTGAACAAGTTCCAGATATGGGACGAAGACGCCTGGAACGCGATTTCCGATGCGGACCTGATGGCAATCAAACAACCCGGCGGCCTGCCGGACGAACTGCGTGACCTTATCCTGTGAGTACCGAAAGCAGCTTCCGCCACATCACCGTCCTGCTCGACGAGGCCGTAGACAGCCTCGCCGTGCGTGCGGACGGCTGCTACCTGGACGGCACCTTCGGTCGCGGGGGGCACAGTCGGTTGATCCTCCGGCATCTTGGTGAGGAGGGCCGGCTGCTCGGTTTCGACAAGGACCCCCAAGCCATAGCTACAGGGCAAGCGCTGGCGGCCGAAGACGGCCGCTTTGTCATTGTGCAGCGCAGTTTCGCCGAGATGGCGGGCGAGCTCGCCGAGCGTGGCCTGGCCGGCAAGGTCGATGGCGTCCTGCTCGATCTCGGTGTCTCCTCGCCGCAGCTGGATGACGCCGAGCGTGGCTTCAGCTTCCTCAACGACGGCCCCCTCGATATGCGCATGGACCCCACTCGCGGCGTCAGTGCCGCGCAATGGATCGCCACCGCGCCCGAGGATGAGATCGCCCGCGTGCTCAAGGAATATGGCGAGGAGCGCTTCGCCAAGCGCATGGCACGTGCCGTCGTGCAGCGCAGGGCCGAGAAACCCTTCGAACGCACCGCCGACCTCGCTGCCGTGCTCACGGTGGCCAATCCCGCCTGGGAAAAAGGCAAGAATCCGGCTACCCGTGCCTTCCAGGGCATTCGCATCCATGTGAACAACGAGCTGGGTGATCTGGAGCGTGGCCTCGAGGCTGCCCTGGAGAATCTCGCCGTTGGCGGCCGACTGGTCGTTATCAGCTTCCACTCCCTGGAAGACCGCATCGTCAAGCTGTTCATGCGCAAGCATGCGAAAGGCGAGGCGGACAAACTGCCGCGCAACCTGCCGATCCGTCCCCCGGCCTTCGATCCCCGGCTGAAGCTGCTGGGCAAGCCGCAGTTCGCATCCGAAGAAGAGCTGAAGGCCAACCCGCGTTCGCGCAGCGCCGTCATGCGTGTGGCGGAGAAGCTCAGATGAGCCGTATCTACGCCAAGCCCCTGCCGGGCGGCAGCTTCCTGATGCTGTTGCTGTTCATCGCTGTGCTGGTTTCCGCCATCGGCGTGTCCTACAGCGCGCACTGGAACAGGCAGTTGCTCAACAAGCTCTATACCGAACTCAGCGTGCGCGACAAGGCGCAGGCCGAGTGGGGCCGCCTGGTTCTGGAGCAGAGCACCTGGACTGCGCACAACCGCATCGAGTCGCTGGCCAGCGAGCAGTTGAAGATGCGTATCCCCGAGCCTGCGGAAATCCGCATGGTGGCGCCATGATCAACCTCGAGGGGGCGCTCTACCCCTGGCGCTTCCGGGTGGTCCTGGTGCTGCTCGCCCTCATGGTCGCGGCCATCTCCTGGCGTATCGTCGACTTGCACGTGATCGATCGCGACTTCCTCAAGGGGCAGGGCGATGCGCGCAGCGTGCGGCACATCCCGATTCCGGCGCACCGTGGCCTGATCACCGATCGCAACGGCGAGCCGCTGGCAGTCAGCACCCCGGTCACCACCCTCTGGACCAACCCCAAGGACCTGATGGCCGTGCGTGACCAGTGGCCGGTCATCGCTGCGACCCTGGGGCAGGACCCGAAGATCTTCGCCGAGCGCATCGAGCAGAACGCCGGTCGCGAATTCCTCTACCTCGCCCGCGGCCTCACTCCGGAGCAGGGGCAGGCGATCCTCGCCCGCAAGCTGCCGGGCGTGTACGCCATCGAAGAGTTTCGTCGCTTCTACCCGGCCGGCGAGGTGACCGCCCATGTGGTCGGCTTCACCGACGTCGACGATCGCGGTCGCGAGGGCGTCGAGCTGTCCTTCGACCAGTGGCTGGCCGGCGTGCCCGGCAAGCGCCAGGTGCTCAAGGATCGCCGTGGTCGCCTGATCAAGGACGTCCAGGTCGCCAAGAACGCCAAGCCCGGCAAGACCCTGGCCCTGTCCATCGACCTGCGCCTGCAGTACCTCGCCCACCGCGAGCTGCGCAACGCGCTGGTGGAAAACGGTGCCAAGGCCGGCAGCCTGGTGATCGTCGACGTCAAGACCGGCGAAGTGCTGGCCATGGCCAACCAGCCCACCTACAACCCGAACAACCGCCGCAACCTGCAACCGGCGGCCATGCGCAACCGCGCCATGATCGACGTGTTCGAGCCAGGTTCGACGGTCAAGCCGATCTCCATGTCCGCCGCCCTGCAGAGCGGGCGCTGGAAGCCCGAGGACAAGGTCGAGGTCTACCCCGGCTCGCTGCAGATCGGTCGCTACACCATCAAGGACGTCTCCAAGACCGAGGGCCCGATCCTCGACCTGACCGGCATCCTGATCAATTCCAGCAACGTCGGCATGAGCAAGATCGCCTTCGACATCGGCGGCGAGACCATCTACGAGACCATGCGCCAACTGGGCCTCGGCCAGGATACCGGCCTTGGCTTCCCCGGCGAGCGCGTGGGCAACCTGCCCAACCACCGCGAGTGGCGCAAGGCCGAGACCGCGACCCTCTCCTATGGCTACGGCCTCTCGGTGACCGCCATCCAGATGGTCCATGCCTACGCCACGCTGGCCAACAACGGCCAGGCCGTACCCCTTTCGATGACCCGGGTGGACAGCCTGCCCGTCGGTACCCAGGTGATTCCCGGGGATGTCGCCAAGACCATGCAGGGCATGCTCCAGCAAGTAGTCGAGGCGCCGCGCGGCGTGTTCCGCGCCCAAGTGCCGGGCTATCACGTTTCCGGCAAGAGCGGCACGGCGCGCAAAGCCACCGTCGGGGCCAAGGGCTACACCCAGAACGCCTACCGCTCGCTCTTCGCGGGCTTCGGTCCGTCCACCAATCCGCGTCTGGCGATGGTGGTGGTGATCGATGAACCCAGCAAGGCCGGCTACTTCGGTGGCCTGGTCTCGGCACCCGTATTCGGCAGGGTCATGGCTGGCGCGTTGCGCCTGATGAACATCGCACCGGACAACCTGCCCACCGAGGAACAGCAGACCGCGGAAGCGGCTACCGGCAAAGGAGGGCGGATCTGATGCCCATGCCACTGAATCAATTGTTGCCCCAGGCCGAAAGCGCCACCCTGATCCGTGAACTGACCCTGGACAGCCGCAAGGTGCGCCCGGGTGACCTGTTCCTGGCGGTTCCCGGCGCCCAGCACGACGGCCGCGACCATATCGCCGATGCCATCGCTCGCGGCGCCACTGCTGTCGCGTACGAAGCGGAAGGCGCCCCGGCTGTCGATGCCAGCGGCGCCGAACTGCTCGCCATCAAGGGGTTGGCTGGCCAGCTTTCGGCCATCGCCGGGCGCTTCTATGGCGAGCCCAGCCGCGGCCTGAATCTCGTGGGTGTCACCGGAACCAATGGCAAGACCAGCGTCAGCCAACTGATCGCCCAGGCCCTGGACCTGCTCGGCGAGCGTTGCGGCATCGTCGGGACCCTGGGGACCGGCTTCCACGGCGAGCTGGAAAGCGGCCGCCATACGACCCCCGACCCGTTGGCGGTGCAGGCCACCCTGGCCAACCTCAAGCAGGCCGGTGCCCGCGCCGTGGCGATGGAGGTTTCCTCCCATGGACTGGAGCAGGGGCGCGTGGCCGCACTCGCCTTCGATGTCGCGGTGTTCACCAACCTGTCCCGCGATCATCTCGACTACCACGGTTCGATGGAGGCCTATGGCGCTGCCAAGGCTCGCCTGTTCGACTGGCCCGAGCTGCGTTGCCGGGTGATCAACCTCGACGATGCGTTCGGCCGCGAACTCGCCTCGCGCACCCATGAGTCCCGTCTCATCGGCTACAGCCAGGAAGACGCGTCCGCCTTCATCTATTGCCGCGAAGCGCATTTCGATGACGACGGCGTGCGTGCGAGCCTGGTGACGCCGCAAGGCGAAGGCCTGCTGCGCAGCCCGCTGCTCGGGCGTTTCAACCTCAGCAACCTGCTGGCGGTGGTTGGTGCCCTGCTGGGCATGGGCTACCCGCTGGACGAAATCCTTCGCGCGCTGCCCGGTCTCCAGGGGCCGGCCGGCCGCATGCAGCGCCTGGGCGGTGGCGACAAGCCGCTGGTGGTCGTGGATTACGCCCACACCCCCGACGCCCTGGAAAAGGTACTCGAAGCCCTGCGCCCCCACGCTCGGGGCCGCCTGCTGTGCCTGTTCGGCTGCGGCGGTGATCGCGACCGTGGCAAGCGCCCGCTGATGGCGGCCCTGGCCGAGCGCCTGGCCGACCATGTACTGGTCACCGACGACAACCCGCGCAGCGAGGACCCGGCGCAGATCTTCGACGACATCCGCCCTGGCTTCGCCGATGCGGCGAGGGCCGAGTTCGTCCACGGTCGTGGCGTCGCCATCGCCCGCCTGATCGCCACCGCTGGCGTCGACGACGTGGTGTTGCTGGCCGGCAAGGGGCATGAGGATTACCAGGAAATCAACGGCGAGCGCCTGCCGTTCTCCGATCTGCAGGAAGCCGAGGCCGCCCTGGGCGCCTGGGGAGCCAGCCATGCTTGAACCGATGCGTCTTTCCGCCCTGCAGGCTCCGTTGCAGGCCCGCTTGATCGGGGCAGATGCCGCGTTTTCGGCAGTGTCCACCGACAGCCGGCGCGTCGAGCCCGGGCAGCTGTTCATCGCGCTGGTCGGACCGAATTTCGATGGCCATGACTACCTGGCCGACGTCGCCGCCAAAGGGGCCGTCGCCGCGCTCGTGCAGCGCGAGGTCCCGGGCGCGCCGCTGCCGCAGCTGCTGGTGGCCGATACCCGCCTCGCCCTTGGTCGGCTCGGCGCGCTCAACCGTGATGCCTTCACCGGTAAGGTGGCCGCGGTTACCGGGTCCAGCGGCAAGACCACGGTCAAGGAAATGCTCGCCAGCATCCTGCGGACCCAGGGCCCCGTCCTGGCCACCCGCGGCAACCTCAACAACGACCTGGGCGCGCCGCTCACCCTGCTCGAACTGGCGCCGGAGCACCGCAGCGCCGTGATCGAACTGGGCGCTTCCCGGGTGGGCGAGATCGCCTACACCGTCGGCCTGACCCGGCCCCAGGTTGCGATCATCAACAACGCCGGCACTGCCCACGTGGGCGAGTTCGGCGGCCCGGAGAAGATCGTCCTGGCCAAGGGCGAGATCCTCGAGGGCCTGGCCGACAACGGTATCGCCGTGCTCAACCGCGACGACAAGGCATTCGATACCTGGCGCCAGCGCAATGGCGCCCGCCGGGTGCTGAGCTTCGGCCTCGATGCCGCCGATGCCGACCTGCGCGCCGAGTCCATCGTGCGTGATGCCCGTGGCTGCATGGCCTTCATCCTCAAGGGCGTGGCGGGCGAAGCCAACATCCAGCTCAACCTGCTGGGCCTGCATAACGTCGCCAATGCATTGGCCGCCGCCGCTGCCGCGCACGCGCTGGGCGTACCGCTGGTCGGTATTCGCGACGGCCTGCAGAACCTGCAACCGGTCAAGGGCCGCACCGTAGCGCAGTTGGCGCCCAGTGGCATGCGGGTGATCGACGACAGCTACAACGCCAACCCGGCTTCGATGATCGCGGCCGTTGATATACTCGCCGGCTTTTCCGGCCGCACCGTCCTGGTGCTCGGGGATATGGGCGAGCTGGGCGAGTGGGCCGAGCAAGGCCACCGCGACGTGGGGCTCCACGCCCGCGGCAAGGTCAGCGCGCTCTATGCAGTCGGTCCTCAGATGGCCCATGCAGTCGCAGCTTTCGGCGACGATGGCCGCCATTTCGCCGATCAGTCCAGCCTGATTAAGGCCCTGGTCGATGAGCAGGACGCCAACACAACCATTCTGATCAAAGGTTCCCGCAGCGCGGCGATGGACAAGGTCGTCGCGGCCATCTGCGGAACGGGGGAGGCTCACTAATCATGCTGCTGCTGCTCGCTGAGTACCTGCAACAGTTCCATAAGGGGTTCGGGGTGTTCCAGTACCTGACCCTGCGCGGGATTCTCGGCGTCCTTACGGCGCTGTCGCTGTCGCTCTGGCTCGGGCCCTGGATGATCCGCACGCTGCAGGTGCGCCAGATCGGCCAGTCCGTGCGCAACGACGGGCCGCAATCGCACCTCTCCAAGTCCGGTACGCCGACCATGGGGGGCGCGCTGATTCTTACCGCCATCGGCATCAGCACCCTGCTCTGGGCTGACCTGTCCAACCGCTACGTCTGGGTGGTGCTGGGCGTGACCCTGCTGTTCGGCGCCATCGGCTGGGTCGACGACTATCGCAAGGTGATCGAGAAGAACTCCCGTGGCCTGCCGAGCCGCTGGAAGTATTTCTGGCAGTCGGTGTTCGGCATCGGCGCTGCGGTCTTCCTTTATATGACCGCGACCAGCCCGGTGGAGACCACCCTGATCCTGCCGATGGTCAAGGATGTCGGCATCCCGCTGGGTGTCGGCTTCATCGTGCTGACCTATTTCGTGATCGTCGGCTCCAGTAACGCGGTCAACCTGACCGACGGGCTGGATGGCCTGGCCATCATGCCGACCGTGATGGTCGGCGGCGCGCTGGGGATCTTCTGCTACCTCTCGGGCAACATCAAATTCGCCGAATACCTGTTCATCCCCTATGTGCCGGGCGCCGGTGAGCTGATCGTGTTCTGCGCCGCCCTGGTGGGCGCCGGTCTCGGCTTCCTCTGGTTCAACACCTACCCGGCCCAGGTCTTCATGGGTGACGTCGGCGCGCTGGCGCTCGGCGCTGCCCTGGGCACCATCGCCGTGATCGTGCGCCAGGAAGTGGTGCTGTTCATCATGGGGGGCGTGTTCGTCATGGAGACACTGTCGGTGATGATCCAGGTCGCCTCGTTCAAATTGACCGGCCGTCGTGTATTCCGCATGGCCCCTATCCACCACCACTTCGAACTGAAAGGCTGGCCCGAGCCCCGCGTGATCGTACGTTTCTGGATCATCACCGTGATCCTCGTGCTGATCGGCCTCGCCACCCTGAAGCTGCGTTGAGGAGACCATGAGCCTGATCGCTTCCGACCAGTTCCGCATCGTTGTCGGCCTCGGCAAGAGCGGCATGTCCCTGGTGCGCTTCCTGGCGCGCCAGGGCGTGCGCTTCGCCGTGGCCGACACGCGCGAGAACCCGCCCGAACTGGCCACCCTGCGTGCCCAGTACCCGGAGGTGGAAGTGCGCTGTGGTGAACTCGACGTCGATTTCCTCTGTCGCGCCAGCGAGCTCTACGTGAGCCCCGGCCTGGCCATCGCCACGCCAGCGCTGCAGGAAGCGGCCAAGCGCGGCGTCAAGCTGTCCGGCGATATCGAGCTGTTCGCCCGTCACGCCAAGGCACCCATCGTCGCCATCAGCGGCTCCAACGCCAAGAGCACCGTCACCACCCTGGTGGGCGAGATGGCGCAGGCGGCCGGTCGCAGGGTCGCCGTCGGTGGCAACCTGGGGACCCCGGCGCTCGATCTGCTGGCCGATGACATCGAGCTTTACGTGATGGAGCTGTCCAGCTTCCAGCTGGAGACCACCGATCGCCTGAACGCCGAAGTGGCCACCGTGCTCAACGTCAGCGAAGACCACATGGACCGCTACGCCGACATGCAGGCCTATCACCTGGCCAAGCACCGCATCTTCCGCGGCGCCCGGCAGGTGGTGGTCAACCGTGGCGATGCGCTGTCCCGGCCCCTGGTCGCCGACCAGCTACCCTGCTGGACCTTCGGCCTGAACAAGCCGGACTTCAGGGGCTTCGGCCTGATCGAGGAAGAGGGCGAGAAGTACCTCGCGTTCCAGTTCGAGAAGCTGCTGCCCGTGCGCGAACTCAAGGTCCGTGGCGCCCACAACCAGGCCAATGCCCTGGCGGCCCTGGCCCTGGGCCACGCCGTCGGCCTGCCCATGGAGCCGATGCTGGAGACCCTCAAGACCTTCACCGGCCTCGCCCATCGCTGCCAGTGGGTGCGCGAGCGCGAAGGCGTGGCGTACTACGACGACTCCAAGGCCACCAATGTCGGTGCTGCGCTGGCCGCCATCGAAGGCCTGGGGGCGGACATCGACGGCAAGCTGGTGCTGATCGCCGGTGGCGATGGCAAGGGCGCCGATTTTTCCGGGATGCGCGAGCCGGTGGCGGGTTTCTGCCGCGCCGTGGTGCTGCTGGGGCGTGACGCCGAACTGATCGCCCAGGCCCTGGGCGATGCCGTGCCGCTGGTGCGCGTGCGGACTCTGGACGAGGCCGTGAGCCGTGCCGCCGAGCTGGCCGTCCGGGGGGACGCCGTGCTGCTGTCGCCCGCGTGCGCCAGCCTCGACATGTTCAAGAACTTCGAAGAGCGCGGACGCCTCTTCGCCCAGGCCGTGGAGGGGCTCATCTGATGCTGGCCCGCCTGTTCGCCCTGCAGTCGCCGCTCCGCAGTCGCCGTGGCCTCGACATGGACTTCCCGCTGCTGGCGGGTTGCCTGGCGCTGCTCGGCCTGGGGCTGGTGATGATCACCTCGGCGTCCTCGGAAGTGGCCGCCGCGCTGTCCGGCAACCCGCTCTACCACAGCATCCGCCACCTCATTTACCTGGCCATCGGCGGGGTCGCCTGCGTGCTGACCCTGCAGGTGCCCATGAGCTTCTGGCAGCGCTACGGCGCGCGCCTGATGCTGGTCGCCTTCGTCCTGCTGATCATGGTGCTGCTGCCGGGCATCGGCCGCGAGGTCAACGGCGCCAAGCGCTGGATCGGCTTCGGCCTGTTCAACCTGCAGCCGTCCGAGCTGGCCAAGCTGTTCACCGTCATGTTCATCGCCGGCTACCTGGTGCGCCGCCAGGACGAGGTGCGCGAGAAGCTCACCGGCTTCATCAAGCCGATGCTGGTGCTCGGTCCCATCGCCGTGCTGCTGCTGGCGGAGCCGGACTTCGGCGCCACAGTGGTACTGGTGGGGTCCTGCATCGCCATGCTGTTCCTCGGTGGCATCAACCTGGTTCGCTTCGTCCCGCTGGTCGGTGCGGTGCTCGGTGCCGGGGTGCTGGTCATGACCAGCCAGAGCTACCGCATGCAGCGCCTGACCAACTTCATCGACCCCTGGGCCGATCAGTACGGCGCCGGCTACCAGTTGAGCCAGGCGCTGATCGCCTTCGGCCGTGGCGAATGGTTCGGCGTCGGCCTGGGCAACAGCATCCAGAAGCAGTTCTACCTGCCCGAGGCGCACACCGACTTCGTCTTCGCCGTACTGGCGGAAGAGCTGGGCATGGTCGGGGCGCTGGCCACGGTCGCCCTGTTCGTGTTCGTCAGCGTCCGGGCGCTGCACATCGGCCTCTGCGCGGAACGCGCGCGGCAGTATTTCTCGGCCTACGTGGCCTATGGCCTGGCATTCCAGTGGATCGGCCAGGTCCTGATCAACATCGGTGTGAACGTCGGCCTGCTGCCCACCAAGGGCCTGACCCTGCCGTTCCTCAGCTACGGCGGCAGCTCCCTGGTGATCTGCTGCGTCTGCCTCGGCCTGCTGCTGCGGATCGAATGGGAAAGCCGCACGCACCTGGGCAACGAGGACATCGAGTTCGTCGAGAGCGACTTCCTCGAAGAGGAGGTACGCCCATGAGCGGCAACGTATTGATCATGGCGGGTGGCACTGGCGGGCACGTTTTCCCGGCTCTGGCCTGCGCCCGCGAGTTCCAGGCCCGTGGCTACAGCGTGCACTGGCTGGGCACCCCGCGTGGCATCGAGAACGAACTGGTACCCCAGGCCGGCCTGCCATTGCACCTGATCCAGGTCACCGGCCTGCGCGGCAAGGGCATCAAATCGCTGCTCAAGGCGCCGTTCTCCCTGGTGCGTTCGCTGTTCCAGGCGCGGCGCGTGGTCAGCGAGCTGAAGCCCGTCTGCGTGCTGGGCATGGGTGGCTACGTCACCGGCCCCGGCGGCCTGGCTGCGCGCCTGGCCGGCGTACCGCTGGTCATCCACGAGCAGAACGCCGTCGCCGGCACCGCCAACCGCAGCCTGGCGCCGTTCGCCAGCCGCGTCTGCGAGGCCTTCCCGGATACCTTCGAAACCAGCGACAAGCGCCGCACCACGGGCAACCCGGTGCGCGAGGAGCTGTTCCTGGAAACCCCGCGCGACGCCCTGGCCGGTCGCACGCCGCGCCTGCTGGTGCTGGGCGGCAGCCTGGGTGCCGAGCCACTGAACAAGCTGCTGCCGGCAGCCGTCGCGCTGCTGCCTGCCGAACTTCGCCCGCAGGTGTTCCACCAGGCTGGCAAGAATCACGATGGGGTCACCGCGGAGCGTTATCGCGAAGCCGGTGTCGAAGCGGAGGTCGCACCCTTCATCAAGGATATGGCGCGGGCCTATGCCTGGGCCGATCTGGTCATCTGCCGCTCCGGCGCGCTGACCGTCAGCGAGCTCGCTGCCGCCGGGTTGCCGTCTTTCCTGGTGCCGCTGCCCCATGCGATCGACGACCACCAGTCGCGCAATGCCGATTATCTGGCGAAGGAGGGCGCGGCCTTCCTTCTCCCGCAACATGCCACCGACGCGGCCGCACTCGCCGCCCGGCTGACCGAGGTACTGATGCAACCCGAACGACTCAAGGCCATGGGCGCGATCGCCCGCAGTCTGGCCAAGCCCGATGCCACCCGCAGCGTGGTCGATATCTGCCTGGAGGTGGCCCATGGTTGAGAGCCAGAAAGCCATGCCGCAACCGGAAATGCGCCGCATCCGTCGCATCCACTTCGTCGGCATCGGCGGCGTGGGCATGTGCGGGATCGCCGAAGTGCTGCTGAACCTCGGCTACAACGTCTCCGGTTCCGACCTCAAGGCCTCGGCCGTGACTGCGCGCCTGGAGAGCTTCGGTGCGCAGATCTTCATCGGCCACCGTGCCGAGAACGCCGAGAACGCCGACGTGCTGGTGGTTTCCAGCGCGGTGAACAAGGCCAACCCGGAGGTCGCCGTCGCCCTGGAGCGCCGCATCCCCGTGGTGCCGCGTGCCGAGATGCTGGCCGAGCTGATGCGCTACCGCCACGGCATCGCCGTCGCCGGGACCCACGGCAAGACCACCACCACCAGCCTGATCGCCTCGGTGTTCGCCGCGGGCGGCCTGGACCCGACCTTCGTCATCGGCGGGCGCCTGAACGCCGCCGGCACCAACGCCCAGCTGGGCACCAGCCGGTACCTGGTGGCCGAGGCCGACGAGAGCGACGCCAGCTTCCTGCACCTGCAGCCGATGGTCGCGGTGGTCACCAACATCGACGCCGACCACATGAGCACCTACGGCGGCGACTTCAACAAGCTGAAGAAGACCTTCGTCGAGTTCCTCCACAACCTGCCGTTCTACGGGCTGGCGGTGCTTTGCGTGGATGATCCGGTGGTGCGCGAGATCCTCCCGCAGGTGGCCCGCCCGACCGTGACCTACGGCTTCGCCGAGGATGCCGACCTGCGCGCCATCAACGTGCGCCAGCAGGGCATGCAGACCTTCTTCACCGTGCTGCGCAAGGACCGTGCGCCGCTGGACGTCTCGGTGAACATGCCGGGCAACCACAACGTATTGAACGCGCTGGCGACCATCGCCATCGCCACCGATGAGGGCATCGACGACGATGCCATCGTGCGCGGCCTGTCGGGCTTCCAGGGCGTGGGCCGACGCTTCCAGGTCTACGGCGAGCTGCAGGTCGAAGGCGGCAGCGTGATGCTGGTCGACGACTATGGCCACCATCCGCGCGAAGTCGCGGCGGTGATCAAGGCGGTACGCGGTGGCTGGCCGGAGCGTCGCCTGGTGATGGTCTACCAGCCGCACCGCTACAGCCGCACCCGTGATCTGTACGACGATTTCGTGCAGGTGCTGGGCGAGTCCAACGTGCTGCTGCTGATGGAGGTCTACCCGGCGGGCGAGGAGCCCATCCCCGGCGCCGACAGCCGCCAGCTGTGCCACAGCATCCGCCAGCGCGGCCAGCTGGACCCGATCTACATCGAGCGTGGCGTCGACCTGGCGCCGCTGGTCAAGCCGTTGCTGCGCGCCGGCGACATCCTGCTCTGCCAGGGTGCCGGCGATATCGGCGGGCTGGCCCCGCAATTGATCCAGAGCCCGTTGTTCGGTGGTGGCGATGATGCCGCCGCGAGGAAAGAGTCATGAGCGCGAACCTGAAATCCACCCTCGAGCCCAAGGCCTTCGGCCGGGTCGCCGTGCTCTACGGCGGCAAGAGCGCCGAGCGCGAAGTCTCGCTGAAGTCCGGCAGCATGGTCCTGGAAGCGCTCCAGGGCGCAGGCGTCGAGGCCTTCGGCATCGATGTCGGCGACGACCTGCTGCAACGCCTGGCCGCCGAGAAGATCGACCGCGCCTTCATCGTCCTCCACGGCCGTGGTGGCGAGGACGGCAGCATGCAGGGCCTGCTCGAATGCCTGGGCATCCCTTACACCGGCAGCGGTGTGCTGGCCTCCGCCCTGGCGATGGACAAGCTGCGGACCAAGCAGGTCTGGCAGAGTCTCGGCCTGTCTACCCCGCGTCACGCGGTGCTCGCCAGCGAGGCGGATTGCCGTGCGGCGGCCGAAGCGCTGGGCTTCCCGCTGATCGTCAAGCCGGCTCACGAAGGCTCGAGCATCGGCATGGCCAAGGTGGCGGATGTCGACGCATTGATAGAGGCCTGGAAGGGCGCCAGCCGTTATGACTCCCAGGTACTGGTGGAGCAGTGGATCCATGGGCCGGAGTACACCATCGCGATGCTGCGCGGGCAGGTGCTGCCGCCCATCCGCCTGGGTACCCCGCATACCTTCTACGACTACGACGCCAAGTACCTGGCCAATGACACCCAGTACCAGATCCCCTGCGGGCTGGACGCCGCCAGGGAGCAGGAACTCAAGGACCTGACCGCGCGCGCGTGCGAGGCGGTGGGTACCCAGGGCTGGGCGCGTGCCGACGTGATGCAGGACGCCGACGGCCGCTTCTGGCTGCTGGAGGTGAACACCGTTCCGGGCATGACCGACCACAGCCTGGTCCCGATGGCCGCTCGCGCTGCGGGCCTGGATTACCAGCAACTGGTGCTGGCGATCCTGGCCGACAGCGTCGAGGCACGAGGTTAAGCACATGCGTGGCGCCACGGTCCGTCATCAGCAACCCGCCATCGGCCGCGCTCCCCAGCGCAAGCCGGTGCCGCGTGGTGCCAGCCGGATGGTGGCCAAGGAGCCGCTCAGCACACGCCTGCCCAAGCCGAACTTCAGCGTGTTCAAGCGCCTGGTCTGGCCGGTGGTCCTGGTGGTGCTGGGGTTCGGTGCCTACGAGGCGGCCCAGCGCCTGCTGCCCTATGCGGATCGCCCCATCGCCAAGATCAACGTGCAGGGCGACCTGAGCTACATAAGCCAACAGGCGGTGCAGCAGCGGATCGCCCCGTACATCGCGGCGAGCTTCTTCAGCATCGACCTGGCCGGCATGCGCAGCGAGCTGGAGCAGATGCCCTGGATCGCCCACGCCGAGGTGCGCCGGGTGTGGCCGGACCAGGTGATGATCCGCCTGGAAGAACAATTGCCGATCGCCCGCTGGGGCGATGAGGCGCTGCTGAACAACCAGGGCCAGGCCTTCACCCCGCGTGAGCTGGCCCACTACGAACAACTGCCGCAGCTGTGGGGGCCACAGCGGGCCCAGGAGCAGGTAATGCAGCAGTACCAGATGCTCAGCCAGATGTTGCGCCCGCTCGGGTTCTCCATCACCCGCCTGGAGCTGCGCGAACGCGGCAGCTGGTTCCTGTCCACCGGGCAGGGCGTGGAGATATTGCTGGGAAGGGATCATCTGGTGGAGAAGATGCGTCGCTTCATCTCGATCTACGAGAAGACGCTCAAAGAACAGATCGCCAACATCGAGCGTGTCGACCTGCGTTACCCCAACGGCTTGGCGGTAGCGTGGCGAACCCCGGTAGAGGCACCCGCGGCGGCCGTAGCCAGCCGCGCGAATTGAGGAGAAGGTTAGAACCATGGCAAGCGTGCAGAGCGGCAAGATGATCGTCGGCCTGGATATCGGCACCTCCAAGGTGGTGGCGCTGGTGGGCGAGATCGCGGCCGACGGCCAGCTGGAGATCGTCGGGATCGGCACCCATCCGTCCCGCGGGCTGAAGAAGGGCGTGGTGGTGAACATCGAGTCCACCGTGCAGTCCATCCAGCGCGCGGTCGAAGAGGCGCAGATGATGGCGGGCTGCCGTATCCACTCCGCCTTCGTCGGCGTCGCCGGCAATCACATCCGCAGCCTGAACTCCCACGGCATCGTCGCGATCCGCGATCGCGAAGTCAGCCCGGCGGACATCGAGCGCGTGCTCGACGCCGCCCAGGCCGTCGCCATCCCCGCCGACCAGCGGGTGCTGCACACCCTGGCGCAGGACTACGTGATCGATAACCAGGAAGGGGTGCGCGAACCCCTGGGCATGTCCGGCGTGCGCCTGGAAGCCAAGGTCCACGTGGTGACCTGCGCGGTGAATGCGGCGCAGAACATCGAGAAGTGCGTGCGCCGTTGCGGCCTGGAGGTGGACGACATCATCCTCGAGCAACTGGCCTCGGCCTACTCGGTGCTGACCGACGACGAGAAGGAACTGGGCGTGTGCCTGGTGGACATCGGCGGCGGCACCACCGACATCGCCATCTTCACCGAGGGCGCGATCCGCCACACCGCGGTGATCCCGATCGCCGGCGACCAGGTGACCAACGACATCGCCATGGCCCTGCGGACGCCGACCCAGTACGCCGAGGAGATCAAGATCCGCTACGCCTGCGCCCTGGCCAAGCTGGCCGGTGCCGGCGAGACCATCAAGGTGCCGAGCGTCGGCGACCGTCCGCCGCGGGAACTCTCGCGCCAGGCACTGGCCGAAGTGGTCGAGCCCCGCTATGACGAACTGTTCACCCTGATCCAGGCCGAGCTGCGCCGCAGCGGCTACGAGGACCTGATCCCGGCGGGCATCGTGCTGACCGGCGGCACCGCGAAGATGGAAGGGGCGGTCGAGCTCGCCGAAGAGATTTTCCACATGCCGGTGCGCCTGGGCGTGCCGCATAGCGTCAAGGGCCTGAGCGACGTGGTGCGCAACCCGATCTACTCGACCGGCGTTGGCCTGCTGATGTACGGCCTGCAGAAGCAGTCCGACGGGATTTCGATGTCCGGCGGCCTGGGCAGCTTCAGCGACGAACCCAAGACACCTGTTCTGGAGCGGCTCAAGCGCTGGGTCCAGGGCAACTTCTAAAGAGTTTTTGCAGTAGGCGATACAACTAGAAAAGGAAGGAGAGGGGAAATGTTCGAACTCGTAGATAACGTTCCGCAAAGCGCGGTCATCAAGGTAATCGGCGTGGGCGGTGGCGGCGGCAACGCAGTCAACCACATGACCAAGAGCAACATCGAAGGCGTCGAGTTCATCTGCGCCAACACCGATGCCCAGGCACTGAAGAACATCGGTGCGCGCACCGTCCTGCAACTCGGCCCGGGCGTGACCAAGGGGCTGGGCGCGGGTGCCAATCCCGAGATCGGTCGTCAGGCCGCTCTGGAAGACCGCGAGCGCATCGCCGAAGTGCTGCAGGGCACCGACATGGTCTTCATCACCACCGGCATGGGTGGCGGTACCGGTACCGGTGCGGCGCCGATCATCGCTGAAGTGGCGAAGGACATGGGCATCCTCACCGTTGCCGTGGTCACCCGTCCGTTCCCGTTCGAAGGCCGCAAGCGCATGCAGATCGCCGACGAGGGCATTCGTGCGCTGTCGGAAAGCGTCGACTCGCTTATCACCATCCCCAACGAGAAGCTGCTGACCATCCTCGGCAAGGACGCGAGCCTGCTGTCCGCCTTCTCCAAGGCCGACGACGTGCTGGCCGGTGCCGTGCGCGGTATCTCCGACATCATCAAGCGTCCGGGCATGATCAACGTCGACTTCGCCGACGTGAAGACCGTGATGAGCGAAATGGGCATGGCGATGATGGGTACCGGCTGCGCCAGCGGTCCGAATCGTGCCCGTGAGGCCACCGAGGCGGCGATCCGCAACCCGCTGCTGGACGACGTCAACCTGCAGGGCGCGCGTGGCATCCTGGTGAACATCACCGCCGGTCCCGACCTGTCCCTGGGCGAGTACTCCGATGTGGGCAACATCATCGAGCAGTTCGCTTCCGAGCACGCCACCGTGAAGGTGGGCACCGTGATCGATCCGGACATGCGCGACGAGCTGCACGTCACCGTGGTCGCCACCGGCCTGGGCGCTCGCCTGGAGAAACCCGTCAAGGTAGTGGACAACACCGTCCAGTCCGCAGCCGTTGCCGCGACCAGCCCCGCACCCCAGCGTGCAGAGCAGCCGTCGGTCAACTATCGCGACCTGGATCGTCCGACCGTCATGCGCAACCAGGCTCATGGCAGCGCCGCAACCGCCGCCAAGATGAACCCGCAGGACGACCTGGATTACCTGGACATTCCGGCCTTCCTGCGTCGTCAGGCCGATTGATGAAGTTTATCGACGCTATGCCTGTGATTGGTGTTCAGCAAAGGCCGGTTCTGCTATCATCCCCGGCCATTGTTGAAAACTGTTCGCAACTAGCGCGAAAGCGGCCACTGCCATGATCAAACAACGCACTTTAAAGAACGTCATCCGTGCCACAGGCGTAGGGCTGCATTCCGGGGAAAAGGTCTACCTGACCCTCAAGCCCGCCCCTGTGGATACCGGCATCGTGTTCTGCCGTACCGACCTGGACCCCGTCGTCCAGATCGCCGCCTATGCCGAGAATGTCGGTGAGACCACCATGTCCACCAACCTTTTCAATGGCGACGTCAAGGTCGGCACGGTAGAGCACCTGCTTTCGGCCATGGCTGGCCTGGGCATCGACAACGCCTACGTCGAGCTGTCCGCCGCCGAAGTACCGATCATGGATGGCAGCGCCGGCCCGTTCGTGTTCCTCATCCAGTCCGCTGGTCTCGAGGAGCAGGAAGCCGCCAAGCGCTTCATTCGCATCAAGCGCGAAGTGAGCGTGCAGGATGGCGACAAGCGCGCCACCTTCGTGCCGTTCGATGGCTTCAAGGTCACTTTCGAGATCGACTTCGACCACCCTGTGGTCAACGGTCGTACCCAGAAAGCGTCGGTCGATTTCTCCAGCACCACCTTCGTCAAGGAAGTCAGCCGTGCCCGTACCTTCGGGTTCGTGCGCGATCTGGAATTCCTGCGCTCGCACAATCTGGCTCTGGGCGGCAGCGTCGAGAACGCCATCGTGGTCGATGAGGACAGCGTATTGAACGAGGACGGCCTCCGTTACGAGGACGAATTCGTCAAGCACAAGATCCTCGACGCCATCGGCGACCTCTACCTGCTCGGCAACAGCCTCATCGGCGAGTTCCGTGGCTTCAAGTCCGGTCATGCACTCAACAATCGCCTGCTGCGTGCACTGATCGCCGACAAGGATGCCTGGGAAGTGGTCACCTTCGAAGATGCCAAGACCGCACCCATTTCCTACATGCGCCCGGTAGCGGCCGTGTAAGCAACACCTCTTTCCTTCTTTGGAGGCCACCCCACGGGGTGGCCTCTTTTTTTGTGCCGGGAAAATAGGTAAGGGCGAAGCGGCGGATTGTCGCGGGAGGGGTCAGTCGCGCTCGGGCTTGCGGGCGCGCTCGGCGAGGCGCTCCAGGGCAGCACGCAGCTTGGGATCCTCGATCCCTTCCGCGGTGGCCTGGATGCTTTCGGCGGCAAAGGCCGACAGCTCGATGGTGCGGCCTGGTGCACGTCCCGAGCCTTGGGAAGGTTGCACCTTGAAGATGATTTTCGTTAACGTCGCGAACTCTTCGAGGGCCTGGAGCTGACGTTGCAGCCGGCGTTGCTGGTATCGCAGCCGCGTCGCCCAGTGGCCGTCACTGATGATCAGCATCAGGCAGCCCTCGCGCCACGACGCTACACGGCAATGTTCACGCGCCGCTGGTTGCAGCTGGCTTTCCAGCAACTGTTGCAAGTGGTCGATGCGTTGGGCTTGGTTGAACAGGGCCTTGAGCGGTTTTTCCTCGCGCAGCAGTGCGGCGGGGGACCGGGCCGGCAAGGGACGAAAAGACATGGCAGGACGCCTGAAGAAAACAGAGTGGCCATGGTAGCAGAAGGCTGCACCGGGTAACGCTCGATCAATTGGGGAAGTCATGCACATCATTCTTCTGAGCCGCAGGCACGGGGCGGCGCGTTCGCTGAGTCTCGACCTGCGCGTGCTCCTGGGGCTCGGTGGCCTGCTGCTGGCGCTGGTGCTCGCTTCGGGGATCGCCCTCGGTGCCTGGATCAGGCCCGCGGCGCCCGCTGCCGAAGACAGCCAGCAGATGACGCTCGCGCTCGACGAGCAGCGTAGCCAGGTGAGCCAGGCGCGCGCCGACGCCCAGCGTCAGCTGGACGCCTTTGGCGCCCACATCGCCGACCTGCAGGCGCGCCTAACCCGGCTCGACGCCCTGGGCGAACGTGTCGCGGAACTGGCGGACCTGGACGCCAGCGAGTTCGATTTCTCCCTCAACGTCGGCCAGGGCGGCCCGGAAGACCCGCTCGATGCGCCGGCCTACCAGGCACCGCCCTTCATGGACGTGCTGGACAGCCTGACCGAGCGCCTCGACAGCCGCGAGCAGCAGCTAGAAGTCCTCGAACAGCTGCTCGGCGAGCGCCGCATCAGCGAGGCCGAGCACCTGGCCGGACGCCCCGTGCTGCAGGGCTACATCTCCTCGCCCTTCGGCGTGCGCAGCGACCCCTTGACCGGCCGCCTGAGCAAGCACAAGGGCGTGGACTTCGCGGCCAAGGCCGGCAGCGATGTCCTGGCCGTCGGTGCGGGCGTCGTCACCTGGTCCGGACGCAAGACCGGCTACGGCAACATGGTCGAGATCAGCCATGCGGATGGCTACCGTACCCTCTATGCGCACAACCAGAAGAACCTGGTGCAGGTGGGTGATCTGGTGCAGCGTGGCCAGGCCATCGCCAAGGTCGGCAGCAGCGGTCGTTCCACCGGTGCGCACGTCCACTTCGAGGTCACCCGCGGTGGCGAGGTGGTCAACCCGGCCCTCTATATAGCCCGTTCCGCAGCCGCGGAATAACGCTACTTTTCTCTACAACGAATCCGGGTAGAATGCCCCCTTCGCAAGCAGCCATGAAGGCTGCGCGGGCGACTCCGGGGCCGCCCCCCATCCATATATGTGGAAGATCCTGTCGATATGTTTGCGCCTTTGTTGAAGAAACTCTTTGGAAGCAAGAACGAGCGCGAAGTGAAGCGCATGGCCAAGGCTGTCCAGGCGGTCAACGCCCTGGAAGAGCAGATGGTCGCGCTGTCCGACGAGCAGCTCAGAGCCAAGACCGAAGAGTTCAAGGCGCGGGTAGCCAAGGGCGAGACCCTCGACCAGATCCTGCCGGAAGCCTTCGCCGTCGCGCGTGAGGCCGGCAAGCGCGTGATGGGCATGCGTCACTTCGACGTGCAGCTCATCGGCGGCATGACCCTCCACGAAGGCAAGATCGCCGAGATGCGCACCGGTGAGGGCAAGACCCTGGTGGGCACCCTGCCGGTCTACCTCAACGCGCTGTCCTGCAAGGGCGTGCACGTGGTCACCGTGAACGACTACCTGGCCCGCCGCGACGCCAACTGGATGCGTCCGCTGTATGAGTTCCTCGGCCTCACCGTCGGCATCGTCACCCCGTTCCAGCCGCCGGAAGAAAAACGCGCTGCCTACGCTGCCGACATCACCTACGGCACCAACAACGAATTCGGCTTCGACTACCTGCGCGACAACATGGCCTTCAGCCTGGAAGACAAGTTCCAGCGCGAGCTGAACTTCGCCGTTATCGACGAAGTGGACTCCATCCTCATCGACGAGGCGCGGACGCCGCTGATCATCTCCGGCCAGGCCGAAGACAGCTCCAAGCTGTACATGCAGATCAACAAGCTGATCCCGCGCCTGAAGCAGCACATCGAGCCGGAAGAGGGCAACGTCGTCCAGGAAGGTCACTATTCCGTCGACGAGAAGACCCGCCAGGTCGAGCTCAACGAGCAGGGCCACCAGTTCATCGAGGACATGCTCACCCAGGCCGGCCTGCTGGCCGAGGGCGAGAGCCTGTACTCCGCGCACAACCTGGGCCTGCTGACCCACGTCTACGCCGGCCTGCGCGCCCACACCCTGTTCCACCGCAACGTCGAGTACATCGTGCAGAACGACCAGGTCCTGCTGATCGACGAGCACACCGGCCGCACCATGCCCGGTCGCCGCCTCTCCGAGGGCCTGCACCAGGCCATCGAGGCGAAGGAAGGCCTGAACATCCAGGCCGAGAGCCAGACCCTGGCCTCCACCACCTTCCAGAACTACTTCCGCCTCTACACCAAGCTGGCCGGCATGACCGGTACCGCCGATACCGAAGCCTTCGAGTTCCACTCGATCTACGGCCTCGAAGTGATGGTGATCCCGACCCACCGTCCGGTGGCGCGCAAGGACTTCAACGACCTGGTCTACCTGACCCAGGAAGAGAAGTACGCCGCCATCATCACCGACATCAAGGATTGCCAGGCCAATGGCCGTCCGGTGCTCGTGGGCACCGCCTCGATCGAGAGCTCCGAGTACGTCTCGCAGCTGCTGGTCAAGGCCGGCATCGAGCACAAGGTGCTCAACGCCAAGTACCACGAGAAGGAAGCCGAGATCATCGCCCAGGCCGGCCGCCCCGGCGCCGTGACCATCGCCACCAACATGGCGGGCCGTGGTACCGACATCCTGCTTGGCGGCAACTGGGAAGTCGAAGTCGCCGCCCTCGAGAACCCCACCGAGGAGCAGGTCGCCCAGATCAAGGCCGAATGGCAGAAGCGTCACCAGCAGGTGATCGAGGCCGGTGGCCTGCACGTGGTCGCGTCCGAGCGCCACGAATCCCGCCGCATCGACAACCAGCTGCGTGGCCGCGCCGGTCGCCAGGGCGACCCGGGCTCCAGCCGCTTCTACCTGTCGCTGGAAGACAGCCTGATGCGCATCTTCGCCTCCGACCGGGTGAAGAACTTCATGAAGGCCCTGGGCATGCAGTCCGGCGAGGCCATCGAGCACCGCATGGTGACCAACGCCATCGAGAAGGCGCAGCGCAAGGTCGAAGGCCGCAACTTCGACATCCGCAAGCAGCTCCTCGAATTCGACGACGTGGCCAACGAGCAGCGCAAGGTGATCTACCACATGCGCAACAGCCTGCTGGCGGCCGAAGACATCGGCGAGACCATCGCCGAGTTCCGCGAGGACGTGCTGGGCCGCACCATCGACGCCCACATCCCGCCGCAATCGCTGCCCGAGCAGTGGGACATCTCCGGCCTGGAAGCCGCCCTGTACAGCGACTTCGGCATCAAGCTGCCGGTCCAGCAGTGGCTGGACGAAGACGACAAGCTGTTCGAGGACACCCTGCGCACCAAGATCCTCGAGCAACTGATCGCCGCCTACAACGAGAAGGAAGAGCTGGCGGGCGCCGAAGCCCTGCGCTCCTTCGAGAAACAGATGCTCCTGCGCGTGCTGGACGACCTGTGGAAGGACCACCTGTCCACCATGGATCACCTGCGCCACGGCATTCACCTGCGCGGTTACGCGCAGAAGAACCCCAAGCAGGAATACAAGCGCGAGTCCTTCACCCTGTTCCAGGAACTGCTGGATTCCATCCGTCGCGACACCATCCGCGTCCTGTCCCATGTCCAGGTCCGTCGCGAAGACCCGGCCGAGGAAGAGGCCCGCCTGCGTCGCGAAGCCGAGGAACTGGCCAAGCGCATGCAGTTCCAGCATGCCGAGGCCCCCGGCCTGGAAGAGCCCGAAGCCCACCTGCAGGGCGAGGAAGGCGACGTCGCGGTAGCCGCCGCTCCCGTCCGCACCGAACCCAAGGTCGGCCGCAACGAGCCCTGCCCCTGTGGTTCCGGCAAGAAATACAAGCACTGCCACGGCCAGATCAGCTGAGGCTAAGCTGTAGTTCCCCACGCCGCGACCGGCCCAGCCGCTCGCGGCGTTTTCAACTCGACATCCCCTGAACGGCAGCGCCCAGCCGCCGATTCAACTGACGACACGACAAGGAGCGCTTCCATGGCTGTTGGTCTCGGCCCCCTGCCCACCCTGCACCCGGTTCCCGGTTTCGAACTCGGCATCGCCTCTGCCGGCATCAAGCGCCCTGGCCGCAAGGACGTGGTGGTCATGCGCTGCGCCGAGGGTTCCACCGTAGCGGGCGTGTTCACCCTCAACGCCTTCTGTGCCGCGCCGGTGATCCTGTCGAAGAAACGCGTCCTGGGGCCCGTTCGTTATTTCCTGACCAACACCGGCAACGCCAACGCCGGCACCGGTGAGCCAGGCCTCGCCGCCGCCGAGCGCACCTGCGCCAAACTGGCCGAACTGGCGGGCGTCGACGCCAGCGCCGTGCTGCCGTTCTCCACCGGTGTGATTGGCGAGCCGCTGCCGGTCGAGAAGATCGAAGCCGCCCTGGGCGACGCCCTGGCCGATCTTTCCGAAGGCAACTGGGCTGCCGCCGCCACCGGCATCATGACCACCGACACCCTGCCCAAGGGTGCCAGCCGCCAGTTCGTGCATGACGGCGTCACCGTCACCGTCACCGGCATCAGCAAGGGCGCCGGCATGATCAGGCCGAACATGGCCACCATGCTCGGCTACATCGCCACCGACGCAAAGGTCGCGCAGGGCGTGTTGCAGGACCTGCTGCGCGATGCCGCCAACAAGTCCTTCAACCGCATCACCATCGACGGCGACACCTCCACCAACGATTGCTGCATGCTGGTCGCCACCGGGCAGGCGGCCCTGCCGGAAGTGACCCAGGCCAGCGGCGAGCTCTTCGCCGCGCTCAAGCAGGCGGTGCTGGAAGTCTCCATGGAAGTGGCCCAGGCCATCGTCCGTGACGGTGAAGGCGCCACCAAGTTCGTCACCGTGCAGGTCAACGGCGGCGGCACCCACCAGGAGTGCCTGGACGTGGCCTACGCCGTGGCCCATTCGCCGCTGATCAAGACCGCGCTGTTCGCCTCCGACCCGAACTGGGGCCGCATCCTGGCCGCAGTCGGCCGTGCCGGCGTGCCGCAACTGGACGTGAGCAAGATCGACGTGTTCCTGGGCGAGGTCTGCATTGCCAGCAAGGGCGGCCGTGCCTCGACCTACACCGAGGACCAGGGTGCCGCCGTGATGGCTCGCGAAGAGATCGGCATCCGCATCGAACTGGGACGTGGCGCCTGCAGCGAAACCATCTGGACCACCGACCTGTCCCACGAGTACGTCAAGATCAACGCGGAATACCGCACCTGAGTCCCGTGCCGCCGCGACTCGGTTCGCGGTGGCAGCCGCTCCGGCTCCTGGCATTCCCGTTGTTCATGGCCCCATGAGCAACGGGAATTTGCCATCCCCGCCTGCGCCTTTTAAGGTCCAGCGACCCCTCTGGATAACCGGGTCTCAAGGAGAAACGCATGGCACTCACCCTGGTCATCGGCAACAAGAACTACTCGTCCTGGTCGCTGCGCGGCTGGCTCGCCATGGCGCTCACCGAGGCCCCTTTCGAAGAGCTGCGCATCCCGCTCTACGCTGCCGATAGCCACAGGCGCCTGCTGGCCCATTCGCCCACCGCCAAGGTGCCGGTGCTGGAGACCGAGGCCGATGGCGCGATCTGGGACTCCCTGGCCATTGCCGAATACCTTGCCGAGCGCTTCCCCGAGGCCCACCTCTGGCCCTTCGGCCAGGCGGCCCGCGCCCATGCGCGAGCCATCTGCGCCGAGATGCACAGCGGCTTCGTCGCCTTGCGCAGCCACATGCCCATGGACATGAAGCGCAACCAGGCGCTGGATGGCATCCCCGAAGAGGCCGCCGAGGACATCCGCCGCATCTGCGCCATCTGGTCGGATTGCCGTCGCCGTTTCGGCCAGGACGGCCCCTATCTGTTCGGCCATGCCAGCATCGCCGATGCCTTCTACGCGCCGGTGGCCAGCCGCCTGCGCAGCTACGCCGTCGAGCTTCCCGGCGAAGCCGCGGCCTACGTCGACACCATCTACCGGTGGCCCGCGTTCCAGCGCTGGTACCAGGCCGCCCTGCAGGAAACGGAGATCATCGAATGAAGCGAGTGCACGTCGCAGCCGCGGTCATCCGCGGCGCCGACGGCCGGGTGCTGATCGCACGCCGCCCGGACGACAAACACCAGGGCGGCCTGTGGGAGTTCCCGGGCGGCAAGGTGGAGGAAGGCGAGGCCGTGCAGGCGGCCTTGTCGCGGGAGCTGGAAGAGGAACTGGGCATCCGCGTGAGCGCCTCGCGCCCGCTGATCCAGGTGCATCACGACTATCCCGACAAGCAGGTGCTGCTGGATGTCTGGGAAGTCACCGCCTTCGATGGCGAGCCACACGGTGCCGAAGGCCAGCCGCTGGCCTGGGCCAGCAACCATGAACTGGGCGACTACCAGTTCCCCGCCGCCAACCAGCCGATCGTGGCGGCCGCGCGCCTGCCCGACCGCTACCTGATCACGCCCGACGAGCTGGAGCCCCAGGAACTGTTGCAGGGTGTCCGCGCCGCGCTGGCCGAAGGCGCAAAGCTGATCCAGCTGCGCGCGCCGAACATGTTCGACGCCCAGTACCGCGACCTGGCCGTGGATATCCAGGGGCTCTGCGCCCGTCGTGCACAGCTGATGCTCAAAGGGCCGCTGGAATGGCTGGGGGACTTTCCCGCCGCCGGCTGGCACCTCACCGCCGACCAGTTGCGGCGCTACGCCCCCCGCGGCCGCCCGTTCCCCAGGGAGCGCTGGCTGGCTGCTTCCTGCCACAGCGCGCAAGAGCTGGAGCTGGCGACCGAGATGGGCGTGGACTTCGTCACCCTGTCGCCCCTGCAACCCACCCAGACCCACCCCGAAGCCCAGCCGCTGGGCTGGGACGCTGCACGGGAAATGATCCGTCGCTTCAACAAACCGGTGTTCCTGCTCGGCGGCGTCGGCCCCGACGACACCGAGCGCGCCTGGCAGATCGGCGCCCAGGGTGTGGCGGGGATACGGGCGTTCTGGCCCGCTCGAGTTTGAAGCTTGAAGCTTGAAGCTTCTTCTGTGTTGATGGATGCCCTCGTTGCATCCACCGGCGGTGCCGATCCGGGTTCCGCTAGGTGGGGCAGTGAAGCGGGGTTCACCTACATCCAGTCAAATAAATAAGCCTAGGGGTTGACGGCTTCCGTCGATCCCCCAGGCTCTTCCAGCTTCCAGCTTCCAGCTTCCAGCTTCCAGCTTCCAGCTTCCAGCTTCCAGCTTCCAGCTTCCAGCTTCCAGCTTCCAGCTTCCAGCTTCCAGCTTCCAGCTTCCAGCTTCCAGCTTCCAGCTTCCAGCTTCCAGCTTCCAGCTTCCAGCTTCCAGCCGTCAGCGCGAAGCCGCCTGCCACAACACCTCGTCCACACCCTCGCGCCGTGCGATGAGACGGGCAGCGACGAAGAGGAGGTCGGAGAGGCGGTTGAGGTAGGCCAGCAATTCCGCACGCAAGGGCTCCTCGGCGTTGAGTGCCTGGGCGCGGCGTTCGGCGGTGCGGGCGGCGGAGCGGCAGACGTGGGCCTGGGCCACCAGGGACGAGCCGCCGGGCAGAATGAAGTTCTTCAGCGGGCCCAGCTCCTCGTTCCAGCGGTCGATGGCCGCTTCCAGGCGCTGCACCTCGCTCTCCTGCAGCACCTGGTACTCCGGCATGGACAGTTCGCCGCCCAGGTCGAACAGGCGATGCTGGCAGGGGGCGAGGACGTCGATCACATCCCCCAAGGCCGGCCGGGCTGCGTGTCGCTCGGCCAGTTGCGCCAGCAGCAGGCCCAGGTGGCTGTTGAGCGAGTCCACCTCGCCGATGGCCTCGATACGCGGGTGGTCCTTGGCGACGCGACGGTTGCCGGAAAGCCCGGTCTCGCCCGTGTCGCCGGTGCGGGTGTAGATCTTCGAGAGGCGGTTGCCCATATCAGGTTCCCGAGGGGCCGGAGGTCAATGGCAGGCGCAGGGTGAAGCAGGTTCCCTGGCCCGGCTTGGAGTGCACCTCCATCTGGCCCTTGTGGTTGTTGGTGATGATGAAATACGAGACGGACAGGCCGAGCCCGGTGCCCTGGCCCACCTCCTTGGTGGTGAAGAAGGGCTCGAAGATGCGCTTGCGCACGTTCTCCGGAATGCCGACGCCGTTGTCCTCCACCTGGACTTCCGCCCAGGGCGGCGCCAGGCGGGTACGCAGGATGATGCGGCCCTCCTGGTCATCGTCGCGCTGGTGGATGGCCTGGGCGGCGTTCTTCAGCAGGTTCAGCAGCACCTGTTCCAGTTCGTTGGCGGTGCCCGGCACCGGCCCCAGGTCGGGGTCGAATTCGCGGGTGATGGTCATGCCCTTGAAGTCGAACCCCTCGGTCAGGTCGAAGTCGTTGCTGGCGATCTCCACCGCCTGGTCGAGCAGCACCGGCAGCAGGCAGGGCGCGAGCTGGCGGTTGCTGCGGCGGCTGAAGGAAAGCATGTGGGTGACGATCTTCGCCGCGCGGGTGCCGGCCTGGTGGATGCCGTCCAGCAGCTTGGGCACTTCGCGCGCTTCCAGGTAGTGGTTCACCGAGTCGAGGCAGATGCCGTCGGCCCGTGCCTGCTCCAGGTTCTTCTCCAGGTCCGGTGACAGGCGCCGGCGGATGTTCTGCACGTTGTGCAGGATCGCCCCCAGCGGGTTGTTGATCTCGTGGGCCATGCCGGCGGCCAGCCCGCCGACGCTGAGCATCTTCTCCGACTGCACCACCATCTCCTCCATGGACAGGCGCTGGGTGATGTCGTCGACGCGGATCACCACGCCACGCCCGGTGCCGCCCATCAGGGGGTAGAAGGTCAGGCTGTAGTGGCGGACCTCGTCTCCCAGCAGCCAGCTCACCCGTTCGACCTTCTCCACCTTGTGGCGCTCGGCGGTGAGCTTGATCTGCGGCAGGAAGGGCTTGAGCGAGGGGAAGGCCAGGAACACCGGCTGGTTGAGGGCATCGTCCAGGGTGGTGCCTGAAAGCGCGGTGGCTTCCTGGTTCCACTGGGTGACATAGAGCTGCTCGTCGAGGGCGATGAGCGCCGAAGGCATCGAGTCGATGATGCTGTTGAGGTAGTTCTGGAACCCGGTGAGCTTCTTCTCGATCTTGCTGCGCACCTGCACTTCCAGCTCCAGCCGGCGGTTGGAGTGACGCGTCTCCTCGGCCAGCGCCTGGGCCTGGTCGACGGCGTTCTGCGAGTCGTCTCGGGCGCGTTTGAGCTGCTGCTCTCGCGCCTCGATGCGGCTGAGCATGGTGTTGAAGGCGTCCGCCAGGCTGCCGATCTCGTCGCGGTTGCCGCGCTGGGCACGCAAGGCGTAGTTCTCCTCGCGGGTGACTTGGCGCGAAAGCTCCTCGAGGCGGCGGATCGGGCCGGTGACCATCACGCGGATCTGCCGTGCCACCAGCAGCCAGAGCAGCACGCTGCTGGCCAGGATCGCCAGGCTGGCGGTGAGGGTCCCGGTGTAGAAGGCGCCGGGCAGCTCGCTGGAGGCCACCAGCAGCAGGTAGCCGGGCGGGCCGTTGTCCTGGGGCAGCTCCACCACCTGGCTGGTGCGGAATTCGTGCAGGCGCCAGCGTTGCAGTTTCTCGGCGTGCTGCGGCAGTTTCATCATGCTGCCGCTGATCAGTTGCGCCAGCAGCTCGCCCTGGCCGTCGTAGAGGGCGGCGGCGCGCAACGGAGCGTAGCTGTCCAGTTGGTCGAGCAGCCGGCGGGCGGATTCCGGGGAGGCCAGCGCCTCGCGCGACAGCGGCGCGGTGGCGAACAGGCGGCCGAGGGTCTGCAGCGCCTGGGGCGCCATGCTCTCCTGGGAAATCCAGTAGGCGGCGCTGATGAAGGCCAGGTTGGCGATCAGCAGCACGGTGGCCATCAGGACCAGCAGGGCGGCCAGCAGTTTTCTGCCGACGGACAGGTTTTCGAGGCGCTGGCGCAGGCTGTTCAAGGGGTGGGGTCCAGGCGGTTGGGCTGCCGGCAGGGTAGCGCGGGGTCAGTCCAGCGGCAATCCGCGCTCGGCCAGGTGGGCGCGCAACTGCCTGAGCAGGGCCTGCAGGTGCGGCAGGACCAGGCGGTGGCGCTCGGCGGCGGCGCAGGCGTAGCCCAGCAGGTAGCTGATCTCGGTGCGGCGTCCGGCGGCGACGTCCTGGTACATGGAGGAGTAGTTGGCGGCGGTGGCCTGGATGACCCGGCCGACTTCGTCGTGCAGGTCCTGCGCGGCGTCCGGCTGGCCGCACAGGCGCAGCAGTCCGGCGAGTTCGGCGCACAGCTCCTGGACCTGCGCCGGGTGCTCGGCCAGGCCGCCGTTGCGGCAGCCGTGGAGCACCGTCAGCGGGTTGATCGCGCAGTTGAGGGCGAGCTTGCGCCACAGCCGCGAGAGGATGTCCGGCGTCCAGCCGTGGGGGATGCCGGCGCGCTCCAGCTCGTTCAGCCAGGCCGGCGGCGCGATGGCGTGCGGGTCGCCCAGCCAGGTGAAGCCGTGGCCGGCGAAGACCACGCGGAAGTCGCCGTCGCGGAACGCGCCTTCGGTACTGGAGGCGAGGATGCAGCGGGCAAGGGGCACGCGCGCGGCGACGGCGTCCTGGCTGCCCAGGCCGTTCTGCAGCAGGACCAGTTCGGCGCCAGGCGCGAGGCGAGGGGCCAGTGCGGCGACGGCGGCCTCGGCGTCGTAGGCCTTGCAGGCCAGCAGCAGGCGCTGGATGGGGGACTCGTCGGTGGCGAGTTCGGCGGGCAGGTCCAGGCGCTGGGCCCGGCTCTGCTCCACCAGGGTCAGGCCGCCTGCGGCGCGGTAGGCGGCCAGGCGGTCGGCGTCACGCAGTACCAGGCGCACCGGCAGCCCGGCGCGTGCCAGGCGGATCGCCCAGAGGCTGCCGAGGCTGCCGATGCCGAGGACATGCCAGGTCACGGCAGGGGCAGGCGGATGGCGCTGACCCGGCCGCTGGCGTAGGACTCGGGCAGCAGCCGGGAGGCCTGTTCGATGATGTTCTCCACGTCCACCGGCAGTGCCTTGCCGTCCATGCCGACGAGGCTGATGCCCGCCTTGAGGGTGATGAAGCCCTCGCTGGTCTTGAAGGCCTTGAGGTTGAGGCCTTCGTGCAGGCGCTTGAAGCTGCTGGGCGAGCACTCGTGGAGGTCTTCGAGCAGGGTGATCAGGCCGAAGTGGTTGTCATCCAGGCGGGTCAGCACGTCCAGCGGGCGCACCAGCTGCTGCAGGCGCCGGGCGACGCCGTGGAGCAGCTCGTTGTAGAAGTCGTTGCCGTACTGCACGCGCAGGGCGGAGGCGTCGTGCAGGCCGATCAGCAGGTAGCACAGCGCGCCGCCACGGGATTCGACCTGGCGCAGGCTGTCGGACAGCTTCTGGCGCAGGTAGCGCGGATTGCCGAGGCCGGTGAGCGGGTCCACCAGGTTGCGCTGTTCCAGGCTGGCGATGTTCTGCGTCATCAGCCGGTTCTCTTGGAGCAGGCGCTGCAGGGTGTTGCACAGGCGGTCCGCTGCGTAGACGCGGGGCACCAGTTGTTCGTTCATCGCCGCCTTGCTGATGAAGTCGTCGACGCCGCGGTCGAAGGCCTCGCCCAGGACGTTCTCGCCTTCCTTGCCGGTGAGCAGGATGACGTAGGTGTAGTGGTCGATCATCTCGTCCAGCTGGCGCACCCGTGCGGTCAGTTCGAGGCCGTCGATCTCGGGCATCAGCCAGTCCGCCAGCAGTACGTTGGCGGGGCGCTCCTCGAGCAGGCGCAGGGCTTCCGTCGCGCTGCTGGCGAAGCGGACATCCTGGTAGCCGGCCTGGGTGAGGGCGCGACCGATCATGGCACTGGAGAACTTGGCGTCGTCCACCACCAGGATGCTGAGATGAGGGTTGGGCATGGCAGGCTCACAGGGAAGTGGCAAGGGTTGGCGGTAGTGGCTTGTTGCTATTAGTGCCTATTTCAGCAGGTTTTGCGTCCGCCTGTCAGAGCTGAATGCTTAGCTGCCATGCAATCCTGCAAAAATCGGGCTCCGTTGCTCAGTTATAATGGGCCCGCTTTTTTTACCGTCAAGCCAGGCGCCTTCCTTACGTGATGTGGGTCGCGCCGTCTATCTGGAGGAATCCCATGCCATCGTTCGACGTGGTGTCCGAGCTGGACAAACACGAGCTCACCAACGCGGTGGACAACGCGATCAAGGAGCTCGCTCGCCGCTTCGACCTGCGCGGCAAGTGCAGTTTCGAGAGCAAGGACAAGGCCGTCACCCTGACCGCCGAAGCCGACTTCATGCTGGAGCAGATGCTCGACATCCTGCGCAGCAACCTGATCAAGCGCAAGATCGATATCCACTGCATGGAGATCGAGGATCACTATGCGTCCGGCAAGGTGGTCAAGCAGGAAGTGAAGTTCCGCGAGGGCATCGAGAAGGAGCTGGCGAAGAAGATCGTCGCGCTGATCAAGGAGCGCAAGCTCAAGGTCCAGGCCGCGATCCAGGGCGAGCAGGTGCGTGTCACCGGCAAGAAGCGCGACGACCTGCAGGAAGCCATCGCCATGCTGCGCGGCGAGCCCCTGGACTTCCCGCTGCAGTACACCAACTTCCGCGATTGACGCTGCTTTTTTGAACCTTCACCGCTGGCCCGCGTCGCAACGTGCAGGGTCAGCGACCTGCGCCGTGGCCTGTCCACGGCGTTTTTGTTCTCGTGAAGGCAAGAAAGGAGAGTGCGTGTGGATATAACCGTCGACGAACTGGTCAGGCGATCCGAAGGCTGGCTGCCGATCATCCTCGAGTACAGCGGCAAGCTCACGCTGGCCCTGATCACCCTGCTGATCGGCTGGTGGCTGATCAACCGGATCACCAACCGGGTCAGCAACCTTTTGGCCATGCGCCGGGTCGACAAGACCCTGCACGGCTTCATCGGCAGCCTGGCCAACATGGTCCTCAAGGTGCTGCTGCTGGTCAGCGTGGCCTCCATGGTCGGCATCGAGACCACGTCCTTCATCGCCGCCATCGGTGCGGCCGGCCTGGCCATCGGCCTGGCCTTGCAGGGCAGCCTGGCGAACTTCGCCGGCGGCGTGCTGATCCTGCTGTTCCGCCCCTTCAAGGCCGGCGATTTCATCGAGGCCCAGGGCGTGATGGGGACGGTGGACCAGATCCAGATCTTCCACACCGTGCTGCGTACCGGTGACAACAAGACCGTGATCGTGCCCAACGGCTCGCTGTCCAACGGCATCATCACCAACTACTCGAACCAGGCCACCCGCCAGGTGCTGTACGACGTCAAGGTCGACTACGCCAGCGACCTGGCCAAGGCCCGCGAGGTGCTGCTCAAGCTCGCCGAGGACCCGCGTGTGCACAAGGACCCGGCTCCGGTGGTGGTGGTCTCCGCATTGGGGGACACCTCGATCAACCTGTCGCTGCGCATGTGGACCTCCAACGCCGACTACTGGGGCGTGATCTTCATGCTCAACGAGTCGGTGCGCGACAAGTTGCACGAGGCGGGCGTCCAGCTCGCCCAGCCGCCGCGCATGGTGCAGGTGGTCCCCAGCGCAGGGTGAGGCGATTACGAGAAGGCCGGCGAATGCCGGCCTTTTTCATGTCCGTGGAGAGCGCTACGGCTGTTCCGACTGCGCGCGAGCAGCGGGGGGCTGGGGCGCGGGGGGCGTGTCCGCTTCCGTGGTCGGCGGGGTGCTGCTGTCGGGCTGCCGGCGCTCCTGGCCCCACTGCACGGCGATGAGGATCAGCGTCGGCACGCCGAGCAGCGCGGTGAGCTGGAAGAACTGGTGGTAGCCGAGGGATTCGACCATCACGCCCGAGTAGCCGCCGATCAGCCTCGGCAGCAGCAGCATGATGGAGCTGAGCAGCGCGTACTGGGTGGCGGAGAACTTCAGGTTGGTGAGGCTCGACAGGTAGGCGACGAAGGCCGAGGTGGCGAGCCCCGCGCTGAAGTTGTCGCAGGAGATGGTGAGGATCAGCATGTCCAGGTGCGGGCCCATGTCGCTGAGCACCACGAACATCAGGTTGGTCGCCGCCGACGCCGCGCCGCCGATGAAGAGGATCGGCAGGATGCCGAAGCGCACGATCAACAGGCCGCCGGCGCCGGCGCCGAGCAGGGTCATGATCAGGCCGAAGAGCTTGCTGACGCTGGCGATCTGTTCCTTGCTGAAGCCCTGGTCGATGTAGAAGACGTTGGCCATCACGCCCATCACCGTGTCCGACATGCGGTAGGTGGCGATCAGCCCCAGCAGCAGCAGCGCCTGCCAGCGGTAGCGCTGGACGAACTCGCTGATGGGCGTGACCACCGGCGCCATCAGCAGGCGGCCTGGGGCGGAGAAGCAGGCGAGGGCGATCAGCACGAACAGCGTGCCGCGCGGCCAGGCGCCCGATGCATAGGCCTTGATGGCCGCCGCGGTGGTCACCAGGATGACGATCAGCACGATCATCGACACCGCCTGGTGGACGAAGTCGAAGTTGGGGATCACCTTGCCCCGCGCGGCCACCAGCAACTGGCGGCGCTGCTGGCTGAGCAGCTCGCGCACCGGGGCGATCTGGCGCCGGCCCCAGGGCGACAGGCAGGCCACCAGGAAGAGGAAGTAGAGCAGGGCGCGCGGCCAGGCGCGGTCGAGCATGCCGGTGATCATCGCCGGCAGGGAGATGAGCATCACCAGCAGGATCAGCACCGAGGCCAGCTGATCCTTGAGCTTGAAGCGCGAGGTGCTGGTCTGGACCTGGGCGTCGATGCGTGGCTCGCGCATCCACAGGCTGGTGACCAGGCCGGGCAGCATGAGGAGGGCGAACAGCAGGTAGGTGCCGGCCCAGGCCCCGTACTCGTAGCTCAACGAGGTGGAGCCGAACCATTCGGCGAAGTACAGCGCGCCAGCGGTGGCCAGCAGCGCCGAGACCCGGTAGCCGAGCATGTAGCTGGCGGCCAGGGCGGCCTGGCGGCTGTCCTCGGCGATCTCCAGGCGGTAGGCGTCGACGGCGATGTCCTGGGTGGCGGAGGCGAAGGCCACCACCACGGCGATCGCGATCAGCCAGGTCAGGTGCTGTTGCGGGTCGCACAGGGCCATGCCCACCAGGCCCAGCGCCACCAGGACCTGGGACAGCACCAGCCAGGAACGACGGCGACCGAGGCGACCGAGCAGCGGCAGGCGGAACTGGTCCAGCAGCGGCGACCAGATCCACTTGAAGGCATAGGCGAGGCCGATGAGGCTGGCGAAGCCGATGGTCTCGCGGGAGACGCCGGCCTCGCGCAGCCAGACGGAGAGGGTGGAGAACACCAGCATGTACGGCAGGCCGGCGGCGAAGCCCAGCAGGAGCAGCGCGAGGGTGGCCGGGCTGGCGTAGGCGGCCAGGGCGGCGCGCCAGGTACGGTGGGGCATCAGGCGTGTAGTCCAGAAATCACGGGGCGGTCCATGACGAGGTGCACGCGACGGAACCGCGACAAAGCGCGCACTCTAACCCTTGGGTGGCATGGGAAGCCAGCCATGCCGACGCATATCCACCCGTTCGTTATGGATGAAGACCCCCTCGGCCCGCAAACGTGCCCGCTGCTCGTCCCCGGAGGGGCTTCCGGCCGGCAGGCTGAGGCGTCCACCGGCGGCGATCACCCGGTGCCAGGGCAGGCGCGTGCCGTGGGGCAACTGGCTCAGGGTGCGCCCGACCCAGCGCGCCGCGCGACCCAGGCCGGCCATTTCGCCGAGCTGGCCGTAGCTCACCACCTTGCCTGGCGGCACCTGGGCCAGGGTCAGGTACAGCGCTTCGCGGCGCATTTCGGGGCTGGCCGTCGGCAGGTCGTGCGGGGTGTTCACGTCGGGACTTGGCTTGCGAGACGCCATGGCGGCGGGTGTCCGGTGCGGGGTGGTGGCCAGGATAGGACGGCGACACAGGGGGCGACAACCGCTCTGCGACAGGTCCTGCCGAAGCCTCTTTTTGTGGAACTTGAGGCTTGTCCGTCGGTCAGTCCTTGCTCAGTCGCCGGGCTTGCGGATAATGCCCGGTTTTTCGCGAACTTGAGCCCGTGTATCCGCCTATGTTGTCCAGAACCCTGTTGTGCCTAGCCATTGCGGCTGCCTCGACCCCCTCCCTCGCCGACACCGTGTGGATGAAGAACGGCGATCGCCTGTCCGGCAAGATCAGGGTCTTCGACGGCGGCAAATTGATGCTCGAAACCGACTACGGCGGCTCCATCCCGCTGGATTGGAAGAAGATCGCCACCCTGGAAAGCGAGCAGGAGCTGATGATCAAGCAGGACGATGTCACCGGCGAGCGCGCCAAGACCCTGCGCCCGGCCGAGCCCGGCAAGGTGATCCTGGCCAACGGCGAGGCGCCCAGGACCGTCGAGCTGGCCAGCATCGAGCAGATCATGAAGCCCAAGCCCTTCGTCGAGGACCTGACCTGGTCCGGCAACGTCGACCTGGCCCTGGACTACAAGCGCGCCGAGAAGGACACCGACGACTACGACGTCGACTTCAAGACCAAGGCCCGCCACGGCCGCTGGCGCCACAACGCCACGGGCGAGTACAACCGCGAGTTCCAGGACGACGTGAAGACCACCGAGAACTGGGAGCTCGAGTACGCCCTGGACCGGTTCATCACCGACAAGTTCTTCTGGCAGGGCCGCGCCGAATACAAGCGCGACAAGATCGAGGACCTGGAGCGCCAGCGCACCCTCGGTACCGGTCCCGGCTACCAGTTCTGGGACGACGAGCTGGGCGCATTCTCCCTGGCGTCCCTGGTCAACCGCACCGACTACGAGTACGCCAATGGCGAGAAGGACAACTTCTACGCGCTCAGCGTGAAGTGGGACTACAACCGCTACCTGGTGGGCAAGACGGTCGAGCTCTTCACCGTCGGCGAAGTCGGCCGCCCGCTGGGCAATGCCGCCGACTACTCCCTGGATGCCGAAGTGGGCCTGCGCTACAAGGTCACCGACTGGGCCTCGCTCAACCTGAAGGCCGAGAAGGACATGGTCAGCGGCTCCGAAGGCGAGATCGACGAGACCCGCTACACCGTTGGTTTCGGCGTGGGTTGGTAAGCATCCAGCCGGCTCTCCCGGGCTGAAGCCTGGGCTACGGGCCTGCAACCGCCGGACAAGAAAAAGCCCCGCTGATGCGGGGCTTTTTCATTGCGGCTCGGCCTTACAGGCGCAGGCCGCCATCGAGTTCCAGGACGCGACCGGTGTAGTAGTCGTTCTCCAGGATGTAGGCCACCGAGTGGGCGATCTCCAGGGGCTTGCCCAGGCGCTTGAGCGGAATGCCGGAGGTCATCTTCTCCAGGGCCTCGGGCTTCATGCTGGCGACCATGTCGGTCTCGATGAAACCGGGCGCCACGCCCGCCACGCGGATGCCGTAGCGTGCCAGTTCCTTCGCCCAGACCACGGTGTCGGCGGCGACGCCGGCCTTGGCGGCGGAGTAGTTGGCCTGGCCCATGTTGCCGGCGCGGGAGATGGAGGAGATGTTGATGATCGCCCCTTCGTTCTTCAGCTCGATCATCTTCGCCGCCACTTCGCGGGTGCACAGGAACACGCCGGTCAGGTTCACGTCGATCACCGCCTGCCACTGGGCCAGGCTCATCTTGGTCATCTCGCCGTCCTTGACCTTGATGGTCAGGCCGTCACGCAGGATGCCGGCGTTGTTCACCAGGCCGTTGATGGCGCCGAAGTCCTCGGCCACCTGGGCGACCATGTGGGTCACCTGCTCTTCGTTGGCCACGTTGCACAGGTAGGCACGGGCATCGCCGCCGGCGGCCTTGCAGGCGGCCACGGCGTCGTCCAGTTTTTCCTGGTTCAGGTCGACCAGTGCCAGCTTGGCGCCCTTGCCGGCGAGGTACTCGCCCATAGCGCGGCCGAGGCCCTGGCAGCCGCCGGTGATGATGATGACCTTGTCTTTGAGCTGCATGCTTTTCCCCTCGAAGTCGAATTGAGTGGCGCTATCCCCGCTGGCGGCCTGGAACCGTTATTCTGGCCGCCCGTCCGTTTTCGACGGATTCTCTGCAAGGAGTCAGAAGGTGAGCGTGAAAGCCGCAAAGAATGCCCGAGAATTGCTGCTCAAGGAATACCGCGGCGTCCTCTCGACCCAGTCCAAGGCCATGCCGGGCTTCCCTTTCGGATCGGTGGCGCCTTATTGCCTGGACGCAGCCGGCCGACCGCTGATCCTCATCAGCCGCATCGCCCAGCACACCCACAACCTGCAGAAGGATCCCAAGTGCTCGCTGCTGGTGGGCGAGCGGGGCGCTGATGACATCCAGGCCGTCGGCCGCCTGACCCTGCTCGCCGAGGCACGGCAGCTCACCGACGAGGCCGAGGTCGCTGCCGCCAGCGAGCGCTACTACCGCTATTTCCCGCAGTCGCGCGACTACCACCAGACCCACGACTTCGACTTCTGGGTGCTGGAGCCCGTGCGTGCCCGCTTCATCGGCGGCTTCGGCGCCATCCACTGGATCGACCAGGTGGTGCAGGCCAACCCCTTCGCCGGCGAGGCCGAGCGCAGCATGATCGAGCACATGAACGCCGACCATCAGGCGGCCATCGCCCACTACCTGGCATTGCGCGGGCTGCCCGGGGAGGCGGCGGAGATGGTCGGCATCGACGGGGAGGGCTTCCACCTGCGCACCGGGCAGGTGGTGCACTGGCTGCCCTTCCCAACATCCTGTAACAACCCGGGCGCGGTCCGTCAGGCCCTGGTGGCGCTGGCGCGCGCCGAAGCCTGGCCGTCCGTCGCCGAACCCGACGCTTGAATTCGAGGGAGGGCGGCTTCATCTAAATTGCCATCGGAAGCCGTTCTTCCGTCAAGGATCCCTCGATGCGTGTCTTTCTGTTCCTCTTCCTGCTTTTCCCGATCATCGAACTGGCCGTGCTGATCCAGGTCGGCAGCGTGATCGGCGTCCTGCCGACCCTGCTGCTGGTCATCGGCACCGGTGTGCTCGGCAGCGTCCTGCTGCGGGTCGCCGGGGTCGCCACGGCCTGGCGCGCGCGGGAGAAACTCGCCCGTGGCGAGATGCCCGAGCAGGAAATGCTCGAAGGCCTGCTGATCGCCGTCGGCGGTGGCCTGCTGCTGCTGCCCGGCTTCATCAGCGACATCTTCGGCGTGCTGTGCCTGATTCCCTTCACCCGTCGCCTGCTGATCGGTCGCCTGCTCAAGCGCGCCCAGGAGCAGGCCCTGCGCCAGCGTGCCTTCGCCGACGACCTCGCCGCCCGCAGCGGGCAGACCCGCCCGAACGTGATCGAGGGCGAGTACGAGCGCCGCGACAACTGAGCCCCCGGTCGGCGGCGCTGAACTTCCTGCAAAATTTTCAGCCGCTGCCCTTGAAATGCCTCCGAACGCCCCTATGTATCGGTCACCGCAAGGTTCCTTGCCCTCGCCGGCAAGGTCAGACTTCAGCGGAGTGCCCTGCACCCCGCAGCCGGCCACGCCGGATTTCGCTAACCCGCCGGTCGTTCGTACCGGCGCCGGAAAACACTGATTGGGAGAGTTAGACAATGAAGCTTCGTCCCCTGAATGACCGCGTCGTAATCCGTCGCAGCGAAGAAGAAACCAAGACCGCTGGCGGCATCGTGCTGCCGGGCTCGGCTGCCGAGAAGCCGAACCGCGGTGAAGTGGTCGCCGTCGGTACCGGTCGCGTTCTGGACAACGGCGAAGTCCGTGCCCTGGCAGTGAAAGTGGGTGACCAGGTGGTATTCGGCCCCTACTCCGGCAGCAACGCCATCAAGGTCGATGGTGAAGAGCTGCTGGTGATGAGCGAGAACGAAATCCTCGCTGTCATCGAAGCCTGAACCACCCCCCTTTCCCCCATAGAATTCGAGGAAAAAGAACATGGCTGCTAAAGACGTAAAATTCGGCGATGCCGCTCGCAAGAAACTGCTCGTTGGCGTTAACACCCTGGCTGATGCCGTGAAAGCCACCCTCGGCCCGAAAGGCCGTAACGTGGTTCTGGAGCGCAGCTTCGGTGCCCCGCTGATCACCAAGGACGGCGTTTCCGTCGCCAAGGAAATCGAGCTGAAGGACCGCATCGAGAACATCGGCGCCCAGCTGGTGAAAGACGTTGCCTCCAAGGCCAACGACGCTGCCGGTGACGGCACCACCACCGCCACCGTCCTGGCCCAGGCCATCGTTACCGAAGGCCTGAAGTCGGTCGCTGCCGGCCTCAACCCGATGGACCTCAAGCGCGGCATCGACAAGGCCACCGCCGCCGTCGTCGCCGAGCTGAAGAACCTGTCCAAGCCGTGCACCGACACCAAGGCCATCGCCCAGGTCGGCACCATCTCCGCCAACTCCGACGACTCCATCGGCAACATCATTGCCGAAGCCATGGAGAAGGTCGGTAAAGAAGGCGTGATCACCGTCGAGGAAGGCTCGGGCCTGGAAAACGAACTGTCCGTCGTAGAAGGCATGCAGTTCGACCGCGGCTACCTGTCCCCCTACTTCATCAACAAGCCGGACACCATGGTGGCCGAGCTCGACGGCCCGCTGCTGCTGCTGGTCGACAAGAAGATCTCCAACATCCGCGAACTGCTGCCGGTTCTGGAAGCCGTTGCCAAGTCCGGCCGTCCGCTGCTGATCGTGGCTGAAGACGTCGAAGGCGAAGCCCTGGCCACCCTGGTCGTCAACAACATGCGCGGCATCGTCAAAGTGGCTGCCGTCAAGGCCCCGGGCTTCGGCGACCGCCGCAAGGCCATGCTGCAGGACATCGCCATCCTCACCGGCGGTACCGTCATCTCCGAAGAAGTCGGCCTGAGCCTGGAAAGCGCCACCCTGGAGCACCTGGGCAACGCCAAGCGCGTGGTCCTGAGCAAGGAAAACACCACCATCATCGATGGCGCCGGCCAGCAGGTCGACATCGAGGCGCGTGTTGCCCAGATCCGCAAGCAGGTCGAGGAAACCTCTTCCGACTACGACAAGGAAAAACTGCAGGAGCGCCTGGCCAAGCTGGCTGGCGGTGTTGCCGTGATCAAGGTTGGCGCTGCCACCGAAGTCGAGATGAAAGAGAAGAAAGCCCGCGTTGAAGACGCCCTGCACGCTACCCGCGCTGCAGTGGAAGAAGGCGTGGTTCCTGGCGGTGGCGTAGCCCTGGTTCGCGCCCTGGCTGCCATCAAGGACCTGACCGGTGCCAACGAAGAGCAGACCGCTGGTATCAACATCCTGCGTCGCGCTGTCGAAGCTCCGCTGCGCCAGATCGTCACCAACGCCGGTGACGAGGCCTCCGTGGTTCTGGACAAGGTCAAGCAGGGTTCGGGCAACTACGGCTACGACGCTGCCACCGGCCAGTACGGCGACATGATCGAGTTCGGCATCATCGACCCGGCCAAGGTCACCCGTACCGCGCTGCAAGCCGCTGCTTCCATCGCCGGCCTGATGATCACCACCGAGGCGATCGTTGCCGAGCTGCCGGAAGACAAGGCTGCTCCGGCCATGCCGGACATGGGCGGCATGGGCGGCATGGGCGGCATGATGTAAGCCACCCAGTCCATCCGGTCTGAAAGAAGCCCCGCCTCGTGCGGGGCTTTTTCATGCCTGTGGAAAAGTCGCGGGCCGGGCTCGTCCGATGCGCCCGCTACCTGCTAGGGCGCCAGTTCCGTGGCGCCTTGGGGCGCCTCGTCGGCCTGGGGCGCATAGAGCATCAAGCGGTAGCAGCCGAGGCAGATCAGCCAGTCCAGCAGCGCCGTCCACAGGTTGTGGGAGAGAAAGTGCGCACCCTGCATCATCCTTCCCACCGAGAACAGCCCGCCCAGGGCCAGGGCTCCGACCAGGGCGAGGCGTGCGAGGCGGCGATTGCGGTCGCGCAGGAGGAAGTACAGTGCGAAGAAGGTGAAGCCGCTGCTGGCGTGGCCGCCCGGCCAGCAACGCCCGGGCTTGGCAGTGGGCGCGCGTTCGGCCAGCAGCGGGGTGTAGGTCTCCACGCCGCCATAGCGGGTCAGGTCCCAGGGGCAGTGCACGGCGGTCAGCGCCTTCAGGGGCGTCACGATCGCGGTGGACAGGCCCATCGCCAGGACCAGATAGCCGAGGCGCCTGCGCAGGCCGTACCAGGGGCGATACAGGCAACTGGCGACGAACCCGGCCAGGGCCAGCAGCGCCACCGCGATCACCGCCTGCTTGGCGCGGTCATGCATCACGTCCTCGAGGAAAAAGCTGTGGGCGCCGATGAAGCCTTCTCCAGGCCGGTAGAACAGGTCGGCCAGGGCGAAGTCGAGGCGCGTCGGCTCGATCACCAGCAGGGCGAGGATGATCGCCAGCGGCAGGCCGAGCGCCCAGCCATAGGCGATCGGGCGGGAGGAGAGGGTAGGGGGCATGGGGCGTCTCCGGATTGCATGCGGGGGGATTGTCAGGCGAGGGAATGGGCGTAATCTGCCGTGGCCGTCGTAGTGGCACCGTGAACCGCGGGTGAAAAAACTGTCAAAGACGCCCAGGCCCGGACGGGCATCGATGAGGCGGGGGAACTGCAGATGCGGATTTTGCTGGTGGAAGACAATCGCGACATCCTGGCCAACATGGCCGATTACCTGGAGCTCAAGGGCTACAGCGTCGACTGCGCCCAGGACGGCCTGTCCGGCCTGCACCTGGCGGCCACCGAACACTTCGACCTGATCGTGCTCGACATCATGCTTCCCGGCCTGGATGGCTACGCCCTCTGCCGACGCCTGCGCGAGGAGGCGCGACGCGACACGCCGGTGATCATGCTCACCGCGCGCGATGCACTCGACGATCGGCTGCAGGGGTTCAAGTCCGGGGCCGACGACTACCTGCTCAAACCCTTCGCGCTCTCCGAGCTGTCGGCGCGCATCGAGGCCGTGCTGCGGCGCTCCCAGGGTGGCGGCAAGCGCAGCCTGCAGGTGGGCGATTTGAGCTACGACCTCGACACCCTGGCGGTCAGCCGTGCCGGCAAGCCGCTCAAGCTCAACCCCATCGGCCTCAAGCTGCTGGCCGTGCTGATGCAGAAAAGCCCCCACCTGGTGCGCCGGGAAGCCCTCGAGGAGGCCCTGTGGGGCGACGACTGCCCGGACAGCGACAGCCTGCGCAGCCACATCCACCAGCTGCGCCAGGTGATCGACAAGCCCTTCGGCAGCCCCCTGCTGCACACCCTGCACGGCCTGGGCTATCGCCTGGCGGAGTCGGCCGATGGAGTTTAGGCAGAGCCTCGCGCGGCGCATCGTCATCGCCTTCACCCTGATGACGGCGCTGGTTGGGGGGACCTTCTCGCTGGGCATCATCGAAGTGGTGCACCTGATCGAGGAACAACTGATCTCCCGCGACCTGAACAACGAGCTGGAGCGCATCCTCTACGAGAACCTCGCCAAGGGCCGGGCGCCGAGCCTGGACAGCGATACCCGTTTCTACTTCGGCGAGGGCACCGGCCCCTACGCCCTGCCCGTCGAATACGCCAAGCTGGCGCCGGGCTTCCACGAACTCTTCGAAGGCCAGCTCTCGTTCCACGCCCTGGTGCGGGACATCGACGGCCACCGCTACGTACTGCTGCAGGACCAGAGCGATTTCGAGGACCGCGAGCAGGCGCTCTATGGCGTGGTGCTGGTGGGCTTCATCCTCAGCGTGCTGCTTTCGGCGCTGCTCGGCTGGCTGCTGGCGCGCAAGGTCATCGCACCGGTGGTACGCCTGGCCGGGCAGGTCCGCCATCGCGATCAGCTGCTCGGCCTGGCGCCACCGCTGGCGCCGGACTACACCTCCGACGAAGTGGGCCAGTTGGCCCAGGCGTTCGACGACACCCTCGGGCGGTTGCGCGATGCCCTGACCCGCGAGCGCCTGTTCACCAGCGACGTGAGCCATGAACTGCGCACGCCCCTGATGGTGATCGCCACCTCCTGTGAACTGCTGATGGAAAACGACCACCTCGACGAGCGCTCGCGCCAGCAGGTGCTTCGTATCGGTCGTGCCAGTGAGGAGATGCGCGACCTGGTGCAGACCTTCCTCATGCTCGCCCGTGCCCAGCGCAACGGGGGCGAGATGGTGCCGCAATCCCGGCTCGGCAGCCTGGCGGATGAGCTGGCCAGCCTCTGGCGCGACCCCATCGAGACCAAGGGGTTGCGCTTCGACTACCACCCCGGCGTCACCTCGGAGGTTCTCTACAACGCGGCCTTGCTGCGCTCGGTACTGGGCAACCTGTTGCGCAATGCCCTGCACTACACCGAGTCGGGCCACATCGAGCTGCGTCTGGACGAGCGCGGATTCAGCGTCGAGGACAGCGGGGACGGTATCCCGGAAGAGCAGCGCGAGGCGATGTTCCTGCCCTTCGTGCGGGGCATCGAGCAGCGCGGAGATGGCCTCGGGCTCGGCCTGTCGCTGGTCAAGCGCATCTGCGAAAGCCAGGGCTGGGTGGTTCGCCTGTTGCCATCCGGCTCCGGCGGCTGTCACTTCCGCGTCGACCTCGATGGCGCTGCCTGACAGATTTTTCACATCGGCTTGACGCCGGCATGACGGCTGCCGGCGGAAGCTGATCGTATCCAGGGACCCGAAGGCCTTTAGAGGGTACGGACCTTGCAGTGCTCGGCTCCCATTGCGCCGGGGTAACACTCGCCACGCCCAGGGGGAGGGCGAGCGGAGGGCCGCATGGGGCTTTCAGGGAACCTGGCGCTTTGCGCGCGGTCCCACCGGGGCCTCGCACGTGGGCAATCGGGTTACTCCGGGGGTGATTCCTGTTACCTGGGCGCTGCCGTCGGACTCGACCAGCGGGCGGTGACCAGGCCCGGACGATTAACTGACACGGATTTGCAATGAATCACCGCTAGCCTCGCCCGTCTGCCAACCGACGGTACCGAGGCCGACGGCGCCGCGTGATGCGGCAAACAGGCGGTTGAGAGTGCGCTGCTCCTTAGGGACAAGAGCCGCGAAGAGATGACCAGGCCAGAGCGACATGCCATTCGTCACTTCGAAAAAGCGGACTGTGAACTATTGATCTAGTGTGAAGACACAGCGTTTGGCAGCGCTATCAAGGGGTTGCGATCATGAAGTTAGAAATAACGCGAGCTTTGTTCCTCGTAGGAGCCCTGGGCGTCGCGTCCATCGCCGCGGCGGCTTGGCATGAGCCGTCACCTTCGGTCGTCAGCGTCAATGGCCTCGGCTATTGTCCCCTGCCCCCCAATGCCCGGCACAAGGCCGACGCGGTGCCCGACAGGCAGTTGCTGCTGCTGATGTTCGGGCTTTCCCAGGGCATGGGGCCGCAAGGCTGAGTAGCGTCCCGTAGCCATCCAGGCCCCGCGCATGCGGGGCTTTTCATTTGCGCCGCCGCCGTCATTGCGTGATCGCCACGCACCTTTTCTCGTCCCTCCAGCGCCGACTTCCTGCAACGGTATGGACCTTGCAAACCTACTGCTCACCCGCTGGCGATAGTAGGGTTGCTGCGGTTCATCGCCCGGAATAGAGGCATCGTTGCCCCATGGGGTGGCTTGGGTCCGGGCTTGCAGGGTTACCGAGTGCACATTCCTGTTACCGCAAGCGACATCAAAAAAGGGCGTAAGTTATTCGCCCCCCTGGGCGGTCTGGTTCTCGACGGAGACTGCGACCGACCAGGCGATAAACGGAGGGGATGGTCTGATGGAGACAGCTGTGATTGCGTTGGCGAGCGATGTGGACGACCCGTTCGAGCGCTTCTGGAACTGGCGTGGGGAATGGGTCGAAGCACCGAACCTGCGACGGGGCGGTGAAAGCGGGGTGGAGCGGGTGCGCCGGGACGACGGGGTCCTGCTGTATAGCAAGCGCCAGTGCGGCCACCTCTATCGCAGCGTGCTGCACCCCTTCGGACGGCCGACGGTGCTTCGCGAACGGGATGCCATCCGCGCCTTCGAACGCCTCGGCGTGAGGGTGCCGCAGCTGGTCTACTGCGGCGCGCGGCGCGGCGGCGAGGGCGCTTGGCAGGCGCTGCTGGTGACGGAGGCCCTGGAGGGCTTCATCGATTTCGAGCGCTGGTACGCCTCCCTGGAGGGGCGCGCCGACACCCGGGGCGAGCGCGAGCGGGTGCTTGGCCAGATGGCGGATGTGCTGGCGCGGTTGCACCGGGGCGGTTGGCAACACGGCTGCCTTTATCCCAAGCATGTGTTCATCCGCGTCGGGGAAGGGGAGGGCGCCGAATCGGTGGAAATCGCCCTGATCGACCTGGAGAAGAGCCGCCGTCGCTTCGCCCATGCCCGGGCGGCGCGCAACGATGTCGGCCAGATCAGGCGGCATTCGGCCATCCGCGACGAGGACTGGGCCTACCTGCTGGCGGTCTACGAGCGTGCCTTCGGCAGCCGCGTGGAGGCGCTGCACCGGCTTTGAGAACCCTGGAATGAAGAAGGCCTCGCAGATGCGGGGCCTTCTCGTTCAACCGGGCTCAGTGGCTCGCGACGGGCCCTGCCTCGGGCTGGTCAGCCGGCCGTGGGTCCGGCTTGGCCAGCAGGGTATAGACGCAGGGCAGCACGAACAGGGTGAACAGCGTGCCGATGGACATGCCGGTGGCGATCACCGTACCGATATCGAAGCGGCTCACCGCACCCGCGCCGGTGGCGAGGATCAGCGGCACCATGCCGAACACCATCGCGGCGGTGGTCATCAGTACCGGGCGCAGGCGGATGGAGGCGGCTTCCTCCACCGCTTCGCGCGCACTCAGGCCCTTGTCGCGACGCAGCTGGTTGGCGAACTCCACGATCAGGATGCCGTGCTTGCTGATCAGGCCGATCAGCGTCACCAGGCCCACCTGGGTGTAGATGTTCATGCTGGAGATCCCCAGGAACAGCGGGATCAACGCGCCGCAGATCGACAGCGGCACCGTCACCAGGATCACCAGCGGGTCGCGGAAGCTCTCGAACTGCGCGGCCAGCACCAGGAAGATGATCGCCAGGGCCAGGCCGAAGGTGACGTACAGCGCGCTGCCTTCCTGGACGTACTGGCGCGAGGCGCCGGCGTAGTCGAAGGCGAAGCCGCGCGGGGCCTCCTCGCGGGCGATCTGCGCCACGGTCTCCACCGCATCGCCCATGCTCACCACCGGGAAGCCCTCGATGATCGCCGAGTTCAGCTGCTGGAACTGCTTGAGCTTGGTCGGTCGCGCGGTGTCGTGCACGGTGATCAGGGTCGACAGGGGCACCATCGCGCCGCTCTCGCTCTTCACGTAGTAGTTGTTCAGCCAGTCCGGGTTGTCGCGGTAGGGGCGTTCCACCTGGGCGATCACCTTGTAGCTGCGACCGTCGATGGTGAAGCGGTTGATCTCGCCCTCGCCCAGCAGCAGTGCCAGGGTGGAGCCGAGGTCTTCCATGGACACGCCCATCTGCGCGGCCTTCTGGCGGTCGATGTCGACCACCACTTCGGGCTTGTCGAACGCCAGGTCGACGTTGAGGAAGGCGAACTTGCCCGAGGCTTCCGCGCGCTGCTTGATGCGCTCGGTCACCTGCAGCAGGGACTCGTAGTCGTTCGGGGTGTTGACCACGAACTGGAAGGGCAGGCCTTCGCCGGTGCCCGGCAGCGACGGCAGGTTGAAGCCGAAGATCTGCAGGCCGGGAATGCGGTCGAGCTTGCCCTGTACCTCCTGCAGCAGCTCCATCTGGGTGCGCTCGCGCTCGTCCCAGGGCTTGAGCAGGAAGCCGCCGATACCGGCCTGCACACCATCGAAGCCGTTGATCTGGAACGACGAGTAGTACTCGGGGAAGGACTTGAAGATCTCCACGAACTCGTCGGTGTAGGCGTTCAGGTAGTCCAGGTTGGTCGGCTGCGGCGCCTTGGCCATGAGGAAGACGATGCCCTGGTCCTCGTCGGGGGCCAGTTCGCTCTTGGTCATCATCAGCAGCACCGGGATCAGCGCCATCACGATGAGCGCGAACACCACCACCACCGGGCGGGTGTTGAGGGTGCCGTGCAGCGCGCGCTGGTAGCGGTGCTTGAGCCGCTCGAAGATCATGTCCAGCCTGTGGGCCAGGCCGCTCGGGTTCTCCTCGTGGCGCAGCAGCTTGGAGCACATCATCGGCGAGAGGGTCAGGGCGACCACGCCGGAGATGATCACCGCGCCCGCCAGGGTCAGGGCGAACTCGCGGAACAGCGCGCCGGTGAGGCCTTCGAGGAAGCCGATGGGGGCGTACACCGCCGCCAGGGTGATGGTCATGGAGATGACCGGCACGGCGATCTCGCGGGCGCCCTCGATGGCGGCGTCGAAGGGCGTCTTGCCCTCCTCGATGTGCCGGTGGATGTTCTCCACCACCACGATGGCGTCGTCCACCACCAGGCCGATGGCGAGCACCATGGCCAGCAGCGTCAGCAGGTTGATCGAGTAGCCCATCAGCTGCATGAAGAACAGCACGCCGATCATCGACAGCGGGATGGTGATGACCGGGATCAGCACCGAGCGGAAGGCACCGAGGAACAGGAACACGACCACGATGACGATCAGCACCGCCTCGCCCAGGGTCTTCACCACCTCGTCGATGGACGCCTGGATGAAGCGCGTGGCGTCATAGGCGATGGACACCTTGAGGTTCGGCGGCAGCTGCGCTTCCAGCTCGGGCATGATCGCGCGCACGTGCTTGATCACGTCCAGCGGGTTGGCGCTGGGCGTGCCCTTGATGCCGATGTAGACCGAGGGGATGCCGTCGAAGGAGCTGATGGAGTCGTAGTTCTCGGCGCCCATCTCGACGCGGGCGATGTCACGCACCAGCACGCGGCGGTCGCCCTGGGTCTTCACCGGGATGGCGGCGAAGGCTTCGGGGGACTTGAGGTCGGTGGTGGCGTTGATGCTCGTCACCACGTACTCGCCCTTCACCTGGCCGGCGGCCGAGAGGAAGTTGTACTTGCGCACCGCATCGCTGACATCGCCGGCGGTGACGCCGTAGGCGGCCATCTTCACCGGGTCCAGCCACAGGCGCATGGCGAAGACCTGGTTGCCGAGGATCTCCGCTTCCGCCATGCCCGGCAGGGTCGCCAGCTTGGGCTGGATGACCCGCGACAGGTAGTCGGTGATCTGCGGGTTGGACAGTTCGTCGCTGTAGAAGCTGATGTACATCAGCGCCGAGGCGTCGGCCGCCTCCTTGGACAGCACGGGGTCCTCGGCATCCTGCGGCAACTGGTTCTTCACCTCGTTGGCCTTGGCCAGCAGTTCGGTGAAGAGGCGGTCCGAGTTGGCGCCGATGCGTGCGTAGATCGAGATGACCGACATGTTCTGCTGGCTCGACGACGTCATGTAGTCGATGCCTTCGGCGCTCGCGAGGCTCTGCTGCAGCGGCTGGGTGATGTAGCCCTGGATGGTCTCGGCGTTGGCCCCCGGGTAGGCGGTGGTCACCGTGATCAGGGCGTTTTCCATCTGCGGGTACTGGCGGATCACCAGCTTGCTGAAGGCCTGGAAGCCCAGCAGCACGATCAGCAGGCTGACCACGGTCGCCAGTACCGGGCGACGGATGAAGGGATCTGTGAAAGCCATATCGGTATTCCTTGGCGTCGGGCCTACTGCTCGGCGCTGGCTTGTTTGTCCGTTTTCGGTTGCTGGGCCTGGTCATCGGCGATGGCGACGTTGGAGCCGTTGTCCAGCTTCAGCTGGCCGGCGGTCACCACCTGCTCGTCGGCCTTCAGGCCCTTGAGCACCACGACCTTGCCGTCGCGGCGCTGGCCGGTCTCGACGAAGCGGCGTTCGACCACCAGGACCGGCTGGCCCTTGTCGTCCTTCAGCGCCTGGCCGTCCTCGCCCTTCTTGGCGTCGATCACGTAGACCGAGTTGCCGTAGAGGGTGTAGGTGATGGCGGTTTCCGGCACCACGATGCGCAGGTTGTCGCCTGGCAGCAGGACCTCGAGGTTGGCGAACATGCCCGGCAGCAGCTTGCTGTCGGGGTTCTGCAGCAGCGCACGCACCTGCAGGTTGCGAGTACTGTCCTCGACCTTGGGGTTGATCGCGGCGATGGCGCCTTCGAAGAACTCGCCCGGGTAGGCGGCGACGCTGATCCGCACATGCTGGCCGATGGCGAGCTTGGGCACCGCCTGCTCGGGCAGGTAGAAGTCGAGGAACAGGGTGCTGAGGTCCTGCAGGGTGGCGATGGTGGTGCCGGAGGAGAGGAAGTCACCCACGTCCACCTGGCGGATGCCGATGGTGCCGGCGAAGGGCGCGACGATGCGCTTCTTCGCCAGCATGGCCTTCAACTGGGCGACGCTGGCGGTCGACTTCTGCAGCTCCGAGGAGAGTCGGTCGAATTCGCTCTTGGAAATGTTCTGCCGGTTCACCAGGCTGCGGCCGCGTTCGAACTCGACGCGTGCCAGGGCCAGGGCGGCTTCCGCGGTCGCCAGGCTGGCCTGTTCGACGTCGCTGTCCATCTGGATCAGCGGCTGGCCGAGCTTGACCTTCTCGCCGGAAAGGAACTGCACCTCCTGCACGGTGCCGCCGACTTCCACGGTCAGGTCCACGCCCTGGAAGGCCTTGAGCGAACCGATGGCCGGCAGGCGCTCCTGCCAGGGCACTTCCACCGCCTTGGCGGCCGAGACGCTGATGGCCGGCTTGGGCGCCGTGAACATCGCGATCTGCTGTTTGATGGAGAAGAACTTGTACGCGGCAAGCGCGGCCACCACGAGGATGACCACGCCGAGCATGATGAGCATGCGGCGGAGCAACATATTCCGGTTCCTTGGCAAGGCAGATTGAGGCCTGGGAATAGGCGAGGGGTGCACCTTATTACCACTGGCGGGGGCAAGTCAAAGGCGCGGAATTGCAAAAGTTTACATGCTGGCACGATGCCCATTCAGTGCCTTGCAGATCGCCGGAGAACGCTACGAATCGGCGCATTTCAGTCGGCGCGAAAGGCGCCTGGGCGGGGAGGCCCGTGCAGCGGAACAGGCAGCGCAGCGGCGCCCTGGCAGTGGGCGGGTGCAACTCTTTGGAACCCACGGGGGCGGCAAGGGTGCCACCTCGCTGCGACGGAGACGGCACATCCCTGTGCCGGTGAAGTCGGGGGTCAGGCGCTGAAGCGGCGGGTGACCTCGCTCAGGTCGCCGGAGAGTTCGTGCAGGCGGTTGCTGGCCGCCTCGGTGCGTTGCACGTTCTCGTTGTTGGTGACGGCGATGGCGGTGATTTCGGTGAGGTTGCGCGAGATGTCCTCGGCCACCGAGGTCTGCTCCTCCGCCGCCGTGGCGATCTGCCGGTTCATGTCGCGGATGGCCTCCACCGCGCCGGTGATGCGTTGCAGCATCGCGCCGGCCTCGGTCACCTGGGTGACGCTCTGCTCGCTGCGGCTCTGACCGCTTTCGATGGCGCGCACCGCGTTCACCGCGCCGGTCTGCACCGTGTCGATGATCTGGTGGATCTCGGCGGTGGATTCGGCGGTGCGCTGGGCGAGGGTCCGCACCTCGTCGGCGACCACCGCGAAGCCCCGGCCCTGCTCGCCGGCGCGGGCGGCCTCGATGGCGGCGTTGAGCGCCAGCAGGTTGGTCTGCTCGGCGATGCCGCGGATCACTTCCAGCACCTTGCTGATGCGGCCGCTGTCGTTCTCCAGGCGGCGGATCACCTCGGCGGTGGAATCGATCTCGCCACGCATGCCGGTGATGCTCTGGATGGTCGCCTGCATCACCCGCTCGCCCTGCTGGGCCGAGCTGTCGGCGTCGTCGGCGGCGCGTGCGGCATCGGCGGCATGGCGGGCCACCTCCTGGGCGGTGGCGGACATCTCGTGCATCGCCGTGGCCACCTGGTCGGTGCGCGAGAACTGCTCGCGGGTGCCCCCGGCCATCAGCGTGGCGATGGCGTTGAGCTCGCCGCTTGCGCTGTCCAGCTCGGCGGTGCTGTGCTTGAGGCGGTTGAAGGTGTCGGCGAGGAAGTCCCGCAGGATGTTCGCCGAGTTGGCCAGGCGGCCCAGTTCGTCGCGGCGGCTACTGTCGACGCGCTCGCCGAAGTTGCCCTGGCTGAGGCGGCCGATGTGGTCGATCAGGGTGCGGATCGGATCGATCAGGCGCCGGTTGATCAGCCAGATCGCCAGCAGGCCCACCAGCACGCTGGACACCAGCATCACCACCAGGCCGGTGGTCACGGTGCTGGCGGCGCTGGCGCTGATCTCGGCGGACTGCTGGGTGCCGCGGTCATGCAACTGGGTGACCAGGGCGGTCATCTGCTCGCTGGCGGCGCGGTCGATGCCCTGCACCGCCTTGTCGCCCGCGGTCGGGTCGGCGCCGGCGGCGAGGAAGGCCTCGCGGCCCTTGCGGTAGGCGGCCCCCAGGCTCTGGTGCTCGCTGCGCAGGCGCTCCACCTGACTTTGCAGGCCGCTGTCGCCCTGCTCGCGGGCCTCGTTGACCAGCTTGCCGAGCAGGTCCTGGACCTTGCGTTCCTGGTCCTCGAACTGGCCCCAGTACTTGCTCAGGGCGGCCGGGTCCTTGCCGCGCAGCAGGACGTTCTTCCATTCCTGCACCTGGCCCTTGAATTCGACGTTCGCGCTGTCGACGAGGCTGGATGCCTCCAGCGTGCCACCTACCAGGCTGCGGTAGGACTGGATCCCTCCAGATAGAAAGTTGAAGCAGGTCAGGGCGATGACCAGGATCAGCAGCAGGCTGCCGCCCAGCAGCGCGAGGAGCTGACCTCGCAGGGAGTTTTGCAGGGACATGTAGTGACGCCTCAGGGACGTGGGAGGAAGGGGTTGGCTGGTGAAGTATAGGTCGGCCGCCGCGACCGTTCGTTGAGGTCGCGGCGACGAAATGCAGGTGTCAGGCGAGGTGCAGGTGGTTGTCCCAGAGCCCGGCGGGCAGCTGCAGGGGCGCGGCGGCGATCGTCGCCTTGCGGCAATCGTAGAAACGGCAGCGGCCCTGGCCGGAGGTGACCACGAAACCGTCCTTCACCGCGCCGACGCCGGCGCAGTCGGGGAGCGGGGCGTCGAGGCGCACGGCGCCGCTGTCCAGGTCCCAGATGAAGAACCGGTTGCCGCGCGGGGCGGTCAGGGCCACCAGGCGCAGTTCGTCGTGGATGGCGACGCTGGCGGTGTACTGGGCCATCGACAGGCGTTGCTCGTCGGCCAGGGGGAAGGGCTGGAAGCGCTGGCCCGGGCGCTTGATCGCCAGCAGGTCGGCATGGTCGCCGGCATCGCCCATGTACTGCTGGCAGGCGACTATGGTGCCGTCGCCGGCGATGGCCAGGTGGCGCACGCTGTTCATCTGCTGGGGCAGGGTCTCGCGGCTGATCAGGCTGCCGTCGCGGCGCATCAGCACCAGGCTGGGCTCCATGGCATGGAGGTTCATCTCCACGCGGCTCTCGGCCTCGGTTCTGATGCCGCCGTTGGCGACCACGAAGGTCTCGCCGTCCGGCATCCAGGACACCTGGTGCGGCCCCAGGCCGTGGGTGGACAGCTCGCCCTGGAAGCTCAGCCGGCGGTTGGCGTAGGCATACACGCCAAGCAGGCCGCGACCGGGGTCGGTGGTGTCGTTGTCGGTGGTGTAGAGCCACTCGCCGCTCTTGTGGAACACGCCGTGCCCGTAGAAGTGGCGGTCCGGCTGCGAGCGCACCGTCTGCAGCAGGCTGCCGTCGGTGAGGTCGATCAGGTAGCTCTCGGTGCCCGGGCGGCGCGCGACGAACAGGGCCACCGGCTCGCTGGGATGTTCGACGATGTCGTGGCAGCGCTGCGCCACGCGGGTGGCGAACACCTGGGTGCCATCGAGGCGGTAGCCGACGGCGTAGTGGCCGCCATCGGCATCGTCACGGGCGGAGAGCAGCAGCGGGTCGCGACCCTTGCGGCTCAGGGTCCAGCCGCCCAGCGTCACGGCGCCGAGCAGGAGGCTGCCGAGGGCGAGTACCTGGCGGCGGAACATATCAGTCACCATCGTTGGCGTTGAAGCCGAGTTGCACGTTGAGGACGCGGGCCAGCTCGTTGGAGTGCAGGCGGTGCACCACGTCGAGGCTGTCGTAGAAGACGTTCAGTTGCTTGAGGCCTTCCTCGCTCTGCAGCAGCTTGCTCAGCGGCGGTTGCAGGGCGTCCAGCTTGGCGCGGGCGTCGGCGTAGGCGCCGTCGATCTTCTCGGCCAGGGCCTTCTGGTCGTCACCCAGCAGGCTGCGGAGGCCCTTGCCGTCGGCACCGTTCCACAGCTGCTCGGCGCTGAGCAGGCTGGCGCCCAGGCTGGCCAGGGAGGTGTCGCTGCGCCAGCCATCGGCCTGGTAGGGCTGCGGCTGGCTCTTGGCTTGGCGGCCCATGGGCGTGCCGAGCTTCTTCTTCAGGGTGTCCAGGGCGGTGACCTGGACACGCAGCAGCTCGGAGACGGCCTCGTGGGAGTCGGCGTAGCGCTGGTTGGGGAATTTGCTCAGTTGCTCGAGCATGCCGTCCTTGCTGTTCCAGGAGGCGAGGATCTCCTCGGCGAGGCTCTGCTGGCGCTGGCCGATGGCTTCCAGCAACGGGCAGTAGCGGGCCTTCTGCTCCTGGTCGGCGAGGTCCAGGTTGCTGTCGAAGAGGATGTATTCGTAGGCGGAGAGGCCCTGTACCACGACGCTGGACTTGGCCAGGCCGGCGGCGTCGATGTCGGGCTTAGCCTGGACCAGTTGCTCGACCTGGCGACCCACCAGGTTCTTCTTGTCCGGCCAGAACTGCACCTGCCAGGCGCGGTTGCCCTCGGCCAGGGGGCCGACCATCAGCGGTTGCAGCTCGGCCCAGGCCTTCTGCGCCGCGAGGAAGTCGGCACGGGCCTTGGCCAGGTCTTCCTTCCCGGAACAGAACGCCAGCGCGCTGGCGGCCAGGGCGCGGTCGGCTTCCACCCAGCGGCTGTAGGTGGGCAGGATCACCTGCTTGGCCAGCGCGGCGGTGGCCTGGGCCTGCGGGTCCTGCGGGGCGCAGGCGCCCAGGGCCAGGGCGGCGAGGCTGGTGAAGAGCAGTTTGGGTCTGAACATGCAGGGCTCCTTAAAGGGAATTCAGGAATGCCAGCAGCGCGGCTCGCTGTCCAGCGTCATAGCGCATGACGGTCTGTTTCGCCGCCTCGGCCTCGCCGCCGTGCCAGAGGATGGCCTCGAGCAGGTTGCGGGCGCGCCCATCGTGGAGGAAACGGGTGTGGCCGTTGACCGCCTGGGTCAGGCCGATGCCCCAGAGGGGCGCGGTGCGCCAGTCGCGGCCGCTGGCCTGGAACTCGGGGCGGCCGTCGGCCAGGCCCTCGCCCATGTCGTGCAGCAGCAGGTCGGTATAGGGGCGGATCACCTGGTTGGCCAGCTCCGGTTCGGCGGCATCGGCCCGGGTGGTGAAGCTCGGGGTGTGGCAGCCCTGGCAGCCGGCCTGGTGGAACAGGCCCTTGCCGTCCAGCACCTGCGGGTCGTTGACCCCGCGCCGCGAGGGCACGGCGAGGTTGCGGCTGTAGAACAGCACCAGGCGCAGGATGTTGTCGCTGACCTCGGGCTCGCCGCCGTTCACGGCATTCAGGCAGTCCACCTGGGCGGGCGTGCAGTCGTCGTGGGGCAGCAGGCTGGTGGTCAGGCCCATGTCGCCGGAGAAGGCGTGGGCGTTCTGCTGGTTCAGGCTGGGCTGGCCGGCCTTCCAGCCGAAGCGGCCGAGCACGGTCTTGCCGGCGGCGTCGTCCCAGACCTGGTTGGGGCGGCCGACGATGCCGGCGGGCTTGTCCTTCGAGGCGCCCGCGTTGGCGAGGATGGCGGCTTCGGGAATGGCCTCCAGCAGGCCCAGGCCGATCATCGGCGGGGCGACCCGCGCGGAGAACATCGTCTGCGGGTGCATGGGGCCGTAGCCCAGCTGGGTGATCTCCAGGGTCGGCTTCTGCAGTTCCACCACCGTGCCGTCGCCCAGGGTGACGTTGAGCGGCTCATAGCGCATGCGCACCTTGCCTTCCGGTGCGACGCCGGGGATGGCGACGTCCTGCAGCTGTCCGCCGTACACCGGCTCGGGCACCACGCCCAGGCGCTCCAGCATCTGCTGGTGCTCGGCCTTGGCTTCGGCGGGGATGGACAGGCGCACCAGCATCGACACGGCGTTGTCGCCGCGAACGCCCGGCGGATGGCCGCGGCCGTCCTTCACGTGGCAGTTCTGGCAGGCGTTGGTGTTGAACAGCGGGCCCAGGCCATCCCTCGCAGTGGTGGAGGAGGGGGCGATCACCCAGGGGTTGCGGAAGAAACTGTTGCCGACGTTGAAGTCCAGCCGGCGGCTCGGGGTGAGGTTGCCGGAGGCCTGGGAGAAGGCGTTGCGGTCATGCAGGTTGATGGTCGCGGCACCGCCTGAAAGCTGCTCGCCGGGTTCGGCCTGGGTGAAGCGGGGGGGCTTGTCGCAACCGGCCAGGGCAACGGCCAGCAACAGCGGCGACAGGTGGCGGAGGGCCGACGATACGGGCATTGGCGGGTCCGGCTGGGGAAAACAGGCGGGCAATGTTAGCAGGCGAACGGCTATTAAATAAGAGGGATTTGCGTTCGTGATAGCGGGTCCGGCTGGCAGCTGCGGAGCGGGTGGAACCCAGGCGTGACGTGCCTTGCAGCGAGACGAGAGACGGATTCCCGGGCATGAAAAAAGCGGATGCGGCGATGGGCCGCATCCGCTTTACGGGACGCGTGGACGAGTCGATCAGAACTCGTGGTCGGCGTTGTCCGGTTTCAGGTCGCTGATGCCCAGCTTGCCGGCGGCCTGCTCGATGGCACCGGTCTGTTTGACCAGGGCGGCGATGGCGTCACGGACGATCTGGTTGCCTTCGGCGTTGTCCGGGGCGATCAGCTGGTCGAAGTGCACGCCCTTGTCGGCGCTGTCCACCAGCACTTGCAGCTTGGCTTCGGTGGCTTCCAGGTCGGCCTTCAGGGTGGCGTCGGTCGCGGCGTCGATCTTGGCCACCAGGGAGGACAGGCTCGGGCCGGTCAGGGTGGTGCCGTCGACCTTCTTGTACTCGCCCAGGTACACGTTGCGGATGCCCTTGCCGTTGTAGAAGTGCGAGTTGTGGGTGTTGTCGCTGAAGCAGTCGTGCTCGTCCTCGGGCGAGTTGGCTTCCAGGGCGACCTTCATGCGCTCGCCGGCCAGCTCGCCCAGGGACAGGCTGCCCATGCCGAAGAGCATCTTGCGCAGGCCGGATTCGGCAGGCTCGGCTTCCAGCTTGGCGCGGTAGTTGTCGGCGACGCCGGCTTTCCACTGGCCGACCATGTATTCCAGGTCGCTGACCAGCAGGTCGGTGGCGGCCTTCAGGTAGGCGGCGCGACGGTCGCAGTTGCCGCCGGTGCAGTCCTTGCCCTGGGCATAGTCGGTGGCCGGGCGGTTGCCGGCGCCCGGGCCGGTGCCGTTCAGGTCCTGGCCCCAGAGGAGGAATTCGATGGCGTGGTAGCCGGTGGCGACGTTGGCTTCGGAGCCGCCCAGCTCGTTCAGGCTGGAGAGCTTCTCGCCGGTGATCTCGGTGACGTCGATCTTGTCTTCGCCGACCTGGATTTCCTTGTTGGCGATGATGTTGGCGGTGGCGCCCGGGTTGCCCAGCGCGTGCTGGTAGTCCTTGGCGACGTAGTCGATCAGGCCTTCGTCCAGCGGCCAGGCGTTGAGGCCGCCTTCCCAGTCGTCGACGACGGCGTTGCCGAAGCGGAAGACTTCGCTCTGCATGTACGGGGTGCGGGCGGCCAGCCAGGCTTCACGGGCGGCTTTCAGGGTGTCGTCGCCGGGCTTGGCGATGAAGGCGTCGACGGCTTTCTGCAGGTCGACGGCGGTGCTGTGGGCGTCGCTGAAGACGGCCAGGGCCAGGTCGGCGTAGTGCTTGACCACGGCCTTGGCGGCGGCTTCGTCGACTTTCGCTACGGTCGCGGCTGGGGTGCTGCTGGCGGCTGCGGGAGCGGCGGCTTGCGGTGCTGCGGCCTTGTCCTTGTCGTCGCCGCAACCGGCGAGGGTGATGGCGATGGCAAGCAGGCTGGCAGTAGCCAGGGGCATACGACTCATGGCGAATTCCTTTGCGTGTTGTGGGGGACGTGGCGCAATTGCGCCCGAGAAACCGCGACATAATGCGAAAGATTTGCATTTTTGAAAAGGCCCGATGCACCGTCCCCAGGATGCGGGATGTGCCCGTCGTCTCTATGCGCCAGCCTGGCTGACGTTAGAATGCCAGCAGTCAAGTTCCACCGAAGCCAAGGAGTCGCTCGCATGTCCCTGACCAGTGTTGCCCTGATCGTCGCTGCCCTGCTGGTCGCCGCTTACGCGGTGACGCTCTACAACGCCCTGGTGCGCCTCAAGCACGGGGTGACCAAGGCCTGGTCGAACATCGAGGTGCTGCTCAAGCAACGCCACGACGAGCTGCCCAAGCTGGTTGAGACCTGCAAGCAGTACATGCAGCACGAGCGCACCACCCTGGAGAACGTGATCGCCGCCCGCAACGCCGTGGCCAGTGCCCGCGAGCGTGGCGACGTCGGTGCCCTGGGCCAGGCCGAGAGCGGCCTGCGCGCCGGCCTCGGCCAGCTCTTCGCCCTGGCGGAGAACTACCCGCAGCTCAAGGCCAACGAGAGCTTCCAGTTCCTCCAGCAGCGCATCAGCGGGCTGGAGAACGGTATCGCCGACCGCCGCGAGCTGTACAACGAGGCGGTGAACCTCAACAACGTGCGCATCGAGCAGTTCCCCGACGTGCTGCTGGCTCGCCTGTTCGGCTTCAAGCCCGCCGAGCTGCTGGTGTTCAGCGAGGCCGAGAAAGCCGACGTCGACCTCAAGTCGCTGTTCAACTGATGGCCGGCGGTGATGCCGCCGGGCTCGCGATGAGCCTGGCCTTCAGCCTCGGCGCCTTCTTCGGCGGCGGGTGGTGGTGCATCAAGCGCCTGTCCGAGGTGCGCTTCCTGCTGGACACGCCGACCTCGAAGATCCGCTCCGCCGCTCAGGGTTACGTGGAGCTCTACGGCGTGCTCCAGGAGTCCACCCTGGGCCAGCTGCAGGCGCCGCTCACCGGCAAGCCCTGCCTGTGGTGGCGCTTCCGGATCGAGGAGTACCAGGAGAGTGGCAAGAACAAGAGCTGGCGGGTGATCGAAAGCGGCACCAGCGACCAGTGGCTGCAACTGGGCGATGGCACCGGCGATTGCCTGATCGACCCGCGTGGCGCCGAAGTGCGCCCGTCCACCCGCGAGGTGTGGAAGGGCAACCAGCGCCACCCGCGCAATGGTGCGGCGCCGGCCGGGTTCTTCGGCATGCTGCTGGGGGGCGGCGAATACCGTTACACCGAGGAACGCCTGCACCTCGGCGGCCCGCTCTACGCCATCGGTGATTTCCATACCGCCGGCGCGGGGCACCAGGGCTTCGATGGCACGGCGGCCCAGGGCGCGGTGATCCGTGAATGGAAGAGCGACTTCGCCGGGCTGCTGCGGCGTTTCGACAGCAACGGCGATGGCCAGCTGGACGAGGCCGAGTGGAATCGCGTGCGCCTCGCCGCCCAGCTGGAGGCCGAGGACCGCCACCGTTCCACCAGCGCCGCGCCGGCGGTGAACCACCTGCGCAAGCCGGGCGAGTCGCGTCCCTTCCTGCTTTCCAGCCATGGCGAGGACGTGCTGGCGCGCTCCTTCTACTGGCAGGCCCTGGGGGGCGGATTGGTGTGCATCGCTGGTGCGGTGGCCACCGTGTACCTGCTGCAGGTGACGGGGCTGATGTGACGCCTCGCGCCCCTGGGTCGGGCCAATCTGCCTGTCGACCCTGTGCCGTGGCCCGGGCTTCAGCCCGGGAAGGGCACGCGAGAACCCGAACCACAGCCAAGAAAAAGCCCGCCATCGAGGCGGGCTTTTTTCATTTCCGGGTTCAGAGCGTCGCGGGGTTGGAGGCGGCGTTGGTCAGGCGGCGCGCCTGCTTGAGGTAGCCGGTGAGCTCGCGGGCGGGCAGGGGCTTGCTGTACAGGTAGCCCTGACCCTCGTTGCAACCCTGGGAGATGATGTATGCCTCCTGCTCCTGGGTCTCCACGCCTTCGGCGATCACCTGCATGCCCAGGCTGCGGGCGAGCTGGATGATGGCGCGGACGATGGTGGCGTCGTCCTCGTCCTCCAGCACGTCCTGGACGAAGCTCTTGTCGATCTTGATCTTGTCCAGCGGCAGGCTCTTCAGGTAGCTCAGCGAGGAGTAGCCGGTCCCGAAGTCGTCGATCGCGATCAGCGCGCCGGAGCGGCGCAGGCTCAGCAGGTGCTGGGCGGCGGTGGAGATGTCCTCCATCAGGCCGGTCTCGGTGACTTCCACTTCCAGGCTGCGCGGCGGCAGGCGGTAGACCTGCAGCAGGTTGTTGACCACCCGCGGCAGCTCGGCGTGGTGCAGCTGCACGGTGGAGAGGTTGATGGCCATGCGCAGCTCGCTGAAGCCCTGGTCGTGCCATTCGCGCAACTGGCGGCAGGCCTGGTCGAGCACCCATTCACCGATGGGGATGATGGAGCCGTTCTGCTCGGCCAGGGGGATGAACAGGTCCGGCGGCACGAAGCCATGCTGCGGGTGCTGCCAGCGCAGCAGCGCCTCGACGCCGACCACGCGGTGGTCGCGGTAGTCGACCTGGGGCTGGTAGACCAGGTGCAGCTCGTTGCGGTTGAGGGCTTCGCGCAGGTCCTTCTCCAGCTCGCGGCGGCGACGCATCTCGCTGTCGACGCTGGCGATGTAGAACTGGTAGCGGTTGCGCGAGCGGCTCTTGGCCAGGGTCATGGTCTGTTCGGCTTTCTGCAGCAGCTTCTCGGTGCTGTCGCCGTCTTCCGGGAACAGGGTGATGCCGATGGTGGCGCGCAGGCGCACTTCCTGCTGTTCCAGGGCGAAGGGCGCCTCGAGGTCGTCGAGCACGCTCTGGGCAAGTTCGGCCGCTTCATAAGGCTGCTCGATATCGGCCTGGACCAGGGCGAACTGGTCGCCCCCCAGGCGGGCGAGCGCGCCGAGCCGGCCGCTGTGGCCGCGCAGGCGGTCGGCGAGGGCGATCAGCAACTGGTCGCCGGTCTGGTAGCTGAACTGTTCGTTGACGCCCTTGAAATCGTCCAGCCCCACGCAGAGCACAGCGACGCGGCGCTGCAGGCGGCCGGCATCATCGAGGATCTGGTCCAGCTGCTGCTGCAGCTGCTGGCGGTTGGGCAGGCCGGTGAGGAAGTCGTACTGGGCCATGCGCAGCAGGCTGTTTTCCGCTTCCCGGCGCAGGTGGGTGTTGCGTTCGATGGAGGCCAGCAACTCGTTGGCGGTGTTTATCCACAGCCCCAGTTCGTTCTTCTCGTTGCCCTTGAGCATGGGCAGCTTGTGTTCGCTGGGGCGGTCCGGGTTGATGTTGGTGAGGTGCTCGATGATCTTCGACAGCGGCTTGGTCAGCAGCCAGTGGTAGACCGAGTAGAGCACCAGGCCCATGGCCAGGGCGCGCAACACGCCGGAGACGAAGATGATCACCGAGCTGATGACGAAGTCCTCGCCGTAGGGCGCGGTGTCCAGGGTGATGTTGAGGTCGCCGTAGTACTCGCTGTACGGGCCGCGGCCCACCAGCTGGGTGGTGAAGTTCTGTTCCTTGCCGAGGATCGCGTCGGTGAGCCAGCGCGTCGGCAGCTCCATCAGCGGGCGGGATTTCTCGGCGAGCATCGGCTCGTTGGGGTGGCCGATGGCGGCGAAGCGGACCGACTCGTGCTGGAACAGGCCCTCGATGACCTGCATGCCCATCTCCCGGTCGAGGCTGTAGACGGCCTGGGTCGAGGGGTCGCGGAACATGCCGAGGATGCGATGGGCGTCGTTGGCCACCGCCTGCCGTGTCTTGTAGACGTCGAACACTATCTGCGCGCAGCTCAGCACTACACCGACCACCAGCGCGGACATCAGCACCACGCGGAGCAACTTCAGTGACAAGCTGTGTTTGAGATCCAGCTTCAAGTAGGGATTCCTTGTTCGATGCCGGTAGGCGTCAGACCGCTTGAGTATTGGCAAACACGAGATAGCCGTCAAAGGGCCATTACGCAAATGCGGGTATTTTCACCTTGCCCGGTCCTCTACCGGCGCATGGGCGGACGAACCTTGTCCCATTCCGCACTGTGTCGGTGCACATCCTCCCTACTTGAATGCCGTTCGACGGATTTATTCTGGCACAGCCTGGGCGAATGCCTTGGCGAACCGGCGGACGGCGCCCCAGGGGCCCGGCTGCATGCTGCCGAGCGCCCATGGCCCTGCAAGCTTCGCACCGGGGCGCGTCCGCGCCGGACGCGCAAATGAAAAGACCCGGCACTAGGGCCGGGTCTTTCCGTGGAGCTGGAGCGGGTCTCAGGCAGCGTAGTTCTTGGCTACGAAGTCCCAGTTGACCAGGTTCCAGAATGCCTCGACGTACTTCGGACGCAGGTTGCGGTAGTCGATGTAGTAGGCGTGTTCCCAGACGTCGCAGGTCAGCAGCGGGGTGTCGCCGCTGGTCAGCGGGCAGCCGGCACCGATGGTGCTGGCCAGGGCCAGGGAGCCGTCGGCCTTCTTCACCAGCCAGCCCCAGCCGGAGCCGAAGGTACCGATGGAGGTCTTGCTGAACTCTTCCTTGAACTTGTCGAAGGAACCGAAGGCAGCGTTGATGGCGTCAGCCAGGGCGCCGGTGGGCTGGCCACCGCCGTTGGGGCTCAGGCAGTTCCAGTAGAAGGTGTGGTTCCACACCTGGGCGGCGTTGTTGAAGATGCCGCCCGACGAGGTCTTGACGATCTCTTCCAGGCTCTTGCCTTCGAACTCGGTGCCCGGAACCAGGTTGTTCAGGTTCACGACATAGGTGTTGTGGTGCTTGTCGTGGTGGAATTCCAGGGTCTCGGCGGAAATGTGCGGCTCGAGGGCATTCTTCTCGTACGGCAGCGGCGGCAATTCGAAAGCCATGTCTATCTCCTTCATCAGGTCTGGATTTGTGCGCGAGGCGCGGGGCCGTTCACGGGCGGCCGGTAGGCGGCTGCGAGTTTGTACTCTTTTTTGCCGCGAAGCCCGGATCATAGCATCGGCCCTGCGGCATAACCACGCAGCAAACGTGTGGAAATCGCGGCGCCAGGGCCTTTGCATCGAGCCTGAGGGGTTCGACAAGGGGTGCTCAGAGACCGTTCAGCAATTGTGCGGCCATGGCGAACATCATCAGTGCCACGCCGAAGTCGAGCAGGCGCCAGGTGGCCGGCCTGGCCAGCCAGGGCGCCAGCCAGGCGGCGCCCAGTGCCAGGGCGAAGAACCAGATCAGCGAGGCGCTGGCGGCGCCCAGAGCGTAGGCACCGGGTACCGGTTGCTGGGCGCCCAGGGAGCCGATCAGCAGCACCGTGTCCAGGTACACGTGGGGGTTGAGCAGGGTCACCGCCAGGGCCGCCAGCAGCACCGCCTTGCGTGAGCGCGGGCCGGCGTTTGCCGCCTGGTCCAGCGTCTGCGGGTTGAGCGCCCGAAGCAGCGCCTTGGCGCCGTACCAGCTGAGGAAGGCGATGCCGCCCCAGCGCGCGACGGCCAGCAGCGTCGGGTTCTGAGCCAGCAGCGTGGCCAGGCCGAAGACCCCGGCGCAGACCAGCACCGCATCGCACAGCACGCAGAGCGCGGCCACCGGCAAGTGGTGCTCGCGGCGCAGGCTCTGGGCCAGGACGAAGGCGTTCTGCGCGCCGATGGCGATGATCAGCCCCGCCGCCACCAGCATCCCGTTGAGGTAGCTCTGCCACATGACTCAGGCCTCCCCGGCGCTGGCGGCCAGCGCCCGCAGGGTGGAGAGGGCGCGTTCGGCATCGCTGCGGGCGACGAACAGGTGGTCGTGGTAATAGCCGGCGATGACGTTGCAGCTGACGCCGGCCTGGGCGAGGGCGCCGGCGAAGGCGGCGGTGAGGCCGACGGCGGCCAGTGAGGAATGCACCTCCAGGGTGATCCAGGCGGCTACGTAGTCGTAGGCCAGGCCGAGGCGGTCGGCGTCCTCGCGGGCCAGGATCACGGTCAGTCCCTCGCGCTCGCGGAAGCTGCCGACGGCCTCGCAGCCTTGCAGCGCGCGGGTGTCGGTGAGGGTGCAGAACACGTAGTCGCCCTCGTTCAGGTGCGGGGACATGCTGCGGATCAGCAGTGCGAGGGAGGTTTCGCCGGCCATGGAGGGGGTCCTGTTCGAGGGGGAGATGTGGCGATTCTGCGCAGGAGGCGTGTATAAGAAAAACAAATCATACTGATCCCCTATTAGGAAAATCGATTTGTTCGACTACAAGTTGCTGGCCGCCCTGGCGGCGGTGGTGGAGCAGGGCGGCTTCGAGCGCGCGGCGCAGGTGCTCGGCCTGTCGCAGTCGGCGGTGTCCCAGCGCATCAAGCTGCTGGAGGCGCGGGTCGGCCAGCCGGTACTGGTGCGCGCCACGCCGCCCACCTCGACCGAGATCGGCACCCGCCTGCTCAACCATGTGCAGCAGGTGCGCCTGCTGGAGCGCGACCTGCAGTCCCAGGTGCCGGCCCTGGACGAAGGCGGCCCCCGCGAGCGCCTGCGCATCGCCATCAACGCCGACACCCTGGCCACCTGGTGGGCGCGGGCGGTGGCGGACTTCTGCTCGCGCCACGAGGTGCTGATGGACCTGGTGGTGGAAGACCAGGACGTCGGCCTCAAGCGCATGCGTGCCGGCGAGGTGGCGGGTTGCGTATGCGGTGCCGAGCGGCCGGTGGCCGGGGCCCGCAGCATTCCCCTGGGCGCCATGCGCTATCGCGCACTGGCCAGCCCGGCCTTCATCGCCCGGCACTTCGCCGAAGGCGTGACCCCGGCGGCACTGGCCCGCTCGCCCTCCATCGTCTACGGCCCCGACGACCTGCTCCAGCACCGCTACATGGAGTCACTGGGCGTCGCCGGCAGCTTCCCCCATCACCTCTGCCCCTCGTCCGAGGGCTTCGTGCGCCTCACCGAAGGTGGCCTGGGCTGGGGGCTCGTGCCCGAGCACCAGGTGGAAGGCCAGCTGGCGCGGGGGGAGCTGCGCGAGCTGATTACCGGGCGCCCCATCGACGTGCCGCTCTACTGGCACCACTGGCGCCATGGCGGCGAGCTGCTCGCCCAGCTCACCGAGCACCTGGCCCACGCCGGTGCCCGCTGGCTGGTGCAGGCCTGATTCAGGCGATGCGGATGCGCCCGCTGCCCGGCAACTGTTCCACGCAGCGTTCACCGAACAGCAGCGACGGCGTGCGGTAGCCCCCGGGCCCGTTGTAGGCGAGCAGGTGGCGCACGGCGAGCAGCACGCCGTGCACGGTGACCTCGTAGCCGTTGGCGGTTTCCAGGCGCGCGGTGCGGGTTTCCCCGGCGGCGTTGCGCGCCTCGCCCCAGACCCAGGTGCGCAGGCGTTCGCGAGTGGCCTGGTCGGGGCCGCGCACGCGCTTGTCCACCTGGCCCTTCAGCCACTTCTGCGCCGCCGCACCGCCCAGCAGGCCGCGCAGCGGATCGACCAGGCGCATGCCCAGGGCCGCCGCCGGTGGTGCCGGCAGGTAGACCTCGATATTGGGGATGCTCGTGGAGTAATAGGCCGTGGCCACATCGCCCCAGGGGATGGTCACCGCGTTCTTCTCGCCACGGCCGAAGTCGATGCGTCGCTGGCGATAGCCCAGGGGCACCCTGACGCGCTCGCCATCCCGGCGTACCTGCCCGCCCAGGCGCAGCCCCTCCACCGAGGTCTTGGCGGTACCCGGCGACAGGCCGCTGCCGGTGTCGAAGCCCAGTGCCAGGTGGCTGGCATCCGGCAGCGCCTGCTTCAGGCAGGCCGCCACGCAATCGGTGGGAATGACGTCGAAGCCGACGCCCGGGCAGATCACCAGGGCCGCTTCCCTGGCCAGCAGGTCGTAGGCGCGGGCCTGCTCGAACACGGCGATCTCGCCGGTGATGTCGACGTAGTGACTGGCGCTGGCCAGGCATGCCTCGATCATCGGCGCGCTGGTGGCGGAGAAGGGGCCGGCGCAATGGGCCACGACCGTCACCCCCGCGAGTGCCGCACGGCTGGCCAGCGGGTCGGCCAGGTCGAAGGTGCGGGCGGGCAGCGACAGCTCGGCGGCGATGCGCTCCACCTCGTGCGCGTTGCGCCCGGCCAGTATGGGCGCCAGTCCCTGGCGCACCGCTTCGGCGGCTACCAGCCGGCCGGTGTAGCCGTTGGCGCCGTAGATCATCCAGGCTGAATCGCCCATGCCGTATCTCCTCGTTGACGTGGTCGACAAGACTAGCCGTCTCTTCGCCACGTGATGCCGGACCTAGGATGGGCGTCTTGGCTTTCAAGGTCGGGCCGCTGGCTCGCGACGCCACGGCGCCGCCGGGCCCGCGCTGCTAGAGTCGCAGGCATGACGAGAACACCGGGGGATGAGCAATGAAGATTCTGGTAACGGGGGCGAGCGGCTTCATCGGCGGGCGCTTCGCCCGCTTCGCGCTGGAGCAGGGCCTGGCGGTGCGGATCAATGGCCGTCGCCCCGAAGCGGTGGAGCACCTGGTGCGGCGCGGCGCTGAATTCGTCCAGGGCGACCTGGCCGACCCTGAGCTGGCGCTGGCCCTCTGCGACGACGTCGAGGCCGTGGTGCATTGCGCCGGCGCGGTGGGGGTCTGGGGCAGCTACCAGCATTTCTACCAGGCCAACGTCGAAGTCACCGAGAACATGGTCGAAGCCTGCCTGAAGCGGAAGGTGCGGCGCCTCGTGCACCTGTCCTCGCCTTCCATCTACTTCGACGGTCGCTCCCACGTGGGCATCCGCGAGGAGCAGGTGCCCAAGCGCTTTTCCGACCACTACGGCGCCACCAAGTACCTGGCCGAGCAGAAGGTGTTCGCCGCCGAGGAATTCGGCCTGGAAGTGATCGCCTTCCGCCCGCGCTTCGTCACCGGGGCCGGCGACACCAGCATCTTCCCGCGGCTGATCGAGATGCAGCGCAAGGGTCGCCTGGCGATCATCGGCAACGGCCTGAACAAGGTGGACTTCACCAGCGTGCACAACCTCAACGAGGTGTTGCTGAGCGGCCTGCTGGCGGCGGGGCCGGCACTGGGCAAGGTGTACAATATCAGCAACGGCCAGCCGGTGCCGCTGTGGGACGTGGTCAACTACGTGCTGCGCCGCCTCGACCTGCCGCCAGTGACCCGGCACGTGCCCTTCGGCATCGCCCACGCGGCGGCGACCCTCAACGAGACCGTCTGCAAGCTGCTGCCGGGGCGCCCGGAACCTTCGCTGTTCCGCCTCGGCGTAGCGGTGATGGCGCGGGATTTTTCCCTCGACATCAGCCGCGCGCGGCACTACCTGGAGTACGACCCCACGGCCAGCGTCTGGTCGGCGCTGGACGAGTTCTGCACCTGGTGGAAGGCCCAGCAGCCCTGAGGCGGCTCAGCCGCGCAGCGGGCCGGCGTACTGGGTGTACTTGCGGATCAGCTCTTCCTCGCTCAGCTCCTTCTTCACGCGGATGCCGGTGAGTTCGCTGAGCCGTTCGCCCAGGCTGATGATGCTGTCCTGTCGCGACTCGGCGCAGGCCTTGAGCATCGACTGGATGGCGTCGGGCTGGCTGAGACGGATGTCCAGCGCCTGCTCCTCGCGAATCTGCCGACGCAGGGTTTGCATGCAGTCCAGTACGGCTTTGGTCAGTTCCACGCGTAATCCCCCCATGATCAGAAGAGAGCTCCGTCCGTCTCTTCCGGGATCGGCGGAGCGCGTCGGGCCCCCACTGCACGGGCCCGCCAGGCTGAGGCGCCCCCAAGACGCCCTGTGAGGTGATTAGCAAGGTGCGTACCAGTTCACGTATTCAGGAACCCTGGGGCCTGCAGCGGGTCGATCGACCGTGCGTCGCCCCGTGGCGGTGCGAAATCGCACCAGCTTGGCGCGACGCTGATGCCGCCCGAGCGAAACGGTATACTGGCGCACTTGTGGCCAGCCGCGGCCCTTAGCGCTCTCTTCCGAAGGTCAACCATGCGTAACGATGCTCTCGATGAACTGGACGATGTCCCCAGCCTGACCACCGATTCCCGGGACCGCGATGCGTACGGCCACCATGGCCACGCCGCCCATGCCCAGCCCAACCATGCGGGCCACGGCCATGCAGCGGCGGTCAAGGTGCCCAGCACCGGCCCGCTGTGGGCGTTGATCGGCGCGCTGCTGATCGCCTTCTGCGGCCTCGGCTGGTGGAGCTTCCAGCAGATTTCGTTGATGGAGCAGCAACTGGTCGCCACCCAGGAGAGCTTCGCCCGCATCAGCGAGGAAGCCGCCGGTCGCATCCAGGACATCAGCGGCAAGGTGGTCGCCACCGAATCCAACGTCACCAGCGGCAGCGAGTCGCTGAAGCTCGAGCTCAAGCAGCTGCAGGCCAAGGTCGCCGAACTGGCCAAGCAGCAGCAGAGCCTCAACACCCAGATCGGCGGCCAGGGCAAGCGTGTCGACCAGATCGCCGCCGACCTCAGGGCCCAGGAAGGCACCGCCGGCCAGCTCGATGGCCGCCTCAAGGGCCTGGCGGACGAGCAGGGCAAGCTCAAGGCCGCCCAGGGCGATTCCTCCAAGGTCGACGAGCGCCTGAAGGCCCTCTCCGCTGAAATCGACGCGCTGAAGAAGCAGGGCAACCCCAACCAGGCGATCAAGAGCCTGGAACAGGACCTGCTGGTGTTGCGCAGCGAACTGGACAACCGCCCGGCACCGGCCCAGAACGTGGGCGGCAACACCGCTGAGTTCGACGCGTTCCGCGCGCAGATGACCCGCAACATCAGCACCCTGCAAAGCCAGGTGCAGAACCTGCAGCAGCAGATCAACGCCCGCTGATCCCTGCCGCCACGAAAAGCCCCGCTCCGCAAGGACCGGGGCTTTTTCATGCCCGGGCTGAAGGGGAGGGGGATGACGATCTTGTCATCCACCCTCGGGGTCCGGCCCCACACCGCCGGTGGACGTGAGAAGCGGCATCCACCCGACGAGGTATCGAGCCGGTGTGCATGGCACGTTGCCCTGTAGGGGCGAATTCATTGGCTCTGTGTGCGTTAGTTGTTGTGGACTCAACGAGAAGGCTCAAGAACGGCCCTTTCAGGGCCATTCTGGATTCCTGGAACGCCCACCGCATGGGTTTCGCTTCGCTCTACACCATCCTACGAGAGCCGCCAACCGCGGCGTCCACCCGGTGGTGATGCGCACATCAACGTGAAGTATTGAGCATCGATGTTGGGGCAGCGGCAAAAAGCCCCTTCAGGAGGCCGAGCGCAATCGTCGTTTCAGGGGTTGAGCGACATGGATGTCGCGAGAGCCGCGATGGGCCAGGGATGGCCCTTCGCGGCGTGCCCCTGAAACGATGATGGAGCGAGGGAAGTCTGGCGAAGCCAGACCCGTATGTAGGGGCAAGTTTTTTGGTTCCTTTTCAACGATTGGAAAAGGGACTCGCCCGGCAAGGCGAAACAGAAACCATCAGCAAAACTCGGCAATCGGCTTGGCCAAAAACCTCCTGGCAACACTCAACGCAAACAGAGCCAATTCATTCGCCCGCTCTTCATGCAATCGCGCTCCGCTCTCACCGACAGGCGTGACGATGGGGTTCGCTGCGCTCTACGCCATCCTGCGGTTCGTGCCGGCTGTGGAGTTCGGGGTTCGAACTTATCCACAGCCACGAAAAAGCCCCGGCCTTGCGGGCCGGGGCTTGGTTCATCGCAGCGTTGCCGCTTACAGGCGCGGGTAGTCGATGTAGCCGACCGGGCCCTTGCCGTAGAAGGTTTCCGGGTGCGGCTCGTTCAGCGGGGCGTCCTGGGCCAGGCGCGCCGGCAGGTCGGGGTTGGCGATGAAGGGGATGCCGAAGGCCACGGCATCGGCCTTGCCTTCGGCCAGCCAGGCGTTGGCCTGTTCCTTGGTGAAGCGTTCGTTGGCGATGAACACGCCGCCGAAGGCTTCCTTCAGGCTCGGGGTCAGGCTGTCGTCGGCGACCTTCTCGCGGGCGCAGATGAAGGCCACGCCACGCTTGCCCAGCTCGCGGGCGACGTAGCCGAAGGTCTCGGCGCGGTTGGAGTCGCCCATGTCGTGGGAGTCGGCGCGCGGCGCCAGGTGCACGCCCACGCGGCCTGCGCCCCAGACCTTGATCAGCGCGTCGGTCACCTCCAGCAGCAGGCGCGCGCGGTTCTCCAGGGAGCCGCCGTAGAGGTCGGTGCGCTTGTTGGTGCTGTCCTGCAGGAACTGGTCGATCAGGTAGCCGTTGGCGGCGTGCAGCTCCACGCCGTCGAAGCCGGCGGCCTGGGCGTTCTCGGCGCCCACGCGGTAGGCCTCGATGATGTCGCCGATCTCTTCGGTTTCCAGGGCGCGGGGCACCGGGTAGTCACGCAGCGGGCGCAGCAGGCTGACGTGGCCCTTGGCGGCGATGGCGCTGGGGGCGACCGGGGTTTCGCCGCCCAGGTAGCTGGGGTCGGAGATGCGGCCCACGTGCCACAGCTGCAGGACGATCTTGCCGCCGTTGGCGTGCACGGCCTTGGTGATGTTGCTCCAGCCCTTGACCTGCTCGTCGCTCCAGATGCCGGGGGTGTCGGGGTAGCCGACGCCCAGCGGGGTCACGGAGGTGGCCTCGCTGATGATCAGGCCGGCGGAGGCGCGCTGGGTGTAGTACTCGGCCATCAGCGCGTTGGGCACACGGCCCTCGTCGGCGCGGCAGCGGGTCAGCGGGGCCATGATGATGCGGTTGGCGAGTTCCAGTTCGCCGATCTTGATGGGATCGAAAAGCGTTGCCATGGGATACACCTCGGATTAGTCGAGAGCGGTTTCCAGCTCGGGTTTGCGTTGACTGAAGGTCAGGACGGTCGCGACCAGGGCGAGGATCGCCAGCACGGCTGCGGCCAGTGGGACACGGGTCAGGCCCAGGCCCTGGTCGATGACCAGGCCGCCGACCCAGGCGCCGAGGGCGTTGCCCACGTTGAAGGCGCCGATGTTCAGGGTGGAGACCAGGTTCGGCGCACCGGCGCCGAAGGCCACCACGTTGACTTGCAGGGCGGGCACGGCGGCGAAGGCGGCCGTGGCCCAGAGGAACAGGGTGATCTCGGTGGGGATCAGCGCCACGCTGGTCCAGCTCAGCGCCGTGGAGGCGACGGCCAGGGCGACGAACACGCCCATCAGGGTCTGCGCCAGCTTCCAGTCGGCCAGGCGGCCGCCGATGACATTGCCCAGGGTCAGGCCCAGGCCGATCAGCAGCAGGCTCAGGGTCACGCCACGGGGCGAGACGCCGGTGACTTCGCCCAGCAGCGGCGCCACGTAGGTGAAGATGCAGAACACGGCAGCGGAGAACAGCACGGTGGTCGACAACGCCAGCCACAGCCCCGCGCCGTTGAGCGCGGCCAGTTCGCTGCGCATGTCGGCCTTCTCTTCGTCATGCCGGTTGGGCAGCACGCGCCACAGGCCGATCAGCGCGGCGACGCCGATCAGGGTCACGGCCCAGAAGGTCGAGCGCCAGCCGGCGGCCTGGCCTAGCGCGGTGCCCAGGGGCACGCCGAGCACGTTGGCCAGGGTCAGGCCGGTGAACATCAGCGCCACGGCCGAGGCCTTGCGGTTCTCCGGCACCAGGCTGGCGGCCACCACCGAACCGATACCGAAGAAGGCGCCGTGGCAGAGGGCGGTGACCACCCGCGCCAGCATCAGCAGCTCGTAGTTGGCGGCCACCGCGCACAGCAGGTTGCCGAGGATGAAGATGCCCATCAGTGCCAGCAGCGCGGCCTTGCGGGGGAAGCGGGCCGTGGCCATGGCCATGAACGGGGCGCCCACGGCCACGCCCAGGGCGTAGCCGGTGACCAGCCAGCCGGCGCCGGGAATCGACACGCCGAGGTCGGCGGCCACATCGGGCAGCAGCCCCATGATCACGAATTCCGTGGTGCCGATGGCGAACGCGGACAAAGCGAGGACAAGAAGCGAAGTCGGCATGGGCCTGCTCCTGGAAAGTTGGGGGTCGTGGCAGGTATGAAGGCCTAGAGCTCGTCGCTCATCTGGCGAAGGAATTCACTGATTACGGCTTCATTTCTTTTGAAGAAGTTCCACTGCCCGACCTTGCGGCTGGTGACCAGCCCGGCACGCTGCAGGGTCGCCAGGTGCACCGAGACGGTCGACTGCGAAAGCCCCGTGCGCTGGTCGAACTTGCCGGCGCAGACGCCGATCTCGAACGGGTGGTCCTGTTCGACGAAGTGCTTGTGCGGGTCTTTCAGCCACTGCAGCATCTCGCGCCGCACCGGGTGGGCGAGGGCCTTGATGATTTCGTCGATGTCGATGGGCGTGGTCATTGGGCGATCCGGGTGGAGCCATATCGGGAATGGGCGAACTATATATCGGCTCCGGGCGATACAGGATCGTTTGTGCCGATAGTCTTCATCACGCCGGCTGATGGAAGCGCCCCCGGCCATGGGCGTAAGCTTGGCCGATGAATTACCTCGCCCACCTGCACCTCGGCGGCGACCAGCCCGCCCAACTGCTCGGCAGCCTCTACGGCGACTTCGTCAAGGGGCCGCTGGACGGGCGCTGGCCGGCGGACATCGAGGCCGGCATCCGCCTGCATCGGCGCATCGACGTGTTCACCGATGCCCATCCGCTCACCGCCGAGGCCAAGGCGCTGTTCCCGGCCGAGCGCCGACGCGTCGCCAGCATCCTCCTCGACCTGTTCTTCGACCACTGCCTGGCGCGCGACTGGCCGCGCTATGCCGAGGTGCCGCTGCCGGCCTTCACCGGCCAGGTCTACCGGGTGCTGGCCGAGGAGCCGGCGCTGCCCGAGCGGCTGGCCTTCATCGCCCCGCGCATGGCCGCGCAGGACTGGCTCGGCAGCTACCGCGACTTCGCGATCATCGAGCAGGTGCTGGTCGGCATGTCGCGCCGCTTCTCCCGTCCCGGCCTGCTGGACGGCGCCTTCGCGGAGATCGAGCGCCTGTACGAGCCGCTCAGCGATACCTTCCGTCGCTTCTACCCCGAGCTGCAGGGCTTCGCCTCCGAGGCATCCCGCCGCGCTTGACCTGCATCAAGCGCCACCGCCCCGTACCGGCGTGCAATATCCGTAGCTAACTGCTTACGGAGGTGCCCCATGAAATCCCTGCTGCTGGCGACCGACCTGTCCTCGCGTTCCGAGCGCGCCCTGCTGCGCGCCGCAAGCCTGGTGCGGCAGTTCGACTGCCCCTGGTTCATCCTCCACGTGGTCGACAGCGACCAGCCGCAGTTGCGCGTCGAGCTGGAGGTGGAGCAGATCCGCCGCGACCTCGAGGCGCGCCTCGGCGAATTCACCGAACGGGCCGGCCGCGCCCCGGAAATCTGGGTGGAGGCCGGGGACCCGGCGCCACGCATTGCCGAATGCGCGCGCTGGGGCGATATCGACCTGCTGGTGATGGGGGTTCACCGACGCAACGCCCTGCGCGACGTCTTCGTCGGCACCACCCTGGAGCGCGTGGTGCGCACCTGCGAGAAACCGGTGCTGGTGGTCAACCGCGAGCCCGAGTCCTCCTACCGCGACCTGGTGCTGGCCCTCGACCTCTCGCCCACTTCGGCCCGCGCCGTGCGCGCGGCCAAGGCGCTGGGGCTGATGGATGGTGCGCGTTGCCGGGCGGTGCACGCCTTCGAGCCCTTCGCCAAGGTGATGCTGATGAACGCCGGCATCGCCACTCCCGCGCTGGACGACCACCTCACCGGCGAGGAGCGCAACGCGCGGCTGAACCTGATGGCCTTCCTCGACGAACAGGGCCTGCTGGCCCTGGTGGGCGAGCAGCGCGTTGAGGAGGGCTTGCCGATGACCGTCCTGCGCCGGGTCATGGCCGACTCGCCACCAGACCTGCTGGTGCTGGGCACCCGGGGCATGGGCGGGATCAAGCGTGTGCTGATCGGCAGCGTCGCCGATGCGGCGCTGCGCGAATTCGAGTGCGACATCCTCGCGGTCCCGCCGGGGCGGGACTGAGGTTCAGGCCGCCAGCTCCTCGGCGGCTTGCTCGCCGAACAGCTGCGTGTGGATCGCGCCGTGGGCCTGGCGGCTGACCACCGTGCGGCTCTGGTCGAGCGTGGGGATGGGCGGCAGCAGGTGGATCTCGACCTCGGCGACCTCGCTGCCGAGCAGGCGCAGCAGGTGCGAGAGCAGATCGTCGTCGCCGATGAAGGGCGCGATCCCGTCACGCTGGCCGTCGCGCAGGTAACGGATCGCCACCGGTTGCACCGGCACGCCGGTTTCGCAGGCGCTGGTCAGCAGGCGGCTGTGGAAGGTCCGCAGCAGGCTGCCGTCGGTGGTGGTGCCTTCGGGGAAGATCGCCAGCTGGCGGCCCAGCCCCAGGTGGCGGGCGAGTTGCTGGCCCACCAGGTTGCTGTCGCCCGCGCCACGGCGGATGAACAGCGTCCCGGCCTTGTGCGCCAGCCAGCCCGCGACCGGCCAGGCGCGGACTTCGGCCTTGGACAGGAACGACAGCGGCGCGAGCATGCCCAGCAGCGGGATATCGGTCCAGGACACGTGGTTGGACACCCACAGCATCGGCTGGCGCGGTACGGCCCCCGTCACCTTCACGCGAAAGGGCAGGGCGGCGCTCAGGCGGGCGAGGAACCAGCGGGTCAGGCGCTGGCGCCGCACCATCAGGTCGCGGCCCCGGAACAGGCGCTCCAGCACCCCGACCCAGCAGGCCAGCAGCAGGCCGAGGCCGACCACCGCCAGCAGGCGGGCGATGCGCAGGTACAGGCGCAGCTTGCTCATGCCGACGCCTCCGTTCAGACCGCCGCCTTGAAGTGGCGGGCGTAGCGTGGGCAGAGCTCGTCGCGCTTGAGCAGGATGAACACGTCGGCGACCTGGAAGTCCTGGTCCCAGCAGGGCTCGCCGCAGATCTTCGCGCCCAGGCGCATGTAGGCCTTGAGCAGCGGCGGCATCTCGGCGATGACGTTGCCGGGCAACTCCAGCACCGGCAGCGGGGTGCGCGGTTCGGCACGCAGGTGTTCGGTGCACAGGTAGCGTTCGCGCAGGCGCTGCATGATGGCCTGGGCCTGGATGCCGCCGTCCTGCATGGGGATGCTGGCGCAGCCCATCAGGTAGCGGTAGCCGCCTTCGTTGAGCACCTCGGCCAGCTCGCTCCAGAGCACGGCGATGGTGCCGCCGTTGCGGTAGGCCGGGTCGACGCAGGTGCGGCCGATCTCCAGCACCGGGCCTTGCAGGTCGCCCAGGCCTACCAGCTGGAATTCCTCTTCGCTGTAGAAGCGGCCGATGTCGTGGGCGGCGCGGTGATCGAGCAGGCGGGTGGTGGCCACCAGGCGGTCGCTGTCCAGGTCGCGGACGCCGATGTGCATGCAGTGCGGATCGTAGTCGTCCATGTCGAGGCCGAACTCGGCGCCCTTGAGCTTGGCGTCGAACTCCGCGCTGAACACCTGGTAGCGCAGGGCCTGGGCTTCACGCAGCGCGGCGATGCCGGTCAGGCGCTCGGCCTGCAGGCGGCGTGGGCTTTTCTCGCCGCGGGCGGCGTTGTCGCGGGTGATGGCGATCTGGGTCATGAATGAAGCCTCCGTTAGCCGGCTAGATCCCGGTTGCAGCCGGTCGATCTTGTTGTGCAAAGTCAGGCTAGGGAGACCCGGTGTCACCACCATGACGTTTCCGTGATGCTTGAATGACAGCGACCAAAGGAGCCCGACATGACCTGGCAACGCCTGCTGGACATCAACGACCGCCTGCCCCCGGCCCCCCTGGAGGACTGGTACGGCGCGCTGCTGGAGCGCCTGGGCGAAGCCTCGCCCTTCGAGCTGGCGGTGCTCGGCGGGCGGCTCGCCGCGACGCCGGGCCTGGCCTTCCTCGCCGGCTACCAGGGCGCGCTGCGCCTGCTCTGGCCGTCCGCCCCGCAGAGCCTCGGCGCCCTGTGCGTGACCGAAAGCCGCAGCACCCGCCCGGCGGACATGCAGACCCGCGTCACCGGGCTGAGCCTGTCCGGGCGCAAGGATTTCGTGACCGCCGCCGACGCCGCCGACTGGCTGCTGGTGGCCGCCCGCGAGGACGCCGAAGGCCAGCCGCCGCGGCTGGCCCTGGTGGTGGTGCGCAACGGCGCGCCCGGCGTGCGCATCGAGACCTTGCCGTCGCTGCCGCTGATGCCGGATATCCCCCACGCCCGCCTGCACCTGGACGCCGCCCATTGCGAGCGCCTGGCCGGCGACGGCTGGGATGCCTACGTGAAGCCCTTCCGCAGCATCGAGGACCTGCACGTGCTCGCCGCCATCGGTGGCTGGCTGCTCGGCATCGGCCGTGACAGCGGCTGGCCGGAAGCCCTGCAACTGCGCCTGCTGGGGCTGCTGGGCAGTGCTGCGGAAGTCTCCCGCCTGTGCGCCACCAGCCCGGTGATGCACCTGATGCTGGCCGGCCTGTTCGCCCAGTTCGACGGCCTGCGTCCCGAGCTGGAAGCCGCGCTGGCCGAAGGCCCGCAGGAATGGGCCAGTCTCTGGCAGCGCGACCAGGGCCTGCTCGCCATCGCCAGCGGCCCCCGCGCCAAGCGCCTGGAGAAGGCCCGCGCCAGCCTCGGCCTGGGCTGAGCGGCGGGGGAGCACACACCGTAGGTTGGGCTTGGTTCGTAGGATGGGTAGAGCGACGCGAAACCCATCATCGGGGGCCCGGCCGGGCCTCGCCTGGTGGAGGAAAAAAGCGTCCTCCACCCTACGCCCGTTCCACCCCTACCAATCGCGACACGGCGCGCGTCCCTGCGACGTTTTCGCCCTTGACGCCGGGTTCGCTTGATTCAGGTCAGTACGGGAAAAATCCACAACCACGATTCTGGCCGCCGCAACCAATTCGAGGTTTCCATGCGGCGTGAACCCATAGTGCTGTTCGACAACGGCGCCCACCAATGCCTGATGTTCGACGACCTGGTCAGTGGCGATGGCGTGCAGTCCAACCAGTTCCTGATCACCGATCATGAGCAATACCTGCTGCTCGACCCGGGCGGCGACCTGACCTACACCCCCCTGTCGCTGGAGCTGTCCAAGCACATCCCGCTGCAGGAGCTGACCTACATCTTCGCCTCCCACCAGGACCCGGACATCATCGCGTCGCTGGACAAGTGGCTGCTGCACACCCGCGCCAAGGTCATCTGCTCCAAGCTCTGGGCGCGCTTCTTGCCGCACCTGACGGCCAACTACCTGGCCATCAGCCACGGCATCTCCACCTACGACCGCATCATCGCGCTGCCCGACCGTGGCCAGTCGATCCCGCTGGGGCGTTGCAACCTCAAGGCGGTGCCGGCGCACTTCCTGCACTCGGTGGGCAACTTCCAGATCTACGACCCGATCAGCAAGATCCTCTTCTCCGGCGACATGGGCGCGTCCATGGTCGATGACGCCAACCCGGTGCGTGATTTCGTCAACCATGTGCCCGAGATGGAGGGCTTCCACCGCCGCTACATGGCCGGCAACAAGGCCTGTCGCCTGTGGGCCGCCATGGTCCGCGAGATGGACGTGGAGATGATCGTGCCGCAACACGGCCGGCCCTTCGTGGGCAAGGAGATGATCAGTGCCTTCCTCTACTGGATCGAGAACCTGCAATGCGGCCTCGACCTGATGGGCCCGGACGATTACCGCCTGCCCCGCTGAACACTGACCTTTCGCGCCGAATGTCACCGCAAGCGGCACGTTCGGCGCTTTTTAGCGTCATATTCCCCGTGCTACGGTTCCGCCTCCGCTGACAACAAGAGGCTGACCAATGCCCGTCCCGCTGCTGCGAACCCTGAGCCTGGCACTCGGCCTCTGCGCCGCCACGCTCGGGCACGCCGAAACCTGGCCCGGTGCCGAATGGGCCCAGGGCGACAAGCCCTCCGGCGCCGCCCTCGACGCCTTCGAGGCCTATGCCTTCCCCACCCGTGACGATGCCCAGCGCAAGGGCGTGCGCACCGACGCCGTGGTGGTGATCCGCGATGGCGAACTCATCTACGAGCGCTATGCCGGCCCCACCCGCGCCGAGACGCCGCACCTCACCTGGTCGGTGAGCAAGAGCCTGCTCGCCGCCACCCTGGGCGTGGCCTATGGCGAAGGCCGCTTCAAGCTCGACGACCCGGTCGCCCGCCACTACCCGGCCTTCGCCGGCCATGGTGCGGTGCAGATGAACCACCTGCTGCACTGGGCCTCGGGCCTCGCCTGGCAGGAGGACTACGAATACGCGCCGCTGAAGTCCTCGGTGGTGGCCATGCTCTACACCCGTGGCCGTGGCGACATGGCCGCCTTCGCCGCCGCGCACCCGCTGGATGCCGTGCCCGGCAAGCGCTTCCGCTACTCCAGTGGCGACACCAACGTGCTCTCCGCCGCGCTCAGGGGCATGGTCGGGGATGCCTACAAGGACTACCCCTGGACCGCGCTGTTCGACCCCCTGGGCATCCGCTCGGCGGTGTGGGAAACCGACGCCGCCGGCACCTTCGTCGGGTCGTCCTACGCCTACATGAGCGCCCGTGACCTCGCCCGCGTCGGCCTGCTGATGCAACGCGACGGCCGCTGGGGCGACCGCCAGCTGCTGCCGAAGGAATGGGTGGCGTTCAACCGCAAGCCCTTCGCCGAATTCCATACCGACCCCAAGGCCCCCGGTGACGCCGTGCCCGGCGGCCACTGGTGGCTCAACGCGGTGGTCGCGGGCAGTGCCAAGCCCTGGCCCGACGCCCCGGAAGACACCTTCGCCGCCCTCGGCCACTGGGGCCAGGCGCTCTACGTGCTGCCGGCGCAGAAGCTGGTGATCGTGCGCTTCGCCGATGACCGCGACGGCAGCTACCAGCACAACGCGTTCCTCAAGCTGGCCCAGGCGGCCTTCGCCCAGGAGGTGCAGCCATGATCCGCCGCCACCCGATCCTCGCCATCCTGGCCCTGCTGCTTCTGGTGCTGGCCGGCCTCGCCTGGCAGAACCGCGTCCACATCCAGGCCTTCCCCGGCATCATCAGCGCCTACACCGCCAAGGAGTACTGCTCCTGCCGCTACGTCATGGACAACCCGGCGGACTACTGCGTGGGCTACGTGAAGCAGTACGTCCCCACCAGCGCCTTCCTCGATGACGCCGCCGCCAAGCGCGTGACTTCACGCGGCCTCGGCGCCACCTCCACCGCCGCCTGGCTCGGCCCGCGCCAGGGCTGCCAGCTGCTGCCGCAGGCGGACAGCCTGCCCTGATGAGCGCTGGCCCGGCCCGCCCGAAGGAGTGCGGTGGGCTGAAGCCCACCCTACGCCCACCCTGCGCTCGCTATGGGCCCGTGCTGCGAAGCGCTTCGCGAGTTTCGTAGGATGGGTTGAGCGCAGCGAAACCCATCAATACGCCATTCGATTCACCCCTCGAAACGGCTGCTCTCGTCACGGTCGCGCTCGTAATGCCGGGCGAGGGGGAAGGGCGGCAGCCAGGCTTCGCGGCGCACCGTCCACAGCTCGTAGGTCGGCTGCAGCTGGTCGGGGGCGTCCAGGGCGCCGAGGTTCACCTCGATCTCGTCGCCGCTGCGTCCGAATACCGAGGAGCCGCATGTCGGGCAGAAGCAGCGCCCGGCGTACTCGCCCACCACGCCCTCGATCGCCACCGCGTCCATGGGGAAGATCGCCGAGGCGTGGAACAGCGCGCCGTGGTGCTTGCGGCAGTCCAGGCAGTGGCACAGGCCGACCCGATACGGGCGCCCGGAGGCGACGATGCGCACCGCGCCGCACAGGCAACCACCGGTGAATCGTTCCATGGCGAATCTCCTCTGAAGACGGACTTGGGCATTCCTTATAGCGGGCACAGGCCCCATGTGGCCAAGCGGTGGCGCCCTGTTCCACCCTGCGGAACCGTCTTCGATTGTCCTCCTCGCCCCGTGGCGCTTGACTGGCGCCGGGCCGCCTTCCCGGGCGGCCATGACGAGGAGAACAACAACAATGACCCGTTACGCGCACATCCCTGCCTGGCTCAATGGCATCGACGACGAGTTGCGCCGCCTGCGCCAGGACATCCACGCCCACCCCGAGCTGGGCTTCGAGGAAACCCGTACCGCCACTCTGGTGGCCCGCGCCCTGGAGAGCTGGGGCTACCAGGTGCACCGGGGCATCGGCCGTACCGGCGTGGTCGGCGTGCTACGCCGGGGCGATGGCAGGCGGCGCCTGGGGCTGCGCGCCGACATGGACGCGCTGCCGATCATCGAGGCCACCGGCGTTGCCCACGCCAGCCGCCATCCCGGTTGCATGCATGCCTGCGGCCACGACGGCCACACCGCGATGCTGCTGGGGGCCGCGCGCTACCTGGCCGAGGCGGGGCGCTTCGACGGCACCCTCAACCTGATCTTCCAGCCCGCCGAGGAAGGGCAGGGCGGCGCCGAGGCGATGCTCGCCGACGGCCTGCTGGAACGCTTCCCCTGCGATGCGCTGTTCGCCATGCACAACATGCCGGGGCTGGAGGCGGGGCGCATGGCCTTCCGCGCCGGGCCGGTGATGGCCTCGCAGGACCTGCTGGAGGTCACCCTGGAAGGCGTCGGCGGTCACGGCTCCATGCCGCACCTGTGCATCGACCCGCTGGTGGCCGCCGCCGATATCGTCATGGCCCTGCAGACGGTGGTGGCGCGCAACATCGATGCGCAACGTGCCGCCGTGGTCACCGTGGGCGCACTGCAGGCCGGCGAGGCGGCGAACGTCGTCCCGCAGAGCGCCCTGCTGCGCCTGAGCCTGCGGGCGCTGGAGCCGGAGGTGCGCGAACTGCAGCTGCAGCGGGTCACCGCGATCATCCGCGGGCATGCCGCGAGCCACGGTTGCCGCGTGGCCATCGAGCACCGCCCGGCGTACCCGGTGACGGTCAACCATGCGACCGAGACCGCCTTCGCCCGCGACGTGGCCGTGGGCTTGCTGGGGGAGGGCGCGGTGCAGGAGGCGCAAACGCTGATGGGCAGCGAGGACTTCGGCTGGATGCTGCAGCGCTGCCCCGGCAGCTACCTGATGATCGGCAACGGCGAGGGGCCGATGGTCCACAACCCCGGCTACGACTTCAACGACGACATCCTCGTGCGCGGCGCGGCCTATTGGGCCGCCCTGGCGGAGACCTGGCTCCAGGCCTCCCGCAGCGACCTGCCCAGCAGCGCGACCCTCGCCCACGCCTAAGCCCCGGAGGCTCACCATGCACACGCCAACCCGCGGCGCCTCGCGCGGCCGCCAGGTGACCGCTGCCGTCATCGGCAACGCCCTCGAGTGGTACGACTTCATCGTCTACGGCTTCCTGGCGAGCATCATCGCCAGGTTGTTCTTCCCTTCCGATAACGAATACGCCTCGCTGCTGATGGCCCTGGCCACCTTCGGCGTCGGCTTCTTCATGCGCCCGGTCGGTGGCGTGCTGCTGGGCCTCTATGCCGACCGCAAGGGACGCAAGGCGGCGATGCAGCTGATCATCCTGCTGATGACCCTCTCCATCGCCCTGATCGCCTTCGCCCCGGACTACGCCGCCATCGGCCTGGGTGCGCCGCTGCTGATCGTGGTCGCGCGGATGATCCAGGGCTTCGCCACGGGCGGCGAGTACGCCAGCGCCACGGCCTTCCTGGTGGAGTGCGCGCCGGCCCATCGCCGTGGCCTGTATGGCTCCTGGCAGCTGTTCGGCCAGTGCCTGGCGGTGTTCGCCGGCTCCGGGATGGGCGCGCTCGTCACCCACAACCTCTCGCCCGAGGCGCTGGACAGCTGGGGCTGGCGCCTGCCCTTCGTCGTCGGCCTGCTGATCGGCCCGGTGGGGTTGTGGATGCGCCGCAACATGGAGGAGACCGAGGCCTTCCTCGAAAGCCGTGCCCACCAGGCTGTGGATAACCTCAGCCTGGTGCGGATGCTGCGGGACCACCGGCGCGCCCTGCTGGTGACCCTGGGCAACACCATCGGCGGCACCGTGGCCTTCTACGTGGTGCTGGTGAACATGCCGACCTTCGCCCACAGGCAGCTCGGCCTGCCGCTGGACCAGGTGTTCATGGTGCAGATGGCGGCGGTGGCGCTGATGACCCTGGTGATCCCCATCGCCGGAGCGCTCTCCGACCTGTTCGGCCGTCGCGCGGTGATGCTGGCGGGGACCTTCGCCTTCTTCGTGCTGGTCTACCCGCTGTTCGCCTGGGTGGCCGCGGCGCCCAGCCTGGAGCGCCTGCTGGTGATGCAACTGCTGCTGTGCACCGCCATCGGCACCCTCTACGGACCGGGCCCCACCGCCGGCGCGGAGCAATTCCCCACCGAGGTGCGCTCCACCGGCCTGGCGCTGTCGAACAACCTGGGGGTGATGCTCTTCGGCGGCTTCGCCCCCTTCATCGTCACCTGGCTGACCCAGGTCACCGATGATCCGGTCGCCCCGGCCTATTACGTCCTCTTCGCCGCCGGCATCGGGCTGGTCGCGGCCTGGAACCTGCGCGAAGGGGCCCCGGCCGCGCTGGAGCGTCGCGAGCGGCGCCGGCTGCTGGCCCACGCCACACGGAGGCTGGTCGAATGAGCCGTTGCGGACGTCCCCTGGCCGAACGCGTCGCCCAGGCTGCGGGGGGCGACCCCAGGTCCGCGAGCGGCGGGGCCGAGGCTTGCGGCGCTGCTCAACGGCGCTGCAGGGTGGGGCCCGAGCGGGGCCCGCCGAGGCGGGCCCGTTGCGTGCAGGAGTCGGGCGTGACCTCGGCGGGCGAGGGGGAGGCGCGTATGCGAAGCAGAGAAGAAAGCGGCACCGTGCGCTCGGTGGAGCGTGCCCTGGCCATCGTCGAGCTGCTGGGGGAACACGATTCGCTGGGGCTGGAGGAGCTGCACTACCTGACCGGCCTGCCCAAGGCCACCGTCTCGCGGCTGTTGCATACGCTGCTGGAGCAGGGCTGGCTGTATCGCGGCCTGTGCGACCGGCGTTACCGGCTCAGCGCCCAGCGCCTGTTCGGCGACCCGGACCAGCGCTTCGCCCGCCAACTGGTGGAACGGGCCTCGCCCCTGCTCAGCGCACTGGCCGAGCGCACTGGCCTCGTGGCCGACCTGTCGTTCTTCGACGGGGACGACCTGCACGTGGTGGAGAGTGCGGTGCCCGAGGTGTTGCGCCGACGCTACCCCAGCAACCGCCTGGTGGTGGGGCTGAAGGCCAGCCTCGCCGATTCCGCCATGGGCCGCGCCTGCCTCGCCACCCTCGGTGACGAGGAGCTGCAACGCCTCGCCAGGCGCCACGCGCTGCCGGACGAGACGCTGCGGCTCGCCCATCGGCAGACCCATGACCAAGGCTTCGGCGAGCGCATCGAAGGCTCCTGGGAATACTCGGTGCGCCTGCCCTTCCTGATCCGCGCGGTGGCGCTGCCGGTGCACCGCCAGGGCCGCCTGGTGGGCAGCGTGGCGCTGCACTGGCCGAGGGACCAGGACAGCGTCGAGCGGGTCAGCCGGCGGCACCTGGACGACCTCGCCGAGGCCGTCGACGACCTGCAGCGCAGCCTCGGCTGAGGCCGCGCACCCGCCGCCGCCCCGTTCCGAGGGGCGGAACCCAATTCGATTGCCCTTCCCGGCCCCGGATCGACAATGGAGCCTGCCCGTCCGGACGGCATCCACCTCATCCAGAACAACAAGAAGGACATGAGATGAACATGCTCGACAAGGGCCTGGCGGGCGCCGCCTGCCTGCTGCTCACCAGCCTGTGCCAGGGCGGCACCTTCCTCGACGACAGCAAGCTCGCCGTGCGCTACAGCCAGTACTACTGGAAGGAGAGCAACGGCGGCGAGGTCGGCCCCGTGCGGGACGAATGGGTGCAGGCCACGCTGCTCAGCTTCAACTCCGGCTGGTACCGCGAGGTGCTGGGATTCGACTACGCCTATGGCCTGGCCGACGACCTGCACGTGGGCCGCGACGCCACCAGCATCAGCAACCTGGAAGCGGGCCATTCGGTGCAGTCGCCCCATGGCATCGCCAAGCCGGTGGAGGCCTACCTGCGGGCACGCCTGGCCGGCGAGCCGGGCGAACTGCAACTGGGGCTGGGCAAGAAGAGCCGGCGCTACGCCCAGTACTACGACGACCCCTTCAGCCGCGTCCTGCCGCCCGCAACCCTGGGGGCGGACGTGGAGTTCCGCCGCCCCGGCCTGGAGCTGCGCTACAGCCGCATCGAGGGCTTCAGCGCGCGCAACGAATCGGGCTGGGCGGACGACCTGACCAACTTCCGCGGCCGGAAGATCGACGCCCTGCACCTGTTCGCCCTGGGCCTGGACCTGCCCGGCGCCGGCACGCTGAAGCTGGAATACAGCGAGTCGGAGGACTACCTGCGGGTGGGCTCGGCGAAGCTCGAACGCAGCGTCGCGCTGGGCGGGGAGCGCTTCCTCGACCTCTACGCCACCCTCGGCGCCCAGCAGGATGCCGGGCGGCTGTTCGACTACGGCGGCGTCACCGGCCTCTACGACGCCACCTCGTCGCACCGGGCGCGCTACCTGGACCTCTCCGCGCGCATGCGCTGGCCGCACCACTACCTGGGCATGACCTGGAACCAGGTGCGGGGCGACGACTTCGACCGCTTCTTCTTCAGCCAGGACCACGGCACCTGGAACAGCAGCGCCAAGCTGTTCTACCTGTTCGGTGCCGAGGACGAGGCGATGTTCAAGCTGGTGGCCGGCACCGACTTCGCGGCGCTGGGCCTGCCGGGGTTGCGCCTGGACGGCCACTACGCCTTCTCCGACCATGCGGCGGGGTACGACGGCTTCTCCCGGCGGGAATTCCAGGGCGTGCTGCAATACCGCTTCGCCGGCCTGCTCGAAGGCCTGAGCCTGGCCTGGCTGCACAACGAGTTCCACACCAAGGGGCGCGCCGACGGGGTCACCCGCTTCACCACCTCGCGGGGGCCCGCCGGCATCATCACCCACAACGCGGAACGCCTTTACCTGAACTACGTCTATAGCTTCTGATCGGCTGGCCGGGACCCTCCCGGCCGCCTCCCTCCTCGCGGGGCGGGCGCCGACCCCATGAGCGTTCGCCGCCCCGTGCCTGTGGTTTGCAGGCGCACCGACTGCCGGTTTAAGGTGGCGCGATTGTGCGACAGGAGCCCGCATGGCCAAGCTATTCCCCCTCATTCCCGCCCTGCTCGGCGCCCTTGCGCTGCCGGTGCAGGCCGACTGGTACCTGGACAACGAGTCCTCGCGCCTCTCCTTCATTTCCACCAAGGGCGGCAACCTCTCCGAGGTCCACCGCTTCCTCACCCTGCACGGCAACATCGCCGACAGCGGCAAGGCGCACCTGCGCGTCGAACTGGAGTCGGTGAGCACCGGCATCCCGCTGCGGGACCAGCGCCTGCGCGACCTGTTCTTCGAGATCGAGCGCAACCCCGAGGCCGAGGTCTTCGCCCAGCTCGACCTGCGCCCCATCACCGACCTCGCCCCCGGCGCCCAGCTGGAGCTGCGCCTGCCGCTGAAGGTGAAGCTGCACGGCCGCGAGCACGAGTACATGGCCGAGCTGCTGGCCACGCGCCTGGACGATCGCCGCTTCCAGGTGGTGACCCTGGCGCCCCTGGTGCTGCAGGTGGAGGACTTCGGCCTCACCGAGTCCCTCGGCATGCTGCGCGAGATGGCCGGGCTGCCCTCCATCAGCCTCTCGGTGCCGGTGGGTGCCGTGCTGATCTTCACCGCGCGCTGATGGGCCACATCTTCCCCTGGAAGTCCGGCAACCGCTTCGAGCTGCTGATCGACGGGCCGAGCTTCTTCCCCGCGATGCTCACCGACATCGCCCGGGCCGAGCACCACGTGTCCCTGGAGCTCTACCTGGTGGAAGACGGTCGCTGCAGCGAGGCGCTGGTCGAGGCGCTGTGCCTGGCCGCGCAGCGCGGGGTGAAGGTGCGTTGCCTGTTCGACGGCTTCGGCAGCAAGAAGCTCGGCAGCGCCCTGCGCCAGCGCATGGTGCTGGCCGGCGTGCAGCTGCAGTTCTACAACCCGGTGCGCTGGCGGCGCGGGGTGCGCAATTTCTATCGCGACCACCGCAAGGTGCTGGTGGTGGACGACCGCGTCGCCTACGTGGGCGGCACCGGCTCCACCGACGAGTTCTGGGAGCCCGAGCAGCCCGAGAGCCGCTGGCACGAGGTGATGGTCGCCATCGAGGGGCCGCTGGTGGTGCACTGGAAGCTGATCTTCGACTACCAGTGGCTGGCCAACCTGCACCGCCGGCCCTGGCGCCCCGACGAGGCCCCGGGCCTGGAGCGCCTGCCGCCGCTGCCCTCCGCCGGCATCGGCATGGGCCGGGTGGCCTACGCCGACGCCCGCCAGCACTGGGACATCGTGCAGTCGCTGGTGCGCAGCATCCGCAACGCCAAGACCCGCATCTGGCTGGCCACGCCGTATTTCCTGCCCAGCTGGAAGGTCCGCCGCGCACTGCTCAAGGCCGCGCGGCGTGGTGTCGACGTGCGCCTGCTGCTGACCAGCCGCAACACCGACCACCCGCCGGTGCGCTTCGCCGGCCAGCGCTATTACCCGCGCCTGTTGCGCGCCGGGCTGCGCATCTTCGAATACCAGCCGCGCTTCCTGCACCTGAAGATGGTGCTGGTGGACGACTGGGTGAGCGTCGGGTCCTGCAACTTCGACCACTGGAACCTGCGCTTCAACCTGGAAGCCAACCTGGAGGCGCTGGACCGTCACTTCACCGACGAGGTGGCCGCCAGCCTGAGCCGCGACTTCGGCGACAGCCGCGAGATCACCCTCGAGGCCTGGCATGCACGGCCGTTGATCAAGCGCTTCTACCAGCGGCTCTGGGGCTGGCTCGACCGCCTCGCCGTCAACCTGCTGGACCGCCGTCGCTAGCCGAACCTTTGTCGGGTGTCGGCCGGGCCCGCGCGCCGGCTAATCTCCCCCGCATAACCACAACAAGAGATGCGCCCATGCGCCACCCGCTGCCCGCCCTGTCGCTCCTCGCCCTCCTGCTTGCCGGCTGCTCCACGCCCGGGGCCTTCTTCGGCGCCACCGACGGGCCGGCCTTCGTCGCGCGCACGCCCAGCGATGCCGACCATGCGCTGGTCTATCTCTACCGGCCGCAAAGCGACTGGGCCGACCAGGAGCTGGAAGCACCGGGCCTGTTCATCAATGGCGAGCTGATCGGCGCGTTGCCGAGCAACGGCTACCTGCCCCTGGAATTCGAGACCGCCAGCTACCGCCTGGAGATGCGCCGCCCGCTGCTGGGCAGCTACTGGACCTTCTTCGCCGGCGGCCCGCTGGACTTCACCGAGATCACCAGCTTCGCCCTCGACGCCGGGGCCGGTGCCACCTACTACCTGCGCTACGACGAGCTGAACCCGCCGCCGCAGAACGCCGAGCTGCCGCCCCAGGGCGACGGCCCGCTGCAACTGGTGGGCGCCGAGCTGGGTGCCAGCGAGATCGCCGTCACCCGCGAGGTGCACCCGCTGCAGCGCTTCGGTTCCGCCGGCGAGCCGCTGGACGACCTGTAGTAGCCGCCTGTTACCCGGTGCGGGGAGGGCGGGCGGATACTTCGTCTACCCTTTGAATCCTCGAAGGCCCCACACGGAGGAACCCGCCATGGCGGCGAAGAAGATCCTGATGCTGGTCGGCGACTACGCCGAAGACTACGAAACCATGGTGCCCTTCCAGGCCCTGCTGATGGTCGGCCACACCGTGCATGCGGTGTGCCCGGACAAGCGTGCCGGCCAGAGCGTGCGCACCGCCATCCACGACTTCGAGGGCGACCAGACCTACAGCGAGAAGCCGGGCCACAACTTCACGCTGAACTTCGACTTCGACAAGGTCCGTGCCGAGGACTACGACGCCCTGCTGGTCCCCGGCGGCCGCGCCCCCGAGTACCTGCGCCTGAACGCCCGGGTCATCGAACTGGTGAAGGCCTTCGACGCCGCGGGCAAACCCATCGCCGCCGTCTGCCACGGTGCCCAGCTGCTGGCGGCCGCCGGCGTGCTCAAGGGCCGCGCCTGCAGCGCCTATCCAGCCTGCGGTCCGGAAGTGACCCTGGCCGGTGGCGAGTACGTGGACATCCCCGTGGACCAGGCCCACGTCGACGGCAACCTGGTCACCGCCCCCGCCTGGCCCGCGCACCCGGCCTGGCTGGCGAAGTTCCTCGAGGTGCTGGGTACGCGCATCACCCTGTGAGGCGAGCCCGCGTTGCCTGTGGTTCCGGGGATCAATGGATTCCCGGTTCCGCGTGGGGCTCCGCGTGATGGGTTTCGCTTCGCTCTACACCATCCTACGAAGGCGCTACCTGGTGCGCACAGAGCGCTGATGCGCACACCAATGCGAGGATCCCGGCAAGAAAGTTGGAGCAGCCGCCAACGCCCCTTTCAGGAGGCCGAGCGAATCGTCGTGGAAGGGGTTGAGCGACATGGATGTCGCGAGAGCCGCGATGGGCCAGGGATGGCCCTTCGCGGCGTGCCCCTGGAACGATGATGGAGCGAGGGAAGTCTGGCTTCAGCCAGACCCGTATGGAGGGGCAAGTTTTTTGGTTCCTTTTCACCGGGCTGGCGTTCCAGCGATTGGAAAAGGGACTCGCCCGGGTGGGCGAAACCAGAAGCACCAACAAAACTCGGCAATCAGCTGGGCTCAAGTTCTCTAGCAACGCTTGATACAGACAGAGCCAATAGACTCACCCCCACAGATTTTCACCAGAAAGGAACCCGCTCCATGTGCGAACTCTATGTAAAGGCCGACCCGATCCTCTACGAGTCCCGCTCGCGCTCGCTGCGCATCCGCGGCGTGGTGACCACGCTACGGCTGGAGAACCAGTTCTGGGACATCCTGCGGGAGATCGCCGAGGTGGACGGCATGACCACCAACCAGCTGATCACCAAGCTCTACGAGGAAGTCATGGACTACCGCGGCGAGGTGGTGAACTTCGCCTCCTTCCTGCGGGTGAGCTGCACCCGCTACCTGGCCCAGCGCGCCGCGCCGGCCAACCTGGCACTGCTGCCGCGGCGGGCTGGCTGAAACTTGCGGCGGTCGGCGGAATTCCCTGACCGGCCGGTCTAGGCTGTTCGCGCGCGTGGCAGGGATGCCTTGGCCGCGCGCCTGCCAGTCGCCGTCGTGGCTGGAGTCCAGATCCCAGGAGTTTCTTTCATGGCTGCCAAACGCCTCTTTTCCGTTTCCCTCCTCGCCGCCTGCCTGCTGGCCGGCACCAGCGCCTTCGCCGACCCGTCCCTGGCCGAGCGCCGCGCCATCACCGCCTACCAGGAAGGCCCCTACGTCGAGCAGCTGAAGGCCATCCAGGCCGCCGCCGGCTTCGAGGTGCCGCTGGACGTGCAGTGGAACAGCATCGCGCTGCCCGACCAGGCGCAGAACTACACCCAGGACGGCTTCTGGAAGCAGGTCTACTTTACCCCGCTGGAGAAGGCCTTCGCCTCCGTGGCCGTGGACGACATGGGCAAGCAGGCGCTCAAGGCCAAGCTGAGCAAGGTGGTGGTGCGTTATGACGAGGCCACCGCGCCCTCCAGCAACTACCCCGATGGCGTCGCCTTCGACGGCGGCGTGCTGAGCCTGAACTTCAAGCCCTTCACCAACGTCGACGACGTCGATGCCCGCGCCGAGGCGATCCAGAAGGCGCTGGAAGCCAAGCTCTGATCCTGCCGGGCCGGCCCGCACCCGGGCTGGCCCCTCTCGAGAGCGCGGGCATTTGCGCGGGGCCTCGCGGCGTTTAAGCTGCGTCATCCCCTCCGCCCGGCGCGTCCCCGATGTACAAGCTGCCCACCACGGCCACCGCGCCGTTCTGCCCCTCCGCCGTCAGCCACAGCGTGGCGGTGCCGGCCAACGCGTCCCTGGGGCGCAAGCTCATGCTCTTCGTCGGCCCCGGCCTGCTGGTGTCGGTGGGCTACATGGACCCGGGCAACTGGGCGACCGCCATCGAGGCCGGTTCGCGCTTCGGCTATGCGCTGCTGTTCGTGGTGGTGCTGGCGAGCTTCTCGGGCATGTTGCTGCAGAGCCTCTGTTCGCGCCTGGGCATCGCCACCGGGCGCGACCTGGCGCAGCTCTCGCGGGAGCGCTACCGCCCCGGCGTGGCGCGCGGGCAATGGCTGCTCGCCGAGCTGTCGATCATCGCCACCGACCTGGCCGAGGTGCTCGGCGCGGCGCTGGCCTTCCACCTGCTGCTGGGGGTGTCGATCACCACGGGCGTGGTGCTGACCGCCTTCGACACGCTGATCGTCCTCGCCCTGCAGGGCGCCAATTTCCGCCGCCTGGAAGCCATAGTGCTGGGGCTGATCACCACAATCGGCGCGTGTTTCTTCGTCGAGCTGGTATTGATCAAGCCCCATTGGCCGGACGTCGCCGCCGGGCTGCGGCCATCCTGGGACGTGCTCTCCAGCCAGGAGCCGCTGTACCTGGCGATCGGCATCCTCGGCGCCACGGTGATGCCGCACAACCTCTACCTGCATTCGTCCGTGGTGCAGACCCGAGTCAATGGCGACGACGAGGCGAGCAAGCGCAGCGCCATCCGGTTCTCCCGCCTCGACACCATCGGCTCGCTGTCCCTGGCGCTGCTGGTCAACGCGGCGATCATGATCCTCGCGGCGGCGGCCTTCCACGGCAGCGGCCACACCGAGGTGGTGGAGATCCAGGACGCCTACCACCTGCTCGACCCCCTGGTGGGCGGGGCGCTGGCCAGCTTCCTGTTCGGCTTCGCGCTGCTGGCGGCGGGGCAGAGCTCCACCTTCACCGGCACCATCGCCGGCCAGGTGGTGATGGAGGGCTTCCTGCAAGCGAAGATCCCCTGTTGGCAGCGCCGCCTGATCACCCGCGCCCTGGCGCTGATGCCGGCGCTGGTCGGCGTCATCTGGCTGGGGGAGGGCGCGGTGGGCAAGCTGCTGGTGCTGAGCCAGGTGGTGCTGAGCCTGCAACTGCCGTTCGCCCTCTGGCCGCTGATCCGCTTCACCAGCGACCGCCGGCTGATGGGGCCCTTCGCCAACAGCCGCCTGGTGGCGAGCATCGCCTGGAGCCTGTTCGGGCTGATCTCCCTGGCCAACCTGACGCTGCTGTATTTCTGGATGGCCTGACCGGCAGGCAGGCGTGTTTCAGAGGTCGGGGTCTGCCGCCGTCGGGCAGCCGCCCAGGGCCTGCAATTCGTCCAGGGGCACGCCGGCCTGGACGAAGGATTCGCAGCCCGCCGGCAGCACCGGCAACGTCACCGCGGGTTCGACGTCGACGGCACGGATGGCCGCATCCGGGGCCCGGAGCGCGCGCCCCTGGATCACCAGTTCGCCCACCTGAATACCGCGCCGCAGCAGCAGGCGATCCCGCTCCACGGCCAGCACCTCGATGCCATCGGGCAGCCGGTCGCCGGCCTGCACGCTGAGCAGCCTGCCGTCGTCGAGGCTGAGCGAGGCCAGGCCCTGGCCGTCGCCCCGGCTGAAGACGCTGTACAGGCGCCAGCCGTCGAGGCCCGCCAGCGGGCGGGGCGCAGGGTAGGGCTTCAGCGACAGGGGGGCGGGTTCGGCGAGCAGTGCCCTGGGCAATTGCACCGCCGAGACGGGCGCGCTCAGCAGCAGGGCCGCCAGCAGCGCTCGGCTGCGGCGCCCGCCACGGGTGGCGACGCTAGGGCGCGGTGCGGCTGGCACGTTGCTCGGCATAGGCCATGAACAGGTTCAGGTTGCGGCTCTGCAGCAGCGGGAACAGCCCGTTGTCGTTGAGCGTCGGCCCGTACCACTTCTGGTTGCCACCGCCGGTGCAGCCGTAGGTGATCAGCTTGCCGCGCCCGTCGGTGAGGTAGCCCCCGGAAAGGTCCATGCAGCGGTTGCCGTATTTCAGCTGCGGCAGGGCGGAGAAGTCCCAGGCCTGGGCGTCGACCTGGCTGTCGCAGGTGCTGAGGCCGATGTCGCCGTTGGCGGTCAGGCACTGCGTCGGCTGGGCCGCGCTATGGATGCGGCCACCGGCATCGACCCGCCATTTTTCGTCGATCGCCCCGGTGCACTGGGCCTTGGCGGCGACGTAGGGCCTCCAGGCGCCATCGACCTGTTCGATGCGCACGCAGTTGCCGTTGCTCATGGCCAGCGGTTGGGCCGGCGGCAGCAGCGGAGTGGCGTCGAGTTGCAGGGTGGCCAGCAGGGTGTCGAGCGCCCTGGCGGCTTCGGCGTCGCTGGCCAGGCGGCTGCCGTAGGCATCCAGCCAGCGGTTGAGACGCTGGGCCTTCGCCTGCTGCTGGTCGAGGCGTTGCAGCACCTCCCGGGCCGCACCGGAGAGGCCGTCGGGGCGGTCGCTGTAGCTGTCGAAGAGCACGCGCGCCTCGCCCTTGAGCGTCGGCACCGCCTGCCCGGCGAGGGCGGCGAGGGCGCTGTCCAGCTTCGGCAGTTCCACCTCGCGCAGCGCGTCGAAGCGTGCGTCACGACCGACGATGACGGCGGGTGCCATCGCCGGCAGCCCCTGGGGAATGATCAGGCTGGCCAGCTCGGTGGTGGCGGCGCCGGCCGTGTCACGGCATTGCAGGGCCGCCGCGACGGGCAGCTCGGCCTGGGCCAGGTTGACGTGCAGCTTGTTGGCATTGCTGCCCAGGCGCGTGGGGGCGACGGCGATGCGCTGGGTCCTGTCGTTGGCGAAGCTGACCTCCAGCCAGCATTGCCGGCTGGTGGCGGCGGCATCGGGCGGCGGCAGGTCGTAGACCTGGCCCCAGTTGCCGCGCAGGGCCGGGTAGAGCACGGCGGCGCCGGTCTCCGGGTCGTAGCCGCCGAGCAGGGTGATGACCGGGACGCCGAACAGGCGCGGCTTGCGGTAGTTGCCGTCGGCGCTGTCGTACCAGACGTTGCTGGACTTGGGCGTCTTCGGCTGGAACACCTCCATCTTGCGGCTGGTGGCGTCCCACTTGCGGTAGCCCGTGGGGGAATCGGGGGCCCAGACGGCGCGGTTCAGCGCCGGCTGGATCTTCTGCCGCGTGCTGTAGCCGGTGTAGTGGGTGTAGCGCGACAGGCCGCTGGCGAAGTTGCCGCCGGCCATGGCGTCGGTGGCGAAGCTGTAGGCATCGACGTAGATCGGCATGCCGTTGAGGCCGCCGGTCTTGGCGCGGGTCCAGTGCAGGTTGGCGCGCATGCGCTTGCGGTAGGCGATGTAGCCCCAGCCGCTGTCCGGGTGATGGCCGGACCAGAAGTAGTTGTCGCCACTCTGCCCCGGGTAGTGGCCCAGGCCGTAGTGGTGGCCGATCTCGTGGCTGAATTCGTTCCCCACCGAGTCGATCAGGGTGAGGATGCCGTTGCCGCCGCTGAGGCCATGGTTGACCGGGCCGTTGGCGTACTGGCCGCGGGCGTGGTGGATGACCGCCGAGTTGGTCAGCTGCGGCTGTTCCTGGCTGGCCATGCCGGCGCTGGTGATGCCCCAGTTGGCCAGGTTGATGCCGGTGCTGAAGGTGGACTTGGCGGTGTTCTCGCGCATGTCGCCGCTGTAGACGTCGCCGGTGGTGGCGCTGACCTGGCCCTGGTCGGCGTCGTAGATCGTGCCGTTGGCCACCATGACCTTGCGCAGCAGCACGTCCTCGTACTGGCTGGCCACCATGCGGGCGATGGGCACGGTCTGGAAGTAGTCAGTGGCGGCCTGGGCCGGCTGGGTGTTGAACCAGTGCTGGCCGCCCGGGACCTCGGGGGTGAGCATGCCGATGCGGATGGCCTGGACCAGCAGCTCGGCGGGCGGGGCGAAGTCGAAGGCCTCGGCGGCGCGCTGGCCGCTGCGGCCCTGGTCGTCGCTGAGCTGCAGGCTCATGCCGGGCACCACCCAGTCCCAGGGCAGCACGGCGGACCAGGCGCGGCGCGAATACACCACGTCGGGGCGGGCGTCGCTGCCGGTGCGGTCGGCACGGTAGAGCTCGTCGGGGTGGCGCAGCGTCAGGTCGCCCTTGAGGGCGCCGTCCACCAGCACCTGCACGCGCAGGGACCTGGGCAGGGGCTGGTCCGGGTCGGGGGTGACCAGCAGCAGGGCTTCGCGCTCGCTGGTCAGGCGCGGCATGTTCTTCGCTTCGTTGCCTTGCGGGTCCACCGAGTGGCTCTGCACGAACTGCAGCATGGCGGCGAGGGTGCCGGTGAGATCGTTGCGCACCGGGCGCGGCTGGCCGTCGGCGGTCTGGTCGTAGAAGCCGAGGGCGTTCACTTCGTCGACCACTGCGGCATCCGGCTCGGGGAAGCGGTTGCCCGGCTGCGTCACCGGCGGTTCGGTGGGCGGGGTCACCGGCGGCGTGACCGGTATCTCGGGGGGCGCGGTCTCGTCCGGCGGCGTGCCCGGCTGGGCGGGCGGCGTGGTGACGCTGCCGGACCCGCCGGTGCCGGGGCCGGGGCTGCTGCCCCCGCCGCCTCCGCCGCCACCCAGATCGAGGCAGCCGGCCAGGCTCAGCAACCCGGAGATAAGAACGATCTTGCGCAACATGGTCCCTCGCTTGTTCACGGTTCGGTGTTGTTGTGGTTATTCCGGTCGTCGGCTACAGCGCGGTCACCTGGCCTCGGTGGCTGGGCAGGGTGGCCGGCAGGTTGTGCAGGGCGCGCTCGGCCAGGTCCGCCTGGGGGTAGTCGCCGTAGAACATGCGGTACCAGTCGCGGCCATCGCGTTGCGAGCGCTGGATGCGCAGGGGCTCCCCGGGGTGGCGGGCCATCAGCGCGCGCATATACTGCTCGTTGCTGCCTTCGATGAGGTTGATGCTGTAGCGCTGCGCCACCGAGGGGGTGGCAGGCGGCGGGCTGGCCTTGGGGGCGGCAGGGGGGGCGCTGGCCTGGGTGCTGGCGTGCAGGGGCGCCTGGGCCGGGGCCGCGAAGGGACGCGCGACGGCGGCCGGCTCGGGCCTGGCGGGAGGCGGCGGGGTGGCTCGCGCCGGGGCTTGCGGTGCCGGCTGCTGGAACAGCTGCACCGGGTCCTGCGGCAGGGCGCGCTGGGCGTCCTGGGTGGCGGTCAGGTGGCGCATGTCCTGGTACTTCTCCTGGCTCAGGTCGGCCAGGCGGGTGCCGTCACGCACCACCCTGGGCCGCAGGAAGACCATGAGGTTGCGCTTGACGTTGACGTCCTTGCTGGAGCGGAACAGGCCGCCGACCAGCGGGACGTCGCCCAGCAGCGGCACCTTGCTTTCGCTGCGCGTCACGTCGTCCTGGATCAGGCCGCCGAGCACGATGACCTGGCCGTTGTCGGCCAGCACGGTGCTCTTGATCATGCGTTTGTTGGTGACCAGGTCGACCGCCCGCGAGGCCGCCCCGGTGCTGGGGGCGATGGAGGAGATCTCCTGCTCGATCACCAGGCGCAGGGTGCCGCCTTCGTTGATGTGCGGGGTGACCTTGAGGGTGACGCCGACATCCTTGCGCTCGATGGTGGTGAAGGGGTTGTTGGCCCCGGCGGCGTCGGTGGTGTAGGAGCCGGTCTGGAAGGGCACGTTCTGGCCGACGAGGATCTCGGCCTGCTGGTTGTCGAGGGTGAGCAGGCTGGGGGTGGACAGCAGGTTGCTGTGGCCGCTGGCCGACAGCGCGGTGATCAGGGCGCCGAAGTTGTCGTTGCCGATGCCGACGATGGCGCCGTCGGGCAGGTTGACCGGGGTCTTGGCTTCGATGGCGCCGAGCAGGGTGCCCACCGACAGCCCGGTGTTGCTGAAGTTGGTGCCGCCGATGGGGCCGCTGTCGGAACGGCCGTCGATGGCCCACTGCACGCCGAGCGCTTCGCTGACGTCGCCGGACATCTCGACGATGGCGGCTTCCACCAGCACCTGGGCCCGCGGCACGTCGAGCTGGTGCACCAGCTCTTCCAGCTGGCTGACCATGTCGGGCTCGGCCATCAGGATGAGGGCGTTGAGCCCTTCGTCGGCACGGATCAGCACCGGCGCCTGGGTGGTGGTGGGCGAGGTGGCGCCGCGCAGTTGCTCGGACAGGTCGCTGAGGGTCTTGGCCAGGTCCTTGGCGTCGCCGTGGCGCAGGCGCACCACCCGGGTGTTGGCGGAGCGCACGGGCGCCGTGTCCAGTTGGCGGGCCATCTTCAGCAGGCGCTCACGGGCTTCGGGCGGGCCGAGCAGCAGCAGGCGGTTGGTGCGCGGGTCGGCGATCACCTGGGCGCTGCCGTTGCCGACGGCCTGACCCCGGCGCAGGCTTTCCTGGAGCATGGCGGCCACGTCCTTGGCCCAGGCGTGCTGCATGTCGTAGAACACGCTGTCGTCGGCGCCGGCCCGGTCGAGCTGGGTGATCAGGGCGATCAGCCGCTCGATGTTGGCGCGCTTGTCGCTGACGATCAGCGCGTTGCTGGAAGGGATGGCCGCCAGGTGGCCGTTCTGCGGCACCAGCGGGCGGATCAGCGGGAGCAGTTCGTTGACCGGGGTCTGCTGCACTTGCAGCAGGCGCGTCTCGAGGGTTTCCGGCCCGCTGCCGACGGGGCTGTTGGCGACGCTGCGACCGTCGATGTCGGGCACGATGCGCGCCTGGTTGCCCTGGGCGATCACGCTGTAGCCGTGGGTGCTCATCACCGAGAGGAACAGCTGGTAGACCTCGCTGAGGGTCAGCGGTGACTCGGAGATGACGGTGACCTGGCCCTTGACGCGCGGGTCCAGCACCAGCGTCTGGCCGCTGATGCCCGCCACCAGTTCGGTGAAGTCCTGGATGTCGGCATCGCGCATGTTGATGGTCCAGCGTTCTTCGCCGCCGTCAGCGGGCGGTTGCGCCATCGCCAGGGGGCAGAGCAGCAGGACGATCCAGGCGGCATGACGGAGCCTGGTGCACAGCGTCAGCAGCAGGTAGCGGGCCACCCGCAACGGCGGGAATACGGGTGTGGTACGAAGCATGTGGAAAGCTCGACAGACATCCGCGCATCCGTGCGCCTTGCTGGTTTTCTCTGGAGGGCCCTACCCGGGGCCGAAGGACTGGCGAGAATAAGTAAAGTTGCACGCATGTACTAAAAATCCGCTTGCAACTGTGGGCGGTTTCACACTGTTTATCCTGACCATTCGGTCATGTGCGACTGGTTGGCAGATTGAGGAAAATCCCGGGCGTTGCCCTGCGATGCCGCCTTGTTTTCTGATGGATCGACCCGGCCTGCAGTGACGGTGGCGCCGATCTGCGCCCATGAAAAAGCCCGGCGCGGGGCCGGGCTTCTTCATGCTGCGTGGCGCGTTACTTCACTTCCACCGCCAGGCTTTCGGCGATCTTCTTGTTCCAGATCGCAGGGCCCGTGATGTGCACCGATTCGCCCTTGGTGTCGACCGCGACGGTCACCGGCATGTCCTTCACTTCGAATTCGTAGATCGCTTCCATGCCCAGTTCGGCGAAGGCCAGGACCTTGGACTTCCTGATCGCCTGGGCCACCAGGTAGGCGGCACCGCCGACGGCCATCAGGTACACGGCCTTGTTGTCCTTGATCGCGTCGATGGCGATGGGGCCGCGCTCGGACTTGCCGATCATGCCCAGCAGGCCGGTCTGCTCGAGGATCTGGCGGGTGAACTTGTCCATGCGGGTGGCGGTGGTGGGGCCTGCCGGGCCGACCACTTCGTCACCGACCGGATCGACCGGGCCGACGTAATAGATGAAGCGACCCTTGAGGTCCACCGGCAGCTCTTCGCCCTTGTTGAGCATGTCGACCATGCGCTTGTGCGCGGCGTCGCGACCGGTGAGCATCTTGCCGTTGAGCAGGACGGTCTCGCCCGGCTTCCAGCTCTGCACGTCTTCCGGGGTCAGGGTGTCGAGGTCGACGCGGCGCGCGGAAGGGCCGGCTTCCCAGACGATTTCCGGGTAGGCGTCCAGCGGCGGCGCTTCCAGTTCGGCCGGGCCGGAGCCGTCGAGCACGAAGTGGGCGTGACGGGTGGCGGCGCAGTTGGGGATCATGCACACCGGCAGGGAGGCGGCGTGGGTCGGGTAGTCCATGATCTTCACGTCGAGCACGGTGGTCAGGCCGCCCAGGCCCTGGGCACCGATGCCCAACTGGTTGACCTTCTCGAACAGCTCCAGGCGCATCTCCTCGATCCTGTTCTGCGGGCCACGGGCTTTCAGCTCATGGATGTCGATGGACTCCATCAGCACTTCCTTGGCCATCACCGCGGCTTTCTCGGCGGTACCGCCGATGCCGATGCCGAGCATGCCCGGCGGGCACCAGCCGGCGCCCATGGTGGGGACGGTCTTGAGGACCCAGTCGACGATGGAGTCGGAGGGGTTGAGCATCGCCATCTTCGACTTGTTCTCGGAGCCGCCGCCCTTGGCCGCGACGTCCACTTCCACGGTGTTGCCGGGGACGATGGAGTAGTGGATGACCGCCGGGGTGTTGTCCTTGGTGTTCTTGCGGGCACCGGCCGGGTCGGCCAGGATCGAGGCGCGCAGCACGTTCTCCGGCAGGTTGTAGGCGCGGCGTACCCCTTCGTTGATCATGTCGTCGACGCTCATGGTGGCGCCATCCCAGCGCACGTCCATGCCGACACGCACGAAAACGGTGACGATGCCGGTGTCCTGGCAGATCGGGCGGTGGCCGGTGGCGCACATGCGCGAGTTGATCAGGATCTGCGCCATCGAGTCGCGCGCGGCGGGCGACTCCTCGCGCAGGTATGCCTCGTGCATGGCCTGGATGAAGTCGACGGGGTGGTAATAGGAAATGAACTGCAGTGCGTCGGCGACGCTCTGTATCAGGTCGTCCTGCTTGATCACGGTCATGGGGCGCGCTCCTCTTGAATTCGGGAACATCGGGAAGCGCCGGACCACGACCCGGCGCGCATTGGATTGGGGGTGAAAATGGCGCGGAAGTATACCGCGTGCTCAAGCGCGGGCACACCCGCCGACAGTCGACCTTGGTCGCTGACCGCCCCTCACGCGTCCCCTAGGTTTTTTGTGATCACGGGCGTAGAGTGGCGGCATGGTGCCACTACGGGATGGAGCCCATGAGCACAGCGAGTCAACGGGTCACCCATCGCGCGTTGCAAAGCCTGCTGCTGAAACGCTTCGGCATGGCGGCCTGCACCTATGCCCTTGCCCTCTGCCTGTTCTGGATAGCCGTCCTGGGGAACCTGTACCACGCGTCCATCGCCAGTGCGCTGGCCGCCTGCGGGCTGATCGTGCTCTCGCAACTGGTCTTCCTGTTCATTTTCCTCAGCGGCCGCAACCTGGCCTTTCGCGACCCCAGCCTGACCGAGGTGCAGGTCCTGGTGGCCCTCGCCTGGCATACCTTGCTGCTGTCCGACCTGGAAGGCGCCCGGGGCGCACTGCTGGTGGTCTATGTGCTGATCATGCTGTTCGGCGTGTTCCAGCTGCAGCCGCGGGTTTTCGTACGGTGCTCGGCCATCGGCTTCTTCGCCTTCACCGGGCTGAACCTGTGGGAGGCGTACCAGATGCGCCTCGCCTCGCCGGCCCTGGCGGTACTGCAGGTGTGCGCGCTGTTCGTGGTGCTGGGCTGGCTGGCCCTGTTCGCCAGCTACGTGCAGGCCCTGCGCCAGCGGATGCGCCAGCGGCGCTTCGCCCTGCAGGCGCACCAGGACACGCTGCGCGGCATGATGCGCCAGCTCGAAGACCTGGTCGCCACCGACGAGCTGACCGGCCTGTTCAACCGCCGTCACTTCCTGCGCCTGGCCACCCGTGAGCTGGAAGCCCTGGCGCCCGGCCGCCAGCACGGCCTGGCGCTGATCGATCTCGATCACTTCAAGCGCATCAACGACATCCACGGCCATGCCGCCGGCGACCGCGTGCTGCAGACCTTCGCCGCCGTGGCGCGGGCCTGCCTGCGCGATGGCGACATCCTGGCGCGCTACGGTGGCGAGGAGTTCGTCCTGCTGTTGCCCAATTGCGATGCCGACCGCCTCACCGCCTGCTGCGAGCGCCTGCGCGAGGCCTTCGCCTCCGCCGATCCGGTGGGTGTGCAGGTGGACGGGCTGAGCCTGTCGGCCGGCATGACGCTGCTGGCGGTGAGCGACGAACTCGATGATGCGCTGCAGCGCGCCGATCAGGCACTCTATCGGGCCAAACGTGGCGGGCGGAACCGCTGCGATGCCGCCTGGGAGGAGCAGGGTGCCTGAACTCGAGGTCGCGGGAAGACGCTGGACCGTACCCCCGGCCAGCAATCTGCTGGACCAGCTCAACGCCGCAGGATGCAAGGTCCCCTTCAGTTGCCGGGCCGGCAGTTGCCATGCCTGCATGGTGCGCTGCGTGGCCGGCGAGCCGCTCGACGCGCGGCCCGAGGCGCTCGACCCCGGGCGCCGCGCCGAAGGCTGGCGCCTGTCCTGCCAGTGCCAGGTGGTGACGGACCTGGTGGTGGAGGTGTTCGACCCGCAGCGTGATGGCCTGCCGGCGGAGGTGGTGGCGCTGGACTGGCTGGGCGAGGTCGCACGGCTGCGCCTGCGTCCCCAGCGCCCCTTGCGCTACAGCCCCGGGCAGCACCTGCTGCTGTGGAGCGCCGAGGGTGTCGCCCGGCCCTATTCGCTGGCCAGCGTGCCGGGCGAGGAGCCCTGGCTGGAGTTCCACATCGACTGCCGCCAGCCCGGCGCCTTCGCCGATGCGCTGCGGCCGTTGCAGGTCGGCGCCACCCTGCGCCTGGGCGAGCTGCGCGGCGGTGCGCTGCACTACGACCCGGACTGGGATGGCCGCCCCCTGCTGATCCTCGCGGCGGGCACCGGCCTGGCACCGCTCTGGGGCATCCTCCGCGAGGCCTTGCGCCAGCATCACCAGGGCGCGATCCGCCTCATTCACCTGGCCCATGACCCGGCCGGGCATTACCTCGCCGAACCCCTGCGGGCGCTGGCCGGGCGCCACGACAACCTGCGGGTCGAGCTGGCCACTGCGGCGCAGCTGCAAGGTGTTTTGGCCGATCTCCGGCTTGTTTCGCGCCAGACCGTCGCCTTACTCTGCGGCAGCCCCGCCAGCGTCGAAGACTTCGCGCGCCGCCTCTATCTGGCCGGTTTGCCGCGCAATCAACTGCTGGCCGACGTATTCCTGAGCCGCTCCTTCTGAGGCGGCCACCGCCGAGGAGCCACCATGAGCGAGCACATCCACCTGGAACGTGACCAGGGCCTGCTGATCATCCGCATGCAGCGAGCGGACAAGATGAACGCCCTGACCCGCGCCATGTACGGCGCCATGGCCGACGCCCTGGACGCGGCTGGCGAGGATCGCAGCGTGCGCGCGGTGCTGATCACCGGCAGCGAGACCTGCTTCACCAGCGGCAACGACGTGGCCGATTTCATCCAGGCACCGCCCTCGGGGCTGGACAGCGAAGTGTTCCGCTTCATGAAGGCGCTGTTCGATTTCGCCAAGCCGGTGGTGGCGGCGGTGAGCGGCCCGGCAGTGGGCATCGGCACCACGCTGCTGCTGCATTGCGACCTGGTCTATGTCGCCCGCGACGCCAAGCTGAAGATGCCCTTCGTCAACCTCGGGCTGTGCCCGGAGTTCGGTTCCAGCCTGATCCTGCCGCGCATGCTCGGCCATGCCCGCGCCGCGCAATTGCTGCTGCTCGGCGAAGCCTTCACCGGCGAGCAGGCAGCGGCCTGGGGCATCGCCAACGAGGCGCTGGACGATGGTGCCGCGACCCTGGCCCGTGCCCGCGAGATGGCCCAGCGCTTCGAGCAGCTGGCGCCCTCGGCGGTGGCGGTGAGCAAGCGCCTGATGCGCGAGCCGGGCCGCGAGGAATTGCGCCAGGTGATCATGGAAGAGGGCGAGCTGTTCGGTCAGCGCCTGCGCACCCCCGAGGCGATCGAGGCGCTCTCGGCCTTCATGCAGCGCCGCAAGCCGGATTTCTCCAGGTTCGCCTGAGGCTCGCAGGCGGGTTTCGCCCGCCCCACAGCGCTCCGGCAACCGCAGGATGAAAACCCATCGATAAGGCGGGTCAGGCACGCACAGGTGCCACGCTCGACTCCGCTCGGTGGAGGTAAAAAGCGACCTCCACCCTACATAGCAGTCACGCCCCCGTTTCTGTGGGAGCGAATTCATTCGCGAAAATCGCGGTGGATCACGCCCATGAAAAAGGCCGCCCTGGGGCGGCCTTTTTCATTCACTGGGGATGCTTCACACCAGCGGGTCGCCGACGTGGAGGATCTTCATGGTGTTGGTGCCGCCGACGGTGTGGTAGCTGTCGCCCTTGGTCAGGATGACCCAGTCGCCCTGCTGCACGATGCCGCGCTTGAGCAGTTCGTCCACGGCGGCCTGGCTGACCTTGTCGGCCGGCAGCGCGGCGGGGTCGAAGGGTACGGTCTGCACGCCGCGGAAGAGGGCGACGCGGGCCTGGGTGGCACGGTGGGGGGAGAAGGCGAAGATCGGCACCGAGGAGCGGATGCGCGACATGATCAGCGGGCTGTAGCCACTCTCGGTGAGGCAGATGATGGCCTTCACGCCCGGGAAGTGGTTGGCGGTGTACATGGTCGCCAGGGCCACGCTCTCGTCGCAGCGGCTGAAGGTGTGCCCCAGGCGGTGGCTGGATTTCTGGCTGGTGGGGTGCTTCTCGGCACCGACGCAGACGCGCGCCATGGCCTTGACCGCTTCCACCGGGTATTCGCCAGCGGCGCTCTCGGCGGAGAGCATCACGGCGTCCGTGTAGTCCAGCGCGGCGTTGGCTACGTCGGAGACTTCGGCGCGGGTCGGCATGGGGCTGTGGATCATCGATTCCATCATCTGGGTCGCGGTGATCACGGCTTTGTTGTAGCGGCGGGCGTGCAGGATGATCTTCTTCTGGATGCCCACCAGCTCGGCGTCGCCGATCTCCACGCCGAGGTCGCCACGGGCCACCATCACGGCGTCGCTGGCGCGGATCAGGCCGTCCAGGGCTTCGTCGTCGGCCACGGCTTCGGCGCGTTCGATCTTGGCCACCAGCCAGGCGCTGCCACCGGCTTCGTCGCGCAGGCGGCGGGCCAGTTCCATGTCGGCGGCGTCACGGGGGAAGGAGACGGCCAGGTAGTCCAGGTCCATCTCGGCGGCCAGCTTGATGTCGGCCTTGTCCTTGGCCGTCAGGGCCGGGGCGGTGAGGCCGCCGCCGCGACGGTTGATGCCCTTGTGGTCGGACAGCGGGCCGCCGATCAGCACGGTGCAGTGCAGTTCGTCGGCGGTGGTGGCGTCGACGCGCATGACCACGCGGCCGTCGTCCAGCAGCAGTTCGTCGCCGACGCCGCAGTCCTTGATCAGGTCGGGGTAGTCGATGCCCACCACTTCCTGGTTGCCGGCGTCACGCGGGTGGGTGACGGAGAAGCGGAACCTGTCGCCAGCTTCCAGTTCGATGCGCTTGCCTTCGAACTTGGCGATGCGGATCTTCGGGCCTTGCAGGTCGCCGAGCAGGGCCACGAAGCGGCCGTGCTTGGCCGCCAGCTCGCGGACCAGGCGCGCGCGCGCCTTGTGCTCGTCGGGGGTGCCGTGGGAGAAGTTCAGGCGGGCGACGTCGATACCGGCGAGGATCAGCTGTTCCAGCACCTCGGGCGAGTTGCTGGCTGGGCCGAGGGTGGCGACTATCTTGGTGCGGCGAAGGGACATGCGAAGGCTCCATTTTTCAAGCAGAGCCCGAGGCTACACCGCTGGCAACCTGTAGTCATCGTTCCTCTTCACTACCCTTTGCGGGTGTCATTCAACGCCCGGATTCAGGGCCTGGTCCAGGTGCCGCGCGGCGTTCTCGGCCTGCTCGGCATCGGGGAACTCGGCGAGCAGGCGGCGCAGGTAGCCGATGGCGCGGCCCCGGTCGGCCCGGGGGTTGGCCGGTGCGAGGTTCATCAGCGCCATCTGGTACAGCGAGCGGGCCTTGATGTCGGGCTGCACATGGGCATCGCCCAGGGCCAGGGAATAGAGCTGCTCGGCTTCGTCGACGCGGTCCTTGAGCACGGCGCGGCGCGAGAGCAGGGTCATGTCCGGGTCGAGGTCGCTGCGGTAGAGGTCGAGGTTCTGGCTGGGCTTCCAGTCCGCCAGCAACTCGCGGGCGGTCTTCTGCACCGGCTCGTCGGCGCGCTGGCGGATCATCAGGATGCGCGCTTCGGCCCGCTCGGCGGCGCGGGTGCCGGGGAATTCGTTGGTGATCTGGTAGAAGCGGTTGAGCGCCTTGGTGTCGTCGCGCTGGTCGTTGTAGCGGCTCATGTAGATCAGGCCGATCTGGTAGAGCGAGATGGAGCGCACCTCGGCGCTGAACTGGCGGTCCTCGTAGCCGGTCAGGTAGAGCTTCTCGGCCTCGGCACTGGTGCCGTCGCGGATGGCCATGGCGCTGTAGGTCAGCAGGTCGCCGTCTTCCTCCACGGCCGCGGCCATGCGGTTGTTCTTCATCACCTTGTATTCCACCGCTTCGTTGGTGGTCACCTGGGCGATGAACAGCGGCGTGGTGGGGGAGCAGGCGGCGAGCAGCAGGAGGGCGCTCAGGAGGGCGGGGCGGACGGGCTGCATGGAGGCTCCGATGGCGGCGTTTCGGCGAGTCTAGCAGCGGCTCGGTCGGGGCCGCGGGTGCGTTGCGCAAGTCCCATCGGAGGATGTGCCCGGGTCTCTGCCGGACGGCGTTGCAGAAATATCCGACAGCGCCGATATACTCGCCAACGGAGGAACTACCCATGCGCACGCTGATCATCCTGCCCCTGCTCGCCGGCCTCACCGGCTGCACCCGCTGGTCACTCGACCACCACCTGAACAACGCCTACCACGCCTACGACGAAGGTGACTGCGACACGGTCATGCTCGAGCTGTCCCAGGCCGAGCGCAAGAGTCGCTCGCGGGCCTACATGCAGCCGGAGATCTCCCTGCTGCGCGGCCAGTGCCTGGAACGCCAGAGCCTGTTCGTGGACGCCGCGCAGACCTACCACTTCATCATCGGCCGCTACCCCACCAGCGAGTACGCCTACCGTGCTCGGGCGCGGCTGGAGACCCTGGAGAAGCTCGGGCAGATCAGCGGTGCCGTGCCCGCCAAGGCCAGCCCGGCCGCGCTCTGACCGATGTTTCGACCGTCGGTCGTGGCTCGCTTGAGTGGCCTCGTGCCAGCGCTAAGCTTTGCCTTTGTTTCAGGGAGGGGTGCCATGCGTCGCCTGCTTTTGCTGGTCGTCCTGCTGCCTGGGCTGGCCGGCGCGGAGATCTATCGCTGGACCGACGCCAGTGGCAAGGTCCATTTCAGCGAGCGTCCCCAGGCCGGAGCCCAGCAGGTCCAGGTCAAGCCGCAGGTGGTGGAGCGTGACGATGCCACCCGCGATCGCGAGCAACGCACCGAGCAGTTCTTCGACGCCCGCCGCCAGGAGCAGGCCGAGGCCCAGCGCAAGGCGGCGGACGCACGCAACCAGCGTCAACAGCAATGCGGCAAGCTGCGCAGCGATCTCGCGCGGCTTCGCGAGGGTGCCTCTTTCTACCGTCTCGACGAGAAGGGTGAGCGTCAGTACTACAGCGACGGCGAGATCGATGCCGCCCGTCGCCAATTGACCGCGGAGATCAGCCAGCACTGCGGTTAATAGTTGGTTCGAGTGCAGTAGTGAGGCCATACTGAACGGCCATCAATAGCGATTCGCCATCATGCGTAGCCAGCGCCGAATAGAACGCCATCAGTTGCCCTACTACCTGAAGGTATTCAACCGCATCACCGACAAACCCATGGGCTATCTGGGCAACGTTTCCCTCGACGGCCTGATGCTCATCAGCCAACTGCCGATGCTGGTGGGGGCCCGTTTCGACATGCGCCTGAAGATCCCGGGGCATGACGGCCAGCAGCATTTCATCGACTTCTACGCGACCTGCCAGTGGAGCCGGGAAGACGTCAACCCGGGCAACTTCGATTCCGGGTTCGCCCTGGTGGCGCCGCCGCCGGAGTACGTCGAGATGGTCGAGGCGCTGCGCCACTACTTCAGCTTTCGTCCCCTCCCGACCTCGGTCTGACCGCGTCAGGCGCTAGCCGCTGTGGTCAACGCAGGCCCGTAGCCCGGACTTCGGTCCGGGTGGCGGGCCGCATGGGTTTCGTATCTCTACCCACCCTACGGGGACGGTTGCGCCTTGCTGGGCGTCAGAGCACGCCGGCCTTCTTCCAGGCCAGGTAGCGCCCCACCAGCTCGGGGCCGAGTTCGCCGGGGCGGCAATCCAGCACCGGGACGTCGTGGGCGGCGAGGCGCTCGTGCAGGCTGGCGCGGGCGTTGAGGTAGTCCACCGTGCCGCAGTAGGACAGCGCCTGCTCGAAGCCTTGCACCGGTTCGTGGCGCAGGGCGTCCAGCACTTCTTCGCGCAGGCTGGCGATCAGCACCCGGTGGTGGCGACCGAGGCGCTTGACCGCCGCCAGCAGCTCCTCGTCGTCCTCGTCGCGCAGGTTGGTCACCAGGACCACCAGGGCGCGGCGGCGCTGGCGGGCCAGCAGGGCGTCGATGGCAGCGCCGAAGTCCGCCGGGCGCTGGGTGCTCTCGAGGTCGTAGACGGCGTTGAGCAGCACGCTCAACTGGGCCGGGCCCTTGACCGGTGCGAGGTAGCGCTGCTGGTCGCCGGCGAAGGTGGTGAGGCCGACCGCATCGCCCTGGCGCAGGGCCACGTAGCTCAGCAGCAGGCTGGCGTTGAGGGCGTGGTCGAAGTGCGAGAGGTCGCCATCCTGGCTGCGCATGCGACGGCCGCAGTCGAGCATGAAGACGATCTGCTGGTCACGCTCGTCCTGGTACTCGCGGGCGATGGGCGTGCGCTTGCGCGCGGTGGCCTTCCAGTCGATCTGCCGCAGGGTGTCGCCGTCGCGGAATTCACGCAGCTGGTGGAACTCCAGGCCCAGGCCACGACGCGGGCGCTGGCGCACGCCGAGCTGGCTGAGCCAGTCGTCCACGGCCATCAGCTGGGCGCCGTAGAGGCGGGCGAAGTCGGGGTAGACGCGGGTCTCGCCCGGCAGGTCGAGGTAGCGCCGCTGGCCCCAGAGGCCCAGGGGGCTGGGCAGCTCCACCTCGCACAGGGGGAAGGCGAAGCGGCCGCGCTCGAGCGGGCGCACGCGATAGCCGAACTCGGTGACCTCGCCCGGATGCAGGGCAACGGACTGGGGCAGGAACTCGGTGTCCATCCCTGCCGGCACGTGGTCGTAGACCTTCAGTTGCAGGGCGCGGGTGAACGCGTGGTGCACGCGCATGCGCACCTCGCCCCAGCGGCCCAGCGACAGGTTGCCCGGCAACTGGCGCTCCAGTGCGGGCGAAGGCAGGCGGCGCAGCCACAGCGCATCGAGCACGGCGAGCAGGGCGAGGGCGCAGAGCAGCCCCCACCAGAGCAGGCGCAGCTGGTCCGGCAGCTTGCTGCCGAGGGCATGCAGGGTGCCCAGCACCAGCGCCACGGCCAGCAGGCCGGCGATCAGGCCGAGCAGGATGCGCGATGGTTTCATAGACGCGGCGCCGGCACCTGTTCCAGCAGCTGTTGCAGGACCTGGTCAACGGACTGGCCTTCGATATCCAGTTCCGGCGACAGGCGTACGCGGTGGCGCAGCACGGCCAGGGCGCAGCTCTTCACGTCATCGGGCAGCACGAAGTCGCCGCCACGCAGCAGGGCGCGGGCGCGACCGCCACGGACCAGGGCGATGGAGGCGCGCGGGCCGGCACCCAGGGCCAGGCCCGGCCAGGTGCGGGTGGCACGGGCCAGGCGCACGGCGTAGTCGAGCACCTGGTCGTCCATCGGCAGCTCGCTGGCGATGCGCTGCAGGGCCTGCACGTCCTTGGCCTGCAGCAGGGTGCGCAGCGGCGCCACCTCCAGCATGTCGGCGCGGGCGGAGCGGGTCACCTGGCGGACCAGGGCGAGCTCCTCGCCGGCCTCGGGGTAGTCCATGCGCAGCTTGAGCATGAAGCGGTCGAGCTCGGCTTCCGGCAGCGGGTAGGTGCCTTCCTGCTCGATGGGGTTCTGGGTCGCCATCACCAGGAAGGGCAGGGGCACCGGCAGGGCGCGGCCTTCGAGGGTCACCTGGCGCTCCTGCATCACTTCCAGCAGTGCGGCCTGGGTCTTGGCCGGGGCGCGGTTGATCTCGTCCGCCAGCAGCAGGTTGGTGAACACCGGGCCCTTGCGCAGCTTGAACTGCTCGCTCTGCATGTCGTACACGGCGTGGCCGGTGACGTCGCTGGGCATCAGGTCGGGGGTGAACTGGATGCGCGAGAACTCGCCGCCGAAGCAACGCGCCAGGGCACGCACCAGCAGGGTCTTGCCCAGGCCCGGCACGCCTTCGACCAGCACGTGGCCGGCGGCGATCAGGGCGGTGAGCACATCGTCGATGACGGCGGTCTGGCCGACCACGGCCTTCTGCAGCTCCTGGCGCAGGGCCTGGGCCAGTTGGCTGGCGCGCTGGCGCTGGCTGCTGGCGGCCGAGGGGGCGGCAGCCGGTGCGACCGGGGCAGCGACGGGCTCGCTCGGCTGGGGAGCCGGCGCCACGGCGGGCGGGGCTTCGGGGGTGACGTCGGAAAGGTCCAGGTTCAGGCCTTCGGCTTCATCGTTGATCGGCTGATCGGGCGTCTGTTCGCTCATAGGGCATTCCTGAGGCTTTGCAGGTGGGCGACCTGGCGGGTGAATTCGGAGGCACTGAGGCGCTGCTTGGGCAGCGGCCGCATGGCCTGGCTGATGGCGGCGGTGGGCATGCGGGTCAGGCGGCTGAGCACCTGCCACTGCTCGGCCACGCCGAGTCGTTCGAAACCGGGGTGACGGCGCCGCGCGCGGCGCAGGATGTCGCGCTGCAGGCCCTGCAACAGCACGTGCTTGCCGCTGCGGCGCAGGAGGAAGTCGGCGCTGGCGCGCAGGTGCTCCTCCAGTTGGCGGCGCGAACGGCTGGCAGGCGCCAGTTGCGGCCCCTGGCGGCGACCGACGTGCCAGAGCACCAGGGCGATGAGCAGGGCCAGGGCCACCAGGGCCTCGGGGAAGTTGCGCCAGAGCAGCGCCGGGAGGTCGTCGCGTTCGGCCCTGTAGAGCAGCGTCACCTCGGTGTCGTGGGTCAGGTACCAGAGCAGCCAGGCGTTGTCGTGGCTGACGATGTTGCGGTTCTGCCAGATCCAGCTGTCGGTGAGCACGGTGATCAGGCCGTCGCCATGATTCATCTGCAGCATGTGGGTGGCGTTGGCGCTGTTGGCCCAGGCATGGGCGCGGTCTTCGCTGTCGTAGAGGTGGAAGCCGGTGTCGAAGTCGATGTACGCCGGCGCGTCCTCGTTCTCCAGGTAGAGCTTGGTCAGCTCGGGGTAGCGGTCCTCTTCCTCCGGCTCGGCGTCGGCCTCGGCGGGGGCTTCTTCCTCGCCCTGGGCCTGCTGCTGGTCATCCTCGGCCGCGTCGCTCTCGACGCCTTCCTCGGTGGCGGCGTCTTCCTCGCCCTCGGTCGCTTCGCTCTGCTCGGCGTCCTCGCTGTCTTCTTCGTCGAGGTCTTCGGTCTCGAACTGCTGGATGCCGAGGCGATCCAGCAGCAGGTCGCCGCTCTCGCCTTCGTCCTCGTCGTACAGGGCTTCGGCGACGAACAGCACGTGGCCGCCGTGGGCCGCCCAGTCCAGCACGCGATCGGCCTGCCGCGGGGTCATGCGGCTGCGATCGGCGAGCAGCAGCAGGGTATGGCCGGGGGCTGGCAGGTCGGCCAGGACCTCCAGGCCATCGGCGCGACTGACAGTGAGCCCCTGTTTGCGCAGGAAGCTCTCGGCGGCGAGGTAGTCGTTGAAACGCGCCTCGGGCGAGGGGCCGTGGGTCAGGGTTTCCTGGTACGGCTCGATCTTGTTCAGCAGCCAGATGAGGAACAGGCCGAGCAACAGGAAGAGCAGGGCACCGAAGATGAAGCCGCCGCGACGGGTCATGCGCTGGCTCCCTTGGCGATCAGCCGGCGCCAGCCCTCGCAGAGGCCGCGCTTGAGGCTCTCCGGCGGCAACTGGTGGCCGTAGGCGAGGTTCTGCCAGTGACGGGTGAGGACCTGGGCGAAGCGGGACAGCTCGTCACGCTGCAGCCCCTGCACCAGGCCAAGTACCTCGCCTTCGGTGTGGGAGCCCTTGAGCGGCAGGCGGAAATCGTGGAGCAGGTGGCTGAGCAGCGCGCGGTAGAGCAGGCCGAGGGCCTCGCGCGGGTGCTCGGCCCAGAGCCGCTCGGCTTCACTGGCGACATCGTCGGGCAGGGTCTCGGGCGCGACTTCCAGGCCGAACAGCTGCAACGGCGCCTCGCGACGCTTGCGTTGGGGCAGGCCGATGCTGCCGACGAAGGTGGAGAGCCATTCGCGGTAGCGCCAGATGACCAGGGCTACGAGGCTGATCAGCAGCCCCCAGAGCACGACCTTGATGATGAGCGCCAGCCAGGAGGTGCTGTTCCAGAGGTCGGCCAGCTTGAACAGGCCCTTGATGAAGTTGGTGAGGCTTTCCGCGTCTTCCTTGGAAAGCTCTTCCTTCTTCTTGTCCTTGGCGTCGGTGTCGGGGAAGCGCCAGCGGGTCACCGTCTCGCGGTTCTCGAAGGGGGGCTCGTCGAGCAGCTTGGCGATGCTCTCGCTGGCGGCCTGGCTGCTCAGTTCCTGGTGGGTGAGGCGCGGGGCGTCGGGGCCGTTGGGGTCTTCGACCGGGAGCGGGCAGCTGCTGGCGCCTTCGGCGGCCAGCACCGGCTGGGCGGGCAGGGTGGTCGCCAGGACCACGCCCATGCCCAGCACCAGGGCGTAGGCGAGGCCGGTCAGGCGCTGGCGCAGGCGGCGGAACACCAGTTCGATGTCCCAGGCCTCGAGTGCAGTGCGGCGGTTCAGGTAGAGGGTGAAGCCGCAGGCGACGTAGACCGGTTCCCAGACCATGAGCACGAAGAAATACAGGCTGTTGGACAGGTGCTCCATCCACACCCAGTCGCCTTCGGCCTGCTCCAGCAGTTTCTGCCAGTCCCAGTCGGCCACCACCTGCTGCGGCAGCATCAGGTAGAGGAGGGTGATCAGGCCCATCCACAGGGCGGTTTCCAGGTGCATGCCGATGATGGTGAGCCAGGTGGCGCCGCCGGCATCGCGCTGGCCGAGGACCACCAGGCGCTGGCTGCGGGCTGCGCCGGAGAGGCCTTCGAGTTGCATCACCGGCATGTCGAAGCTGCGCGAGGGGCTGAAGCGGCGCCAGGTGAGGCTGGCGATCAGCTGTGGCTTGAGCAGGCGCGGGTAGGCCTTGAGCGCCTCCTTGAGCGTCGGCGTGTCGCCGAACAGCGCGCGGGAGAGGATGTACAGCGGCAGGCGCTCGAAGGCGGGCTTGAGCAGCCAGAAGACGAACATCGCCCAGCCGGAGTAGTTCCACAGCAGCAGGCTGAGCAGGAGGAACACCGGCAGGGTGATCAGCGCCCAGCTGGCCATGAGCAGGCCCATGTGGCGCCGGGCGAGCAGCACGCCGAGGTCCATGGCTTCCCAGGCGCTGCGCGGGCGGATGGCGACGCTGGCATCAGTCAGGCGCATGGCGACTCCGACCGGCGAAGCAGAAGTAGCTGCCCACCATCAGCCACAGGCCCGCGCCCACGATGTATTTGACCTTGGGCGTGGTGAAGGTCATGGACGACCAGTAGGCCTCGATGAAGGCGGCGATCAGCAGCATGAGCATGGCGCCGGCGATCAGCTTGACGCTGTGGGTGGCGGCCAGGCGCAGGGATTCGGCGCGGGTCATCCGCCCGGGGGCCAGCAGCGACCAGCCCAGTTGCAGCCCGGCGGCACCGGCGAAGGTGATGGCGGTGAGCTCGAAGGCGCCGTGGCCGATGACGAAGGACCAGAAGGTCTCGCCATAGCCGACCTCGGTCAGGTGGCCGGCGACGGCGCCGATCATCAGGCCGTTGAAGAACAGGAAGAACAGGCTGCCGAGTCCGAAGAGCAGGCCGCTGGCGTAGGTCTGAAAGGCGATGCCGATGTTGTTCATGATGTAGTGGCCGAACATCATCCAGTCGTCGCCGGAGTCGCGTTCGCTGGCGCCGATGCGATGGGCGTCGGGCTCGTACATGGACTCCATCTCGGCCACCTGGTCCGGCGGCACCACGCTGTAGACGAGGTCGGGGAACTGGTGCACCAGCACGCCCATCACCCCGAGGCTCACGTAGAACAGCAGGCTGGCGATGAGGACGCTGCGCCACTGCTCGCGGACCAGGCGCGGAAAGCCGCCGAGGACGAAGCCGAGGATCTGCGCGCCCAGGTGGCTGCGGTGGCGGTAGAACTGCTGGTGGCCGCGCATGGCCAGTTGCTGCAGCTGGTCGATCAGGTGGCTGCTGTAGCCGCGTTCCTGGGCCAGCGCCAGTTGCTGGCAGAGGTGGCGGTAGTCGGCGGCGAAGCCCTCGCAGGACTTGGCGTCGGCCTTGCCGCGCTCCAGGGCGTCGAGCTGGGCGCCGAAGCGTTCCCAGTCGGCCTGGTGGCGACGTTCGAACAGGCTCTGTTTCATGGACTTCCCAGTAGGCTCCTGGCGATGCCGTTGAGGCGGGCCTCGGCCTGCTCGGCCGGGACCTCCAGCGGCTCGGCGAGGATGCCCGCGAGCTCGGCGCGGCGACCGCTGGAGAGGCCGGCCTGGCGCTCGGCGTAGCCGAGGATGGCGCGCTGCTCGGTGAGGCTCAGGATGAAGGGCGCACGTTGTGGCTCGGCGTCCGGCAGTTGCGGGCGCGAGGGCTTGTCCTCGCGGTAGACCACCAGGGTGCCGGCGGCGAGATCGCCGAGGCGCTTGAAGGCGGGGTGCATCAGCGTGCTGAGGATGCCCAGGGCATAGCCGAAGGGCAGGATGTCGACGAAGCGCAGCAGGTTGCGCACCAGGGAAGAGGACCAGCCGACGGGCGTGCCGTCGTCGTGGACCACGCGCAGCCCCATCAGGTGCTTGCCCGGCGAGCGGCCCTGGTTGAGCACCTCGAACAGCACCATGTACCACCAGGTGACGAGGAAGGTGACGATCAGCCCCAGGCCCATGCCGAACTGCCCGAGCAGCAGGAACACCGAATACAGCACCAGCAGCAGGATGCCGCGGATCAGCAGGTCCACCGTGTAGGCGAGGGCGCGGGGCAGGAGGCTGGCGGGGCGCAGCACGAGGTCGATGCCCTCGGGCGTTTCCACCTGGTAGCGGGTGTCCAGGGGGGCGGACTGACCCTGCTCATTTCCATATGGGCTGGTGGTGCGGGACGTCGATGTCATGGGTCGACTGCGTTGGGGAAAGCACGATGCTAGCGGAGCATCACTTGGCGAGGCAACCGACCCGCCGGTGGCGGGTCGGCACTGAGCGGATCACTGCGGCGGGGGCAGCACGCCGAAGATGGTGCGGTAGAGGATGCCGACCGCGATGATGAACATCGGGAAGGTCCAGATCAGGCCGATGCCCAGCGGGATCATGCTCAGGATCATGATCAGCGACAGCACCAGCATCAGGCCGAAGACCTTGAACCAGCGCTGGGTGATGGCCTTGCGCGAGGCTTCCAGGGCTTCCCAGGGCGACAGCTTGCGCTCCATCGCCAGGGGCAGGGCGAGCATGTAGGCGATGGCCAGGTAGAAGCCGGGGATGAGCAGCAGCAGGAAGCCGATGTAGATCAGCACCGCCATCAGGATATTGAGGATGAACAGCGGCACGAACAGGTTGAAGTTGCTGAACAGCTCGTTGAAGTTGAGCGGCTGGCCGGCAGCCTGGCGGATGCCCAGCAGGTAGATGCCGCCGAGAATCGTGGCGCAGAGGCCGGAGCCGATGACGCCGCCGATGAAGGACAGCACCGTGGCGGCGATTTCACCGGCCATGCCGCCGATGAAGCCCAGGACCAGGCCGAACAGTGTGGCCAGGACCTGGCTGGCGACACCGTAGATGATCATGCCGCAGACGATCATGCCCTTGGAGCCCTTGACCCGCTGCCAGGACTCGCTGATCACATCGCCGATGTTGAAGTCGTAGCCACGGGCCAGGGCGGCTTCGACGCTCAGGGCGCCGTTGTCGATGGTTTCGACCAGGGCGCTCTGGGGGGCGGAATAGGGGTTTTCGGGGGTGCCTTGCATGGTCGCTTCCTTGTGAGTCGGTGCAGGAGGCTCAGGCCCGGGGCGGGCATGGCGCGAGCGCGATATTTTCTGGTTTCGGCAGGACGAATTCAATCGGCTGCGTCACTGTTTGACGAATTGGCGGGCGCCGGCCCCGGCCGTCCGGGTGATAGACTCCGGCCCCTTGGCCATAGGAGGCAGCGTGACTTCCAGCATCTTCTGGTACGACTACGAAACCACCGGCATCAACCCCCGTTGCGACCGCGCCATCCAGGTGGCGGGCATCCGCACGGACGAGGCGCTCAACGAGATCGAGCAGCCGCTGAACATCTATTGCCGGCCCAGCGACGACATCCTTCCCCACCCGGCCGCCTGCCTGGTCACCGGGATACTCCCGCAGACCCTACGCGATAAGGGGTTGGACGAAGGCGAGTTCATTACCCGCGTGCACGCCGAACTGTCGCGACCGGGCACCTGCGGCGCGGGCTACAACACCCTGCGCTTCGACGACGAAGTGACCCGCTACAGCTTCTACCGCAACTTCCACGACCCCTATGCGCGGGAGTGGCAGGGCGGCAACAGCCGCTGGGACCTGATCGACACCCTGCGTACCGCCTACGCCCTGCGCCCGGAAGGCATCGAGTGGCCGACCGAGGAAGGGCGCGTGTCGCTGCGCCTCGAGCGCCTGACCGCCGCCAACGGCATCGACCACGGCCAGGCCCACGACGCCCTCTCCGATGTGCGCGCCACCATCGCCCTGGCCCGCCTGGTGCGTGATCGCCAGCCACGGTTGTATGACTTCCTCTTCCAGTTGCGCAGCAAGCACAAGGTGCAGGAACAGATCCGCCTGTTGCAGCCGCTGGTGCATATATCCGGTCGTTTTTCGGCGGCGCGGCATTACTTCTCCGTGGTATTGCCGCTCGCCTGGCATCCGAAGAACCGCAATGCATTGATAGTCTGCGACCTGTTATCGGATGTATCGCCGCTGCTGAACCTCGATGCGGAAACTCTGCGACGTCGCCTCTATACAAGGCGCGATGAATTGGCGGAGGGTGAAGTGCCGGTGCCGTTGAAACTCGTGCATATCAATCGTTGCCCGGTAGTGGCGCCCCTTAGTGTCCTGCGGGCGGCGGACCAGCAGCGCCTGCAAGTGGACTTGGCGGGGATTCAGGAAACGGCGCGACAACTTGCCGAGTTGCGCACGCAATGGCAGGACAAGTTACCGGCCATTTACGCGGAGGAGGCCTTTCCCGGAACCGAAGATCCGGAGCAGCAACTCTATGACGGTTTTATTGGTGATCGCGACAGGCGACTCTGCGAGCAAGTGCGAAATGCCGAACCGCTTCGCCTGGCGCGTGAACCCTGGCCATTCGATGATCCGCGTTTACCGGAGTTGCTCTTCCGATACCGTGCTCGAAACTTCCCGGATACTTTGTCACCCGCGGAACAGGACCAATGGACGGCGTTCTGCAGAAACCGGCTCGTTGATCCGGCCCGGGGCGCGCCCAATACCCTGGCAGCGTTCGATCAGGCCGTGCAGGAACTGAGTGCGGGCGCCACGCCCGCCCAGTTGGCGATACTCCAGGCCTGGGCGGAGCACGCCGCCGTGTTGCGCCAGCGCTACCGGCTATGAATGGATGCCCCTTTGCAAGAAGGGGTTATTCCGGACAATAAAAAACGCCAGCTTTCGCTGGCGTTTTTCGTACCGTTGGCAATTAGCCCAGCAGGGTGGCCCAGCTTTCAACGGTGTCGGCGCCCCACTTGGCTTTCCACTCTTTCAGTGTCTTGTGGTTGCCGCCTTTGGTTTCGATAACTTCGCCGGTGTGCGGGTTCTTGTATTGCTTGACCTTGCGGGCGCGTTTGCTGCCAGTGGTCTTGGCGGCAACACGCGGTGCCTTGGAAGTTTTGGAGTCCGGATCGAGCAGGGCGATGATATCGCGCAGGGATTTCTGGTATTCGCCCATCAGGGTGCGCAGTTTGCCTTCGAACTCCAGCTCTTTCTTCAGCTTGTCATCTTGCGACAGGTTCTTCAGGCGCTCTTGCAGTTCTTTGATGGCTTCTTCGGTAGCGCGGTATTCGTTGATCAGCGACATGTCTGAGTCCCTTGGTGAAAATGGTGATGGCAGCGGTGACTTGAATGTCAGGGATAATAGTCAGCGCGTTAATACAAGTAAACAGCGGGAAAAGTTTTGTCGGGATTATTTTCCGGATAGGCCGTTGTTTGAATTAATGCGCACTGTCCGAATCGATCGATCCGGAGGTTGGAACTTGCGTGCATCCGGGCCGTCATCCGAGTTGGGCCGATGGGGTGCATGGGGCGACGGGAAGTTCACGGGGCTGCTGAAGTTTTCACGGTGTGTGGATAGAATGGCCGCCTTTGCGAAGTATCTGGAGTTTCCCCCATGCGCACATTTCGTCTGGTGATCGCCTGTCCGGACGGCGTTGGCATCGTAGCCAAGGTCAGTAATTTCCTGGCTACTTATAACGGCTGGATTACCGAGGCGAGCCATCACTCCGACACCCAGAGTGGCTGGTTCTTCATGCGCCACGAGATTCGTGCCGATTCGCTGCCCTTCGACCTGGAGGGGTTCCGCCAGGCCTTCGCGCCCATCGCCCGTGAGTTCTCCATGGAGTGGCGCATCACCGACTCCGCCGTCAAGAAGCGCGTCGTGCTGATGGCCAGCCGCGAGTCCCACTGCCTGGCCGACCTGCTGCACCGCTGGCACAGCGGCGAGCTGGATTGCGAGATCCCCTGCGTGATCGCCAACCACGACGACCTGCGCAGCATGGTCGAATGGCACGGCATCCCGTACTTCCACGTCCCGGTGGACCCGAAGAACAAGCAGCCGGCCTTCGAGCAGGTCTCGCGCCTGATCGACGAGCACAAGGCCGACAACGTGGTGCTGGCGCGCTACATGCAGATCCTCCCGCCGGACCTGTGCCAGAAGTACCGCCACCAGGTGATCAACATCCACCACAGCTTCCTGCCCTCGTTCATCGGCGCCAAGCCTTACCACCAGGCGTCCCTGCGTGGCGTGAAGCTGATCGGTGCGACCTGCCACTACGTCACCGAGGAACTGGACGCCGGCCCGATCATCGAGCAGGACGTGGTGCGCATCAGCCACCGCGACAACATCGAGGACCTGGTGCGCCTCGGCAAGGACGTGGAGAAGCTGGTGCTGGCCCGCGGCCTGCGCTACCACCTGGAAGACCGCGTGCTGGTGCACGACAACAAGACCGTGGTGTTCGACTGACCCAACGGACGTCCGCTAGCGGCGTCGGGAGGCTGGCATGACCGATCCACGCAACCGGGGTACCTCCAGCCCGCCGCCGACCCTCGGCGAGGGCTGCGTGCGCCGCTACGACCCCGATGAGCTGACCGACGAGAACGGCACCGACTTTCCCGGTGCCGCCGAGTTGTGGGAGCGGGTGCGCAAGGAGCAGCCGCAACCGCCAGGGGACGAGGGCGACGCCCCGTAGCGCGAAGCGCTCCCGCTGGGCCGAGCCCTGGCAGGGCCATCCTCCCGAATGAAAAAGGCGCCCGCAGGCGCCTTCTTCTTTTCAAGCGATCCGGTCAGATACGGAAGCTGTCCACCAGGTGCTTCAGGCGCGCAGCCTGCTGCTCCAGGTCGGCGCAGGCGCGCAGGGTGGCCTGGAGGTTCTCCACGCCTTCCTGGTTGAGCATGTTGATCTCGTTGATGTCCACGTTCAGCGACTCCACCACCGAAGTCTGTTCCTCGGTCGCGGTGGCCACGGACTGGTTCATCCCGTCGATCTCGCCGATGCGCTGGGTCACGCTGGAGAGCCGCTCGCCGGCGAGGTTGGCGATGGTCACGCTCTCCTCGCTGTAGCGCTGGCTCTCGGTCATGGTGTTGACCGCCTCGCGCGCCCCCACCTGCAGCTCCTCGATCATCTTCTGGATTTCCTGCGCCGACTCCTGGGTGCGGTGGGCGAGGTTGCGCACCTCGTCCGCCACCACGGCGAAGCCCCGGCCGGCTTCACCGGCGCGGGCCGCTTCGATGGCGGCGTTGAGCGCCAGCAGGTTGGTCTGTTCGGAGATGCCCTTGATGACCTCGAGGATCTGCCCGATGTTCACCGTCTTGCTGTTCAGCGTCTCGATGTTGCCGCACGAGGCGCGGATCTTCCCGGACAGGTCGCTCATCGCCACGATGGTCTTCTCCACCACCTGGCGGCCGTCCTCGGACTGGTTGCGCGCATCGGAGGCCTGGTGCGAGGCGTCGGCGGCGTTGCGGGCGATCTCCTGGGCGGCGGCACCCAGCTCGTTGATCGCCGCGGCGACGCTGTTGGTGCGCTGGGCCTGCTCGTCGGAGTTGCTCATCGACGAGTTGGAGGCCGACAGCACCAGCTTGGCCACTTCGTTGACCTGGCGCGTGGTGGCGGAGACCTCGCGGATGGAGGAGTGGATGCGCTCGACGAACTGGTTGAAGGACTGGGCCAGCTCGCCGAACTCGTCCTGGGAGTGCACGTCCAGGCGGCGGGTCAGGTCGCCTTCGCCCTTGGCGATGTCCTGCATGGCGCGGCCCATCAGCAGCAGCGGCTGCATCAGCACGCGGATCAGCATGCCCAGCAGGGCGATGATGATCACCACCGCGATGACGGTGACGATGATCGCCGAGGTGCGGAACTCACGCAGCATCGAGAATGCCTCGGCCTTGTCGATCGACAGGCCGATGTACCACTTCACCGTCGGCAGGCCCTTGATCGGGGCGAAGGTGAGGATGCGCGTCTGGCCATTCAGTTCGGCCTCGGAGAAGTCGGTGCTGATGCGCGGCGTGTTCTGCGGGTAGAGATCCGCCAGCTTCTTCATCACCAGGTCCTTGTCGGGGTGGACCAGGATGGTGCCGTCCTCGCTGACCAGGAAGGCGTAGCCCATGCCCTGGAAGTCCAGCGAATTGACGATCTGCTGCAGCGTCTGCAGGCTCAGGTCGCCGCCGACCACGCCCTTGTCCCCGGCGGGCGTGGCGATGGTCATGATCAGCGTGCTGGTCGCCGCGTCGATGTAGGGCTCGGTCAGGGTGGTGGCGCCGGCGGCCATGGCGTCCTTGTACCAGGGGCGGGTGCGCGGGTCGTAGCCTTCCGGCATGGCGCTCTCCGGGCGCATGGTGAAGGAGCCGTCCGAGCTGCCCAGGTAGGTGAAGGCGAAGGTCGAGGCCAGCACCTTCTGCTCCAGCAGCGAGGTCACGGATTCGGCCTCGGCGTGCCGGGCGATGTTCTGCGCGACGTTCTCCACCAGCAGGATGCGGCCCGAGAGCCAGTTCTGGATGTTGCTGGAGGTCACGTCCCCCATTTCCCTGAGGTAGCTTTCAAGATCCTCGCGGATCGCATTCCGTTGCAGGTAGTCGTTGTAGAGCGTGAACAGCGAGAAAGCCGCTATCACTACCAGAGAGGCTGCCAGCAGGATCTTGTGGCTGAACTTCAGGTTCTTGGTCATGTTTTCTTGCGTCCGATTAAGGCAGGTACCAGTCTTGGCGGGCCACCGGTTTTTTATGAACGGATCCGGCGTTGAACACTGTGTCGGTACAGAACCAGTAAAGCTTGAGGATGGCGAGATGCCTGCATCCAGATCGATAATTCTTGGCGCTGACCCCTCCGGCCAGCCGATCACCCAGGCGTTGCGCCTGGCCAACCGTCACGGCCTGGTCGCGGGTGCCACCGGAACCGGCAAGACAGTGACCCTGCAGCGCCTCGCCGAGGCCTTCAGCGATGCGGGCGTGGCGGTCTTCGCGGCCGACATCAAGGGCGACTTGTGCGGCCTCGGCGCCGCCGGCGCGCCCCAGGGCAAGATCGCCGAACGCATCGCCTCGATGCCCTGGCTCGAACACCAGAGCAAGGCCTACCCGGTGACGCTCTGGGACGTCGCCGGCAAGAGCGGCCACCCGCTGCGCACCACCCTCAGCGAAATGGGCCCGCTGCTGCTGGGCAACCTGCTGGAACTCACCGACAGCCAGCAGGCCGCGCTCTATGCCGCCTTCCAGGTGGCCGATCGCGAGGGCCTGCTGCTGCTCGACCTGAAGGACCTGAAGGCGCTGCTCAACCACCTGCGCGAACACCCCGAACTGCTCGGCGAGGACCGCGCCCTGTTCGCCGGTGCCTCCGCCCAGGCGCTGCTGCGGCGCCTGGCGACCCTGGAGCAGCAGGGCGCCGATGCGCTGTTCGGCGAGCCGGCGCTGCAACTGGAAGACATCCTCCACCCCGACCGCGACGGTCGTGGCCGCATCCACCTGCTCGATGCCAGCCGCCTGGTGCACGAGGCGCCGAAGGTCTACGCCACCTTCCTGCTCTGGCTGCTGGCCGAGCTGTTCGAGCAGCTGCCCGAGCGCGGCGATGCCGAGCAACCGGTACTGGCGCTGTTCTTCGACGAGGCGCACCTGCTGTTCAACGACACGCCCCGCGCCCTGCAGGAACGCCTGGAGCAGGTAGTGAGGCTGATCCGCTCCAAGGGCGTCGGCGTCTATTTCGTCACCCAGTCCCCCGGCGACCTGCCCGACGAGGTGCTGGCCCAGCTGGGCCTGCGCATCCAGCACGGCTTGCGCGCCTTCACCGCCAAGGAGCAGAAATCCCTGCGCGCGGTCGCCGACGGCTTCCGTCCCAACCCGGCCTTCGACAGCCTCGGCGTGCTCACCGAGCTGGGCATAGGCGAAGCGTTGGTGAGCACCCTGGAGGAAAAGGGCACGCCGGCCATGGTGCAGCGCGTGGCCATCGCGCCGCCGCAGTCGCGCATCGGGCCGCTCAGCGAGGCCGAGCGCGCCGAGCGGGTGCGCACCTCGCCCCAGGCCGGGCGCTACGACAAGCCGATCGACCGCGAGTCCGCCTACGAGATCCTCAGCGCCCGCGCCGCCGAGGCGCCGGCCGCTCCCGAGGCCAAGGGCAAGGCCAGGCCCGCCGAGGCGGATTCGGGGTTCGCCGGTGCCGCCGGCGAACTCCTGGGCAGCCTCGCCAGCCAGGCTATGAAGACCGCCGTGCGCCAGGCGGCCAACCAGCTGGGCCGGCAACTGGTACGCGGGTTGATGGGCTCGCTTTTGGGCGGCAAGCGCCGCTAGCCGGGTTCTCACCGCAACGAAAAAGGGCGCCCTGAGGCGCCCTTTTTCATGGCTGGAGGATCAGACGAACAGCTTGGTCGAGATCCAGAACAGCGCGGCGGCCAGGGCCATGGAGGTGGGCAGGGTCAGCACCCAGGCCAGCAGGATGTTGCGCACGGTGCCGCCCTGCAGGCCGCTCTTGTTGGCGACCATGGTGCCGGCGACGCCGGATGACAGCACGTGGGTGGTGGACACCGGCAGGCTGTAGATGTTGGCCAGGCCGATGGCGGCGGCGGCGGTGATCTGCGCGCTCATGCCCTGGGCGTAGCTCATGCCCTGCTTGCCGATCTTCTCGCCGACGGTGAGTACCACGCGCTTCCAGCCGACCATGGTGCCGATGCCGAGGGCCAGGGCCACCGCGATGATCACCCAGAAGGGCGCGTATTCGGTGGTGGCGGTCAGGTCCTTGCGAAGCTTCTCCAGGTCCGCCTTCTCGCGCGCCGGCAGGTTGGAGAGCTTGCCCACCTTCTTCGCGGTGTCGTCCAGGCAGAGCAGGTAGCGACGGGTCTCGACGCGGGTTTCCTCGCTCATGTCGGTGTAGCTGGCCACGCCCGTGAGGTTGGTCATCAGCCCGGCGATGGTCGCTTCGGTCTGCTTGGGATCGCAACGGAACGCCTGCGGCATCTCGCTGGGAGTGGCCTTGCCCAAGGCCAGCATCTCACCGAGGGTGTCGGTGTGGCGCTGGTAGAACTGGCTCAGGTGCGTGGCCGCGTCACGGGTGCGTTCGATCTGGTAGGTGGTGCTGTTCAGGTCGAGCACGAACTTGGCCGGGACGATGCCGATCAGCACCAGCATGATCAGGCCGATGCCTTTCTGGCCGTCATTGGAGCCGTGCACGAAGCTCACGGCCATGGCCGAAAGCACCAGTACCAGGCGGTTCCAGAAGGGCGGGTGCTTCTTGTCGTCTACTTCCTTGCGGGTCTCCGGGGTCTTGTGCATCTTCGACGCCGGGTACAGCCATTTCAGCGACAGCAGCAGCAAGGCCGCGACCATGAAGCCGGCGGCCGGCGAGAAGATCAGCGACAGGCCGATATCGATGGCCTTGCCCCAGTTCACGCCTTCGCCCAGCGGCAGGTCGCTGATCAGCGCGTTGGCCAGGCCGACGCCGAGGATCGAACCGATCAGGGTGTGCGAGCTGGAGGCCGGGATACCGAAGTACCAGGTGCCGAGGTTCCAGGTGATGGCCGCCGCCAGCAGCGAGAACACCATGGCCAGGCCGTGGCCGGTGTTGACGTTGATCAGCAGCTCCACCGGCAGCAGGTGGACGATGGCGTAGGCGACGCCGACGCCGCCCAGCAGCACGCCGAGGAAGTTGAAGATGCCGGAGAGGACCACCGCGCGGTAGGGCGACATGGCCTTGGTGTAGATGACCGTGGCGACCGCATTGGCGGTGTCATGGAAACCGTTGATGAACTCGAAGGTCAGGACGAATGCCAGGGCGAGCAACAGGCTCAGCACCAGCCAGGCATCAAGCCCGCTGAAGAGATCGAACATGAAGGTTTAGTGACAGGCTGGTTAGGGGGCGCGAATTATGCCAGAAAACCGGCCCGCGCCCAGCGTCTGACCGCCGATCGGTACCCGTTGCCACTGCGTCACGGTAGCGCAGCCCAGTAAATCAGGGCCATGCAGGGCATTGTTCGAAATCGTTTCAGCTGTCCTGGCCGAGTTCTTTCTCGATTTTCTGGATTTCCCGCTCGAAGGCCTGGTCCTGATAGGTGGGGCGCTTGCGCCAGGGTTTGCGTTCGGGTTCGGGCTGCGCGGCGTAAGTGGTCACTTCGCCGCCGTAAACATCCTTGTAACGTTTTTCCTGGCGCTCGAGTTCGGCGCGCAGTTCGTCTTTCGTCACGTGTTGATCCGCTTGGTCTGAATAATGGGTCTTGAGTTTCCGGCGATGGAAGGCGCGAGGGCCTTCTGCAACTTTCGCCTGTCATGGACTTGGGCCGGACGGCCGTTCCATTTTCTTCAGCGACCATCCCGGTCGACTTTCACACACCACCGAGAGCCAGGCGCACCGCGCCTTTGCGCAATTAAGCCGGATAACTTCGGAGGGGCGGGGAAGTATATAGGGAAACTCACCAGAAGCTCTATCGAATAGAAAGCCGAAGGCACGACGAGTTCAACTTTCGTTGCACTCGCCGTGCACTTCCCTGGTGCATGTTCAGAGGCTGCGGATGATACGTCCGAGTGTTTCCATCGCCTGTTCGCTGCGTGTCGTCCAGGGGTGGCCGTAGTTCAGGCGTGCGCAATTGCTGAAGCTCCGGGTCGCCGAGAAGATCGGCCCCGGCGCGATGCTGATGCCCTGGGCGAGCGCCAACTGGAACAGGCGCAGCGAGTCCACCTGCTCGGGGAATTCCAGCCAGAGGAAATAGCCCCCGTCCGGACGGCTCACCCGGGTCTGCTCCGGCAGATGGCGGGCGACTGCGGCGAGCATCGCGTTCTGCTGGCTTTCCAGGGCGTAGCGCAGGCGTCGCAGGTGGCGGTCGTAGCCGCCGTGCTGCAGGTAGTCGGCGATGGCCGCCTGGGCCGGGACGGAGGCGGAAATGCTGGTCATCAGCTTCAGCCGCTCGATCTCCCCGGCATAGCGCCCCCCGGCCACCCAGCCGACCCGGTAACCCGGTGCCAGGCTCTTGGAGAACGAACTGCAGTGCATCACCAGGCCCTCGCTGTCGAAGGCCTTCACCGGCTTGGGCGCCTGCTGGCCGAAGTACAGCTCGGCATAGACGTCGTCCTCGATCATCGGCACCTGATATTGCTTGAGCAGTTCCGCCAGGCGTCGCTTGCGCGCTTCGGCCAGGCTCGCCCCCAGCGGGTTGTGGAAGTTGCTCATGAACCAGCAGGCCTTGATCGGCAACTGTTCGAGGCTGCGCTCCAGCACTTCCAGGTCGATGCCCTCGCGCGGGTGCACGGGGATCTCCACCGCCTTCAGCTTGAGCCGTTCCAGCACCTGCAGGCTGGCGTAGAAGGCCGGCGACTCGATGGCCACCAGGTCGCCCGGGCGGGTCACCACCTGCAGGCAGAGGTTGAGTGCCTCCAGTGCGCCGTTGGTGATCACCAGCTCCTCGATGGGCAGCGGCAGGCCGCCGACCATGTAGCGCAGGGCGATCTGCCGGCGCAGGCCGTGGTTGCCGGGCGTCATGTCGGCGACGGTGGAGCGCGGGTCCATCTCCCGCACCGCGTGGGACATGGAGCGCGCCAGGCGTTGCAGGGGGAACAGCTCCGGGCTGGGAAAGGCCGAGCCGAAGGGCACGGTGTCCGGGTCCTTGATGGAGCTGAGCACCGAGAACACCAGCTCGCTGACGTCCACCTCCGTGGTGGCGGCCTCGCGGCTGGCCACCTCGGGCTCGCGCAGCGGGCGCTGCACGTGCTGGCATACGAAGTAGCCGGAGCGTGCGCGGGCCATGATCAGGCCACGGCTCTCCAGCAGGTAGTAGGCCTGGAACACGGTGGAGGCGCTGACGCCGTAGGTGCGGCTGGCATGCCGCACCGAGGGCACCTTCTGCCCCGGTGCGAGCACGCCGGTACGGATCAGTTCGGCGATCTCGTCGGCGAATTTCTCGTAGCGCTTCATCTTGTCCTGCGGGTGGGCGGCCTGGGCCGCCCACTCTAAGCGCTGCGTCGGGACGCCGCCAGCTGCGCCGTCCATGCTCAGCGCCTCGGGCTGACGAAGGTGCTGTCGGCGGTGGCGGTCGCCGTGTCGCCGTCCAGGCTGGTGATGCGGAACACCAGCTCGCGGGAGCCGCCGCCCAGGGTGTCGTCTTCCTGCGCCACCGAGACCGGCAGCTCGAGGATCTCGCCGGCCTCGATGCTCACCTCCGCCGGTGCCTGCAGGCGCAGGCCCTCGCCCTCGGCCAGCTCCAGGCGGTAGCGATGGCTGAGCTGGGTCTTGTTGATCAGCTTGAGGTTGTAGATGTTCTCGATCTCGCCGGCGGCGTTCTCGCGGAACATGCCACGGTCCTTGATCACGTCCACGGAGATTTCCGAACGCGAGGCCAGCAGCCAGCCGAAGGCGCCGATCATCAGCACCAGGGCCGTGGCGTAGCCGATCAGGCGCGGCCGCAGCAGGTGGGTGTGGCCGCCCTCCAGGGCGCGTTCCGAGCTGTAGCCCACCAGGCCACGGGCGTAGCCCATCTTGTCCATCACCGAATCACAGGCGTCCACGCAGGCCGCGCAGCCGATGCAGGCGATCTGCAGGCCGTCGCGGATGTCGATGCCGGTGGGGCAGACCTGCACGCACACCGTGCAATCGATGCAATCACCCAGGCCCTGGGCCTTCGGGTCGCTGCCCTTCTTGCGCGCCCCACGGGACTCGCCCCGGGCGGCGTCGTAGGACACGATCAGCGTGTCCTTGTCGAACATCACGCTCTGGAAGCGGGCGTAGGGGCACATGTGGATGCACACCTGCTCGCGCATCCAGCCGGCGTTCACATAGGTGGCGGCGGTGAAGAACAGCACCCAGAACAGCGAGACGCCGCCGGCCTGAAGGGTCACCAGCTCGGTGGCCAGTTCGCGCACCGGGGTGAAGTAACCGACGAAGGTCACCGCCGTCGCCAGGCTGATGGCGAGCCACAGGCCGTGCTTGGCGACGTTGCGCGCCACCTTCTCCACGCCCCAGGGCGCGGCGGCCAGCTTGATGCGCTGGTTGCGGTCGCCCTGGGTGCGCTGCTCGACCCACATGAACATCCAGGTCCAGACGCTTTGCGGGCAGCTGTAGCCGCACCAGACGCGACCGGCGAACACCGTGATGAAGAACAGCCCGAAGGCGCAGATGATCAGCAGCCCCGAGAGCAGGATGAAATCCTGCGGCCAGAAGGTCGCGCCGAAGATGTAGAACTTGCTGTCCTCCAGGCTCCAGAGCACGGCCTGGCGGCCATCCCAGTCGAACCAGAGGGTGCCGAAGAACAACAGGCACAGCAGCCCCGCGCCGAGCAGGCGGAAGTTGCGGAACCGCCCCGTGAAACTGCGGGTGTGGATGGGGGCACTGGAGGCGTAAAGGGACTTGCTGGCGGCGGCGGGGCGACTCGGTTGGACGACCTCTACCTGCCTGACGGGAATCATCTCGCTCATGATGCTGGCCTTTTGGGCTATGACGGCGAGGCGGACTATAGGGAGAGGCTGATACTGGAAACAGATTCAGGTGATGGGGCAAAAACCATATCAGATGGGTCTTGATGGCCGTCTGGCCCACAGAGCGCGTGGTTCCTGGCGGTTCGCAGGTGCGCCCTGCGCAGAGCGCGGCAATCGGTCGCGGGGTAATTACAGGTGCAGCGCCTCTCCTCATCCGCTACAGCCCATCATTCGTTATTGAGAGCGCCGGTGGCCGGCACGGAGTTGATTCCCGGCAACGGCCGGGCACGGGCTCGCCTCGTATGGAGCAGGAACGTCGGCTAGATGACCCAACGGCAGGTAGTACGGCTCCTCGTCACTTGTCCGGTGAAACCGGAAAGCCCGGTGGCTGTGCGGGGAAGCGCTCGACAGGAAGCGTCTGGTCCTTTCCCGCCCAATACAACAAACCGTCGGGCTCGTATTGAAGGGGGATATCGCACCTCTTCATGGGGAACCCTTGGCAGTAGATTTCAGAGGCCTGCGCCGGGTAGGGCTCGAAATCGAACCTGTAGGTTCTTTCCTCGCCCGATCCCTTGATGCTGTAGATGATGGATGGGCTCAGCTTGTCGCCGGTCAGCAGGATTTTCAGGGACGACTTCGGCTCGATGATTTTGCAGATCGGCACTGTGTAGTTCAGGTTGCAGACCTGGATGCGCGCATCGCTGTTGTTGAACAGGACCATCTCAACCTGAAACGAGCATCCCGACAGGGCAAGCGTGGCCGCCAATACGGCGAAAAGTCTGAGCATGGCGTTGTACGCATCCGTGGTAGAAGACGAGAGCCGGGTCATCCCTGAAATGGAGCCGAGCGGATTTCACCTCGCAACAGAACGCTGCGCAACCACCTGTAGGGGCGATTTCAATCGCCCAGGGGCAACCCCGTTGCCCCAAAGGCCCCTCCCGACGCCGAGAGGGGCCCGGCTCAGGTCAGCTCTTCCACAACGCCAGCTGCTCCAGCTTCATCAACTGCCAGAACTCCTGCTGGTTGCTGCGGCACAGGTCCACCATCGCATCCATCAAGGCCCCTTCGCCGACCTCATCCAGGTAGGGCCCGGGGATGCCCTCGCGCAGGCCCGCGTTGTCCCGGATGATCTCGGCGATCACATGCACGGTGTTCAACCGCGACTCCATCCGATCCACCAACTGCCGCAGCCGGCGTTCCGCAACCTCCTGGCTCATACCGACACCTCCTGGCCGCCGGCCATGAACAGCGGCAAATCCCGCCAGGCCACCCACAGCTCACCCTGCCAACGCACCACGCCCAACTGCCGGCCCTCGTAGATCAGCGTCTCACGCGTGGGAGCCGCATCGGGCGTGCGGTGATAGTCATGCAGCGTCGGCACCAGCACCTCGTTCACCCAGCGGCCCACGTTGCCGTGCCTGGGCGTGCCGAACTGGAACAGCGCCCGGTAGGCGCCGATATCGCTGATCACCACCACCTCTTCATGGAAGCCGTCGGTGTAGATGAGGGCGAGGGTTTGCTGCTGGTGAGGCTCCAGGGCCGGGAGCAGTGGGAGGGCATCGGCCAGGCCGATCAACTGCGCGAAATCATGGGCGACGAACCAGGGCTGGTTGTCGACCATCACGGCGCGCAGGCGTTGGTGGTGGTGATAGAAAACGAGAGGGGTGAATGCGTTTTTCATGGCATAGGTTCCTTGTCCGGTGGACCACTCCGCCATCCTTCGCTGTCATTCGAAGGGTGGCGAATCGCACGGGGTTGACAGACCGGGACAAGAGACCGGCAGACCACGAGGGTCTCCCCGCGCGATCCGCCATAAAGCAATGCAGTTGAAAACTGCATGCATGCTCGTGCCTGCAAAAAACATTCGCTGTTTTCCGCATGCACCTTGTGGCGCACCGCGCCTTGTCATCGGGCTGTCAAACCCGGCCACGGGATTTACCGTGGCTCGGGGAGGATAGGGAGGAGGGGCTGGGAGGGCAAGGGTGTGGCAGTCGTTCGTTACAGGGGGCGTGAATGCGAGCATCAACGCCTAACTAACAGGGTCTGCTGCTTGTGAGTGGCAGAAATCGGCCAAAAGCAGAAGCGGCCAATCGCAGTCGTCAACGTCCGACCAATAGATACCCGTCGTAATTGATAGAAACAGCCAAATAGCAGCACCTTTGCGCTTTAGCAGCAGCTCAGTCAAATCACATGGGTTCAAGCCATCGCTAGCCGGTAGGTTACAGGTGTCCGTCCGCTGTCGATTTCACCGCGGCGAGTGGTAATGGCTGGCAGAGTTCGACGGTTGTATCGGACACAAATGAATGCATGGCGGCATAAAGCTATTGTTGTTAAGTCTTGCAACTCAATGCCGATAAGGCTAGGAAGCATAATCCGCCCAAGGTGTGGAGAAATCCAAATGTTGTCCAGCAGATCCACGTCGCCACAAGGCTCCCGAGACGCGCGATTCGACGGCCTGCTTCATATGATCAGGAGGCATTTCGGTGTCGTTGCAGTCTTACTCACAACTGGCGACCAAGATCTCCAACGCTTTTGTGCAGGCGCCGGCCCCATTGTGCGGGACGCACTGCCAGACCTTCACATCCCACTTCGGAGCGACGCCCACGTTGATTCGTTGCTGCTTGCACCCGATATCAATAGCGACGAACGTCTACGTAATCACCCGCTGACAAAGACGTTTCCCTCGCTGCGTTTTCTCGCCGCCTGCCCTCTGGAGGCGCCTGGTGGAGGGCAACTAGGCCTGCTGTACCTGCTTCATGATCAACCTCGCGAGCTTAATGCGGAGCAACAAAACGGTTTGCGTGAGTTCGCTCAGTTGGCCGTAGCGGTGCTGCTTCTTAAGGAGTCGGATCGGTCACAATTGGAGCTCCCGAGTGAGAACGAGCGCCGTAAAGCTCTAGCCATCGCGACTAGCGGAACCGGTGTTTGGGATCGCAACGTGCTCACCGGCGAAGTCCATTATTCCAGTAGTTGGAAGGCTTTGCTGGGCTACACCAACGACGAGATCGGCAACGACGTGTCGGAGGCCTATACCCGCATCCATCCTGCCGATTTCGCCTACGTACTGGCCGTATACCAGGAGGCTATCGACGGTCGTACCGAGGTTTTTGAAGTTGAGCACCGGCTACGTTGCCGTGACGGTAGTTATAAGTGGGTCTGCAGTCGCGGCAAGGTGGTGGAATGTGACGGCGCCGGCAAACCGGTGCGTATGGTCGGAACAACCACCGACGTCACGACCATGTACACCCTGTCGGAACAGATACAGCTTAATGCAGCGCTGTTGACCGACCTCACCAACGAGGTTCCCGGAATGGTCTTCCAGTCTCGGCGGCACGTACATGGAAAGTACAGCTTTTCTTATGTCAGCGCCGGGGCTCTCGATATCTACCGGCTATCGCCGGAACAACTCATGCAAGACGCCGACATGCTGCACCTAATCATCCACCCAGACGATTTGGCTGCTTACCTAAGCTCACTGGAAGCATCCGCGAGAGATCTCAAGCCTTGGCACCTGGAATACCGGGTGCTGCTACCCGGTGAGGGCGCTGCCTGGCGTCAGGGAGGTGCGCGCCCTCGGCAACTGGCGGACGGTAGCGTGCTCTGGCACGGAATTATCACCGATATCACCGAGCGCAAACTAATAGAAGCCGAGCTGCAGGTGCTCGCCAGCACAGATTCATTAACACAACTATCCAATCGCCGGCATTTCATGCGACACCTTGAATGCGAGCTGATGCGGGTGCAGCGCTCTGCAGGCTACCCCGCGGTAATATTGATGTTCGATCTTGACCACTTCAAGGCCATCAATGATCGCTGGGGCCATTCGGTAGGAGATCTCGCGTTGCAACATTTCTCAGCCACGCTCCGTAAACAGCTGCGTAGAACTGATGCTGCCGGTCGCATGGGTGGCGAAGAGTTTGCGGTGGTATTGAGCAATGCCTGCGTCGACGAGGCCAAAATCTTTGCCCAGCGTATCCAAGATGAGCTGGCCATTACGCCAGTGGTTCACGGGGACGAACGCCTGACTTTGGCGGTCAGCGTCGGCATCGCATGCCTCGACTCAACCGATATCAGCGCCGAGGCTAGCCTGTCACGCAGCGACAAGGCGCTCTACTGCGCCAAGCGTGCCGGGCGCAATCGCATCGAATGTTATTGAAATGGCAGGCCACATTCAGGCCTCAATCCAGTAACGCCTTGGCGACCCTTCAAAAACTTCCACTTCTGGCCGAGAGCGGACAGTGAGTAAAGCGAGATGAGTCAACTGAACCCGACACTGCATGCAGATCTGTGTGAAGTTCTGGATGAGGTCTCTGCATTGATGTCAGAGGCTTATGCGCAGCTCGGCCCCATACCTGATGACCATCCTCTGGCTCAAGAAGGTCTTGAGAATGGGAGAGAAATTGTTTGGACTACCTGGCTCACGGCGAGGCCGGAGTCGCCTCGATCACCTGTATTACATGATCAAAGAGCCGCCTCTCGCTATTTCTGCAAAGGCCGCTGAGAAGCTGGCTCGTCTTGCAGACGCATTCGGAACGTCTTTGGGCTGGTGTCCTTGAGGTCTGGCCATACACCGAACCGCAAATCGAGGTCGTTGGTGCAGTGCTTGAGGGCTTTTGCACTGCGTCTTGAGGGGATCACGGGATGTCCCTGACCAGGCGGAAGCCGAGGTTGTCCGGCGGCTGCCCGGCGGCGCAGCCACCGCCGCGCGCGTCGCGCACGAAGTCGTTGAGCGCCGCGCGGTGGCGGCCCTCGGCGATGCGGATCGAGCAGGCCTCGATGCGGCTGAGCTGCGCCCCTCGGGCATCGAGCTTGATGCGCTGGTGGCAGCTGTCGGTCCATTCCCAGACGTTGCCGGCGAGGTCGGCGATGCCGAATTCGTTGAGCCCATGGCCGCCGCGTGCCAGCGGCCGGGCCGATTCGGCGGTGCGTGTCTCGGCCTCGAAGCTGTAGCGGGCCAGCCAGCGCCGTGCCGGGTTGCTGCCGTCGTCGTCGATGAGCAGGGCGTCGTCGGCCCAGCGCGAGCCGGCGAAGAAGGCCCATTCGAGGTCGCTGGGCAGGCGCCAGCGCTGGCCGGTGCGGCGTCTCAGCCAGTCGGCATAGAACTGTGCGTCCAGCAGGCTCACGCCGGTGATGGGCAGGTCGTCACGGGGGGCTGTCCCCTTCGCTCAGTGGCAGGCAGTCGCCCTCGGCCACACAGCGCGCGTATTCGGCCTGGCTGACCTGGTACTTCATCACCTCGAAGCCGGGTTGTAGCCGCTCGCGTCGGGCGGGGGCGTCGATGGCGCGTGCCTCCTGCCAGTAGTCGCCGGCGGGGCGGAAGGTGAAGGCACGGGCCGTCAGAGCCACCGTTTCCGGTGCCGGTTCGGGCGGGTGCCGTGGACCGAGGAGAAGGGCCGCCGCCGCGATGGCGAAGGCGGCGGGCAGGCTGATCCGGGTGGCCTTGTGCATGGCGGCGGCGTCCGTTGGCCAGGGTGGAGGGCCGGCCCTTGCGGGCCGGCCGGCGGGCTCATTTGATCGGCGATGGCGGCTCGACCTGGCTCATCAGGTCGGCGTTCCATTCGCCCTCGACCTGGAAGTGCGCGGTGGCGCCCAGCAGCACGCCTTCGATCAGGTTGTGGTTGAGGTAGGTGTACAGGCCCGGCTGGCGGAAGGTGTAGAGCGCCGCGCCGGCCGCGCCACCCGGGATGAACCAGGTCTCCAGGTCCTGTTCCGGCGGGTTGCTGAACTTGCCGCTGGCCCAGACGTGGTCGCCGTGGCCGCCGATCAGGTGCGGGCGGGTGTCGCGGTTGGCCTGGGAGTGGACGACCAGCACCGTCTTGCCGACGCGGGCCTTGAGGGCGTTCTTGCCGGTCAGGGCGCCCACCTTGCCGTTGAACACGATGTGGCTGGGGACCAGCCCCTTCATGACGCCCAGCGTGTCGGCGAAGCTCTCCATCGGGCTGGCGTAGCGCTTGAACCTGCCGTCCATGTCACGCGGGACGTAGAAGTCCTGTTCGCCGACGTAGAGCACCTTGTCGTACTTCAGCGCCTTGCCGGCGCGGTCCTTCAGGCCGTCGCGGGGCAGCACCATGATCGCGCCGTTCATGCCCGAGACCACGTGCCAGGGGATCATCGCGCCGCCCGGTGCGCAGTGGTAGACGAACACGCCGGCGCGGGTGGCCTTGAAGCGCAGCTTCACCTGCTCGCCGGGGCTGACGATGGTCAGCGCGCCGCCGCCCAGGGCACCGGTGGCGGCGTGGAAGTCGATGTTGTGGGCCATGCCGTTGGTCGCGGGGTTGACCAGGGTGAGCTCCACGTAGTCGTCCTGGTGCACCACCATCAGCGGGCCGGGCACCGAGCCGTTGAAGGTCATGGCGTGGACTTCGGTGCCTTCGTCGTCGAGCACCAGGGTCTTCTCTTCGATGGTCAGGGTGAACTCCACCACCTTCGGCGAGCCGCTGGCGCGGGCCTCGTGGGCGTGGACGAAGGGTGGGGCGACCAGCTCGACCTTGACCCGCTCCAGCCTGGACAGGTCCGGGGCCGCGCCCGGCTTCTTCGGTGCTGGCTCCGCCCCGGCCAGCGCCTTGCCGCTGCCGAGCACCGAGCCGGTGACGCCGAGCACCACCGCGCCTGCGAGCAGGGTGCGGCGGGAAAGGGACATCGCTTCCTCGTCGTGCATGATCATCTCCGTAATGACTACCGTCGTTGGCTACAGAGATACCGCGTGGCCAGGAACTTTCCTTGAGCTGAGACAAGCAAGCCTGCAACTGGACAACCTGCTGCGGGGAGGATGTGCGTCATGTCGCGTTTGCGCAGGTGCCGGCCTTGCGCAAGGTGGGGCGGGCTCAATCCTTCCCGAAAAAGCCCTTGGCGTCCTGCAGGTAGGCCTCGCGGGTGGGGCCGTCCAGCCAGCGGGCGTAGAGCTGGATCAGCTCCTCGCCGCGCAGCTCGCGGATCACCTCGTTGATCGCCTCGATGGCCCGCTTGCCTTCGGGTGTCTTCGAGCAGCCCACGTAGGCGAGCAGGTAGCTGGGCATGCCCTGCACCGGATGGAAGCGCAGGTCGGAGACATCCACGCCATCGGTCTCGGCCAGGTAGCGCACCTCGGGCCAGTAGCCGAGCAGGGCGCTGATGCGGCCGTGCTGCTGCATCTGCAGCAGGCTGCCCAGGGCGTTGTTGCCGTGGTGCACCAGCAGGCGCTCGGGGGCTGTGGCGTGCAGCGTGGCGTCGATCGACGGCCCGTAGCTGCGCTCCACCAGTACGCCGAGGCGCTGGCGCGGGTCGGCGAGAAAGGCCGCCAGGTCGATCCTGCCGTCCTTCAGGTAGGGCTGGATCTCGTCCTCCAGTTCCCGGCGCACCACCACCCCGTTGGTCACCACACCGAGGGTTGGGATGGAGAAGTACATCAGTTGCTCGCGCTCCTGGGTCTTCAGCACGCCCGCGTCGCAGGTGAGGGTGTCGCGGGCGAACATCTGGTTGGCACGAGCGCGGTTGACGCGGCTGTTGATGTGGCGGTACTGCGGCAGTCGCTGCTGCAACAGGCCGAGCATCCGGTCGGCGATGCCCTGGCCCTTGAGCGGGCCTTCCATGATGTTGAACGGCGCCATGTCGCGCACCGTCCAGGTGATCAGCGTGTCGGGTGCCGCCGCACAGCCGCCGGCGGCCACCAGCAGCGCTCCGCCGAGCAGCAGGCCGCTCAGGCGCGAGCGGAATCCGCGGCGGCCGGCCATGGGCGGGGAAAGGCGCGGGAAGCGGCTCAGATGGCGCCTTCCTTGCGCAGGGCGTCGATGCGTGCGGCGTCGTAGCCCAGGGCACCGAGCACTTCGGCATTGTGTTCGCCCAGCTCCGGGCCGACCCATTCGGCCGAGCCCGGGGTCGCCGAGAGCTTGGGCACGATGCCGGGCATGCGGAACGGCTTGCCGTCGGGCAGGCGCGCCTGGAGGAACATCTCGCGGGCGATGAACTGCGGGTCGGTGAACATGTCCTCGGCGGAATAGATGCGGCTGGCCGGCACCTCGGCACGGGTCAGCACCGCCAACACCTGGTCCAGGGGCAGCGAGCCGACCCAGCGGTCGATCACCCCGTAGAGTTCGTCGCGGCGCGCGTCACGGCCGTCGTTGCTGGCGAGCGTCGGATCGAGGGCCAGGTCCTCGCGGTCGATGGCGAGCATGAAGCGCTTGAAGATGGCGTCGCCGTTGGCGCCGATCTGCACGTGGCGGCCGTCGGCGCTGGTGTGGATGGAGGAGGGGGTGATGCCGGGCATGATGTTGCCGGTGCGTTCGCGGATGAAGCCGAACACGTCGAACTCCGGGACCATGCTCTCCATCATGGCGAACACCGCCTCGTACAGCGCCACGTCCACGACCTGGCCTTCGCCGCCGTTGACCTCGCGGTGGCGCAGCGCCATGAGCGCGCCGATCACGCCCCAGAGTGCGGCGATGGAGTCGCCGATGGAGATGCCGGTGCGCACCGGCGGGCGGTCCTCGAAGCCGGTGATGTAGCGCAGCCCGCCCATGGATTCGCCCACCGCGCCGAAGCCCGGCTGGTCCTTCATCGGGCCGCTCTGGCCGAAGCCGGAGAGGCGCAGCATCACCAGCCTGGGGTTCAACGCGTGGAGCACGTCCCAGCCCAGGCCGAGCTTCTCCAGCACGCCGGGGCGGAAGTTCTCGATGAGGATGTCCGCCTCGCCCAGCAGGCGCTTGAGGATGGCGATGCCGTCGGGGTGCTTGAGGTTCAGCGTCAGCGACTTCTTGTTGCGCGCCTGCACGAACCACCAGAGCGAGGTGCCCTCGTAGAGCTTGCGCCACTTGCGCAGCGGGTCGCCGCCGTCGGGGGACTCGACCTTGATTACCTCGGCGCCGAACTCCGCGCACAGGCGCGAGGCGAAGGGGCCGGCGATCAGGGTGCCGAGTTCGATGACTTTCAGTCCGGCGAGAGGCTTGGCGAGGGTATCCATTGCGCGTCCGTGGGGCAGGGAAAAACCCGCCTAGCCTAGACCATTGCCCCGTTTCAGGGCAGCCGTCGGCCGGCTGCTTTTTCGTGAAACAGGTCGGTCTTCGGCCGATCCCCGCTTTCCAAGGCGCGACGAGGGGGTTCTAATCCCGGGCGACACGGCACGCGTACAGCAGAAACCATGGACAGGTCCTCATGCCCCGCCGCTCCTCTTCCCACCTTTGCAGAACCCTTCGGGCCCGCTCCGAGGCATAGTCCTGCGCGCGTTTGGCGCGCTTCTAAAATATTACATGTGATGGATTGAAAGCTTACATGTGATGGATTAATCTGCGTCCCATGGAAAACAAGTCATCCGCCCATTACCAACGTTTGTTCCGCCAGCGCCTGCGTGACCAGGGGCTGGTGAAAAAGGAAGTCTGGATACTGCCGGAGAACGCCCAGGCGCTCCTGGCGGTTGAACGCAAGCTGCGCCAGCCTCAACCGGGGCCGGTCAATCTGGAAAAGGAGGGGGCCATGGAAATGCCTCAGATCTGGAATGCGCGAGCGCTCTGCGAGGCCTTGGCCGCGACCGAGCTCTTCACCCGTGGCGATGCCGGCATCGAACTGATCGAAGGTGCCGAGCCCAGCCTGCACGTGACCATGCGCGAGTACGGCGACCTGCCGTTGTTCGTCGCCCTGCACGGTGAGCAGATCATCGTCGAGGCGCTGCTCTGGCCGCAGAGCGACGTGCGCGACGTGGCCGCCTTCAACGAGGAGGTGCTGCTCAGCCGCCAGCTGTTCCCGCTGTCCAGCATCGGCCTGGAGACGCTGCCTGGCGGCGAGCGTTGCTACACCATGTTCGGCGCCCTGAGCGCCACCTCGATCCTGTCCAACGTGGTCTACGAGATCGAGACGCTCGCCAGCAACGTGATCCGCGCCACCGAAGCCTACGAAGGCTACCTGAAGGCTCAGGCCTGACCTGGAGGAAGCACATGAACGTTTGGAGCAAGCTGCTCACCGCCCTGCGCGGCGGTGTCAACGAAGCCGGCGAGGCCATTGTCGACAGCCAGGCGCTGCGCATCCTCGACCAGGAAATCCGCGATGCCGACCTGGAGCTGCGCAAGTCCAAGGAAGCCCTGGCCGAGATCATGGCGCGGCAGAAACTGGCCGAGGATCGTGCCGGCAAGTGTGCCGCCAAGGTCGGCGAGTACGAAGCCTATGCGCTGAAGGCCCTGGAAGGCGGCAACGAGGCCCTGGCCAAGGAAGTGGCGGAGAAGATCGCCAACCTGGAGAACGAACTGGCCGTCGAGCGCGAGCAGGCCGCCGGCTTCGCCGCCAGCGTGGCCCAGCTGCGCAAGGCCGTGACCCAGGCCGAAGGCAACATCAAGCACCTGAAACAACAGGTCGATACCGTCAAGGCCACCGAGAGCGTGCAAAAGGCGCAGATGGCCGTGGCCCAGCGCTACAGCGGCTCGCAGACCAAGCTGCACACCGCCGTCGAATCGCTGGAGCGGATCAAGCGCCAGCAGGCCGAGCGTGCGGCGAAGATGGAAGCGGCCGCCGAACTGGCCGCCACCAGCAGCCCGGACGATGACCTCGATGCCAAGCTGCGCGCAGCCGGCATCGTCGCCGACGGCACCAGCGCCGACAGCGTGCTGGCGCGCCTGAAGGACAAGGGCAAGTCCTGATCCACCGTTGAACGGGCGGAGCCGCTCGGCCCCGCCCCAGCCTTTTCAGGGATAGGAAAGCGATGGAAATCTTCCTGCAGACCGCACTGTCGTTCCCCACCGTGCTGTTCAGCTTCCTGCTGTGCCTGGCCATCGTCTACTGGGCGATCGTCGCGCTCGGCCTGGTCGAGGTCGACCTGCTGGACGTCGAGGCCGACTCGCTGCTCGCCGGCGATGGCGTCGCGGCCCTGCTGTCGAAGCTCAAGCTCAATGGCGTGCCGGTCACCCTGGTGCTCAGCCTGCTGTTCGCCGGCTCCTGGTTCCTCAGCTATTTCGCCGAACTCCTGGTCCTCAGCCACCTGCCCCTGGGCCTCCTGCGCTACCCGCTGGGCCTGGTCGTGGCCGTGGTCGCGCTGGGCCTGTCGCTGCCCGTGGCGGCGCTCATCTGCAGCCCGCTGCGGCCGCTGTTCCACAAGGCGGAGGCCGTCACCAGCAAGAGCGTGCTCGGCCAGACCGCCATGGTGCGCAGCGGCCGGGTCACCCTGGAGCATGGCGAAGCCGTGCTCGAAGACGGTGGCGCCGGGCTGATCCTCAAGGTCCGTGCCGACGAAGCCCTCGGGCTCAAGCGCGGCGACCGCGTCGTATTACTGGAATACCTGGAGGCGCAGCACGCCTATCGGGTCATCACCGAGGACGAATTCCGGGGCATCTGACCCGGTGCGCCTCAGCATCAAAGGAGAGTGATTGCAAATGAACAACATCGAGTGGGTGATGCCCTTCCTGACCGTGCTCGGACTCGTCGTCCTGTTCGTGGTCGGCATCCTGGCCCTGTTCAAGGCCTTCTACATCAAGGTCCCGCAGGGCACCGCGCTGATCGTCAACGACATGTCCTCCACGCCCAAGGTGCACTTCACCGGCGCCCTGGTGTACCCGGTCATCCACCTCAAGGAGTTCATGCGCATCTCGCTGATCACCCTGGAAGTCGATCGCCGCGCCAAGGACGGGCTGATCTGCCGCGACAACATGCGCGCCGACATCACCGTCGCCTTCTACCTGCGCGTCAATGAAACCCAGGAAGACGTGCTCAAGGTGGCCAAGGCCATCGGCGTCGAGCGTGCCTCCGACCGCGCCGCGGTGAACGAGCTGTTCAACGCCAAGTTCTCCGAAGCGCTGAAGACCGTCGGCAAGCAGTTCGACTTCGTCCAGCTGTTCGAGAACCGCCAGGACTTCCGCGACCGCATCATCGAGGTGATCGGCAACGACCTGAACGGCTACGTGCTCGAAGACGTCGCCATCGACTACCTGGAGCAGACCGCGAAGAACTCCCTCGACCCGAGCAACATCCTCGACGCCGAAGGCATCCGCAAGATCACCGAGCTGACCGCCGCGCAGAACGTCATCACCAACGAGCTGGAGCGCAACCAGGAGCTGGCGATCCAGAAGAAGAACGTCGAGACCCGTGAAGCCGCCCTGGCGCTGGAACGCCAGCAGGCCGACGCCGAAGCCCGTCAGAAGCGCGAGATCGAGACCATCCGCGCCCGCGAGGAAGCCGAGACCGCCAAGGTCAAGGAAGAGGAGCGCCTCAAGGCCGAGCAGGCGCGCATCCAGGCGCAGCAGGAGATCGACGTGCGCGTCGAGAACCACCAGCGCGAAGTGGAAGTGGCCCAGCAGAACCGCCAGCGCGCCGTGGTCATCGAGGTGGAGAAGGTCACCCGCGCCAAGGACCTGGAAGTGGTCGCCCGCGAGCGCGAGGTCGAGCTGCAGCGCATCGAGAAGGAAAAGGCGCTGGAAGAACAGCGCAAGAATATCGCCAACGTGATCCGCGACCGCGTCGCCGTCGAGAAGACCGTGGCCCAGGAAGAGGAGCGCATCAAGGAAGTGCGTGAGATCTCCGAGGCCGAGCGTGCCAAGCAGGTCATCGTGCTCCAGGCGCAGGCCGAGGCCGAGCAGGAACTGGTGCGCCAGGTCAAGCAGGCCGAGGCCGACGAGACCCGCTCCAAGCACAAGGCCGTGGAAATCAACAACCTGGCCCAGGCCGAGCTGGAAGCCGCTGCCAAGCAGGCCGAGGCGAAGAAGCGCCTGGCCGAAGGCATCGAGGCCGAGCGTGCCGCCCCCGGCCTGGCCGACGCGCGGGTGCTGGAAGTCACCGCCGCCGCCAAGGAGAAGGAAGGCCTCGCCGAAGCCCGCGTGCGTGCCGAGCAGCTGATCGCCGAAGCCCGTGGCGAGCAGGAGAAAGGCCTGGCCGACGCCCGCGTGCTGGAAGCCGCCGCCGCAGCCAAGGAAAAGGACGGCCTGGCCGAAGCCAAGGTGCTGGAAGAGAAGCTGGGCGCCCAGGCGCGTGGCGAAGAACAGCTCGGCGCCGCCAAGGCCAAGGCCACCAAGGACCTGGGTTCGGCGGAAGCGGAAATCCTCCTGCAGCGCCTCAACGCCGAGGCCGAAGGCCTGGGCAAGAAGTTCGGTGCCCTCGATGCCCTCAGCGACAGTGCTCGCCAGCACGAGGAGTTCCGCATGCAGCTGGAGAAGAGCTTCGAGGAAGCCATGGCCGCCATCGCCGCCAACAAGGACATCGCCAAGGACCAGGCCGAGGTGCTCGCCACCGCACTGGGCAAGGCGAAGATCGAGATCGTCGGCGGCGAAGGCGACTTCTTCAACTCCTTCGCCAAGTCGCTCTCCGTGGGCAAGGCCATCGAAGGCGTGGTGGGCAAGAGCCCGGTGGTGCAGGACGTGCTGGCGCGCCTGCTCAATGGTCGCACCCCGGCCGTCGCGCCCAAGGCTGACGCCGCTCCGGCTGCCGACGCCTGATCGAGCGGGCCCCGGAACTCCCGGGGCCCGATGCCATGCAAAGGGTCCGCCCCGCCTTGAAAAAGGGGACGGGCCCGCCTACCCACCAAGAGGAACCTTGCCATGTCGGAACCCCGTGACTACCTGGAGCTGTCCTTCCGCTCCATCCGCTGCTTCGCCAACGACGGCCGCCTGGACGTGCACGAACTGGCCGCCCTGCTCGCCATTGCCGAGCGCGACGGCGTAATCGATGACAACGAGAAGCGCGTACTGAAGAAAATCCTCGCCCACGTCCGGCCTGAGGAAATCGACCCCGCCCTGCGCGAGCAGATGGCCGAGGTCGCCCGCAAGATCGGTGCCTGAGCCCAGGCCCCGCGTCCCCGCGTGCCCGGCCCCTCCATCTGAGGGGCCTTGCTCGCAGACCCAGCAGATTCAGGAAGAACACGATGTCGGACGTCACCGCCGCAACCCCCGCACAGGATGTATTGGACAAGGCCGTCGCCGAAGGCGGCGCCTACGAGGTGCTGCACAAGCGCCTGCAGGACCAGGGGCAGCGCCTGCGGCAGACCACCGAGGCCCTCAACCAGAAGCGCCTGGAAGAGTTCGGCAACAGCCGCATGGACGTCATCGGCCGTGTGCGCATCCGCACCGAGAACAACTGCATCGCCCGTGACATCGTCCAGGTCGGCGACTGCCTGCTGTTCGGCTACAACGTGTTCATCGGGCTGCGCAAGGAAACCCATGTCGCCGACGTGTTCTCCCTCTACCGCCTGGTGGAGGAGGGCGAGGGCTACGAAGCCGAACCGGTGCCGCTGGAGGGTTCGTTCCTCGCGGCCCAGGGCTTCGTCAACGACTTCAACGAGCTCTACACCTACTACAAGAACACCCGCCTGCTGCAGCTGGCCATCCGCGACGGCAAGCTGCTGGCGAGCTTCCAGATCGGCGAGCGCATCAGCGACATCCGCGTGTTCCGCTGGTCCATCTCCGCCGATGGCCGCGAGGTGCGCTACATCGACAACCGCGGCGAGCGCGACATCGCCCTGCCGGCGCCCTTCGACTTCGAATGGAAGAAGGCCACCCGCGAGATGGTGGTGGAAGGCCGCTTCCCGCACCTGAACATCCTCGACACCGTGTTCGTCGAGACCATCGGCGGTGACCTCACCATCAAGGTGGAGAACAACACCGAGGATGGCCTGGGCATCTACCGCGAGGAGGTGCTCGACAAGACCCAGTCCCTCGACGACGCCCAGGTGGAGTTCGCCCGCCTCGGCAGCCTGGTGCTGCTCAAGGTGCTGCCCTACCGCGAGGAGCAGTGGCGCTACCTGGTGTTCAACGGCCTGACCCGCAAGGTCGAGCGCATCGACGCCATTGGCCTGGCCTGCGTCCAGCTGCCTGAAGACCACGGCATCATCTTCCCCGGCGGCTACTACCTGCAGAGCGGCGAGTACAAGACCTTCGAGCAGTCCATGGACGGCATGCGCTTCAAGCGCGCCGTGCGCTCGCCCAACGGCGAGGACGTGCAGTACGTCTTCTACCACCCCGAGCAGGGCCGCGCGGTGCTGCTCACCTACAACATGATCAACCGCCAACTGCAGAACCCGCTGTTCGGCCACGGCTACGCGCGCCTGGAGGACGGGCGCATGGTGATCTTCGCCGCCGAGGGCGACGAGCCCACCCGCATCCACCCGATGCAGGTCTGGCAGACCCCCTTCTGCACCGAGGAATACGCCGCTCGCCAGCCGGCCCGCAGCGGCTTCCTCGGGCGCATCGGCAATGCGGAGCTGGTGCGCGGCGTCTCCGACCTCTACGACCTGTGCCGCGAGATCGACGCGCCCGCCGTCTCGGTGCAGCGCTACTCGCTGCTGTGCCAGAACACCCGCCGCCTGTTCGACGTCTACCACTGGCTGGGCAGCGACCAGCTCGACGGCCTGGCGCCGCTGCTGCGCGAGGTGGCCGCCACGTCCGAGCTGGTGCTGGACGAATACGAGAAGGTCGAGAGCATCCGCCGCCAGTCCGACCAGGCCATGGCCGGCGCCGAGGCGAAGCAGAAGGCCCTGCTCGACGGCCTGCTGCCCGACAGCTGGGACCAGGCGCAGAGCTTCGTCGACGCGCTCAACGGCATCACCGCCCAGCGCGGCCTGCTGCTGACCATCCGCGACTACCGCTACATCGATGTCGCGCGCATCGACGCCATGGAGGCCGAGCTGCTCGAGGCCCAGGCGAAGACTGCCGCCGCCACCGCGACCTTCCTCGCCAGCGAGCAGGCCCTGCAGCCCTTCGTCACCCGCCTGGAGACCCTCGACGCCGAGGCGCAGAAGGCCGAGACCGTGGCCCAGCTGGCGGCACCCCTGGCCGCCCTGCAGGCCATGGCCGCCGACCTCGACATGCTCTCCAGCCTCATGGCCTCGCTGCAGATCGACGACGCCACCCAGCGCACCCGCATCATCGAGTCCATCTCCGAGATCTACGCCCGCCTCAACCAGGCCAAGGCCCGTGCCGAGCAGCGCCGCAAGGGGCTCGGCTCCACCGAGACCGTCGCCCAGTTCGGTGCCCAGTTCAAACTCTTCGGCCAGGGCATCACCAGCGCCCTGGCCCAATCCCAGGACCCCGAGCGCTGCGACGAGCAGCTCTCGCGCCTGCTGGTACAGCTGGAGGAGCTGGAGAGCCGTTTCGGCGACCACGAGCAGTTCCTCGGCGACATCCTCGCCAAGCGCGAGGAGCTGCTGGAAACCTTCGAGGCGCACAAGCAATCCCTGCTCGACGAGCGCCAGCGCAAGGCCCAGGGCCTGCTCGACGCCGCCCGGCGCATCCTTGAGAGCCTCGGCCGGCGCACCGCCAAATTCACCCAGGCCGAGGAGCTCAACGCCTTCTTCGCCGCCGACCCGCTGATCCTCAAGCTGCGCGAGCTGGCCCAGCGCCTGCGCGAGCTCAAGGACAGCGTCAAGGCCGACGACGTCGAGGCCCGCCTCAAGGGCGCCCGCGACCAGGCGGTGCGCGCCCTGCGCGACAAGAGCGAGCTGTTCGAGGAGGGCGGCAACGTCATCCGCCTCGGCCCGCGCCACCGCTTCAGCGTCAACACCCAGGAGCTGGACCTGACCCTGATGCCCCGGGGCGAGGCGCTCTACCTGCACCTCACCGGCACCGACTTCCTCGAACCGTTGCGCGACCCGGAGCTGGAGACCCTCAAGGCCTTCTGGCAGGTGTCGCTGGAGTCCGAGTCCGAACGCCTGTACCGCGCCGAATACCTCGCCGGCCAGGTGCTCGACGCCGCCGACGCCTCGCAGGAGAACCTCAGCCTCGACGGCCTCAAGCAATGGCTGGGGCAGCCGGAGGAGCTGGCGCGGGTGATCCGCGACTTCGCCGCACCGCGCTACAGGGAAGGCTACGAGAAGGGCATCCACGATCACGATGCCGCCGCCATCCTCACCCAGTTGCTGCCGCTGCGCGAAAGCGCCGGGTTGCTGCGCCACGGGCCGCTGCCGCGTGCCTTCGCCGCGCTCTACTGGGACCTGCAACGCGCCGCCGAAGGCCCGGCCCAGTGGCCGGAGCGGGCACGCACCAGCCGCCATATCCAGCAACTGTTCGGCCGCCGCGACGGCCTGCTCGACCTGCAGGCGGAGATCGCCGCCGCCATGGACGCCTTCCTCGCCACCGAGCCCCTGGGCCTGGCCCCGGCCGAGGTGCAGGAGGCTGCCGAATACCTGGTGAGCGAACTGGCCGCCGAGCGCATCGAATTCACCTTCAGCAAGTACGCCCGCCAGCTGCAGGAGGCGCTCAAGCTGCGCCTGCAGGGCGCGCGCATGTGGGACGACTACCAGCAGGCGCTCGGTCGCCTCGACGGCCGCCCGGCGGCGCAGTGGGCGCTGGCCGGCAACTGGCTGCGTGGCCTGTGTTCCGAGGCGGAGTACGGCGCATTGCAGGACTACCTGCCCGAGGCGGTGGCGTTGTCGCTGCTGGCCGAGGACTTCCCGCGTCGGGTCACCGAGGTCGACCTGCGCTTCGTCGTCACCGGCCTGATGGGCGAGCACCCGCGCATCCAGGAGCGCAGCCTGCAGCTGGCGGTGGATGACTTCTTCGCCCGCCTGCGCGAGCACCGCGAAGGCTTCCTGCCCGGCCTGCAGCGCTACCAGGCGCTGCGCCAGGCGGTCATCGGCCGTGAGCGCGAGGCCCTGCGCCTGGCGGAGTTCAAGCCGCGCCCGCTCAGCTCCTTCGTGCGCAACAAGCTGATCAACGATGTCTACCTGGGCGTGATCGGCGACAACCTGGCCAAGCAGATGGGCACCGCCGGGGAGAACAAGCGCACCGACCTGATGGGCCTCCTGATGCTCATCTCGCCGCCCGGCTACGGCAAGACCACGCTCATGGAATACGTGGCGCACCGCCTCGGTCTGATCTTCATGAAGATCAACGGCCCGGCCCTCGGCCACGAGGTGCGCTCGCTGGACCCGGGCCAGGCGCCCGACGCCACCTCGCGCCAGGAGCTGGAGAAGCTCAACCTGGCGCTGGAGATGGGCAACAACGTGATGCTCTACGTCGACGACATCCAGCACACCCACCCGGAGTTCCTGCAGAAGTTCATCTCGCTCTGCGACGGCACGCGCCGCATCGAGGGCGTGTGGAAGGGCCGCACCAAGACCTACGACATGCGCGGCAAGAAGTTCTGCGTGGTGATGTCGGGCAACCCCTACACCGAGTCGGGCGATGTGTTCCGCATCCCCGACATGCTCGCCAACCGCGCCGACATCTATAACCTCGGCGACACCCTGGGCGGCATGCAGGACGCCTTCGCCCTCAGCTACATCGAGAACGGCCTGACCTCCAACCCGGTGCTGGCGCCGCTGGCCACCCGCGACATGGCCGACGTCTACCGCTTCGTGGCCCGCGCCGAGGGCAAGCCCTTCTCCGCCAACGAGCTGAGCCACAGCTACAGCGGCGCCGAGATCAACGAGATCACCACCACCCTGCAGCGCCTGATGCAGGTGCGCGACGTGGTGCTCAAGGTCAACCAGCAGTACATCGCCAGCGCCGCCCAGGCCGACCAGTACCGCACCGAACCGCCGTTCAAGCTGCAGGGCAGCTACCGCAACATGAACAAGATGGCGGAGAAGATCTCCGCCGTGATGAACGACGCCGAGCTGCTGCAGCTCTTGGCCGACCACTACCAGGGCGAGTCGCAGCTGCTCACCACCGGCGCCGAGGAGAACCTGCTCAAGCTCGCCGAGCTGCGCGGCAACCAGAGCGCGGAACAGGCCGAGCGCTGGGCGCAGATCAAGCGCGACTTCATGCGCAACAAGTCCATGGGCGGCAGCGACACCGATGTCGGCGGCCGCGTGGTGGCCCAGCTCAACGACCTGGTGGAAAGCGTGCGCGGCCTGGCCCGCCAGCCCGAAGCGGAGGAGGCCCCGGCCGATGCCCAGGTGCCCTGGCGCGAACTGCTGGCGGCCCTGGAGAAGCTGGTGCAGAAGCCGGCCAACCTGGAGGTCGAAGTGGTCGCCCCGGCCCAGCAGGGCGTGCGCGAGGTGCTGGAGAGCCTGGCCGCGAGCCTGGAGAACAGCTTCCTGCCGCTGATCCGGGTGATGGACAAGAAGATCGACGTCGACCTGCGCACCCACCACCGCATCACCGACATCTCCAACCGGCTCAACCAGCTCGGCGAGATGATGGGCGCCGGCAAGGCACCGGGCGGCGAGTCGTCGTGACCCGCTGGGCCGGCCCGCGCATCCGACTGCTCGCCGGCATCGCCGGGCTCATGCTCCTGCTGCAGCTCGCCAACAGCCTCAGCGGGCAGGCCCTGAACGCCTGGGGCCTGCTGCCCCGGCACCTGGACGGGCTGCCCGGCATCCTCTTCGCCCCCTGGCTGCACGGCAGCTGGGCGCACCTGGCGAGCAACCTGCCGGGCCTGCTGGTGCTCGGCTGGCTGGCGATGCTCGGCGGCATCCGCGCCTTCCTCCTGGCCAGCGCCAGCATCATCCTCGGCAGCGGCCTGCTGGTCTGGCTGTTCGGCCGCACCGGCATGCACGTCGGCGCCAGTGGCTGGCTGTTCGGCCTCTGGGCGCTGCTGCTGGTGCGTGCCTGGTTCCAGCGCAGCTGGCTCGACCTCCTGGTGGCCGCGCTGGTGCTGTTCTACTACGGCGGCTGGGTCTCCGGCCTGCTGCCGCAGTCCGGGGTTTCATTCGAATACCACATCGCCGGTGCGCTCTGTGGCGGGCTCTATGCCGCCCTGGCCAGGCCGCGCCGCACAACCTGAAGACAGGGAGGCTCCATGGATTTCGACGGACTCGACCAGCAGCTGCGCGACAGCCTGCTGGACCTGAAACTGAGCAACGAGGAGCGCGACGAGCTGCGCCAGCTGGGCAGCGAGCTGGGCCCGGACCAGGTGCGCTACCTGCGCAACCGCGCCTTCGACCTGGTGCGCGAGCTGGCCCTGGCCGACCCCGCCAACACCCTGCCGGCGCTGAAGTGGCTGGAGCAGGTGGTCAAGACCCTGGACGTCAGCGCGGCACCGGTGCGCACCCTCGCCAGCGCCCACTTCAGCCCCGGCGAGGAATGCCGGCGCAAGATCCGCGAGTTGCTGCGCCAGGCGCGGCAGAGCGTGGACATCTGCGTCTACACCATCTCCGACGACCAGCTCAGCAGCGAGATCCTCGCCTGCCACCAGCGCGGCATCGCGGTGCGGGTGATCAGCGACAACGAGAAACAGTTCGACGAAGGCAGCGACATCCGCCAGCTGCTGGAAGCCGGCGTGCCGCTGCGCATCGACGACAGCCCGTTCCACATGCACCACAAGTTCGCCCTGTTCGACGGCCGCCTGCTGCTCAACGGCAGCTTCAACTGGACCCGCAGCGCCAGCACCAGCAACGAGGAGAACCTGCTGGTGATCGACAATGCGCAACTGGTGGGCAGCTACCTGGCGGAGTTCGAGGAGCTCTGGAAGCGCTACGCCCCGCGCTGACGGGGCGCGGCACTGCTCTCGTAGGATGGGTAGAGGCACGAAACCCATCGATGCGAAGTCCCGGGCGTCTCGCGAGTATCAGCCCGGCACCGCCGTTTTCGTAGGGGCGCCTTCAGTCGCCAAGCGGCGCGTAGCGCCGCCCCGGAAGTGCCCCGACCGTGAACCCATTCCCCAAAATCCGCACCCGCCGATTCAGCCCATCCCCCTGATTCCGGCACAATGCGCCGCTGGAAACCGCCCGGGACGCCCCATGCCGTCGATCGCGAAACGCCTGTCCTTCTACCGCGCCTGCTACCAGGCCGATAGCCGCGAACTGCAACTGGACGATGTCAGCACCTTCAAGGCCGAGCGCTGGGGCTGGCTGGACGGGCGCGAGGAGCTGGCCAGCGGCGCCATGCCCTTCGCCGCGCTGTCGGCCGAGCTGGGCGAGCACCTGTTGCAGCAGCAGAACCTCTACCAGCGCGAGCTGCAGCTGATCTACGGCGTGCTGCCGGTGTGCGGCCGGCGTAGCGATGCGGAAGGCAGGACGGTGCGCCACTGCGCGCCGCTGGTGTACTTCGAGGCGCGCCTGGAAAGCCTCGGCGAGGGCGCGCCGCCCAGCCTGGCCATCGACCTCGCCCAGCCCCAGCTCAACCGCCGCCTGCTGCGCCAGCTGCTCAAGGCCGATGCCGAGCAGGGGCTGGAAAGCCTGCCGCTGCCCAGCGGTGCGCTGGACGATCACTACCTGGCCGACCTGATGGCCTGGCTGCAACGCTTCACCGTGGTCGGCGAAGTGCTGCCGGCCAGCGCCTTCCCCGTGCTGGAGGGCGCCGCGACCCTGAAGAAGGCCATGGCTGCGCAACGCCTGTCGCTGCGCGCCGCAGCGCTGGTGGCCCTGGCCGAGCGCGGTGCCGGCAGCCGCGGCATCCTTCACGAACTGCAATTGCTGCAGGGCGCGGAGCGCCATTCGCCGGCACTGCGGCAGTTGCTGGGCGAGGATGCGGTCGGCGAGGAGAGCACGATCCTCGGCACCCCCAGCCGCCCGGAAGCGTTGCCGGCCTCCCTCAGCCTGGCCCAGCGCCAGGCCCTGGCCAACGCCACCCGCTACCCCCTGAGCTTCGTCGCCGGGCCGCCCGGTACCGGCAAGAGCTACACCCTCGCGGCGCTGGCGCTGGACCGCCACCTTCAGGGCGAGAGCGTGCTGCTGGTCAGCCGCAGCCAGCAGGCGGTCACGGTGATCGCCGACAAGTTGCGCGATGACCTCGACCTGCGCGACGGCGTGCTGCAGGTGGAGGAGCAATCGCTCCTGCGCACCCTGCGCGCGCGCCTCGACCAACTGCTGCAGGGCGAGCTGCCGCCACTGGAGGAGGGCGCCGTGGCGCGCCAGCAGCGTGCGTTGAAGGACCTGCTGGACGAGGAGGCCGCCTTGTCCCGGGCCTTCGACAAGCGCAGCCGCCAGGCCTTGCGCTGGAGCGGCCTGCTGGTGCGTGCCGAACGCGGCGCCCTGGCCTTCTGGCAACGCTGGCTGCAGGTGCCCTGGGTCGAGCGACGGGTGCGCGGCAGCGTGCGCCACTGGCAGATACTTGACGACCTGCGCGACTGCCAGCGCCGCCGCGAGGCCCACAGCCGGCAGTACATCGAGAGCCTGCGGGTCGAACGCCTGCAACGGCTGCTGGACAGCGACCGGCAGACCTTCGTGCGCTACAACCAGGCGATCCGCGCGCGCAGCTCGCAGCGCCAGCAGTCGCTGTTCGAGGAACTCGACCCGGCGCACCTGCTCGCCGCCTTCCCCATCTGGGTGGTGAGCCTGGACGACCTGCACAAGGTGCTGCCGCTGCGCGAGGGGCTGTTCGACGTGCTGGTGATAGACGAGGCCACCCAGTGCGACATCGCCAGCGCGCTGCCGGCCCTGCAGCGTTGCAAGCGCGCGGTGGTGGCCGGCGACAGCCGCCAGCTGCGCCACGTGTCCTTCCTCTCCCGCGCCCAGGAGCGCCAGCTGCTGCAGCGTGCCGAGCTGCCGGAGAGCGACCAGCAGGCCTGGAGCTACCGCGACAACAGCCTGCTCGACCTGGTGGGCGAACGCCTGGCCAGCCAGCGTGCGCTGACCTTCCTCGACGAACACTTCCGCGGCCGTCCGGCGCTGATCCGCTTCAGCAACGAGGCCTTCTACAACGGCCGTATCCGGGTGATGAAGGAGCGCCCCGAGCAGCTCGCCGCCGAAAGCCTCAGCCTGCACCGGCTGGAGGGCCAGCGCGTGCCGGCCGGGCACAACCCGGTGGAGGCGCAGCGCGCCCTGGAGCTGCTCGAAGAGCATGTCGGCCGCTACCGCGACAGCCAGGTCAAGCCCAGCGTCGGCCTGCTCTCGCCCTTCCGCGACCAGGTGGAGCACTTGCGGCGCCTGCTCGCCGAGCGCCTGCCGGGCGAGTTGCTGGCGCAGTTCCGGGTGCGCGTGGCCACGCCCTACGGCTTCCAGGGCGAGGAGCGCGACCTGATGATCCTCAGCTTCGCCATCGACGGTGCGGGCGCCCAGGCGGCGCACTACCTCAACCGCGAGGACATGTTCAACGTCGCCATCACTCGTGCCCGCGAGCACCAGATGCTGCTGTTCAGCGGCGACGAGCGGCAGCTCGCCCCCGGCCACCTGTTGCGGCGTTACCTGGAGCGCCTGGAGCAGGGCCAGGGCAGCGACGGCGGCGGCCAGGCGGTGGATGCCTTCCAGCAGCAGGTGGCGACGGCGCTGGAGGCGCAGGGCGTGCGCGTCTGGTCCGGCTACCCGGTGGCCGGGCATTGCCTGGACCTGTTCTGCCAGCGCGGCGAGCGGGTGCTGGCCATCGACCTGATCGGCTACCCCGGCGCCAGCGAGGACGTCTTCGACCTGGAGCGCTACCAGGTGCTGGCCCGCGCCGGGCTGGAAATGATCCCGCTCAGCTACGCGGTATGGAAGCTGCAGCCCCAGGTGGCCCTGGAGGCGTTGCTGCTGCGGCTGTGAATGGCCGGTGGCCATTGGCCGACGGCAGGCCGTGGCGGGCGCACACGGTTACGCGTAAAGTGCGACGCAAGTCACATTTTCATTCGCTGCCTTTTCCGGTACCACCATGCACGCCCTCGCTCGTCACTCCAGCCCGCCGCCCCTTTCCGGGGCGGCGATCGTTCGCCATGGAGTGGCGTCATGGCGCTGAACATCCCCACGCTGGTGCTGGTCGACGTCTACATCCTCATGCTCCTCGGCCTGCTGGCGGGCCGCGCCTGGCGCCGGGGCAGCCCCGAGCCCACCCTCGGCTACCTGAGCCTGATGCTGCTGCTCGGCGCGCTGGCCACGGTGCTCGGCAGCCTGCGCGGGATGAACATCGACCTGGTGCCCATCCTCCTCGGCAATATCGTCCTGCAGTTCAGCTGTGCCATGAACTGGACGGCCATGCGCGTGTTCGCCGGGCGCCGCGCGCACCTGCCGGGCATCCTCGCCGGGCCGCTGCTCTGGGCCGCGCTCTGCACCGTGCCGGCCTTCTATGAATCGCTGCCGGCGCGGGTCTTCGTCAGCACGGCGCTGACCCTGGGCTACACCTTGCTCGCCGGCCTGGAGCTGTGGCGCGCGCGGCACGAGCTGCAGGTGTCCATCAAGCCGGCGCTGGCGCTGCACCTGATCCACTTCGTCACCTATGGCGTGCGCCTGGTGGTGGACCGGGGCGTGCCGTTCCAGGCCGCGGTGGACGGGCAGAGCACCGGTTTCTTCGCGGTGATGGTGTTCGAGACGCTGCTCTACGCCATCGGCATGGCCTTCGTCACCCTGGCGATGGTCAAGGAGCGCACCGAGCTGCAGTACAAGCACGCCGCCTTCAGCGACCCGCTCACCGGCATCGGCAACCGGCGTGCCTTCATGACCTCCGGCGAGGCGCTGCTCAAGGCCTGCGCGGCGCGCAAGGAGTCGGTGGCGCTGCTGCTCTGCGACCTCGACAACTTCAAGCGGCTCAACGACACCTTCGGCCATTCGGCCGGCGACGAGGTGCTGATGGGCTTCTGCGCGGTGACCTCGGCACGCATGCGCAAGCACGATGTGTTCGGCCGGATCGGTGGCGAGGAGTTCGCCTGCCTGCTGAGCGACGCCGATGCGGCCACCGCCACGCTGGTGGCCGAGCGCATCCGTCGCGAATTCGCCGAAAGCGACCTCCTCGGCCCTGGCCGGCTCAGCGTGAGCATCGGCATCGCCACCTCGTCCCAGGCCGGGCATGAGCTGTATCGGCTGCTGTCCCTGGCCGACAAGGCGCTCTACGAGGCGAAGAACCAGGGACGCAATCGCGTGGAGCACTACCACTCCGCCATTCCCACCCGCCCCGCCCGGGGCAGCTGAAAAACGACCTGCGTTGCCATCGCGGCGTTAAAAACGGGCTCAAGACGCATGCGTCGGGTCACGTGGCCAATTCGTAGATACCGTCTTGATTTCTAGTGAGCAAGGGCCAGTTTTGCGTCAAATGGCCGGCCTGATTTCAAGACGCCGTAGGCGATGCTCAGCAGCTTGCGCATGGCGGCGCAGACGATCTGCTTGCCGGTCTTGCCCTTCGCCCTCAATCGTTCGCTCAGGGCCCTGACAGCCTCGTTGTACGTCAGGGCACTGATCGCGGGCATGAACAAGCCGGCCCGCAGGCGCGATGAGCCCGTCTTGGAGATACGTGTCTGTCCCCGGTGGTTCCCGGACTCCTGCAGCCGCGGATTGAGCCCGGCAAAGGCAGTGACGGCGCGGCTGTTGGCAAAGCGCAGTGGGTCGCCCAGCTCCGCCAGGAGCAGGGCGGCGGTCTTGTCGGCGATCCCGTCAATGCTGGTCAGCAGGTCGCGCTTGCCGCGCAGATCCGGGTCGTTGTCGATGTGGTCGTCGATCGCCTTGAGGGTCTCTTCGATCTCCTGACCGATATGTTCCAGCACCGACTGGATCGAGGCCTGGACGCTGGCATCGGCCACTTCCAGGCGGTTGCGCTCCATCTGCTCGATTTCGCGCAGGTCCTCCAGGCGCCGTACCAGGGCTTTCAAACGCCGCACGGCACGGGGCTCGGGTTGCCAGGGACGCAGACTGTCCTGATGGCGCTCGCCGTATTCGGCGATCAGCTTGGCGTCGACCTTGTCGGTCTTCACCCGCTGCAACTGACTACGGGCGTAGTGGGCGATTTGTGCCGGGTTGAGGACACAGACCCGATAGCCTTGCTCCAACAGCCATTCGGCCAGGGCTTCATGGTGGATGCCGGTGGCCTCCATCACGACCCAGGCTCCGGGTTCGCTGTGTTTGTTCAGCCAGTCGCGCAAGACGGCGAAGCCCGCTTTGTCGTTGGCCAGCTTGGCCTTGGTGCGGTACTTGCCGTTGGGTTGCAGGGTGGCGAGGTCAAAGGTGTGTTTGGCGATGTCGATGCCGATGACGCTGGGCATGGATTCTCCTCTCGATCCGTTCAGACGCGATCATCACTGCACCCGGCCCAACCTTGTGAATGCGAGCTCGAGGCTCTGGATACCGTTCGGGCTGTTCGAGTGAGTGTGGAGGGGCGGAGCACTATCTACGTTGCAGGCTCGTGGCCTAAGGATGGATACGACTTCCAGCCCCTCCCCCGATGATCAGTCGGGGACTATTACCCCTGTGGAGGTATTAGTCGAGATACAAGGATGGGTCGGGCGGCGTCCGCGAGCTCCGCGAAACCCATCGATGCGGGTTCCAGGCATAACCGGTGTGCCGGGCTCGGCTCCGCCTGGTGGAGGTAAGAAGCGACCTCCACCCTACACAGCGGTCATGTTCCAGCGGTGGCACGAGCGCTTTGTGTAGGGGCGACTTCAGTCGCCAAGCGGCGCGCAGCGCCGCCGCTCTTAGGTTCCCAAGGCGCCGTTGGCCAGCGCATCGAGCAACTCTTGTTGCAGCTCATCGGCCCGTTGCGGGGCTTCCGGGCGCAGGCGTTCGATGGCCTGGCGCAGGCGGGCGAGGGGGTTTTCGGGGGCCATCAGGTTGCGCAGGTCGAGCAGGGCGATGGCCTGTGGATAACGGCCCTGATCGATGTGATGGCGCAGCAGCGCGGCGTCGAGGTCGCGGCTGTCGCCGCCCAGTTCCAGCAGGCGGTCGCGCAGTGTGGCGGCCTGCTCCGCCTGGTCGATGGCGATGGCCGCTTCGGCCAGCGTCTCCAGGTACCAGGTGCGTTCGTCAGGGTCGTCGATCTCCTGGGCTTCCCAGTGCGCCAGTGCCTTGTCCAGGGTCTCTCGGGCAGCGTCCTGCAGCCCCAGGCGGTGTTGCAGGCAGGCCAGGTGGCAGGCCTGGTCCAGCTGTTCATCCCATTCCAGTTGCTGGCGCAGGGCGTCGAATTCCTCCAGGTCGGCGGTCATCCGCACCGGGTCGCGGGCCGGGTCGGCCTGCATACGGCTGCGCAGGGCCAGCAGGCGCAGGCGAATCCAGTCGGTCTCCTCGTCCACGGTTTCCATGGCTTCCAGCCCCTGGTGCAGCAGCGCCGCGCTCCAGGCCGGCTGGGCCTCGGCACAGCGTCCCGCCAGCTCCAGGCACAGCCAGGTGGCGTCGGTGCCGTCCAGGCCGCTGGCGCGCAGCAGGGCATCGGCGCGGGCGGTGTCGGCATGGCCGGCATGCCAGGCCATGAGGTCGGCAAGCAGGTCCTGCTGCAGTCCTTCGGGGGCCAGGGCCAGCAGGCGTTCGGCCAGTTGCGGGCGTTCGCCGTCCAGCGCCAGGCGCAGCATGCCGTGCCAGTCGAGGGCGTGCAGGGGCATGTCCGGGCGCGCGAGCAGCTCCAGGGCCTGGGCTTCGCGGTTGTTCTCCAGCAACAGGGTGACGGCGTCGTTGGCCAGGAGCGCGTCGGGGGCGACGGCGAACTCGCCGAGCAGGTCGAGGCGTTCCTGGGCCAGGCATTCGCGCAGCAGTGCCTGGAAGTCGCCGGGGGCCTCCTGCACCGGGACGTTGAGCATGGCGCGGGCCCGCTCCAGGCTGCGGCTGGCGGCCTCGGGACGTTCCAGCTGGCGTTGCAGGCCGGCCAGCAGCAGGTTCTGCCGGGCGGAGAGGGCCTGGCCCACCTGGCCTTCCTGGCCGGCGGTAACGCTGTCGAGCAGCTGGCGGGCCTGCTCCGTGCGGCCGGCCGCGGCCATCAGAGGGATGCTCAGCAGCGGGGCTTCGGGCAGGGGGCTGGCGCTGGCTTCCAGCAGGTCGAGGGCGGCGAGGGCGTCGGCCGTCTCCAGCAGGTTCTCCAGCATGGATTCCAGGGCGGACTGGCGGTAGCCGGCCTTCAGCTCGGCGAGGGCTTCCAGCGCCAGGGCACGGTCGCCGGCGAGCAGCAGGGCCGGGGCCACCTGGTGCATGGCCAGTTGCCGCGCCTCGCCGTCCAGGCGTTGCGCCAGCTGGTGGCCCAGGTGCGGTTCGAGCAGGGTGAGCAGGGCGACCCGGTTGATCTGCGCGGCACCCTCGGCGCTGACGCGGGAGGGCCGGGCACGCCGGGCCGAACGCAGCAGCGCCACGGCCAGGAGGGCGACGATGCCGGCCACGATGATGAACGCTTCCATTGGCTTCCTTTCCTGAAGTGCGGACCGGGCCGGCTTATAAAGGGGGCCGCCCCCGGCTGGCAACCCCGAGTCGCACGGGCTGGGAACCCGAGCGCATTTCCAGGGCGCCGAACGGCCGGATGGCGCCCGGGCGCGGCAGCGGGTTTCGGGTTAGACTTGCCGCCTTTTCGCCTAACCAAGAAGCCCGCACATGGCCCTGCAAGCGACGCCCTACAAAGTCGAACTCAACCTCACCGACCTCGACCGCAGCGTGTACGAGAACCTGCGCTTCACCGTCGCCAAGCACCCCTCGGAAACCGAGGAGCGCCTGGCCGTGCGCCTGATCGCCTACGCCCTCTGGTACCACGAGCAGCTGTCCTTCGGCCGTGGCCTGTCGGACGTCGACGAGCCGGCGCTGTGGGAGAAGAGCCTCGATGATCGCGTCCTCCACTGGATCGAGGTGGGCCAGCCGGACGCCGAGCGCATCACCTGGTGTTCGCGCCGTACCGAGCGCTTCAGCCTGGTGGCCTACGGCAACCTGCGCGTGTGGCAGACCAAGGTGCTGGACGGCGTGCGCAGCCTGAAGAACATCAATGTGGTCGGCATCGACCAGCAGGCCCTGGAGAACCTGGCCAAGGACCTGCCGCGCTCGATCAACTGGAGCGTGATGATCAGCGACGGCGAGCTGTTCGTGACCGATGAGCGTGGCCAGCACGAGATTCCCCTGGAGTGGCTGGCCGGCGAGCGCTGATCACCGCCCCACGCGGCCGCCCGGCTCACCCGAGCGGCCCCCTGTTTCACGGCGGCAGCGCCCGCCCGCAAGCCTGAAGACTGAGCCGCATGCGTATCGATCCCCGCCCGTTGCCCGCCACCCTGCCTGACCTCGGCGACCTGCCGCCCCTGCTGACCCGCCTCTATGCCGCCCGTGGCGTGCAATCGGTCGAGGAGCTGGACAAGGGCCTGGCGCGGCTGATCCCGTACCAGAAGCTCAAGGGCATCGACGCCGCGGTCGAGCTGCTGGTGGAGGCCCTGGAGAAGCGCCAGCGCATCCTTTATGTGGGCGACTTCGACGCCGATGGCGCCACCGCCAGCACCGTCGGGGTGCTCGGCCTGCGCATGCTCGGCGCGGCCCACGTCGACTACCTGGTGCCCAACCGCTTCGAATACGGCTACGGCCTGACCCCGGAGATCGTCGCCGTGGCCCTGGAGCGCCGCCCCGACCTGCTGGTGACCGTGGACAACGGCATCTCCAGCGTCGATGGCGTCGCCGCGGCCAAGGCCGCCGGGCTCAAGGTGCTGGTCACCGACCACCACCTGCCCGGCCCCGAGCTGCCGGCGGCGGACGCCATCGTCAACCCGAACCAGCCGGGCTGCGAGTTCCCCAGCAAGGCCATGGCCGGGGTCGGCGTGATCTTCTACGTGCTGCTGGCCCTGCGCGCGCGCCTGCGCCAGCTGGACTGGTTCGCCCGCACCGGCCGCCCCGACGCCAACCTCGCCGAGCTGCTCGATCTCGTGGCCCTGGGCAGCGTCGCCGACGTGGTGCCGCTGGACGCCAACAACCGCATCCTGGTGCACCAGGGCCTGGCGCGCATCCGCGCGGGCCGTGCACGCCCCGGCCTCAAGGCGGTGCTGGAGGTCGCCGGCCGCCCGGCCGCGCGCATCACTTCCACCGACCTGGGCTTCATCCTCGGGCCGCGCCTGAACGCTGCCGGCCGCCTGGACGACATGAGCCTGGGCATCGAATGCCTGCTCTGCGAGGACGAGGCCCTGGCCCGCGACATGGCGGTGCAGCTCGACCAGCTCAACCAGGACCGCAAGGCCATCGAGCAGGGCATGCAGCGCGAGGCGCTGGCCCAGCTCAAGGACCTGCCGCTGGAGGACCTGCCCTTCGGCCTCTGCCTGTTCGAGGCGGACTGGCACCAGGGCGTGATCGGCATCCTCGCCTCGCGCATGAAGGAGCGTTACCACCGCCCGACCATCGCCTTCGCCGACGCCGGCGAGGGGCTGCTCAAGGGCTCGGCGCGCTCGGTGCAGGGCTTTCATATCCGTGATGCGCTGGACGCCGTGGCGGCCCGCCACCCGGGGCTCATCAGCAAGTTCGGCGGCCACGCCATGGCCGCCGGCCTGTCGCTGCCCGTGGAAAACTTCGGCGCCTTCGCCGCGGCCTTCGACGCCGAGGTGCGCCGCCAGTTGAGCGAGGATGACCTCACCGGCCGCCTGCTCTCCGACGGCCAGCTGAGCCTCCAGGAATTCCACCTGGAGCTGGCCCGCGCCCTGCGCCAGGCCGGCCCCTGGGGCCAGCATTTCCCCGAGCCGGTGTTCCACGGCATCTTCCAGGTGGTGCAACAGCGCCTGGTCGGCGAACGGCATCTCAAGCTGGTGCTCAAGACCGAGTGCGGGTCGCTGCAGCTCGACGGCATCGCCTTCAACATCGACCGCGACCAGTGGCCGAACCCGACCGTGCGCTGGGCGGAGCTGGCCTACAAGCTGGACGTCAACGAATACCGGGGGCAGGAAAGCGTGCAGCTTATGGTGGCGCACATCGCGCCACGCTGATCGCGCCGGCGGGCACAAGGGTGGGCATGGGGGCGCAGGGTGGCGCTTCAGCCCACCGTTTCTCTGACCCCCAGCCATTTCGAAGTCCTGCCGAACGCCCGTTTCCAGGCACCGCCGCGCGTGACGTTCGACTCCGCCCGGTGGAGGTAAACAGCGACCTCCACCCTACGCCCCAGTCATCTCCGCGCGTCAGCCCGGCGGTCCTGCAGGGGCGACTTCAGTCGCCAGGCGGCGTGCAGCGCCGCCATTTCCGCGCCTTACCCGCAGTGCTCACTTGTACCGCGCCGCCGCGCTGCTGCGGGACATGTTCGGGCCGAGCTTGGTGCGGGCGCTGACCACGGCGGCCCAGTCGGCGGCGTCGGGGAGGGAGGGGATGGTGACCAGTTCGCCCTGGTCGAAGCCGGCCAGCGCGGCGTCCACCATCTCGCCGGCTTCCATGATCATGTTCGGGTCCAGGTGCGCGGCGTCGATGCCGGAGCGCTCCCAGATCTCGGTGCGGGTGATGCCCGGCAGCACGGCCTGCACCTGCACGCCCTTGGCGGCGATCTCGTGGTTCAGGGTCTGGGTCAGGCTGAGCACGTAGGCCTTGGTAGCGCTGTAGGTGGCGTTGAACATCTCGGGGATCAGCGCGACCACCGAGGCGAGGTTGATGATCGCGCCTTCGCCGGCATCGCCGAAGCGCTTGGCGGCGACCACCGAGAGGTGGGTGAGGGCGGTGACGTTGAGCTGGATCATCGAGTCGACCTGGTCGAGGTCGGCGTCGGCGAGCGTACCGTTCTGCGCCACGCCGGCGTTGTTGACCAGCACCTTGATAGCGGCGTCGGTGGCCAGGCGCTGTTCGACCGCACGCAGGTCGGCGCGCTGGGTGAGGTCGGCCTTGAGGGTTTCGACCTTCACGCCGTATTCGCCGCCGAGGCGCTGGGCCAGTTCGTCCAGGCGCTTCTGGTCGCGGGCCACCAGCAGCAGGTCGAGGCCACGGCGGGCCAGGCGTTCGGCGTAGGTGGCGCCGATCCCGGAGGATGCGCCAGTGATCAGTGCGGTGCCTTTGAGGTTGTGCGAGCTCATTGCGGATCTCCGGAAGAGGGAAGGAATGTTTATATGATGCCTGTAATTCACGATTTATATTATGACTATAATTTTATCTGTCAAGCGAAGCATCACCGTCATTCAAGCGGAGCGACAAACGGATTCCAGCCTCTGCTGCGCTGGCGGACGAATGGTGATGCGAGGGCAGTGGCCTGATGAACGGCCGTGAACCGGCGCCCCGCTGGCCGGTCCATTTTCCGTGGCCGCCAGGATGGCAGGACGCGGATGCGGGCCACGCCGATGCGGTGGCCGACAGGGCGACCGCTGCCATGGCCAATGACCGGCTGTCGCCGAAAGGAACTCGCCATGTCCCACCGCTGCCGGCCGCGCCTGGCCACCTCGCTGATGCTCGCCTCCCTGCTCGCGCTGCCGACCCTGGCAGCTGCACGGGACTTCCACGTGACCCGCACCGATGACGTTTTCAATGGCCGCTGCGATGCCGACTGCTCCCTGCGCGATGCGGTCGAGGCCGCCAACCGCCTGGGTGGCAAGAACCGCATCCTGCTGCCCGCCGGAACCTATGCCCTGACCTTGCCGCCGGCGCTGGGCGAGGAGGGCGAGATCCTCGACGAGGACCTGAACCTCAACGGCGACCTCGACCTGCGAGCCGGCGAGCTGGCCCTGGTGGGAGCGGGGGTGGGGGTCAGTGTCATCGATGGTTCGGGCATCGATCGCCTGCTGGAGGTCGACCTCGGCGTCACCCTGCGGCTCCAGGACCTGACCCTGCGCAACGGCCACACCACCCGCAACGGCGGTGCCATCGAGAACTTCGGCTACCTGGTGGTGCGGCGCGTGGCATTCCAGGACAACCGCGCCAGCTTCGGCTTCTACGATGGCGACGGCGGCGCGATCTCCAATCGCGGCACGCTGGAGGTCTACAGCTCGGTGTTCGAGCGCAACCGCGCGGACTTCGGCGATTCAGGGCGCGCCCTGGGCGGCGCGATCTTCAACGGCGGGCTCCTGACCCTGCGCGACAGCCTGTTCAGCGAGAACGTCACCAACGGCGACGACGTGGTCGCCCTCGGCGGGGCGCTGTTCAACACCGGCACCGCCGATGTCGCCCGCAGCGCCTTTCTCCATCACCGCGCCGACGGGCCCGGCGTGGTCATCCGCAACGACGGCAACGGCGTGCTCAGGCTGACCAACGTCACCGTCTCCGGCAAGAACGCCAACGGCGAGGGGGACTACGACGCCGTGGTCGCCAACGGCTCCGACTACCCCATGTTCGCCGGTACGCCGAGCCTGCAACTGGTCAACGTCACCATCGCCGACAACCTCACCCTCGGCCTGCTCAACCATGGCCGTCTGTCGGTTCGCAACAGCCTGATCGTCGGCAACGGCAACGAATCCATCGGCGTCGCCAACTGCGCCAATGGCGGTGATTCGGCGAGCTACCAGGCCAGTGGCCTGCTGCTGGGCACCGATACCGGCAACTGCACCGCCGACATCCAGGTGAACGATGCCGAAGCTTTCACCCGGGTGCTCTACCCGCTGGCGGCCAATGGTTCCAGCCTGCCGACCCACGCCCTGCGCCCTCGCAGCCCGGCGGTGGACACCGGCGTCGGCTCCTGCACCCGGCAGGATCAGCGCGGTTCCATGCGGCCACGGGATGGCGATGGCGACGGCACGGCGCTGTGCGACCTGGGTGCCTATGAGCGGTCCAAGCCCTGAGGCGCAGGCAGATTTTTTGCAAATTGTTTCAAACCTGAAGCGTCGATTAGAAAAAGCAATTTCAGGATCGGCCCGGTTCGTCTGATAAGACTGGAGCTGCAATCCGAATCGGCAGGGACGCTGGCGAGACCCCAACCCGCAGGTACTGCCATGTCCATACGATCCATCACCATCGCTTCGCGCGCTTCCCTGTGTTTCGCCCTGATCACCCTGCTGGTGATCGTCCTCGGTGGTTTCTCATGGCAGCAGATGCATGTGCTGCGGGGTGCTGAACAGGACATCGAGACCAACTGGCTACCTTCCATCCAGACCGCCAACGACATCCAGACCAGCCTGCTGCACGTCCGCCTGGAGAGCTTGCGGCTGCTCGCCAGCACCACCCCCGACGAACAGCGCAACGCGCTCGACCGGTTGCAGAGCGCGCGCCAGACCCTGACCGAGAAAAGCGAGCACTACCGCCGCAACATGATCACCAGTGCCGAAGAGCAGCGCGTGTTCGATGGCTCGGCGCAGGCCCTGCAGGCCTACATGGCGGGGTTGCAGAAGCTGATCGACCTGCAAGGCCGCGACCCCGCCCAGGCGTTGCTCTGGGCCAACGGCGGCCAACGCGACCTGGCGACGACCTACCAGCAGCACGTGACCAAGCTGATCGACCTCAACGCCGCTGGAGTCAAGCGCTCGGGGGTTGCCGCCGGCGATGCCTACGACACCAGCATCAATATCGTCGTCGGCGCGGTGCTGCTGGCCCTGGCGATGACCGTGGCGCTGGCCATGACCCTGACCCGCAGCATCGTGCGGCCGCTGGGCGATTCGCTGCGCTTCGCCGAATCCATCGCCAAGGGCGACCTGACCCGCACCGTCGAAGTCAGCGGGCAGGACGAGGCCACGCGCCTCAGCGAGGCACTGCGGCGCATGCAGGAGAACCTGCGGCAGACCATCCGGCAGATTTCCGACTCCTCCATCCAGCTCGCCTCGGCGGCCGAGGAGATGACCAGCGTCACCGAGCAGGGCAGCCTGACCCTGCAGCAGCAGAATTCCGAGATCGAGCAGGCCGCCGCGGCGGTCAACCAGATGACCGCTGCGGTGGAGGAAGTGGCGCGCAACGCGGCGTCGGCCTCGACGTCGGCGCGCCAGTCCAGCGAGGCGGCGAACCTGGGCAACCAGCGCGTGGCCCAGACCCTGGATGCCATCCGTCATCTTTCCCAGCAGGTGCAGGAAACCGAAGAACGTGTCCAGGGCCTGGCCCAGCAGGCGGTGGATATCAGCCAGGTGCTCAATGTCATCCGATCCATCGCCGAGCAGACCAACCTGCTGGCGCTCAACGCTGCCATCGAGGCGGCGCGGGCGGGCGAGCAGGGCCGAGGCTTCGCCGTGGTGGCCGATGAAGTGCGTGCCCTGGCGCACCGCACCCAGACCTCGACGCTGGAGATCGAGAAGATGATTTCCTCGATCCAGTCCGGCACCCATTCGGCGGTGCAGGCCATGCAGGCTAGCAACAGCCAGGCCCAGGCCACGCAACTTTCGGCCGACGAGGCAGGGCGCGCACTGCAGGAGATCACCGAGGCGGTGGGCACCATCGACGAGCGCAACATGCAGATCGCCACGGCTTCCGAGCAGCAGGCCCATGTGGCACGCGAGGTGGACCGCAACCTGATGAGCATCCGCGACCTGTCGATCCAGAGCGCCGCCGGTGCGCACCAGACCACGGCGGCCAGCAGCGAACTGGCGCGCCTGGCGGTGGACCTGAAGGGGCTGGTGGCGCGGTTCAGCGTTTAAGGTGGGCAAGCCCGCGAGGGTGGATGTCGCTTTCGGCATCCACCGCGCGGAGGTGCTCGCCACCGGGAGCTGAGCCTCACTCCGTGGGAGCGAATTCACTCGCGAAGCTCTTCACGGGTCGGCCCAGACATGAGCCGCCCTGTGTTGGGCTTCACTGCGTTCGGCGCCGAGCGCCTGCTTTTTTCCTCCTGGTGCGAATTCACTAGCGACGCCTTTCCCAAGCTCCTCCAGCCCTCCGCTTCCCGGCATGGGAACCATCTCCCACTCCCACGGACGAACAGCTGTAGGCCTCTGGACAAGCGGCCGGGCGGCGGCATAGCGTTGCCGGGCGCCGGTCGTGGCGCGGGGTTCACAGTCTTCCAAGGAGCGATGGTGTTCGATCTTCTCAAGCCGACGTTGTACGTCCGCGTCTACCGCAACCGCATGCTGATCCGCGAGCTCCAGGCCCAGCGCGAGCAGGATGTGCATGCGAGCTTCAGCACCGAGCGGTTGCTGGTCGGGCAGTTCAATGAAGCCAGGGTCGCGCTGCGCCAGGCGATCAAGCTGATGCTGCGTGGCAAGTGGATGTCCATGGCGCCCACCATTCTCGTGCAGCCGATGGAGATGACCGAAGGCGGCCTGTCCCAGGTCGAGGAGCGGATCTTCCACGAGCTCGGCGCAGGCGTCGGTGGGCGGCGGGTGCGGGTTCACATCGGCGACGAGCTCAACGACGAGGCGGTGCGCCGCCAACTGGACGGGCGATGAGCACGGACCGGGTCGAGTTCTGGTTCGGCGAGGGCTTCAGCGGGCTGCACCCCTTGCTGCAGCGGCTGCATCGCCAGGGTGGCGTGCTCGAAGGCGAGGTGGAGCTCGCGACGGGCGCAGGTCTCGCCGGGTGGCTGGGGCGCCGGCTGGCGGGAAAACTGGGCATTCCCCTCGGTGCGCGGCGCGTGCCCCTGCGCGTGGATATCCATTGCGATGAGTCGGGCCTGCACTGGAACAGGCGTTTCGCGGGTTCTGCCCCCCTGGTTTCCCTGTTCCGCCCCGTGGGGCATTGGCCGGATGGGCACTGGGAGGAATGCACCGGTGCCCTGCGCCTGGCACTGAAGGTCGATACCCGTGACGGTGGCTGGCGCTGGGTGCCGATTGCTGCCTGGGTCCGGGGCATCCGCGTTCCGCTGGCCCTGTTGCCGCGTACCACCGCCTACAAGCGCATCGAGGGCGGGCATTATCACTTCTACGTCGGTTTCTCGTTGCCGGGGCTGGGGGAGTTGTTCTCCTACAGCGGCGGCCTGGAGCTCCTGCCCGCCGGTACGGCAGGGGGCGCCTGAGCCCGGGAGAGGTCGAGGCCGCGACCCCTTTGTCCCAGGCTCACACGGGCTTCACGGCGCCGTGCACTTCTCCTTCGCCTTGTCCGCGTCCAGCTTGCGGATGGAGGTGTAGAACAGCTCGCAGGTCTGCACCTTGTCGGTCACCAGCCACTTCTGCTTGCAGCTGTCGAGCGTGCTGCTCGGGTTGGCGCTGTGGTCCTTGCCCATCCCGGCCTGCCAGCAGGCGGCGGTGATGTCCTGGCCCATGACCTTGAGGCCGGCGGCATCGGCCTTGGCCTGGTCGCCGTCGTAGTTCTCCGGGTCGGCGGCGTACCAGATGTAGCTGGGGTGGTTGCTGCCCAGCACCGGCACCTTCTGGTCGGCTGCGGGGCTGATGGTGCCGAGGCCGAGCACGCCGATGGTGGTGCCGTACTGCTGCTTGATCCAGCTGCGCACCGGCCCGCCGAAGGCGACCATCGGCAGCGCCGGGCTGCCCTTGGTGAGCTGCTGCACCATGCGCGTCTGGTAGGGGGTGAAGTAGCTGTAGACGCCTTCCAGGTCGCTGCCGGCGCTGGCCGGGGCGGCGATGGGGGTGATGTCGATGATGGTCTGGTAGCCGGGCGTATCGTCAGCGGCGACACCGTTCTGCTCCAGCAGGTCGGCCCAGCGGTCGGTGGTGGCCGACTCCAGGTAGTCCTGGGCCTTGGTCAGCGAGTAATCCGGCGGGAAGTGCAGCAGTTCGATGCTGCGGCGGTTCTCCAGGGCCATGCCCAGGGGCAGGAAGAGGTACCAGCTGTACTGCCACTTGCCATCGGTGTTGAGCTGGCTGGCGCCCTTGTAGGCGAGATCGCCCGCATCCAGCAGCTGCACCAGGGGCAGGCCGTAGTCGGCGGGCACGCCGCTGAAGCGGGCGTAGAGCCCCTTGTCGTCACGGCCCACCTTGACCTGGCCACCGGCGATGCCATCGCGCTTCAGGCTCTGCCCGAGGTAGTGCTCCACGGTCTGTTCCAGGGTCCAGTCGCGGTAGCAGATGACGCTGCAGTTGTTGGGGTAGGCGAACAGGCGGGTGACCCGTTCCTGGCTGCCCAGGCTGACCTGGACGTCGGCGGCCTGGGCGAAACAGGCGAGGCCCGCGAGGAACGGGGCGAGCAGGGTGCGCATGCGCATGGACATCTCCTTGTTGTCGTGTGGCGAATCCTTCCGGGGCGGGGCGCTCGGTCAGAGGTATCCCGCACAGCATTTCTTGAATTTCTGCCCGCTGCCGCAGATGCACGGGTCGTTGCGCCCGGCCCTGGTTTCCACGGTCGGGTCGATGAAGTACCAGCGCCCGTCGTTCTGTACGAAGGAGGAACGTTCGCGATAGCTGTGCTCGCCGCCCTGGTCGTGCCAGCGGGCGGTGAAGGTGACCAGGGCGTGCTCGGGCTTGCCGCCGAGCAGCTCGAAGGCCTCCACCTCGAGGCCGAGCCAGGTGCTCTGGAGGCTCCAGGCCTTCATCGCGTCGCGGTCCAGCCCGTCGCGCTGGGCGGGCAGCGTGGTTTCCACCAGGTAGTCCACCAGGCCGAGCACATAGGCGCTGTAGCGCGAGCGCATCAGGGCCTCGGCGCTGGGGGCGGGGTGGCCGCCGTGATGGCGACCGCAGCAGAGGTCGAGGAGGTTGCCGCTGCCGCAGGGGCATGTGGTCGCGTTCATGCCGTCACCACCAGTACTTGCCGAAGTTCTCGGGGTTGGCCCAGAACTTCGCGTTCAGCCAGTCGGGTACCTGCTTGTATTCGCGCAGGTCGTAGGTGAACAGGCTGAGCACCTGTTCATCGCGCTGGAAGCGCTCGGTGGCCTGCAGGGCGAGGGCGAAGAAGTCGGTGTCGGTCCATTCGCAGGCGGCGAGGTCCACCAGCACGGCGATGCGGCTGGCGTTGAGGTTGCGGATGCCGCCGAGCAGCTGCAGGGCGGTGCGCTTGGGTAGGTGTTCGAGGCAATCGGCGACCAGCGCCAGGTCGAAGCGTTGCGCCGCCTGCTCGGCCGGCAGCGGGCCGGCGGGCACCTGCACCACCTGGCTTTCCGGGTGGGCGGCGGCGAAGGCTTCGAGGGCCGGGAGCGGGGAGTTGCCCACCAGCAGCAGGCGCGCCGGTGCATAGCGGTCGAGCAGGGCGGCAAGGGCCTGCTGCGGGGTGCGGGAGGAGAAGCTTGCGGTCATCGAAAATCCTCGGACAAGTCTGCGAAGACTAGCCTGCTGCCTGCGGCTGGCCTAGTGCTGGCGGTTTTTAAATCACAGGTCTTTACTCCCCAGTTATCGGTTTCCAAAGGCCGATATCACGAGGAGACACGCATATGAGCATCACAAGGACAGCAATACCCTTGCTACTTGTGTCGACTCTGCTGACCGGTTGCGCCGGCCTGCAGAAGACCGACTGGCCCAAGTGTGCAGCAGTAGGCGGTGTAGGCGGTGCAGCGTTGGGTGCGATCGAAAGCAGTTCCTGGGCAGGCTGGGGCGCGTTGATCGGCGGCGGCATGGCTGCCGGCTACTGCTGGGTCCATGGCGACGGCGACGAGGATGGCGATGGTGTGCCTGACAGTCGCGACAAGTGCCCGGGCACTCCGCCGGGCGTGCAGGTGGATGCGAACGGTTGCCCGCCCGCGCCGGTCGTGGAAGAACGGGTCGAGGAAGTGGTCGTGGTCGAGGACGAGACCATTGTCGTGCGCGACCTGCTGTTCGCCTTCGACTCCGCGACGCTGGACCCGGCCGACAAGGCCAAGCTGGACACCATCGCCAGCCGCCTGCGCAACGAAGCCCCGACCGCCAAGCTGACCATCACCGGTCACACCGACAGCGTCGGCGCCGACAGCTACAACCAGAAACTCTCCGAGAAGCGCGCCCACTCCGTGACGGACTACCTGGTCTCGACCGGCGTACCCAAGGGCAGCATCGTCGGCGTCAGCGGCGCGGGCGAAAGCCAGCCGGTCGCCGACAACGGCACGGCCGACGGTCGCGCGCTGAACCGCAGGGTGGAAATCCTGATCGACCGCTGAACCCCGCGTCCGTCGCGGCGTGCAGCTTGTGCGCCGTGACGGGCGGGTCTTTACTCCTGTGTTACCGGTATGGGACCGGTGACACAGGAGATCCTCACCATGAGAACCTTCTCACGGGCTGCTCTACTTCTTCTGGTCGGCAGTGTTCTCTCGGGTTGCGTCTCGACGTCCAGTACGGGCGACGCGCCGCTCAACCAGGGGAACTGGCCTCTTTGCAGTGCGATTGGCGGTCTGGCCGGCGGTGGGCTGGGCGCTATCGAGAGTTCCGCTTGGGCTGGTGGAGGTGCCGTTGCAGGTGCCATCGTCGGCGGTCTGATCTGTTACGCACAGGATGGCGACGAGGATGGTGACGGGGTCTTCGACCGCCGTGATACCTGCCCGAACACGCCGGCCGGTACACAGGTCAACCACAACGGTTGTCCGCAGAAGACCTACCCGGCCGTGGTCAAGGCCGAGGAACCCGCTCCCGAGCCCGCTCCACAGAGCGAGGTGATCGTGCTCAGCGACCAGGGCAAGGTGCTGTTCGCCTTCGATTCGGCCGAGCTCACCAGCGATGCCAAGTCGCAACTGAACGAAGTGGCCACGCGCCTGAGCGATGCCACCACGGTCAGCGTCAAGGTCGTGGGCCACACCGACAGCGTCGGTTCCGATACCTATAACCAGGGACTCTCGGAACGGCGTGCCAGGAGTGCGGCCGACTACCTGATCAGCCAGGGCGTTTCCGCAGGCAAGGTCACCACCGAGGGACTCGGCGAGAGCCAGCCGGTGGCGGACAACGGCACCGATGCCGGACGTGCGCAGAACCGTCGCGTGGAGATCCACGTCGCTCGTTGAGGCGGCGGCGTCGTACCGAAGGGGCCCTCGCGGCCCCTTCTTCATGTGCACCATTTGGCAGCGGCGAAGACGAGGAGTAAGGTCGGCGGACTAAAAAAACAGAGGGGGGTGGCATGAAACTTTTCCTGGGGGTGGGCAAGCTGGTTGCCCTGGTGTTCTGGCTGGCGGTGCTGGCCAATCTGATCGAACCTTTCGCCAAACCGTTCGCGTCCCTGCTCAACGCCGTCGCCGCCCTGGTGCTCGGCCTGCACCTGCTGGAGCTGGTGGTGTGCAACGGGCAGTTGCGCACTCGCCCGCGCCCCTGGAACGACCGCCTGCAACTGCTGCTGTTCGGCGTCTTCCACCTGCTCGGCCTGCCCCGTTCCGAGGGAGGTCGCCAGCATGCGTAAGCTCTGCCTCCTGGCCTTGCTGGCCAGCCCCGTGGTCCTGGCTGAAAGCAGCGTCAGCGTCGACGCCAACAGCCTTCTCAAGCTTCCCGCCCGGGTCGGTTCCCTGAGCCTCGACCGCGTGGTGGTGAACGACTACGGCACCCTGGTGATCCCGGCCAGCGTCACCGAGCTGCGCATCGGCGAGTTGCTGATGGGGCGGGACGCGCGCATCGGCATCGCCCCCTCCGACCAGCCCTTCAGCCTCGTGGTGCGCCAGGGCGAGATCGGCACCGGCGGCCACATCACCGCGTCCGGCGCCGCCGGCAGCATGAAGAAGCCGGCCAGCGCAGGCCGCGACCTGAGCCTGCGCCTGGAGCAGGTGCGGGTGGACGAGATCACCCTGGATGTCCGTGGCGGCATCGGTACGCCCGGCTACAGCGGGCTCGCCGGTGCGGATGGCGATTCGGGCGGCTGCCTCTGGGGCAGCGCCAGCCGTGGCCATGACGGCCAGAACGGCGGCGACGGCCAGGCCGGGGGCGCGGGCGGCCACATCCGCCTGGAAGTGCCGGTGGATTTCCCTGTCGAACAGGTGAAGGTACGCCTGGAAGGCGGCGCCGGTGGCCCGGCGGGCGAGGCGGGGGCCGCGGGAGCGGGCGGAGCCGCCAAGGGCTGCCTGTTCTACCGCACCGATGCCGGCGGCAAGGGCCGTCCGGGGCAACCGGGCCAGCCGGGCAGCGCGGGGGCTGCCGGCCGGCTCGACGTGGTGCGCATCCAGTAGTCGTCTAGGCGCCGCGGCCTCAGAAGTTCGGACGTGCCGCGGCGATCGCCACCAGGAACAGGCCCAGCAGCAGGTTGATGCCCACCAGGCGGCGGATGCGACCCAGCACCGCGCCGCCGGTCGGCCAATCCTCGGCCGCTATCGCGCGGCGCAGCTCCGGCAGCTGCAGGGCGTTGACCCGCAGGAACAGCGCCAGCATGGCGATGTACAGCCCCATCATGATGTGGACGTAGCGCGGCGCGCCGTCGAAGCCGGCGAAGCGCATGTGCATCATGCCCACGCCGCTCACCGGCAGCAGGACCACCGCCACCCAGACCCAGAGGAAGAAGCGGCGGAACACCTCGACCCAGAGCTTCAGCCGTGCCGGCGCATCGAGCGCCTGGACCGCGGCGGGGCGCAGCACCATCCAGGCGAAGAACATGCCGCCGACCCACACCAGGGCGGCGAGGACGTGGACGGCGTAGAGCGCGGCGAAGGGCGTCATCGGGTTTTCTCCAGTCGGAAACAGGGCGCGCTATGATAGCCGCCCTGTTAAAGTACTGAAAATTTATCCAGCCTTCCGCGCCCGCAAGTACCCATGCTCAGCACCGAACTCAAGTCCCAGATCCAGGGCGCCTATTCCCGTTTCCTCGAAGCCAAGGGGCTCAAGGCCCGCTACGGCCAGCGCCTGATGATCGCCGAAGTGGCCAAGGTGCTGGGCGCCATCAAGGCCGACGACGAGGGCCATCGCGATGGCGAGCCCGCCGTGGTCGCGGTGGAGGCGGGAACCGGTACCGGCAAGACGGTCGCCTACAGCCTGGCGGCCATTCCCTCGGCCAAGGCCGCCGGGAAGCGCCTGGTGATCGCCACCGCCACCGTGGCGCTGCAGGAGCAGATCGTCCACAAGGACCTGCCCGACCTGATCCGCAACAGCGGGCTCAATTTCAGCTTCGCCCTGGCCAAGGGGCGGGGTCGCTACCTGTGCCTGTCCAAGCTCGACATGCTGCTGCAGGACGGCCAGGCGCAGAGCGCCACCGCGCAGCTGTTCGCCGACGAGGGCTTTCGCATCGACGTCGACGAGAGCGGGCAGAAGCTGCTCAACCAGATGATCGAGAAGCTCGCCGGCAACCGCTGGGACGGCGACCGCGACTCCTGGCCCGAGGCGATCGAGGATCAGGACTGGGCGCGCGTCACCACCGATCACAGCCAGTGCACCAAGCGCCACTGCCCCAACTTCCAGCAGTGCGCCTTCTACAAGGCGCGCGAGGGCATGACCAAGGTCGACGTGATCGTCACCAACCACGACATGGTCCTGGCCGACCTGGCCCTGGGCGGCGGCGCCGTGCTGCCGGACCCGCGCGAGACCGTCTACGTGTTCGACGAGGGCCATCACCTGCCGGACAAGGCCATCGGCCACTTCGCCCATTTCACCCGCCTGCGTTCCACCGCCGACTGGCTGGAGACGGTGGCCAAGAACCTCACCAAGCTGCTCGCCCAGCACCCGCTGCCGGGCGACCTCGGCCGCCTGATCGAGAACGTGCCGGAGCTGGCGCGGGAGATCCGCGGCCAGCAGCAGTTCATGTTCACCGCCTGCGAGGAGGTCGCCGACTTCCGCGCCGGCGAGGACATGGAAGGGCGCGAGCGCCCGCGCCATCGTTTCGAGGCCGGCGTGGTCCCCGAGCACCTGATCGAGATGGGTATCGAGCTGAAGAAGGGCTTCGCCAAGCTCAACGACGTCTTCACCCGCCTCACCGAGCTGCTCAAGGAAGCCATGGACGGGGAGGGCAGCGTCGGCATCGCCAGCCACCAGGCCGAGGAGTGGTACCCGCTGTTCGGCAGCCTGCAGACCCGCGCCCAGGGCAACTGGGAGCTGTGGACCGCCTTCACCGCCGAGGACCCGGAGGAGAGCCCGCCCATGGCACGCTGGCTGACCCTCGCCGAGTTCGGCTCGGCCTATGACATCGAGGTCAACGCCAGCCCGATCCTCGCCGCCGAGACCCTGCGGCGGAACCTGTGGAACGTCGCCTATGGCGCCCTGGTCACCTCCGCCACGCTCACCGCGCTCGGCACCTTCGACCGCTACCGCATGCGCGCGGGCCTGCCGAAGAAGGCCGTCACCGCCGTGGTGCCCAGCCCCTTCCACCATGCCGACGCGGGCGTGCTCAAGGTGCCGGACCTCAAGGCCGACCCCCGCGATGCCGCAGCCCACACCGCCGCGATCATCCGCGACCTGCCGCAACTGGTCGAAGGCTCGCGCGGCACCCTGGTGCTCTACGCCTCGCGCAAGCAGATGCAGGAGGTCTTCGACGGCCTCGACCGCGACTGGCGCAAGCGCGTGCTCATCCAGGGCAACCTGTCCAAGCAGGAGACCCTGAACAAGCACAAGCAGCGGGTGGACGAGGGCGAGACCAGCGTGCTGTTCGGGCTGGCCAGCTTCGCCGAGGGTGTCGACCTGCCCGGCGCGTACTGCGAGCACGTCGTCATCGCCAAGATCCCCTTCGCCGTGCCCGATGACCCGGTGGAAGCGGCGCTGTCGGAGTGGATCGAGGCGCGCGGCGGCAACCCCTTCATGGAGATCGCCGTGCCCGATGCATCGCTGCGCCTGGTGCAGGCCTGCGGCCGCCTGCTGCGTACGGAATCCGACCGCGGCACCATCACCCTGCTCGACCGGCGGGTCGTGACCCAGCGCTACGGCAAGGCGATTCTCAATGCGCTGCCGCCCTTCCGCCGGGAGATCGGCTGAAACAGCCACCGCGGCGCTTGACGCCGGGCCCGCCTCTGCGATGATTGCCGGCTTGCGCGGGCACGGTTTTGCAGATCGCGGGCAACATTCGCCCATTCCGCTGTCTATGCACTGACTTCATGTGGGGAATCGGTTTCATGTCATCCAGAACCAAACCAGCGCTGCTGCTGCCCATCCTGCTCGCCATCGGTGGCTTGAGCGCGGCGGCACAGGCCGAGACGCTGTTCAACTTCGTACGCCCGCTGGACTCCGTCACCGTCACCACCCAGGACGCCGGCCTGCCCAGCGTGACCGCCGAGAACACGCCCGAGGGCGAGATTCTTCGTCGTCTGAATTTCAACCAGGCCGACAAGCCCAGCCTGCGCCTCGCGCCGCAGAGCGGGACCTGGGACTGGAGCAAGGCCGGGGCCATGAGCTTGCGCCTGCAGAGCGCCATGGACTGGGCCCTGACCCTGGACGTGACCATCGAGAGTGCCGACGGCAAGGTCGTGCGCACCCGCCTGGCCCTGCCCGCCGGCCCGGCGCAGACACTGCTGGTCCCGCTCACCGCCACCTCGCCCCGCGCCCACGGCATGCGCGCCGCGCCGCCGCAGCCCTGGGTCCGCGACGGCAAGCGCTACCTGCTGGCCACCGAAGTGGAGGGCGAACTGGACCTGACCAAGGTCAGCGCCGTGACCCTTTCCCTCGACCACCCCAATGCCGTGCAGAGCGTTTTGCTGGGCCGCTTCGGCACCGCCGAGCAGAGCCTGCAGGACGACTACTACAAGGGCCTGATCGACGGCTACGGGCAGTACACCCGCGCCGACTGGCCGGAGAAGATCAAGAACGACGAGCAGCTCAAGAGCGCCGCCCAGCAGGAGCGCAAGCAGCTCGATGAGTGGCAGAAGAAGCTCCCCGAGCAGGACGCCTACGGTGGCTGGCTGGCCGGCCCGAGCTTCGAGGCCAAGGGGTTCTTCCGCACCGAGAAGCGCGATGGGCGCTGGTACCTGGTGACCCCGGAAGGCCATCCCTTCTATTCCCTGGGCGTCAACGCCGTCACTCCCGAGCACAGCCAGACCTACGTGGAAGGCCGCGAGGCGATGTTCACCGCCCTGCCCAAGGACGGCGAACCCCTGGCCGCCTGGTACGGCAACGGCGACAGCCGCCGCGACACCGGTTCGACCAAGGGACGCGCCTTCGACCACGGTCGCTGGTACGACTTCTATGGCGCCAACCTGGAACGCACCTACGGCAAGCAGGACAAGGCCGCCTGGGTCGACCACAGCATCGAGCGCCTCAAGGCCTGGGGCTTCAACACCGTCGGAAACTGGAGCGCGGGCGAGTTCAACACCCTCCAGCGCATGCCCTACACCATTCCGCTGTCGATCCACGGCGACTACGCCACCATCAGCACCGGCCTCGACTGGTGGGGCGGCATGCCCGACCCGTTCGACCCGCGCTTCGCCATGGCCGCCGAACGGGCCATCGCCATCGCCGCGCGTGATCATCGCGACGACCCCTGGCTGATCGGCTACTTCGCCGACAACGAGCTGGCCTGGGCCGGCCCCGGCGACGATCCGAAATCCCGCTACGCGCTGGCCTACGGCACCCTGCGCCTGACCACCGACGTGCCGGCCAAGCGTGCCTTCCTCAAGCAGCTGCGCGACAAGTACCGCAACCAGCAGGGCCTGTCCCAGGCCTGGGGCGTCGAGCTGCCCGCGTGGGAGCTGATGGAGGACCCGGGCTTCGAGGCGCCGCTGCCGAACCCCGAGCACCCGGCCATCGAGGAAGACCTCAAGCGCTTCCAGCGCTTCTTCGCCGACACCTATTTCAAGACCATCGCCGAGTCGATGAAGTGGCACGCGCCGAACCACCTGCTGCTGGGCGGTCGTTTCGCCGCCAGCGTGCCGGAGGCGGTGGAGTCCTGCGCCCAGTACTGCGATGTGCTGAGCTTCAACTTCTATACCCGCGAACCGCAGCATGGCTACGACTTCGAGTACCTGCGCAAGCTGGACAAGCCGCTGATGGTCACCGAGTTCCACTTCGGTTCCCGCGATCGCGGCCCGTTCTGGGGGGGCGTGGCCGAGGTCTACAAGGAAGAGGAGCGCGGCCCGGCCTACGCCAACTTCCTGAAGAAGGCCCTGGAGGAGCCGCTGATCGTCGGCGCCCACTGGTTCCAGTACCTCGACCAGCCGGCCAGTGGCCGACTGCTCGACGGCGAGAACGGCCACCTCGGCCTGGTGGGTATTACCGACCGTCCCTATGACGGCTTCGTCAAGGCGGTGCGCAAGGCCAACCTGGACGTCGCCGCGCAACTGGCAAAGCCCGTCGAAGCCCAGCCGGCCGACAAGCCGGCGGAGAAGGCCGCGGCACCGGCTCCCGCTGCCAAGCCCGAGGCCAAGCCTGCTCCCAAGCCGGAAGCCAAGCCCGAGGCCAAGCCGGTCGAGCCCAAGCCCGAGGCGGCGCCGGCCGAGCAACCCGAGCAATCGGAGAAGCCCGTCGGCAAGCCCACCGACGAGGCGACGCCCAAGCCCGACCCCGCGCCGAAGGTCGAGACCGACCCCGCGCAGAAGCAGGATGCGCCGGATGCATCCTGAGTCATTCGACTGACCGATGGACCCTGCGCCGAACTTCGGCGAGGTTCACAAAGGACGGCGGCCTTGGTAACAATGCCGCCGTCATTTTTTTCGAGGAGAGTGCCGGTGCAGACCCAGGGTTACTTCGACTTGCGCTTCGAGAAGGTGCGCGACCAGTTCGCCGCGCTGTTCGACGATCCCCAGGAGCGCGGCGCCGCGCTCTGCGTCCAGGTGGGCGGCGAGACCGTGCTCGACCTCTGGGCCGGTGTCGCCGACAAGGACGGCCAGGAAGCCTGGCAGACCGACACCATCCTCAACCTGTTCTCCTGCACCAAGACCTTCACCGCCGTCGCCGCGCTGCAGCTGGTGGGCGAGGGCAAGCTCGAGCTGGACGTGCCCGTGGCCCGCTACTGGCCCGCGTTCGCCGCTGCCGGCAAGGAGCGCATCACCCTGCGCCAGCTGCTCTCCCACCGCGCCGGCTTGCCGGCGATCCGCCAGCCGCTGCCCGCAGAAGCCCTCTACGACTGGCAGGCGATGACCGCCGCGCTGGCCGCCGAGGAACCCTGGTGGACGCCGGGCGAGGAACACGGCTATGCCCCCATCACCTATGGCTGGCTGGCCGGCGAGGTGATCCGCCTGGCCGACGGGCGCGGCCCGGGCGAATCGATCGCCGCGCGCATCGCCCGCCCGCTGGGGCTGGATTTCCATGTCGGCCTGGATGACGCCGAGTTCCATCGCGTGGCCCATATCGCCCGCGCCAAAGGCAACCTGGGCGACGCCTCGGCCCAGCGCCTGCTCAAGTGCATGATGAGCGAGCCCACCGCCCTCAGTACCCGTGCCTTCACCAACCCGCCGTCGATCATGACCAGCACCAACAAGCCCGAATGGCGGCGCATGCAGCAGCCGGCGGCCAACGGCCACGGCAACGCCCGCAGCCTGGCGGGCTTCTACGCCGGCCTGCTGGACGGCCAGTTGCTCGACTCCGCGCTGCTCGCCGAGCTCACCCGCGAGCACGCCGTCGGCGACGACCGCACCCTGCTGACCCGTACCCGTTTCGGCCTGGGCTGCATGCTCGACCAGCCGGACGTGGCCAACGCCACCTACGGCATGGGCAGGCTCGCCTTCGGGCATCCCGGCGCCGGCGGCTCCATCGGTTTCGCCGATCCGGAACGCGAGGTCGCCTTCGGCTTCGTCACCAACACCCTCGGCCCCTATGTGCTGATGGACCCGCGCGCCCAGCTCCTGGCACGCACCTTCGCCGAGTGCCTGTAGCGGCACCGCTCGTCAGTTGAGCGCAATATCCCTTTGCGGATGAAGGGGTTGCGTCCAGAATTTCAGCTTGTACCTGAGATTGATGCGCCATCATGCGATGGCGCATCGCCTTCTCCCTTCACCTGTTATGGGGGCCCCTCCATGAAGCTGCTCAAGTCGTCCACCTTGATCCTCTGCATGACCGTTTCCGGTTGCAGCACCTTCAGCCACGACAAGCCGGCGGAACAAGCCCATGCACAGAACAGCGGCACCAGCCACTGGTGGTGGCCGTTCGGTGGCAGCGACGAGAAGGTGGCCAAGGCCGAGGTGCCCAAGGTCGACGAGAAGCTGACCCAGGCCTGGCTGGACCAGTACGAGCCGCGCCTGCGCGAGGCGGTCAAGGGCAGCAAGCTGGAAGTGGAGCGCCGCGACAACCTGCTGGTGGTCACCGCGCCGGTGGAAGGCTCGTTCAATCCCGATCGCCCCAGCATGCTGCTGCCCATCACCCTCGGCCCCTTCAGCCGTGTCGCCAAGCTGGTGGAGGGCGATCCCAAGACCGGCGTGCTGGTCCTCGGCCATGCCGACACCTCCGGCGAGGATGCCCTCAACCGCAAGCTCAGCCAGGAGCGCGCCCAGGCGGTGGCGGCGATCTTCCGCCTCAGCGGCCTGCAGCGTGATCGCCTGTCGCTCAAGGGCGTCGGTTCCGACATGCCCCGCGCGGCCAACGACAGCAAGGACGGGCGTTCCCTGAACCGCCGCGTGGAGATCCTCCTCACCCCGCAGGACACCCTGGTGGCCCTGCTGGCCCGCTACAACCAGCCACCGAAGGTCGCCCAGCAGGTGGTTGCGGCAGATCAAGGAAAATGAGCCTTCCTTGGGTAAGCTAGGGCTTTCCTTTTCCAGGACGCCGTGATGACCCAGACCCTCGCCGACATGCGCCGCGACTACACCCGCGACGGCCTCAGCGAAGCCCAGGCTCCCGAGGAGCCCTTCGCCCTCTTCCAGCAGTGGTTCGGCGATGCGGTGAAGACCGAGCAGCTGCCGGTCGAGCCCAACGCCATGACCCTGGCGACCGTCGATGCCGACGGTCGACCGCACTGCCGGGTGCTCCTGCTCAAGGGGCTCGATGCGCGCGGCTTCACCTTCTTCAGCAATTATGAGAGCGCCAAGGGCGAGCAGCTCGCGGCCCGTCCCTTCGCCGCCATGACCTTCTTCTGGCCCAGCCTGGAGCGGCAGGTACGCATCGAGGGCCGTGTCGAGCGGGTCACCCCGGAAGAGTCCGATGCCTATTTCCAGGTGCGCCCCCTGGGCAGCCGCATCGGCGCCTGGGCCTCGCCGCAGAGCCGGGTGATCGCCGACCGTGCCGAGCTGGAGCAGCTCCTCGCCGAGACCGAGCGGCGCTTCCTCAACCTGGCGCCCACCTGCCCGCCGCACTGGGGCGGCTACCGCCTGCTGCCCGAACGCGTCGAGTTCTGGCAAGGCCGTCCGAGCCGCCTGCACGACCGCCTCAACTACCGCCTCGTCGACGGCCGGTGGATGTTCGAACGCCTCGCCCCCTGAGGCTTTCCCGGGCGGCGTAGCCGCCCTGTAGACTGGCGGCTTCCCCAGGAGGCCGCCCCATGCTCGAACTCGACTCCACCCTGGCGCAGCACATCGTCGACCGCGCCATGGCCATCCTTCCGCACAACATCAATGTCATGGATGCCCAGGGCATGATCATCGGCAGCGGCGACCCGCTGCGCATTCACACCCGCCACGAGGGCGCCCAGCTGGTGTTGGCCAACCGCCGCGTGGTGGAGATCGACGAACAGGCCGCCGCCTGCCTGCGGGGCGTGCGCCCCGGGGTGAACCTGCCGCTGTTCCATGCCGAGCGACTGATCGGCGTGCTTGGTATCACCGGCGAGCCGGATACGGTGCGCCCTTATGCCGAACTGGTGCGCATGGCCGCGGAAATGCTGGTGGAGCAGCGCCAGCTGCAGGCCGAGCGGCACTGGCAGCGTCACCAGCTGGACGCCTGGCTGAACCAGCTCGCCGACCCACGGACCGACCTGGTGCAACTGGCCGCCGAGGCCGAGCGCATCGGCCTGCAACTGCCCTGGAGGCAGCAGGTCTGCGTGCTGGAGCTGATGGAGGAGGGCGACCCGGCGGAACGACGGGCGCGGGTCCTGGATGGGCTGGCCCGGCAGGGGATGCTGGGTGCGGCATTGTCCGCCCGTGAACTGATCTGCTGCCGGCCCTACAGCGCCGAGCGCGATGACGATACCTGGCTGGCCCAGGCCGACGAACGTGGCTGGGGCATCGCCCGCCTGTGCATCAGCGACCCCCAGGCCGGCATCGGTGACCTGCGCGAAGCCGCCCTGGCGACCCGGTCGCTGCATGCCTTCGCCCGTGCCTGCCGAGCGCAGCAGCGCATCTTCCACCTGGAGGAGCACCGGCTGTCGACGCTGCTGTTCAGCCAGCGCAGCAACTGGCTGCTACGGCGCTGGCTCGGCCCGCTGCAGGCGCTGGTCGATGCGGATGACGACGGCGTGCTGTGTCGCACCCTGCAGTGTTGGCGCGAGCACGATGGGCACGGCAATGCCTGTGCCCAGGCCCTCGGCATTCACCGCAACACCTTGCGCTACCGGCTGGAGCGCATCGCCGAACTGGTAGGGCTGGAGCGCCCGCGTCACGACCAGTTGCTGTTGCTCGGCCTGGGGCTGGACCTGCTGGGCTGGCCCAAGGTCGATTGTGCGAATGCACGGATGGGTGGCATCGAAGACGCTGTCCGTTAGGTCGTATGCATAAGGCTATTGCGCTCGGGATCGCGCAGAATCGGGCGGCTATCCGGCATCCATAACAACAACTAAGGAGTCCGCACATGGGCCTGGTCCTAATCCTGGTGGCGTTGATCGCCTTCATCGTGCTGTCCACCACCCGCTTCAAACTGCATCCCTTCCTTGCGCTGCTCGCCGCGGCCTTCATCGCCGGCTTCGCCTACCAGGTCCCCACCGGCGAGATCGTCAAGACCATCACCACCGGCTTCGGCAGCATCCTCGGCTACATCGGCATCGTCATCGTCCTGGGCACCGTCATCGGCGTGATCCTCGAGCGCAGCGGCGCGGCCATCACCATGGCCGAGACGGTCATCCGCCTGCTGGGTGAACGCTTCCCCACCCTGACCATGTCGATCATCGGCTACCTGGTGTCCATCCCGGTGTTCTGCGACTCGGGCTTCGTCATCCTCAATTCGCTGAAGAACGCCCTGGCGGCACGCATGCGTGTCTCCACCGTGGCCATGAGCGTGGCGCTGGCCACCGGCCTCTACGCCACCCACACCTTCGTGCCGCCCACCCCCGGCCCCATCGCCGCCGCAGGGAACCTCGGCCTGGATGCCAGCCTCGGGCTGGTGATCGCCGTCGGCCTGGTGGTGGCGCTGGCTACCGCCCTGGCGGGCATGTGGTGGGCCAACCGCTTCATCGGTCGCGAGGTGCAGCTGGAGGACGACCACCTGCCGCTGTCGGCGGACCAGGACTTCGCCGCGCTGCGTGCCGGCTACGGCAAGCTGCCCAGCGCCTTCCAGGCCTTCGCGCCGATCTTCGTGCCCATCCTGCTGATCTGCCTGGGCTCCATCGCCGCGTTCCCCGCCAAGCCCTTCGGCAGCGGCACCGTCTTCGGCCTGCTGAGCTTCCTCGGCCAGCCGGTGGTGGCCCTGCTGGTGGGGGTTGCCCTGGCCTGCACGCTGCTCAAGAGCGAGGACAAGCGCAAGGAGTTCCACGATCACGTGGTGGAGGGCATCGTGTCCGCCGCGCCCATCCTGCTGATCACCGGTGCCGGTGGCGCGTTCGGCGCCATGCTCAAGGTCACCCCGCTGGGCGACTACCTCGGCAGCACCCTGTCAGCGCTGGGCATCGGCCTGTTCATGCCCTTCGTGGTCGCCGCCGCGCTGAAGACCGCGCAAGGCTCGACCACCGTGGCGCTGGTCACCACTTCCGCCCTGGTGGCGCCGCTGCTCGGCCAGCTGGGCCTGGACAGCGAGATGGGGCGCGTGCTCACCGTGATGGCCATCGGTGCGGGCGCCATGACCGTGTCCCACGCCAACGACAGCTTCTTCTGGGTGGTGACCCAGTTCAGCCGCATGCCGGTGTCCCTGGCCTACCGTGCGCAGACCCTGGCGACCCTGGTGCAGGGCATCGTCGGCATGCTCGTCACCTGGCTGCTCAGCCTGATCCTGCTCTGACCGCAGTACTGCCCGGAGCCTGGTGCTCCGGGCCCATCCCGAGGTAACCCGATGAAGATTGTGATTGCCCCCGACTCCTTCAAGGAAAGCCTGAGCGCGCCCGACGTGGCTGCCGCCATCGGGCGCGGCTGGACGTCGGTGCACCCGGCCGCACAGGTACTGCTGCGCCCCATGGCCGACGGCGGGGAGGGCACGGTTGATGCCGTGCTCGCGGCCACGGGCGGCGAGCGCCGCACGGCCATCGTGCGGGGGCCGCTGGGGGACGGCGTCGAGGCGCACTGGGGCTGGCTGGGGGAGGGCGGCGCGATCATCGAGATGGCCGCCGCCAGCGGCTTGCACCGGGTGCCCCAGGCCGAGCGGGATGCCACCCGCACTTGCAGTTTCGGTACCGGTGAGCTGATCCGCGAGGCTTTGGACGCCGGCGCGACGCGCATCACCCTGGGCCTCGGCGGCAGCGCCACCAACGATGGCGGCGCCGGGCTGCTGCGGGCACTCGGGCTGCGTCTGCTGGACGCGGATGGCGAGGAGCTGGCGCCCGGTGGCGCCGCATTGGCGGGGCTGGCATGCATCGATCGCAGCGGCATCGATCCACGCCTCGCAGGTGTCGCGTTCGATGTGGCGGCGGATGTGGACAACCCGCTCTGCGGCCCTCGCGGCGCCTCCCATGTCTTCGGCCCGCAGAAGGGGGCGAGCCCGGCGCAGGTCGAGGCGTTGGACGCAGCCCTGCAGCGCTATGCCGATGTCGTGGCCGCCGAACTGGGCGAGGATCACAGCCGCCAACCGGGTGTCGGCGCGGCCGGTGGGTTGGGCTTCGCCGCGCGGGCCTTCCTCGGCGCACGTTTCCGTCCCGGCATCGAACTGGTGGCCGAGCTGGCCGGGTTGGCCGAGGCAGTGGTCGGTGCCGACCTGGTGATCACCGGGGAGGGGCGCCTGGATGCCCAGAGCCTGCACGGCAAGACGCCGGTGGGCGTGGCGCGTATCGCGCGCGCTGCCGGCGTCCCGGTGATCGCCCTGGCGGGCAGCCTGGGGGAGGGCTACCCGCGTCTGCGCGAGGCGGGCATCGAGGCGGCCTTCAGCCTGGTGCCCGGGCCGATGACGCTGGATCGGGCGATGGCCGTGGCCGCCGGGGAACTGGAAGCACGCAGCGCCGACATCGCCCGGCTCTGGGCGCTGGCGGCGCGCAGTCAGGCGCCGGGGTAACGCTGCGCGGCCTGTTCGAGCCAGGCGGGCAGGTCCTTGCGCTTCACGCCCTCACGACGCGCGGCCTGCAGTTGGTCGAGCATGTAGTCGCGGCGCCCGGCATCCGCCCCGGCGAGCGACAGCGCCAGGTCGCGATCCATCCAGCGCTTGATGCGCACGTAGATCCACCAGTGGAAGTACAGCCCCGCTGCGGTGGTGACGACGATGATGAAATAATCCATGAACTACCCTTGCTCTGGCGGCACCCGGGCGCTTCGGCGTTGTCCGAGTGAGGAGTCTGTATGGAAACTGAACGGGTCGGCAGTTTGTTCAGGCGCCGGGTGACAGTTTCCGCAGCTGCGGAGTCTAATGGACGAGCATCCAATCTGGAGGAAATGCTATGCGTAAATCCGTTCTGCTAGTCGCTTCGTTCTCTGCGGTAGCGATGCTTCTGGGCGGCTGTCAGTCGAGCCTGACCGGAGACACCTATTCGCGCGACGAAGCACGTCAGGTGCAGACCGTGCGCATGGGCACCATCGAGTCGCTGCGTCCGGTGAAGATCGAAGGCACCAAGACCCCGATCGGCGCAGGTGCCGGTGCGGTCGTTGGTGGCGTCGGCGGCAGCGCCATCGGTGGCGGGCGTGGCAGCGTGGTGGCGGCGGTTATCGGCGCGGTCGCCGGCGGCCTGCTGGGTGCCGCGACCGAGGAAGGCCTGACCCGTACCCAGGGCGTCGAGATCACCGTTCGCGAGGACGATGGCTCCATGCGTGCCTATGTACAGGAAGTGCAGGAAAACGAAATCTTCCGTGTAGGCGAGCGCGTGCGCATCATGACCGTCAACGGTACCAGCCGCGTCTCCCACTGATCCCGGTTCGCCCGCCACGGGCGAATCCTCCCCGTTTCGTCTCTACTCTCCCGTGCCACCTCCGGAAGAGGGGGGCCGCGCAGCAATGCGCATCGCCTCTTCCGGAGGCGGCGGGCTTTTGCTAGTTTTTTGAAATAATTCAATGCATGTTCGGCAATCGATAGTTATGGATAATCGTCGAGTTTCGCCACGCCGGTCCTCAGCGCTGGACGAGGCCAAGTAAGGAGGATCATCGATGTATCTGGCGCTGATTGTCGCGCTGCCTTTTCTGGGCGCACTGCTGCCCCTGTTCGCCGAACGCCTGGGACGTAACCAGGCGTCGCTCGCCGCTGCCCTGGCACCGCTGGCAGGCCTGGTCCTGCTGCTGACCCTGGCGCCCGGCGTGCTGGCCGGGGAGACCCTGAAGCTGGTCCTGCCCTGGCTGCCCGGCCTGGGCTTGAACTTCAGCCTGCGCCTCGATGGCCTGGGCTTCCTCTTCGCGCTGCTGATCCTCGGAATCGGCCTCCTGGTCATCCTCTACGCGCGCTATTACCTCTCCGAGCGCGAGCCCATCGGGCGCTTCTTCGCCTTCCTGCAGCTGTTCATGGGCGCGATGCTCGGCGTGGTGCTCTCGGAGAACCTGCTGCTGATGCTGGTGTTCTGGGAGGCCACCAGCCTGTCGTCCTTCCTGCTCATCGGCTTCTGGGGCCATCGCTCGGACGCCCGCAAGGGCGCGCGCATGGCGCTGACGGTGACCGGTGCCGGAGGCCTCGCGCTGCTGGCGGGCATCCTGCTGCTGGGCCACGTGGTCGGCAGCTTCGAGCTGAGCGACGTGCTGGCCGCGGGCGACCTCATCCGCGCCCACGCGCTCTATCCGCTGCTGCTGTGCCTGGTGCTGCTGGGCGCGCTGACCAAGTCGGCGCAGTTCCCCTTCCACTTCTGGCTGCCCCACGCGATGGCGGCGCCGACCCCGGTGTCCGCGTACCTGCACTCGGCGACCATGGTCAAGGCCGGCGTCTTCCTCCTGGCGCGGCTCTACCCGGCGCTGGCCGGCACCGACTGGTGGTTCTACCTGGTGAGCATCAGCGGCCTGGCGACCCTGCTGCTGGGCGCGACGATGGCGCTCTTCCAGCACGACCTCAAGGGCCTGCTGGCGTATTCGACCATCAGCCACCTGGGCCTGATCACCCTGCTGTTCGGCCTCGACTCGCCGATGTCCAACGTCGCGGCGGTGTTCCACATCATCAACCACGCCACCTTCAAGGCCTCGCTGTTCATGGCCGCGGGGATCATCGACCACGAGACCGGCAGCCGCGACATGCGCCTGATCAACGGCATGTGGCGCTACCTGCCGCACACCGCGGTGCTGGCGATGGTGGCTTCCCTGGCGATGGCCGGGGTGCCGCTGCTCAACGGCTTCCTCAGCAAGGAGATGTTCTTCGGCGAGGCCCTGAGCCAGGACATGGCCGGCGGCCTGCACTGGCTGCTGCCGCTGGGTGCGACCCTGGCGGGCGTGTTCTCCGTGGGCTATTCGCTGCGCTTCGTGCATGACGTGTTCTTCAATGGTGAGCCCAAGCCGCTGCCGAAATTCCCGCCCCATGAGCCGCCGCGCTACATGAAGGTGCCGGTGGAGATCCTCGTCGCGCTTTGCGTGCTGGTGGGCATGGCGCCCAACTTCACCGTGGCGCCGCTGCTCGCCGTGGCCGCCGGTGCCAGCCTGGGGGGCGAGCTGCCCGAGTACAGCCTGGCGATCTGGCATGGCCTCAACCTGCCGCTGGCGATGAGCTGCGTGGCGCTGCTTGGCGGCGTGCTGCTCTATGTCGGGCGCAAGCCGCTGTTCCGCTGGTACGCGGGGCTGCCCGACGCCGACGCCAAGCTGGTGTTCGAGGCGGCGATGCAGCGCCTGGTGCGCGGCGCCACCCGCCTGACCGAATGCCTGGAGAACGGCTCGCAACAGCGCTACCTGGCCCTGCTGGTGCTGGCGGCGCTGGTGGTGGTGGGCGTGTCGCTGTGGCCGCTGTCCCACCTGACCGGCTCGCGCCCGCCGATGCCGCTGGATGGCGCCGCCCTCGTGGGCATGCTGGTGCTCTCGGCGACTGCGGTGCTCACGGCCGTGTTCCACCGCCAGCGCCTGGTGGCCCTGCTGGTGCTGGGTGTCGGCGGCCTGCTGGTGGCCCTGGCCTTCGCCCGCTTCTCCGCTCCCGACCTGGCGTTGACCCAGCTCTCGGTGGAGGTGGTGACCATGGTCCTGCTGATGCTGGCCATGTACTACCTGCCCTCGCGCACCCCCCGCGAAAGCTCGATGACGCGCCGCCTGCGCGACCTGCTGCTGGCACTCGGCGGGGGCAGCGTGGTCGGCGTGCTGGTCTATGCGGTGATGACCCGGCCTTACCAGACCATCGCCGACTTCTTCCTGGAGAACGCCGTGGGCGGTGGCGGCGGGCACAACGCGGTGAACGTCATCCTCGTGGACTTCCGTGGCTTCGACACCCTGGGCGAGATCACCGTCCTGGCCATCGCCGCCGTCGGTGTCCATGCGCTGCTTTCCGGCCTGCGCCTGACCAACCCCACCTGCGATCCCCAGGGCCGCAACTGGGCGCGCTCCAGCCGGCCACTGATCCTCGAGACCCTCTCGCGCCTGCTGCTGCCCCTGGCGCTGCTGGTGTCCGCCTTCATTTTCCTGCGTGGGCACAACCTGCCTGGCGGTGGCTTCATCGCCGGGCTGATCACCGCCTCCGCGCTCATCCTGCAGTACATCGCCAGCGGCTCGGCCTGGGTCGAGTCGCGTCGACCGCTGCGCTACCAGCGCATGGCCGGTGCCGGGGTGATGATTGCTGGCCTCACCGGGCTGGGCAGCCTGGTGTTCGGCGCCCCCTTCCTGACCTCGGCCTTCGACCACTTCCGCCTGCCGCTGGTGGGTGAGATCGAGCTGGCCACCGCGCTGTTCTTCGACCTGGGCGTGTACCTGGCCGTGGTCGGGGCCGTCATGCTGATGCTGGCCGGCCTCGGCAAGCTCAGCCTGCACCCGCCAATCACCGAGGAGATCCACTGATGGAGGCCCTGTTCGCCGTCACCCTTGGCCTGCTCACCGCCAGCGGCATCTACCTGCTGCTGCGTGCTCGCACCTTTCCCGTGGTGCTGGGGCTGACCCTGCTGTCCTACGCCGTCAACCTGTTCCTCTTCGCCATGGGGCGCCTCGCCGGCGACGCCGCGGTGATCGGCAGCGGCGGGCAATACGCCGACCCGCTGCCCCAGGCGCTGGTGCTCACCGCCATCGTCATCGGCTTCGCCATGACCGCCTTCGTGGTGACCCTGGCGCTGCGCGGCGTGGGGGAGCTGGGCAACGACCACGTGGATGGCCGCGCGGACGGGGAGGGGCGATGAGTCACCTGTCCATCCTGCCGATCCTGATCCCGATGTTCGCCGGGGCGCTGCTGCTGATGCTGCCGTCCCTGGAGCGGCTCAAGCGCGCCATCTCGGTCATCGCCACCCTGGCCCTGGTGCCGCTGGCGCTGCTGCTGATGGCCCGCGCCGACGACGGCCAGCTGCAGGTCTACGCCCTGGGCGGCTGGCAGCCGCCGTTCGGCATCGTCCTGCTGCTCGATCGCCTCGCGGCGCTGATGCTGCTGGCCACCGCCGTGCTCGGCAGTGCCGTGGTGCTCTATGCGGTGCGTGGCGACGACCGTCGCGGCCTGCGCTTCCACGCGCTGCTGCAACTCCAGCTGCTGGGCATCAACGGCGCCTTCATGACCGGCGACCTGTTCAACCTCTTCGTGTTCTTCGAGATCATGCTGATCGCCTCCTATGCGCTGCTGTTCCACGGCGGCGGCGCGGAGCGGGTGCGTGCCGGGCTGCACTACGTGGTGCTCAACCTGGTGGGCTCGGCCTTCTTCCTGATCGCGATCGGCGTGCTCTATGGCGTCACCGGCACCCTGAACATGAGCGATCTTTCCGCCAAGGTGGCCCAGGCCGATGCCGACAGCGCATCGTTGCTGGCCGCCGCCGGCCTGCTCCTGCTGGTGGTCTTCGCCCTCAAGGCCGCGCTCCTGCCGCTGCACTTCTGGCTGCCGCGTGCCTATTCGGCCGCCAGCGCGCCGGTGGCGGCGCTGTTCGCGATCATGACCAAGGTCGGCGTCTACTCCATCGTGCGCATCTACCTGCTGGTGTTCGGCACCGGGGCCGGCGAACTGGCGGACCTCGCCCTCGCCTGGCTCTGGCCCCTGGCCCTGGGGACCATGGCGCTTGCGGCGATCGGCGCCCTCGCCGCCACCCGCCTGCCGGCGCTGGTGGCCTACCTGGTGCTGCTCTCCGCCGGCACGCTGCTGGCCGCCGTCGCGCTGGGCACGCCCGAATCCCTGGCGGCGGCGCTGTTCTACCTGCTGCACAGCACCTGGGTGGCGGGCGGGATGTTCCTGCTCGCCGACCTGATCGCCCGTCAGCGCGGCGACAAGGCCGGCCTGCTGGTGCAAGGGCCGGCGTTGATGAACCCGCACCTGCTGGGCGGCGCCTTCTTCTTCGGCGCCATCGCCGTGGCCGGCCTACCGCCACTGTCCGGTTTCATCGGCAAGGTGCTGCTGCTCAAGGCGGTGGCGCCTGGCGTGCAGGCGGCGCTGCTGTGGTCGTTGCTGCTCGGTGGCAGCCTGCTCTGCCTGGTCGCCCTCAGCCGCGCCGGCAGCACACTGTTCTGGCGGGTAGGCAACGACGTGCTGGGCAGCGCCGAGCTGGACCGTGGCCGCCTGCTGGCGACCTTCGCGCTGCTCGCCACCGCCCTGCTGCTGGTGGCCTTCGCCGCGCCGCTGCTCGATTACGTGCAGGCCACCGCCGTGCAGCTGCATGACGTCGACCTCTACCGGCAGGTGAGCCTGCCAGGAGCGACGCCATGATCCGTCGCCTCCTGCCCCATCCGACCATGAGCCTGCTGTTGCTGCTGGTGTGGCTGCTGCTGGTCGACTCCGTCGCCCTCGGCCACTGGCTGCTGGGCGGCCTGCTCGGCGTGGCCATCCCGTTGCTGTGCAACCCGTTGATGATCGAGCGCCCCCGCGAATGGCACCCGACCCTGCTGGTGCGTTTCGTGCTGCTGGTGATGTGGGACATCCTGGTGGCCAACTTCCAAGTCGCGCGCCAGACCCTGGGCCCGCTGCACAGGCTGCGCCCGGCCTTCGTCGAGGTGCCCATCGACCTGGACAACGAGATGGCCATCAGCATGCTGGTGTGCGTGGTCTCGCTGACCCCGGGCTCGGTCTCCGCCGACCTCTCGGCGGACCGCCGGACCCTGCTGGTGCACGCCCTCGACGTGCCGGACGAGGCGGCGCTGATCGCCGAGATCAAGTCGCGCTACGAGGCGCCCCTGAAGGAGGTCTTCCCATGCTCGCCTACGTGATCCCGCTGTGCCTCGGGCTGCTGGTGCTCGCCCTGCTGCTGACCCTGGCCCGCCTGGTCCGTGGCCCCTGCCTGCCGGACCGGATGCTGGCCCTGGACACCCTCTACGTCAACGCCATCGCCCTGCTGATCCTGCTGGGCATCTGGCAGGGCACCACCCTCTACTTCGAAGTGGCGCTGCTGATCGCCGTGCTCGGCTTCGTCGGCACCGTGGCGGTGGCCAAGTACATGCTGCGAGGAGACATCATCGAATGAACGCCGAGCCCCTGGCCCTCTGGGTCGAGATCCTCATCTCGCTGTTCCTCCTGCTGGGCGCGGCCTTCGTGCTGATCGGTGCCATCGGCCTGTTCCGCCTGCCGGACTTCTTCATGCGCCTGCACGGGCCGACCAAGGCGACCACCCTGGGCGTGGGCAGCCTGGTGGTGGCCTCGTTGATCTACTTCTCGGCGACCCGCGAAGGCCTCAGCCTGCACGAGCTGCTGATCAGCCTGTTCCTCTTCATCAGTGCCCCGGTCAGTGCCTACATGCTGGCCAAGGCGGCGGTGCTGCAGCAGTTGCCGCTGACGCCGCGCACCCGTGGCAAGCCCTGGGAGCAGTAACAGTTTTATCCCCTCGCTGTGCCTGTCATGGCGCCGGCCCGGCGCCTAGACTTGTGATTTTCCCGGAGGCAGGCGATGGCGCAGCAAGGTCGTTGGGTGGCGGTCGCCTGCCTGGTCCTGGCCATGGCCTTGTGGGGCAGCTCCTTCATCGCCCTCAAGCTGGCCTTCCGCGAAGTGGCGCCCATGTGGGTGATCTTCGCGCGCATGGCCTTCGGCAGCCTGGTCTTCCTGCTCGCGTGGCGCTGGCGCGGTGAGTGCGATCCCCGGCCCGGGGACTGGAAATACTTCCTCGGCCTCGCCGCCTGCGAACCCTGCCTGTACTTCATCTTCGAGGCCCTGGCGCTGCAGCACACCAGTGCCGCCCAGGCCGGGATGATCACCGCGCTGCTGCCGCTGCCGCTGCTGGTGGCGGTCGGCGCCTACGCCTTCCTCCGTGAGCGCATCACCCGCACCACCCTGGCGGGCTTCCTCCTGGCGGTGGCCGGTGCCGTGTGGCTGAGCCTGGCCGGCGAGGCGGACGCGCACGCCACGGCGCCGTTGCTGGGCAACTTCTACGAATTCCTCGCCATGGTCTGCGCCACCGGCTACACCTTGCTGCTCAAGCATTTGTCGGCGCGCTATTCGGTGTTCCTGCTCACCGCGATGCAGGCGTTCATCGGCGCGCTGTTCTTCCTGCCCGTCGCCGCGCTGACCGCGCCGCTGCCGCAAGCGCCCGGCGCACTGGCCATCGGCTCGATGCTCTACCTGGGCGTGGTCGTGACCGTCGGCGCCTATGGGCTGTACAACTTTGGCGTGGGCCGCCTGCCGGCCAGCCAGGCATCGGGGTTCATCAACCTGATCCCGGTGTTCACCCTGATCTTCGCCATGCTCCTGCTGGACGAGCGCCTGAGCCCCATGCAGCTCGGCGCCGCCGCCCTGGTCTTCGCCGGGGTGGCCCTGAGCCAGTGGCGCAGCGCTCCTCCGGCGCCCGCCGGCATCCTGGACTGAGAGGTCGTCATGCAAGACATCCGTAGCTGGACCCGCGAAGCCCTGCGCATCATCGAGGCGGACTTCCAGCGCAGCGCCGACACCCACCTGATTCCCCTGGAGCTCCCCGGCCTTCCGGGTATCGAGCTGTACTTCAAGGACGAGTCGAGCCACCCCACCGGCAGCCTCAAGCACCGCCTGGCGCGCTCGCTGTTCCTCTACGCGCTGTGTAACGGCCGGCTGAAGCCGGGGGCGCCGGTGATCGAGGCCTCCAGCGGTTCGACGGCGATTTCCGAAGCCTATTTCGCCCGCCTGCTGGGCCTGCCCTTCATCGCCGTGGTGCCGGCGTCCACCTCGCGGGAGAAGATCGCCCAGATCGCCTTCTACGGCGGGCGCAGCCACCTGGTGGACGACCCGACGCAGATCCACGCCGAATCCGAGCGCCTGGCCCGCGAAAGCGGCGGCCATTTCATGGACCAGTTCACCTACGCCGAGCGGGCCACCGACTGGCGGGCGAACAACAACATCGCCGAGTCGATCTTCCAGCAGCTGCGCCACGAGCATTTCCCCGAGCCAGCCTGGCTGGTCTCCAGCCCCGGCACCGGCGGCACCCTGGCCACCCTGGGCCGCTACGTGCGCTATCGCCAGCACCGCACCCGGGTGTTCTGCGCCGACGCCGAGCGCTCGGTGTTCTTCGATGCCTACCGCAGCGGCGACCGCAGCCTGACCCTGGACTGCGGCTCGCGCATCGAGGGCATCGGCCGGCCGCGCGTGGAGGCGTCCTTCCTGCCGGAGGTGATCGACGCCATGGCCAAGGTGCCGGACGCGCTGTCCCTGGCCGCCATGCGCTACCTGGCCCAGCGCCTCGGGCGGCGTGTCGGCGGGTCCAGCGGCACCAACCTGGTGGGCGCGCTGCTGGTGGGCCTGCGCATGGTCGCGGCGGGGGAGAAGGGCTCGGTGGTCGCCATCCTCTGCGACGGCGGCGAGCGCTACGCCACCACCTACTACGACGATGCCTGGGTGCAGGCCCAGGGCTACGACCTGGCCCCCCTGATCGCGACCATCACGGCTTGTGCGGAGCAGGGCGCGGCGCTGCCCGGCTCCATCCAGCTGGCCGGCCTCTGAGATGACGGCCGGCTTCCAGCTGCGCGCTGCCCGGGCGCAGGACATCGAATCGCTCGCCGGCTTCATCTTCGAGCACGGTCCCAACCCCTGGAACTTCCTGCCCGAAGCCGAGGTGCGCGAACACCTGGGCGGTATCGCCGAGGGGCGCGTGCAGGCGTGCCTGGCCGAGCAGGCGGGACGCCTGGCCGGCTTCGTCACCTTCCATCGGTGCGAGGCGTTCGCCGAGGACCAGGACGGGACGCGTGGCGACCTGCCCCGTGCCTACATCTGCGAGGCCGTGGTGCACCGCGAACTGGCCGGGCGCGGCCTGGGCTCGCGGTTGCTGGCGGCGGTGGTCGAGCGCCTCGCGGCCCAGGGCGTGGGCGATGTGTTCATCGAGCGGCACGAGGAAAACGCAGGTTCTGCCGGGATGATGCGCAAGGCGGGTTTCCGCGAGGTGCGCACCTTCGATGACCCCGAGCGCCGTGCCACCGGTTCGCGGCGCACGACGCTCTGCCACCTGCGGGTGGGTTGAGGCTCAGCGCTCCAGCCAGGCCAGCATCACGTCGAGCATGCGGTTGGCGAAGGCCCATTCGTTGTCGTACCAGGCCAGCACCTTGACCAGTTCGCCCTGCACGCGGGTGTGGCCGAGATCCGCTACGCAGGAGACCGGGTGGCCGTTGAAGTCGGTGGAGACCAGCGCCTCCTCGTTGCATTCCATCACCCCGGCGGGCATCCGCGCGGCACCCTCGCGCAGGGCGGCGTTGACCGCCTCGCGGCTGGCCGGGCGTTCGGCGATGAAGGAGAGGTCCACCAGCGAGACGTTGGGCGTCGGCACCCGCACCGCCATGCCGTCCAGGCGCCCGGCCAGCTCGGGGATGACCAGGCCGATGGCGCGCGCCGCGCCGGTGCCGGTGGGGATCATCGACAGGGCGGCGGCGCGGGCGCGATAGAGGTCGTCGTGGGTCTTGTCCAGCAGGTTCTGGTCATTGGTGTAGGCGTGCACCGTGGTCACCAGGCCGCTGCGGATGCCGAACGCCTGGTGCAGCACCTGGGCCAGGGGGGCCAGGCAGTTGGTGGTGCAGGAGGCGTTGGAAACGATGCGCTGGTCGCCCAGCAGGGCGTGGTTGACGCCATAGACCAGGGTCAGGTCGGCGCTGTCCAGCGGGTGCGACAGCAGCACCCGGGGGGCGCCGGCGGCCAGGTGGCGCTCGACCTGCTCACGGCTCTTCATGCGCCCGGAGCACTCCAGCACCAGGTCGACGCCCAGTTCGCTCCAGGGCAGCCGCACCGGGTCGCGTTCGGCGAGCAGGCGGATCGACTGCAGGCCGATGTCCATGCGGTCGCCGTTCAGCTTCACGGGGCAGGCGAAGCGGCCGAAGGTGGAATCGAAGCGGGTGAGGTGGGCGAGGGTGGCGGCGTCGCCGAGGTCGTTGATCGCCTCGATCCGGACGCGGGCGTCGAGGCCCCGTTCGAACAGGGCGCGGACCAGGGCGCGACCGATGCGGCCATATCCATTCAGTGCGATGCGCAGCATGACGTTCTCCTTCTGCTTGTCCTTGCACAAGCTTAGGAGCTGGCGGCGGCCCGTGCGCCCCGGCCGGCCGGTGGCCGCGGCCGAGAGTGCTGGGAGAAAGGAGCCCGGCCCGGGTCGGCCGGGTGGCGGTCACTCGTTGCGCGAGCCGCCGAAATAGGCGCAGCCACGCAGGGGCTTGCCGTCCAGGCGCAGTTCGGCGGTCAGATGCTGCACCGAGCCGCTCATGGAGTCGACGCAGCGCTGCGGGGCGACCCAGAGTTCGATGCGCTTGCCGTTGGCTTCGCTGGTGAGGTTGAAGCGGCCGTGGGGCAGTTGCTCTTCCATGTAGGGCAGGGCGACGGGCTCCTGGCCGAGCTGCTCCAGCACCAGGCCCTTGGCGTTGACGTTGACGTTCCACTCCGGCTCGTGGCCGCTGGCGCGCAGCAGCAGGCGCTTGAAGTTCAGGTCCTCGCAGCCGTGGCCTTCGCGTTGCAGGCGATAGAGCTGGGTAACGTCCATCTGGCCGTCGGCGCCCTGGGCGGCGCCGAGGTTGCCGCGCAGGTCGACGAACAGCGGGCCGGGGCCGTCGTCCAGCAGGGTGGCGGCTTCCTGGAGGATGCCGGTGGCGCCGCTGTCGGCGACCACGAAGCGCCGCTGCTCGGAGCAGGGGCGCAACAGCAGGCGCCCGGCGTCCGCGCTCAGTTCACCCTGGGTACGCGGTGCCAGCGGCGCGGGGGCGTCGTCGGTGGAGAACACCTGGCAGCCGGCGAAGAGGGGGAGCAGACTGAAAAGCAGTGGGCGGACAACGCGCATTCGGGGGGCCTCCTTAAGGAAGCGGCCACGTTACCGGGGCGCATCGACTATCTCAAGGGAGGCACGATGATCCAGTGCAGGCGGGTCTACGAGGAGAGGCGCGACGACGATGGGCGTCGGGTGCTAGTCGACAGGCTGTGGCCACGGGGCTGCCGCAAGGAGGCGCTGGCGCTCGATGCCTGGCTGCGCGACGTGGCGCCCTCGACCGAGCTGCGCCGGGGTTTCTGCCACGACCCGGCGCTGTTCGATCAATTTCGCCTGCGCTATCGCGGCGAACTCGCGGCCCACCCCGAGCACTGGCAGGGCCTGTTGCAGATGGCCCGGGAAGGTCGGCTGACGCTGCTTTTCGCTGCCAAGGACGAGCAGGCCAACAACGCCCGGGTGCTGGCCGAGTTCCTCGAGGAGGAGCTGGACCGCGAAGGTCCGTCCGCCTCGCCGGTGTGCTATGCCGGCGAGGCCTGAGCCCTACCAGACGCGATACACCTGGCCGGTCTGCGCGCCTTCTGCACTCTTGGCATAGGCCAGGGCGGCGAGGGCGGCGGGCACGGCCTTGTAGCCGCGGAAGAAGGGGCCGTAGGAGGGCAGGGCTTCCTCGATCACCGTGGGGCTGACGCTGTTGATGCGCAGGCCACGGGGTAGCTCGATGGCGGCGCTTTTCACGAAGCTGTCGATGGCGCCGTTGACCATGCTCGCCGAGGAGCCGGCGCGGATCGGGTCGTCGCTGAGCACGCCCGAGGTGAGGGTGAAGGAGGCACCGTCGTTGGCGAATTCGCGACCGATCAGCACCAGGTTCACCTGGCCCATCAGCTTGTCCGCCAGGCCCACGGCGAACTGCGCCTCGCCCATCTCCGCCAGGGCGCCGAAATGCACCTTGCCGGTGGCGCTGATCAATGCGTCGAAGCGGCCGGTCTGCTCGAACAGGCGGCGGATCGACGCGGCATCGCGGATGTCCACCTGGAAGTCGCCGCTGCTGTGGCCGACGCGGATGATCTCGTGGCGCTCTTTCAGTTCGTCGTCGATGGCCCGGCCGATGGTGCCGCTGGCACCGATGAGGATGATCTTCATGGGTCGATTCCTGTGTGTGTGGATGACTGAAGCCAGTGTAGAGTCGCTTTTGTTGTCGATAATCCAGGCAATCGGAAACCTGTGGTTCTCATATGGAAACAGTGAGGGGCTCTTCATGAGCGAGATGGAGGATCTGGCGGCCTTCGCCGTGCTGCTGGAGGTGGGCAGTTTCACCGGCGCCGCCGAGCGCCTGGGTTGCAGCAAGGGGCAGCTGTCCAAGCGTATCCGTCAGCTGGAAGCGGGGCTCGGCGCCACCCTGCTGCACCGCACCACGCGACGGTTGGACCTGACCGCCGCCGGCGCCGCGCTGCTGCCCGAGGCCCAGGCGCTGCTGGCCCAGGCCAACCGGGCACGCCAGGCGGTGCAGCGTTTGCAGGAGGAGATCGCCGGGCGGGTGCGCATCACCGTGCCGGTGTCCCTGGGCGAGACCTTCTTCGATGCGCTGCTGCTGGAGTTCACCCGCCGCCATCCCGAGGTGCGGGTGGAGCTGGACCTGAGCAACAGCTACCGCGACCTGGTGGCCGAAGGCTACGACCTGGGCGTGCGTTCCGGTCCGCACCTGGACGAGCGCCTGGTGGCGCGGCCGCTGTTCTCCCTGGAGGAGATCACCTGCGCCGCGCCCGCGTACCTGGCCCGCCACGGCGAGCCGAAAGCGCCGGCGGAACTGGGCGGGCACCAGTGCCTGCTCAACACCCACTATGCCGGCTACGAGGAGTGGCTCTACCACCGCCAGCACCAGCTGGAGCGGGTGAAGGTGGCGGGCAACCTCGCGAGCAATCACTACAGCCTGCTGAAGAAGGCGGCGCTGTCCGGGGCCGGCATCGCCCGGCTGCCGTCCTACATGCTGCACGACGAGCTGGCCGATGGGCGCCTGGTGTGGCTGCTGCGCGGCTACCAGACGCGGCAGTCACCGGTGTTCCTCGTGCATCCCTACCAGGGCGGCCTGCCACGCCGCACCCAGGTGCTGCTGGAGTACCTGCTGGACTGGTTCGAGCGCAGCCGCCAGGCGCTGGATAGGCTGTAGGGCTCCTGCCCAGCCTGGGGAGGGGCGCGCCTTGTGGGAGCGGTTTCAACCGCGAAAGGGTTTGCACGATGAGTTCGTAGGTTGGGCTGAGGCACGAAGCCCAACGCAGCGGGGCCGGGCAGCGTGCTGTCGGGCCTCGCTGCGCTCGGCGCCAACCTGCGGTATGGCTCCCGGCCTTTGTTTCCGGCACCAACGAAAACGGCCCCGAAAGGGGCCGTTGTCGGAGTGCCGCGGGGATCAGCCGCCGAGGTAGGCGTCACGCACCTTGGGATCGGTGAGCAGTGCTTCACCGGTGCCCTGCATGACGATCCGCCCGTTCTCCAGCACGTAGCCGCGATCCGCCAGCTTGAGCGCCTGGTTGGCGTTCTGCTCGACGAGGAACACGGTCACGCCATCACGGCGCAGCTGTTCGATGATGTCGAAGATCTGCTGGATGATGATCGGCGCCAGGCCCAGGGACGGCTCGTCGAGCAGCAGCAGTTGCGGCTTGCTCATCAGCGCGCGGCCGATGGCGAGCATCTGCTGCTCACCGCCGGACATGGTGCCGGCGCGCTGTTCGAAGCGTTCCTTGAGGCGCGGGAAGAGGCCGAGGATCTTGTCCATCTGCTCGTCGTAATCACCCTTGGGCGTGAAGAAACCGCCCATGGCCAGGTTCTCCTCGACCGTCAGGCGGGCGAACACGCGGCGGCCTTCCGGCACCACCGCGATGCTCTTGCGCATGATGTCGCTGGATTCCTGGCCGACCAGTTCCTCGCCCAGGTAGCGGATGCTGCCGCTGGCCGCGCGTGGCGAGCCGCAGAGGGTCATCAGCAGGGTCGACTTGCCGGCGCCGTTGGCGCCGATCAGGGTGACGATCTCGCCACGGCTGACTTCCATGCTGACCTCGTGCAGCGCCTGGACCTTGCCGTAGAAGGTGGAAACCTTGTCGAAACTCAGCATGGCTCAGGCCTCCCCCAGATAGGCTTTGATCACATCCGGGTTGCTGCGGATCTGCTCCGGCGTACCGTCGGCCAGGGGCGTGCCCTGGTTGATCACGTAGATATGGTCGGAAATGCTCATGACCAGATGCATGTCGTGCTCGATCAGCAGCACGGTGACGTTGTACTCGTTGCGCAGCAGGGCGATCAGGGCCTTGAGGTCCTCGGTCTCGCGCGGGTTGAGGCCGGCGGCCGGCTCGTCGAGCATGAGGATGCGCGGGCGCGTCATCATGCAGCGGGCGATCTCCAGGCGACGCTGCTGGCCGTAGGCGAGGGTGCCCGCCGGGCGGTTGGCGACGTCGGTCAGGTTGACCTGCTCCAGCCAGTGCGCGGCGTAGTCCATGGCCTCGCGCTCGCTCTTGCGGAAGCCCGGGGTCTTGAACAGGCCGGACAGGAAATTGGTGTTGAGGTGACGATGCTGGGCGACCAGCAGGTTCTCGACAGCGGTCATTTCCTTGAACAGGCGGACGTTCTGGAAGGTACGCACCACGCCCTTGCGGGCGATCTTGTGGCCCGGCAGGCCTTCGATCGGCTCACCGTCGAGGCGGATGCTGCCGCCGGTGGGCTGGTAGAAGCCGGTCAGGCAGTTGAACACGGTGGTCTTGCCGGCGCCGTTCGGGCCGATCATCGAGACCACCTGCTTTTCTTGGACGGACAGTGCCACGCCGTTGACGGCCAGGAGGCCGCCGAAACGCATGGAGAGGCCGCTTACTTCGAGAATCGGGCGGCTCATCACTTCAGCTCCAGGTGGGGACGTTGCATGGGCAGCAGGCCCTGCGGACGCCAGATCATCATCAGCACCATCAGGGCGCCGAACATCAGCATGCGGTACTCGTTGAATTCACGGGCGAGTTCCGGCAGCAGGATCATCACCACCGCAGCGAGGATGATCCCCAGCTGCGAACCCATGCCACCCAGCACGACGATGGCGAGGATGATCGCCGACTCGATGAAGGTGAAGGATTCGGGGGTCACCAGGCCCTGGCGGGCGGCGAAGAAGCTGCCGGCGAAACCGGCGAAGCAGGCGCCCAGGGTGAATGCGGAGAGCTTGATGATGGTGGGGTTCATGCCCAGCGCGCGGCAGGCGATCTCGTCTTCGCGCAGCGCTTCCCAGGCACGGCCGATGGGCATGCGCAGCAGGCGGTTGATCACGAACAGCGTCAGCAGCACCAGCAGCAGGGCGATCAGGTAGAGGAACACCACCTTGTTCACCGAGTTGTAGGCGATGCCGAAGTACTCGTGGAAGGTCTGCATGCCTTCGGCCGCACGACGCTCGAAGGAAAGGCCGAACAGGCTCGGCTTCTCGATGTTGCTGATGCCGTTGGGGCCGCCGGTGATCTCGGTGAGGTTGCGCAGCAGGATGCGGATGATCTCGCCGAAGCCGAGGGTCACGATGGCCAGGTAGTCACCGCGCAGGCGCAGCACCGGGAAGCCCAGCAGGAAGCCGAACAGCGCGGCCATCATGCCGGCGATCGGCAGGCACACCCAGAAGCCCAGGCCGTAGTAGTGCGACAGCAGCGCATAGCTGTAGGCGCCCACGGCGTAGAAGCCGACATAGCCCAGGTCCAGCAGGCCGGCGAGGCCGACCACGATGTTCAGGCCGAGGCCGAGCATCACGTAGATCAGGATCAGGGTGGCGATGTCCACCGCACCGCGCGAGCCGAAGAACGGCCAGGCGAGGGCGACCACCACCAGGCCGAGGATGATCCAGCGCTGGGTGGAGGGCAGGGTGAGGAAGTTGCTCGCCTTGCTGGAGAGCTTCGGCAGCTTCGGCGCGCTGTCCCAGGCGCCCATCAGGCGGGTGCGGAACAGTTGCCAGAAGAACATGGCGATGGCGCAACCGGCGATGGTCCAGAGCACGGCGGGGCTGGCGCCCTGCACCTGCAGGCTGATGCCCACGGTGCTGAGCTTCAGGCCCATCACCGGGTAGGCGACGGCCAGGACCAGCAGCGCGCTGAAGAACGCGGTCTTGAGGGATTTCTGGCTGATCATACTTTTTCGACCTCCGGACGACCGAGGATGCCGGTGGGTCGGAACAGCAGCACCAGGACCAGCAGGCTGAAGGCCACGACGTCCTTGTACTGGTCACCGAAGATGTCGGCGCCGAAGGCTTCGGCCACGCCGAGGACCAGGCCGCCGAGCATGGCGCCCGGGATGCTGCCGATGCCGCCGAGTACCGCGGCGGTGAAGGCCTTGATGCCGGCGAGGAAGCCCAGGTGCGGGTTGATCACGCCGTATTGCATGCCCAGCAGCACCGCGGCGACGGCGGCCAGGGTGGCGCCGATGACGAAGGTGAGGGCGATGATGTTGTTGGTGTTGATCCCCAGCAGGTTGGCCATGCGGATGTCTTCCGCGCAGGCGCGGCAGGCGCGTCCGAGGCGCGAGCGGGAGATGAACAGGGTGAGGCCCATCATCACCAGGAAGGTGACGACGAAGATCAGCACCTGCATGTACGAGATGGTCACCCCGTTCATGGTGCTTTCGCCGAACACGAAGTTCCCCGGGATCAGGTTGGGAATCGCCTTGTCCTTGGAATCCTGCGCGAGCAGGACCTCGTTCTGCAGGAATATCGACATGCCGATGGCGGAGATCAGCGGGATCAGGCGGTTGCTGCCGCGCAGCGGCCGGTAGGCGACCCGTTCGATGCTGTAGCCGTAGGCACTGGCGACGATGATGCTCGCGGAGAAGGCCGCGATCATGACGATGGGCAGACTGTCGATACCGAACATGGTGAGTCCGGCGATTACGATGAAGGCCACGTACGAGCCAATCATGTAAACCTCGCCATGGGCGAAGTTGATCATGCCGATGATGCCGTAGACCATGGTGTAGCCGATGGCGATCAGGGCATAGGTGCTGCCAACGGTCAGGCCGTTAACCAGCTGTTGCAGGTAGTGATAGAGATCAGGCATTCCCCAACTCCTCGGGCATCACGTAAAGCGGCGCTTGTGGCGCAGCGGAGCCCGCAAATCTCGGATAAACAAAGCCCACTGCTCTCGCAGTGGGCTCTGGGCTAAGGCGGGAAGCTTATTTGGCTTCGGTTTTGGTGCCGTCCTTGTGCCATTCGTAAACCACGAAGCTGAAGTCCTTCAGATCGCCCTTCTCGTCGAAGGAGAGGTTGCCGGTGGGGGTGGCGAAGCTGTTGGCGCGCAGGGCTGCGGCCACTTTGGCGGTGTCGTCCTCGCCGGCTTTCTTGATGCCTTCGGCAATCACTTGCACGGCGGCGTAGGCCGGGAATACGAACGGGCCGGTGGGGTCTTCGTTCTTGGCCTTGAAGGCGTCGACCAGGGCCTGGTTCTTCGGATCCTGGTCGAAGGACTTCGGCAGGGTGACCAGCAGGCCTTCGGAGGCCGGGCCGGCGATGGCCGAGATTTCCTTGTTGCCCACGCCTTCCGGACCCATGAAGCGGGCCTTCAGGCCTTTTTCAGCCGACTGGCGCAGCAGCAGGCCGAGTTCCGGGTGGTAGCCGCCGTAGTAGACGAAGTCGACGTTGGCCTGCTTCAGCTTGGCGATCAGGGCGGAGAAGTCCTTGTCGCCGGCGTTGATGCCTTCGAACAGGGCGACCTTGCTGCCCTTGGCTTCCAGGGTCTGCTTCACGGCAGTGGCGATGCCTTCGCCGTACTGCTGCTTGTCGTGGATGACGGCGACGGTCTTCGGCTTGATGTGGTCAGCGATAAAGTTGCCGGCGGTCGGGCCTTGCAGGCTGTCCAGGCCGATGGTGCGGAACACCAGCTGGTAGCCACGGGAGGTGATTTCCGGGCTGGTGGACGCCGCGGTGATCATCAGGATGCCTTCGTCCTCATAGATGTCGGACGCGGGCTGGGTGGAGCTGGAGCACAGGTGGCCGACGACGTACTTCACGCCATCGTTGACGATCTTGTTGGCTACGGCGACCGCTTGTTTCGGGTCGCAGGCGTCGTCGTACACCACGCCTTCCAGTTGAGCGCCGTTTACGCCGCCAGCCTTGTTGATCTGCTCGATCGCCATCTTGGCGCCGATGAATTGCATCTCACCGTACTGGGCGACAGCACCCGTTACCGGGCCGGCCAGGGCGATCTTGATGGTGTCGGCGGCTACGGAGTAGCTGGCAACACCGGCGAGGGCCATGGCGGCGAACAGTTTGGAAATCTGCTTGGTAGCCTTGTTCATAGTGCTCCACTCTTATGTTTTTCGTTGTTTTTGTCCTGATTGCCTACAGGACAGGGTCCTTTTTCCACCCCGCCATATCCCGCGGCAACTGTACCGGTACAGTGTAGAGTGCCGATTTGCGGCTTGAAAAGCCGACACATGGGGGGTGAATGTTCCTATGTCGCTTAATCACAACAAACGTATAGAAAAACGGCGTGCCCCGATTGGAGCAGGAAGCGTCTGGCTGGACTTGTGAACAAGATGGCAGGCGTTGGTTATCATTGCCCGCCCTGCAACCGTTACTTTCCCACTCAGAGCAAGCCATGAACGATTCCTCAAGCACCCTCTATGCCAAGCTGCTTGGCGAGACCGCCGCCATCACCTGGGAGGAGCTGCAGCCCTTCTTCGCACGGGGCGCGCTGCTCTGGGTCGAGGGCGCCGAGGACCTCGTCGGCGTGGCCCTGGCCGTCGCCGAGGACGACAAGCCCAAGGTCGCCGAGCTGCTGGGCCGTGGTGCGCTGAGCAAGGTCGAGGAGACCCGCGCGCAGGACCTGCTGGCGCGCGATCCCAAGCTCTGGGCCGTGGTGGTCGCCCCCTGGGTGCTGATCCAGGAGCGCGACGAGGCGCCGACCCGGCACTGATCGACGTGGGACCTGCGGCACTCCTGCCTGTCCAGGCGGCTGCGACCGACGCCAGCCATCCCCTCGGGAGTGCCTCCAGTTTCAAGCCCGGTCATCTGCATCGCGGCGACCTCCCTGGTCTGTCCGGCCAGCGCGGATTCACCCCCGATCTCCATTGCCAGGTCCACCATGACGAGCAGGCGGGCACGCCGTTGCAGTTCCGCCTGCTGGGTGAGGTCGACGGGGAGCGTTTCGAGGAGACGTTCGCGTTGCACCGCGACACCGCCTGCACCTTCGCCAGCGTCCTGTCGCGCATCGCCGCGGAGCACGGCCTGCCTCCGGAGAGCGGCCCCATCCTGCGTGAGCACGCGGCGTTCGGGTCGATGTTCGAGGACCTCCGTGGGCGATTACAGGTCGGGCCGGGCGAGCCGGTGGACCTCGACCCCCCGCTCAAGGACGGGCGTTGAGCATTTCGGTGCCCTGATGTGGGGCGTGGTGTTACCGGCTGCTCGATGATGGTGCGCGATCCGGCCTTCCCGCAGGCGTGCACAGGCTGACCGTTGGGTTTAGATTGGGCACCCGTTTTCCGGAGCTCACCTGCATGACTCTTCCCAGCATCGCCTTCGCCGGCATCGGCCTGATGGGCCTGCCGATGACCCGTCGCCTGCTCGCCGCCGGCTACCCGCTGTCGGTGTGGAACCGCAGCGCCGACAAATGTGCCCCCCTCGAAGCCTTGTGCGCACGCCGTGTGGACAGCCCCGCCGCGCTCTGTGCGCAGGCCGATATCGTCATGCTCTGCCTGGCCGATACGGCCGTGGTGCGCGAGGTGGTCTTCGGCCCGGGCGGCATCGTCGAAGGCGCGCGGCCCGGGCAGTTGCTGGTGGATTTCTCCAGCCTGGAACCGGCAGCCACCCGCGAGATGGCGGCCGAGCTCGAGCGCCGTACCGGCATGCGCTGGGTGGACGCACCGGTTTCCGGCGGCACGCCGGGGGCCGAGGCCGGCACCCTGGCGATCATGGCGGGCGGTCGCGAGGAGGATGTCGAGCGCGTGCGCCCGATACTGGCCCATCTCGGCCAGCGCCTGACCCGCATGGGCGAGGTCGGTGCCGGCCAGGTGACCAAGGTGTGCAACCAGATGATCGTCGCGTGCAACGCCCTGGTGATCGCCGAGGTGGTGGCGCTGGCGGAAAGGTCCGGTGTCGATGCCAGCCTGCTGGCCCCGGCGCTCGCGGGTGGTTTCGCCGATTCCAGGCCGCTGCAGATCCTCGCGCCGCAGATGGCCGAGAGCCGCTTCGAGCCGATCAAGTGGCACGTGCGCACCCTGCTCAAGGACCTGGACACCGCCGTCAAACTGTCCCGCGAGGAGGGCAGCGCCACCCCCATGAGCGGCCTGGCCGCGCAACTGATGCGCCTGCACGGCAGCCAGGGCAACCTGGCGCGTGATCCGGCGACGCTGGTGGAGATGTACCGCGAGGAGCAGTCATGAGGATCGCCGCCAACCTCTCCATGCTGTTCACCGAGCTGCCGCTGATCGAGCGCATCGGCGCCGCCGCCGCTGCGGGCTTCGAAGCGGTGGAAATCCAGTTTCCCTACGAATTGCCGGCCGGCGAGCTCAAGGCCGCGCTGGACCAGGCCGGCCTGCCGCTGCTGCTGATCAACCTGCCCGCCGCCGACCTGCTGCAGGGCGGCCCGGGCCTGGCGGCGGTGCCGGCGCGCCAGGACGCGTTCGATGCCGCGCTGCGCCAGGCGTACGCCTATGCGGCGGTGGTCAACCCGCTGTTCGTCAACGTGCTGCCCGGCCGCCTGGGCGAGGGGCTGGACCGCGAGACCGCCCTGGCGACCCTGGTGGCGAACCTGCGCAAGGCCGCCGACACCTTCCACCCGCTGGGCATCCAGGTACTGGCCGAAGCCATCAACCCGATCGACATGCCGGGCTTCCTGATCCATACGCCGGAGCACCTGGATGAACTGCTGCGTGCCGTGGGCCGGCCGAACGTCGCCGCGCAGTTCGACCTGTACCACATGGCCCGCCAGGAGCTGGACGTGGTCGCCGGCATCCGCTTGCTGGCGGGGCGCATCGCCCATGTGCAGTTCGCCGATTGCCCCGGTCGGGCCGAGCCGGGCTCGGGCTCGATGGATTTCGCGCCCCTGCTCGATGCGCTGGAGGACAATGGCTACGCCGGCTGGCTGGCCGCCGAGTACCGGCCGGGCAAGCCGACCGAAGACAGCCTGGGCTGGCTGCCCGCATTCAAGGCGCGTTGAGGGCGCGAGGCGGCCGGACGGGCTTCACGCCCCGTTGGGGTGGTGCCCGTCCGGCGTCCATGATCGGCGGCAGTGTTGGATTGTCCTACATAACGCTTGCGAATGTTCGCAGACAGGGCACGGCCGCAGGGTCTAGATTGCGGCTTACAAGCCTGGCAGGCGGTTTGCCCGGCAGATAACAACAATCGAGACCGACCCCATGCAGCCTTTGCAGCCTTCCCCCCAGGCGGCGAACGCCTGGCGCGTTCTGTTCCTGCTGTTCCTTGCCAACCTGTTCAACTTCTTCGACCGCACCATCCCGGCCATCATCATCGAGCCGGTGCGCCACGAGTGGAGCCTGAGCGATTTCCAGCTCGGCTTGATCGGAACCGCCTTCACCCTCGTCTATGCCATCGCCGGCCTGCCGCTCGGGCGCATGGCCGACACCGGCTCGCGCAAGAAGATCATGGGCTGGGGGCTGGCGGTGTGGAGCGGGCTGACGGCGGTCAACGCCCTGGCGTGGAATTTCTGGAGCTTCCTGCTGATCCGCATGGGCGTGGGCATCGGTGAAGCCAGCTACGCGCCGGCCGCCAACTCGCTGATCGGTGACCTGTTCCCGGCCAACAAGCGCGCCCGCGCCATGGGCATCTTCATGCTCGGCCTGCCGCTGGGCCTGGTGCTGGCCTTCTTCACCATCGGCGCCATGGTCCAGGCCTTCGGCAGCTGGCGTGCGCCCTTCGTCATCGCCGCGATCCCGGGGCTGATCCTGGCGCTGTTCATGTTCTTCATCAAGGAACCGGCCCGGGGGGCCGCGGAGTCGGTCAAGGTCGACCTCTCGCCCGTGGACAAGCCGCTGCGGCGGGTCCTGGCGATCCGCACCTTCTGGTGGCTGACCCTGGCGGGCCTCACCTTCAACTTCGCCACCTACGCCTGCAACTCCTTCATGGTGCCGATGCTGCAACGCTACTTCCTGCTGCCGCTGCAGAGCGCGGCCGTGGCCACCGGGGTGATCTGCGGGGTCACCGGGCTGATCGGCCTGACCGTCGGCGGCTGGCTGGCCGACAAGGCCCACGAGAAATCCGAGCGCGGCCGCCTGCTGCTGGCCACCGGCAGCATGCTGGTCGCCACCCTCGCCACCGGTTTCGCGTTGTTCTCCGGGCGCATCGAGATCGGTCTGTTCGTCGGCGTGTTCAGCATCGGCTGGCTGTTCGCCTACACCTTCTATACCTGCGTCTACACCGCCATTCAGGACGTTATAGAGCCGCGCCTGCGGGCCACGGCGATGGCGCTGTTCTTCGCCGGCCTCTACCTGCTCGGCGGTGGCCTCGGCCCGGTGGTGGTGGGGCTGTTGTCCGACCACTTCGCCCACGCCGCGATGTACGCCGCCGGCGCCAGCGAGATGACCGAGCAGTTCAAGGCCATCGGGCTGCACGACGCCATGTACCTGATCCCCGTGGCCCTGGGCCTGACCATGCTGGCGCTGCTCCAGGCCGCCCGCTGCTTCGGCCGTGATGCCCGCAGCATGCGTGCGGGGATGGAAACGGGCAGCGTCAACGCGGTGCCGGCCTGAGGCCTGCACATCCTATGTGGCGGCAGCTTTCGTAGGATGGCGTAGAGCGAAGCGAAACCCATCGCACGGGCCTTCCCCCGGCTACAGCAGATAAAGAAAAAGCGCGCCGAGGCGCGCTTTTTCATTCATTGCACAAGCAGATCAACCCGCCACCAGCACGCGGATCGCCTCCAGGCGCAGGGCGGCTTTTTCCATCAGCGCCAGGCCGTCGTCACGCTGCTTGCGCAGGGCTTCGATCTCGCTGTCGCGAACGCTCGGGTTGACGGCCTTGAGGGCGGTCATGCGCGCCAGTTCCTCGTCCAGCTCGGCGCTCAGGCGCTTCACGGCATCGGCCACACGGGCTTCGTGACGCGGGCGGATCTTCGCTTCGGCGGCGTGGATCTGTGCCGAGAGCACGTCGCGCTGGGCCTGGACGAACTTGTTGGCGCTGCCGCGCGGCACGCTTTCCAGCTGGTCGTTGAGGGTGTCGAACGCCACCTTGCTGGCCAGGTCGTTGCCGTTGGCGTCGAGCAGGCAGCGCAGCGCCGCCGGCGGCAGGTAGCGGCCCAGCTGCAATGCACGCGGCGCCACCACTTCGCTGACGTAGAGCAGCTCGAGCAGCACGGTGCCGGGCTTGAGCGCCTTGTTCTTGATCAGCGCCACCGAGGTGTTGCCCATGGAGCCGGAGAGCACCAGGTCCATGCCGCCCTGCACCATGGGGTGTTCCCAGGTGAGGAACTGCATGTCCTCGCGGGACAGCGCCTGGTTGCGGTCGTAGGTGATGGTCACGCCTTCGTCGTCGCCCAGGGGGAAGCCGGCGTCGAGCATCTTCTCGCCCGGCTTGAGCACCAGGGCGTTCTCGGAGTGGTCCTCGCTGTCGATGCCGAAGGCGTCGAACAGGGCCTCCATATAGATGGGCAGGGCGAACTGGTCGTCCTGCTCGTGGATCGCCTCCACCAGCGCCTGGCCTTCGCCGGCACCGCCGGAGTTGAGCTCCAGCAGGCGGTCGCGGCCCGCATGCAGCTCGCCTTCCAGGCGCTTGCGCTCGGCTTCGGCCTCGTCCACCAGGGCCTGCCACTCGCCGTCGTCACCGCCGTCCAGCAGCGGCAGCAGGCGCGGGCCGAACTGGTGCTGCAGGGCGTTGCCGGTGGGGCAGGTGGCGAGGAAGGCGTTGAGTGCCTGGTTGTACCACTGGAACAGGCGCTCCTGCGGGCTGGTCTCCAGGTAGGGCACGTGCAGCTGGATGGTGTGCTTCTGGCCGATGCGGTCGAGGCGGCCGATGCGTTGCTCCAGCAGGTCCGGGTGGGCCGGCAGGTCGAACAGCACCAGGTGATGGGCGAACTGGAAGTTGCGGCCTTCGCTGCCGATCTCGGAACAGATCAGCACCTGGGCGCCGAATTCCTCGTCGGCGAAGTAGGCGGCGGCGCGGTCACGCTCGAGGATGCTCATGCCTTCGTGGAACACGGTGGCGGGGATGCCGGAACGCACGCGCAGGGCGTCTTCCAAGTCCAGGGCGGTCTCGGCGTGGGCACAGATCACCAGCACCTTGAACTTCTTGAGCATCTTCAGGGTGTCGATCAGCCATTCGACGCGCGGGTCGAAGCGCCACCAGCGCTCGGCCTCGTCACCGCTTTCCTGCTGCGCCTGGAAGCTGACTTCCGGGTACAGGTCGGGGTGTTCACCCACCGGCAGCTCCATGTATTCCACGGGGCTCGGCAGCGGGTAGGGGTGCAGGTTGCGCTCGGGGAAGCCCTGCACGGCGGCGCGGGTGTTGCGGAACAGCAGGCGACCGGTGCCGTGGCGGTCCAGCAGCTCGCGCACCAGGCGGGCGGCGGCCTCGCTGTCGCAATCGGAGACGGCGGCCAGCAGGGCTTCGCCTTCGGCGCCGAGGAAGCCGGAGATGGTGGCGTGCGCACCGGGTGACAGGCGGCCCTGGTCCAGCAGCTCCTGCACGGCCTCGGCGATGGGCTTGTAGTTGGCGCTTTCGGCGCGGAAGGCTTCCAGGTCATGGAAGCGCGCCGGGTCGAGCAGGCGCAGGCGGGCGAAGTGGCTGTCCTGGCCCAGCTGTTCCGGGGTGGCGGTGAGCAGCAGCACGCCGGGGATGACCTCGGCCAGTTGCTCGACCAGGCGGTATTCGTCGCTGGCCTGCTCCGGGTGCCAGACCAGGTGGTGGGCTTCGTCGACCACCAGCAGGTCCCAGCCGGCGGCGAAGGCGGCGTCCTGGGCCTTCTCGCTGTCCTTCAGCCATTCCAGGGAGACCAGCGCCAGCTGCGCGTCCTCGAAGGGGTTGCTGGCGTCGCTCTCGAGGAAGCGCTCGCCGTCGAACAGCGCGACCTGCAGGTTGAAGCGGCGGCGCATTTCCACCAGCCACTGGTGCTGGAGGTTCTCCGGTACCAGGATCAGCACGCGGTTGGCGCGGCCGGACAGCAGCTGGCGGTGGATCACCAGGCCCGCTTCGATGGTCTTGCCGAGGCCCACTTCGTCGGCCAGCAGGACGCGCGGGGCGATGCGGTCGGCCACTTCACGGGCGATGTGCAGCTGGTGGGCGATGGGTTGCGCGCGGGCGCCGCCGAGGCCCCAGAGCGGGGATTGCAGCAGGCGGCTCTGGTGCTCCAGGGTGTGGTAGCGCAGGCCGAACCAGTTCATCGGGTCGATCTGGCCGGCGAACAGGCGATCGCTGGCGAGGCGGAACTGGATGAAGTTGGAGAGCTGGGTCTCCGGCAGGGTCCGTTCTTCGTGCTGCGCCGTGAGGCCGTGGTAGATCAGCAGGCCGTCGATGTCGTCGACTTCCTGGACGGTGAGCTTCCAGCCGTCGAAGTGGGTGATCTCGTCACCCGGGGCGAAGCGGACGCGGGTCAGGGGCGCATTGCGCAGGGCGTACTGGCGGGTTTCGCCCGTGGCCGGGTAGAGCACTGTGAGCAGGCGTCCATCCGATGCCAGGATGGTCCCGAGCCCCAGTTCCGCTTCGCTGTCACTGATCCAGCGTTGCCCCGGTTGGTACTGCTGCGCCATGCGTCTCTCCCACCATGCAAAAAAGCCGGCAAGTTTAACGGAACGCGGTGCCAAGAGCGACGGGACTTGCGCTCCATATGTCTGTTGCAGTGTAGCGAGCGGCGTTAAAGTAGTGATACGCCCTGCCGACAGTCTGATCAGAGGAGGGCCGAAACCATGTTGCCGCCGATACCCCATAGCCTGGTTCCCGTGACATCCCAGCAGGACGTGATCAAGCCGCGTCCTGACATCCCGCCTGTCACGCCGGCGAAGGAAGGCTCCGAGGAAAGCGCCATCGGCCTGGACCGGCGCCACCCGCAGGAGGCCGAGGAGATGCTCCGCGAGGAGCAGCGCCGCCGCCAGCGCCGGGGCTACACGGCCGAGGAGCTGGCCGAGGGCGATGTGAAACAGGCCGACGAAGAGGTGATCGAGCAGCTCCCGCGCCAGGGGCTGTGGGTGGATGTCGAAGTCTGAGGCGCGCATGATTCCCACCCAGCCCCTTTCCGGTTGACCCCGTGGACCTGTTCGACGACATCCCCCTCGACCTGCCCGACGCCCAGCTGCGTTTCGAACCCCATTGGCTATCCGTCGAAGAAGCCGACGACTGGTTCGCCCGCCTGGTCGCCGAAACCCCCTGGGAACAACCCAGTGTCCATCTGCACGGCCGTGACTACCCGGTGCCCAGGCTGCTGGCCTGGTACGGCGATGCCGAGGCCAGCTACCGCTACTCCGGCCTGGTGCACCGCCCGCTGCCCTGGACGCCGCTGCTGGCCGAGATTCGTGCCCGTGTGCAGGAAGCGGTCGGCCAGCCGCTCAACGGCGCGCTGCTCAACTATTACCGCGACGGCCAGGATTCCATGGGCTGGCACAGCGACGACGAGGCAGAGCTCGGGCGCGATCCGCTCATCGCTTCGTTGAACCTCGGCGGAACCCGGCGTTTCGATCTGCGTCGCAAGGGGAGTGGGCGCATCGGGCATTCGTTGCAGCTCGGGCACGGGGCGCTGCTGGTCATGAGCGGTCCGACACAGCATCATTGGCAACACCAGGTGGCGAAGACGCGCACGCCCTGCGATCCTCGCCTGAATCTCACCTTCCGCTGGATCCGTTCATGAGCAATGACGAGAAACTGGTCGACTTCGGCGCCGAGCGTGACAAACGCATCCATGATCTGCACGAGAAACGCCTCAACGACGTGCGCAACGCCTTCGAGCAGGCCATGCCCCTGGGCAAATCGAAAAAGCCCCGCAAGCCGAAAAAGCGCTGAATCCCTCCGCTGCACCCCCACTTAAATTGACCTGGATCAGTTCCCCGACGGCCTCGCCGGCGGGGCCCTGCGCCCATTGATCCAGATCAATTTCCCCTGCCAGGCGCGGGTCTACCTTTGACCCATCGAAACAAACAACGCCAACGCAGGAGGCAGCCAAATGTTCATCGATGTAGTGGTTCTCGCCGGTATCGGGACCGTAGGTCTGATGGTCGCCTTCTTCGCAGGCGTCGGATATTTCATCTGGAAGGACTCGCACAAGCGCGACAAGGCTTGAGTCCACCAGGTTCACAGGCACGCAAGGCACCTCGGGCGACTTCGGTCGCCCTTTTTTTCGTCCGCGATTCTTGCCCCGCCGAGCTCCACACCTTCACGTAGGGCGGGTGAAACCCGGGAACGCCCAGGCTCCGGGATGTGGAGTCTCACCCGACCCACGGCACTTCATGGTCCATCGCCATCAGTCCAGCCGCTTGTGCACCCGCGATACGGCGACGCCGAGCATCACCGCCGTGAACACCAGCAGCGCGACCATCTCCAGCCACAGCTCTGCCAGCGTGGCGCTGCGCAGCATGATGCCGCGCGCCAGGCGCAGGAAGTGGGTGAGCGGCAGCACCTCGGCTATCCACTGGGCGATGCGCGGCATGCCGGCGAAGGGGAACATGAACCCCGACAGCAGGATCTGCGGCAGGAAGGTGAAGAAGGCCATCTGCATCGCCTGGAACTGGCTCTGCGCCAGGGTGGAGATGAACACGCCCAGGGTCAGGCTGGCGAAGATGAACAGCAGCGCCGCCGCGTAGAGCTCCAGCAGCGAGCCGCGCACCGGCACCTCGAACAGCAGCAGGCCGACGATGAGGATCACCGTCACCTGCACCAGGCCGATGCCGACGAAGGGCAGCACCTTGCCGATGGTCAGCTCCCAGGGCGAGACGGGCGTGGTGATCAGCATCTCCATGTTGCCGCGCTCGCGCTCGCGCACCAGGGCGATGGCGGTGAACAGCACCATGGTCATGGTCAGGATCACCCCGATCAGCCCCGGCACCGTGTTCAGCGGTGCCAGTCGCTCGGGGTTGTAGAAGTTCACCACCGCCATCGCCTGGCGGTTGTTCCAGCCCTCCAGCGGGAAGCCCGCCAACTGGCGGGCCGAGGCCTGCACCACCTGGTCGGAGCCGTCCACCACCAGTTGCAGCGGCGGGCGCGCTGGGTCCTGGCGTTGCACCCGGGCCTCGAAATCGCGGGGGATCACCAGCGCCGCGCTGATGCGCCCGGCGCGCAGCAGCCGGTCGATCTCCTGGGGGCTGCCCAGGTGGTAGCGGAAGTTCACCACCTGGCTGGAGCCGATCTCCGCCACCGCCTCGCGGGAGCGCGCCGTGTCCGCCTGGTCCAGCACCGCGGCGTCGAGGCCGCGCACATCCATGTTGATGGCGTAGCCGAACAGCACCAGCTGCATGATGGGAATGCCGACGATCATGGCGAAGGTCAGGCGGTCGCGGCGCAACTGGCGCAGCTCCTTGAGGACGATGGCGCCCAGGCGGTGCAGGTTCATCGGGCAGCCTCCGCCTTCTGCAACGGCTGGTGGGTGACGGTGACGAAGACGTCCTCCAGGTTCGGCTCGGTCTCCTTCACCTCGGCCTGCACACCCTGCCCGGCCAGGCGTCGGGCGATGCGCTCGCGGGCGTTGGCCTCGGCGCTGAGCACCCGCAGCGAGGCGCCGATCTGCGCCATGGCGATCACCTCGTCGGCCCCCTGCAGCGCCCGTTGCGCCTGGCGCGGCTGGGCGCATTCGATCAGCAGCGGGTGGCCGGGCAGGGCGCCCATCAGCTCGGCCGGGCTGCCGTCGGCCACCAGCCGGCCGGCGTCGAGGATGCCCAGGCGCGTGCAGCGCTCGGCCTCGTCCATGTAGTGGGTGGAGACCAGCAGGGTGGTGCCGGCCTCGGCCAGCTCGAACAGCGAGTTCCAGAATTCCCGGCGCGACTGCGGGTCCACCGCGCTGGTGGGTTCGTCGAGCAGCAGCAGGTCGGGCTTGTGCAGGACCGCCCCGGCCAGGGCCAGGCGCTGCTTCTGCCCGCCGCTGAGGGTGCCGGCGAGCTGCTTGCGGCGGTCCGCCAGCCAGTAGCGTTCCAGCAACTCCTCGATGCGGCGGCGGCTCTCGGGGCGCGAGAGCCCCTGCACGGCGGCGAGGAATTCCAGGTTCTCGCCGATGGTCAGGTCCTCGTAGAGGGAGAACTTCTGCGTCATGTAGCCGATGCGTCGCTTCAGCGCCTCGGCGTCGCGGGGGATCTGGCAGCCGAGCACCTCGATCTCCCCCTCGCTGGGCAGCAGCAGGCCGCAGAGCATGCGGATGGTGGTGGACTTGCCGCAGCCGTTGGGGCCGAGGAAGCCGAACACCTCGGCGCGGTTCACCTCGAGGTTCAGCCCGTCCACCGCCGCCAGCTGGCCGAAGCGCTTGGTGAGGCCGCGCGCGCGGATCACCGCTTCGCCGTCATTCATCGCCCGGGCGTTCCGCATGCAGCGGCAGGCCGGCCGGCAGGCGCGCGGCGGCCTCGCCCTCCAGCACCAGTTCGGCGCGGTACACCAGGCGGCTGGCGTCGCTGCCGGTCAGGGCGTAGTAGGGGGTGAAGCTGGCCTCGCTGGCAATGCTGCGCACCCGCCCGGTGAAGAGGCCCTCGACCCCTTCGACGCCCACCTGCAGGCGGTCGCCGATGGCGATGCGCGAACGCACTGGGGCCGGGATGAACAGCCGCGCATAAGGCGTCTCGCCCACCAGCAGGCTGACCACTTCGGCGTTGGCCGGCGGCTGGTCGCCGGGGCGGAAGGGCAGGGCGTCGACCCGGCCGGCGCGGGGCGCGCGCACGCTCAGGTGCTCGCGGTCCACCTGCAGCCGGGCCAGCGCGGCGCGGGCGGCCTGCAGCTCGGCGGCGGCCTGGGCCAGTTGTTCCGGGCGGGTGCCATTGGTGAGTTCGCGCAACTGGGCATCGGCGTTCTTCACCGCGGCGTCGGCCTGGTCACGGCTGGCACGGGCGCGATCGCGCTCGGCGATGGCCACCTGGCCCCGCGCATAGAGAGCGGCGATGCGCTGGTAGTTGCGCCCGGCCTCGGTGGCATCGGCGCGGTTGCGCACCAGGGTGGCGCGGGCGGCGTCGATGCTTTCCCGGCGTGCGCCGTTGCTCAGCTCCTCCAGGCGCGCCTCGGCCTGGGCCACCTGGCCGCGCGCCTGGTCGAGGCGCGCGTCGAGGCGGCGCGGGTCCAGCTCCACGAGCACCTGCCCGGCCTGCACCGCGTCGCCTTCGGCCACCTTCCAGTCGAGGATGGTTTCCGAGGCTTCGGCGGGCACGCCGATGCGGTCCCATTCCAGGGTGCCCAGCAGGGGCTCGCTGTCGCGGCGGTCGCAACCGCCCAGCAGGGCCAGGCAGAGGAGGCCGGGAATGAAGGTGCGGGCGGTCATGGCGATACCTCCAGGCCGCGTTCGAGCAGGGCCAGGGTGTGGTTGACGAGGGCGTCGTTGCCGATCTCCGGGTTGGCGAAGATGCCGCGCCAGAGCGGCGCTGCGGCGTGGGGCAGCATGGTCAGGCCGATCAGCGAGACCACCAGCAGGCGCGGGTCGAGATCCGGGTTGAGGGCGCCACGGGCCTGGGCCGCAGCGAAGCGCTGGGCCAGCAGCATCGGAATCAGCGGGGCGATGCGCTGGGGCAGCAGTTCACGCAGCACGCCGCCCTCGCAGAGGATCTCGCGCACCCACAGCGGCGGTATCCAGGGCTGTTCGGCCACCGTTTCGCTGATGCCGCGCACGAACAGGCGCACCAGTTCCAGGGGCTCGTCGCCGGCCTTCTGCAGGCGCGCGGCCAGGTTGCGGACCAACGGCAGGAAGCGCTCTTCCACCACCGCATCCACCAGGCGCTGCTTGTTGCCGAAGTAGTAATTGACCATCGCCGGCGTCACCCCGGTGCTCTGGGCGATGCCGCGCAGGCTGCTGGCCTTGATGCCCTGCTGGGCGAAGGCTTCGCAGGCGGTGTCGAGCAGGCGTTCGCGTTGCTGGGCTTCGCCGGCAGGGCGGCCGGGTGCGCGGGGCGTGGTCATGCGGCAGGTCCTGGAGGGGGGATGGAAATTATTTAAATACGCATTTAATTAATTTTCAAACGGCGCTTCGATAATCCGCTGGACGGCATTTAGATAGCTTGCTAATAATTGTTTCCGTTGAACTCATGGCCGGCCGAAGCGGCCTATCCTTCTGGCAATTCCCCTCAAGGTCCTGTGCGTGCGCGATTCCCTGCGGGCGTTCCTCGCCCCCGACATCCCGGCTCTCCAGTTCGCCATCAAGACCCTCCTGGGCGGTGGCCTGGCGCTCTGGTGCGCGCTGCGCTTCGGCCTGGAGCAGCCGCAATGGGCGCTGATGACGGCCTTCATCGTCGCCCAGCCGCTGTCCGGAATGGTGGTGCAGAAGGGCCTGGCACGGCTGCTCGGGACCCTGGTCGGCACCGTCATGGCCGTGGTGGCGATGGCCCTGTTCGCGCAGGCGCCCTGGCTGTTCATCCTCGCGCTGGCCACCTGGCTGGGCCTGTGTACCGCGGCCTCGACCATGCTGCGCAGCGCCTGGTCCTACTCCTTCGTGCTGGCCGGCTACACGGTGGCGATCATCGGCCTGCCGGCCATCGCCCACCCGCTGACCGTTTTCGACCAGGCGGTGGCGCGCTGCACCGAGATCTGCCTCGGCATCATCTGCGCCACCGCCGTCAGCGCGCTGGTCTGGCCGCAGCGGGTGGAGCGCCAGCTGGCGCGCCAGGCCGGCGATGCCTGGAGCGCCGGCATCGCCGCCGCGCGTTCGGCGTTGCGCGGCGAGCCCCATGAACGCCAGGGCCTGCTCGGGGTGCTGGGGCGCATCGTCGCCGTGGACGCCCAGCGCGAGCACGCCTGGTTCGAAGGCAACCGTGGCCGCCAGCGCGCCGCCGCCCTGCGGGTGCTCAGCCGCGAGCTGCTCAGCCTGCTGCGCCTGGCCCGGGGCGTGGCCCGGCAGTGGCGGCAACTGTCGGCGGGCGAGGCCGAGCGCCTGGCGCCCTGGATGGACGAGGTGCTGCAACGCCTGGCCGAGCCCGATGACGCCGCCTGCGAAGCCCTCGGCCAGCGCCTGCTGGACGCTGCCGAAGCCGACGACCTGGTGCCCGTGCAGCAGTATTGCCTGGGCCGCCTGGCGGTGATGCTGCGGCAGATGCTCGCCGCGGCCGAAGCCCTGCGTGCGGTGGAGCGCGGCGAGGCGCCGGAAGATGCCGGCGCGCCGCTGTCCTGGCACCGCGACCTGCCCACCGCGTTGCTCTATGGCCTGCGCAGCAGCGTCGCCTTCGTCGGCCTGGCGTCGTTCTGGCTGGCCACCGCCTGGACTTCCTCGGTGGGCGCGCTGACCCTCACTTGCGTGGTCTGCAGCCTGTTCGCCAGCCGCGAGAACGCCGAGCAGATCGGCCTGATGTTCCTGCGCGGCATCCTCTACGCGCTGCCGGTGGCCTTCTTCATCGGCCAGGTGGTGCTGCCGCAGATGAGCGGCTTCCCGCTGCTCTGCATGGCCCTCGGCGTACCGCTGTTCTTCGGCACCCTGGGCATGGCCAAGCCGGCACTGGGGGCGACGTCCACCTCCTTCTGCCTGCACTTCATCGTGCTTTGCGCACCGCAGAACACCATGCACTTCGACGTGGCGCTGTTCCTCAACGAGGCCATGGCCATCCTCCTCGGCGTGGGCTTCGCGGTGCTGGTGTTCCGCGTCATCGTGCTGACCAACCCCGGCTGGCACGGGCGGCGCCTGCTCAAGGCCACCTTCCATGACCTGGGCCGCCTCACCCACCGTGCACTGGCGGGTGCCGAGAACTGGTTCGGCGGGCGCATGGCCGACCGCCTGCTGCAGCTGGCGCGGCACTACCCGGCGCTGCCCAGCCAGTCGCGCAACCGCTGGGACGACGGCATCACCAGCCTCGACATCGGCGACGAACTGCTGCACCTGCGCCGTTGCCTGGCCGCCGGCGAGCGCTCGGTCGAGGCCTGCGAGGCGCGCTTCCTGCGCAGCATCGAGCCGCTGCTGGAGCGCGGGCCGGCGGCGTCGCTGGCGGGTGCGATGGACGAACCCTCGGAACAACTGATCCGCGCCCTGCGCGAGGCCGGCACCAGCATCGACCGGCGCCTGGCCCAGGCGGCCCTGCTGCAGCTGCGGCAGAGCTGGCGCCAATGGTGTGAACAACAGGAGGCGAGCCATGGGCTTGCGTGAATGGTCCCTGGGCGGCGTGCTGCTCAGCCCCTTTCTGATGTATGCGCTGGCGGCGCTGCTGGCGACGGGCGTGCTGCGCCTGGCCCTGCAGCGTGTCGGCATGGCGCGCTGGATCTGGCACGAAGCGCTGTTCGACTGTGCCCTGTATGTCTGTGTCCTGTCGTTGCTGGTCGCCTGGTTCGGGCACTGGTGAAGGAGAAACCCATGCGTTCCACCCTGCGTATCGTCATCACCCTGGCCCTGGTCGCCGCCGCCATCGTCGGTGGCTGGAGCCTCTGGCAGCACTACATGCTCTCGCCCTGGACGCGCGACGCGCGCATCCGTGCCGACGTGGTGGTGATCTCGCCGGACATCTCCGGCTGGGTCGTCGACCTCAAGGTCCACGACAACCAGCAGGTGAAGGCCGGCGACCTGCTGCTGAGCGTCGACCGCGAGCGCTACCTGGCGGCCCTGGAGAAGGCTCGCGCGGTGGCCGAGACGCGCCAGCAGCAGCTGCGCCTGCGCGAGCACGAGGCTTCTCGCCGCGCCCACCTGGGGCCGCAGGCGATCAGCGCCGAGCTGAAGGAGAACGCGCAGATCACCGCCGACATCGCCCGGGGCGAATATCGCCAGGCCCAGGCGGACGTGAAGGTCGCCGAGCTCAACCTGGCCCGCAGCGAGGTGCGCGCGCCGCGCAGCGGACAGATCACCAACCTGCGCCTGGCCCAGGGCAACTACGCCAACGCCGGGCAGCCGGTGATGGCGCTGGTGGATGACGCCTCCTTTTATGTGCAGGCCTATTTCGAGGAGACCAAGCTGCCGGGCATCCACGTCGGCGCGCCGGTGAAGATCTGGCTGATGAGCGCCGGTCGCCCCTTGACCGGCTCGGTGGAAAGCATCAGCCGCGGCATCACCGACCGCAACGCCAGCCCCGACGGCCAGTTGCTGGCCAACGTCGAGCCCACCTTCAACTGGGTGCGCCTGGCCCAGCGCATCCCGGTGCGGATCAAGCTCGATCAAGTGCCGGACGACATCCAGCTCAGCGCGGGGATGACCGCCAGCGTCACGGTCGGGGATCAGCCGCAGGCGCAGGACTAGCCGGAAGCTCCCCCGGAACGAAAAAGCCCGGCGATTGCCGGGCTTCTTTCATCCTGCCTGCGGGGTTCAGCCGATGGTGATCGGCGGCAGCTCCGGCAGCTCGATGGCCAGGGACTGCTTGGGCGCCAGGACCTCGGCCTCGCCGTCCACCACCTGCTCGGCGTTCTGGTTGAACACGCGGGTGGCGATGCGCACGCGGTTCTTCGGCAGCTTCTCGAGGATTTCCAGCTCCACGGTCAGGGCGTCGCCGAGCTTCACCGGGCGGGTGAACTTCAGCTGCTGGCCGAGGTAGATGGTGCCCGGTCCGGGCAGTTCGCAGGCGATGGCCGCGCTGATCAGGGCGCCGCTGAACATGCCGTGGGCGATGCGCTCCTTGAAGATCGTGCCGGCCGCGTACTCGGCATCCAGGTGCACCGGGTTGCGGTCGCCGGAGAGGGCGGCGAACAGCTGGATGTCACGTTCTTCGACGGTCTTGGCGTAGCTGGCCTTCTGGCCGACTTCGAGGGCGTCGTAGGTGAAGTTGGTTACCTGGGTCATGGGGTCTCCTTGTTCGGTTGGCAGTAGCGACTGTGGGCAAGGGCATGCTCCAGCCAGTCGAGCAGGTGGGCGGTCACCTCGTCACGGTTGGTCTCGTTGAGCAGCTCGTGGCGGGCATCGGGGTAGATCTTCAGTTGCACGTCCTTCACCCCGGCCTCGCCCAGGGCGCGGGCGAGGTCGTCCAGGCGGCGACCGTCGCTGACCGGGTCGCGCGCGCCGCCGATCACCAGCAACGGCAGGTCGGGGTCGATCTGCGCCAGGTTCTTCACCGGGGTGATGGTCTGAAGCCCGCCGAGCAGGTCGAGCCACAACTGGTTGGTGCAGCGGAAGCCGCACAGCGGGTCGTTGACGTACTTGTCCACTTCGTCCGGGTCGCGGCTGAGCCAGTCGAAGGGCGTGCGGTTGGGCTTGAAGGCCTTGTTGAAGGAACCGAAGGAGAGGAACTCGATCAGCGCGCTCCGGCCGTTCGGGCCCTGGCGCCAGCGCTCCAGCCGCGCCACCACGGCGGCGGCGCGGTAGAGCCCCACCGGCTGGTAGTTGGAGCCGGAAAGGATCGCGCCCTGCAGGCTGCAGCTGTGCTGCATCAGGTAGGCCTGGCCGATGTAGCTGCCCATGCTGTGGCCGAGCAGGACGATCGGCACCTGCGGATGCTGCTGGCGGATGTGGTGGTTGAGGCTGGCCAGGTCGCCGACCACCTTGTTCCAGCCGTCGTGCTCGGCGTACAGGCCGAGGATGCCGTGCTGGGCGGTGCGGCCGTGGCCGCGCTGGTCGTGCACGTAGAGCTCCAGGCCCGCCGCCACCAGGGCCTGGCCCAGGCGCGCGTAGCGGCCACCGTGCTCGGCCATGCCGTGGGCGACCATCACCACGGCCCTTGGCGGGGCATCGCCGCTCCAGCGGTTGACGTGCAGCGAGGCGCCATCGCTGGCGGTGAGCCAGAAAGCATCGTGGGGCATGGCCAATCCTTGTGGCGTTGGGGTGTCGACGCATTGTGCACGGGCGGCCTGGCGGCGCAAAGCTCGGCACGTGGCTGACCGATCGGTTCCCTGCGGGACCGCCCGGGCAGCGGGTGGCCAGGGTGCCGCGGGCCGCTCAGGCACGGGCGATGGCGGCAAGATTCACACTGTCTATGACGCGTTCGCGAGTATTTGCGTACGGGTGCGGACCTGCTAATTTCCGGGCAGTCCCGCTCGCGGGCCAGACACATTCAGGGCAAAGAGGATAAGAACAATGCAACCTGATTTCTGGAGCGACAAACGCCCTGCTGGCGTCCCCGACCAGATCGACCTGACCGCCTATCGCTCGGTGATCGAGGTCTTCGAACGTTCCTGCAAGAAATTCGCCGACCGACCGGCCTTCAGCAACCTCGGCGTCACCCTGACCTACGCCGAGCTCGACCGCCTCTCCGGCGCCTTCGCCGCCTACCTGCAGAAGCACACCGACCTCAAGCCGGGCGACCGCATCGCGGTGCAGATGCCCAACGTGCTGCAGTACCCGATCGCCGTGTTCGGCGCCCTGCGCGCCGGCCTAATCGTGGTCAACACCAACCCGCTGTACACCGCCCGCGAGATGCGCCACCAGTTCAAGGACGCCGGCGTGCGCGCGCTGGTCTACGTCAACCTGTTCGGCAAGCTGGTGCAGGAAGTGCTGCCCGATACCGAAATCGACTACCTGATCGAAGCACGCATGGGCGACATGCTGCCGGCCCTCAAGGGCTGGCTGGTCAACACCGTGGTGAAGAAGGTCAAGAAGATGGTGCCGGACTACCACCTGCCCCAGGCCGTGTCCTTCAAGGCCGCGCTGAAGCAGGGCCAGGGCCACGCGCTGAAACCGGTGAAGGTGGGCCTGGAGGACATCGCCGTGCTGCAGTACACCGGCGGCACCACGGGCGTGGCCAAGGGCGCGATGCTCACCCACGGCAACCTGGTGGCCAACATGCAGCAGGTGGACGCCTGCCTCTCGCAGCTGGGCCCGGATGGCCAGCCGCTGATGAAGCAGGGCCAGGAGATCATGATCGCGCCGCTGCCGCTCTATCACATCTATGCCTTCACCGCGAACTGCATGTGCATGATGGTCAACGGCAACCACAACGTGCTGATCACCAACCCGCGCGACATCCAAGGCTTCGTCAAGGAGCTGAAGAAGTGGCGCTTCTCCGCGCTGCTGGGCCTCAACACCCTGTTCGTCGCGCTGATGGACCACCCCGAGTTCAAGGACCTGGACTTCTCCAACCTAAAGGTCACCAACTCCGGCGGCACCGCGCTGGTCAAGGCCACCGCCGAGCGCTGGCAGGCCATGACCGGCTGCTCCGTGGTCGAGGGCTACGGCCTCACCGAAACCTCGCCCGTGGCCAGCACCAACCCCTACGGCAGCCTGGCGCGCCTGGGCACCGTGGGCATCCCGGTGCCGGGTACCGCCTTCAAGGTGATCGATGACGAAGGCGCCGAGCTGCCCCTGGGCGAGCGCGGCGAGCTGTGCATCAAGGGCCCGCAGGTGATGAAGGGCTACTGGCAGCGCGAGGAGGCCACCGCCGAGGTGCTCGACGCCGAAGGCTGGCTGAAGACCGGCGACATCGCCGTGATCGACCCGGACGGCTACGTGCGCATCGTCGACCGCAAGAAGGACCTGATCATCGTCTCCGGCTTCAACGTCTACCCCAACGAGATCGAGGACGTGGTCATGGCCCACCCGAAGGTGGCCAGCTGCGCGGCCATCGGCGTGCCCGACGACAAGTCCGGCGAGGCGGTGAAGCTGTTCGTCGTGGCCCGCGAGGGCGGCCTCAGCGTCGACGAGCTGAAGGCCTACTGCAAGGCCAATTTCACCGGCTACAAGGTGCCCAAGCACATCGTCCTCAAGGACGCCCTGCCGATGACGCCGGTCGGCAAGATCCTCCGTCGCGAGCTGCGCGACATCGCCTGACCCTTCCCCCCATCCCCGGCCCGCGAGGGCCGGCGGATGCACGGCGATCCCTCTGCGACGCCTTCTGCACGCCGATTAGAGACGTTACTCTAAAGATGACCGGAGTCATTGCATTCGGTCATTTTAATGACTCGTTGGGCCTTGTTTGGCTCTGGTCGCCCATTTGCAAAGCTGCTACTCTCGGCGCGTTTTTTTGCCCTGGAAAGGGCCGAAACGACCGCACAGAACACAACAAACAACTGCCTCGTGCAGTGAAGATCAGCTGTTGCTTAGGAGTGGGCTTCCATGACCGAAAATTTCTGGAAGGACAAGTATCCAGCAGGCATTCCTGCGGAAATCAATGCCGACGCGTACCCCAATATCCAGGCGGTATTGAAAGAGTCCTGCCAACGCTTTGCCGACAAGCCCGCTTTCAGCAACCTGGGCAAGACCATCACCTACGGTGAGCTCTACGAGCTGTCCGGCGCCTTCGCGGCCTACCTGCAACAGAACACCGACCTGCAACCCGGCGATCGCATCGCCGTGCAGCTGCCGAACGTGCTGCAGTACCCCATCGTGGTCTTCGGTGCCCTGCGCGCCGGCCTCACCGTGGTCAACACCAACCCGCTGTACACCGCGCGGGAGATGGAGCACCAGTTCAACGACGCCGGCGCCAAGGCCCTGGTCTGCCTGGCCAACATGGCCCACCTGGCCCAGGACGTCCTGCCGCGCACCGGCATCAAGCACGTCGTGGTCACCGAAGTCGGCGACATGCTGCCGGCGCTCAAGCGCCTCTTGGTCAACAGCGTCGTCAAGTACGTGAAGAAGATGGTCCCGGCCTATCACCTGCCCCAGGCGGTGAAGCTCAACGATGCCCTGGCCAAGGGCCGCGGCAAGCCGGTCAAGGATGCATCCCCGGCCGCCAGCGACATCGCCGTGCTGCAGTACACCGGCGGCACCACGGGCGTGGCCAAGGGCGCGATGCTGACCCACCGCAACCTGATCGCCAATATGCTGCAGTGCAAGGCACTGATGGGCGCCAACCTCAATGAAGGTTGCGAGGTGCTGATCACGCCGCTGCCGCTGTACCACATCTACGCCTTCACCTTCCATTGCATGTCCATGATGCTGACCGGCAACCACAACGTGCTGATCAGCAACCCCCGCGACCTGCCGACCATGGTCAAGGAACTGTCCAACTGGAAGTTCACCGGCTTCGTGGGGCTCAACACCCTGTTCGTCGCCCTGTGCAACAACGAGGACTTCCGCAAGCTGGACTTCTCCGCCCTCAAGCTGACCCTGTCCGGCGGCATGGCCCTGCAGCTGGCCGCGGCCGAGCGCTGGAAGGACGTCACCGGCTGCGCCATCTGCGAAGGCTTCGGCATGACCGAGACCAGCCCGGTGGTATCGGTGAACCCGTTCCAGAGCATCCAGATCGGCACCATCGGCATCCCGGTCCCCTCGACCCTGTGCAAGGTGGTCGACGACGAGGGCAACGACCTCGCCATCGGCGCCATCGGCGAGCTGTGCGTCAAGGGCCCGCAGGTGATGAAGGGCTACTGGCAGCGCCAGGACGCCACCGACGAGATCCTCTCGGCGGACGGCTGGCTGAAGACCGGCGACATCGGCCTGATCCAGGAAGACGGCTACATGCGCATCGTCGACCGCAAGAAGGACATGATCCTGGTCTCCGGTTTCAACGTGTACCCGAACGAGCTGGAAGACGTGCTCGCCACCCTGCCGGGCGTGCTGCAATGCGCCGCCATCGGCATCCCCGACGAGAAGTCCGGCGAGGCGATCAAGGTCTTCGTGGTGGTCAAGCCGGGTGCCAGCCTGACCAAGGACGAGGTGATGCAGCACATGCGCGCCAACGTCACCGGCTACAAGATGCCCAAGGCCGTCGAGTTCCGCGACAGCCTGCCGACCACCAACGTCGGCAAGATCCTGCGCCGTGAACTGCGTGACCAGGAACTGAAGAAGCTCAAGGGCTGATCCATTCCGCATGAACGAGCCCCGCACCCGCGGGGCTTTTTCTTTTCTGCATCCCCGCAGGTTGGTGCCGGGCGCAGCGAGGCCCAACGCTGCACTCGGTGCCGCCGCTGGCCCCGGACTGAAGTCCGGGCTACGGGTCCGCCCCCCGGGCCAGCCGCTTCGCTAGCTCTACCGAACGGTATGACCTCCCGTCGCTCCCGCCCGTTGCCAGCATTGCGACAGCGGCGGATTCGCATAACCTGCGCCGGTCCGCGGGCCCGTGGCCCGCACCGTTGCGCTTCCTGGGGGACCTCCATGCGTATGAACGTGCGTCGAATCCTCCTGGCCTGGATGCTGGGAGTTGTCGTCGTCGGCCCGACCGTGGCCGCTGAAAACCCGTCCGCGAAACCGGTGATCGGTTCCGCCTCGCCGCAGGCCGTGACCGGCCGCCCGCTCAGCGTGCTGTTCGTGGGCAACAGCTACACCTTCTACAACGACCTGCCGCGCATGGTCCGGCAGATGTCGCTCGACGCCGCCCAGCCGCGCCCGCTGGACGTGCGCGACGTCACCTTCGGCGGCGCGAGCCTTGAGGCCCACTGGAACCGCGGCGTGGTGCAGCAGGTGCTGGCCAGCCAGCACTGGGACTACGTGGTGATCCAGGACTTCAGCACCATGCCGGTGGACAACCCCGAGAAGACCCGCACCTACGTGCGCCTGATGGCCGCCGAGGCACGCAAGGCCGGCGCCCAGCCGATCCTCTACCTGACCTGGGCGCGCCAGGCGAACCCGGCCATGCAGGCGCAGCTCGATGCCGTCTACACCGGCCTGGCCAACGAGACCCACGCACTGCTGGCCCCGGTCGGGCAGGCCTGGAAGCAGGCCCTGGCGGCCACCCCGCAACCGCACCTGTTCATCGAGGACGGCAGCCACCCGAGCTACAGCGGCAGCTACCTGACCGCCTCGGTGTTCTACGCGCTGATCTACGGCGTGCAGCCGCCGGCACCGTCGTCCGAGCAGGCCGCGCGCCTGGACCACGACAGCAGCAGCGCCCTGCAGGGCTTCGCCTGGAACTCCCTGCAGGCCCAGGACCTGGCCCTGCGCACCGTCCCGGCCGAGCTGCGCAGCCTGCCGATCACCGCCACCCGCTGACCCGCTCCACCCCGCGCCGCCGAGCCATCGGCGCGCGGGCGCTTCCCGATGCGGTGCGGGGGCGGAATCTGCGACAATCGCGCCTTTGCCACGATTGCCCAGCGCCTGATGACCGACATCGCCTCCCTGCACAAGAACCTCGACCACGCCCTGATCGCCGACCGCCATCGCCTGCGCCGCCAGCTCCACGAGCTGCACAAGAAGCCGGACGAGGCGAAGCTCGCCCAGTGGCTGGAACGCTTCCAGGCTTCCTGCGCCAAGGTCGAGGCCCGTCGCGCCAGCGTGCCGCGCATGCGCTACGACGACGCCCTGCCCATCGCCGCCAAGCGCGACGAGATCAAGGCCGCCCTGGAGAAGCACCAGGTGCTGGTGATCGCCGGCGAGACCGGCTCGGGCAAGACCACCCAGCTGCCGAAGATCTGCCTGGAGATCGGCCGCGGCACCCACGGCCTGATCGGCCACACCCAGCCGCGCCGGCTGGCCGCGCGCAGCGTGGCGACCCGCGTGGCCGAGGAGATCGGCACGCCCCTGGGGGAACTGGTGGGCTACCAGGTGCGCTTCGAGGACCAGTCCAACGAGCGCAGCCTGATCAAGCTGATGACCGACGGCATCCTCCTGGCCGAAACCCAGCACGACCGCCTGCTCGAGCGCTACGACACGATCATCGTCGACGAGGCCCACGAGCGCAGCCTGAACATCGACTTCCTCCTGGGCTACCTGAAGACCCTGCTGCCACGACGCCCGGACCTGAAGCTGATCATCACCTCGGCGACCATCGACCTGGAGCGCTTTTCCAAGCACTTCGGCGACGCGCCCATCGTCGAGGTCTCCGGCCGCACCTACCCGGTGGAGACCTGGTACCGGCCCCTGGCCGCCGAGGTGGATGAGAACGGCGAGGCGCTGTTCGACGACCTGTCGGTGGACCAAGGCATCCTCCGCGCCCTGGACGAGATCGCCGACCACGAGCGCGCCGAAGGCAAGCGCCCGGGCGATGTGCTGGTGTTCCTCCCCGGCGAGCGCGAGATCCGCGACGCCGCCGAGGTGCTGCGCAAGGCCAACCTGCGCCACACCGAGGTGCTGCCGCTCTATGCACGGCTGACCCCGGCCGAGCAGCAGAAGATCTTCGCGCCCATGCCGGGCCGCAAGATCGTGCTCGCCACCAACGTCGCCGAAACCTCGCTGACGGTGCCCGGCATCCGCTACGTGATCGACAGCGGCACCGCGCGCATCAGCCGCTACAGCTACCGCGCCAAGGTCCAGCGCCTGCCCATCGAGGCCGTGTCCCAGGCCAGCGCCAACCAGCGCAAGGGCCGCTGCGGGCGGGTCGAGCCGGGCATCTGCGTGCGCCTGTACAGCGAGGAGGACTTCCTCGGCCGCCCGCAGTTCACCGACCCGGAGATCCTGCGCACCAACCTGGCGGCGGTGATCCTGCAGATGCTCCACCTGCGCCTGGGCGAGATCGGCGACTTCCCCTTCATCGAACCGCCGGACGGCAAGGCGGTGAGCGACGGCTTCACCCTGCTGCAGGAGCTCTCGGCAGTGAACCGCGAGGGCCAGCTCACGCCCCTGGGCCGCCAGCTGGCACGCCTGCCGGTGGACCCGCGCCTGGGCCGCATGGTGCTGGAAGGCGCCAGCCAGGGCAGCCTCGACGAGGTGCTGCTGATCACCAGTGCGCTCTCGGTGCAGGACCCGCGCGAACGGCCGATGGAACGCCAGCAGGCCGCCGACCAGGCCCACGCGCAATGGAAGGATGTGGATTCCGACTTCGCCGCGCTGGTCAACCTCTGGCGCGGCTTCGAGGAGCAGCGCCAGGCGCTGGGCTCCAACGCCCTGCGCACCTGGTGCCGGAAGAACTTCCTCAACTACATGCGCCTGCGCGAGTGGCGTGATGCCCACCGCCAGCTGACGCTGATCTGCCGCGAGCTCAAGCTCTCCATCAACAAGGAGCCGGCGGACTACCCGCGCGTGCACAAGGCGCTGCTCTCCGGCCTGCTCAGCCAGATCGGCCAGAAGAGCGAGGACGGCGACTACCTCGGCGCCCGCCAGCGGCGTTTCTGGATCCATCCCTCGACCGTGATCGCCAAGAAGCGCCCGCAGTGGATCATGGCCGCCGAGCTGGTGGAGACCACCAAGCTGTTCGCGCGCATGGTCGCCAAGATCGACCCCGACTGGCTGGAACCCCTGGCCGGCCACCTGGTGAAGAAGAACCACCTGGAGCCGCACTGGGAGAAGCGCCGTGGCCAGGTCGTGGCCTACGAGCAGGTCACCCTCTACGGGCTGATCGTGGTCGGCCGCCGCCCGGTGCACTACGGGCCCATCGACCCGCCGGTGGCGCGCGAGCTGTTCATCCGCGAGGGCCTGGTGCGCGGTGAGATCCACAGCCGCGCCAAGTGCCTGGCCGCCAACCGCCAGTTGCTGGAACGGCTCGACGAGCTGGAAGCCAAGGCCCGCCGCCGCGACATCCTCGCCGACGAGGAAACCCTCTTCGGCTACTACGCCGCGCGCCTGCCCGAGGACATCTACCAGACCGCCAGCTTCGAGAAGTGGTACGAGCGCGAGCGGGCGAAGAATCCCGAGCTGCTGATCATGCGCGAGGAGGACGTGCTGGCCCGCGAAGCCAGCGAAGTCACCGCCGCGCAGTACCCGGACACCCTGCGCATCGGCGAGCTTCAACTGCCGCTGGACTACCACTTCGAACCCGGCCACCCGCGTGACGGCGTGACCCTGCGGGTGCCCGCGCCCCTGTTGCCGCAGCTGCCCGCCGAGCGCCTCGACTGGCTGGTGCCCGGCCTGCTGGAAGCCAAGTGCGTGGCCCTGGTGCGCAACCTGCCCAAGGCCATCCGCAAGAACTTCGTGCCGGTGCCGGATTTCGTGAAGGCCGCGCTGGCCAAGCTGGCCTTCGCCCAGGGCTCGCTGCCCGAGGCGCTGGGCCGCGAACTGCAGCGCATGACCGGCGCCCGCGTGCCCGAGGAGGCCTGGGCGGAAGCCGCCGGCCTGCTGGAGCACCACCTGAAGATGAACATCGAGGTGGTGGACGCGCGCGGCAAGTTCCTCGGCGAAGGCCGTGACCTGGCCGAGCTGACCGCGCGCTTCGCCGAGGCCAGCCAGGCCGCCCTGGCCATCCCGCAGAAGCAGGGCGAGCAGCGCCCGGTGGAAGCCAAGGGCTTCGCCCAGGTGGCGGAGAAGACCCAGCAGAAGGTCGCCGGCCTGTCCATGACCGTCTACCCGGCGCTGGTGGAGGAGGGCGGCAGCGTCAAGGAAAGCCGCTTCCCCACCCAGGCCGAGGCCGACTGGCAGCACCGCCGCGCCCTGCAGCGGCTGCTGTTGCAACAACTGGCCGAGCCGGCCAAGTACCTGCGCGGCAAGCTGCCGGGCCTGACCGAGCTGGGCCTGCTGTACCGCGACATGGGCCGGGTCGACGCGCTGGTGGAGGACATCCTCCTGGCCAGCCTCGACAGCTGCATACTCGACGGCGAAGCCAGCCTGCCCCGCGATGGCGCGGCCCTGGCCTCGCTGGCGGAGAAGAAGCGCGGTGCCTGGGCCGAGCACGCCGAACGCCTGGCCCGCCTGACCCTGGACATCCTCAAGCTCTGGCATGGCCTGCAGAAGCGCTTCAAGGGCCGCATCGACCTGGCCCAGGCGGTGGCGCTCAACGACATCAAGGCGCAGCTGGGCAACCTCGTGTACCCCGGTTTCGTCCGCGAGACCCCGGCCGAGTGGCTGAAGGAAGTGCCGCGCTACCTCAAGGCCATCGAGCAGCGCTTCGACAAGATCGGCGCCCAGCTGCAGCGTGACCGCGTCTGGTCCGGCGAGCTGGCCGGCTATTGGGAGCAGTACCAGGCGCGCCTGGCCAAGCATGCCCAGGAAGGCAAGCGCGACCCCGAACTGGTGCTGTACCGCTGGATGCTGGAGGAGTACCGCGTGTCCCTCTTCGCCCAGCAGCTGGGGACGAAGATGGCGGTCTCCGACAAGCGTCTCAACAAGCAGTGGACCCAGGTGGAGGGTTGATCCGTGAGTGATGTGCTGTTCGAAATCCGCCCCATGAGCCCCGAGCTGTACCGCGAGAGGACCCGGCGCATCGCCATCGGCATCGCCGTGCTGTTCATCGCCCTGGCGATGCTGTTCGCCACGGCCAGCGTGCAGCTGTTCGGCACCCCCGGTGGCGACAACTTCCGCTGGAACCTGGCTGGCGTACTGGCCGGGCTGGCGGTGACGGTGGCCCTGGTGCGCCTGCAGTTCTGGCCGCGCCCGTTCATGGCGCCGGCGGTCTATGGCTGGGGGCTCAAGCGCAGCCTGATGCGCGTCACCAACCTGATGCACCGGGTCAAGGCCGGTGTCGCCGTGAACGACCCGTCGGCGATGAAGCTGCTGCGCTTCTACCACCTGGGCGTGACCCAGATGCACCAGCTGGACGGCAACACCTCCGACCTCAGCCAGATGGTCCGCGAGATCGATGCGCACCGCGAGGCGATGCTGGCCCAGGGGCTCGACCCGGAGCAGGGGCGCCTGGAGCGCGACTGGCTGGACGCGGTCAAGCGCTTCGGCTGAACCACCGTCTGCCGGGTTCCCGCGTTCGCGGGAATGACGCTCACGAAAGACCCGCCCCGCACTCGTCATCCTCGCGAACGCGGGGATCCACTGGAACAGCATCACCCCACAGGGACGATCCCATGCCTTCCACCCTCGAACTCGTCGCCGACCTGGTGAACCTGATCGCCGTGCTGCTGGCGGCGCGCAACAGCGTGCACACCTGGTCCAGCGGCATCCTCGGCTGCGTGCTGTTCGGCTGGTTGTTCTTCGAATCCCAGCTGTATGCCGACGTCACCCTGCAGGGTTTCTTCATCGTCACCAGCGCCCTGGGTTGGTGGGCCTGGTTGCGTGGCAACGCCGGCACCCAGCTGCCGGTGAGCCGCACCGCGCCAGGCACGCTGGCGTGGATGGCGGCCCTGGCGGTGGTGGTGGCGTTGGCCTATGGCGCACTGCTGCATTACTTCACCGATGCCTATGCACCGCTGGTGGACTCCCTGGTGCTGACTTTCAGCGTGCTGGCGCAGCTGTTGCTGATGCGCCGGCGCCTGGAGAACTGGTACGCCTGGCTGCTGGTGAACACCCTGGCGGTGCCGCTCTACGCCTCCCGCGAGCTGTACCTCACCGCCGGGCTCTACACGCTGTTCTGGTGCAACGCCTGGTACGGCCTGTACCGCTGGCGCCGTGAGCTGCGCGAGGCCGCCGCGCCGGTGGCCGGGCAGGAGCCGGCCTGAGATGCACACGACCTTTCGCACCGGCCTGGTGGTGGGCAAGTTCTCGCCGCTGCACCTGGGCCATGAGCGGCTGATCCGCGCGGCCCAGGGGCAATGCGAGCGGCTGTTGCTGCTCTGCTGGTCCCTCCCCGAGCTGCCGGGTTGCGAGGCCGGGCGCCGTGAGCGCTGGCTGCGCCTGCGCTTTCCGGAGTTGCAGGCCGAGGTGGTCACCCCGGCCCGCATCCAGGCCTGGCGGGAGCAGGGCAAGCGCCTGCCCGACCTGCCCCACAACGACGCCCCCGAGTTCGAGCCGCGCCAGTTCGTCGCCGAGTTCTGCCAGGCGGTGTTCGGCACCACGGTGGACGCGGTGTTCACCAGCGAGGGCTATGGCGAGGGGTTCGCCGCGCACCTGGCGGGTGTCTTCGGGCACTCGGTGCGGCACGTCTGCGTCGACCCGCAGCGCCTCGCCGTGCCCGTTTCCGGCACCCGCCTGCGGGCCGACCCCCACGGGTTGCGGGACTTCCTCGCCCCCGAGGTGCACGCCGACTTCGTCGAACGGATCGTCCTGCTCGGCGGCGAATCCACCGGCAAGAGCAGCCTCGCCATCGCCCTGGCCGCCGCGCTCGACGCGCCTTGCGTGGCCGAGTTCGGCCGCGAGCACTGGGTGGCGAAGGACGGCCAGCTGGAGTTCGATGACCTGCTGCACATCGGCCGCACCCAGGTGGCGCGGGAAGACCAGGCAGCGCTCACGGCCGGGCGCTACCTGGTCTGCGACACCTCGGCGCTGACCACGCTGTTCTACAGCCACGCGATGTTCGGCCGCGCCGAGGCCGAGCTGGCCACCCTGGCCGAACGCCCCTATGCGCACACCTTCCTCTGCGCCGACGACTTCCCCTTCGTCCAGGACGGCACCCGCCAGGACGAAACCTTCCGCCGCCGCCAGCAGGCCTGGTACCGCGCCGAACTGCAACGCCGCGGCTGGCCCTTCCAGGTACTCACCGGCCCGCTGGAGGCGCGGGTGGAGCAGGTGCTGGGCCATCTGCGCAACGCCTCCCCGGGCTGAAGCCCGGGCTACGGGGCGGCTGCTCCTGTGGGAGCGGATTCATCCGCGATTGATGCCACTCCGATGGCCTACGGCGCGGAGCCGAGCCATGTATCGTTGGGTTTCGTCCCTCTACCCAACCTACGGTGACTGCCAATGATTAAGAACGGCATGCGTCCCATCCATCCCGGTGAAATCCTCCGTGAGGAATTCCTCGTGCCGCTGGACATGAGCGTCAACGCGCTGGCCGGTGCCTTGCGCGTTCCGGCCACCCGCCTGCACGAGATCGTCAAGGAGCGTCGCGCCATTTCCGCCGATACCGCGCTGCGGCTGGCCCGCTACTTCGGTGGCGAGGCACAGTCCTGGCTCAACCTGCAGGCTTCCTATGACTTGCGGGTCGCCGAGCTGGACCACGGTGCGGAAATCGAGGCCGATGTGTCCCCTCGCGTCGCCTGACTCGTGGGTGGGTTTGTCTACAGGGAAAACCGTCACCGATTCGACAGGGTGCCTTTCCGCTCCCAGGTGGAGTGAATGCTGGCGAGCAAGGGACGGATGGCTTTGGCGCCCCGAAACCCGCGCTGCTATGTTCAATCCGGTGTCCCTGCCGTCTTTGCTTCGGCGACCGTCAATGGAGTGACCCATGAAACTGGCCGAGATTCATGACGACGTGTTCATGTGCAACATCATGGTGTTCGCCGGGCATGGCGGGTTCTGCCGGGTCTACCGTAATCGCCCGAGGATGATCACGGTGCCTTCGAACACCACTATCACCTTCTGGTGCCCCGACCAGAGCGGCCAGTTTTCCAGCCTGAGCACGCTGGACAATGACATCGGCAAGCTCATCGACGTGACCAATGGGCTGTCGGAGATGTGCAAGACGATGCGTGCTAGCAACGATCGTCTGCCCGTCACCTATGAACCCGGTGATCAGATCAAGAACTACGTGCTGATGTCGCCACAGAGTCTGCAGCTAGGTGAGGCCCGCTCCCTGTCAAGGTTGGTGACGGTGCAGCAGAGCGGCATCGGTTCGACCAAGGGCGTGTTCCTGGAGGACCTCCTGTATGAATTCGGCGGCAGGAACTGCCATTGGGCGGCATGTCGCGAAGTGATCAATCTGAGCGACGTCATTATGGAAGGCGGGGAGCTGGTCAGAAACTGACAGGCTCCACAGAGAAAGGCCGCCGCTGGAGTGATCCGGCGGCGGCCTTTTTCGTTGGGCTGGCTCAGGCCATGGCCAGCCGGGCGTCGCGGCGTTTTTCCAGGCGCAGGGCGAAGAGGGCGACGGCGAGGGCGAGGATCGGCAGGCTGGCGGCGGCCCAGGGCAGGGCGATGAGGCCGGGGCCCTGGTCGATGACGCTGCCACCGAGCCAGGCGCCCAGGGCGTTGCCCAGGTTGAAGGCAGCGATGTTGAAGCTGGCGGCCACGCTCTGGCCGGCACCTTCGGCCTTTTCCAGCACCCAGATCTGCAGGGGCGGCACGGTGGCGAAGCCGGCGACGCCGAGCAGGAAGGTGAAGGCGATGACCGCGACCTGGTTTTCCAGCACGAAGCCCATCAGGCCCAGCACCACGGCCAGGGCGGCCATGCTGCCGAGGAGTGCCGGCAGCAGGCGGCGGTCGGCGAGGCGGCCGCCCAGCAGGTTGCCCAGCACCAGGCCGGCACCGAACACCAGCAGCACCGGCGAGACGGCCGCTTCGCCGAAGCCGCTGACACGGGTCAGCAACGGTGCGATGTAGCTGAACACGGTGAACACGCCGCCAAAGCCCAGCACGGTGGTGAGCAGGCCGAGCAGCACGGCGGGGCGGCCGAGCACGCGGAAATCTTCGCGCAGGCTGCTGGGGGCAGGCTTCTCGCGGTCGCGGGGGACGAACAGGGCGATGATCACCAGCGCCACCACGCCGACCACGGTCACCGCCCAGAAGGCCGCGCGCCAGCCCATGGCCTGGCCGAGCCAGGTGCCGAAGGGCACGCCGAGGATGGTGGCGACGGTGAGGCCGGTGAAGATGATGGCGATGGCCGAGGCGCGACGGTCGGCGGCCACCAGGCTGGTGGCGACCACCGAGCCGACGCCGAAGAAGGTGCCGTGGGCGAATGAGGTGAGCACCCGCGCGGCCATCAGCGCGGTGTAGTTGGGCGCCAGGGCGCAGGCGAGGTTGCCGAGGGTGAAGATCACCATCAACGCCAGCAGCGTGGTCTTGCGTGGCCAGCGTGCGCTGAGGGCGGTGAGCAGCGGGGCGCCGGCGACCACGCCGAGGGCGTAGCCGGAGATCAGCAGGCCGGCGGCGGAGATGGAAACGCCAAGGTCGCCGCCGACCTCCAGCAGCAATCCCATGATGATGAATTCGGTGACACCGATGCCGAAGGCACCGGCTGTGAGGGCGTAGAGAGCGACGGGCATGACGCGGGCTCCGATGGATGGGCGATGGCGGGCAGCTTATCCACGGCGCTTTTGCTGATATAGACTGCCTCCGCGCAAATCACTTGTGAGTTCAAGTCATATGCCCCGGCCCGATATCAACCGTTTCGGCGAGATGGACGTCTTCGTCCGCGTGGTGGAAACCGGCGGTTTCACCAGCGCCGCCCGCGCCTGCGGGATAACGCCCTCGGCGGTGAGCAAGCTGGTGTCGCGCCTGGAGGCACGCCTCGGCGCACGGCTGTTCAACCGCTCCACCCGGCGCCTGGGGCTGACGCCGGAAGGCGAGCGCTTCTACCAGCGCAGCCTGGGCATCCTCGCCGACCTCAATGAGGCCGAGCGCGAGGCCGGGGCCAGTGCGCGTCCCCATGGGCGGGTGTGCATCAGTTGCAACGTGCCCATCGGCCGGCAGTACCTGATCCCGGTGCTGCCGGAGTTCCTCGCCCTGTACCCGGAGGTGACTCTCGACATCAGCCTCACCGATGCGGTGGTGGACCTGCTGGAGACCCGCGCCGACGTGGCGATCCGCAGCGGCCCGTTGAAGGACTCCGGGCTGGTGGCGCGCAAGCTCGGCGACTCGGCTCACCATGTGGTGGCGGCGCCTGCCTATCTCGCCCGCCACGGTGCACCGGCGACGCCCGCCGAGCTGGCCGGGCACAACTGCCTCAATTTCAACTACCAGCGGGCGGGGCGTGACTGGCCTTTCACGGGCATCGAGGACGAACACGAGGCGCCCCGGGGCAACCTGCTGATCAGCGATGGCGACGCCTTGCGCCACCTGGCCCTGGAAGGACTGGGACTGGCGCGGCTGGCCAGTTTCCAGGTGCACGACGACCTCCGCGAGGGGCGCCTGCAGGCGGTGCTGGAGGACTACAACCCCGGCGACAGCAAGCCGATTCACGCACTCTACGTCGGCCAGGGCGGGCACCTGCCGACACGGGTGCGGGTGCTGCTGGACTTTCTGGCCGAGCGGATGCGCCTTCCCTAGAGAGGCTTCTCCGCCCAGGTGGCGAGGAAGGTCGGCAGGTACCTGTCGATCACGAAGCGCGGGTTCGGCTGGGCGTCTTCATGGAAGCCGCGCAGCACGAAGCCGGCTTCCAGCTGGCCGCCGATCTGCTGCGCCAGGCTGTGGCCGAACACCAGTGCTTCTCCGCGTTCGCGCTTGGCCGCCAGCTCCTCTGGACCCAGGTCGTCGAGGTCGGAATAGGGCAGGGTGAAGCGCGGCTTGATCAGGCCCTGCTCGGCGTAGTGCGGATCGCGGTCGGCGACGAACACCACCGGGTTGTAGAAGCTCGACAGCAGCCGGCCGCCGGGGCGCAGGACGCGGAAGCACTCGCGCCAGACAGGGCGGATATCCGGCACGTAGAGGTTGGAGATGGGGTGGAACACGCAGTCGAAACGCGCGTCGGCCAGGGCCGAGAGGTCGCGCATGTCGCCTTGCAGGGTTTCCAGCTGCAGGCCGTCTCGCCCGGCCACCTCGCGGTCGCGGGCGAGCTGCTCGGCGGAGGCGTCCAGCACCAGCACCTCGGCACCGGCGGCGGCCAGTACCGGGGCCTGCTGGCCGCCACCGGAAGCCAGGCAGAGGATGCGCAGCCCGCGCACCTCGGGGAGCCAGCCGGCGGGCAGCGGGCCGGGCGTGAGGCGCACCTGCCAGTCGCCCGCGCGGGCGGCGGCGATGGTGGCGGCGTCCACGGGGCGCGACCATTCGCAGTATTGCCGGGCCTGGCGGTCCCAGGCGGCGCTGTTGTGCTGGAGGATGTCCAGTGCGGGCTTGTGGCGGGGTATGTGGCGTTCCTTGCGGGGGTGGTCCGAGGCTTGGGTAGGAAGAAATACCTGAAAACGTCCCAAGAGTGACAGGGCGATGCAGAGCTTTAAGATGTCGAGCCGAAACTGCCACCTTGTACTGGGAACAGCCTCTACGGGTTGATGCGTATGGAAAGGGCAGAAACCAGTAATGCGCGTTTGAGGCAAGGTACTTCAAGAATGGAGCTCTGGGGACACTGATCCAATGGATAAAAAATCCCGGGTGGTTGTAAACCCACACTACACATCAAGGCTTCTTGGCCCGCTTGCCTTGGCTGCTGAGATGGACGCAGAAGGGCTTGTCCTGGGAGCGGTCGATTACACCAACCGGCGCCACTGTGAACTCGTAATAGAGAACCTGGTTCGGCCTACATTCGAACGACTGGATGTGAGTGAAGCGACGGAAGTCAAAAACTCCTTGGGTTACTTGGGTACAGACCCCAATGCCCGGAAGAGTTTGATTGAGGACAGGCTCCTGCTATGCGGCATTCCTCCTGAGGAACACTGCAAGTTCATCACTTTATTGTGGGCGGTTCTCTTTGATGATGAGGATGGCGATGCCGAGTCCGGTTTTGAACAGTTCAAAGTCGTGAATAAGCCGCTCGGCCGACATCGTTTTTCTCTCATCGGCCCACAGAAAAGAACGCTTGCAGAGCAGCTCGATGAGCTACGGATTCAGCTCGCTTTTTTAGAGCGGCAGAATTAGGAATAGGCGCGAGGCGCAGGCTGTTCCAGTTGGATTTAGGCACTCTGGGGGTTCAACCCGGCGGCGGCGGGCGTTAAGGTGCGCGGTCAGCAAACGGCAAATGGAGCGCCACGATGAGCCTTCACGGCACCTACGATCCGCAGAACGTCTTCGCCCAGATCATTCGTGGCGAGGCCCCGTGCTACAAGCTCTACGAGGACGACGACGTGCTCGCCTTCCTCGATATCTTCCCGCAGTCCTACGGCCACACCCTGGTGATCCCCAAGCGTTCGGCGGCGCGCAACATCCTCGATATCGACCCCGATGCCCTGGCCAAGGTCATGGCCGTGGTGCAGCGCCTGGCGCGCGTGCTGGTGGAGGAGCTGGAGCCGGCCGGCGTGCAGGTGGCGCAGTTCAACGGCTCGCCGGCGGGGCAGACGGTGTTCCATATCCACATGCACATCGTCCCCCGCTTCGAGGGCGAGGCCCTGGGCATCCACGCCAGCAAGAAGGCCGATCCGGCGGAGCTGGAAGCGCTGCAGGCGCGTCTGCTCAAGCGCCTCTGACGCCCGTCGCCCGTCGCCCGTCGCGGGCGGCCGGCGGCGAAAGCGGCCGTTCGCGTCCTGTGGGCGGTCGATTTGGCCTTTTTAGCCGCATATAAGCCGATTTTCCCACTCGTCCACCTGTGTCCTGGGTGCCGTGTCGAGCATCTATAACCACAATGAACGGAGGCGTTTGTAGGATAAGTCCTACCTGCTCGATGCATTCCAGCCCCGCCGAGCGACCTTCGTGCACTCGTGCCTGCGCTGGCCGATGGTCTGACGCAGCGGCGCAGGTACCCCGGAAGAGGCCGCGCTGTGGCAGAATTCGCGCCTTGCGCGCGGGGCCGTTGCTATCCTGCGACGAGCCGTGAGAAGGCCCTCGCGCCTGCCGCCGTGCCCCCTGGGCGCCCCGATACAACAAGGATTCGCTGTTCCGTCCCGCGTAGCGGGATGAGCCTTTTTCCAATGCTGGCCGAGCCTTCGTCCAGTGACCAACTGCCCAACCGGCTGTGCCGCGCCACAGCCCAGTAACGAGAGGATCGACCGTGCACAAAGTCGTGATCAGTGGCACCGGCCTTTACACCCCGTCCCAGAGCATCTCCAACGAAGAACTGGTGGCTTCCTTCAACGCCTATGTCCAGGCCTTCAATGCCGAGAACGCCGCCGCCATCGAGCGTGGCGAGGTCGAGGCGCTGAGCGAATCCAGCGTCGCCTTCATCGAGAAAGCCTCGGGGATCCAGAGCCGCTTCGTGATGGACAAGGACGGCATCCTCGACCCGCAACGCATGGTTCCGCGCATTCCCGAGCGTTCCAACGAAGAATGGGGCGTGCTCTGCGAGATGGCCGTTGGCGCCGCCAAGCAGGCCCTGGAGCGTGCCGGCCGCACCGCCGCCGATATCGACGGCGTGATCGTCGCCTGCTCCAACCTGCAGCGTGCCTACCCGGCGGTGGCCATCGAGGTCCAGGCCGCCCTGGGCATCCAGGGCTTCGGCTACGACATGAACGTCGCCTGCTCCTCGGCCACCTTCGGCATCCAGGCGGCGACCACCGCCGTACAGACCGGCCAGGCGCGCGCCATCCTCATGGTCAACCCGGAAATCTGCACCGGCCACCTGAACTTCCGCGACCGTGACAGCCACTTCATCTTCGGCGACGCGGCCACTGCGGTGATCATCGAGCGTGCCGACCAGGCCACCTCGAAGTACCAGTTCGACATCGTCGGCACCAAGCTGCTGACCCAGTTCTCCAACAACATCCGCAACAACTTCGGCTTCCTCAACCGCGCGGCGGAAGAGGGCGTCGGTGCCCGCGACAAGCTGTTCGTGCAGGAAGGCCGCAAGGTGTTCCGCGACGTCTGCCCCATGGTCGCCGAGCTGATCGCCGCGCACCTGCAGGAGAACGCGCTGGAGGTCACCGACGTGAAGCGCTTCTGGCTGCACCAGGCCAACCTCAACATGAACCTGCTGATCGCCCGCAAGCTGCTGGGTCGCGACGCCGAGGCCCACGAGGCGCCGGTGATCCTCGACACCTACGCCAACACCAGCTCCGCCGGTTCGGTGATCGCCTTCCACAAGTACCAGGACGACCTGCCCAGCGGTGCCCTGGGCGTGCTCAGCTCCTTCGGTGCCGGCTACTCCATCGGCAGCGTGATCCTGCGCAAGCGTTGATGGCCGCTCCCGCGGACGACGAACTGCTGCCGCGCCTCAGGGCGGGGCAGCAGCAGGCGTTCCGCGAACTCATCGATACCTACCAGGGCGCCATGCGCGCCGTGGCCTTCGCCATCGTTGGCGGCCGGCATGCCGAGGAGGTGGTGCAGGATGCCTGGCTCGCCGTGGTGCGCAGCCTGGACAGCTTCCAGCAGCGCTCCAGCCTGAAGACCTGGCTGCTGACCATCGTCGCCAACACCGCCCGCACCCGGCTCAAGCAAAGCCGCCGTGAAGTGCTGCTCGACGACCTGCCCGCGCCCCACGGCACCGTGGACGACGCGCGCTTCGCCGCCGACGGCCACTGGCTGGCCGCCCCCTCCGCCTGGCACGAGGACTCCCCCGAGGCCCTGCTCGCCGAGGAGGAGCTGCGTCAGTGCCTGGAGAAGACCCTGCTGAGCCTTTCCGACCTGCAGCGCAGCGTGCTGCTGCTGCGCGAGCGCCAGGGCCTGGAGTTGCAGGAGATCTGTAACCTGCTGGAGGTTTCGCTCTCCAATGTCCGGGTGCTGCTGCATCGCGGGCGCCTCAAGCTGTTCGCCACCCTGGAGCACTACGAGGAGACGGGCCAATGCTGAACTGCCGCGAGCTGGTCGCCCGATCCAGCGACTACATCGATGGCCAGCTGGGCGTCGTGCAGCGCCTGGGTGTTCGCCAGCACCTGCTGATCTGCCCTCACTGCCGGCGCTTCCTCGCCCAGTTGAACCTCACCCGAGAAGTGTTCAGGCAATTGTCCGAACCGGCTCCCGACGGTGATGAAAACCTCGCAGAACTACTCGCCAGGGCACGCCACGAATCCCCCTGAAGCGGGTCATCGCGCCGTAACATTTCCGTCGTGTCGTCATATCCGGTTGCATGCCACGCTGCGACAAGCTGCCGCTTCGCTTGGCTGTAAAGCCCGGCCTAGAGCGGTTTTTCTCATATTTCCAATGGCGATGAAAAAGTTCCTCTGTCATAAAACATTTATCTAAAAGCAACTGAGCTGAAATAACCCCCCGCCAACATTCCCCCCCAGCACGAACGAGCCCAACGCTCGGGTGTTTTCCAGCACTAAAGACCAACAGGGGAATCTTCGATGATCCGTAAGCACTTCGCCGGTTTTGCCGCCAGCGCCATGGCCCTGGCCATTTCCGCCCAGGCTTTCGCTGGTACCGTCACCACCGACGGCACCGACATCGTTATCAAGACCAAGGGCGGCCTTGAAGTCGCTACCACCGACAAGTCCTTCGCCTTCAAGCTGGGCGGCCGCCTGCAAGCCGACTACGGTCGCTTCGATGGCCTCTACACCCGCAATGGCGACACCGGTGACGCTGCCTACTTCCGCCGCGCCTACCTGGAACTCTCCGGCATCGCGTTCACCGACTGGGCCTACGCTGTCGCCTATGACTTCTCCGAGAACTCCGGTAACGGTGGCAGCACCAGCAACGGCAGCAGCAACCAGCCCAGCGGTAACTTCGACGAAGCTTCGCTGAGCTACACCGGCTTCAACCCGATCACCATCCGCGTCGGTCGTTTCGACCCCGATTTCGGCCTGGAAAAAGCCACCAGCTCCAAGTGGGTGACCGCTCTGGAACGCAGCGCCATGAACGAAGTCGTGGATTGGGCCAACACCCACCAGGACGGCCTCGGCGTTCAGGTCCAGGCGCTGATCAGCAACTACGGCTATGTCTCCACCAGCCTGGCCAGCAAAGACGCCAACGACGACGAAGGCGACAGCGTCAAGCAGTTCAACGTCCGCGGCGTGTTCGCCCCGATGGCCGAAGCCGGCAACGTGCTGCACTTCGGTGTGAACTTCGCCCAGCGCAAGCTGGACGACGTGGCCGGTGCCGACGTTCGCTACCGCTCCCGCCTGGGCATGCGTGGCGTGGACACCAACGGTGGTAACTCCAGCGGCAACCTGGGCAACCGCGCCGTGCTGGCCGGCACCAACTCCGCCACGTCCTTCTGGGACGACGACACCGCATTCGGCCTGGAAGCCGCTTTCGCCTCTGGCCCGTTCTCCATCCAGGGTGAGTGGATGAAGCGCGAGACCGATTCCGCTGGTGCCCAGTCCGACCTGGAAGCCGATGGCTTCTACGTCCAGGCCGCCTACACCCTGACCGGTGAAGCGCGTGGCTACAAAATGGGCAAGTTCGACGCCATCAAGCCTGCCAACAAGCAGACCGGCGCCTGGGAAATCTACTATCGCTACGACAGCATCTCGGCTGACAACGACGTTGCCGTGCTGGCCGCTGCCAACCAGACCTTCCTGCGTGATGCCGAAGACACCGAAGCCAAGGTCCACAACATCGGTGTGAACTGGTACGCCAACGAAGCGGTGAAGATCAGCGGCATGTACACCAAGGCCAAGACCGACCACTTCACCAACCGTGTGGGTGATGACAGCGGCGACGGCTTCGTGGTCCGCGCCCAGTACGTGTTCTAAGCAATACCGTTCATCCGCTCCTTCTTGAGCCCCGCTTCGGCGGGGCTTTTTTATGGGTGCGATTCCACACGACGTAGGTTGGGCCTCGTCCCTCGGCCCAACCTAAGGCGGAGCGCTCTGGGCTCATCGCGGATGAATCCGCTCCCACGCCGGGGGCGCATGCGTTGTGGGAGCGGTTTCAACCGCGAAGGAACATCGTCGATGAATTCTCTGCGACAGGCTTTTTTTCGCCGGCGCCGCAGGCCAGACTGGTCGCCATGCCGATCCAGACCCTTTCCCGCCTTTGTGAAGTCGACGCCGCCAGCTGGGATGCCCTGCTGAAGGACGACCAGCCCTTCCTGCGCCATGCCTTCCTTTCCACCCTGGAGGACAGCGGCAGCGTCGGCGGGCGCAGCGGCTGGTGGCCGGCCCATCGCCTGCTGCGTGGCGCGGGTGGCGAGTTGCTCGCGGCGATGCCGGCCTACGTGAAGGCGCATTCCTATGGCGAGTACGTGTTCGACTGGGGCTGGGCCGATGCCTGCCAGCGCGCCGGCATCCCTTACTACCCCAAGCTGCTGGCCGCCGTGCCCTTCTCGCCGGTGGGGGGCGCGCGCCTGCTGGGCCATGACGAGGCCGCGGCGGCGGCACTGATCGACGAGCTGGTCCCCGAGCTGGAGGCGGCGGGGCTGTCCGGGCTGCACGTCAACTTCACCGACGCCTTCGCCGATGCCCGCCTGCAGGGCCGCGAGCACTGGCTGGAGCGCCTGGGCTGCCAGTACCACTGGCACAACCGGGGCTATCGGGACTTCCAGGACTTCCTCGACACCTTCTCCTCGCGCAAGCGCAAGCAGGTGCGCAAGGAGCGCGAGCAGGTGGCGGGGCAGGGCATCGGCTTCGAGTGGCACGAGGGGGGCGCACTGAGCGAGGCGGACTGGGATTTCGTCTACGCCTGCTACGCCAACACCTATGAGGTGCGCGGCCAGGCGCCCTACCTGACGCGGGCGTTCTTCAGCCTGCTGGCCGAACGCATGCCCCAGGCCATTCGCGTGGTGCTGGCCAGGCAAGGCGCACGGCCGGTGGCGATGGCCTTTTCTCTGGTGGATTCGGGGGCGCTCTACGGGCGCTACTGGGGTTGCCTGGCGGAGTTCGACCGCCTGCATTTCGAAACCTGTTTCTATCAGGGCATCGACATGGCCATCGCTGGCGCGCTGCCCCGCTTCGACGCCGGTGCCCAGGGTGAGCACAAGCTGATCCGGGGGTTCGAGCCGGTGATCACCCGCTCCTGGCATTACCTCGTCCACCCCGGCCTGCGCGAGGCGGTGGCGGACTTCCTGGAGCAGGAGCGCCCCGCGATCCTCGGTTATGCCGAAGAAGCGCGGGGCCTGCTGCCGTATCGCAAGTCGGGGGAATGAGCCCCCGTCTGCCGGTGGCGATCAGCTGTTGCTGACGCTGCCACCCCATTCCAGGAACTTCATCTTGTGCACTTCGCCCTTGCTGTCCTCGTAGACCAGAACCACGGGTACGACGCCGGACTTGCTGGTGTTGTCGGTGCGGTAGATGACCTTCTGCACGTCCACGTTCATGCCGTAGTGGTATTCGACGGCGGTAAGGTCGGCGCCCGGCTCGCGGCTTTCGGCGGCGAATACGGCGGGGGCCAGGCTGGAGAGGACGGCGGTGACGGCGGCTGCGATTTTCATGCTGATCTTTCCTCGATGGGCGGTTGGAAAGCCTCAACTGAAACCCGGTGCGCGATGGCTTCCTGCTACGGGTTTGGGTTGCTGCTTTGTACGGGGCCTATATGACCACCGCCGCTTTCATCGCGGAAATTGATGGTTGTTGTAGTCGAGATCATCGGGATTGATAGAGAGGTTTGTCGATGCGAAACCCACAGCGAGCTGCGGTTGGGACCGACATCGGAGCCTTGTACATCACCGCTGGTGGATGGGTGAAGCGGCATCCACCCCACGTGTGCGCCGCCTCGGGGTCGCCCGTGACGTAGGGTGGAGGTCGCTCTTTACCTCCACCGTGCGGAGGTCGGGCCTGGGCTCGGGCTGCGCTCAATCCACCCCGACGAAGCCGCCGGTCTGGTGGTGCCAGAGGCGGGCGTAGAGGCCGCGCTGGGCGAGGAGCTCGGCGTGGCTGCCGCTTTCCACCACGCGGCCCTGGTCGAGCACCACCAGGCGGTCCATGCGGGCGATGGTGGAGAGACGGTGGGCGATGGCGATCACCGTCTTGCCCTGCATGAGGGTCTCCAGGCTTTCCTGGATTGCCGCCTCCACTTCCGAGTCGAGTGCCGAGGTGGCTTCGTCGAGGATCAGGATCGGCGCGTCCTTGAGCAGCACGCGGGCGATGGCGATGCGCTGGCGCTGGCCGCCGGAGAGCTTGACGCCGCGCTCGCCGACATGGGCGTCGAAGCCGGTGCGGCCCTGGGCGTCGGAGAGGTAGGGGATGAACTCCGCCGCCCGGGCCTTGCGTACCGCCTCCCAGAGCTCCTCGTCAGTGGCGCCGGGCCTGCCGTAGAGCAGGTTGTCGCGGATCGAGCGGTGCAGCAGGGAGGTGTCCTGGGTGACCATGCCGATCTGCTCGCGCAGGCTTTCCTGGGTGATCCGGGCGATGTCCTGGCCATCCACCAGGATGCGCCCGCTGTCCAGGTCGTAGAGGCGCAGCAGCAGGTTGACCAGGGTGGACTTGCCGGCGCCCGAGGGGCCGACCAGGCCGATCTTCTCGCCGGGGCGGACCTCCAGGTCGAGCCCCTCGAACACCGTGCGGCCCTTGCCGTAATGGAAGCCGATGCGCTCGAAGCGCACTTCGCCGCGCGGCACCTGCAGCGGCTTGGCGTCGTCCTGGTCCTGGACGGCGCGCGGCTGGGAGATGGTCTGCATGCCGTCCTGCACCTGGCCGATGTTCTCGAAGATGCCGCTGACCACCCACATGATCCAGCCGGACATGTTGTTGATGCGGATGACCAGGCTGGTGGCCAGGGCGATGGCGCCGACGGTGATGATGTCCTGGGTCCACAGCCACAGGGCGAAGCCGGTGGTGCCGACGATCAGCACGCTGGAGAGGGTGGTGATGACCACGTCCATGCCGGTGACCATGCGGTTGGTCTGCTGCACGCGATGCACCTGCTCGCTGAGGGCTTCGCGCGCGTACTGCTCCTCCAGGCTGGTGTGGGCGAACAGCTTGAGGGTGGTGATGTTGGTGTAGCCGTCGACGATGCGCCCCATCAGCCGCGAGCGCGAGTCCGAGGCGGCCACCGAGCGCAGCTTGACCCGTGGCACGAAGTACCAGAGCGCGGCGATGTAGCCGGCGATCCACAGCAGCAGCGGGATCATCAGCCGCCAATCGGCCTCGGCGAACAGCACCAGGGCGCTGACGGCGTAGATCAGCACGTGCCAGATGGCGTCCACCGCCTGCACGGCCGAGTCGCGCAGGGAGTTGCTGGTCTGCATGATGCGCTGGGCGATGCGCCCGGCGAAGTCATTCTGGTAGAAGGCCAGGCTCTGCTTGAGCACGTAGCGGTGGTTCTGCCAGCGGATCAGGTTGGTCAGGCTGGGGTTGATGCTCTGGTGCACCAGCAGATCATGCAGGCCGTTGAACACCGGGCGCAGGATCAGCGCCACCACCAGCATCCAGATGAGTTCGGTCGAGTGGTCGGCGAAGAAGGTGTCGGCCGCGCTGTGCTGGGCCAGGTCGATGATGCGGCCGAGGAAGCTGTAGAGGGCGACGTCGATCAGGGCGACGACCAGGCCCACCAGCAGGAGGATCGCGAACACCCCCCAGACCTGGCGCAGGTAGTGGAGGTAGAACTGCACGACACCACGTGGCGGCATGCTGTCGGGAGCGGGTTTGAAGGTGTCGATCAGGTGTTCGAAGCGGCGAAACATCCTTCGGGTCCTTGTCGCGGGGAGCGGCCCGCCAGGCTGGCGGGCCGCCGTGGTTCAGAGCCGCTTGGCGGAGAGGATCACCACCGGTTGCAGCGGAACGTTCTGGTGCATGCCACGGTTGCCGGTGGGCACGTTGGCGATCTGGTCGACCACCTCGAGGCCGCGCACCACCTTGCCGAACACGGCGTAGCCGAAACCGCGGGCGCCGTGGTCCAGGGCCGGATTGTCGCGGTGGTTGATGAAGAACTGGCTGGTGGCCGAGTCGGTGGCCTGGGTACGTGCCATGGCGATGGTGCCGCGCACGTTGTGCAGGCCGTTGTCGGCTTCGTTCTTGATCGATGCGCGGGTCTTCTTCTCGTTCATGGACGCGTCCATGCCGCCGCCCTGGATCATGAAGCCGGGGATCACACGGTGGAACACGGTGCCGTCATAGAAGCCGGCGTCCACGTAGTCGAGGAAGTTCTTCACGGTGATCGGCGCCTTGGCGTCGTCGAGTTCCAGCTCGATCTCGCCGGCCGAGGTGTTGATCAGCACGTGGGGCTTGTCGGCGGCCATGAGGTTGGCGGTGAACAGCAGGGCGCAGGCCGCGAGGGCGATTTTCTTCAGCATTGTCATCGTTCCTTGTTGGCCTCGACTTCTTCGAGGAAGCCGAGGAGGGTGGCGTTGAAGCGTTGTGGTTGGTCCAGCGGTGTGGCGTGGCGGGAGTCTTCGATGACCACCAGGCGCGCATTGGGCATTTCCCTGACATAGGCCTCCTTCTGCGCGACCGGGGTGTAGTCGCGGTCGGCCGTGATCACCAGCGTAGGACAGGTGATGCGGCCGAGGCGTTCCCGCACGCCCCAACCGATGATGGCGTCGAGGGAGGCGAGGTAGGCACGCTTGTCGTTCTGCGGCCAGCGCTCTTCCACCTTGCGTCGCAGCTCGGCCTGTTCAGGGCGGGGGAACAGCAGGCGGGCCAGGGCCTTGGCGATGGTGTCCAGGCTCATCAGGCGCGAGAGGGTCCAGCGCCGGGCGATCTCCCAGTAGTCGCGCGGGGTCTTCGGCTTCACCTCGGGCCCGCTGTTGACGATGGTCAGGCTCCTGAGCAGTTCGGGGCGGTCGACGCCGAGCTGGAAGCCGATCATGCCGCCCATGCTGATGCCCACCAGGTGCACGGGTGGCAGTTGCAGGTGTCCGATCAGGGCGGCGACGTCATCGGCGAAGTCCGCGATGGCGTAGGGGCCCTCGGGCTTGTCGGAGCGGCCGTGGCCGCGCACGTCGAGGGCGATCACCCGGTAGCGGGCGGCGAGCACCGGCACCTGGTATTCCCAGTCGCGGGTGCTGGAGCCGAGGCCGTGCACCAGCAGCAGGGGCGCGCCCTGGCCGTATTCCTCGTAGTGCAGCTGGCAACCGTCGTTGTCGAACCAGGGCATGGGCGTCTCTCCCTCAGGCGTTGGGCAGGGGGGCGGCGAAGGGCGCGTTGAGCGGCGCCGAGTCGAAGGTCTTGATCAGCTCGACGAGGATCTGCGAGGCCGGGCCGAGCGCCTTCTCTTTGTTGGCGTAGAGGAAGAAGCCGGGGTGCCGGGTGCCGCCCTGGTCCATGGGCAGCGGCTTGAGCAGGCCTTCCTTGAGTTCGCGCTCGATGATGTGGCGTGGCAGCCAGGCGAAGCCCAGGCCGTTGCTGACGAAGTTGGCGGCGGTGGCCAGGCTGCCCACCGTCCAGCGTTGCTCGGCGCCGAGCCAGCCGACATCGCGCGGCTGGGTGCGGCCGGAGTCGCGGATCACCACCTGCAGCTGGGTTTCCAGGTCCTGGAAGGTGACGTCGCGCTGCAGGCGGTGCAGCGGGTGGTCGGGGTGGGCGACGGCGACGAACTCGACGTTGCACAGCTCGGTGCCCAGGTAGCCGGGGATGTTGAGGCCGGTGATGGCGAGGTCGGCGGTGCCTTCGAGCAGCACTTCCTCGACGCCGGAAAGCACTTCCTCGCGCAGGCGCACGCGGCAGCCGCGGCTCTGCGGCATGAAGGCGGCCAGGGCGCGCAGCAGGCGCGCAGTGGGGTAGGCGGCATCCACCACCAGGCGCACCTCGGCTTCCCAGCCCTGTTCCATGTGGTGGGCGAGTTCCTCCAGCTGGCTGGCGGACTTGACCAGTTGCCGCGAGCGCCGCAGCAGCACCTCGCCGGCCTCTGTGAGCACGGCCTTGCGTCCGTCGATGCGCAGCAGCGGTACGCCCAGTTGTTCCTGCATGCGGGCCACGGTGTAGCTGACCGACGACTGCGAACGGTGGGTGGCCTCCGCCGCCTGGGCGAAGCCGCCGTGGTCGACCACCGCCTGCAGGGTCCGCCACTGATCCAGGGTTACCCGGGGCGCTTTCATGCCTTGCTCCTTCTTCTTGTGTATCGGTCAGGAAACATGCGGCCGTGCCGATGACCTCGCCTGACGCTCTGTGTAAGCTGGCGGTCCCGCGCTGGAGACCTCCAATGAAAAGAACGCTCTGTGCCCTGCTGGCCTGCCTGCCCGTCGCCGCCTTCGCCTACCCCATCGAGGTGGAGAAGCAATACAACGGTAGCGAGATCACCTACACGACCGATGACATCGATCACAACATGGGTTCGATCAACGTCTACAACCTGGGCGAGGCCCGCGCCGAATGCACGGTGCGCTTCACCAACGGCCCGGAGACCCCGAAGATCCGTCGTGCGGTGATCGAGGGTGGCAAGAGCGTCTACCTCACCGCCAAGTTCAACCGCAGCATCATCCGTCTGCGCATCGGCCTCACCTGCAAGCCTGCCTAGGCGAAAACTCCTAAAAGGACGTCAGCACAAGGCTCAAGCCTAGTGAGGGCTTCTTTATAAATCAATTTTGTCGATTGTTAGTAGCGGATTAATTCGCTTTTTTATCGAATTGTGTCTGGATAACCTGCGCTCCATCGAATCCCCACCCCTACAGATCGATGGAGCAGCAAACATGTCCAACGTCCTCGTGATCGAAAGCAGCGCCCGCCAGCAGGGTTCCATTTCCCGCGACCTGACCCAGGCGTTCCTCGCCCAGTGGAAGGCCGCCCATCCGGCTGACCGGATCACCGTCCGCGACCTGGCCGTGGAGCAGGTGCCGCACCTGGACGCCGATCTGCTCGGTGGCTGGATGAAACCTGCCGACCAGCACAGCGAGACCGAGAAGGCCGCCCTGGAGCGCTCCAACCTGCTGACCGAGGAGCTGCTGGCCGCCGACGTGCTGGTGCTGGCCGCGCCCATGTACAACTTCGCCATCCCCAGCACCCTGAAGGCCTGGCTGGACCACGTGCTGCGTGCGGGGGTCACCTTCAAGTACACCGAGACCGGCCCCCAGGGCCTGCTCACCGGCAAGCGCGCCTATGTGCTGACCGCCCGTGGCGGCGTCTACGCCGGCGGCCCGTTCGATCACCAGGAGCCCTACCTGCGCCAGGCGCTGGGTTTCATCGGCATCCACGATGTGTCCTTCATCCATGCCGAGGGCATGAACATGGGCACCGAGTTCCAGGAAAAGGGCATCGCCCAGGCCAAGGCGCTGGTCGCCAAGGTCGCCTGAGGCTCCACCGTTTCACCCGCTCCTTTGTGCATATCCCTTGCCCGGCCCCATGGCCGGGCTTTTTTATGGGTGCGCGAAAGGCCCCTGCACGGTGGCAGCCCGGGCGTAGGGTGGAGGTCGCTTTTTACCTCCACCAGGCGGAGTTGAGACGGGAGCGGCAGCATGGGTTTCGCTTCGCTCGCGGAACGCCGCCCGATCCATCCTGCGGGCTGGATTGGGGAGGGTGCCGCTTTCAGGCCCGTCGATGCCGGGTTGGTCCCAGCGGGCCCGCAGGTGGGTGGGTAAGCTTTCCCTGTTGGCGATGAGCGGGTATTTTCGCCGGCTGCTATCCGAGGCCTGCCATGTCTTCTTCGTCGTTCATCCCCTCCGTCGCGGTGTGCCCGTGAGGCTGTCCGGGCGCGGGGTCGCGCTGTCACTCACCGCATCGGTGCTGTTCGCTCTGATGCCCGGCTACGTGCGCGAGCTGGCACCGCTCGATGGTGTGCAGATCTTCGCCCAGCGGGTGCTCTGGTCGATTCCGGCGGTGTTGCTGCTGGTGGCGCTGATGGGGCAGTGGGCGGTGCTGCGCGAGGTGCTCGTGCGCCTGCGCCGGGAACCGCTGCTGCTGGCGGCCTTGCCGTTGGCCGCGCTGTTGATCGGGCTGCAGTGGGGCCTGTTCCTCTGGGCGCCGCTAGAGGGGCGGATGCTGGAGGTTTCCCTCGGTTATTTCCTGCTGCCGCTGGTGATGGTGCTCTGTGGGCGCCTTTTCTATAACGAGCGCTTGCGGCCGTTGCAGTTGCTGGCGGTGCTTTGTGCCGTGGCCGGGGTGCTCCACGAGCTGTGGATGACCCGGGCGTTTTCCTGGCTGACCCTGGTCACCGCGCTGGGCTACCCGCCGTATTTCATGCTGCGCCGCTGGATGCGCCTGGACGCGTTGTCCGGCTTCATCCTGGAGATGGCGATGCTGGCGCCACTGGCGGCCTGGCTGATCATCGCCCACGGGCCGGAGGGCGCGTTCTTCCAGGCCCCGCAACTGTGGTGGCTGATTCCCGGGCTGGGCCTGCTGGGCACCCTGGCCTTCGCCGCGATGATGGCGTCCAGCCGGCTGCTGCCGTTGGGGCTGTTCGGCATCCTCAGCTACGTCGAGCCGGTGCTGCTGTTCGCCGTGGCGGTGGCGTTCCTGGGCGAGGCGTTCGACCCGGCGCAGTTCTGGACCTACCTGCCGATCTGGCTGGCGGTGCTGCTGATCGGCTGGGACAGCGCCCAGCTGCTGCGCAAGCAGGCGCGCCAGGAGCGGGCGAACCGGGCCCTCAGCTGAGGGCGTTGGCGGCCTGGTGCTCGGCCAGTGCGGCCAGCACCTGGTCGCGCAACAGGGGCGCGAGCTCGGCCGGCGGGGTCGCGCCCGGGGCCAGCCAGGCCAGTTCCTCCAGCTCTGCCGCCGCCTCCACCGGGTGCGGCAGGCGGGCGACGAAGATTTCCGCATCCACCCAGGTATCGGGCTCGTTGGCGGCCGGCGCGCGGAAGCGGCCGAGCGGCTGCAGCGCGCTGGCGTCCATCTGCAGGTCGAGTTCTTCGTGCAGTTCCCGTTGCAGGGCGGCGAGGGCGGACTCGCCCGCTTCGCGCTTGCCGCCGGGCAGCATGAAGGCCCGGGTGCCGCGCTTGCGCACCAGCAGCAGGCGGTGGGAGTCGTCGAGCAGGCAGGCGGCGGAGAGGATCAGGGTGGTCATGTGACGGGGGCTTCCGGCAGCAGTTTGTAGTGCAGCTGCACCACGCCGGTGCTGAAGCTGCGTTGTTCGTGGAGTTGCAGGCGGCGCTCAAGGCCGGTGGCGAACATCTGGATGCCGGCGCCGAGCAGGTGCGGGATGAGGCTGACGATCAGTTCGTCGATCAGGCCCGCCGCATAGCAGGTGCCGGCCAGCGAACCGCCGCCCACCAGCCAGACGCGCTGGCAGCCGGCCTCGGCGAGGTCGGCCAGGGCTTCGGCCGGGGTGCTGTGGGCGATCCGCACCTGCGGCGCTGCCGGCTCCAGCTCCGCGCGGGTCAGCACGGTACAGGGCTTGCCGGGGTAGGGCCAGGCCCCGCCCATGGCCAGCACCGTCTCGTAGGTGCCGCGTCCCATCAGCAGGCCGTCGACGCTGTCGTAGAAGGCGCCGTAGCCATGATCGTCGCCGGACTGTTCCACCGGATGCAGCCAGTCGACGCTGCCGTCGGGGCGGGCGATGTAGCCGTCCAGGCTGGCGGCGACGTAGTAGATCAGCGATGCACTCATGCGGGGCTCCGACGGATGGGCTGTGCCGGCGGTGAAATCCGTCGGGGACTGAAGCGTTTGGAGTGGAGCACGGCCCCTTGGGTTCAGCAATCGCCGCAACGTCGGGAAATTGCCGCGAGGCGCACAGAATTCGGGCGTTCGGGCGCGACAACCGTTAACCTATGCAGCTGTTTTTCAAGCTTTCGATCGAGGTAGCACCCGTGTTCTCCCAATTCGCCCTGCACGAACGTCTGCTCAAGGCCGTGGCCGAGCTGAAATTTGCCGAACCGACGCCCGTGCAGCAGGCGGCCATCCCCCCGGCGCTGGAAGGGCGCGACCTGCGCGTCACCGCCCAGACCGGCAGCGGCAAGACCGCGGCGTTCGTGCTGCCCCTGCTCAACCGCCTGATCGGCGAGGCCAAGCCCCGCGAGCGCATCCGCTCGCTGATCCTGCTGCCGACCCGCGAGCTTGCCCAGCAGACGCTGAGGGAAGTCGAGCGCTTCTCGCAGTTCACCTTCATCAAGTCCGGCATCGTCACCGGCGGCGAGGACTTCAAGGTCCAGGCCGCCATGCTGCGCAAGCTGCCCGATGTGCTGGTGAGCACCCCCGGGCGCCTGATCGAGCACCTCAACTCCGGCACCGTCGATCTCAAGGAAGTGGAAGTGCTGGTGCTGGACGAAGCCGACCGCATGCTCGACATGGGCTTCGCCGAGGACATGCAGCGCATCACCGCCGAGTGCGCCAACCGCAAGCAGACCCTGCTGTTCTCCGCCACCACCGGCGGCGCGGCGCTGCGCGAGGTGTCGGCCAAGGTGCTGAACGACCCGCTGCACCTGCGCCTCAATGGTGTCGAGCAGCTCAACGAGTCCACCCGCCAGCAGATCATCACCGCCGACGATATCGCCCACAAGGAAGCCCTGGCGCGCTGGCTGCTGGCCAACGAGGACTACCAGAAGGCCATCGTCTTCACCAACACCCGCGCCCAGGCCGACCGTTTCTACGGCCACCTGGTGGCGGCCGGCTACAAGGCCTTCGTGCTCCACGGCGACAAGGACCAGAAGGACCGCAAGCTGGCCATCGACCGCGTGCGCGAGGGCGGCACCAAGGTGCTGGTGGCCACCGACGTGGCGGCCCGTGGCCTGGACATCCAGGGCATGGACCTGGTGATCAACTTCGACATGCCGCGCTCCGGCGACGAGTACGTGCACCGTGTCGGCCGTACCGGGCGTGCCGGTGGCGAGGGCCTGGCCATTTCGCTGATCTGCCACAACGACTGGAACCTGATGTCCAGCGTCGAGCGCTACCTGAAGCAGAGCTTCGAGCGCCGCGTGATCAAGGAGCTCAAGGGCAGCTACAGCGGCCCGAAGAAGGTCAAGGCCTCCGGCAAGGCTGCTGGCGTGAAGAAGAAAAAGACCGACAAGAAGGCGGGCGACAAGAAGGCCTCGGCCAAGCCGGCCGCCAAGCGCAAGCCTTCCGGCCCGCGCCGCGACGAGTCCAAGGTGGTCAGCGCCGACGGCCTGGCCCCGCTCAAGCGCAAGAAGCCCGCTGCCGAGTGAGCCGTCCGTTAGCGCGCGGCCTGTCGCTCGCGGCGCTGCCGTGGCTGGCCACCGCCGAGGCCAAGGTGTATCGCTGCACCCGGGCCGACGGCACGGTGGAGTTCACCGACCGGGGCTGCGGCACCCTGGAGCCCTCCCGTTCGGGCGGGTTGATCGACGGGCTGCCTTCCCTGCACTCCCTTCTCGACGCCGCTCCAGCGTTGCTGCCTCACGGGCCCACACCCTGGCAACTGCTGGCGCTGGTCTACCTGGCGATGAGCACGGTCTGCTTCATCGCCTACTGGCGCGACAAGCGCTTCGCCGTCGCCGGTGCCCAGCGCACGCCGGAGTCGCGCCTGCACCTCTACGAGCTGCTCGGCGGCTGGCCGGGCGGGTTGCTGGCGCAGCGGCTGATCCGTCACAAGAATCGCAAGCTGTCCTACCAGGTGAAGTTCTGGTCGATCGTCGCCCTGCACCTGGGCGTGCTCGGGTGGTGGCTGCTGGGGCGCTGAACCCCCGACTGCGCCGCTGCGAGGATGGTCGGCGTCGGAAATGGTCCGCTCGTGCTTGCGGGGTTTTGCTAGGGTCGATGAGCTGGAGCGAGGCTGCTCCCCACACGCTCATCCACCGCAGGGAACCCCGACACGATGAAGCTCACCCAGACGATTCTCGCCGCCGCGCTGTGCATGGGCCTGGCCGGCACCACCCTCGCCACCGAACTCAAGCACTGGCCGGCGCCCGCCGCCAAGCAGCTCGATGCGCTGATCGCGGCCAACGCCAACAAGGGCGCCTACGCGGTGTTCGACATGGACAACACCAGCTACCGCTACGACCTGGAGGAGTCGCTGCTGCCGTTCCTCGAGGCCAAGGGCGTGCTGACCCGCGAGAAGCTCGACCCCTCGCTCAAGCTGATCCCGTTCAAGGACGTGAACGGCCACAAGGAAAGCCTCAACAGCTACTACTACCGCCTCTGCGAGCTCGACGACCTGGTCTGCTACCCCTGGGTGGCCCAGGTGTTCTCTGGCTTCACGCTGCGCGAGCTGAAGGGCTACGTCGACGAACTGCTGGCCTCCGGCAAGCCGGTCCCCGCCACCTACTACGAGGGTGACGAGGTGAAGACCATCGAGATCAACCCGCCCAGGCTGTTCACCGGCCAGCAGGAGCTGATGAACAAGCTGCGCGAGAACGGCATCGAGGTGTACATCATGACCGCCGCGCTGGAGGAGCTGGTGCGCATGGTCGCCGCCGATCCCAAGTACGGCTACAACGTGAAGCCGGAGAACGTCATCGGTGTCACCACGCTGCTCAAGGACCGCAAGACCGGCGCGCTGACCACCGCGCGCAAGCAGATCGAGGAAGGCAAGTACGACGAGAAGGCCAACCTCGACCTGGAGATCACCCCCTACCTGTGGACCCCGGCGACCTGGATGGCCGGCAAGCAGGCGGCGATCCTCACCTATATCGACCAGTGGAAGAAGCCCATCCTGGTCGGCGGCGATACCCCTGACAGCGATGGCTACATGCTCTTCCACGGCACCGACGTGGAGAAGGGCGGCCTGCGCGTCTGGGTGAACCGCAAGGCCAAGTACATGGACCAGATCACCGCCATGCAGAAGAAGAACGCCGAGCAGCAGGCGAAGCTCGGCCTGCCCGTCACCGCCGACCGCAACTGGGTGGTGGTGACGCCCGAGGAAATCCAGTAACCGACCCTCCGTCACGGGGCCGCCCCCCTGCGCAACCGTATCGCCAGCGGCTATGCTGCGAGCTGTAGCGCAAGGGGGTGGCATGGGCAGAGGGCTGCTGGTTGGCGTGTTGTTGCTCGGGCTTCCCTGGCTTGCCATGGGAGAGGAGTTGCGTTTTGGGTTCGGCACGCAGAAGCCGCCCTATATCTACGAGGGCGAGGACCGCGGGCTCGAGCTGGAAATCGTCACGGCTGCCGCCAAGGCGGCCGGCTTCACCCTGCAGTACCACTACCTGCCGATGGAGCGCCTGCACCTGCTGCTGGGCCGTGGCGAGCTGGACGGCATCGCCGCCACCAGTGAGCGCAGCGGCGTCCAGGCGTTCTATTCCGACGTGTACATCCAGTATCACAACTACGCCATCGCCCTGGCCCGCAATGGTTACCGCATCGACTCCATAGCGGATCTCGGCCAGTACTCGGTCAGTGCCTTCCAGCGGGCGCGCTTCCTGCTGGGCGATGAGTTCCAGCGCATGGCGGAGAACAACCCGCGCTACCGCGAGGAGGCCCAGCAGATCACCCGCAACCGGCTGCTCTATGCGGGGCGCATCGACGTCGCGATCGGCGACAAGCGCATCATCAACTACCTCAATCGCGAGGTGGTCACCCAGGTGGATATCAGCCAGCCCATCGTCTGGTACGACCTGTTCCCGCCCACCGACTACAAGGTCGGGTTCGTCCACGCCAACCAGCGCGACCGTTTCAACAAGGGCCTGCAGCAGATCCGCGACAGTGGCGAGTACCGCGCCATCGAGAAGAAGTACCAGCGTTATTGAACCGTCCGATCACGGCTGCTTCTGCTGGGCGTCGCTCGCATCGCCGGCCTTGTCGACTTCCTGCTTGCGCTGCTCGGTGACATCGCACTCGTCGTCGCCCTCGCGGGAGTCGGTCTTGAGCTTCTCGTGCTTCAGCTCCTCGTTGACCTGCCGGGCCTTCTGCGGGTCGCTATCGGTGGCCTGGTGCACTTCGGCTGCCAGTTGCTCGCGCTTGGCGGTGGCCTCGTCGGCACCGCACGCGGCCAGGGCGGGCAGGGGGGCGAGCAGGGCCAGGGTGGCGCTCAATGCCAATAGACGGTTCATGGTGTCTCCTCCAGGTGCATCGCATTCACTAGGGTGGAGCGCCCGCGCGCGGCAAAAGTTCAGGCTTCAGCGCACCCGGTCGCGGCTCTGCACGGCCAGGTCCAGGGCCTTCTGCATGTCCAGCCGAGCCGAGCGGCCCACGTCCTTGTCGTTCAACTGGTAGTTGCGCTCCGACGGCAGGATGGGCGCGGTGAGGTCCTCGGCATCCATCGGCTCGAAGTCATAGTCGCCGCCGATGGTCATGGCGCTGCGGCGCAGCAGCATGCGCACCTGCTCGGGCTGCAGGCGCGGGTTGATCGAGAGCATGGCGGCGACGATGCCGGTGACCAGCGGCGTGGCGTAGGACGTGCCGCAGTGCACCTCGCCCGTCTCGTCTGCGCGGCGGGTCGAGGCGCGGGCGCAGGCGGCGGCGGTGATGTCCACGCGCATGTCGATGTTCGAGGAGTCGCGCTTGACCACGTAGGCGGGGTCGTCGACACCCACGTCATCGCGCTCGCTGCGCTGGTGCCCGCCGACCACCAGCAACTGGTCGGTGATGAAGGAGGAGGGCAGGCGGTATTCGTCGGTGCCGGAGAACGAGGCGCCGTTGCCGGCGGAGTTGATCACCAGCACGTCCGGGTGCTCCTTGCGCAGCCAGAGGAAGAACTCCTCCAGCAGTTCCTCGTAGCCGCTCATGGCGATGCCCGAGCGCACCAGGGAGTCGACCTCGTCGCCCTCCACGTTCTTCGCCCCGACGCGGTGGATGCCCCAGCTCCAGTTGAGGACCCGCACCCCGTCCTCCACCAGGTTCACGGAGGCGGCGACGTTGGCGGTGATGCCGGCGTCGGAGTTGCGTTCGACTATCACCTCGAAGCCGTTGCTGGCCTTGTCCAGCCCGCGCAGGAAACCGGTGTTGCCGCCCTTGTCCCAACGCGCGGCGAGGATGCCGGCCACGGTGGAGCCATGGTTGTCGGGCTCGTCCGCGTCACGGGCGTAGAGGCAGGTGCGCGGCTGCCCGCCCTTGCAGCCGCCGAGGTAGTCGGCGAAGTCGGGGGCGTCGAAGTCGACGTTGCGCTCGATCACGCCGATGCGCAGCGGGCGGGTGTCCACCGGCGACTGGCGGGCGGGAATGCGGCGCTGGTAGTAGTTCACCGCGTCCATGAAGCGATTGGCGGCCCACTCGTCCGAGTCCTTGCCGGGCTTCTCCGGCTCCTTGCGCGCGGCCTCGGCTTCCTCGCCCTTTTCCGGAGCGGATTCCTCCACCACCACGGCATCGACGCTGGTCTCGCTGCCGATGCGCAGGATCAGCGCGTCACGCTCGGTGAGGTTCTTCACCGGCAGGCGCAACTGGTAGGTGTTCAGCGGCGGGATGGCGCCCACGACCTGGGCGCCGTACTTGCCGGCCAGGCGCTCGGCTTCCTTGCGGCCGTCGTGGCTTTCCTCGATCAGCAGGCTGATGAGGTCGACGTAGGTGGTCAGCCCGTCCATGTTCTTCGCCACCTCGTCCGGGCGCGCGGGCAGCACATGGCTGTCGCCTCGCGACAGCCACACGGGATTGCTGGCGCGCGGGCCGTCCTGCAGCCAGAGCGGCCCGCTGTCGTGATCCTGTTCGAGGCGCAGCTTCAGGCCACTCGCGCTGCGGGTCACCGCGCCTTGTGGCAGCGGCTCGCCGTCCAGCAGCAGTTGCGGCATGGCGTCGCCCAGGCCCCTGACCTTGAGGCACCAGTCCTGCTGCTGGCGCTCGAGCAGGTCGCCGCAGCGTTGCAGGCCTTCGAGGCGCAGCGGTTCGTCGGCGCTGGCGAAGGGGCTGGCCAGGGCTAGGAGCAGGGCGGTGAGCGGGTGGCGGTACAGCGGCATCGGGCGGGCCTCCGTGGCGGTTGTCCTGCTGTTCCGACTGCCCGGCTGCGCTTTTCGTTCAGGCCGACCGTTCGCCCTTCAGGTCGAACCCGGGGCGAGCCGGGGCAGTCGGACTCCACAGGACCCTCTTCCCCACGCCTGGAGTGACGCCATGAAAAGCTACGACTGGGAACTCATCGAGCTGCTGCTGCACAAGGTGCAGGAGTCGGCCAACGTCAACTTCGCCCCGCGCGAATACGCCGCCGAACTGGCCGAGCGGCGGCAGGCCGCCGGGCAACCGGTGGGCGGCACCCTGGACCACCTGAAGATGCTCGCGGCGGACTACGAGCGCTTGCTGCTGGAGGGCGGCTATATCGACCACCGACCGGAAAGCGCGGGGGGCAACGGCGAGAACTTCGTCCTCACCGAGCGCGGCAGCCGCCTGCAGGAGCTGATCAACAGCAGCCTGCCGGCCAACCTGCAGTTCCGCGAGCTGCTGGACGAGAAGGGCGAAGCGGCGCTGACGCCTGAGGTGTTCGACGAGTTGGCGGCGAAGGCGGCGCGGGCGTGATGGCTCAGGCGGCGCTGGGCGACTGAAGTCGCCCCTGCATCGCCTAAGCGACGCCCCGGCAGGCATGGGGTTCACCGCTGTGTGGGGTGGGTAGAGCGCCGCGAAACCCGCCGTTCGGCGCGTCAGGCTTCGCGGGGTCCCGGGCTGTCGGGGGCTTGGGCCTCGCTGCGCCCGGCGCCAAGCTGCACGCCCCTGCCTGCCGATCGCATCAATAGTTCGGCGGGGTTTCCGGCAGCACGTCCGGGTCGGGGATGAAGGGCATGGCCCAGGGATCGAGGTTGCGGCCCTGGTGCACGAGGTCCATCCGCGCCTGTTCCAGGACGCCCGCCAGGCGCACCGGGTTGGCGTACTGGGTGCTGCGGATGTGGCCGATGTCGAGGACCCGCTGCCCCTGCAGGTCCGTCACGGTCAGGCTGAAGCTGTCGTCCTCCTCGTGGGCCAGGGCCTTGCAGCCGTATGGCAGGAAGGCTTCGGTGGCCAGGCGCATGGCGTTGTCCAGGCTGATTGGCGTGGTCATGGCAGTCTCCCGCTGCAGTGCGTTGAGTAGGGTGGACAGCAGGATGGGGGGAAGCGGTTCCGCCGGGGTGACGAACTGCAGGCGGCCGATTTGGTGAGTCGCCTGTCCTGCCTGGACAGTGCCCAGCGCCTCCCCGGATTGTTACCCTTCGATGACAAGCGCTGCGGAAGACGGCGCCCCTGCTCACGGAGCCCCGATGAAACGCCTGCTACTCGTCCTGTCCTGCCTGATCGCCTGCGCCCCCGCTACGTTGCTGGCCTGGTCCAACCACTCCCTCGGCACCTGGCTGGCGCTGGCCGATCTTGAGGAGCTGCGTCAGGCGGAGCCTGTGCAGGTGGAGTCCCTGGAGGCCTTCCTCGCCGCCGAGGGCGTGGCGCTGGAGCAGTTGCTGGATGAGCAGGAAGCCTTCGCGCGGGAGCACTTCCCCGGCTACCCGGCCCGGCCCGATGACCTGCGCTGGCTGCCCGACTCCACGGGGGACCGTCGCCGTGCGTTCCTCATGGCGTTGCGGGTGAACCCGGAGATCCGCCTGGCCAGCTTCGTCCAGGCCCTGCCGGGCCTGCAGTTGCCGGACCACCGCTTCCTCGGCGCCGAGCAGGTGCTGGTGTTCCGCAAGCTCAACCTGTGGAACGAGTGGCGCTTCATCGCCGTCGAGCCGGGTGAGCGCCTCAACCCGCTGGCGGTGCTGGCCAGCGCGGCGGACGAGCCGGACTACGGCCACGACATCAACCTGTTCAGTGACAACCCGGGGGAGGTGGGCGCGCGCTATGGCTTCGGCACCCAGCCCTTCGGCGACGCGCGCTTCGAATACTCCTCCCAGGCACCGTTCCATATCGGCTACTACCACGAGTCGGCGCTGATCTACCGCGCCGCGCCCTTCCTCGCCCGCACCTACCCGGAGATGCGCGTGCAGCAGTACCTGGGCCTGGCGCGCTTCGCCTTCGAGAGCGGGCACGACTACTGGGGCTATCGCTTCCTCGGCTGGGCACTGCATTACGTCCAGGACCTGACCCAGCCCTACCATTCCAAGGCCCTGCCGGGAGAGAACACCGCGACGCTGATGTGGACGGCGATCAAGGCCGCGCTCGGCTATACCGCCGACAAGGAAGCGGCCATCGAGCGCGTCGCCACCCGCCACACCGAGGTGGAGAAATACCAGGCCGACTGGCTGCGCCGCCTGCTGCGCGAGGGCAGCAACGACAGCCCGCTGCTGGCCGCCTACCGCGACCGCTCGGTGGATGGCGACTACCCGCCGTTCGACCTGGGCTACCTGCGTGATGTGGTGTCCCTCGAGGCCTATGACGCTGCCGATGGTTTCGACGAGCGTATCGGCGCCTGGCTGGCCAAGGGGCAGCCGGGGGCGGACTTCAGCCAGGGCAACCAGCTCAAGCCGCCAGCCAGCGATCCCGAGCTGGATGCGGTGCTGGTGCAGCTGATCCGGCACTTCTCCGGCCACAGCCGCAACCTGGTGCGTACCACCCTGCGCAGCCCTTGAGGTGTGAGCCGGCAGGCTCGCTGCCGAGCGATGGGCTGCAAGGGAAGGCCGGGTCCTGCAGCCCGGCGGTGACGCTCAGGAAAGTGCTCGCGCCGCGTAGAGGCTCAGAACTTCTCGTTCTGGTTCAGGTAGCGCCACTGGCCCGGCTGCAGCTTGGCCATGGCCACGCCACCGATGCGGATGCGCTTCATCGATACCACCTTCAGCCCCACCGCTTCGCACATGTGGCGGATCTGCCCGGGCTGGGAGCCCTTGAGGGCGAAGCGCAGGCGGGTTTCGTTCTGCCAGCTGACCTTCATCGGCGGCAGCGGCTGACCCTTGTAGGCGAGGCCGTGGCACAGGCGCTTGAGGCCGTTTTCGACGATCTGCCCGTTGACTTCGACGATGAATTCCTCTTCCAGCTTGTTGGCGTGGTCCAGGCGACGGGTCACGCCCCAGTTCTGGGTGAACACCATCAGGCCGCTGGCGTCGGTTTCCAGCGGGGTGAGCAGGTTCTGGCGCACGAAGTGCTTTTTCAGCGGGCGGCGGCCTGCCTGGTCCGGGCTGAGGTTGCCCGGCACCAGCAGCTGCAACACGGAATTGGCACCCTGGCCGCTGCCGTAGCCGGCGGGCTTGTGCAGCAGCAGGGTGACCGGTTCGACGGTGGCGGCGACGGCGTCGGGGTGCAGTTCGATCTTCTCGTCCTGCACCTTGAACTGGGGCTCCTCCACCACCTGGCCGGCGACGCTGACCCAGCCGTTCTCGATGTACAGCTCGGCCTCGCGGCGGGAGCAGGGCAACAGTTCGGCGAGACGCTTGGACAGGCGGATGGGTTCGCTCATGGGGCAGTACCTGGACGTGGGGTGCGCATTGTACCCGCTGCCGCTCCCGGGCAGCGGGACTGTGCGTCGGTTGCTGGCAGGCCTGGGGGGCAGGCCCCGCCAGGGGGCGGTCAGTGGACGCGCATCTCCAGGTCGCGGACGGGTTCGGGCAATGCGTCGCCTGTGCCCTCCAGGGGCGTCTCGAGGCTGCCCTCGCCGTTCTCGGGTTGCTTGGCGAACAGGCCGATCAGCTTGGAAATCGGATGGCGCGGCGGTGCGGAGTCGGCGACCTGGCCGCCATTCTCCAGCGCTTCGGCCGGCGCCGGCAGCGGCTCGGTGACCACGCGGAAATCGGTGATCTCGATGGTGCCCTTGCCTTCGGCGAGCAGGTGGAAGGAGAAGGCCTTGCGTGCCTGGGGGTTGTCGAAGGCGAAGGCGACGGTCACCGGCTTGCCCTGCACCAGCCGCGGCATCTCGGGGATGGGCAGCGCCACGTCGCGCTCGAATTCCTTGGTCTTGAGCTGCAGGCGCGCGCCCTGGCGGTCCATGCGCAGGACCTTGATGGTGAGCTGGACCTGGGTACGGCTGTTCTTCGGCAGTTCCAGGTACTGGGCGCCGATCAGGTTGTCGGCCCAGTCGTCACGGGCCTTTTCCTTGAGGCGGATGCGCTCGCGGGTGGCGAACTGGTATTCCTGGCCGAGGGTGCCGCCCAGCAGCGACTGGTCGAGCAGTGCGGCGCGCTGGCTGACCAGGCGTGCCTGCTTGCCGCTGAAACGCCCGAGGAAGCGCGCCTCGTCGGCGATGAAGCCTTCGCTGCGGTAGCGCCGGCAGACCTGCTGGAAGTCGCACTCGGTGAAGGTCTCGTGGCCGTCGTGCTGGCGCAGCATGCCGTTGGTGTAGGACATCATCTCGCGGCCGCTCTCGTAGTCGCGGAACAGCGAGCGGCCGGAGAGGTTCTGCGGCACCTCGTAGCCGAAGTAGTCGAGGATCGAGGCGGTCAGGTCGACGTGGCCGTACACGCCGCTCTTGATCGGCGGCAGCGAGGCCTGTTCCGGGGCCAGGACCAGGTTGAAGCCCCAGGCGGAGGCGAGGCGGACCTTGTCGATGCCATGGGATTCGTCCGAGGTGATGACCACCAGGGTGTCCTTGAGCACGCCCTGCTTTTCCAGACCGGTGAGGAAGGCGTCGACGGCGTCGTCGAGGTAGGCGATGGCGGCCTTCTTGGCATCCGGGTAACGCGCCAGGTACTCCTCGGGAGCCGAGTAGGGCTGGTGGGTGCCGACGGTGAGCAGGGTGAGCATCCAGGGCTTCTTCTGCTGGCGGATCTGCTTCACGTAGCCCAGCGCGCCTTCGAAGAAGGCCTTGTCGTCCATGCCCCAGGGGAATTCCAGGTAGGCCTTGTTGCGGAACCAGTCACGGCCGAGGGTCTTGTCGAAGCCCATCTGCGGCATGATCTTGTCCTTGGCCATGAAGCGCAGCCCGGCGCCCTGCAGGAAGTGGGTGGCGAACCCGTGCTGGTGCAGCTGGGCGGGCAGGCAGTCCTTGGCCCGCGAGGGGTTGTTGAGCAACTCCAGGCCCTTGGGCGTGCCGGAGTCGAGCTTGCTGTAGTCGCCGCAGAGCATCGAGTACAGGCCGCGGATGGTCTGGTGGCTGTGCAGCACGTAGTCCGGGGTGGTCATCGCGCGCTCGGCCCACTGGCTGAGGCGCGGCATCAGCGATTCCTGGTAGCGGCTGTTGATCGCCGCGCGGTTGGCGGCGATGTAGGCGCCGGGGATGCCTTCCAGGGTGATCACCAGCACGTTGCGCGCGCGGCCGGGCTCGGCCAGCAGCGAGGTGCCGGAGAGGTCGAGGCGGGCGAGGCCGGCGATGTCCGGCGGGGTTTCCGGCTGATCGCCGTCGAGCCAGTCCTCCACCGCCAGCTGGCCGCTGTTGAGGGCGCCGGCCAGCAGCTTGTGCGGCAGGTTGAACTGCTGCCACTGCTCGGCTTCGCTCGGGTGCAGGTACTGGATGCCGGCGTGGGCGGCCAGCAGGGCGACGGGCAGCGCCAGCCAGGCGCGCGCCGGGCGCTGCGTGGGGCGGCGCCAGAGCAGGGCACAGGCCAGCAGCGCGATGGCGAGCGCGATCGCCAGCCAGGGGTAGGTGAGGCCGCCGCCCTGGGTCGAGTGGCCGACGAATTGCGGGTCCATCAGGTACTTGAGGTCGCTGGGCTCGGGCATGCGACCGACGGCGCCGACCAGTTCGGCGGCGCCCAGGGTGATCAGGCTGGAGGCGACCATCACCGGCAGTGCCAGCCACAGCGGGCGGCGGTACAGCAGTGCGATCAGCAGCGAGCCGATGGCCAGGTCCGACAGGTAGCCGAAGCCGTCGCTCCAGCCCAGCCACCAGCGGCCGGCGAGCGGGATGATCAGAAATAGAACGCCAAGGGACAAAAGGTGGAGCGACGAAGACAGCCAACGGCTGGAAGGGCGCACAGGAACTCCTGAGATCAGGCAGCGAGAATCCACGAGGGTGATGGACAGAAAAATGGGCGATGGTCGATCGCGGACATGATTCTGAAACATCGTTGTGCTTACGGCCAGTAGACAATCCGTCGCGAGGCGAATTCTGTGCGCCAGGGTGTTTCCGCGGCGAGGCGACGGAAGGCGGCAAAGCGGGCGCGGAGGGCGTGCATGGTCCGGTGGCGCGGCGGCCTGTAGAATGCCGGCCTTGTTCATTGAGGTAAGCAAGATGGCTCTGATCGGGCGATTCAACTCCCTGCCGGTGGTGAAGCACACCGAATTCGGCCTGTACCTGGACGGCGACCAGGATGGCGAGATCCTCCTGCCCAAGCGCTACATCCCCAAGGACCAGAGCACCGAGATCGGCGACTGGCTCAACGTCTTCGTCTACCTGGACAGCGAGGACCGCCTGATCGCGACCACGCAGAAGCCCAAGGTGCAGGTCGGCGGTTTCGCCAGCCTCAAGGTGGTGGAGATCAACCGCATCGGCCTGTTCCTCGACTGGGGCCTGCCCAAGGACCTGCTGCTGCCGCATTCGGAAGAGAAGCGCCCGCTGCAGGTCGGCGACTATTGCGTGGTGCACGTCTACCTGGATCGCCGCACCCGCCGCATTACCGCCACCGCGCGCCTGGATCGCTACCTCGACACAACGCCGGCGCGCTACAGCGTCGGCCAGGAGGTCGAGCTGCTGGTGGCCGACGAAACCGACATGGGTTTCAAGGCCATCATCAACGACCGCCACTGGGGCCTCATCCATCGCAACGAGATCTTCAAGTTCCTGCGCAGCGGCATGCGCGAGAAGGGCTTCATCCGCGAGGTGCGCGCAGACGGCAAGATCGCCCTCAGCCTGCAGCCGGTGGGTGAGAAGCTGGCCAGCGGCCTCAACGAGCAGATCCTGGAGAAGCTCCGCGAGGCCGGCGGTGCCCTGGACGTCAGCGACAAGAGCCCGCCGGAGGTGATCTCGCGGCTGTTCGGCGTCAGCAAGGGCAACTTCAAGAAGGCCATCGGCGGCCTCTACAAGCAGGGCCTGATCCGCATCCATGACGACCGGATCGAGCTGGTCGGCTGAGCCCCTCTCCTGGCGCCGTGCATTGCATTTTGCCCGGTCGAAAACCGTTCGATCGGGCAATTTGCACGGAATTCGCGTCTTGTGAAATTCTCAACCCATTGATTTATCTGGGGTTTTCGTTGTCAGAGAACTGGCACGACGGCTGCAATGAAACCCCTCAGGATAAAAAAGCTCATTGGGAGTGAATGATATGGGTCTCGACATCAAGAAGTTGGCCAAGGCCTTTCCGGATTATGAGTTCAGCGCCCAGCTGCGCCCCGACGGCGGCTATGTGGTGGCGCTGGAGAAGGACGGCATCCGTTTCCAGCGGGTGGTCCCTGCGCTGAAGGTCGCCGAGCAACTGGAGTGGACCATCAGCACCATCAAGCGCGACATGGCGCTGGAGCTGGGTGAAGTGCCGCCGGTGGAGTCGCTGAAGAACCTGCACAAGACGCCGCTGCCGCGTTACTTCAACGCCTGATATACCGCAGCGAAAACGGCCATCAGCCTGGGTTGATGGCCGTTTTTTTATGCCTGCGTCCATGGCATTGCAGAAGGCCGTGATGCCGGGGCGGCTCCAGCCGCCCACGGCGCGCAGCGCCGCTATCGCACGGACGCGCTCACTCGCGAGCGGCCCTCCCGTCCCATCAGGTCTCGACGCCCTGGACCGGCGGCATCATCTGTTCGTCCTCGCCGGGTTCGCGCTTGTCGGCCTGCTGCGGCAGCTGCTCCTGCTCCTGGCCCGGTTGCGGCTTGCCGAGCCAGTCCTTGGCGGATTTCTGCGCCTCGTCCACCTGCTTGTTGACCTGCTCCACCGCTTCGCTGATGGCTTCGCGGGCGACGTTCTCGGCGGCTTGCTGGGCCTTGTCGGCGAGCTTGTTGGCTGATTCTTCGGCGAGGTCGCAACCACCCAGGGCCAGCATCAGGACGCTGCCCAGGGCGAAGGACGTGAAGCGGGAGGCGGGTTTCATCGGGGTACTACTCCGTGGTGGCCGGGCCTGTCGAGCGTGGCCCTGGGACGCGCGGCATGATCGAACAGGACGGCGCGCGGTGGAACGCCCCGGCGTGGGGAAACTGTATGCGGAGATGACAGGCCGCAGGGAAGGGGAACAGCCTCGGGCCCCCAGCGGCGACTGTATTGGGCCCGAGGCTTGAGGCCGTCGGTCAGCCGGCCTCGTACTCACTGACTGGCGAGCGGTGGGGAAGGTTCCCGAGTGCCGCCGATCAGCCGCCCTGTGGCGACCTTTCAGCGGGGGCTGGTCTTGTTCCGCTCCTGCAACTGGCGGATCTGCTGCTCCATCTGCTGCATGCGCTTGCGGTCGTAGTCGCGGTCATAGCTCTCGCGCTTTTCCCGCTCGGCTCTCTCGCGCATCTCGCTGACCCGTGCGTCGCGGCTCTGGCTGGCGCTGTCCTCGATGACGGTGACGCGCGAGCCTCGGGCCGATGAGCGGTTATCTTCGCCGCCGTCGTCGTTTCGCGGGCGTGGCTGGCCGGCGCTGCCCTGGATGTCGACCTGCGGCAGGTTCACCGGAGGCGGTGCCACGCCGGAGGGCGGCGCGGGTTCGATGATGCGCGTGGACTGGCCTTCGCTGGCCGGGCAGGGCACGGCGGAGTAGCTGGTGGTGCCATCGTTGCCGACGCATTTGAAGACCTGGGCCTGTGCCAGGACCGGCAGCAGGCAGAGGCCGAGCAGGGTGGATCTCAAAGTGCTTCCCTCACTTCGTTCAAAACGGCCGACAGGCTAGCAGCCGGGCCGTTCGCGCGAAAGTGCGCCCTTGTCGCTCAGGTGCCGGCGTCCGCCGTCCTGCGCCGGGCCAGGCGATCACGCACGAGCTCGGCGCCGCTGACCAGCAGCAGGCCGGCCAGCACCAGCAGCGCGCCCAGCATGAAGGGGGTGGTCAGTGGCTCGCCCAACACCAGCACGCCGAAGCCGACACCGAACAGCGGCGTCATGAACGACAGCATCGACAGGCGCGAAGCGAGGTAGCGGCGCAGCAGCCAGAACCAGGCGACGTAACTGAACAGCGCCACCACCACCACCTGGAAACCGAGGCTGAGCAGGGCCCGGTCGCTCAGGTGCAACTGGGTCTTGCCGGTGGCGAAGGCCACGGCGAGCAACAGCACCACGGCGCCGGCGAGCTGGTAGAAGAGGGTCTTCACCGGCGCCGCTTCGGACAGCGAGGAACCCCGGATGAGCACGGTGGTGGCGCCCCAGGCGATGGCGGCGATCACGCCCATGGCGTCGCCCAGCAGCGTGGCGCCGGCGTCGTTCCCCGGGTTGCCGAGGAAGGCGAGGGCGATGCCGCCGAAGGCCACCAGCACGCCCAGCCATTGCAGGGACGACAGGCGCTCCTCCGGCAGGATCAGGTGCAGGCCGAGGGCGGCGAAGATCGGGGCGGTGTAGAGGAACACGCCGATGTGCGAGGCGGTGCTGCGCACCAGGCCTTCGGAGATGAAGAGGAATTCCAGGGCGAACAGCAGTCCCACGCCCAGCCCAGGCAGCAGCGTGCCGTCGCTGAAGGCGCCGCGGCCCTCGCGGTATAGGGTGATGATGCCGAGCACCAGGGCGGCGACACCGGAGCGGATCGCCAGCTGCATGATCGCGGAGACGTCGTCGTCCACCAGCTTGATCGACACCTGCTGGAACCCCCAGATCAGGCACAGCACCAGCATCAGGCTGCAGGCGAACAGGTCCAGGGGCAGGCGGCGGGCTTTCATCATCGGTCTCGCAGGGCAGGGGCCGCAGACTCGCGGCCAAGGCGGGCAGGATCGCGTCACGCCACCTTGCATTCAAACGATGTTTTGTCATCATGCTTTGACTTCAACTCAAAGCAGAACCCATGCGAACGCCTTCGCTCATCGCCCTGCGCGCCTTCGAGGTGGCGGCCCGCTGCCGCAATTTCACCGAGGCCGCCCAGGCGCTCTCGGTCACCCCCGGTGCGGTCAGTCGGCAGATCCGTCTGCTCGAAGAGGAGCTGGGCGTCAGCCTGTTCGACCGCACGCGCAATACCGTGACCCTCAACGACAACGGCCGGCGCCTGGCCGCCACCGTCTCCCAGGCCTTCGAGCTGCTGGCCCGTGGTGCCGATGAGCTGCGCGGCGACCGCGAGGGGCCGGTGCACATCAGCTGCGCGCCTTCCATCGCGTCCCATTGGCTGATGAAGCGGCTCAACCAGTTCTCAGCTGCCAACCCGGACATCACCCTGAGCCTGGAGGCCACCGAGGAGCTGGTGGACCTGGAGCGCGGCGAAGCCAGCCTGGCGATCCGCTTCGTGACCGCCGGCACCCGCCTGCCTTCCAGTGAGCTGCTGTTCCGCGAGGCCTTCTTCCCGGTGTGCAGCCCCGCCTACCTGGAGCAGCATCCCCTGCGCCGCCCCGAAGACCTGGTGGGCGCGCGCCTGATCCACGCCACCTGGAAGAGCGCCACCCGCCTGAGCATTCCCAGCTGGGGCGACTGGTTCGACAGCAACGTGGGCCCCGGCGTGGACGCCTCGGCGGGCATGCGCTTCGGACTGATCGGCCATGCCATCCAGGGCGCGGTCGCCGGCCAGGGGTTCGCCCTGGGCTCCACCGCGCTGGCAGGCGACGACGTCGCCCAGGGGCGGCTGGTGCTGCCCTTCGGGCCGGACCATCGCATCGCCACGCCCTGGGAATACCGCCTGGCCTGGAGCCGCAAGGCCGCACCCGGCGAGCGCCTGCGTCGCCTGATCGACTGGCTGGTGGCGGAAGCCCGGAGCAGCGCGGCGGGCATCTGAGCGCGGCGTCTTCAGATCATCTTGCGCAGGCGATGCAGCTGGTGCTGGACGGCGATCGCCCAATCCGGCGGGGCGCTGCCGGTTCCCGCCATCCGCAGCATCGGGTGATGGCTGACCACCTGTTGCAGCACGGCTTCCTGGGTGGGTTTCACATCGACGAAGAACACGTGCTTGCCCTCGTGCAGGCGCTGCTCGAAGCGCTTGAACACGGCGCTGGGTGTCTGCATGCCGAACAGGCTGCCTTCCCAGATGCTGAAACCCAGCAGGGCGGCGGCGAGGAACAGGAAGGGGATCCAGCCGGCGCGGGTCTCGGTCCAGCCGCTGGCCCAGGCGACGCAGACCACCAGGGCTGCGAGGGCCAGGCCGATCAGGCTGCCGACCAGCCCGGAATGGACCACGTCCTTCTTCATCAGGGAGGAGACATCGTGGAGGTGGTGGCGCTCGACCTCGGCATCGCGCTCGCTGAGCACGTGGATCTGCTCGGTGTCGATGCCGCTGGCTTCGAGTTCGGTCTCGACCTTTTCCAGGTCGTTGAGGTTGTCGCTGATGTAGTAGTGGCGGTTCATGGCAAACCTCCCGTTTCGCGGTGGATCGGCCCCCTGGTTGGCTGACGGTCCCTGTGGCGCTGATAGTCAGTCTAATACTGCGGGCAGGAGCGGGAGGCGCCGCCGCCGGGCGGTTGCGCGAGGTGAAGCGGGCGAAGGGGGGATGCAGGCGGGGAGGGGATGGCGCGGTGTCGAAGCTGCGCCCGGCGAATGAGCGTGCTCACTCGCCAGGGGGCGCGGAAGGGCGTTACTTGCCGATGCGGATGTGGCGGCTCGGCGCGCCTTGGCCACTGACGCCCTTGGCGATCTTCTGGATTTCACCACCGGACTTCAGGAAGGCAGCGACCTGCTCGGCGATCGACTCGCTGGTCTCGACGGCGGGCGGGGGCTTGGGCTTGCTGCTGTGGGAGTTCTTGATACGCATGGGGGCTCCTTTTCAAGGACAGTGCCGCAGGGCTCGGCGGTGAAAAAATACCCTGAAAAAAAAACCGGCCCGAAGGCCGGTTTCCTTGTACGGCAGTGATCAGATCACTTGTACTTCGTCGGCTTGCATGCCCTTCTGGCCTTGCACGGCGATGAAGGAGACCTTCTGGCCTTCCTTCAGGCTTTTGAAGCCGGCGCTCTGGATGGAGCGGTAGTGAACGAACAGGTCCGGGCCGTTATCGGTGGTGATGAAGCCGAAGCCTTTTTCATCGTTGAACCACTTGACGGTGCCAGTTTGACGATCAGCCATTTTGAAACTCCTTGAACAAAGTTGACACGGCGTTGGAACTTTCCAGGCCGGACTGAGCGCAAAGAGTGGATAAATCGAAGGGTTGAAACCGTGGATCGATTTACGGTGACACATGCAGCACAGTGCGCAACACCATACCCGTCCTCGCGGGGATTGCCTACAGATTTATTCGCATCTCGCCAAAAGGCTTTCGCCGCCGGCCGTCCCGCTTGCCCGTCGCGTTGCGCTGGAGCCTTGCAAAGCCGCGTGGTTGCTGGCTTCATCCGTTCCTTTCAACGGCCCTGCGGAGAGTGACCGATGATCCGAGAAATCCTCAGGATGGGTGACCCGCGCCTGCTGCGCGTCGCCCCTCCGGTGCCTGCCGAACTCTTTGGCAGCGATGAATTGCAGCGCCTGATCGCCGACATGTTCGAAACCATGGAGCACGTCGGCGGCGTCGGCCTGGCGGCACCGCAGATCGGCGTCGACCTGCAACTGGTGATCTTCGGCTTCGAGCGCAGCGAGCGGTATCCCGACGCACCGCCGGTGCCGCCCACCATTCTCCTCAACCCGGTCATCACGCCCCTGGGCGATGAGCTGGAGGAGGGCTGGGAAGGCTGCCTCTCGGTGCCCGGCCTGCGCGGGGCGGTGAACCGCTACCGGGCGATCCGCTACCAGGGCCTCGATCCCGAGGGCAGGCCGATCGACCGCAGCGTCGAGGGCTTCCATGCGCGGGTGGTGCAACACGAGTGCGACCACCTGATCGGCCGCCTGTATCCCTCGCGCATCACCGACTTCTCCAAGTTCGGCTTCACCGAGGTGCTGTTCCCGGGCCTCGACCCCGCCGCCGACGACTGAGCGCTCCCGACCTTCGTCGGGACCTCGCCGTACGGCCGGCAACCTGCCCATCGCTCTTCTATGCTCCTGCGCGCCCACCATGCGCAAAAGGAGCCTGAGCATGACCACCACCGCCGCCGTGCTTGCCGTCGACCTGGCCAACGTCTACGACGCCCCCAAGGCCGGCAAGCTGCTCTACACCCTGGCCTGGGGCGACTACGTCGATGTGCTGGAGGTGACCGACACCCACCTGCGCATCGCCACCTACACCTACCAGGAGCGCTCCGACGGCAGCATCCTGCCGGTCGCCACCGAGGCCTGGCTGGTGCCGCCGAAGTCCGCGCGCCGCAACGGGCGTCGCTTGAAACCGGCCGACCTGGTGATCCCGCGGGCGGACAGCCGGGTGCTCAAGGTCAACTTCGTCGACGTGCAGCAGGGCGATGGCGCGGTGATCGAGAGCCCCGGCGGCAAGGTGATGCTGGTGGATGGTGGCGACAACCAGATGTTCGCGCGCTACCTGGCCGCGCGTTATCGCGGTTCCCGCGCCGAGGCGCCCAAGGTGATCGATTGCATCCTGGTCACCCACGGCGATGCCGACCACTTCTCCGGCCTGACCCAGATCCAGCGCTCGGAGACCAACAACGAACCGCGCAAGCGCCTGTTCATCGAGCCTCGGCGCATCTACCACAACGGCCTGGTCAAGCGCTCGAAGACCGGGCGCAAGGAAACCGAACTGCTCGGCCCCACCCTGGACGCCGACGGCCTCAAGTTGCTCACGCCGCTGCTGGACAGCCCCCTGCAAGTACCGGCCGAGGAGATGAACAACGACTTCCGCGCCTGGCGCAAGGCGCTGGAGGCCTGGGAGGCACGGGCTGCGCAGCTGGGGCGCCCCGGCATCAAGTTCCGCCGCCTGTCCGAGGGCCAGCACGACGCCTTCGATTTCCTGCGTGACGAGGACATCGACGTGCAGGTGCTCGGCCCGCTGCTCAGCGAGGCCGGTGGGGCGAGCGGCCTGCCCTTCCTCGGCAGCACGCCGTCCGGGCCGCGCGTCGGCCACGAGTCCCTCGACATCGGCGCCGAGGGTTTCGCCGGTTTTTCCGCCTCGCACACCATCAATGGCCATTCCATCGTCTTCCGCCTGCGCTACGGCGGCTTCAACTACCTGTTCTGCGGCGACCTCAACGACGAAGCCGGGCGTACCCTGGCGCGCCAGCACGATGCCGGCGAGATCGACCTGCGCGCGGAGGTTTTCAAGGTGCCGCACCACGGCTCGGCGGATTTCTCCGGCGGCTTCTTCAAGCGCGTCGAGGCCATCGTCAACATCGTCTCCAGCGGCGATGACCCGATGAACGAGTACATCCACCCCCGCGCCACCCTGATGGGCGCGCTCGGCCGCTACTCGCGGGTGGACGAGCCGCTGGTGTTCGTCACCGAGCTGGTGGCCTTCTTCCGCCTGGAGGGCTGGGCGCATCTTTCCGACAAGGAGAAGGCGGAGAAGCGTGGCGACTTCTTCGCCTTCAGCCGCAGTGCCTACGGCCTGGTCAAGACCCGCACCGACGGCAAGCGCCTGCTGGTCTACACCGACAGCGGCAAGGCCGATCTCAAGGAAGCCTATTGCTACGAACTGGACGCCGACGGCGTGCCGCAGCCGGCGGTGGTGATCAAGGTCTAGCCCCTGTCGAAGAACGACCGCGCCGCCTCGCCTGCCTTCTTCAACGGCCCGCCAGGCCGCGCGGGCAGGCAGCGCTGTGCGACGCGGGGGAAACGGCTCAGGCCGTCAGGGTGGACGGCTTGAGCTGGCGCTCGGCGGTGATTTCCGGCAGGTCCTTGCGGCGCATGTAGACGCGCAGGGGCTCGGTGACATTGAGGCGATCGTCGATGTTCTGCTCCAGCAGCAGCTGGATCAGCTCGCGCTTGAGGGTCATGGTGCGGTCGCCGTGGGGCTGCCAGACGAATTCGCAGGCCGGCATGATGCTGTCGTTGTCCACATCCATGCCGAACGAGTCCTCGCTGAAGCGCACGATGTGCCGCCCGGTCTTGGTGTTGAAGCCGACGAAGCCGTTGAGCTGGTCGGCGGCGGCGCAGATGCCGCTGGAGGTGATGCTCATTGGGTAAACCTCGCTGTGGGGTCCGGGGACCCGGGTCAGGTCTACACGCGCAGGCGAAGCGATGGCCCGGTCTGGCGCCGGGCTCGGCGGGGGATTGTGCAACAGGTCGTCGCCCGGGGGAGGACGGTGGATTGCCGCAGGCGCGCCGCTACGGCTCCTGTGCCGGGGCGGGCGGCGGGGGCGCGACCAGGGCGTTGACCACCGCCAGGGCCTTCTCGAATGACGGGTAGCCGCTCTTGGCCACGTCCAGGTTGGCGTAGTCGGCGCGATACAGCTCGGCCTTCAGCGGGTCCGCCTCGCTGATCAGGAAGGGCTCGGCGTAGATCTTGTAGAGCAGCGCGGTGGCGTGGGGGTGGTGCTTCGCGGCGGCCCGTTCCAGCAGGCTGAGCACTTCCTCCACCTGCGGGCCCTCGTGGATCTTCAGCACCGCCTGGTAGAAGGGCACCTCGCCGCGCTGGTCTTGCGCCTCGGCACGGCTGAGCAGGGCCGAGGCCAGCTCGAAGTTGTCCGGCTCGCCGGAGGCGACCAGCATCTTCGCCTGCAGCATGTCGTTCTGGTATAGCAGGCGCTCCTCGCGGCATTGCTCGCCCGACATCGGCTCGTCGCAGGAGTGGGAGGCGCATCCGGCCAGCAGCAGCGGCAGGCCCAGCGCGAGCATCCATGCATTGGTACGTTGGTAGACCATCGATCGTCCTCGGACCCCGGAAAGTAGGTGCTTCGACCCGTGCCACGGCGCGCGGTTCGCCCGCATGCGAAAGCGCCCGGCACCGGGTGGCCGGTACCGAGCGCTGTCGAGTTGAACCCATGGATGGCGGCCGGGCTCGCCCGGGCCGCCTTCCCCCTTGCCGCTACGCCCTAGGGCAATGCCCCGTGGCTGCCCAGCAGGCCATCGCCATGCTTCTTGTCACGCTTGGCCATGCGCTTCTCATGGGCGCTCTTCAGCGGCTTCTTCTTGCTTTCCTTCTTCGCGTTCATGCCTTTGCTCATGCTGCTTCTCCGTCAGGGGTTGGGGGTGGCGCATCCATGCGATGCAACGCTCTCGATCACCCGCACCTCCTTCGGCTGCCAGAGCCGGCCATTTGCTGCTACACCCAGAAGCATAGTCGGGAAGCGGCGACCTGCAGGCCCGCGCAAAGCCTCGACTGCTTAACACTTGGGCATGGAAAACCGCGACAGCGCACGCCCGTGATCGCATCATGCGGTGTTGCGGTGACGGGCCCCCGGGCGCGGCGCCGGATGAGTTCACGCGGTGGCAGTACGGACGGGAAAGCATGGGAATGACGCCTGGCCAGGAACCCCTGGGCTATGCGGCGCAATCGGTCGCCGGACGGGTTCGCGATCACAACGAGGATGCGCTGCTGTGCAGGCCGGCGCTCGGCCTCTGGGCGGTCGCCGACGGCATGGGCGGGCACAGCTGCGGCGAAGTGGCCAGCGCCATCGCCCTGGAGACCCTGGAGCGCGAGCTGACCCGGGGCCTCGACCTGGAAGCGGCCGTGCACGCGGCCAACCTCGCGGTGCTCGAGGCTGCCGAAGGGCTCGACGACGAGCGCCGTGGCATGGGCACCACCCTGGTGGCGGTGCGCTTCCAGGGCACCGATTTCGAACTGGCCTGGGTCGGCGACAGCCGCGCCTATCGCATCGACGCCGCCGGCATCCACCAGATCAGCCGCGACCACAGCTGGGTCCAGGCGCTGGTGGACGCGGGCCAGATGACCCCCGAGCAAGCGCGCACCGATGCGCGGCGCAATGTCATCACCCAGTGCCTGGGGCGCGACGACCAGGCGCTGGAGGTCGGCCTGCTCAGTGGCAGCCTGCTCCCCGGCGAACTGCTGCTGCTGTGCAGCGACGGCCTCAGCGGCGAGCTGGACGACGAGGAGATCCATGCCCAGTGCAACAAGGCCCGGACGCTGGACGGTATGGTCGATCAGCTGATCGTACTAGCCAATAGCCATGGCGGCAGGGACAATATCTCCTGCATCGTGCTGGGCCTGCCCGCGCAGGAGCAGGAACCGGCCAAGGCCCCACCCCCGCGTTCCTTCCTCAGCCGCTTGTTCAACCCCCGAAAACCACGATGAATCCGACGCGCATCGACTCCCTATGAATGACAGCTTGCTAGAAATACCCGGCTACAGCGTGCACGGCCGGCTGGGCAAGGGCGGCATGGCCGAGGTCTACCTCGCGACCCAGGAGTCGCTGCATCGCCAGGTGGCGATCAAGGTGCTGCAACGCCTCGACGACGAAGCCTTTGCCAAGCGCTTCATCAAGGAAGCGCACCTGGTCGCGTCCCTGCACCACCCCTCGATCATCACCATCCACGACATCGGCCAGCTCGCCGACGGGCGCTACTACATCGCCATGGAGTTCGTCGCCGGTGGCGACCTGGCGCAGCACCGGGGCGAGCGCTTCGAGCCGCAGCGGGCGCTGGACATCGTCCGGCAGATCGCCGCCGCGCTGGTGGTGGTGCATGACAAGGGCATGGTCCACCGCGACATCAAGCCGGCCAACATCCTCTTCCGCGAGGACGGCACCGCGGTGCTCAGCGACTTCGGCATCGCCAAGGAGCTGGAGCTCGACAGCGAGCTGACCCAGTACAACGTCGCAGTCGGCAGCCCCGCCTACAGCAGCCCCGAGCAGGCCCAGTGCCAGCCGCTGGACGCGCGCAGCGACATCTACAGCCTGGGCGTCATCCTCCTGGAGATGCTCGGTGGCACCAATCCCTTCCGTGGCTCCAGCTACACCCAGACGGTGATGAACCATGTGCAGCAGGAGCCCCCGCGCCTGCACGGCGCCCTGGAGCGCTACCAGTTCCTGCTCGACCGCATGCTGGCCAAGGACCCCGACGAGCGCTTCGCCGACTGCCGCGTGCTGCTGGCGAGCCTGGCCGAACTCAACGAGGGCGAGCTCGACAACACCCGCCTGACCCCCGCCCCCAAGGCCGCCCCCCGCGACGCCAACCCCGCGCGCAAGGCGAAGGCAGCGCCGGCCGCCCCCGCGCAGCCGGCCCCGCGCCGTGGCATGCCGATCTGGGGCTGGGCCCTGCTGGGCGTGCTGCTGCTCGCCATGGGCGGCGGCCTCGGCTACCACCTGCTGCAACAGAAGAAGATCGACGACCTGCTGGCCCAGGCCGAACTGCGCCTGAGCGCCGGCAGCCTGGTGGAGCCGGCCGGCGACAGCGCCGAGCACTACTTCAACCAGGTGCTGGCCCTGGATGCCGGCAACGCCGCCGCCACCCAGGGCCTGGCCCGCGTGCTGCAGGCCCGGGTCGACGCCCTGGTGGCCCTGGGCGACCAGCGCCTGGCCGAAGACCGCCTGCTGCAGCCCGAGGGCGACAGCGCGGTGGCCTACTACCAGCAGGCGCTGGCCCTGCAACCCGAGAACCCGCGCGCATTCGCGGGCCTCGAACAGGTGGCGCGGCGCTTCGCCCTGCTGGCCGAGGAAGCCTACGGCCACCGTGAGTTCGCCCTGGCCCAGGAATACATCAAGGGTGGCCTTGCGGTGGCGCCGGAAGACCCGCAGCTGCTGCAGCTGCAGGCCGACCACGCCAAGCGCGTGCGCAAGGCCCAGGTGGTACGCAGCCAGGCGCGGCAGCAGCAACAGACCGCCAACCCGGTCAAGCGTTTATGGAACCGCATCTTCGACTGATGCGCATCGACGGGCCAGCTGGGTGATCGGCTTGGCGCAACCAGGATCAAGGATTTCGGACATGCTCAGGATTCACTTCGCGGACAATCGCCAGGAACCGGTCTGGCTGGCGGACGAACGCTTCACCATCGGCCAGGACGCCCGCAACCACCTGGTACTCAACGAGGCCGAGGTCAGCCCCTTCCATGCGGAGATCCGCCAGGACCACGGCCTCTACTACCTCACCGACTGCGGTACCCGCAGCGGCACCTTCGTCAACGGCGAGCGCATCGGTGCGCGCTACCAGCTGCGCTCCGACGACCGCGTGCGCATCGGCACTCTGGAGCTGCTGCTGGTCGACCCGGCCAAGGTAAAGCCCAAGGCCGCGCCCACCGCGCGCTGGTTCCTGCAGGTGATCAAGGGCGAGCACGAGGGGCAGAAGTTCCACGTCACCGGCTCCATGACCTTCGGCCGTTCGGTGAAGTGCGAGCTGTGCTTCAGCGACCTGGAGCTGTCCCGTCGCCATGCCGAGTTCTTCCTCAAGGACGACGTGCTGGAGATTAAGGACCTGGCCTCGGCCAACGGCGTGTTCGTCAACCAGCAGAAGGTCGGCACCGCGGTGCTGGCGCCGGGTGACCAGGTGCGCATGGCCTCGGTGACGCTGCTGGTGATCGGGCCCAAGGTGGAAGTGCGCCAGGCCGCCGACGAGGACGCCACCCAGTTCGTCCGCGTGATCGACCTGCCCAAGCCGGTCGCTGCACCACGTCCGGCCAGCCAGCCGGCGGTGGCCAATCCGCTGCGCGCCGCCGCGCCGGCACACGAGGCGCCCGCAGTGGCCGCCTCCAGCGAGGATCGCACCGGGCGCCTGGTGCTGATCGGCGGCATCGTCCTGGCCGTGCTGGGCGTGGCGGCCGTCGTCGCGAAATTCGTCCTGTAGGCCGTGCCTGGCCGACCCGCCCGGGTCGGCCTCTTTCAATCGACGTAGTACCCGGCCACCCGCCACTGGCCGTCGGTGTCGCGCATCGGCGTCACCGTCTCCACCGCCTCGCTGTGGTGCTCGAAGTTGCTGCGGTATTCGAGGATCACGTACTCGCCGTCCGGCAGGCCCGGCAGCTGGGTCGCGTACTTGGCCGACTGCAGCGTGCGTGCCCGCACCGGCCCCAGGGGCGAGCGCAGGTCCACCGCCAGGTTGGTCCAGTCGTAGCGCGTCACCGAGTGACGGAACAGGCTCGCCGCCTGCTGCCAGCTGCGCAGGTAGTCCTCGTTGTCGGCGATGGCCAGCCAGGCGCTCGCGGCGGCCTTGGCCTGCTCGATCTTCTGCGCCTCCGAGGCCTGGGCGAGGGTGCAGGCCAGCAGGCCGAAGGCCAACAGGGCACTGCGTAACATCTTCATCCTTCTCTCCTTGAACGCAGGGGTTGCCGATCTATCCGGTACGCCTGGTGCAGCAGGATACGCAGGGCCAGGCGGCTCTGCGCATCGTTCGGCGGCAGGTCGAACCGGGGCAGCCAGGCGCGCCGCGTACGGATATCCACCCAGCGCCGGGCGCCGCGCACCCGGATGTGGCAGAACGGCCGCTGCCCCAGGTAGAAGCTGCCGGGGCGGGGCTCGCTGATGCAGGGCCAGTTCCTGATCTCTCCCAGCAGTTGACCGAGGTCCGCCAGGGCATGTTCCGGGTTTCGCGCCATGGGTCTTCCGCTCCCGCCGGTCGCCGGCTCAGAACACGTAGCGCGCCGGATTGCCAAGCAGCGACCGTGCCAGCGGCCCGGCCTGGGGCAGCTCCAGGCTGGCCGGCAGGGCCAGGGGCGGGCGCTTGTCGCTGGCGGCAAGGGGCAGGAACAGGTCCTGGGCGTGGCTGGCGTCGAGGCGGGCGAGGGCTTGCCAGTCGGCCGCCGCGAGGGTGCCGGCCAGCGCCAGCACGCCAGCCAAGGCGAGCAGCGAATCGAAGAGGCGGGTGAGTGTCATGGCGACTGTCCCTGTCGGAATGGTGGTCGCCTGTCGCGAGCGGCAGGCCGTCGGAGCTGCCCATCCTAGGCAGCCACCGGCGGCGAATATTGCCTGCTTTGTCGTGGAACTGTGAAGGTTTGTTAAGCCATCGGCGTGGCGAGGAAGGCCGGCAGCCGCTCGGCGCGTTCGGCGAAGGCCGCCAGCGACGGGTAGCCGGCCGGCTCCAGTTCCTCGCGTATCACCAACTGGGCGAAGCCCCAGGCCACCGCCAGGCTGATGCCGTCCTGGCCGATCGCGGCGCCTTCGCCCAGGGGGCGGCGGGCCAGTTCCGCCGCAAGCTCGCTGCAGGCCGCGTGCAACTGGTAGCGCACCCGCTCCAGCCAGGGCGCGTGCTGCTTGTCCTGCGGGCGCAGCTCCTTCTCGTAGACGATCTGCACCGCCTTCTCGCACAGCGCCAGGGCCAGGCCGACCACGCGCAGGGCATGGGCGCGCGGGGCTGGCGCGGCGGGCAGCAGGCTGCGCCCGGCGAGGGTTTCCAGGTAGTCGAGGATCAGGCTCGAATCCATCAGCGTGGCGCCATCGTCGAGCACCAGGGTGGGTGCTTTGACCACCGGGTTGATCGCCTTGAAGGCATCGAAATGACGAAACACCGAAACCGCCTCGTGCTCGAAGGGGATGTCGAGCGTTCGCAGGCTGATGGCGACCCGGCGTACATAAGGGGAATCCAGCATACCGATCAGTTTCATTAACAGGTTCCTTGGCGACGGATTGGAGGCAGCGCCTCGACCAGGTGGGCGGCTCACCAAAAAAATAGCGGCGCGCCGGTGCCGTGAATATCGATACTTTCTGCCGATTCCTGTTAGTTTTCCTTACATGAACCACATGCCTCCACTGGCCTCGCTGCGCAGCTTCGAAGCGGTCGCGCGCCTGGGCAGCATCACCCGGGCCGCCGCCGAGCTGCACGTCACCCACTCGGCCATCAGCCAGCAGATCAAGCAGCTGGAGCTGCTGCTCGGCCTGCCGCTGTTCGTCCGCGAAGGGCGCGGCCTGCGCCTGAACGAGGATGGCCGCCTCTATGCCCTGCAGATCCGCCGGGCGCTGGAGGACATCGGCGAAGCCACCCGCCTGGTGCGCGACCGCCCCGAGCGCGAGGCGCTGACCATCGCGGTGATGCCGTCCTTCGGCGCCCAGTGGCTGCTGCCACGCCTGCCGCGTTTCCAGGCGCGCCACCCGCTCTACCGCATCCACCTGCAAGCCAGCCTCGGGGTGCAGGACCTGCGCCAGTCGGGGATCGACCTGGCCATCCGCATGGGCCAGGGCAACTGGGAGGGGCTGGAGCGGCGCCGGCTGTTCGACGACGAACTGCTGCTGGTGGCCTCGCCGCGCCTCAATGGCGGCGACCTGCCGCAGACACCCCAGCAGGCCCTGCGCCTGCCCTTGATCCGCACCGCCGAGCCCTGGCTGCGCTGGTGCCAGGCGGCCGGCGTGGACGAGCCGCCAGCGGACCTGGGCCTGTGGATAAACGACTCCAACCTGGTGCTGGAGGCCCTGCGCCTGTGCCAGGGCATCGCCCTGGAGCGCCGCAGCCTGGTACAGGGCGCACTGGCACGGGGCGAGCTGGTGCAACTCACCGGCATCAGCGTGCCCTACGCCTTTCCCTATTGGCGGGTGTGGCAGTCGGGCGAGGGCGTGGGCCAGAAGCACGAGGACTTCGGGCGCTGGCTGGACGAGGAGGCCGCGCTCTACCGCGCCTCCATCGGCCAGGCGCCGTGACGCCCGGCGCGCGCCCATGAAAAAGGGAGCCCTGGGGCTCCCTTGTTTCCTGCCTGGGTGGATCAGTCCGCCAGGCGCTGGTCGCGGCGCAGCTGGATCAGGTCGCCCTTGGTGCACTGCTGCGGCTGGGCGGCGGTCAGGTCGTAGCAACGCTGACCGAAGCCCATGGGCCAGTAGATGATCGCGAAGGGCGGCCAGAAGATCGACGCCACGCGAAAGCGCGCGCGCAGCTTGCCCTGCTGCACCAGCGTGCCGTGGCTGTCGGTCAGCTTGTAGGGGATGCCGCCGGCGGAGCTCCAGAAGAACGGGCGGGTGGTCACCATGCCCTGGCTGAACTGCTGGGGGCGCTCGTAGACCGAGACCTTGGTGTCTTCCGGGAGCTTGAAATAGGTGCGGGTGGAGCAACCCCCCGCCACCAGGGCCACCGCGACGATGGCGGCCGTGCGCTTGAACATCTTCACATCCATTCCTTTATCGGTACGACTTCATCCAGGGCGGCCAGGCCGCCGGGCGCGCATGGTGCCCATCTTTGGCTGATGGCGCCAGGCCATTAGTCGGTTGCGGCACCGATCGACAGGTTTTTTGTGCGCGGGTCGAGGTTGAAGCGGGGAGCCCGTCGTAGGCGCGAATTCATTCGCGATGCTTTTATGGCGCGCGCAGGGGGGGGCATCGGGTGGGCGTAGGGTGGCGCGTAGGGTGGGCTCCAGCCCACCGCTTATCCTGTCCATCTCCACTTTTCCCGCTCCACAAAAAAGCCCCGGCGCTTTCACGCCGGGGCTTCTTGGTTCGCGAGGGCTCGATCAGAAGATATTGACCGGGTACTCGACGAATACGCGGACTTCGTTGCCGTCGTCGACGTAGCTGTTGATGTTGTTGGAGGCACGCAGCATGGAGCCGCGCAGCTTCATCTTCAGGTCCTTGGCCGGGCCTTCCTGGACCACGTACTGCACCTGGTTGAAGATCTCGCGCTCCTGGCCGCGGCCGCCCTGGCCGGCGTCGATGTTGTCGCCGCGCACGTAGGCCACGCGGTAGCTCAGGCCGGGTACGCCGTACTCGGCGAAGTCCAGGCCGTAGGCGACCTGCCAGGAGTTCTCGTCCTTGCCGTTGAAGTCGGACCAGTAGGAGTTGGCCAGCCAGATGGTGGTGCCGCCGTCGCCGATGTAGTCGCCGCTCTGGTAGCCGCCGTAGAGGTAGCCGATGTCACCGCTGCTGCGCTGGTGCGCCAGGGTGAAGGAGTGGCCGCCCAGGGCGTAGGTGGCCGCCAGGCTCCAGATGCGGTTGTCGCGCGCGTCGTTGGTGGCGAATTCCTTGTCCAGGCGGGTCTTGTAGCCGTTGAAGTCCAGGGTCACGGACTGGTCGTCGGCCACCGGGATGATGTAGTTCAGGTTCAGGTACTGCTTCTTCAGCACGTCCTTCACGTCGGAGGCGTAGAGCGAGGTGCTGAACTGGTCGTTGAACTTGTAGCTGCCGCCGTACACGTCGATGCGCTTCAGGCCGCCGCTGTCGCGGGCCTCGGCGCTCTTCTGGGCTTCGGCGTTGAAGCGGCCGACGTTCAGTTCCAGGCCTTCGATCTCCTTCGAGGTGATCAGGGTGCCGGTGTAGCTTTCCGGCAGCAGGCGCGAGTCGTCGTAGCTCAGTACCGGCAGGGCGGGCATCTGGTCGCCCACCTTGATCACGGTGTTGGAGATGCGGGCCTTGATGGCGGCGCCGGCACGCGCGATGTCGTCCTGGGCGTGGCCGCTGTCACCGGGCTTGAAGAAGTCGATGCCGGCAGCGCCGACGCGGCCCTTGCCACCGTCCAGGCGCAGGGCGTACAGGCCGAAGGCGTCGACGCCGAAGCCGACGGTGCCCTGGGTGAAACCGGAGCTGAAGTTGCCGATGAAGCCCTGGCCCCATTCCATGCGGTCGGACTTGCCGTGCTTGTAGTCACGGTTCATGTAGGCGTTGCGCAGCAGCACGTTCAGGCTGCTGTCCTCCACGAAACCCTTGGATTGCGCCTGCTCGTCGGCGAAGGCGGGGGCGGAGGCAGCGATGCAGAGGGCGATCAGGCTCAGATTTTTCTTCATTGTCGGTACTGCTCGGTTTTCGAAAGGCGGCGATTCTGAACAACTCGCCCGGGCGGTTCAAGACCGCCAATGGTCAGGGGCCGCGTGGCCGGCGACCTGTCGTCGGCCCGTCGCCCGGCAAGGGGGACAACCGGGGCGCCGCGCAGTCCATTTCTGGTCGGCCCAGGGAAGGGCGCGTTCGGCACCCGCCCAGCCACCGCAGAAGGACTTCCCCATGGCGCCCGACCGATCCACCCGCAGCGCATTTCTTTCCCTGATGCTCGGCCTCGCCTCCCCGGCGCTCGCCGAGGACATCCGCGTCAGCAAGACTGGTGACAGCGACGATGGCGTGTGCAACGCCGACTGCTCGCTGCGCGAGGCCATCGCCTATGCCGCCGCGCAACCCGGCAGCCATCGCATCCAGCTGGCGGAGGGGCGCTACGTCCTGGGCCCCGGCGATGCGGCCCGTGCCGGTGCCGACGACGGGCTGGTGGTCAGCGGCGAGCTGACCCTGGTGGGCGCGGGCACCGGCAAGACCCTCCTCGATGGCGGTCGCCACGGCCGCCTGTTCAGCGTCAGCGAAGGCGCGCGCCTGCACCTTGAGCAACTGAGCCTGCGCAACGGCCGCAGCGCCACCCGTGGCGGCGCCCTGCTCAACGAGGGCGAGACCACCCTGGAGCACGTCGAGCTGCGCGACAACCAGGTCTACGCCATCGACCCCGGCCCCGATCATGGCTGGGGCGGTGCCATCGCCAACTACGGCTGGCTGGACATCCGCTCCTCGTACCTGGTCGACAACCAGGCCTTCTCCGAAACCACCGACGAAGTCCGCGGCGGCGGGCTCTACAACGCCGGCCAGCTGCGCATGCGCAACTCGACGCTGGAGCACAACAACAGCTCCAACGGCGTCGACAACGGCTTTGGCGGCGGCCTCTACAACCAGGGCCTCGCCGACATCGCCCGCAGCACCCTGGTGCGCAACAGCCAAGGCGAGGGCGGGCTCGGCGCGGCCATCCTCAACACCGGTGTGCTGCGCCTGGTCAACAGCACCCTCAGCAACAACCCGACCTACTTCGGCCGTGGCGTGCTGGTCAACGGCCGGCCCCAGGGGCAGGGCGGGGAGGGCGCCCAGGCGTTGCTGGGCAACGTCACCATCGCGGGCAACGGCAACTACGGGCTGATGAACTTCGCCTCCATGGCGGTGCGCAACAGCCTGGTGGCCGGCAACCGCCATATCAACGACGACAGCGAGGTGTTCGTGCGCAACTGCCTGAACCAGGGCCGCTCCTTCGATGTGCGCGGCCTGATGCTGGGCAGCGATGGCCACGGTTGCAGCGCCGACCTGCCGCTGGACGACGCGCTCACCTTCACCCGGGTGCTCGAGCCGCTGAGCGCCGCGCCCGGCGCGCCGCCCCTGCACCCGCTGCGCGCGGGCAGCCCGGCCATCGACGCCGGGGTCGGCACCTGCACCGCCAGCGACCAGCGCAAGGTCCTGCGCCCGCAGGACGGCAACGGCGACGGTGTCGCCGGCTGCGACCTGGGTGCCTACGAGCAAGCCGCGCCCTGAGGCGCCTCGGCGTCGGTGGGGATCTCCAGCCCCACCTTGACGTTGCTCATGGAGACCAGCGTCTTGAAGCGCCGCACGTTGTTGCTCTCGAAGAACAGGCGACGGGTCAGCTCGGTGTACTGCTCCATGGTGCGCACCGCCAGGATCAGCACGAAGTCCCATTCGCCGGCGGTGTAGTAGCACTGCTGCACCTGGGGGCAGCGGGCGAAGCTGCGCTTCATCGCGTCGAGCAGGTCGATGCGTTCGCTCTCCACCTCCACCTGCACCACGAGGGTCAGCGGGTGGTCCAGGTGCTCCGGCTCCACCAGCGCCACCTGGCCGCGCACGATGCCCTCGTCGCGGTAGCGCTTCAGCCGCCGGTTCACCGCAGCGGCGGAAAGGTTCACCCGCTCGCCCAACTCGCTCTGGGGCAGGGTCGCATCGCGCTGGATTTCCGCGAGCAGGCGGCGGTCATAGTCATCGAGGGTCATGGTTGCAATCGCCTGGTCAGGTCGCACAAGTGTGAAATGAAATTCCGCTGGAAGCGCCAATAACGCAAAAGAACGGCAGCGGGTGGGAAATATTATTTCACCACCTCGGTTTCCCCACCCAACCCGGAGCACCCCACATGGCCGTACACCCCGAACCCCCTCTGCCCCGCCTCGACGGCGAGCGGCTCCTGGCGCAGCTCGCCGAACTGGGGGCAGTGGGGGCGGACGACAGCGGTGGGCGCACCCGCATCGCCCTCACTGACACCGACAAGGCTGGGCGCGACCTCCTGGTGAGCTGGATGCGCGAGCTGGAGCTGGAGGTGCGCATCGACCGCATCGGCAACCTCTTCGGCACCCTGCCGGGCGGTGCGGCGGGGACGCCGGCGCTGATGCTCGGCTCGCACATCGACAGCGTCGCCAATGCCGGCGCCCTCGACGGCTGCTACGGCGTGCTCGCCGGGCTGGCGGTGGTGCGGGCCTTCCGCGAGGCGGGGATCGAGCCGCTGCGGCCGATCACAGTCGCCGCCTTCACCAACGAGGAAGGCGTGCGCTACCAGCCGGACATGCTCGGCTCCCTGGTCTACGCCGGTGGCCTGCCCGTGGAACAGGCGCTGGACATCGTCGGCAGCGACGGCAGCCGCCTGGGCGACGAGCTGCGCCGCATCGGCTATGCCGGCGACCTGGAGCCCGGGGGCATCCCCGTGCACGAGTACCTGGAGCTGCACATCGAGCAGGGCCCGGTGCTGGAGGCCGAGGACCTGCAGATCGGCGTGGTGGAGAACCTCCAGGGCATTTCCTGGCAGCAGGTCACGGTGCGTGGCCACGCCAACCACGCCGGCACCACCCCGACCCGCCTGCGCTACGACGCCGGGCTGGTGGCGGCGACCATCGTCCAGCAGCTGCGGCTGATCGCCGACGAGTCGGGCACCACCCTGGCCACCGTCGGGTGCATGCGCTTCGAGCCCAACCTGATCAACGTCATCCCGCGCCTGGCCAGCTTCAGCGTCGACCTGCGCGACCCCGACGAGCAGCGCCTGCAGAGCGTGGAGCGGCGCCTGCAGGGTTACCTTGCCTCACTCGCCGAGCACCGTGGCGTGCAGATCGACAGCCAGTTCCTGGCGCGTACCCGGCCGGTGGTGTTCGACGGCGAGCTGGTGGAAGCGATAGAAAGCGCCGCCCGGCGCCTGGGCCTGAGCCACCGACGCATGACCTCCGGCGCCGGCCACGACGCGCAGATGATCGCGCGCATCGCCCCGGCGGCGATGATCTTCGTGCCCAGCCGGGGCGGCATCAGCCACAACCCGCGTGAGTCCACCGACGACGACCAACTGCTGGCCGGTGCGCGCCTGCTGCTGGACCTGGTGGTGGACCGCCTCGGTGCCGCGCGACCGGCCCAGCATCGCCCGGCGGTCGGCGAGATGCCGGCGTTGCCGGCCCCGGCCACTGCCGCGCCGCTTGAACTGCTGCTCAACCCCCACGCCGTGCACGCTGGCTACCCCACGGAGCTGCGCGCGCTGATGAACATCGCCCAGGCCGGCCAGGACCGCGCCCGGCTGGCCGGCTGGGCGGAACTGAGCCCGCGTGCGACGCCGCTCTGGAGCCTGCCCGACCTGGCGGCGCGCCTGGGCATCGCGCGGCTGTGCATCAAGGACGAATCCCTGCGCTCGCCGCTCGCCAGCTTCAAGGCCCTGGGCGCCCCCATCGCCCTGGTGCGCCTGATCCTGCGGCGCTTCCCCGCCCAGGACTTCGACGCCGCCAGCCTGCTGGCCGGCGAGCACCGCTCGCGCCTGGCCGGCTTCACCGTGGTCAGCGCCACCGACGGCAACCATGGTCGCGCCCTGGCCGCCGCCGCCCGCAGCATCGGCTGCGACTGCGTGATCGTGCTCCACGCCCAAGTCAGCGAGGAGCGCGAGCGCGCCATCGCCGCCTACGGCGCGCAGGTACGGCGCATCGCCGGCAACTACGACGACTCGGTGGAGGAGGCCGCCTCCCTGGCGCTGGCCTATGGCTGGCAGGTGGTGGCCGACACGTCCTGGGAGGGCTACGAGGAGATCCCCCGCGATGTGATGCAGGGCTACGGCATCATCGCCGAGGAGGTGATCGAGACCGCCGGCGTCGACGCCTACACCCACATCATCCTGCAGGGCGGCGTCGGCGGCCTAGCGGCGGGCATCGCCAGCTACTACTGGGAGCGCTGCGGCGCCTCGCGCCCGACCCTGCTGGTGGTGGAGCCGAGCCAGGCCGACTGCCTCTACCAGAGCGCCCTCGCGGGCGAGCCGGCACGGGCCACGGGCTCGGTGGATTCGGTGATGGCCGGGCTCGCCTGTGGCGCCACCTCGCCGCTCGCCTGGCGCTTCCTCGACGGCAGCATCGACGCCTTCCTCAAGGTCGAGGACGCCGACGCGGTGGCCGCCATGGGCGTGCTCGCCGCCGGCAGCGCGCGGGACATCCCGGTGATCGCCGGCGAATCCGGCGCCGCGGGCCTCGCCGGGTTGCTGCGCCTGCTGGCCGAACCCGAGCTCGCCGCCTTGCTGGGGCTGGACGCCAACGCGCGGGTGCTGCTGATCAACACCGAAGGCGCCACCGCCCCTTCGGTTTACGAGGCGCTGGTGGGCGAACCCGTCGCCTCGGTGCTGGCGCGCCAGCGCGACTGGGCGGCGGCCAACCTGGGGCGCTGAGGTGGCTGTCGAGCGTGAAGCCTGTGCGGCCCGTCATCGCGGGATCGAGCAGGCCGCGCCCGCCAGCCGCACCCGGCCGAACGGGGCGCCGGGGTCCAGCGGGGTGATCGCCAGCAACCGGTCGAGGCGTATTTCGCGCAGGTCGTCGAAGCGCAGGAATTCCTCCTTGCTGGCGGCGGTACGGGTGGTCAGGGCGCGGGCTTCGAAGGGTTCGCCGTCGGTCAACTCCACCCGCAGCCGGTAGCCGCGCAGGCAGGCGATCTCCAGGTAGTCGTGGAGATCGCAGTGCAGCGGTTGGTAGGCGTTCACGACGCCGCCTCGAAGCCTTGCAGGGCAATGATGAAGTAGCCGTCGCGCGCGATGGCCGTGGCGATCGGTTCCGGGGCCGACTCGCTGTGGCAGTACAGGCACTGGCTCTGGGCGATGTCGGCGTCGGCCAGGCCGAGGCTGCCCAGCCAGTCGCGGGCGAAGTGCTCGGCCCGGGGTTGCTCGGCCGAGTCGATGAGCACGTCGAAGTGCAGGTAGCGCCCGTCGCGGGTGCGCACGTGGGTGTCGAATACCTGGATCTGCATGATGGGGGCCTCGTGGAGGAGCGGGTCGCGATGGCGAACGCGACCCGCCGGCGGGTTACTTGAGATCGGCGAGGGCGGCGCCGAAGTTCAGGTGCAGCACCTGGCCGTCCACCACCAGGGCGGGAACCGATTTCACGCCGGCGCCTTCCGCCTCGGCGACGCGGGCCGGCACATCGCCGAGGTGGATGATCTCGACCTGCACCTTCGGGTCGAGCAGGCCGAGGAGGGTGCGTTCGGCTTCGACGCAGACGGGGCAACCGGCGTGGTAGTAGCGAGCTTGGGTCATGGCGTTTCTCCGTTATTGGTATCGATCCGATACCTTCAGGGGCGAGACTACCTCCGCTGAGGTTTGGCCGATATAGTTTTTATTCGATACTATCCATCGACAAAATCTATCGGGAGAAATGCCGTGCTCTTCGATCTGCTGGAGCGCCTGTCCAGCCTCACCCGCGTCTGGTTCCGCGAGCACCCGCTGCTGGCCGAGCTGCAGCCCATCCAGTTCAGCGCCTTGCTCTACCTCGCCCGCTGCAACCGCTATTCCGACACGCCGCTGGCAGTGACCGACTATCTGGGGCTGACCAAGGGCACCGTGTCGCAGTCGCTCAAGGCGCTGGAAGCCAAGGGCCTGGTGGTCAAGCGCCCGGACCTGCAGGACCGTCGCAGCGTGCACCTGGAACTCACGCCGTCGGCCCGCGAGCTGCTGGGTGCAGTGCTGCCGCCGGACTTCCTCGCCGCCGCCACCGCGCGCATGGGCCCCGCCGCCGGCGAACTGGAGGCGCTGCTCGGCGACCTGTTGCGCAACGTCCAGCGCAGCGTCGACGTGCCCTCGTTCGGCCTGTGCCGCACCTGCCGTTTCCACCGCACCCTGGACGGCCTGCCCTTCTGCGGGCTGACCGAGGAACCCCTGGTCGCCGGCGACGAGGTGCTGATCTGCCGCGAGCACCGGAATCCCGCATAGCCCTCTATCCGCCCCCTTCCTCGAGGGTCCTGAGCGACCAGCGGGCGAAATCCATCGGAACCAAGGCCGAAAACGCCCGGTCCATCACTAGCCGCGTGACGAGCCGTCGCGCGGCTGGAGCGGAAGCCGCGTCGTGTCCGCGCCCCAAGGAACCGACAGGGCAGGGCCGCCGTGCGTCCCGTGGACGCCCTGTCCTCGACACGCAGGACAGCTCATGCACAAGCCGCTCATCTCCCCCCTCGCCACCGCCACCCTCGTCGCCCTCGCACTGGGCAGCCAGGCCGCCCGCGCCGCCGATTTCGTCGTCAACCAGACCGAAGACAGCTACGACGGCGTCTGCGATGCCCACTGCTCGCTGCGCGACGCCATCTCCGCCGCCAACGCCGCGCCGGGCCCGGACCGCATCCTGCTCCAGGCGCAGACCTATCGCCTGAGCCTGCCGGCGGGGCGCGACGAGGAGGGCGACGTCGTCGACGAAGACGACAACCTCAATGGCGACCTCGACATCCACGACTCCCTCGAAATCATCGGCCAGGGCCCGGCCGCGACCGTGATCAGCGGCACCCCGCAGGCCAACGACCGCCTGCTGGAGGTGTTCGACGGCGCCCGCGTGGTGCTCGAGCGCCTGCGCCTCACCGGTGGCCACAGCTCCACCTATGGCGGCGCCCTGGAGAACCATGGCGAGGTGGTGTTGCGCCAGGTGGAAGTGAGCCGCAACAGCTCCACCGGAGCCTTCAGCCCCGGCAATGGCGGCGGCATCGCCAACGACGGGCGCCTGGCCGTGCATCGCTCGGTCATCGCCAACAACCGCGCCGGGGCCGGAGAGGGCCACTTCGGCCTGGGTGGCGGCATCTACAACACCGGCGAGCTGCTGCTGCGCGACAGCAGCGTGCAGGGCAACTCCGCCAGCGACGACGATGACGCCGGCTACGGCGGCGGCCTCTACAACCGCGGCACGGCCGACGTGGCGCGGACCACCTTCAGCGGCAACGGGTCCAGTTTCGGCTCGGCCATCGGCAACGACGGCACGCTCACCCTGGTCAACTCGACCCTCAGCGGCAACACCCAGTACTACCGGGCCCAGGCCACCCTGAACAACGGCCAGCCCTGGATCAGCGCCAGCCCGCAAGCGCTGCTGGTGAACGTCACCATCGCCAACAACAGCGGCGGATACGGGTTGATCAACACAGGCTCGGTGACCCTGCGCAACAGCATCATCGCCGGCAACCTCGACGAGGGCCTGGAGACGCCGATGAACTGCGACAACCAGGGCGCCCAGGCGCAATACAAGGCCATCGGCCTGCTGCTGGGCACCGGGCCCGGCAACTGCACCGGCGACCTGTACGTGGAGCAGACCGACGTCCTCACCAAGGTGCTCTACCCCCTGGCGGACAACAACGGCCTGACCCAGACCCACGCCCTGCGCCCACGCAGCCCGGCGGTGGATGCCGGTATCGGCACCTGCACCGCCCATGACCAGCGCGGCTCCAAGCGCCCGCGTGACGGCGACGGCGATGGCGTGGCCCGTTGCGACCTGGGTGCCTACGAGCGGCCGAAGCCGTAGGTTGGCGAAGCGTGCCGGTGCGTGGATGACGCTCTTTTCATCCACCAGGCGGAGCGGGTGATGGCGCTGGACCGAAGCCCGGGCCGCGGTGCACTTTTCGCGAATGAATTCGCTCCTACAGCCCTCGATGCACCGAACACACCGGATGCACCGTCCCTGTAGGGGCGACTTCAGTCGCCAAGCAGCCCGTAGGGCTGCCCATCTCCGGCACGGAAACGCTACTGCGTCGCCAGCGCCTCCAGCGCCAACGCCCCCACCGCCAGGTCGATATCGGCATCTGGGTCATCGTCGTCGAGGAACCAGGCGGCGGAGAGGCCGCACCAGGCCACCAGCCATTGCAGCAGGCGCTGGCGTTCCAGGCCGGATTCGCGGCAGACGATGGCCAGACGCCGCTGGAAGCGGGCCGGGTCGGTGCCCACCGGGCGGCTGGGGTCGCAGAGGTCGGGGTTGGCGAAGATCACCGCATAGTCCAGCGCGCGGTCGCCCACCAGGCCCTTGGGGTCGATGGCCAACCAGCCGCGCGGGCCGAAGTCGAGGAGGTTGCCGTGGTGCAGGTCGCCGTGCAGCAGCCGCTGTTCGCAAGGTGCGGCCAGCAGTTGGCGGGCCAGGGCATCGGCTTCGGTGAGGAAGCCGCCGTGGCGGCGTGCGGCCGGCGCCAGGTCGGCGAACCAGCTGTGTAGGTCCTTCAGCCCTTTGGGCCGGGGGCCGTCGTAAGTGTGGAGGCGGGCCAGGGCACGGCAGAGCAGGGCGGTGGCCAGGTCGTCGTCACCGTCCTGGGCCATGGCGATCAGCGGGTCGCCGCCGCGCTCCAGCAGCAGGCCATCGCCGTCGATCTCCAGCACCCTCGCCGAGCCTGCACCCCTCCAGGCCCGCATCACCTGGGCGCCGAGGCGTTCGTCCTCGTTCTGGCTGACCTTGAGCATCGCGGCCTGCCCATCCTTGCGCACCGGCAGCAGCGCGCCGCTGGGGGTGAGCAGCGCCTCGCCGTCCGGCGTCAGCTGCCAGCGTTGCAGGTAGGGGGCGAAAAGGGCTTCGGCCTCGGCGAGGGAGGGGGCGGGGGGCATGGCGTGGTCTCGTGAGGGGGATCAATCGTCCCGGGTCAGCACTTCCAGCAGTTCGATCTCGAACACCAGGTTGGAGCCGGGCGGGATCTTGCCGACCTGCCGCTCGCCGTAGGCCAGGTGCGCGGGCACTTGCAGCTTGCGCTTGCCGCCGACCCTCATGCCCATCAGGCCCTGGTCCCAGCCCTTGATCACCCGGCCGGTGCCGATCACGCACTGGAAGGGGCGGCCTTTCTCGATGGAGGAGTCGAACAGGGTGCCGTCCTCCAGCCAGCCGTTGTAATGGGTGGTGATCAACGCGCCCTTGACCACGGCCTTGCCGTCGCCTTCGTGCAGGTCTTCGATCTTCAATTCTTCGCTCATGGCTGCTCGCTCGCCGTTGGGGTGCAGCGTTTTCGCACCAAGCGCGGCGCTTGGCAAGGGTTTGCGGCGGGGACACCGACCATCGCCGATCTTCGTGACGAAGCTCGAACGATGGCGTGCCACTCAATGGTCGCGCAGCACCTTGCGCTCGCTGTCCTGGGGGTCGAAGCCGCGTTCGAGCTTGATCTTCAGCGCCAGGTCGGTGCGCGAGTCGGCGAACTTCAAGGCGTCCGCCAGGCTGATGCGGCCGGCTTCCACCAGGGTGAACAGGCTCTGGTCGAAGCTGCAGGAGCCGCTTTCCAGGGCGTTCTCGATGGCGCCTTTGAGTTCGTGCAGCTCGTCGCGCAGGATCAGGTCGCGCACATGGGGGGTGCCCAGCATCAGCTCGATCGCCGCCACGCGCTTGTGGTCGACGCCGGGCACCAGGCGCTGGCCGACCATGGCCAGGAGGTTCTGCGACAGGTCGCCGAGCACCTGGCGCCGTGCCGCGTCGGGGAAGAAGCGGGTGATGCGCTCCACCGCGTGGCGGGCGCTGGTGCCGTGCAGGGTGGCCACGCACAGGTGGCCGGTTTCGGCGTAGTGCAGAGCGTGTTGCATGGTTTCGGCATCGCGTATCTCGCCGATCATGATCACGTCCGGTGCCTCACGCAGGACGTTGCGCAGGGCGGCGGAAAAACTGTGGGTATCGAGGCCGACCTCGCGCTGGTCGATGATCGAGCGACGGTGGCTGTGGAGGAACTCGATGGGGTCCTCGACGCAGAGGATGTGCCCGCTGCGCTGGGCATTGCGGTAATCGAGCATGGCCGCGAGGGTGGTGGACTTGCCGGAACCGGCGGCGCCGACCACCAGGATCAGCCCACGGTCCTGCAGGGCGAGCTTCTCCAGCAGCGGCGGCAGGCCGAGGCTTTCCAGGCTGGGGATCTCGGTGCGGATCAGGCGCACCACCATCGAGACCTCGCCGCGCTGCAGGTAGACGTTGGCGCGGAAGCGACCGCTGCCCGGCAGGCTGATGGCGAGGTTCATCTCCAGCTCGCGCTCGAATTCCTCGCGCTGGGCGGGCGTCATCAACTGGTTGGCCAGCAGGCGCACCTCGCCCGGTTGCAGGGCGCGCTCACCCAGGGGGCGGGCATGGCCTTCGAGCTTGATGTGCGGGGGCGAGCCGACGCTGAAGAACATGTCCGAGCCGGCGTGCTGGTGCAGCAGCTCCAGGTAGGGGAAGACGCTGGGCGTCGTCTCGTTGGGGTCGCTCATCCTGCCTCCTTTCGTCGATGGGCAAGCCTAGCAGCGGAACTGGCCGCGCGAACATGGGGTGCGATTGCCGCAGGCGCCGGCGCCGCTTGCGGAGCGCCCCCGCTGGGCGCGGGGGCGGGTAGGGTCAGCGCAGGGTGTAGCCGTTATCGACGACCAGGTCCTGGCCGTGGATACCACGTGCGGCGGGGGAGAGGAGGAAGAGGATGGCATCGGCGATCGCGCCGGCGTCGAGGAAGTGTCCGTCGAGCAGGCGCTGGTTCACCGTGCCGGCGACGCTGGCGAGCTGCTGGTCGTCGAGGCCGAGGGTGCCCCAGATGGGGGTTGCGGTCGGGCCGGGGGAGACGAGGTTGATACGCACGCCGTCCCCCGCCAGCTCGACCGCCAGGGTGCGCGCCTGTGCCTTGAGGGCGGACTTGCTGGCGATGTACGGGGCGAGGCCGGGAAAGGTGACGCTGGAGAGGAAGGTGCCGATGAACACCACCGAAGCCGGGCGCGACAGGTGGGGCAGCAGTGCGGCGAGGGTGTCCAGCGCACCGGCGCCATTCACCGCCCACTGGCGCTGGAAGGCGCCCGTGTCGAGACCGTCGGCGAGCTGGGCGATACCGGCGTTGGGCACCAGGCAGTCCACCGGCCCCAGTTCTGCCGCGCGCCGGGCCAGGCGCGCCAGGTCATCGGCCCGTGTGACGTCGCCCGCCAGCCAGTGCAGCCGTTGCGGGTAGCGCTCCAGCAGGTCCGGCAGGCCGCCGCCCTGGCGCGAGAAGGCGAGCACGCGAGCGCCGGTGTCGAGCAGGCGTTCGCACAGGGCAAGGCCGATGCCGGAGCTGGCGCCGGTGATCACGGCGAGGCGGTCGTTGAATTCGTGTGCAGGCATGAGGCGATTCCTTATGGGTCATTGTGATGGGGCAATGACAGGGATCAGGAAGCGTGCCAGGTAAAATTTTCAGTAAAATCAATTGCTTGAAAATTATCGCTGTCGTTATGACCTGGTTTGTTCGGGTCGATATGACTGCGCAGGTAGTCGAGTTGACGCGGGGGAGGGGGTGATGCGGAGGTTGGAGCAGGGCGCCACCTTGGATGACGCCCTCGACCGGGATCAGTCCTGGCGGCTGGTGACTTCCACCAGGTGGTAGCCGAACTGGGTCTTCACCGGGCCTTGCACGACGTTGACCGGGGCGCTGAAGACCACGGTGTCGAACTCGCGGACCATCTGGCCCGGGCCGAAGGAACCGAGGTTGCCGCCGTCACGGCTGGACGGGCAGGTGGAGTTGTCCTTGGCGACCTGGGCGAAATCGGCGCCCCCTTCGATGGCGGCTTTCAGTTCGTTGCACTTGGCTTCGCTGGAAACCAGGATGTGGCGGGCGGTTGCGCGGGGCATGGGAGGACTCCTCTTGAAGAAAGCGCAGAGCCTACCGGAATCGACCGAGCCGTCAACGGGCGGGGGCGTGGGTGGTACGGCGCTGTGGTGCAGGTCGGGTAAGACCCGGCAGGGGCGGACAGCGGATGTGGCCTGGACGTGGGAGCGGTTTCAACCGCGAAGGGCATGGAGGCGCCTTCGATCGCGAATGAATTCGCTCCCACAGGGTCCACCGCCCAAGCAACACACGGAAATTTCCCAAACCCGCCGCAACCCCTTGTTCGCCTCCCACCCCCTCCCTAAGTTCGCCCGGTCGCGGTCAATCTGCGACCGGGTTTGACGACCTGAAGCTAACGGCGCGATGCCGCCTACGGGGCTTGCGGGAAACGGCGTACGTTTCCGGCGGGAACCGGCTCGCATGCAGTTTTCAGGACTGCATCATCTAATGGCGGATCGCGTGGGGAGACCACTCGTGGTCTGCCGGCTCCGTTTGCCCGGTTCGTCAACCCCACGCGATCCTCCACCCATCGAATGACGACGATGGCGGAGGCATGGAAACGCAAACGGAGAAACACCATGCATGACGCACTCACCCCCACCTTTTTCTACCGCAATGAACGCCCCCTGCGCGGCGTGATGATCGACGACCAACCCTGGTTCTGTGCCTACGACTTCGCCCGCCTGCTGGGGCTGCACCACCCGCAGGCGCTGCACCGGCGCCTGCGTCCCTATCAGGTTCGCAAGGCCCGCTTCGCCTACGCCACGGGCAGCGAGGAGGAGGTCCAGCTCGTCAGCGAAGGAGGCCTCTACAAGGCCATGCTTCGTTTCGGTCACCCCGAGCTCCGTCATCTGGAGGAATGGCTTGCCCGCGACGTGATTCCCACACTGCGCGACCAGTACGAACGCTGCCGCAAGCAGCCACGGCGGGTGATGCTGGACTGGAAGTCCCACCGGCTGGTGTTGCTGGATTGGCAAGGCGAGCTGTGGATGCAGTGGGAGAAGGTGCCGCGCTACCGGGAGCTTTGAGGGACTCGCCGGAAGGGCGTGGGAGCGGTTTCAACCGCGAAGGGTGTGGAGTCGGCGCCCTTCGCGAATGAATTCGCTCCCACAGGGGCGGCGGCGCTGCGCGCCGCTGGGCGACTGAAGTCGCCCCTACAGGTCGCCTCCAACAGGTCGCCCTGACGCATAACGGCTTTTGCCGTTGTCTCAATGGCGCCGATCCACCACCATCGCCGCCTGGCCTTTCGAGAACCCTCCATGCCCCGCGCCTTGCCCGTGTCCCTGTTGCTGGCCCTGTTGGTAACCACTGCTTCGAACCTGGCGCTCGCCTGTGCCGAAGGCGAGACCGAGGTGTGCCTCGGCGGCTGCATCTGCGTGCCCGACCCCAATGGCGTGCTGGCGCCCTATCAGGAGCAGGCCGGCGCGGTGGCCGCGTCGGCGCTGGAGGGCTGGTTGCTGCGCTCCCGTGATTCGGCGGCGCAGCAGGGGACGTTGCCGATCCCCCCGGAAATACGCCAGCGCCTGCTGCCCTGGTATTCGGCGGAGCTGCTCGATGCGGTGCGCTACAAGGTCGGCGACAGCGACGAGATGAACGCCGCCCGCACCATGCTGCAGAACCCCGACATCAAGGCCGTGACCCTGGTGGACATCATCGTCTTCCGCACCCAGGACGCGGCCCTGCACGACGTGGCGCTGTGGGCCCACGAGCTGTTCCACGTGCAGCAGTACCGGGAATGGGGCAGCGACGGTTTCGCCCGGCGCTACAGCCGCGACTTCGACGCGGTGGAGTCGCCGGCCTATGCCCGCCAGCTGGAGGTGAGCCGTGCCCTGCGGCGCGGCCAGTGAGGCCGATCAGCGCTCGCGCATGGCTTCCGAGCGGGCCTTGAGCACCGGTTTGAGCAGGTAGTCGAGCACGCTCTTCTCGCCGGTGATGATGTCCACCGTGGCGATCATCCCGGGGATGATCAGCAGCGGGTGGTCGTCCTTGCCCAGGTGGCTTTTGTCGGTGCGCACCTGGATCAGGTAGAAGCTGTTGCCCTTGTCATCGGTGATGGTGTCGGCGCCGATCAGCTCCAGCTTGGCCTTGAGCCCGCCGTAGATGGTGTAGTCGTAGGCGCTGAACTTGACCATCGCGTTCTGCCCCGGGTGGAGGAAGGCCACGTCCTGCGGGCGGATGCGCGCCTCGATCAGCAGGTTGTCCTCCAGCGGCACCACTTCCACCATGTCGTTGCCCGGCTGCACCACGCCGCCGATGGTGTTGACCTTCAACTGCTTGATGATGCCGTTCACCGGGGACACCACGGTGGTGCGGGTGACGCGGTCGTCGATGGCCTTGCCGGTGGAGGTGATCTTCTGCAGTTCGGTGCGGGCCTCGTTGAGTTCCTTGAAGGCATCGGACTGGAACGACAGCTTGCTCTCCTCCATCTTCCGCTCGATCTCCTTCACCGCCGCCTCGGCGCGGGGGATCGCCAGGTTGGTGCCGTTGAGCTCGCCGCGCATCTCCACCGCGCTGCGGCGCAGGCGCAGGATCTCCACCTCGGAGATGGCGCCGGTGCCCACCAGCGGCTGGGACATGTTCAGCTCCTGTTGCAGCAGCCCCAGGCTGGAGGCGTACTGCTGCGACTTGGAGCGGAACTCGGCCAGTTCCTGCTGCTTCTGGCGCAGTTGCTCCTGGAGGATGTGCTGCTCGCTGTCCAGGCGCTGCAGGCGCTTGCTGTACAGCGCCATCTCGTCCTCGGCCAGTTGCGGCGAGGCCTTGGCGATGTCCTCCGGCACCTTGAAGGGGCGGTCCTCGGCCTCGGCGGAGAGCCGTTGCACGCGGGCCATCAGCGCCAGGCGGTCGGCCTCGGTCTCGCCCTTGTTGGAGAGGAAGCGGGTGTCGTCCAGGCGCAGCAGCACATCGCCCTTGCTCACCACCTGGCCTTCGCGCACGAAGATCTCGGAGACGATGCCGCCCTCCAGGTTCTGGATCACCTGGATCTTGCTGGAGGGGATGGCCTTGCCCTCGCCGGTGGTGACTTCCTCCAGCACGGCGAACTTGGCCCAGACCAGGGCGACGATCAGCAGCGTGCAGGCGACCCACACGGTGACGCGCGTGCCGGTGGGGGAGTCCTCCAGCGCCGCGCCGTCCACCTCGGGCATGAATTCGGTGTCGGGCTTGCTGCCCATGCCGCCGAAGTAGTCGCGGACCGAACGGGTGTTTTCCATGATCTGCTCCTAGACGGCCGCCGGGCCGACGCGGCCCTTGCGCAAGGCTTCGATCACCGCGTCCTTCGGGCCGTCGGCGACGATGTGGCCGCCATCGAGCACCACCAGGCGCTCCACCAGGCTGAGCATGGAGGCGCGGTGGGTGATGAGCAGCACGGTCTTGCCCTGTGCCCAGCCGTGCAGGCGGTTGCGCAGGATGTCCTCGCTGGTGTTGTCCATCGCGCTGGTGGGTTCGTCCAGCAGCAGGATGGGCGGGTCGAGCAGCAGGGCGCGGGCCAGCAGCACCGCCTGGCGCTGGCCGCCGGAAAGCAGCTGGCCGCGTTCGCCCACCGGGCGGTCGAAGCCCTGGGGGTGCTGGCGGGCCAGTTCGGTGACGCCGGTCAGCTCGGCCACCTCCAGCATCCGTGCGTCGTTCACGTAGCGCGCCCCCAGGGTCAGGTTGTCGCGCAGGCTGCCGGCGATCAGCGGCATGTCGTGGGTGACGAAGCCGATCTGGTGGCGCAGGTCGGCGACGTCCAGCTGGCGCAGGTCGATACCGTCGAGCAGCAGCTGGCCTTCCTCGGGGCTGTAGAAGTTCATCACCAGGCGCGCCAGGGTGCTCTTGCCCGAGCCGCTGCGGCCGATGATGCCGACCCGCTCGCCGGCGTTCAGGCGCAGGCTGACGTTGGCCAGCGCCGGGGCGGCCTGGTCCGGGTAGCGGAAGCTCACGCCGCGCACGTCGATGGCGCCCTTGATGTGGGTGCGCTCCAGCGGCTGCTGCTTGTTCTCCCGCTCCTGGGGCAGGCCCATGAGCGAGTCGGTGCTCTTCATCGTCAGCTGCGCCTGCTGGTAGCGGGTGATCAGCCCGGCGATCTGCCCGAGCGGCGCCAGCACACGGCTGTTGAGCATGTAGCTGGCCACCAGGGCGCCGACGCTGAGGTTGCCGGCGATGATGCTGTAGACCCCGGCGATGATCATCGCCAGGCCGGCGAACTGCTGCAGGAACAGGGTGCCGTTGGTCACCAGCGCGGAGAGGAAGCGCGCGTGGCTGTCGAGGCGGGCGAGGGCGCCGTGGGTGCGTTCCCAGCGGTGCTGGCGTTCGCTCTCGGCGCTGCAGGCCTTGAGCGTCTCCAGCCCCGAGAGGGTCTCGATCAGCAGGGCCTGGCGCTCCGCCCCCAGGGCCAGGCTGCGCTGCACGGTGTCGCGCAGGCGGACCTGGATGATCCACGCGAAGATCGCGGTGATGGGGAAGGCGAGCACGGGGATCACCACCAGCCAGCCGCCGAGCAGGCCGATCACCAGCAGCATGAGGATGGAGAAGGGCAGGTCGATCAGGCTGGTCAGGGTCACCGCGGTGAGGAATTCACGCAGGCCCTGGAAGTCGTGGATGCTCTGGGCGAAGCCGCCGATGGTGGTCGGTCGCGCCTTCATCGACATGCCGGTGATGCGTTCGAACAGGGTGGCCGAGAGCACCACGTCGGTCTTCTTCCCGGCGGTGTCCAGCAGGTGGGCGCGCAGCACCCGCAGCAGCAGGTCGAAGCCGGTGCCGATGAGCAGGCCGATGGTCAGCACCCAGAGGGTCGAGGTGGCCTGGTTGGGCACCACGCGATCGTAGGTCTGCATCACGAACAGCGGCACCAGCATGCCCAGCAGGTTGATCAGCAGGCTTGCCAGCACCGCATCGGTGTAGAGCCAGCGCGACAGCCGCAGGGTGTCGCGGAACCAGGACGTGACCCGCGGCACCAGCGGCGCGCGGGTCTCCTCCAGCTCATGGCGGGGGCGGGCGAACAGCGCTTCGCCGCTGTAGGCGGCCTCGAGCAGGTCGCGGTCGATCCATTGCTGGCCGCCGTCGGACTCGCAGGGCAGGATCAGCGCGCGGCCGTCCTTGCCCCACTGGTTGAGCACCGCGCTGCGGCCGTCCTTCAACAACAGCAGCACCGGCAGGTTGAGCGGAGAGATGGCCCCCAGTTCACGGCGCAGCAGCCGGCCCTGCAGGCCGACCCGTGCAGCGGCACGGGCCAGCAGGTCGGGCGTCAGCTGCTGGTTGGCCAGCGGCAGGCCGGCGGTGAGGCTGCCCCGGCTGGCGGGGCAGTCGTGCAGCCGGCACAGGATCAGCAAGCCGTCCAGCAGCGGGTCGTCGTGACTCTGCCGGGGGTCGACGGCGGCACCCGCCCTTTCCATGGTGGTCATCTACTGCTACTCCGGGACTGCGGTCACTTCATTTCCGGCAGGCGGGCTTCGCTCTTCACTTCAGAAGCGGCGATGGCCTCGGCCGGGACTACGACGTTCTGCCGGCGCAGCAGGTCGCCCATGGCGGAGATCACGCGGAACATGGCGAACTCTTCGGTGTAGCGCACCTCGACGTAGCGCCGGTTGGCGGTGAAGAGTTCGTTGTCACTGTCCAGGAGGTCGAGCAGGGTGCGCTGACCGAGGCCGAACTGCTGCTGGTAGGCCTCGCGCACGCGCTGGGTGTAGTCGGCGTAGTCACGCGCCTTGGGGGTCTGCAGGCGGGCGTTCTCCATCGCGTTCCAGGCCAGCGCCAGGTTCTCGTTGAGCACGCGCAGGGCGTTGTTGCGGATGTCCATGGACTGGTTGATCGAGTGCGCCGCCGCTTGCAGGCGGGCCTTGTCGCGCATGCCGTTGAACAGGTTGTAGTTCATCACCACGGCGGCCCGCCAGGTGTTGTAGTGGCCCTCGTCGCCCTGCACGTTGTCATCGGCGGTGGTGGCCAGCTCGGCGTCGAAGCGCGGGTAGAACGGCGACTTGGCCGACTCGTACTGCTTCTCCGCCGCCTGCACGTCGGCCTGGGCCGATTTCAGGAAGGGGTTGTTGTCCATCATGGTCTGGCGGGCGGCGAGCAGGTCCGCCGGCATTTCGCCACGGATGGTCGAGGGCGTTTCCAGCTCGTCGGCGGGGCGACCGACGGCGCTGAGGAAGTTGGCTTCGGCGTCGGCCAGGTTCACTTCCTCGGTGTAGAGGTTGTTCTCGGCCAGGGCCAGGCGCGCGGCGGACTGGTCGGAGTCGGCCATGCTGCCGACGCCGCGCTGGCTGCGCAGGTTGATCTGGTCGCCCACGCGCTGGTGCGACTGCAGGTTGTTGCGGGCCAGGGCCACCATCTCGCGGCGCTTGAGCACTTCGAGGTACACCTCGACGGTGCGCAGCGCCAGGCTCTCCGAGGTGCCCAGGGTGTAGTAGGCGCGGGAGTTGACCACCGCCTCGGTGCGGCCCACCTCGTTGGGGGTGTTGAAGCCGTCGAAGAGCATCTGCCGCAGGCGCAGCTCGGCGTTGCGGTAGTTCAGCGTCTCGGTGTTGTGATCACCCAACGCGCGCGTGCTCGGGCTGTCGGTGTTTTCACGGCCCACGCCGGCTATCAGGTCGACGGTCGGTAGGTAGCCGCCCTTGGCGATCTTCTTCTCTTCGTCGGCGACGAGCCGCGCATTGGATGCGGCGCGGATTTCCGGATGGTTATCCAGCGTGCTCTGGATAGCCTCGGTGAGGTTCATGGCCTGGACCTGAGCGCTGGCGAGTGCCAACAGCATGCTGCTCCAGAGGGGGGTCATTGCTCGCATGAGGGGGTGTCTCCTTGTTCGATGCTCTTTTACGGATCGCCATTTTTTTGGCGAAATCGCCTGTTCAACCGTTTCAGGCTTGTAACATCAGAGCTAAGAACATCTTTTGGAGAAGCTAAGAAATTTTTTTCACATGGTTTATGCCGAAAAAATCTTATGCACTCCTCGCAATCGGGCACATCTTCTTTTCCTGTCAGCCGCGATTATTCAGGCCTTCAGGGCATTTAGCGCGAGCGGCTAGGGCGGTCAAACAGGGTTCAGAGCCTAAGGGGCGGGGATGTTCTGATGGAGTAGTACGACACGGAGAATGAGTGACGATTTTTTGTCGCGAATTTTTTGACCTGATTACTGTCGTTCCATTCCGCTTCAGTTTTTTCCTTCTTCCAATCCTCCGGTGCAGGCCTGTCTTGACCCTTATTGCGATAGGTGTCGGCGGTGGTCGGCAGTTGTGGTGGAGGAAGGATTCATGGCTACGGTAATCGGTGTCGTCAGTCGGGTTGTAGGCGAGGTGTTCGCGGTAGCAAGCGATGGAACGCGTCGGCCCCTGGTTGAAGGCGACAGGCTTTTTGCCGGCGAGCAACTGCTCACCGGCTCCGAAGGTGCAGTCTCGGTGGCCCTGGCCAACGGTGGCGAGCTGACACTGGGCCGCGAAAGCAGCCTCAACCTGACCACTCAGTTGCTGGCCACCAGCAACGGCGACACGCCGGTCGATCCCACCGCTGACGCGCAGCAACAGCAACCGCCGAGCCAGCAGGATTTGACCGACGTGCAGCAACTGCAGGCCGCGATCGAAGCCGGCGCGGACCCGACCCAGACCGGTGAAGCCACGGCCGCAGGCCCCGGCGCGGGCGGTGCCGGCGGTGCAGGGGGCGCGGGCGGTGGCCACTCCTTCGTGCTGCTCTCGGAAACAGCCGGAGCGCTGGACCCGACCATCGGCTTCCCCACCGGGCCGATCACGGCCGGCCCGCTGTTCCCTGAAGCTGAAATCCTCGCCCCCGCCGACTTCAGCCCCGAGCTGACCGTGGTCTTCCTGGACAAGGAAGGCAGCGTGGTCACCGGCCCCGGCGTGGTGGACGAAGAAGCACTGAACGGCGGCGAGAGCGGTGGCGGCCAGCCGGGCAGCAACCCCGGCAGCGACGCCGAGACCACCTCGGGCACCCTGATCATCAATTCCCCCGACGGCATCGGCCGCATCGAAGTGCTGGACGCCGGCGGCAACTGGATCAACGTCACCGGTGGCGGCACCGTGCAGGGCACCTATGGCGTGCTGGTGTTCGACGCCGCCGGCAACTGGACCTACACCCTGACCGACAACAGCCTGGATCACGGCAACCCCAACGCCACCGGGGCCGACGACCAGCTGTTCGACAACTTCTCCGTGCGCGTCTTCGACCTCGACGGCGACGTGTCGCCCACCGTGCCGCTGACCATCGCCATCAACGACGACGGCCCCAGCGCCGGCCTGGACTTCTCCCGCGAAGGCGGCGAGGTGGTCATCGACGAAAGCGCCGGCCTGCAGCCGGGCAGCAATGACGTCAGCGGCCCGCTGGCGGTGTTCGATGGCGTTGCCAATCCCTCCTCCGACATGCGCGCCTATGCCCAGGGCAACGCTCCCGCGGTGGTGGCGACCTATGAATTCGGCGCCGACGAAGGCGGCGCCACCGCGGTCTATTCCCTGGCGCTGGTCGAAGGCGAGGGCGGTGAAGGCGAGCAGGGCCCGCAGGCGCAGGCGGTCGGCCTGACCACCACCGCCGGCAGCCCCATCACCCTGAGCGTGGAGAACGGCCTGGTGGTCGGTCGCGATGCCGACGGCAACGCCGCGTTCGCCATCGCCATCGACCCGGACACCGGCGTCATCAGCGTCGCCCAGTACCAGTCCCTGCATCACCCCGACGGCAGCGATGCCAATGACAGCATCGACCTCAGCGGCCTGATCCGCGCCGTGCTGACCGTCACCGACGGCGACGGCGACAAGGCCGTGGCCAGCGCCGATGTCGGCCAGCTGATCCGCTTCGTCGATGACGGCCCGACCGCCAGCATCCAGGCCAACGAAGGCGTGCGGGTCAGCCATGACGAGAGCGCCGGCCTGCAGAATGGCACCGCCACGCCCACCCCGGCCGGCGACGCCAATGACAACGACACCAGCTCCGCGTCGGTGGTGAGCCTGTTCGCGGGCGTCGCCAACACCGGCACCGACCTCTCCAGCACCGGCTACGCCACCAGCGACGGCGCGGTGGTGGATATCTCCGGCAGCAGCACGGGCGAGGACAACGAAGGCGCCACCACCGTGCTCAGCCTGTCGATCGTCGACGGCGACGGCAGCGATTCCGGCCTCACCACCACCGATGGCCATTCCATCGTGCTCAGCCTCGAGGGCGGGCTGGTGGTCGGTCGTATCGTCGGCGGCAGCCTCGACGGCCAGGCGGCATTCGCCGTGGCCATCGGCCAGGACGGCAGCGTCAGCGTGGCCCAGTACGTTTCGCTCAATCACCCCGACACCGGCAGCGCCGATGACGCCGTGACCCTGGCCGGCAAGGTCCGCGCCGTGGTCACCGTGACCGATGGCGACGGCGACGTGGACACCGCCCAAGTGGGCATCGGCGGTGCCATCCGCTTCGAGGACGACGGCCCCACCGCCGTCATCGAACGACTCGAAGGCGTGCGCGTCACCCACGACGAGAGCGCCGGCCTGCAGAACGGCACCGAGACCCCGACGCCCCAGGGCGACGCGCTCGATGACGACACCAGCAACCCGGATGTGATCGCCTTGTTCGCCGGCGTGGCCAACGTCGGCACCGATCTTTCGGGCTACGCCACCAGCGCCGGCCCCGTGGTCAGCACCGCCGGCACCAGCACCGGCGAGGACGACGAAGGCGCCACCACGGTGCTGAGCCTGGCGATCAACGGCGGCGACGGCACCGATTCGGGCCTCACCACCACCGATGGCCAGAGCATCCGCCTCTATATGGAGAACGGCCTGATCGTCGGCCGCGTGGACGGCGGCGACCAAGGCCCCGGCGCGGCGGTGTTCGCCGTGGCCATCGGCCAGGATGGCAGCATCAGCGTTGCCCAGTACATGTCGCTGAACCACCCCGATACCGGCAGCCGTGATGAGGGCGTCGACCTCGGCGGCCTGGTCCGCGCCGTGGTCACCGTCACCGACGGGGACGGCGATGTCGACGTCGCCACGGTCAACATCGGTGGGGCCATCCGCTTCGAGGACGACGCCCCCACCGCCAGCATCCAGGTGGTCGAAGGCGCTCGCGTCACCCACGACGAGACCCCCGGCCTACAGAACGGCACCGCCACCCCGACCCCGGGCAACGACGCCAACGACAACGACACCAACAGCCCGAGCGTGATCGCGCTGTTCAGCAGCGTGGCCGATGCCGGCACCGCGCTGGCGGCCGGCTACGCCACCAGCAACGGCCCGGTGGTCGATGCCTCCGGCAGCACCACCGGCGAGGACCAGGAGGGCGCGACCACCGTGCTCAGCCTGGAAGTGCAGGACGCCGACTCGGGTCTCACCACCCTGGACGGCTCGTCCATCGTGCTCAGCGTGGAGAACGGCCTGGTGGTCGGCCGCGTGGATGGCGGCGCGTACAACGGCCAGGCCGCCTTCGCCGTGGCCATCGGCCAGGACGGCAGCATCAGCATCGCCCAGTACATCCCGCTGCAGCATCCGGATACCGCCAACCATGACGAGGCGCTGAACCTCTCCGGCAAGATCCGCGCGGTGGTCACCGTCACCGACGGGGATGGCGACGTGTCGGTGGATTCCGTCGGCATCGGCGGCGTGGTGCGCTTCGAGGACGACGGCCCCAGTGCCACCAAGGTGACCGCCACCAGTACCCTGGACGACGAGGGCCTGTCCGGCGGCATCAATGGCGGGCCTGGCGACGTCACCGGCGCCCACACCAGCACCAGCGGCAGCCTCGGCTACGACGCCGGTGCCGATGGCCTGAAATCCATCGAGCTCACCGGGCCCAGCACCCTGGGCAGCGAGAACGTCACCTCGACCTGGGACGCCTCGACCAACACCCTGACCATCAGCAGTGCCCGTGGCGACCTGATGACCGTAGTGCTGACCGACCTGGCCAGCGGTGCCTATACGGTCAACCTGCTCAAGCCGCTGATGCACACCGTCGACGGCACCGAGGACAACATCACCCTCAACGTCGGCTACAAGGTCACCGACGGCGATGGCGACACCGCCGACGGTTCCCTGGCGGTCACCATCAACGACGACACCCCGACCCTGCAGGTCGGCGCCCTGGACCTGAACTCCTCGGTGACCTTCGTCGGCACCGACGCCGGCTACAGCAACAGCTACGGCTACTACATCAAGGGCGACGACGGCACCCCGGTCAGCGGCAAGGTGATCTGGGCCAACGTCCACGACCAGAGCAACGGCGATACCTTCGACCTGGGCAACCTGGACCCGGCCAGCACCGGCTTCTTCATCATCCCCAATGGCGGTGCCAACGGCGGCCTGGCCAACGGCGCCGACATCACCTTCCAGCTGGTGGGCGGCAAGTGGCAGGCCTTCATCGGCAGCACCCCGCTGACCGGCGCCGACGGTGCCAACGTGCTGTTCAGCGACGCCACCCTCAACCCCGGCGGCTCGCACCTGCAGGACACCGGCAACGCCGGCAACCAGAACTGGGAAGACAAGACCGCCACCTCCGACTACGACTACAACGACGTCAGCACCAGCGTCACCTGGGGCTCGACCCTGCAGCTGCAGGTGGACGAGACCAACCTGGGGCAGGGCGCCAGCGCCACTGCCACCGCCGACTTCAGCGGCCTGTTCAACGTGCAGCCCGGCGCCGATGGCCTGGGCAGCCTGGACTACGGCCTGGAAGTCACCAACCCGGCCTCCGGGCTGGTGGACACCGAGACCGGCGATGACGTGGTGCTGTTCCTGGAGAACGGCCAGGTCGTGGGCCGCGTCGGCGATGCCAGCGGCGAGGTCGTCTTCACCCTCACCGTGGGCACGGACGGCAAGGTCACCCTCGAACAGCTGCGTGCCATCGAACACCCGACGTCCGATCCGGACGAAGCGGCCTTCCTCGGCTCCGGCCACGTCAAGCTCAACCTGACGGTGACCGACGGCGACGGCGACAGCGTCAGCGGCGGCCTGGACATCGGCAAGGTCATCAGCTTCCGCGACGATGCCCCGAGCATCAGCGCCGGCGAGATCGCCAGCGCCGCGCTGGAGGTGGACGAGACCAACCTGCTGGTGGACAAGACCCTCGACTACAGCACCGCCTTCACCCACAGCTATGGCGCGGATGGCGCCGGCAGCATCAGCTACGCGCTGGCCGTCAGTGCCGCGGGTGCCGACAGCGGCCTGAAGGACACCGCCAGCGGCCAGAGCATCAAGCTGTACCTGGAAGGTGGCGAGGTGGTCGGCCGTGTCGGCGACCAGAGCGGCGCGATCTCCTTCAAGGTCACGGTGGACGCCGATGGCAAGGTCACCCTCGACCAGAAACTGGCCATCGTGCACTCGCCCGATTCCGGGCCCGACCAGGCCACCGGCCTCTCCGCCGCGGACCTGGTGAAACTGGTGGCGACCATCACCGACAAGGACGGTGACTCCAGCAGCGCCAGCCTCAACCTGGGCAATGCCATCAGCTTCCGTGACGACGCCCCGAACATCGACGCCGGCCAGGCCGCCAATGGCAGCCTGGAAGTGGACGAGAGCTTCCTGGGGACCGACGCCACCCGCGATTTCAGCGGCGCGTTCACCCACAGCTTCGGCAGTGACGGCGCGGGCACCATCACCTACGCGCTGGCCATCAGCGCCGCGGGCGCCGACAGCGGCCTGAAGGACACCGCCAGCGGCCAGAGCATCAAGCTGTACCTGGAAGGAGGGGAAGTGGTCGGCCGTGTCGGCGACCAGAGCGGCGCGATCTCCTTCAAGGTCACGGTGGATGCCGACGGCAAGGTCACCCTCGACCAGAAACTGGCCATCGTGCACTCGCCCAATACCGGTCCGGACCAGGCCACCGGCCTCTCCGCCGCGGACCTGGTGAAACTGGTCGCGACCATCACCGACCGCGACGGCGACCCGGACAGCGCCACCCTCAACCTGGGCAATGCCATCAGCTTCAAGGATGACGCCCCCAGCATCCGTGCCACGGCCATTCCCGCGGACAGCCTGCAGGTGGATGAAACCAACCTGCTCGGCAACGCCACCACCGACTTCAGTGGCGCGTTCATCAAGGCCTATGGCGCCGATGGCGCCGGCAGCACCACCTATGCCCTGGACGTGAAGTCCCCGGGTGTCGACAGCGGCCTGAAGGACACTGCCACCGGCAGCGACATCAAGCTGTACCTGGAGAACGGCGAAGTGGTCGGCCGCGTGGGCGACCAGAGCGGCGCGATCTCCTTCAAGCTCACCGTGGACGCCGACGGCAAGGTCTCCCTCGACCAGGTGCGTGCCATCGTCCATTCGCCCAATACCGGCCCCGACCAGGAAAGCAGCCTGGGGGCGGCCGACCTGGTGAAACTGGTGGCGACCATCACCGACAAGGACGGTGACGCCAGCAGCGCCACCCTCAACCTGGGCAACGCCATCAGCTTCAAGGACGACGCCCCGACCATCAGTGCCGGCCAGGCCCAGGTGGGCAGCCTGCAGGTGGACGAGACCAACCTGGCGCTCAACGCCACCACCAACTACAGCGGCGCCTTCACCGGCAACTATGGCGCCGACGGCGCCGGCAGCATCGGCTACAGCCTGGAGGTCAAGGCGCCGGGCGCCGACAGCGGCCTGAAGGACACCGCCAGCGGCAGTGACATCAAGCTGTACCTGGAAGGTGGCGAAGTGGTGGGCCGTGTCGGCACCTCCACCGGTGCCATCGCCTTCAAGGTCACGGTGGATGCGGCCGGCAACGTCACCCTCGACCAAGTGCGTGCCATCGTGCATTCGCCCGATTCCGGGCCCGACCAGGCCACCGGCCTCTCCGCCGCCGACCTGGTGAAACTGGTGGCGACCATCACCGACAAGGACGGCGACACCAGCAGCGCCAGCCTCAACCTGGGCAATGCCATCAGCTTCAAGGACGACGCCCCGACCATCAACGCCGGTACGGCCACTGCGGCCAGCCTGCAGGTGGACGAGACCAACCTGGCGTTCAACGCCACCACCAACTTCAGTGGCGCCTTCACCAGCAGCTACGGTGCCGACGGCGCCGGCAGCATCGGCTACGCGCTGGAGGTCAAGGCTCCGGGGGCCGACAGCGGCCTGAAGGACACCGCCAGCGGCAGTGACATCAAGCTGTACCTGGAAGGTGGCGAGGTGGTGGGCCGTGTCGGCGACCAGAGCGGTGCCATCGCCTTCAAGGTCACGGTGGATGCCTCCGGCAACGTCACCCTCGACCAGGTGCGTGCCATCGTCCATTCGCCCAACACCGGGCCGGACCAGGCCACCGGCCTCTCCGCCGCCGACCTGGTGAAACTGGTGGCGACCATCACCGACAAGGACGGTGACGCCAGCAGCGCCACCCTCAACCTGGGCAACGCCATCAGCTTCAGGGACGACGCCCCGACCATCAGTGCCGGCCAGGCCCAGGTGGGCAGCCTGCAGGTGGACGAGACCAACCTGGCGCTCAACGCCACCACCAACTACAGCGGCGCCTTCACCGGCAACTACGGCGCCGATGGTGCCGGCAGCATCGGCTACAGCCTGGAGGTCAAGGCCCCGGGCGCCGACAGCGGCCTGAAGGACACCGCCAGCGGCAGTGACATCAAGCTGTACCTGGAAGGTGGCGAAGTGGTGGGCCGTGTCGGCACCTCCACCGGTGCCATCGCCTTCAAGGTCACGGTGGATGCCTCCGGCAACGTCACCCTCGACCAAGTGCGTGCCATCGTGCATTCGCCCAACACCGGGCCGGACCAGGCCACCGGCCTCTCCGCCGCGGACCTGGTGAAACTGGTGGCGACCATCACCGACAAGGACGGCGACACCAGCAGCGCCAGCCTCAACCTGGGCAGCGCCATCAGCTTCAAGGACGACGCCCCGACCACCGGCACCAACCAGACGGTGCAACTGGACGACGACGCGCTACCCAAGGGCATTCCCGGCGGCGTCGGCGACGATGCCGACTCGCAGAACGCCTCCGGCACCCTCAGCCACAGCTACGGTGCCGACGGCGCCGGCAGTATCAGCTGGGTCACCACCGGTGCGCCGGCCGGCTTCACCTACGAGACCTCGGGCAGCAACCTGCTGATCAAGCAGGGCACCACCACCGTGCTCACCGTGACCCTGAACAGCGCCACCGGCGCCTACGAGGTGCAGCAGAACGCGCCGATCCAGCACGCCAATGCCGACGACGAGAACAACCAGGCCTTCCAGATCACCTACAAGGTCACCGACAAGGACGGTGACAGCGCCAACGGAACGCTGAACATCAACGTCGACGACGACACGCCGGTGGCGCAGAACGACACGGCCACCGTCCAGGCCAGCCAAGGCCAGGACATCAACATGGTGTTCGTGCTCGACTTCAGCGGCAGCATCAACAACACCGAGCTCGGGCAGATGCTCGATGCGGTCAAAGCCGCCGGCCAGGCCCTGTTCGCCGGCAGCACCGGTGACGTGCAGCTGCAGATCGTGGCCTTCTCCGGTGACGCCACCTCCTACGCGCCGGTGACCAGCTACGCGGCCTTCGAGAGCCTGGTGAACTCCCTCGACCCGAGCGAGCCCGGCGGCGTGCGCCCGTACAGCGGCAACACCGACTTCACCGCCGCCATCGAGAAGACCATGGATGCCTTCAACCCGCTCCCGGGCTGGAACAACCAGGTCGTGTTCATCAGCGACGGCAACCCCAACGAGCAGACCCAGAACGGCAACGCACTGCTCAACCAGACGGCGCTCGACTGGCAGCAGTTCATCACCAGCAACCACATCAACGTCACCTCCATCGGCGTCGGTGACGGCATCGACAACGGCAACCTGCAGGACGTCGATCTCGACGGCAGTGGTGCCCCGATCCTGATCGGCGGCTTCACCGACCTGGTCAACACCCTGCTCAGCCAGGTCACCAGCAACCTGGTCTCCGGCAACGTGATCAGAGGCAGCGACGGCGTCGCCGGCACCGCTGACGACGATGGCTTCGGCGCCGATGGTCCCGGGCGCATCCTGTCCATCGAGATCAACAACGTCACCTACACCTGGAACGGCAGCAGCATCAGCAGCAGCGCCGGTGGCTCGCCCATCAGCGGCAGTGCGCTGACCAACGTGACCACGGCGCAAGGCGGCAAGCTGAGCTTCAACTTCAGCAACGGTGACTGGACCTACCAGACCCCGAGCGAAGTGGTGGGCGACAAGCAGGAGAACTTCAAATACACCATCGTCGACCGTGACGGCGACCCGTCCAGCGCCACCCTGTCGGTCTACGTGGTGGACAGCAGCCCGGTGATCGCCAGCGTGGACGAGGACGAGCTGCCCGGCGGGATCACCGACGGCGACGCCGTCACCACGGTGGCCACCGGCAGCGTCGTCGACCTGGTCGTCGGCTCCTCCAGCGGCGTGACCTTCAGCCTGGCCAGCAATACCAGCGGCGTGACCCCGGCCAGCTCCGACGGCCATCCGCTGGTCTACACCGTGTCCGGCAATACCCTCACCGCCACGGCGGGTGCGGGCGGGGCCACGGTCTTCACCCTGCAACTGCAGGCCAACGGCAGCTACACCCTGACCCTCAGCGGCCCGCTGGACCACCCGCTGGGCAACGGTGACGACGGCGAGACCCTGACGCTGAACCTGAGCAGCCTGATCCAGGCCAGCAACGGCGGCAGCCCGGTGCCCATGGCCGGTGACTTCCTGATCCGCATCGAGGACGACGTGCCCAGCATCGGCGTCGGCAACGTCGCCGGCACCGGCGTCCTGCAGGTGGACGAAAGCAACCTGGCGCTCAACGCCACGGTGAGCTTCGCCGCCAACTTCAATGCCAGCTATGGCGGCGATGGCGCGGGCAGCATCACCTACAAGCTGGATATCAGCGCCAGCGGCACCAACAGCGGCCTGAAGGACACCGCCAGCGGCAGCGACATCAAGCTGTACCTGGAAGGTGGCGAGGTGGTGGGCCGTGTCGGCTCCTCCACCGGTGCCGTCGCCTTCAAGGTCACGGTGGATGCTTCCGGCAACGTCACCCTCGATCAGCAGCGGGCGATCATCCATACGCCCAACAGCGGGCCGGACCAGGCTGCGGGCCTGTCCGCCGCCGACCTGGTGAAACTGATCGCGACCATCACCGACAACGACGGCGACAAGAGCAGCGCCACCCTCAACCTGGGCAACGCCATCAGCTTCAAGGACGACGCGCCGACCATCAGCGCCGGCAGTGCCACCGCCGGCAGCCTGCAGGTGGACGAGACCAACCTGGCGGGCAACGCCACCGCCGGCTTCGCGTCTTCCTTCAGCGGCAACTACGGCGCCGACGGCGCCGGCACCACCACCTATGCACTGAAGGTCAGCGCAGCGGGCGTGGACAGCGGCCTGGACGACTCGGCCACCGGCAGCGACATCAAGCTGTACCTGGAAGGCGCCGAGGTGGTGGGCCGTGTCGGCAGCTCCACCGGCGCCATCGCCTTCAAGGTCACGGTGGATGCTTCCGGCAACGTCACCCTCGACCAGCAGCGGGCGATCATCCATACGCCCAACAGCGGGCCGGACCAGGCGGTGAGCCTGGGCGCCGCCGACCTGGTGCAACTGGTGGCGACCATCACCGACAAGGACGGCGACGCCAGCAGTGCCAACCTCAACCTGGGCAACGCCATCAGCTTCAAGGACGATGCGCCGAGCATCAGCGCCGGCAGTGCCACCGCCGGCAGCCTGCAGGTGGACGAGACCAACCTGGCCGCCAACGCCAGTGTCAACCTGAGCGGCCAGTTCACCGGCAACTACGGCGCCGACGGCGCCGGCACCACGACCTATGCGCTGAAGGTCAGCGCGGCGGGCGCGGACAGTGGCCTGGACGACACGGCCACCGGCAGCGACATCAAGCTGTACCTGGAAGGCACCGAGGTGGTGGGCCGTGTCGGCAGCTCCACCGGCGCCATCGCCTTCAAGGTCACGGTGGATTCCGCCACCGGCGTGGTCACCCTCGACCAGCAGCGGGCGATCATCCACACGCCCAACAGCGGGCCGGACCAGGCTGTGAGCCTGTCCGCCGCCGACCTGGTGCAACTGGTGGCGACCATCACCGACAAGGACGGCGACGCCAACAGCGCCAGCCTGAACCTGGGCAGCGCCATCAGCTTCAAGGACGACGCCCCCAGCATCAGTGCCGGCACCGCCACGGCCGCCAGCCTGCAGGTGGACGAAACCAGCCTGAACCTCGATGCGACGGTGAACTTCGCCTCCTCCTTCAGCGGCAACTACGGCGCCGACGGAGCCGGTACCACCACCTATGCGCTGAATGTCAGTGCGGCGGGCGTGGACAGTGGCCTGGACGACACCGCCACCGGCAGCGACATCAAGCTCTACCTGGAAGGTGGCGAGGTGGTGGGCCGTGTCGGCTCCTCCACCGGTGCCATCGCCTTCAAGGTCACGGTGGATGCGTCCGGCAACGTCACCCTCGACCAGCAGCGGGCCATCGTCCATACGCCCAACACCGGGCCGGACCAGGCCGTGAGCCTGTCGGCCGCCAACCTGGTGCAACTGGTGGCGACCATCACCGACAAGGACGGCGACGCCAACAGCGCCACCCTCAACCTGGGCAGCGCCATCAGCTTCAAGGACGATGCGCCGAGCATCAGCGCCGGTGTGGCGCAGGCGGGCAGCCTGCAGGTGGATGAGACCAACCTCGCCGGCAACGCCAGCACCAGCTTCGCTTCGTCCTTCACCAGCAACCCCGGTGCCGATGGTGCAGCCAGCACCACTTATGCCCTGAAGGTCAGCAGTGCCGGTGTGGACAGCGGGCTGGACGACTCGGCCACCGGCAGCGATATCAAGCTGTTCCTGGAAGGCACCCAGGTGGTGGGCCGTGTCGGCAGCTCCACCGGTGCGATTTCCTTCACCCTCACGGTGGATGCCGCCGGCAGCGTCACCCTCGACCAGCAGCGGGCGGTGATCCACACGCCCAACAGCGGGCCGGACCAGGCGGTGAGCCTGGGCGCCGTCGACCTGGTGCAACTGGTGGCGACCATCACCGACAAGGACGGCGACACCAGCAGCGCCAGCCTCAACCTGGGCAGCGCCATCAGCTTCAGGGACGACGCGCCCACGGCGGCCAACCAGACCCAGAACGGCCAGGCCTCGGTCAACCTCAACAGCAACCTGATGCTGGTGCTGGACATCTCGGGCAGCATGGGTGACGCCTCTGGCGTCGGTTCCATGGACCGCCTGCAGGTGGCCAAGAACGCGCTGCTGGAACTGCTGGAGCAGTACGACGCCCTGGGCGATGTGCGCGTCAGCTTCGTCACCTTCTCCACGACGGCCACCACCGAGGCGGTCTGGGTGAGCGTGGCGGATGCCAAGGCGGCGATTCTCGGGGTCAGCACCGCGAACACCACCAACTACGATGCCGCGCTGATCTCGGCCATCAACGCCTACGGCAATGCCGGCAAGCTGGCCACGGGCAACGTGCAGAACGTCGCCTACTTCCTCTCCGACGGCTATCCCAACCAGCCCAGCGGCGACGAGGGCATCTCCAACGCCAATGGCAGTGCCAGCGGCTGGCCGACCCCGTACTCCAACGGCAACGTTTCCGAGGAGCAGGCCTGGATCAACTTCCTCACCGCCAACAACATCCGCGCCTACGCGCTGGGGATGGGCACCGGGGTGGACGCCACGGCGCTCAACCCGATCGCCTACAACGGCACCAACGGTGGCAGTAACACCAACGCCATCGTGGTCACCGACCTCAACGCGCTGACCAGCACCCTCGTGGCCACCGCCCAGGCCTCGCCCATCTCGGGCAGCCTGGTCAGCGGCGGCAGCATGGGCAATGACGGCGGCTACGTGCGCAGCATCGTGGTGGACGGCAAGACCTACACCTACGACAAGGCCACCGGCACCTTCACCGCCAGCGGTCCGGGCACCAACAACGGCAGCCTTTCCGGCTCGCTGCTGACGGTGTCCATGGGGTCGGGCTCCAGCATCATGGTCAACATGCTCAACGGTGCCTACACCTACACGCCGCCGAGCACCATCAACCTGGCGATCGCCACCAGCATTGCCTTCACCTTGCTGGACAACGACGGGGACAGCGCGTCGGCCAACCTCAACATCAATATCAACTCCGGCACCCAGCCGATGGTGATACGCGATGACCTGGTGCTGACCAACGTGCCTGCCCAGACGGGCGCCGACCAGATCCTGATCCCGACCTGGGCCCTGCTGGCCAACGACACCGGGCCGAGCGCCGGGCTGCTGTCGGTGCTCAGCGTCGCCTCGATCGGCTCGGATGGCGCCAGCCTGGGCGGTGGCAACGTGACCTTCACGGAGAACAGCAGCAACTCGACCAACGGTGGCAGCTTCAGCTACGGCGTTTCCGTCGACGGCAGCACGACCCTGGATACCGCGGTCGTGGATGTCGTGCGCGACGCCGGCGCCAACACCCTCAACGGGACCTTCCGCAACGAGATCCTGCTCGGGCGTGATGGCGCCAACGACACGCTCAATGGCGGCGATGGCGACGATGTGCTGATCGGGCAGGGAGGCAATGACACGCTCAACGGTGGCAACGGCAACGACATCCTCGTCGGCGGGGCCGGCAACGATGCGCTCAACGGTGGGGCCGGCGTGGACACCGCGAGCTACATCGATGCGCCGTCCGGGGTCACGGTCGACCTGAGCATCCTCGTCGCGCAGAACACCGTCGGTGCTGGAACGGACACCCTGAACAGCATCGAGAACCTGATCGGGTCGAACTTCGCCGATGTGCTGAAGGGGGACAACAACGCCAACGTGCTCTTCGGCGGGGCTGGCAACGACACCCTGCTCGGCGGTGGTGGGGATGACTTCCTCATCGGCGGGCTGGGGGCCGACACCATGAGCGGTGGCGCCGGCAAGGACACCTTCATCTGGCAGAAAGGCGGCCTGGGCGGCGGCGTGGACCACATCACCGACTTCACGGTGGATATCACGGGTGCCAACTCCGACGTGCTCGACCTGTCGCAACTGTTGTCGGGTGTGGGCACCGCGCCGAACGTGCTGGACAGCTACCTGAACTTCTCGTTCTCGGGCACCACCACCACCATCGACATCAAGACGGAGGCGGCGGGACCGGTGCAGCAGCAAGTGGTGCTGGACAATGTGAACCTGTCCACGCTCTACGGCACGACCAACGAGGCCACCATCATCGGCAACCTGCTTGACGATCACGCATTGAAAACGACCGTCTAAGCTCTTTGAACGAGGCGGCCCGCCACCTTTCCGGGTGGCGGGCCTTTTTTATGCGGATTCGCTGGGGAGAGCAGTCCATGGTGTACGTACAGCGTGATGAGCGGGGCCGGGTGCTGCGGGTCGAGTCGGAGCCTTTCGAGAACATGACCCACAGCATGCCGGCCGCGGATCCGGAGGTGCAGAGCTGGCTGGCCAGCCGTTCGCTGCACGAGCACCTGATGTCGCTGCAGCATTCCGACCTGGAGCTCGTGCGGGTGATCGAAGACCTGGTCAGCGTTCTCGTCGACCGTGGCGTGATGCGCTACACCGACCTGCCCGAGGCCGCGCGCAACAAGCTCCAGCACCGCGCCCAGGCCCGCGCCCAGGTGGAAGGGCTCGGCAGCCTGGTGCAGGACGAGGGACGCCTGCCTTATTGAGCCCTGCTCGCCGGGGCGCAATCCTGCGCGAAAGGGCTCGGGCGGCTGCCTGGCCCATCGCGGTTGAAAGCGCTCCCACGGGTTTTCCTGCCTGAAACGAATGGCAAAAGATAATGCCCCGGAGGCGACAGAACCGGCGCCTGCCGTTGCGTTCTATTGCGCGACGGCTCCTCGGTCCACCGAGGGTGACCCGGGTTGCGGCCGTCATGTCCTCTTCAGGAGCGATAAGCGAGATGGCGACAAAAGCGGGTGTCTTCACCAGACGTGTGTTGGGCGTGCTTTTGACTGTGGTGGCGCTTGGGGCGGTGACGGCCCATGCGGTGGATTACGACCTGGATAACGATGGCTATCGTGATGCCCAGTTCGGTGGCAGCGACCACGACCTGGACAACGACGGCTACCGCGATGCCCAGTTCGGCGGCAGTGACCATGACCTGGACAACGACGGCTATCGCGATGCCGAGTTCGGTGGTAGCGACCATGACCAGGACAACGATGGTTATCGCGATGCGCAGTTCGGCGGCAGTGACCATGATCTGGACAACGATGGTTACCGTGACGCCCAGTTCGGTGGCAGTGACCATGACAGCGACAACGACACCAACCGTGACGATTAACCGGCTCCACCCGTAACGAGAACGCCCGCAGATGCGGGCGTTTTCTTTTGCGGGCGGCTTGGTGGGCTGAAGCCCACCCTACGGGTTGTGGGAGCGAATTCATTCGCGAAAAGGGCTGGGCCGGCCGGGGGCCTGGGTTTTCGCGGTTGAAACCGCTCCCATGGGGGCGCCGCCGGCCAACATTCATCAGGCCTGGGTTTCGCTCCAGGGGGCGGGCGGGCCGATGAGGCGGCCCATGGCGCCCTGGATGCCCAGCTCGCCGAGCACGGCCAGTTCGCCCTGGGTTTCCACCATCTCGGCGATCAGCGGCAGGTCGATGCTGTTGGTGGCGCGGAACATCGCCTCGATGAACACGCGCTTGTCGTTTTCCTGGTCGATGGCGCGGATGTAGGTGCCGTCGATCTTCAGGTAGGCCAGCCCCAGGTGGGTGAGGTTGCCGATCAGGCTGAAGCGCCCGCCGAAGTGTTGCAGGCCGAGGTGGAAGCCGGCTTCGCGCACGGCCTGGCTGAGTTTCTCCAGCGCAGCGGGCGGGGGCAGGAAGCGCTCGTCCACTTCCAGGGTCATCAGGTCCGCGTGCTGCGGGTGCTCGCGCAGCATGGCGAGCAGGCGCTCCTGGCTGTCGGGTTCGCGCAGGGTGGCGGCGGACAGGCTCAGGGCCAGCGGCTCGGGGTGCCGGTCGAGGTGGGCGAGGGTGTGTTCGAGCATCGCCAGGTCGAAGCGCGCGGCCCAGCCCAGGCGCTCGATCCAGGGCAGGAAGCGCCCGGCGGCAACGGCCTCGCCCTGCGGGTCGAGCAGCCGCGCGAGGACCTTGTTGTGCAGCAGCCTGGTGGGATCGGCACATTCGGCCACGGGCTGGAAGTAGAGCTGCAGCTTGCCCTGCTGCAGGGCTTCGTCGATCCAGGCGCGCCAGCTGTGCAGGCCCTGGTTGGGGGCGGCCTGGTAGTCGTCGAGGCGCTCCCACGGGTGCGCCGGGTTGCTTTGCGCCTGGGCCAGGGCCTGGTCGGCGCGGCCTATGACGCTGGTGGCGTCCTCGCCGGGACGGAAGGCGGCGATGCCCAGGTGGGCCACCGGGGTGCAGTCGCTGGCACCGGTGCCGCGCAGGCTTTCCAGGGCGTCGCTGAGGCTCTGGGCGAGGCGGTCGGCGTCTTCGTTGTCCAGGCCGGGGGCGAGCAGGGTGAATTCGCCGCCGCGGCTGCGCGAGGCCAGCCAGTCGGGGTTGCCGCGCTCCTCCAACCGTTTCTTCAGGAGTTCGCCGATCGCGCCGATCAGGGCGTCGGTGCGCTGGCCGCCGAGGCGCTGGTTGAGGCCGCCGAGGTCATTGACCCGCAGCAGCAGCAGGTAGCCGGCGGCGTTCTGCTCGGCCACGGCCAGCTGGTTGCCCAGGCGGATGTCGAACTGGCGGCGGTTGGCCAGGCCCGTGAGGCTGTCCTGGTAGGCCTCCTCGCGCAGCTTCTCGCTGCGCGCGGCCTCTTCGGCGAACAGGGTCTTGAGCTTGTCGACCATCTGGTTCATGGCCAGCACCACGCGCTTGAGCTCGGGCGTGCGCGGCACCCGGGGCAGGGTGAGGAACTCGCGCCGGCTGATGGCCTGGGCCTGCTGCACCATGTTGTCCAGCGGGCGCAGCTGGGTGCGCAGGAGGAAGCCGCCGAGCACGGCGCTGACCAGCCCGCAGAGCAGCAGCCAGAGGAGGCTGCCGATGGCGCTGTCCCAGAGCTTGGCCAGGGCGAATTGCGGGTGGCTGAGCACCTCGACCCGCGCGGCCTGTTCCCAGCCGCGCATGATCAGGGCGTCGCCGCCCTGGGCGCGCAGGTCGACGAGGCGGACGAACCAGGCGGGGACCTTGTCGGAGGTCGGGTCGGCCTGGCGTTCGACGATGACCTTCTCGTCGGCGATGTTGACCACGCGGATGCGGGCGAAGTAGCCGCTGTCGAAGATGGAGCTGACCATCAGCTCGATCATCGCCGGGTCGTCCACGTGGGGCGTCATGGACAGCGCGAGGGCGGTGGCGGCGTCCTGGGCGTGGGAGCGCAACTGGCTGCGCAGCTGTTCCCGGGAGCTTTCCACCCCGGCGAGGAAGCTGCCGGTGAAGGCCACCACGAGGAACAGGCAGATCGCCAGAAACAGCTGCTTGAGTAACGACATCGTCTATCCCTCTCCAATGGCGAAGCCTTCGGCGCGCATCTTCTGCAGGATGTCCTGCCAGCGCGAAAGCTTCTTGCTGTCACCACTGCGCTTGCCGGCGGTGTACAGGCCTTCGGCGTTGAAGGCGTACACGGGCAGCAGGTCCTTGCGTTGCGAGGCCGGCCTTATTTCGCCGATCAGGTTGTCCAGTACCAGCGGGTCCGAGCTGGGGCTGGCGTAGTAGGTGAGCACCATGTGTGCCTGGTTGTAGTTGAGCGCCTTGACGTAGGTGATGCGCAGTTTCTCGGACGGGATGCCGAGGCGGCGCAGGGTGAAGTACTTGGCGATGGAGTAGTCCTCGCAATCGCCGGCGCCCTTGACCAGGGCCTCGACGGGGGTGGCCCAGTAATCGTTCTCGCCCCAGTTGCGCTGGTCGTCGACGAAGCGCAGCTGGCGGTTGAAGAAGCGGTTGACCGTGGCGAGCTTCTCCTTCTCCGGCAGCTCGCCACTGCTGTCGATCAGCGCGCTCCAGGCCTCGATGCGCTCCTTGGCGGTGCCGAGGCTGCCGTAGCGCTTCTGCGCGTTCTGCAGGATCAGGCCGAAATCCCAGTTGGCGGCGACCGCCGAGACCAGCAGGCAGGCGAGCAGGGCCAGCCATGTCGTCCATGGCCGTCCTCGCTTCGCTTTCGCACGCCGCCCTAGCTGCATCATCAGGGTCTCCGCCCTTGGATCAGTGCAGTCTAGGTGGTGGTCGGGCTTTTTGCCGGTGGGCTTGGAGGGTGTTGCGGGGTGGGCTCAGTCTCGGCCCAGGGTCTTCTGGCGAAGGATGTAGACGGTGACCAGCACGGCGCTGGTGAGCATGAAGCCGCGCGCCCAGGGCAGGGGCACGAGGTAGCAGGAGAAGGCGATGCTGACCCACATCAGGCCGATGGCGTAGACCTTGCCCTTGAGCGGGATGCCGTTGCCTTCGAGGTAGTCCCTGATCCAGGGCCCGAGATGCCTGTGGTTGACCAGCCAGAGGTAGAAGCGCCGCGAGCTGCGCACGAAGCAGGCGGCGGCCAGGAGAAGGAAGGGCGTGGTCGGCAATACCGGCAGGAAGATGCCGATCACGCCCAGGGCGACGGCGAGCCAGCCGACCACCAGCAGTACGTAGCGCACTGCCGGGCTGCGGCTCTGGCGGATGTCACCGTGCGCCATCAGCGCGACCGTCTCAGTGACGCGGCTTGAGCAGGGCGGGCTTTTCTTCCGGGGCGTTGCACAGCAGGAACAGGGCGGTGAGCAGCTCGGGGATCTGCTCGACCATTTCGTCGACCAGGTTGCGATCGGCGGCGATATCGGCGAATTCGGGCTGTTCGTCGAACAGGCCGGAACCGACCATGATCGGCAGCAGCAGCTCGCTGACTTCCTCTTCGGCGTCTTCGAACCATACGGACTCGCGCAGGAACACGCCTTCCATGAAGCCGATGCACCAGCCGCGCAGGTCGGAATCGTCCGGGTCGTCGCCCAGGTCGAGGTCGCAGGGCATCTCCGGGTCTTCGTCGCTGGCCAGCTGGCGGGCGATGTGGGCCTTGAGCAGCAGCAGGGTGGCTTCGATCTCCTCGCGCTCGGCGTCGCTGCGGTAGTGCGGCGGCTCGGCGAACAGGGCGTCGATCCACTCGCGCTCCGGAACCTGGTCCGGGCAGATGCACAGGGCGGTCAGGTAGCCATGGGCGGCCACGTAGTCCAGGGCTTCTTCGTGCAGGTCATCGGCATCGAGGAAGGCTTGCAGGCGGGACAGTTGCTCAGCGAAGGACATCGTGGGACTACCTTGAGGAATAAACGAGGGTGGATTCTAGTCGAGTGGGAGGCCCGCGGCAAAAGCGGCCCCGATGGGCGAGGGCTTCCTCAGGCGTTCGCTGACGTATAATGCGCGGCTTCATTCGGAGACCCGCATGCTCGACCACGCCCAGCGCATCCTCAAAGACGTATTCGGCTACGACGCCTTCCGCGGCCACCAGGCGGCGATCATCGACCGCGTGGCCAAGGGCGGCGATGTGCTGGTGCTGATGCCCACCGGCGGCGGCAAGTCCCTGTGCTTCCAGGTCCCGGCGCTGATGCGCGACGGGCTGGCGGTGGTGGTTTCGCCGCTGATCGCGCTGATGGAGGACCAGGTCGCCACCCTCGACGAGCTCGGCGTGGCCGCGGTGGCGCTGAACTCCACCCTGAGCAACGACGAGCAGCGCGATATCGCCGATCGCATCCGCCGGGGCGAGATCAAGATGCTCTACCTGGCGCCGGAGCGCCTGGTGCAGCCGCGCATGCTGGGCTTCCTGCAGAACCTGGACATCGCCCTGTTCGCCATCGACGAAGCCCACTGCGTTTCCCAGTGGGGGCACGATTTCCGTCCGGAATACCTGCAGCTGGGCCAGCTCGCCGAGCTGTTCCCCGAGGTGCCGCGCATCGCCCTGACCGCCACGGCGGACATGCGCACCCGCGAGGAGATCGTGCAGCGCCTGCACCTGCAGAACGCCGAGCGCTTCCTCTCGAGCTTCGACCGGCCGAACATCTTCTACCGCATCGTCGCCAAGGACAGCCCGCGCAAGCAGTTGCTGTCCTTCCTCACCGAGCGGCGTGGCGACGCCGGCATCGTCTATTGCCTGTCGCGCAAGAAGGTCGACGAGGTCGCCGCCTTCCTTTCCGAGCAGGGCTACCCGGCGCTGCCCTACCACGCGGGCCTGCCCAGCGACCTGCGGGCCTACCACCAGAAGCGCTTCCTCAACGAGGAGGGGCTGATCATGGTGGCGACCATCGCCTTCGGCATGGGCATCGACAAGCCCAACGTGCGCTTCGTCGCCCACCTCGACCTGCCCAAGTCCCTGGAGGCCTATTACCAGGAGACCGGCCGCGCCGGCCGTGACGGACTGCCCGCCGATGCCTGGATGGCCTACGGCCTGCAGGACGTACTGCTGCTCAAGCAGATGCTCAACAACTCCGAGGGCGACGAGCGCCACAAGCGCATCGAGCAGCACAAGCTCGACGCCATGCTGGCGCTGTGCGAGGAGATCCGCTGCCGCCGCCAGGCGCTGCTGGCCTATTTCGACGAGGAGCTGCCGCAACCCTGCGGGCATTGCGACATCTGCGTCGACGGCGTGCAGACCTGGGACGCCACCGAGCCCGCTCGTCAGGCGCTCTCGGCCATCTACCGCAGCGGCCAGCGCTACGGCGTCGGCCATCTGGTCGACCTGTTGCTGGGCCGCGACAACGAGAAGGTCCGCGCCGCCGGCCACCAGCACCTGTCGGTCTTCGGCATGGGCAAGGCGCTGTCCGAAGGCGAATGGCGCACGCTGTTCCGCCAGCTGGTCGCCCGTGGCCTGGCGGATGTCGACCTCGACGGCTTCGGCGGCCTGCGCCTGACCGACGCTTGCCGCCCGCTGCTGCGCGGCGAGGTGAGCCTGCAACTGCGCCGCGACCTCTCGACCAAGGCACCGAAGCCGGCGGCCAGTGCCGCCAGCCAGCTGGTGCGTGGCGAGGAGCGCGAGCAGTGGGAGGCCCTGCGCGCCCTGCGCCGCAAGCTCGCCGAGGAGCACAGCGTGCCGCCCTATGTGATCTTCCCCGACGCCACCCTGCTGGAGATGCTGCGCAGCAAGCCCGGCACCCTGGCGGAGATGGCGCGGGTCAGCGGCGTCGGTGCACGCAAGCTGGAGCGCTACGGCGAGGCCTTCCTCGACGTGCTCAACGGTGGCGCCGACGCCGCGCCGGCGCCGCGCGCGGTGGCCGACCTGCGTCACGAGCTGGTCAGCCTGGCCCGTGCGGGCATGACCCCGGCGCAGATCGCGCGCCAGCTCGACTGCACCGAGAAGAACGTCTATTCGCTGCTGGCCGAGGCCATCAGCGAGCAGCAGCTGAGCCTGGAGCAGGCGCTGGACCTGCCCGAGGAAATGCTCGGCGCGGTGCAGGACGCCTTCCTCGATGGCGAGGGCGAGCTGCCCAGCGTCGCCGAGGTGGCCGAGATGCTCGGCGGCAAGGTCCCCGAGGGCGTGCTCCACTGCGTGCGTGCCGCGCTGCAGGCCGAGTTCGAGTCCTGAGGCCGCCGTCACGGGCGCGCCGCATAAGACGCGCCCGACGACTTGTGGCGGATTCCGCCTGCTACTAATGTGCACCTAGGCCTCCGGCCGGCGATGTGAGGTCGCCGGCCCCGACAGGAGGCGCAGGGCCCGCGACGATGGACCGTCTATGTGAGGTAGGCGGTTTTCCGCACGGGCCCGAGGCTGCAAGGCCGGGCGCAGCAGTATGTCCCGGGCCCATAAAAAGAAGAGGTGGCAGTGTCGACACTCAACGCCTGGCTGGACGAAGTACGCCCCAATCCCTATGCCGATCAACTTGCCCTGGGATTCCGGCAGCTGCGGTTCGTCCGTCCCCTGGAGCAGGAATACCGTAATTTCTTCCTCGAGCAGACCTTCGACCTCAAGCGCATCGCGCTGCTGCTCGGCTTGCCGATCTGGCTGGCCTTCGCCTTTCTCGACTTCCACCTGATCGCCTCTTCCGAACGCTGGTGGATGCTCGCCGTGCGCCTGGGCGTGCTGGTGCTGCTGGTGGTCTGCGGGCTGCTGATCCTGCAGCGGCGCCATGTGCACCTGCTGGTGCCGCTGAGCCTGGTGTGTGTCAGTGCGCTGGGCATAGGCGCGGCGGCGGTGGTGGCCATCGCCCACCGGGTCGACCCGTCATTCCCCTATGAAGGGCTGCTGCTGGTGTGCATGGCGGCCTATTTCGTGGTCGGGCTGCGCCTGGGCGAGGCATTGCTGGTGTCGGTCCTGATCCTGGTGGCCTACGTGGCGCTGGAGCTCTGGGCCGGGCTGCCCTGGCCGCGGCTGGTGAACAACCTGCTGTTCCTCGTGTTCGGCAACCTGGTGGGAGCGGTGGGCTGCTACCTGCTGGAGTTCAAGTCCCGCGAGCATTTCCTCATCAGCCGGCTGATGCGCGTGCTGGCCGAGCACGACAGCCTGACCGGCCTGCACAACCGGCGCAGCTTCAACCGCCAGCTGGAGCGCGTGTGGCGGCAGGCCCAGCGCGAGGGGCTGCCCCTGGCGCTGCTGCTGTGCGATGTCGACCACTTCAAGGCCTACAACGATCTCTACGGCCACCAGGGCGGCGACCAGGCCCTGCAGCGGGTCGCCGAGGTGCTCGAGGACGCCGCGCGACGACCGCTGGACATGGCGGTACGCCTGGGTGGCGAGGAGTTCGCCGTGCTCCTCTACGGCACGCCGGAGGCCGAGGCGCGGCAGTGCGCTGAGAATGTGCGTGCGGCCCTGGAGCGCCTGGCCATCCGCCACGAGGGTTCCCAGGTCGCCGAGGTGCTGACGATGTCCATCGGCCTGGCCTGCATCGCGCCGGGCAGCGACACGCCGCTCGGCCAGCTCTATGAACTCTACGAGCACGCCGACCGCGCGCTCTACGAGGCCAAGGCCTTCGGGCGCAACCAGGTGGTGGCGTAGTTCGTCCCCCCGGGTGGCGCGGTGCGTGACTGCGTGGCCTGGTACGCCGGTGCTAGGATCTGCGCCTTCACCACCGACGAGCCCTGCCCATGGACAAGCTGATCAGCGCCGACGGCCAGCCGCACTACGGCCTTTTCGACGGCACCCCCGGCCTGGTCAACCACCGTGACTTCGATTTCCGCTCGCCCATGGGGCGTCGTCTCGGCGCCCTGGCGAAGTGGCGGCGCTTCCACCAGTTCCAGTATTTCGGCTTGATCAGCGACCAGCTCATCGGCGGCTGCGCGCTGGCCGACCTGAGCCTGGTGGGCGTGGGCTTCGTCTACCTGTTCCACCCGGCCAGCGGGCGCATGATCGAGCGCCAGTTCAAGCTGCCGCTGGGGATGGGCACGCGCTTCTCGCAAGCCCCGGACGATGGTGTCTGCGAGCTGCGCCAGGGCCGCAACCTGCTGCGACTGGAGAACTCGCCCAAGCCGAAGGAGAAGCGCCTGCTGGTGCAACTGGACGACGGCACCCGCATCGACGCGCGTTTCTCCGAGGACGAGCCGGCCTTCCAGCCCATGAGCCTGTGCACGCCCACGGCGGTGAACGGCTGGGTCTATGCGCGCAAGGTGGCGGGCGTCGCCTGCCGGGGCGAGGTGCACTGCGAGCTGGGTCAGTTCGACCTGCAGGCCATCGGCGCCTTCGCCCACCACGATTGGTCCGCCGGCTACATGCGCCCGGAGACCTTCTGGAACTGGGCCTGCCTGTCCGGCGAGGCGCAGGGGCGGCGGGTAGGGCTGAACCTGTCCTGCGGGGTCAACGAGACCAGCTTCACCGAGAACTGCTTCTGGATCGATGGCGAGCTGATCAAGGTGGATTGCGTGCGTTTCGCCTTCGATCGCGACCGGCCGCTGGAGGAGTGGCGGATCACCTCAGCCGACGGCCAGGTGGCGTTGCGCTTCGTGGGCACCGGGTTGCACAAGGAGCGCCTGAACCTGGGCTTCATCGCCAGTAACTTCAAGCAGATCTTCGGGCGCTTCGATGGCGTGCTCCGGCCGCATGGGCGACCGGCCCTGGAAATCGATGGGCTGTGGGGCTTTGTCGAAGATCAATATGTGAAGTGGTAGATACAAAGCTGCGCTTGCTCCCGGCTGTCGCCTATGGTTAGCTCGCTAATTATTAGTTTAGGCAGTTAGAGTCCGTTTCAATGTCCCATACCGATCAACACCGCTTCGCCATGCAGCTCGCGCAGATGTCGCGAGCCTGGCGCGCGGAGCTGGACCGCCGGCTCGTCGACCTCGGCCTGTCCCAGGCTCGCTGGCTGGTTCTCCTGCATCTCGCCCGCTTCGAAGAACTCCCCACCCAACGTGAACTGGCGCAGAGCGTCGGCGTCGAGGGCCCGACCCTGGCCCGCCTGCTCGACAGCCTCGAGGCCCAGGGGCTGGTGCAGCGCCTGGCCGTCGCCGAGGACCGCCGGGCGAAGAAGATCACCCTGTGCCCCAAGGCACGGCCGCTAATCGAGAAGATCGAGGCCATTTCCAACCAGCTGCGCAGGGAGGTCTTCACCGGCATCGATGAAGAAGAGCTGCGTCGCTGCCAGCAGATCCACGCGCAGATACTGGCCAACCTGGAACGGCGTTGATGCAGGACCTCGAGGCCCTGCACGCGCGCTTCGGTCCGCGTTATCCGCAGTTGCTGCTCGGCCTGCTGATGGTCGGCAGCATGGCGATGATCCTCGCCTCCACCAGCATCAACGTCGCCCTGCCGGCGATCATGGCGGACTTCGCCATCGGCCGGCCCCTGGCCCAGTGGCTCGCCACCGGCTTCCTCGCCGCGATGACCGCCGGGCTGCTGCTCGCCGCCTGGGCCCAGTCGCGCCTGGGCGCGCGACGCACGGTGCAGGGCGGCCTGCTGGTCTTCACCCTCTGTTCCCTCCTGGCGCTGGCTGCCACCTCGGCCTGGGAGCTGATCGCCCTGCGTATCGTCCAGGGCGCCTGCGCCGGGATCATCCAGCCGCTGGCGATGGTCCTGATCTTCCGCATCTTCGCCGAGGGTGGCCGGGGCATGGCCCTGGGCATCTACGGGCTCGGGGTGATGATCGCGCCGACGCTCGGCCCGACCATCGGTGGCTACCTCATCGACCACTTCGGCTGGGAGGCGGTGTTCTGGTTGCCGCTGCCCATGTGCCTGCTGGCGGCGCTCGGTGCCCAGTGGCTGATGCCGTCGGACCGCGACCGGCGCACTCCGGGCGTCGACCTCGTCGCCTTCCTCTATCTCAGCGTCGCGCTGTTCGCCCTGCTCGGCGCCCTGGCCGAGGCCCAGCGCTTCGGCTGGCTGGCACCGAGCTGCTGGATCCCCGGGCTGCTCGGCGTACTTTCGACCCTGGCCTTCGTCCTGCGCAGCCGCGCCAGCGAGCGACCGCTGCTGCCCCTGCCACTGTGGCGCCACGCGGCGTTCCGCAAGGCGAGCGGGGTGGCGCTGGTGCTCGGCCTCGGCCTCTACGGCTCCACCTACCTGATCCCGCTGTTCCTGCAGACGGTCGAGGGCTACAGCGCCGGCCGCGCGGGGCTGTTGCTGCTGCCCACGGGCGTGGTGCTGGGCCTGGCGTCCTTCATCGGCGGCTGGCTCAGCGACAAGCTCTCCGCCGCACTGCTGCTGGTGGCCGGCCTGCTGGTGTTCGCGGCTTCGAGCCTCGGGCTGGGGCTGGTGGAGAGCGGTGCGTCCTTCGTGGTGCTGTGCTTCTGGGCCTGTGTCGGCCGCCTCGGCCTGGGCTTGCTGCTGCCGGCGCTGAGCACCGGCTCGCTGGATGTGCTGAGTGCCGAGGAGCTGGCCCTCGGAGCCGGCGCCATCACCTTCGTGCGCCAGCTCGGCGGTGCCTTCGGCGTGAACCTGGTGACCTTCTTCTTGGAGTGGCGCCACCATGCCGGCGGCGGTGACGCGCTGGCCGAAGCCCTGGCGTTCCAGCAGACCTTTTGGCTGGTCGCGGGGCTTTTCCTGCTCGCTTTGTGGCCCGCCTGGGGTGTCAAAGCGACAAAAGGCTGACGTAGCTCTATAAATATTCGCCAAGGGTGTGAAATACGTCACTTTCATGGCGAACTTGAAGTAAGATTCCTCCACCCTGATGGCCCAAGGCCGGTACGCCGGGCAATCTGGGAATTTACATCCATACTTATTTTCTGTTGGGTTCCAGGGATCGTTACCCAGCGCGTCCACTTTCAATGCCAACGCCTGACTTTTGCCCCTCCATGGATACCGGATCGTAGGGAGGTGGCCGCGGCGTTCGAGCCGGCATGACCGGGGGAGGGCACATGGCTCGAGTCAACAGGATCCTCGTTGCGTTTGCATCGGGACCCATCCTTTATTCCGGCCTGGCGTCCGCCATCGGCCTGGGCGAGATCACCCTGCATTCCGCGCTGAACCAGCCCCTCGAGGCGGAAATCGGCCTGCTCGACGTGGGCGACCTGACCGACAGCGACATCAAGGTCAGCCTGGCGTCGGCCGAAGTCTTCGAGCGTTCCGGCGTCGACCGCGTGCTGTTCCTCAACGACCTGCGCTTCAGCCCCATGATCCGGGGTTCCAGCGGCCGCATCCGCGTGGTTTCCAACAAGCCTGTGCGCGAGCCCTACCTGAACTTCATCGTCGAGGTGGCCCGGCCCAACGGCCGCCTGCTGCGCGAATACACCCTGCTGCTGGACCCGCCGGAGTTCTCCGCCTACAACCCCGTGGCCGCGCCGCTGGGCGCTGCCGCCGGCCAGCGCGACGGCAGCCGTGGCGACGCGCCCGGCGCCGCCCGCCAACCCGCCCCCGCAGCCGCGCCGCCCGCCACCCAGGGCAAGCGCTACACGGTGGTCAAGGGCGACAGCCTGTGGGCGATCGCGCAGCGCCAGAGCGCTGGCAGCGGCATGAGCACCGCGCAGATGATGAACGGCATCCACGCGCTCAACCCCAGCGCCTTCGCCAATGGCGACCCGAGCCGCCTGAGCGTGGGCCAGAGCCTGTTGCTGCCGGATGCCGCGACGCTGTCAGCGAGCACCTCGACCGCCCCGGCCGCCGCCCCGGGCAGTGACGCACAAGCGACTTCGGGCAGCGCCCCGGGCCCGCTCTCCGCGCCCGCCAACCCGGGCCAGCCGGCGCCGCTGCCGCAGCAGATCGCTGAAGTCCAGCGCCGTGTCGACACCGAGCTGCTCAACAGCGAGAACGAACGCCTGCAATTGCGCCAGGACATCGCCGACCTCCAGCTCAAGCTGGAGAACCTGCAGCGCCAGATGGAGCAGAAGGACGCCCAGTTGGCGCGTCTGCAGGGCGCCCTGGACACCCGGGGTGCCGAAGGCGCCGTCGAGGGGGCGAACGTGCCGCCGGCAGGCGCTGCCGTCGCCCCGGACGCCGCTGTCGTGGGCAGCCCGTCCCAGGAGCCCGCCGATTCCCAGCCCGGGGTCACCCCGAGCGAAGCCCCGGCGCCGGCCGCCAGCGATACGTCCGCTTCCGCTCCCGCTCCCGCTGCCGACGCCGCGCAATCGCAGGCGGCTTCGCCGGACGCCGCGCCCCAGGTGGTGGTCGAGGCGCCGGCTGGCCAGGACACCTGGTCCCGTGCCCTGCTGGCCCTCGGTGGCGTGCTGCTGTTGGCCGTCCTGGCCCTGGTGCTGCTGCGCCGCCGCCAGGGGACCCGCCCCGAGGAAGCCGGGCCCGAGCGCGAACCCGAGCCCAGGGTGCGCCCGGCTGTCGTGGCCGTCACCGCCGAGCGCCCGCGCATCGGTGCCGTGCCCCAGCCCCGAGTGGAGCCGGTGGTCGCCACCGCCGCTGCAGTGGCCGCCGCGCCCGCGCCTGCACCGGCGCCGCGCCCGCAACCCCAGCCCGTGGCTCCGCGTGCCTCCAGCGATTCCCTGGATGGCGCCAACATCTACATCGCCTACGGTCGCTTCAGCGACGCCGAGAGCGCCCTGCGCGCGGCCATCGTCCAGGAGCCCAAGCGCACCGACCTGCGTTTCCGCCTGCTTGAGGTGCTCGGCGAGCTGCGTGATCGGAGCGGCTTCGCCGCCGAGGAGCGGAGCCTGCTGGAGATGGGCGTCGGCCCGGCGCGCATCGAGCAGATCAAGGCCCGCTACCCCGGCATCGATCAGAACACGAGTGCCGAGCCGATGCTGGCCGATCCGGAGTTCGTCCTCGCCGACGAGGCTGCCGACCAGCCCCCGGTCGCGCTTGTCGTGCACCGTGACGACGAGCTGACCGACGAGTTCCAGCTCAACCTCGACGACCTGCCGCTGGATGCCGACTGGGACAGCCTCAGCCCCTTCAAGACCGAGGCGCCCAAGGCCAAGGCGGCGGGCAAGGCCGAGCCGGTGCAGCACCACGTCGACCCCGCGTTCCGCAGCAACCTGCAGGACATGCCCGAGGTGTTCGAACTGGATGACCTGGAGCAGGCCGATCGCCTCGAACTGCCGGACCTGCCCCAGGCCGAAGAGCTGGGCGAGCTGACCTTCGACTTCGAGGACCCGCTGGAGGCCGATGACGACCTCGACCACCTGGCCGCGCGCCAGGAGAACCTGATGAAGCTCAACCTGGCCCTGGCCTACATCGACCAGGGCGACGTCGAAAGCGCCTGCAGCATCCTCAACGAGGTGATCGATGGCGGCGACGAGGAGCAGAAGCAGGAGGCCCGCCAGCTGCTGGCGAAGATCGCCTGACGCGGCCCGTGACATGAAAAAGCCCGGACTTGGTTCCGGGCTTTTTCATGTCCGTGCAGCGCGCGTGTCGCGTGGGAACGCTCAGCGAGCGGCGCCCCCCCCCTGCGCGAGACCCCACTCAGAACACCCGGCCCAGCTTGAGGTAGAGCGCCTGCTCGGACGCGTCGTTGAGGCCGTAGCTGAAGTCGAGCGGGCCCAGCGGCGTGTCGAAGCTTATGAACAGGCTGCCCGCGTTGATGTAGCCACTGTCGAAGCTGTTGTCGTTGTTCCAGGCCCGGCCGCGTTCGAGGCTGGCGCCGAGGTAGAAGGGGAAGTCCAGCGGCAGGAACGAGCGCTGGGTCATGCGCCGGTAGTAGACCAGCCGTGCCAGGGCGACGTTCTGCCCGGAGATCGAGTCCTCGCGGAACCCCGACAGCTGTCGGGCACCGCCGAGCTGGAAGCTGGAGGTGACCACCTCGGCGCTGTCCAGGGTACGGCCATAGCGACCGCCGAGGACGAAGGTGTTGGCGTCGCTGGAGAGCGCCTTGTCCAGGCTCAGCTCCCACTGGCGGTAGCGGTCGTCCGAACCCAGTTCGGGGTCGTACTGGCGCAGGGTCAGCTTGATGTCCTCGCCCTCGTGCGGGTAGTCCACGTTGTCGAGGGTGTCGAAGGAGTACTTCGCCTCGTAGTAGCCCTCGCTGAAACTGAAGCTGGGCAGGCGGCGGTCGCCGATGCGCACGTCGGCATCGCCCCAGGCCTGGCCGATGCCGAGGCGCAGCTCGCCGTTGTTGGCGATCTGCCGGCCGATGTTGAAGCCGTAGCCGTAGCGCTGCAGGCGGTATTCGGCGATGGGGTCGTTGTCCAGGGTGGCGTCCACGTTCTGCGCCTCGGCGGCGAGGTAGGGAGCCACGAAGTAGCGCGAGCCGTAGTCCAGCGGCTGGTAGAACTCGCTGTAGAGCTCCTGGTCGCTGCCGATCTGGGCACGGGTCAGCCATTCGGCACCGAGCGTGTTGATGCCGTTGACCCGGTAGCTGGCGCCCAGGTTGAAGGTGCTGCCGCCGCGCATGTCGTCATCCAGGCTCAGGCCCAGGCGCAGGTAGTCGGTGCCGGTGCGCTTGCCGCGCGCGTTGATCACCAGCACGTTGCCGTCCTTGCGCTTGACCACGCGGTAATGCACCTGCTCGAAGTAATCCAGGCCGTAGAGCGTGCCCATGTCGCTCTGCAGGCGCTCCAGGTCCAGCGGCTTGCCGGTCTCCTGGCGGATGATGCGGCGGATCACCTCGTCGCCCACCTTGGAGTCGTTCTCCACGCTGATGCGGGCGATCACCGGGCGGCGCTCGACCGGCAGGCGCGCCTCCTCCAGCACGGCCTCCTGCCGGCCGCCCGCGTGGGCCAGCGGAGCGAAGCGGTTCTTGAGGATGGTGGCGGCGCGGTAGCCGGCGTCGATCATCTCCCGCGCGCGACCGAAGTCGGTGGCGGAGAAGCCGGCCAGGGGCGGCTGCACCAGGATGTCGTCCGGGCCCAGGGTGGCCAGTTGCGCCTCGGAGTTGCGCCGGGTCATCAGGGTCACCGACTGGTTGAGCACATCGACCACCGTGAGCAGCTCCTTGCGCCCGCGCAGCGGGGTGCCGATGTCGACGGTGATCACGAGGTCGACACCCATCTCCCGCGCCACGTCCACCGGGATGTTGTCCACCATGCCGCCGTCCACCAGCAACTGGCCGTCCACCTCCACCGGTGCGAACACCGCCGGGATCGACATGCTGGCGCGGATCGCCTGGGGCAGGTGGCCCTTGCGGAATACCACCTTCTCGCCGGTGGAGATGTCGGTGGCCACGGCGCGGAAGGGGATGGCCAGGCGGTCGAAGTCACGGGTGTCGCTGGTGTGCACCAGCAGGCTCTCCAGCAGCAGGGCGAGGTTCTGGCCCTGGATCACGCCGAGCGGCAGGCCCAGGCTGCCGTCGTCGCGGAAGCTGAGCTTCTGCTTGACCAGGAAGTCGCGGTCGTCCTGCTTGCGGCGGAAGGGGACGTCGTCACGCAGTGGCGCGTCAGAGAGCGCCTGGCGCCAGTCGATGGCCAGGGCCAGCTTCTCCAGTTCCTCGACGCTGTAGCCCGAGGCGTAGAGGCCGCCGATCACCGCGCCCATGCTGGTGCCGGCGATGGCGTCGATGTGCACGCCCTGTTCCTCCAGCGCCCGCAGCACGCCGATGTGCGCCAGCCCGCGCGCGGCACCGCCGGACAGCACCAGGCCGATGCGTGGGTGGGCCTGCTCGGCCAGGGTGGCCAGTGGCAGGAGGGTGAAAGCGAGGAACAGAAGCACGCGGCGCATAACGCATCCCTGGTCAGGCGGGGAGGAAAAGGCCGCTATTATAGGCACCCCGCACCCCCACCACCGAGCATCGCCATGTCCAGCGCCAGGTCCGAAATCGTCATCACCTATTGCACCCAGTGCCAATGGCTGCTGCGTGCCGCCTGGCTGGCCCAGGAGCTGCTCAGCACCTTCGCCGACGACCTCGGCCGGGTGGCGCTGGAGCCGGGTACCGGCGGTGTGTTCCGCATCACCTGCGATGGCGAGCAGATCTGGGAGCGCAAGGCCGACGGCGGCTTCCCCGAGGCCAAGGTGCTCAAGCAGCGGGTTCGCGATCGCATCGATCCGACGCGTGACCTGGGCCACAGCGACCGGCCCTGAGCCTTCTTGCCCCAGGTCAAGCGCGACCCGGCAATGCAGGCATAGCCTGGCGGCATTCCCCTTTCTGGAGTGCCGTCATGAGCATCATCGTCACCGGTGCCGCCGGCTTCATCGGCAGCAACCTCGTCCGGGCCCTCAACCAGCGTGGCGAGACGGACATCATCGCCGTCGACGACCTGACAGAGGGCGACAAATTCCGCAACCTCGCCGATTGCGAGATCCGCGACTACCTGGACAAGCGCGACTTCGTCCCGCGCTTCGCCGAGGGCGCCTTCGGCATGGTCCGCGCGCTGTTCCACCAGGGGGCCTGCGCCAGCACCCTGGAGGCGGATGGCCGCTACATGATGGACAACAACTACCGCTACAGCTGTGAGTTGCTGGACGCCGCGCAGCGTCGCGGCTCGCCCTTCATCTATGCCTCGTCGGCCGCCGTCTACGGCGCGGGGCGGGTCTTTCGCGAAGCCCGCGAGCACGAGCGGCCGCTGAACGTCTATGGCTACTCCAAATTCCTCTTCGACCAGCGCGTGCGCCGCCTGCTGCCCCAGGCCCGTGCCCAGGTGGTCGGGTTGCGCTACTTCAACGTCTACGGCCCGCGCGAGGGGCACAAGGGACCGATGGCCTCGGTGGCGCTGCATTGCTTCCAGCAATACCGCGCGCACGGGCGGGTGCGGCTGTTCGAGGGCTGCGACGGCTTCGCCGATGGCGAGCAGCGGCGCGACTTCGTCTCGGTGGAGGACGTGGCGCGGGTCAACCTGCACGTTCTCGACCACCCGCAGTGCTCGGGCCTCTTCAACCTCGGCACCGGTATCGCCCGGCCCTTCAACGCGGTGGCCGTGGCGGTGGTCAACGCCCTGCGCGCCGAGGCCGACCAGCCACCGCTGGGCCTGGCCGAGCTGGTCGAGCGCGGGGTGATCGTCTACGAGGCCTTCCCCGAAGCCCTGCGCGGGCGCTACCAGAGCCATACGCAGGCGGACATCGACCTGCTGCGCGAGGCCGGTGCAGGCGACGGTTTCCTCGACCTGGAGACCGGCGTGGCGCGCTACTGCCACTGGTTGCTGGAGCAGGACCAGGCCTGAGAAAGGCATGTATCAGGAGGTTTACCCGGGCTTTACACAGGGCTGACGCCCGCCGGTGCGGCCCCGGCGAATAATGCCCCCGGGCGGCAGCGATCCTGCTGCCGCCGTGCAGCGAGGTGAACGATGTCCTTGAAAACAACCCTGACGCTGGCGTTGCTGGTGCTCGGCCTCTCCACCCAGGCGTTCGCCGGCCCGGGGCCGGGTGGTCCCGGCGGGCCCGGTCCGGGCGGCCCCGGCAGCTGGGGGCCAGGCCCCGCTGGTGGGCACGGTCACGGCCTGCCATCGGGCGCCCGGGAGCTGTGGATCGGCAGCGCGCTGTATTTCGTCGCCGCCGGCACCTACTACCTGTGGAACGCCAACGTGCAGCGCTACGAGGTGGTGGCTCCGCCGCCGGTGGTGCAGGGCAACAGCGTGGCCAGCTACGAGGTGATCGCCTATCCGGCCAACGGCCAGAGCGTCGACCAGCAGGGCCGCGACCGCTACGAATGCCACACCTGGGCGGTGTCCCAGAGCGGCTTCGACCCGGCCACCGTGACCCGCCCGGTGGGCAGCGACAGCACCGAACGCTACCGCCGCGCGCTGGGCGCCTGCCTGATGGGGCGCGGCTACAGCGTCAACTGAGAAAGCCGGGCCGCCTTGAACCCTGCCCCGGACTTCGGTCCGGGGCCCCGGCGGCCTCGCTCCCGCGCTGAAGCACGGGCTACGGTTCAGTGCGTCGCTTCGGCGGGCTTCACCGCGTTGGTTCTGCGCGTCGGGAAGGCGATGGCGATGATGATCAGCGCGCCACCGGCGAGCATGCGCAGCGAGGGCTCCTCGCTGAACAGCCACCAGGCGAAGGCGATGCCGTAGACCGGCTCCAGCGCGAAGATCACCGCCGTGGTGCGGGCGTTCAGCACCTTCAGGCTGGCCACGAACAGGCTGTGGGCGAGGCCGGTGCAGAGCACGCCGAGCAGGGCGATCCACAGCCAGTCGACGGCCCGGACCGTGGGCAGCAGCGACGCGCCCAGGGGCAGCACGCAGGCGACGATGCAGAGGTTCTGCCACAGCGCCACCTTCACCGGGTCCAGCCCACGGGTGCTGGCGCGGTTGAGTAACGACAGCAGGGAGAACAGCAGGCCGGAGAGGATGGCCGCGATCAGCCCCTGGGTGGCGTCACTGGCGAAATCGAACGCCGGGGTCACCAGCACCAGGCCGACGCTGACCAGGACGACCACCAGCATCTCGCGCAGGTGGATGCGCTCGCGGAACAACAGTCCCTCCAGCAGCAGGGTGAAGGCCGGGAAGCTGGCGAAACCCAGGGTGGCGATGGCCACGCCGCCAACCTTCACCGCCTGGAAGAACAGCACCCAGTGCCCGCCCAGCAGCAGGCCGCCGAGCAGCAGCAGGGGAACCTGGCGCCGCGACGGGGAGCCGCCCCGGGCGCCGCCGACCAACCGGGCGAACAGCGCCAGGGCGAGGACGGCGAACAGCGCCCGGCCCAGGGTGATCACCAGCGGCGTGGTTTCCGCCAGCTTGCCGAAGATGCCGGAAAGGCCGAAGAGCAGGGCACCCAGGTGGATGGCGAGCAGCGCGTTGCGTTCGTTCATGCCAGGCGCGCGCCGTTGGGCAGGGGCTTGTCGAAGCCGGCCAGCACCACCTTGCCGTCGGCGTCGTGGACGCCGGTCACCAGCACCTCCGAGCGCACCCCGGCGATGCGCTTGGGTGCGAAGTTGCAGACGCACAGCACCTGGCGGCCGACCAGCTCCTCGGCGGCGTAGTGGGCGGTGATCTGCGCGCTGGAGGTCTTCACCCCGAGCTCGCCCAGGTCCACCTCCAGTACGTACGCCGGCTTGATGGCCTTGATGTTGGGTGCGGCGGAGACGACGGTGCCGACGCGCAGTTCAACGCGTTCGAAATCCGCCCATTCGATGGTCGATGACATACAGCCCCCTTGTTTGACGATGGCCGCAGTCTAGAGGGCGGCGCGGTGGCTTGTCTGTCGCAGGGCTCGCGGGTTTCGTCGCGACACTCGCGTCAGTCGCGCGTGCGACGCAGCGAGCGCGGCGTCACGCCGAACTCGCGCGACAGCGCGGCGGTGAAGGCGCTCTGCGAGGCATAGCCCACGCGGGCGGCGACCTCGGCCACGCTCAGGGCGCTTTCAAGCAGCAGGCGACGGCCCTGGAGCAGGCGCCGGGTACGCAGGTAGTCCATGGGCGTCTGCCCGGTGGCGGCGAGGAAGCGGCTGTGAAAGCGCGCCACGGAAAGGCCGCAGAGCCGCGCGAGGTCAGCCACTTGCAAGGGGCGGGCGGCGTGCTGGTCGATGTGGGCGTCCAGCGCCGCCAGGGGCAGTTCGCCGGGTTCCGTCGTGGCTTCGCTGCCCGGTGCCACCAGGCTGGCGAGCAGCAGGCCGACGCCTTGGGTGGCGATCACCGGATCGTCGATCGGGCTGGCGGCGAGCCAGCCCACCAACTGGCTCTGGGCGGGGTTGAGCTGCAGGGCACCGGGTTTTTCCAGCAGGCGCCGGCTGGCATCGAAATGCCCGCCGAGCGTGCGTTGCAGCCAGGTGTCGTCGGGCACGTCCAGCACCAGGCACAGGCTGCCGCGCGGGCTGCCGCAGGCATGGTGCTCACCCGGCGGGACCACGGCGAGGTTCTGCCGTTCGACCCGCGCGCCGATGCCGCCCACCTCGAACTCCAGGCTGCCGGTCAGGCCGAACACCAGCTGGGCGTGGTCGTGGCTGTGGGCGAGCAGGTCGTGGTTGTAGCGGCGCAGGGTCAGCATCGGGTTCATGGGGTGGTCCTCGGCAGGCCGCCAGTCTACTCCGTGGCGCGGGCGCCGGCAGTGTCATCGTTCTGCAAGCTAACCGTCACCTGCACTTCACCGGGCCTGCGCAAGATCGGAAAAACCCAGCTGGAGGCCGCCCATGAGCAGCGTTCAACGCCTGGAGCCGGTCGACCCGGCTCGTCCCCGCAAGCAACGCGTCCGCACCCTGTGGATATCCGACGTTCACCTCGGCACCCGCGACTGCCAGGCCGAGCACCTGGCGCGCTTCCTCAAGCGCCACCACGCCGACCGCATCTACCTGGTGGGCGACATCATCGACGGCTGGAAGCTACGCAGCGGCATCTACTGGCCCCAGGCGCACACCAACGTGATCCGGCGCCTGCTGACCATGAGCAAGCGTGGCACCGAGGTGATCTACGTCACCGGCAACCACGACGAATTCCTGCGTCGCTACTCCAGCCTGCTGCTCGGCAACATCCAGCTGGTGGACGAGGCGATCCACGAGACCGCCGACGGTCGCCGCCTGCTGGTGATCCACGGCGACCAGTTCGACGTCATCACCCGTTACCACAAGTGGCTGGCCTTCCTCGGCGACTCGGCCTACGAGTTCACCCTGACCCTCAACCGCTGGCTCAACCACTGGCGCGAGCGCTGGGGCTACGGCTACTGGTCGCTGTCGGCCTTTCTCAAGCACAAGGTCAAGACGGCGGTGAACTTCATCAGCGACTTCGAGGAGTCCATCGCCCACGAGTGCGTCAAGCGCGGGCTGGACGGCGCCGTCTGTGGCCACATCCACCACGCCGAGATCCGCCAGGTGGGCGGCGTCGAGTACATGAACTGCGGCGACTGGGTCGAATCCTGCACCGCGCTGATCGAGCACTGGGACGGCACCATCGAGCTCTACCGCCTCGCCGACGACCAGGCGCGCCTCGCCGCCGAGACCCGGCAGCCAGCCCTCGAGCCGGCTGCATGAGGATCCTCATCGTCAGCGATGCCTGGGCGCCCCAGGTCAACGGCGTGGTGACCAGCCTGCAGGCCCTGGTGGCCGAACTGCGCGGGCTCGGCCACTTGGTCAAGCTGCTGTCGCCCCGTGACTTCCGCTCGCGGCCCTGCCCGACCTACCCGGAGATCCCGCTGGTGTGGGACCTCTGGCGCGTCGGGCCGGCGATCCGCGATTTCCGCCCGGATTGCGTGCACCTCGCCACCGAAGGGCCGCTGGGCTGGGCCGCGCGGCGCTGGCTGATGCGCCGTGGCCTGGCTTTCTCCAGCGCCGTGCACACGCGCTTTCCCGAATACGTGCACACCCGCTGGCCGGGCGTGCCGCTGGAGTGGGGCTACGCCGTGCTGCGCGCCTTCCATCGCCCCAGCCAGACGGTGCTGGTGACCACCGAGCGCCTGCGTGGCGAGCTGGCCGGGCGCGGGCTGGGGCACCTGTCGCTGTGGCGCAAGGGCGTGGAGACCCGCCTGTTCCACCCGCGCCCGCAGCAGCCCCGGCCGCTGAAGCCGGTGTTTCTCTACGTCGGCCGCATCGCCCCGGAGAAGAACCTGCGGGCCTTCCTCGACCTGGAGCTGCCCGGCGAGAAATGGCTGGTGGGCGATGGGCCGCAGCGGGCCGAACTGGAAGCGGACTACCCCGATGCACGCTTCCTCGGCTACCGCCACGGCGAGGCGCTGGCCGAGGCCTATGCCGGTGCCAGCGTGCTGGTCTTCCCCTCGCGTACCGATACCTACGGGCTGGTGATGCTGGAGGCCCTGGCCTGCGGCACGCCGGTGGCCGCCTTGCCGGTGCCGGGGCCGCTGGACGTGCTGGAAGCGGATGTCACCGGGGTGATGGACGAGGACCTGCAGGGGGCCTGCCTGCGCGCCCTCGAACTGGACCGCGCCACCTGCGCCGAACGGGCCGCGCGCCTGTCCTGGCGGGCTTCCGCCCAGGAGTTCCTGGCACGCCAGCCGCTGCTGGACGGCGAGTTGTGCGGTGAGGCGGTGGGGGAAGGGTCGCTGTCGTAGGGCACGCAGCCATGTATCCGCGTAGCCGCGCGGTCTGGCGCTCCGCATCGATGGGTTTCGCTCCGCTCTACCCATCCCACGAAAAGCACGAAGCTTCGTCGCAGGAGGTGACGTGCGCACCGAAGCGCTTCGTGAGCGCAGCGCAACCGTCCTCGCGGTGCCTGATGCCTGCGCCGCGCCCATGAAAAAGGCCGCCCGAGGGCGGCCTTGCTGTGACCCATTCGGTCAGAGAATGACCTTGTCGCGCAGTTTCTCGGCAGCCAGTTGCAGCGCCTGGATGACCTTTTCCTTGTCGTAGTTCTGGATGCCGTTGGTGTCCAGGTACATGGAGAAGCCCGGCAATTCGTGCTCGACGTAGCTGGAGGTGGCGCCCAGGTCGCGGCGGAAGTCCACCACCTGGTAGATCTGCACGGGGCGGGCGAAGCCCTTGACGGTGATCTGGCCCTTGTCGCGGCACATGATCACGTCCTTGATCAGCGAGTAGGTCTCGTGGGAGATGAGGATCTCGCCGGCCTCGGAAGCGCTTTCCAGGCGGCTGGCGAGGTTCACGTCGCGGCCGATGATGGTGTAGTCCATGCGCGTGTCGGCGCCGAAGTTGCCCACCGTGCAATAGCCGGTGTTCAGGCCCATGCGGATTTCCAGGGGCTTGGTGATGCCCTGGGCGCGCCACTGCTGGCGCAGCACCTTCATGTGCTTGCGCATGGCGATGGCCATGGATACGGCGGCCACGGCGTCCTTTTTGGCGCCCTGGGTGGAGGGGTCGCCGAAGAACACCATCACGCAGTCGCCGACGAACTTGTCGATGGTGCCGCCGTATTTCAGGGCGATCTTCGACATCTCGTTGAGGTAGTTGTTGAGCAGGTCGGTCAGGGCCTCGGCCTCCAGCTCCTCGGACAGCTCGGTGAAGCCCTTGATGTCGGAGAAGAACACGGTGAGCTTCTTGCGCTGGGTCTCCAGGCGCACGTGGCGCTTGCCGCTGAAGATCATTTCCCAGACCTGCGGCGACAGGTATTTGGCGAGGTTGCGGGCCAGGCGCGCGGCCTTTTCCTGCTCCAGCTTGATCTCGCTGCGCGCCAGCGCCAGGCGCAGGCCCTGCTGGTGCACGAAGAAGGCGGTGATGCAGACGTAGAGCGTGGTGAAGCAGATGCTGACGAAGGACACCAGAGCCGGGGTCGCGAGCTTCAGGTCCGGGTGCGCGACCACCGTGGTCAGCACCGTGGCGCTGGCGGCCACGAGGATCGCCAGGCCCAGTTGGCGCAGGCCACCGATGATCAGTGCGCTGAACGACAGGGTGAGCATGAACATCAGGCTCGGCACCACCGAGAAACCGAGCAGGGCCGCGCCGGCGCCGGCGTGCAGGGCGTCGATGAACAGCAGGATCAGGTGGGTGCGCTCGGGGTGGTCACGCTTGAAGCGCAGGCTCAGGTGATGGGCCAGGTGCGGATAGAGCAGGGCGTAGGGGACCATCCACAGCACGTCGTAGGAGAAGTACTGGATGTAGCTGCCGGCGGCGATGCTGGCGGCCGTGGCGATATAAGCCAGTACGCGGGAGTAATACTCGCGAAGCGGCGGGGTCGGAAGACTGCTGAGCCGGTCTAGATTGGCTGACTTCATGTAAGCGAACGATCCCTGATGATTTTCTGACGCGACGTACGGGCGTCCGATGGTCTGCAAGACCTGAGCCAATGCCTGGCGGGTGCGGGATCATAACCAAGTGCCACTACGGCGGCCAAGCATGGCCGCCGAACGGTGGCACGGCCTCGACGTTCAGCTCGCGTTGCGCTCCATCACGGCCTTGTAGATCGACTGCCTGGGTTGGGCGAAGACGCGGCGCAGCATGGGCTCGAAGTATTCCAGGGGCAGGTGTTCGGCCTCGGGGTCGAAAGCGGCGGCGTCGTAGCGTGCACAGAACTCGATGGTCTGGCGGTACTGCGGGTGGTCCTTGAACTGCTCGCGCAGGTGGCGATCCAGGCCCAGGTGATGGAAGAAGTAGTAGCCCTGGAAGATCGCGTGCTTCTCCACCATCCAGTGGTTCTCGGGGCTGACGAAGGGCTTGAGCATCGCCGCGGCGATGTCGGCGTGGTTGAAGGAGCCGAGGGTGTCGCCGATGTCGTGGAGCAGGGCGCAGACCACGTATTCCTCATCCTGGCCGTCGCGGTGGGCGAGGGTGGCGGTCTGCAGCGAGTGGGTCAGGCGGTCGACCGGGAAGCCGCCGAAGTCGCCATCCAGCAGCCTGAGGTGGGTGAGGATGCGGTCCGGGAGCTGGGCGGCGTAGCGGGCGAAGTCCTGGGCGATGATGCTCCAGTCCTCGGCGGTACCGTCTTCCATGTGGGTGAAGCGGGCGTGGGCATTCATCGGGGGCCTCTCTTGTTGTTGTTTTCGGGGGCTTGCTAGAAGCGGATGCGGCCGGTGAAGGCGTCCTTCAGCATCACCCAGTCGCCCATCAGGCTGTAGAGCGGGTACTTGAAGGTGGCGGGGCGGTTCTTCTCGAACACGAAGTGACCGACCCAGGCGAAGCCGTAGCCGGCAACGGGCAGGGCCAGCAGCCACAGCCACTGCTGGGTGACGAGGGCGTAGGCGAGGATGCTCAGGACCAGCAGACTGCCGACGTAGTGCAGGCGGCGGCATACGTCGTTGCTGTGTTCCTGGAGGTAATAGGGGTAGAACTCGGCGAAGCTGCTGAAACGCTCGGCGGGCGCGGTGCTCATGGGGATGTCTCCTCTTTCTTGTAGGAAGAGAGTGTAGGACTGGTACCTTTCCAGACCAGTGACATTAGGTGCCAGTTTAGTATCCTTCGTCGCCAGACCCTGTCCTGTGGTCTCCGTCTGACAGAACAAGAAGGCGCCATGAGCGAACGTACCACGTCATCGAGCTGGGCCCTGGGGATCGTCCAGGCGCTGGAAATGGGCGGCGTCGACTGCCGCAACCTGTTCCCCGAACTGGGGCTCGACTACGCCGCCCTGAACGATCCCGATGCCCGTTTCCCCCAGGACGGCATGACCCGCCTGTGGTTGCGCGCGGTGGAGCTGTCGGGCAACCCGGCCATCGGCCTGAACATGGCCAAGGTGGTGAGGCCGGCGTCCTTCCACGTGGTGGGTTATGCGCTGATGTCCAGCCGCACCCTCAAGGAGGGCTTCGCCCGCCTGGTGCGCTACCAGCGGATCATCGCCGAGGGCGCGGACCTGAGTTTTCGCGCCACCCCCGACGGCTATGCGCTGATCCTGGCGATCCATGGCGACCGCCTGCCGCCGGCGCGGCAGAGCGCCGAGGCGTCCATGGCCTATTCCCTGGCCTTCTGCCGCTGGATGACGGGGCGGCCGATCAACCCGCTGGAAATCCGCTTCCAGGGCCCGCCGCCTGCGGACATGGAGCCCTATCGCCAGGTGTTCCAGGCGCCGCTGCGGTTCAACGCCGAGCACTATGCGCTGCTGTTCGACCGCGCCGACATGGAGACGCCGCTGCCCACGGCCAACGAGTCCCTGGCGCAGCTGCACGACCGCTTCGCTGGCGAGTACCTGGCGCGTTTCTCCGGCAGCCGCGTGACCCACCAGGCGCGCCAGGTTCTGTGCCGCCTGTTGCCCCAGGGCGAACCCAAGCGCGAGGTGGTGGCCAGCACCCTGCACCTGTCCCAGCGCACCCTGCAGCGCCGCCTGCAGGAAGAGGGCACCAGCTTCCAGCAACTGCTGGACGACACCCGTCGCGAGCTCGCCGAGCAGTACCTGGCACAGCCCAACCTGACGTTGCTGGAGACTGCCTACCTGCTGGGCTTCGCCGACCCGAGCAACTTCTTCCGCGCCTTCCGCCGCTGGTTCGACGCCACGCCGGGCGAGTACCGCGCGCGCCTGTAATCGCCTTCCGGAGTCTGTAGGGGGATGTAGGGGCGACTTCAGTCGCCCGGCTCGCCCAGCGCGGCTGGGGGAGGCCAGGCGCCGCCCCTGTTCAGTGGACCTGCGCGTTCACGAGGGTGACGCGGCACGCAGGTGCCTGTGCGCGAAGCCGCCTCAATGCCGCCAGAAATACGGCGTGCAGATCACCAGCACGGTGATGATCTCCAGGCGGCCCAGCAGCATGCCGAGGGAGAGCAGCCACTTGGCGCCGTCCGGCAGGCTGGAGAAGTTGCCCGCCGGCCCGATCACCTCGCCCAGGCCCGGCCCCACGCCGGAGACGGTGCTGGCGGCGCCGGTGAGTGCGGTGATCCAGTCCACCCCCATCAGCGACAGGCCCAGGGCCATGACGCAGATGGTGATGGTGAAGAAGAACGAGAAGGTGAGGATCGAGCGGACGATCTCTTCGTCGAGGCGGTGGCCGTTGTACTTCTGCTTGATCACCGCGCGGGGGTGGATCAACTGGTAGAGGTTGGCCTTGAGCAGGATGTAGGCGACCTGGAAGCGGAAGATCTTGATGCCGCCGGCGGTGGACCCGGAGCAGCCGCCGATGAAGCCCAGGTAGAAGAACAGCATCAGCGAGAAGTTGCCCCACAGGCTGTAGTCGCCCAGGGCGAAGCCGGTGGTGGTGAGGATCGAGGTGGTGTTGACCGCGACGTGGCGCAGTGCCTCGGTCCAGGGCAGGTCGGTGGTCAGCCAGTACCAGGTGCCCAGCACCAGCCAGGTCGCGAGCAGCAGGCCGAGGAAGCCGCGTACCTGGTGGTCCTTGATCAGCGCCTTGCGGTGCCCGCGCAGGGTGGAGACGTAGAGGGCGAAGGGCAGGCTGCCGAGGATCATCACCACCACCGCGACCCAGTGAACGGCCGGCTGGTGCCATTTGGCCAGGGACTGGTCGGAGGTGGAGAACCCCCCGGTGGAAATCGCCGACATGGCGTGGTTGACCGCGTCGAAGGGGCTCATGCCGGCCAGCCAGAAACCCAGGGTGCCGAGCAGGGTGAAGCTGACGTAAACCAGGACGATAAACTTGGCCACCATGTGCGAGCGCGGCATGACCTTGTCGGAGCGGTCGGAGGACTCGGTCTGGAACAGGCGCATGCCGCCGATGCGCAGCAGCGGCAGGATCGCCACGGCCATGCCGATGAAGCCGATGCCCCCCAGCCAGTGCAGCAGCGAGCGCCAGATGAGGATGCCGGGCGACATGGTGTCCAGCCCGCTGAGCACGGTGGCGCCGGTGGCGGTGACGCCCGACATGCTCTCGAAGAAGGCGTCGGTGTAGCTGATGTGCTGGGTGAAGAGGAACGGCAGCGCGGCGAAGATCGCCACCACCACCCAGCTGGAAACGGTGAGCAGGTACATGTCGCGCGGGCGCAGGTGCACGTGCTCGGGGCGCCCGGGGATGACCAGCGCCAGGCCGGCGAGGAAGGTGATCAGGCTCGACCAGACGAAGGAGTGGATGTCCTGGGTGCGTTCGAAGATGAACAGCGTCAGCACGGGGATGGCCATGCTCACGGCCAGGGTGATCAGGAATATGCCGATGATGAAGCCGATGATGCGCAGGGTCGGCAATGCCATGGGTCGAGCTCTGAGTTGTCGAGGTCGCCATTCTATCCGGGCTGGGCGACCTGTCCATGCTCACCGCCTCCGGGGGTCAGTGCTTCCAGAAGGCGCGGGTGAAAAGCACCAGGACGGTGAGGATCTCCAGGCGGCCGAGGAGCATGCCGAAGGTCAGCAGCCATTTCGCCGCATCCGGCAGGCTGGAGAAGTTGCCGACCGGGCCGATGGTCGGTCCCAGCCCGGGGCCGACGTTGCAGACCGCGGTGGCGGCGCCCGTGATGGCGGTGGTCCAGTCGAGGCCGATCAGGCACAGGCCCAGGGCGATGACGCCGATGGTCACGGTGAAGAAGAAGGAGAAGGTGATCAACGAGCGCACGATTTCCTCGTCGATGTTGTGCCCGTTGTACTTCTGCCGGATCACCGCCCGGGGGTGCACCAGTTGCTGCAGGTTGGCCTTGAGCATGACCAGGGCGACCTGGAAGCGGAATATCTTCAGGCCGCCGGCGGTGGAGCCGGAGCAGCCGCCGACGAAGGTCAGGTAGAAGAAGAGCATCACCGAGAAGCTGCCCCACAGGGTGTAGTCGCCCAGGGCGATACCGGTGGTCGTGACCACCGAGGTGACGTTGACGGCGACGATGCGGACGGCGTCGAGCCAGCTGTTGCTGGAGTTGGCCCAGTACCAGGTGCCGAACAGCAGCCAGGTGACCACCAGGAAGAGCAGGAAGCCCCTCACCTGATGGTCGCGGACCAGGGCCTTGCGATTTCCGCGCAGGCTGGCGACATACAGCGTGAAGGGAAGGCTGCCGAGGATCATCACTGCCACGGCGACCCAGTGCACCGCTGGCTGCGGCCAGTGCGCGATGGAGCTGTCGGAGGTGGAGAAACCGCCGGTCGAAATCAGGGAAGCGGCATGGTTGAGCGCTTCGAAAGGGGTCATGCCGGCCAGCCAGAAGGCCAGGGTGCCAAGGGCGGTGAGGCCGATGTAGACGAGGAGGATGTACTTGGCCGCCATGTGCGAACGCGGCATGACCTTCTCACCCCAGTCGGAGGACTCCGTCTGGAACAGGCGCATGCCGCCGATACGCAGCAGCGGCAGGATCGCCACGGCCATGCCGATGAAGCCGATGCCCCCCAGCCAGTGCAGCATCGAGCGCCACAGCAACAGGCCGGGCGAGGCGGAGTCCAGCCCGGTGAGGACGGTCGAGCCGGTGGTGGTGATGCCGGACATGGTTTCGAAGAAGGCGTCGGTGTAGCTGATGTGCTGGATGAACACCATCGGCAGTGCCGCGAAGCAGCACACGACCACCCAGCTCGCCGTGGTCAGCAGGTACATGTCGCGGGGGCGCATGTGCGAGTGCTCGGGCCGCCCCTGGGCCACCAGGGCGATGCCGGATGCGAAGGTGATCAAGCTCGACCAGGTGAAGGCGCTGAGGTCGTCGGTGCGTTCGAACACCAGCAGCGCCAGCATGGGAATGACCATGCTGGCGGACAGGGTGATGAGAAAGATGCCGATGATGAAGGCGATGATGCGGAGGGTCGGCAGCGCCATGGCAAGTCTGGCCCGGTGGACGAGGAGCGAGATTCTACGCAGGTGCATGGGACTGTAAAGCGATGTCGTATATCGGGAACGTTTCGCAACTTCGGCTAGAATGCCGCTTCACTCGAACCTGGAGGTGGCCCGATGGAGGCTCTCGACGCTCTGCTCAACCGCGTATCCCTGTCTCGCCTGGTGGAGCCGGCGCCCGATGCGGCGCAACGCGAGGTGCTGTTCCGCGCCGCCCTGCGCGCCCCGGACCATGGCTACCTGCGGCCCTGGCGCTTCCTCACCATCGAGGGCGAGGCACGCAACCGGTTGGGCGAGCTGTTCGCCGAGGCGGTGAAGGCCAGGGACCCGCAGGCGCCCGAGGCTGCGGTGAACAAGGCCCTCGGCATGCCACTGCGTGCGCCGCTGCTGGTGGCGGTGATCGCCCGCCTGACCGCCGGGCACAAGGTGCCGGAAAGCGAGCAGGTGCTGTCGGCGGGCTGCGCCGCCCACGGCATCCTCCTGGCCGCCCATGCCCAGGGGCTGGGCGCCATCTGGCGCACCGGCGAGCTGAGCTACGACCGCCATGTCGCCCGTGGCCTGGGCCTGGCCGACAACGAGCAGGTCGTGGGTTTCCTCTACCTGGGCAGTGTGGAAGGCGACCGCCGCAGCCCGCCGGAGCTGGCTCCGGCTGATTTCGTGAACGCCTGGGGCTGATCGACTGATCCACGGCGGGACCGAAGAACCCGGCTGGAGATACCTCCGCCGGGTTTTTTATTGCCTGGGGGACACCCGGCCTTGCGGGTGCAGCGGCAGTTCGATGCTGGCGACGAAGCCACCGCCGGGGTGGTTGGCCAGTGCCAGCGAGCCGCCGTGGCGTTCGACGGCGCGACGGGCGATGGCCAGCCCGAGGCCATGGCCCGCTGCGGCCTGGCCCGGCGCGCGGTAGAAGGGTTCGCCCAACTGCGCCAGGTGCTCCGGTGCGACGCCAGGGCCGTGGTCGCGGACCTGCACGCGCAACAGGCCGTCGGCCTGGCTGGCATCCAGCTCCACCGGCTGTTCGGCCGGGTTGAAGCGCAGGGCGTTGCGCAGGAGGTTGTCCAGGGCGCGCTCCAGCATGTCCGGCCAGCCGTCCAGGCGCAGCTCGGCGGGGCAGCGGATCTCGATGCGCTGCTCGGGGTAGAGCAGGCGCGCGTCGTCGGCGAGGCCCGCCAGCAGAGGGCGCAGCTCGATCGGGTGGGTCGCGCCGGGTTCTGCATCCAGGCGCGCCAGGGCGAGTATCTCGCTGATCAGCGCTTCCAGCCGGTCGCATTCCTGGCCCAGGCGCGGCCACAGGGCCTCGCGCTGTTGGGGTTCCGCGCGTTCGGCCAGGGCCAGGGCGATGCGCAGGCGCGCCAGGGGCGAGCGCAGCTCGTGGGAGACGTCACGCAGCAGCTGGCGCTGGCTGCCGATCAGCCCCTGCAGGCGCTGCCCCATGCGGTTGAAGTCGCCGGCGAGCACGCCGAGTTCGTCACGGCGCCGGGACAGGCGTTCCAGGCTGTCCTGCTGGTAGGCGGTCTTGCCGAGGTCGTGCACGGCACGGCGCAGGCGGTTCAACGGACGGGTGATGTAGAGGGTCAGTGCCAGGCTGAACAGGGTCAGCACCACCAGGGCGATGCCCAGGGCGCTGAAGGGCCAGAGCAGGCTGCCGCGGTGCCAGGCTTCCAGTTCGGGGTAGGGGATGCGGTAGATCAGCAGGAACGAGTCGCCGCTGCGCGGGCTGGTGTATTCCTCGGTGAGGCGGCGCCAGGGCAGGCGCTCGTCGTGCTGGCGGGCCTCGAAGGCGGCGGCGCGGGGCGGGAAGGTGCCGCGCACCACCGGCTGGCCGCTGTCGTTGAGGATCTGCACGTCGATGCGGGCGCGGCGCTTGAACTGTTCGAGCAGGCGTTGCACCTCGTCCGGCCCGCCGATCTCGTAGCGCTGCACCAGGGTTTCCGCCAGGCCCTGCAGGGCAGGGTGGCGGCTGAGGATCCAGGCGTCCTGGTTGAGGGCGCGGCCCAGCAGCATGGCGAGGCCGGCGACCAGCGCCAGGGCGAGCCAGAAGGCGGCGAGGATCCGCCAGAACAGTGAACGCACGCGAGTCTCCTCCGGAAACGGCAAAGCCCATCAGGCGGGTGCCTGATGGGCGCTGGGGCTGGCGGTCAGGCCGCCACGGTCATTGGGTCTTCTGCGCGCGCTGGGCTTTCCAGGCTTCGAACTCGGCACGTTCGGCGCGGCGCTCCTCCATTTTCTTCTGCAGCTCGTCGAACTCCTTCTGCTGCTCGGGCTTGAGCAGCGCGCGGATCTCGGCGCGGTTCTTTTCCTCGCTGGCCTTCAGCTCGTCCTGCATGGCCTTCTTGTCGGCGGCGGGCAGCTTGTCCAGGTACTTCTGGGTGATGTCGTGGCGGCTTCTCATGGAGTCGCCCATCAGCTTGCCGACCTGGTGACGCTGTTCGCGGCTCAGGTCCAGCTCCTTGAACAGGCCGGGACCACCGTGACCGGGGCCGCCGAAGCCACGCTCCGGGCCGGGGCCGTCTTCGGGCATGGCCATGGCGACGGTGGGCAGGGCGGCTGCGAGCAGCAGGGCGGCGATTGTCTTGCGCATGGTCTATCTCCTTGTTTCTGAACCGGCTGGTTGCCGGATGTGCTCAGTCTAGGGAGGGCAAGGTCAAGGGCGGTCAGGCCTGGGTAAAGCTTGGGTAAAGAGAGGTTCAGGACGCTGATACGACTGGCTCGGGGCGAGCGGGCGCGAGGGGCGGGCGGCCTGCCTCAGGCGCTGTAGTAATAGCCGCGGCTGCGCAGGGCGACGATGCGCGGCCTGCCGTCGGCGTGCGGGCCGAGCTTCTTGCGCAGGTTGCTGACGTGCATGTCGAGGCTGCGGTCGTAGAGGGTCAGCTTGCGGCCCAGGGCCAGTTGCGCGAGTTCCTGCTTGTCCAGCGGCTCGCCGGGCTGGCGCAGCAGGGCTTCGAGCAGGCGGCCTTCGGAGACGGTTAGGCTGATCTCGTGTTCGCCGACGTTGACCACGCCGCGCACCGGGCTGTAGCAGAGGTCACCCAGCTCCAGCTGGCTGGACTGCGAGGGCGGCTGGGTGCGGCGCAGCACGGCGCGCAGGCGGGCAGTGAGTTCGCGCGGGTCGCAGGGCTTGGCCAGGTAGTCGTCGGCACCCAGCTCCAGGCCGAGGATGCGGTCCAGCGGCTCGCCTCGGGCAGAGAGCATCAGTACCGGCAGGTCCGGGTGGTCGCTGCGCAGTTGCTTGAGCAGCTCCAGGCCACTGCCGTCGGGCAGCATCACATCGAGCACCACGGCCGCCGGCGCATGGGCGGCCAGGGCGGCACGTGCGCTGACACCGTCATGGCAGGCGCGCACGCTGAAGCCTTCCTGGCTGAGCCAGCTGTTGAGCAGCTCGCAGAGCTCCTGGTCGTCATCGATAAGCAGCAGTTCGCTCATGGCCGTCGATTCGTCAGTTGATCCACTGCCGGCGCTGGCGTTGCCCGCCACGGGCGAACAGGCCGACCAGCAGGGACAGCAGCGCCACGCCGCCGCCGATGGCGAACCACATCTGGTCATCGCTGACCAGGCTCGGGGAGCGGTTCGCCTGGGCTTCCTTGAGTTGCAGCTTCAGGCGCTGGTTTTCCTGGCGCAGGCGCGAGAGCAGCGCCGTGTCGCGCTCGGCCGTGGTGCCGTTGGCCAGTTGGGCGGCCAGTTCGTTGCGCTGGCGCTCGCTTTCGGCCAGGCGCTGTTGCAGGGCGGTGAGTTCCTGCGCGGCGATGTTCTCCACCGGGCGGGGCTCGACCGACGCACTGGGGGCGACGGTCGGCAAGGCTTCTTCGGCCTGGGCCAGCGGAGCGAGGAGGGACAGGGCGAACAGCAGGGACAGCGAGGCGTGGCGCATCGGAACTCCTGTTTCCTGAATGGATTCGGTGTGCTGCTGTCAGAAGACCTGCTTGAAGGGTTTGACGATCACGCTGGCGTAGACGCCCGAGGTGCGGAACGGATCGGCTTCGGCCCAGGATTGCGCGGCGACCAGGGATTCGAACTCGGCGACGACCAGGCTGCCGGTGAAGCCGGCGGCGCCCGGGTCGTTGCTGTCCACGGCCGGGTGCGGGCCGGCCAGCACCAGGCGGCCTTCGGCTTTCAGCTGCTCCAGGCGGGCGAGGTGCGCGGGGCGGTTGGCCTGGCGTTTTTCCAGGGAGTCGGCAACGTCGGAGGAGATGATCGCGTAGAGCATGATGGTCCTTATTCTTGAGGTTTCTCGGATTCGGGATCGTGCATGTGACGCGCCAGGAAGATGCCCTGGCCGATGAGGAACAGCAGGGTCATGCCCAGGCTGCCGAAGACCTTGAAGTCGACCCAGAACTCTTGGTAGGTGAAGGCGACGAAGAGGTTGGCGCAGCCGCAGAACAGGAAGAAGACGATCCAGGCCAGGTTCAGGCGCACCCAGATGGCCTGGGGCAGCGAGACGGCATGGCCCATGACGCGCTGGATCAGGGGCTTGTCGCCGATGAAGTGGCTGGCGGCGAAGCCCAGGGCGAACAGCCAGTTGACCACCGGCGCCTTCCACTTGAGGAAGGTCTCGCTGTGGAAGGCCAGGGTCAGGCCGCCGAACACCAGGCAGGCGGCCAGGGTCAGCCACTGGCCCTTCTCCAGGCGGCGCTGGGTGAGGAAGATCGCGCCGTAGACCACCACCGAGGCGGCGATCAGCACGGCGGTGGCGCTGAAGATGCCGCCCAGCATGACGCTGTGCCCGGCGAATTCGATGGCGCGGGGTTCGAGCTTGTAGACGATGAAAAAGAGGATGAGCGGGATGAAGTCGATGAATTGTTTCACGGCGGCAGCCAGAAGCGGGATGTGCCGGCATAATAACAAACCATTCCCTTAGCGAAAGCGCACGCCATGCACATTGATCTGCACTGTCACAGCACGGCCTCCGACGGCGCCCTGGCGCCCGCCGTGCTGGTGGCGCGCGCCCATGAAAAGGGCGTTCGGGTGCTGGCGCTGACCGACCACGACACCCTCGAGGGGCTGGAAGAGGCCCGCAGCGCCGCCGCCGGACTGGATATCGAGCTGATCGATGGCGTGGAGCTGTCCTGCACCTGGGGCGGCGCGACGATTCACGTGCTCGGCTATGCCTTCCGTCCGGACGCCCCGGAGTTGCGCCAGGCCATCGCCGACCTGCACCAGGGGCGCTGGTCGCGGGCCGAGGAGATCGACCGTCGCCTCGCGGCCAAGGGCATGCCCGGCGCGCTGGAAGGCGCGCGGGCCATCCAGCGCGAGCTGGGTGACAGCGGCAACGCGCCGGCACGGCCGCACTTCGCCGAGTTCCTGGTGCGCGAGAAGCACGTGCGCGATCGTGCGGAGGCCTTCCGCAAGTGGCTGGGCTCGGGCAAGCTCGGCGACGTCAAGCAGCACTGGCCGACCCTGGCCGAGGCCGTGGGTACGCTGCGCGCCGCCGGGGCCTGGATAAGCCTGGCGCATCCCTACCATTACGACTTCACTAAGACCAAGCGTCGCAAGCTGGTGGCCGATTTCATCGCTGCCGGCGGCCATGCGCTCGAGGTGGTCAACGGCATGCAGCCTGCGGAGCAGGTGGGCACGCTGACCATCCTTGCCCGCGAATTCGGCATGCTGGTGAGCGCCGGCAGCGATTTCCACGCACCTGGGGACTGGTCGGAGCTGGGCGTGTACCGACCCATACCGGAGGACCTGTCGCCCCTGGCGGCGCGTTTCCAACATGCACAACGACCAACTGAACGCTGAGCAGGGAGATAACGTGAGTCAGTTTTTCCAGGTCCACCCGGAGAATCCCCAGCCGCGGCTGATCAAGCAGGCGGTGGAGATCGTCAGGGCGGGGGGCGTGATCGTCTATCCGACCGACTCCTCGTACGCCGTCGGCTGTGCCATTGGCGAGAAGAACGGCGTGGAGCGCATCCGCCGCCTGCGCCGCCTGGACGACAAGCACAACTTCACCCTGGTCTGCCGCGACCTCTCCGAGCTGGGGCTGTTCGCCAAGGTCGACACCGCGGCGTTCCGCCTGCTCAAGGCGCATACCCCCGGACCCTACACCTTCATCCTCAGCGCCACCCGCGAGGTGCCGCGCATGCTGTTGCACCCCAAGCGCCGCACCATCGGCCTGCGGGTGCCGGACCATCCCATCGCCCTGGCGCTGCTGGAAGAGCTGGGGGCGCCGTTGATGAGCGCAACCCTGACCCTGCCTGGCGAGGCGTTGCCGATGAGCGACCCCTATGAGATGCGCCAGATCCTCGAGCACCAGGTGGACCTGATCATCGACGGCGGCTACGGCGGCATGGCGGCCTCCACCGTGGTCGACCTGTCCGAAGGCGAGCCGCGCCTGGTGCGTGCCGGTTGCGGTGACCCGACGCCCTTCATGACGGACGCCGAGGCGTGAGCACAGAAGCTGCGCCCCAGGTCGACAGCCAGGCAGGAGCCCAGCAGGAGCTGCCCTTCGCCCTGGTCTACGGGCAGGCCGTCACCGAGCTGCCTGTCGACCTCTATATCCCGCCGGATGCCCTGGAGGTGTTCCTCGAAGCCTTCGAGGGGCCGCTCGACCTGCTGCTCTACCTGATCCGCAAGCAGAACATCGACATCCTCGACATCCCCGTGGCGGAGATCACCCGCCAGTACATGGGCTACGTCGAGCTGATGAAATCCGTGCGCCTGGAGCTGGCCGCCGAGTACCTCGTGATGGCCGCCATGCTCGCCGAGATCAAGTCGCGCATGCTGCTGCCGCGCTCCAGCGAGGCCGAGGCGGAGGAGGAAGACCCCCGCGCCGAGCTGATCCGTCGCTTGCAGGAATACGAACGCTACAAGGCCGCCGCCGAGGGCATCGACATGCTGCCCCGGGTCGGTCGCGACAACACCGTGCCGCGCCTGGAGGCTCCAGAGGCGCGGGCGCGCAAGCTGCTGCCGGACGTCAGCCTGGAAGAGCTGCTGCTGTCCATGGCCGAGGTGCTGCGCCGCGCCGACATGTTCGAAAGCCACCAGGTGACCCGCGAGGCGCTGTCCACCCGCGAGCGCATGAGCGAGGTGCTGGAGCGCCTGAAGGGCGGCGCCTTCCTGCCGTTCGTCAGCCTGTTCACCGCCGAGGAAGGGCGCCTGGGCGTGGTGGTGACCTTCATGGCGGTGCTGGAGCTGATCAAGGAACAACTGGTGGAGCTGGTGCAGAATGAGCCCTTCGCACCCATCCACGTCCGTGCAAGAGCCGAGTAGATGAACCTGAACGACCCCAAGGAGCTGGCCTCCCTGCTCGAGGCTTACCTGCTGGCTTCCGGCAAACCCCTGTCGCTGGAGCGCATCGGCGAGCTGTTCGAGGAAGCCGAGCGCCCGGAGCCGGCGCAGATCCGCGATGCGCTGGCGATTCTCGCCGCTTCCTGCCAGGGGCGCGCCTTCGAGCTGAAGGAAGTGGCATCCGGCTACCGGCTGCAGGTGCGCGAGCGCTTCGCCCCCTGGGTCGGTCGCCTCTGGGAGGAGCGTCCGCAGCGCTACTCGCGCGCCATGCTGGAGACCCTGGCCCTGATCGCCTACCGCCAGCCCATCACCCGGGGTGAGATCGAGGACATCCGCGGCGTGACGGTGAACAGCCAGATCGTCAAGACACTGATGGAGCGCGAGTGGATCCGCGTGGTCGGCTACCGTGACGTGCCCGGCCGGCCGGCGATGTTCGCCACCACCAAGGCCTTCCTCGACCATTTCAACCTCAGGAACCTCGATGAGCTGCCGCCGCTGGCCGCCCTGCGCGAGCTGGAGCCCGAACCGGTGCTGGCCCTCGACGATGTCGACGTACCGGTGCCGGAAGGGTTGCAAGCGCGTGCCGACCTGGCCGGGGAAGAGCCCGCCGAGCCCCGCGAGGAGACCAGCTTCCGCTCGCTGCTGGCGGAGCTGGACACCATGGAGCAGGGCCTGAAGACCGACTTCGACGACCTGCCCGCCCCCGAGGTCGCGCAGCCGGAGGCCGAGGCGGCCGCCGTGGCGGAGGAGGCCGACGCGGCGCTGTTGGGCGATGGCTTCGACGAGACCCGCCACTGAGGCCGGAAGACGAGGCGCGACGATGAAGGACCCCTGCATCAAGGTTTGCCAGTTTGCGGACGATGTCTGCCGGGGCTGCGGGCGCACCCGTGGCGAGATCAAGGCGTGGAAGAAACTTGGCAAGGCGGAGCGCCGCGAGGTGCTGGCCGAGGCCGATATGCGCCTGCTGGCCCTGGCCGCGACCGGCCGGCGAAAACACTGACGACCCCTGCGGACTCAGCTAGCCTGAGGTTCGCCCGCCGCGTATGATGCGCGACCTTTTTGAACGACTACACCGGGAGGTGCCCAGATGAACGAAGACGAATACAGCCCCGCTGGGGAAAAGCTGCAGAAGGTTCTGGCCCGTATCGGCCTGGCTTCGCGCCGCGATATCGAGGCCTGGATCACCGAGGGCCGCGTCAAGGTCAACGGCGTGGCCGCGACCCTTGGCCAGCGCGTCGACCGTCATGACGCCATCAGCGTCGACGGCCGCCTGCTCAAGCGCGAGGAAGAGACCGAAGCCGTCCGCCGTGTGCTGATCTACAACAAGCCCGACGGCGAGGTCTGCACCCGCGACGACCCGGAAGGCCGCCCCACCGTTTTCGAACGTCTGCCGCGCCTGCGTGCCGGTCGCTGGATCAATATCGGCCGTCTCGACATCAACACCACCGGCCTGCTGCTGTTCACCACCGATGGTGAGCTGGCCAACCGCCTGATGCATCCCTCCTACGAGATGGACCGCGAGTACGCCGTGCGCGTGCGCGGCGAAGTCACCGAGGAGATGCTGGAGAACCTGAAGAACGGCGTGATGCTGGAAGACGGCCCCGCCAAGTTCACCGACATCCAGGAAGCGCCTGGCGGCGAAGGCTTCAACCACTGGTACCACTGCGTGGTCATGGAGGGCCGCAACCGCGAAGTGCGTCGCCTGTGGGAGTCCCAGGGCGTGGTGGTCAGCCGCCTGAAGCGCGTGCGCTTCGGTCCGGTGTTCCTCACTTCCGACCTGACCATGGGCCGCTGGCGCGAGATGGGCCAGGCCGAGGTGGACATCCTCAGTGGCGAGGTCGGCCTCAAGCCGGTCCTGCTGCCGGAGGTCTCCACCAAGCACAAGGACAAGGTCGAGCGCATGCAGCGCAAGCTGGTCAAGCCGGTGAGCGGCCGTGGCAATCGCCAGGGCAGTGACCGTCCCGCCCGTGGTCCGCGCAGCGAAGGTGGCGAGCGTCCCGCTCGTGGTCGTGGCGAGGGGGCCGAACGTCCGAGCCGCGCGCCGCGTGGTGAAGGTGCCGAGCGTCCGGCCCGCGCACCGCGCCCGGCTGCCCGTGGCGAGCAGGGCCGCAGCACGCCGCTGGCCGAACGCCCGCGCGACGTCGCCAAGAAGCCCCGTGGCAAGCCCCAGGGCGATGCGAGCGAAGTGGCCGAACGCCCGCAGCGCAAGCCGCAGCGTCCGGTGAACAAGCGCACCAACCCGCCGGCGGGCGATGGCCAGCGTCCGGGTTTCGGCCGCAAGCGCTGATCCGCCGATGCAATGAAAAAGGGGCCTGATGGCCCCTTTTTCATGGGTGTCGCTCGCGTCGTCGAGCGGTCAGCCAGCCATGGAGAGGCGGTTGCGGCCGTTGCGCTTGGCCACGTAGAGGGCGCTGTCGGCGCGGCGCAGCAGGCTGTCCACCGATTCGGCCGGCAGCAGGGTGGCGCAGCCCAGGCTCATGGACAGCTCGATCGGACGCCCGCCGACCAGGTACTGGATCTCCATGACGCCCATGCGCAGGCGTTCGCCGACCATGCCGGCGGCTTCGCGGCAGGTACTGGAGAGCAGGACGAGGAATTCCTCGCCGCCGTAGCGGAACACCATGTCGACGTTGCGCAGCTTGGCCTTGAGGGTGGTGGCCACGGCCTTGAGCACTTCGTCGCCGGTGCCGTGGCCGTATTCGTCGTTGATGCGCTTGAAGTGGTCGATGTCCAGCATCAGCACCGACAGCGGCTGTTGGCTGCGACGCGCCAGGTCCACCTCGCGTTGCAGCGCCTGGTCCATGGCGATGCGGTTGCCGGTGTCGGTCAGCGGGTCGCGCAGCGCCGATTGCACGGCGGTGCGATACAGCAGCGCGTTGCGCAGCGGGAAGAGCATGCAGGCCAGCAGGGATTCGAGCTGGCCGAGTTCGGTTTCGTCGAAGCGCTGGCGGCGACGGAAGATCAACTCGCCCAGGTATTCGCCTTCGTGGCTCAGGCGGTAGCCGGCCGAATGCGCGGCGCGTTCGCCATATTCCAGGCGCAGGTCGCTGCTCTGGTGCACATAGGCCAGGGCATCGAGCGGCACCAGGCGCTGCACTTCACGGAAGAACAGGCTGACGATGCGTTCCACATCCAGGCTGGTCTGCAACTGCATGCTCAACTGGCGGCGCAGTTCCAGCAGCGTCATCTGCCGCAGCTTGCTCTGGGCCGGGCTGGTGAAGCCCAGGCGCTGCAGCTTGGCGGCATCGAAATCTATGGTGTTGGTAGGGGTGGACGGGACCATTTGGCGAACCTCTGACGCTCGAAGCGACGACGGAGAGGTCAGAGCGATTTCCGTGCCAGAATCCGATTTCGACCGTAAAAGCGTTTGGATTCAATATCTTGAGGATGCTGGCAAAACGCCGGTGGCAAGCTCTTGCCGGTGATTTGGCGAACGCCTGGCAATGTGATGCCGTTCACGCGAGTGCGGTGCCGGCTTAATGGCGGAAGGGGCGGCGACCTCGGCGGTCGCCGCGTGGGGCGGGTTACTGCGCGTCGAACGCCTGGCCATTGACGCCGGTGCTGTCCGCTCCCATGAGGTAGAGGTAGACCGGCATGATGGCTTCGGGCTCCGGATTGACCTCCGGGTTCTCGCCCGGGTAGGCCTGGGCACGCATGCTGGTGCGGGTGGCGCCGGGGTTGACGCTGTTGGCGCGCACGTTGGCGATGCCGTCGAGTTCGTCGGCCAGTGTCTGCATCAGGCCCTCGGTGGCGAACTTGGAGACGCCGTAGGCCCCCCAGTAGGCGCGCCCCTTGCGGCCGACGCTGCTGGAGGTGAAGACCACCGAGGCGTCGCTGGACAGCTTCAGCAGGGGCAGCAGGGTGCTGGTCAGCATGAACATGGCGTTGACGTTGACCTGCATGACGCGCATGAAGTTGTCGCCCGACAACTGCTCCAGCGGCGTGCGCGGGCCGATGATTGAGGCGTTGTGCAGCAGGCCGTCGAGGCGCCCGAACTCGTTCTCCACCATGGCCGAGAGCTCGTCGTACTGGTGCGGCTGGGCCGTTTCCAGATTGAACGGGATCACCGCCGGCTGCGGATGGCCGGCTGCCTCGATCTCGTCATAGACCTGGTTGAGGTTGGCCTCGGTCTTGCCCAGCAGCAGTACGGTGGCGCCGTGGGCGGCGAAGGTCTTGGCGGCGGCCGCACCGATGCCGCGGCCGGCGCCGGTGATCAGGATGACCCGGCCCTTGAGCAGGTCGGGGCGGGCGGAATACTGGAACATGTCGGGCTCCTTCGGAGAGCTGCAAGCGGCAAGCCTGAAGCTGAAAGTGAGGTGAAGGGGGCGTCTTGCGGCTTGTGGCTTGAAGCTCGCCCCTGCTGCGTCAGCAGCTGCACAGCGCGCGATCGAGCACGGCGCGCAATTGGAGGGGGTGGTCCACGACCACGTCGGCGCCCCAGTGGCTGGGGTTGTCGTCGGGGTGGATGTAGCCGTAGGTGACGGCGGCGGTGCGGGTGCCGGCGGCGCGGCCGGACTCGATGTCGCGCAGGTCGTCGCCGACGAAGAGCACGCTGGCCGGATCCAGTTGCAGGCGGCTGCAAGCCAGCAGCAGGGGCTCGGGGTCGGGCTTGCTGTTCTTCACGTGGTCCGGGCAGATGAGGATCGCCGAGCGCTCGGCCAGGCCCAGCTGCTGCATGATCGGCTCGGCGTAGCGCACCGGCTTGTTGGTGACCACGCCCCAGATCAGGCGGGCCTTCTCGATGTCCTGCAGCAGTGCGTCGATGCCGTCGAAGGGGCGGGTGAACACGGCGCAATGGGCCTGGTAGCGCTCCAGGAATTCCTGGCGCAGGGTCTCGAAACCCTCGGCTTCCGGGTCCATGCCGAAGGTGGCGGCGACCATGGCGCGGGCGCCACCGGAAACCTGGTCGCGGATCAGCTTGTCGTCCAGGGCCGGCAGGCCCCGGTCCGTGCGCATGGCCTGGGCGACGGCGATGAAGTCCGGCGCCGAGTCCAGCAGGGTGCCGTCCATGTCGAAGAGAACCGCTCTGAGGCGCATGGCCGTCACTCCTCGCGCAGGGTGTGGATCATGTAGTTGACGTCCACGTCGCTGGCCAGCTTGTAGTGCTTGGTCAGCGGGTTGTAGGTCAGGCCGATGATGTCCTTGACCTGCAGGCCGGCGGCGCGGCTCCAGGCACCCAGTTCGGAGGGGCGGATGAATTTCTTGAAGTCGTGGGTGCCGCGAGGCAGCAGGCCCATGATGTATTCGGCGCCGACGATGGCGAACAGGTAGGCCTTGGGATTGCGGTTGATGGTGGAGAAGAACACCTGGCCGCCGGGCTTGACCAGGGTCTGGCAGGCACGGATCACCGAGGACGGGTCGGGCACGTGCTCGAGCATCTCCAGGCAGGTGACCACGTCGAACTGCCCGGGCATCTCGGCGGCCAGCTCCTCGGCGGTGATGCGGCGGTATTCCACCGGTACGCCGGATTCCAGCTGGTGCAGGCGGGCCACGGCCAGAGGGGCTTCGCCCATGTCGATGCCGGTGACCTTGGCGCCGCGCTGGGCCATGGCTTCGCTGAGGATGCCGCCGCCGCAACCGACGTCCAGCACCGTCTTGCCGGCGAGGCGGGCGCGCTCGTCGATCCAGTTGACCCGCAGGGGGTTGATGTCGTGCAGCGGTTTGAATTCGCTTTCGCGGTCCCACCAGCGGTGGGCGAGGGCCTCGAATTTGGCGATTTCGGCGTGGTCGACGTTGCTCATGGAGACACCTTTTCCATCAATCAGAATTCAGTGGCCGGCGATCCGCTCGCCCCAGGCTTGCGCGGTGGCGATCAGGCGGGCTTCGTCCTGGCGGGTGAGGCGGCCTGCATCGAGCAGGGCCTTGCCGTCGACCCACACGTGCCGGACGCGATCGCGACCGGTGGCATAGATAAGTTGCGAAACCGGGTCGTACACCGGTTGCTGGGCCAGCCCGGTGAGGTCGAAGGCGACCATGTCGGCGGCCTTGCCGAGCTCCAGCGAGCCGGTGTCCTGTTCCATTCCCAGCGCCCGTGCACCATTGAGCGTAGCCATGCGCAGCGCGCGATGGGCGTCCAGCGCGGTGGCGGAGCCGGCGACCGCCTTGGCCAGCATGGCGGCGGTGCGGGTATCCCCCAGCAGGTCGAGGTCGTTGTTGCTGGCGGCGCCATCGGTGCCGACCGCGACGTTGACCCCGGCGAGCCACAGGCGCTCCACCGGGCAGAAGCCGCTGGCGAGCTTGAGGTTGGATTCGGGGCAGTGGATGACGCTGGTGTTGCTTTCTACCAGCAGTGCCAGGTCGTCATCGCTGATCTGGGTCATGTGCACGGCCTGGAAGCGCGGGCCGAGCAGGCCGAGGCGGGCGAGGCGGGCCATGGGGCGTTCGCCGCGCTGTTCCAGGCTCTGCTGGACCTCGAAGGCCGTCTCCTGGACGTGCATGTGGATGCCGGCGTCCAGTTCCTCGGCGAGCATGCGGATGTTCTCCAGCTTGTCGTCGCTGACCGTGTAGGGCGCGTGGGGGCCGAAGGCGACCTTGATGCGCGGGTGGTGCTTGAGGTCGCTGAACAGCTCCAGGCCATGGCGGATGGCCTCGGCGGCGTCGAGGGCGCCGGGGATCGGGAAATCGATGACGGGGATGGTGATCTGCGCCTTCACGCCACATCCGTGTACCGCTTCGCTGGCGATGGCGGGGTAGAAGTACATCTCGGAGAACGTGGTGATGCCGCCCTTGATCTGTTCGGCGATGGCGAGTTCGGTGCCGTCGCGGACGAAGGCCTCGTCGACCCACTTGGCCTCGGCCGGCCAGATGTGCTGTTCCAGCCAGGTCATCAGCGGCAGGTCGTCGGCCATGCCGCGGAACAGCGACATCGCGGCGTGCCCGTGGGCGTTGACCAGGCCGGGTGCCAGCAGCATGCCGGGCAGCTCGCGTACCTCGGCAGCTGGCCAGCGCAGCGCCTCCTCGCGCTTGGCGATCAGCGCGATCCGACCGTCGCGGACGCCCAGGGCATGGTCGCGGAGGACGACGCCCGCCGGTTCCACGGGGACGATCCAGGTCGGCAGCAGGAGCAGGTCGAGCGGGGCTTTGGCGTCGGGCATGGTGGCGCATCCTGGGCGCAGGAAAATATCGCGGCAGTATACCCGAGCCAGACGGGCGCTGGATCGCTATAATCCGCGGTTTTTCCGCGGGTTTATTGGTGGCGAGGTGTTCCATGCGTGAGCAACTGTTGGCAGCCGAGAAGGTGATCGCCATCGACTGGCGGGACGGGGTCCTGCGTCTGCTCGACCAGCGCCTCCTGCCCCAGGAGGAGACCTGGCTGGAATACGGCACCGCGGCCGGTGTCGCGGAGGCGATCCGCCTGATGGTGGTGCGCGGTGCGCCGGCCATCGGCATCAGTGCCGCCTACGGGCTGGTGCTGGGCGCGCGCGCGCGGCTGGCGGCGGGCGGTGACTGGCGTGAAGCCCTCGAGGAGGACTTCGGTGTGCTGGCCGATTCGCGGCCCACGGCGGTCAACCTGTTCTGGGCGCTCAACCGCATGCGCGAGCGCCTGGATCGGCTGAAGGAGGGCGAGGAGCCGCTGCAGGCGCTGGAGGCGGAAGCCATCGCCATCCATGAAAGCGACCGCGAAGCCAACCTGACCATGGCCCAGCTGGGCATGGAGCTGATCCGCAAGCACCAGGGCAATCCCCAGGCGCTGCTGACCCACTGCAACACCGGCGCCCTGGCCACGGGCGGCTTCGGCACCGCGCTCGGGGTGATTCGTGCGGCCCATCTGGACGGGCTGGTGGAGCGGGTCTACGCCGACGAGACGCGCCCCTGGCTGCAGGGTGCTCGCCTCACGGCCTGGGAGCTGGCGAACGAAGGCGTGCCGGTCAGTCTCAATGCTGATGCGGCGGCGGCCCATCTGATGAAGACGGCCGGCATCACCTGGGTGATAGTCGGGGCCGACCGCATCACCGCCAATGGCGATGTGGCCAACAAGATCGGTACCTACCAGCTGGCGGTCTGCGCCATGCACCACGGCGTGCGTTTCATGGTCGTGGCGCCGAGCTCGACCATCGACATGGCGCTTGAGAGCGGTGACGACATCCCCATCGAGGAGCGTGACGGGCGCGAGTTGCTCGAGTTGGGCGGCAGGCGCGTGGCGGCCGATGTGCACGCGGTGAACCCGGTGTTCGACGTGACCCCGGCCGACCTGATCGACGCGATCGTGACCGAGAAGGGGGTTGTCGAGCGTCCCGATACCGCCAAGCTGGCCCAGTTGATGTGCCGCAAGCGCCTGCATTGAGGCTGAGGCCTGCGCCCGGCGGGGCTGGGTGCAGGGCGGTGACTATGGTAAGCTCCGGCAGTTATCGAGCCTCCCTTTGCAAGGTCGGCATTCCGTGCGGATCCGTGGCTTAACTCGTTGATTTGTCGTGAGTCGTGCTGGCGCTGCCAGGCGACGAGCCCTGCGTCATCCAGGATGGATGTGTCGGGGCTTCACTAGAAAAAGGAATCAGGCTTCTCATGGGCGAACTGGCCAAAGAAATCCTCCCGGTCAATATCGAAGACGAGCTGAAACAGTCCTACCTCGACTACGCGATGAGCGTGATCGTCGGGCGCGCCCTGCCGGATGCGCGCGACGGTCTGAAACCGGTTCACCGTCGCGTGCTGTTCGCCATGAGCGAGCTGGGCAACGACTGGAACAAGCCGTACAAGAAATCCGCCCGTGTGGTCGGTGACGTGATCGGTAAGTACCACCCCCACGGCGACACCGCCGTGTACGACACCATCGTGCGCATGGCCCAGCCCTTCTCCCTGCGCTACATGCTGGTCGACGGCCAGGGCAACTTCGGTTCGGTGGACGGCGACAATGCCGCGGCCATGCGATACACCGAAGTGCGCATGTCCAAGCTGGCCCACGAGCTGCTGGCCGACCTGGACAAGGAAACCGTCGACTGGGTGCCCAACTACGACGGCACCGAGCTGATCCCGGCGGTCATGCCGACCAAGATCCCCAACCTGCTGGTCAACGGTTCCAGCGGTATCGCCGTGGGCATGGCCACCAACATCCCGCCGCACAACCTCTCCGAGGTCATCGACGGCTGCCTGGCGCTGATGGACAACAGCGAGCTGACCGTCGATGAACTGATGCAGTACATCCCCGGCCCGGACTTCCCGACCGCAGGGATCATCAACGGCCGTGCCGGCATCATCGAGGCCTACCGCACCGGTCGTGGCCGCATCTATATACGTGCCCGCGCCGAAATCGAGGACATGGAGAAGGGCGGCAACCGCCAGCAGATCATCGTCACCGAGCTGCCCTACCAGCTGAACAAGGCGCGTCTGATCGAGAAGATCGCCGAGCTGGTCAAGGAGAAGAAGCTCGAGGGCATCACCGAGCTGCGCGACGAGTCCGACAAGGACGGCATGCGCGTGGTGATCGAGCTGCGTCGCGGCGAAGTCGGCGAGGTGGTGCTCAACAACCTCTACGCCCAGACCCAGATGCAGAGCGTGTTCGGTATCAACGTCGTGGCCCTGGTGGATGGCCAGCCGCGCACGCTGAACCTCAAGGACATGCTTGAGGTGTTCATCCGTCACCGCCGCGAAGTGGTGACCCGCCGTACCGTCTTCGAGCTGCGCAAGGCGCGCGAGCGCGGCCATATCCTCGAAGGCCAGGCCGTCGCCCTGTCGAACATCGACCCGGTGATCGAGCTGATCAAGAATTCGCCGACTCCCGCCGAGGCCAAGGAGCGCCTGATCGCCACCGCGTGGGCGTCCTCCGCCGTGGAAGCGATGGTCGAGCGCGCCGGTGCCGACTCCTGCCGTCCGGAAGACCTGGCCCCGCAGTACGGCCTGCGTGACGGCAAGTACTACCTGTCGCCGGAACAGGCCCAGGCCATCCTGGAGCTGCGCTTGCACCGCCTGACCGGCCTGGAGCACGAGAAGCTCCTGTCCGAGTACCAGGAAATCCTGACCCTGATCGGCGAGCTGATCCGCATCCTGACCAGTCCCGAGCGCCTGATGGAAGTCATTCGCGAGGAGCTGGAGAAGGTCAAGGCCGAGTTCGGCGACGCCCGCCGTACCGAGATCGTCGCGTCCCAGGTGGACCTGACCATCGCCGACCTGATCACCGAAGAAGAGCGCGTCGTCACCATTTCCCATGGCGGCTACGCCAAGTCCCAGCCGCTGGCCGCCTACCAGGCCCAGCGCCGCGGCGGTCGCGGCAAGTCCGCCACCGGCGTGAAGGACGAGGACTACATCGAGCACCTGCTGGTCGCCAACAGCCATGCCACGCTGCTGCTGTTCTCCAGCAAGGGCAAGGTGTACTGGCTGAAGACCTTCGAAATCCCGGAAGCCTCGCGCACCGCGCGTGGCCGCCCGCTGGTGAACCTGCTGCCGCTGGACGAGGGCGAGCGCATCACCGCGATGCTGCAGATCGACCTGGAAGCGCTGCAGCGCGAAGCCGGTGACGAGGATGATCTCGAGGAAGCCGAGGTCGCCGTGCTCGAAGGTGAAGTGGTGGAGCCGGAAGTCGAAGAAGTCGAAGGCGACACCCCGGAGCTGGTGGCCGAGCCCACCGGTGCCTATATCTTCATGGCCACCGCCTTCGGCACCGTCAAGAAGACCCCGCTGGTGCAGTTCAGCAAGCCGCGTTCCAGTGGCCTGATCGCCCTGCGCCTGGACGAGGGTGACACCCTGATCGCCGCCGCCATCACCGACGGCGCCAAGGAAGTCATGCTGTTCTCCAGCGCCGGCAAGGTGATCCGCTTCGCCGAGAGCATGGTGCGCATCATGGGCCGTACCGCCCGTGGCGTGCGTGGCATGCGCCTGGGCAAGGAGCAGCAGCTGATCTCCATGCTGATCCCCGAATCCGGCGCGCAGATTCTCACCGCATCGGAGCGTGGCTTCGGCAAGCGTACCGGCCTTGGCAAGTTCCCGCGCCGCGGTCGTGGCGGCCAGGGCGTGATCGCCATGGTCATCAACGAGCGTAACGGCAAGCTGGTCGGCGCCATCCAGGTGCAGGACGGCGAGGAGATCATGCTGATCTCCGACCAGGGCACCCTGGTGCGTACCCGTGTCGACGAAGTCTCCAGTTCCGGCCGCAACACCCAGGGCGTGACCCTGATCAAGCTGGCCAAGGACGAGACCCTGGTCGGCTTGGAGCGCGTGCAGGAGCCGTCCGGTGTTGACGAGGACGACGAGCTGGAAGACGGCGAAGTGACGGCCGACGCCGTCGCCGAAGTCCAGGCGGACGATGTCCAGCAGGACGACGCGCAACCGGCGGGTGACGAGTAACACGCTGCGGAGCGGGCGGGTCCTAGCCGGCCTGTCCACTCGGTAGAAGACCATCAGCGGGGGCACAGGTGCCCCCGCGCTACCCAGTGAGAGTGGATGTGAGCAAGCGAGCCTTTAACTTCTGCGCCGGCCCGGCCGCGCTTCCGGAAGCCGTCCTGCAACGCGCCCAGGCGGAACTCCTCGATTGGCAAGGCAAGGGCCTTTCCGTCATGGAAATGAGCCATCGCAGTGACGACTACGTCGCCATCGCCGAAAAGGCCGAACAGGACCTGCGCGACCTGCTCTCCATCCCCTCCAACTACAAGGTGCTGTTCCTCCAGGGCGGTGCCAGCCAGCAGTTCGCCGAGATCCCGCTGAACCTGCTCCCGGAAAACGGCGTGGCCGACTACGTCGAGACCGGCATCTGGTCGAAGAAGAGCATCGAGGAGGCGGCACGCTACGGCCGCGTCAACGTCGCGGCCAGTGCCAAGGGCCTGGACTACTTCGCCATCCCTGGCCAGAACGGCTGGAAGCTGAGTGCGGATGCCGCCTACCTGCACTACGCCTCCAACGAGACCATCGGCGGCCTGCAGTTCGACTGGATCCCCGAGGCCGGTGACGTACCGCTGGTGGTGGACATGTCTTCGGACATCCTTTCCCGTCCGCTCGATGTGTCCCGCTTCGGCCTGATCTATGCCGGCGCGCAGAAGAACATCGGCCCGAGCGGCCTGGTGGTCGTCATCGTCCGCGAAGACCTGCTGGGCCGTGCCCGCTCGTCCTGCCCGACCATGCTCAACTACAAGGTCGCGGCGGATAACGGCTCCATGTACAACACCCCGGCCACCTTCTCCTGGTACCTCTCGGGCCTGGTCTTCGAGTGGCTGAAGGAGCAGGGCGGCGTCGAAGCCATGGAGCAGCGCAACCGTGCGAAGAAGGAACTGCTCTACGGCCACATCGACAAGAGCGACTTCTATACCAACCCCATCGCGGTGAATGCGCGGTCCTGGATGAACGTTCCGTTCCGCCTCGCCGACGAGCGCCTGGACAAGGACTTCCTCGCGGGTGCCGACGCCCGTGGCCTGCTCAACCTCAAGGGCCACCGTTCGGTGGGAGGCATGCGTGCCTCCATCTACAACGCGGTCGGCCTGGATGCAGTCGAGGCCCTGGTGGCCTACATGGCGGAGTTCGAGAAGGAGCGCGCCTGATGTCCGAACAGGAATTGAAGGCCCTGCGCCTGCGCATCGACAGCCTCGACGAGAAGATCCTCGAACTGATCAGTGATCGCGCGCGCTGCGCCCAGGACGTCGCTCGCGTGAAGATGGCGGCCCTGCCGGAAGGCGAGAAGCCGGTCTTCTATCGCCCCGAGCGCGAAGCCTGGGTGCTCAAGCACATCATGGAACGCAACAAGGGGCCGCTGGACAACGAGGAGATGGCGCGGCTGTTCCGCGAAATCATGTCCTCCTGCCTGGCGCTGGAGCAACCGCTCAAGGTTGCGTACCTGGGGCCCGAGGGCACGTTCACCCAGGCCGCTGCGATGAAGCATTTCGGCCACGCCGTGATCAGCACCCCGATGGCCGCCATCGACGAGGTGTTCCGCGAGGTGGCGGCCGGTGCGGTCAATTTCGGCGTGGTGCCGGTGGAAAACTCTACCGAGGGTGCGGTCAACCACACCCTGGACAGCTTCCTCGAGCACGACATGGTCATCTGCGGCGAGGTGGAGCTGCGTATCCACCATCACCTGCTGGTGGGCGACACCACCAAGACCGACAACATCACCCGCATCTATTCCCACGCCCAGTCCCTGGCCCAGTGCCGCAAGTGGCTGGACGCGCACTACCCGAACGTCGAGCGCGTCGCTGTCTCCAGCAATGCGGATGCCGCCAAGCGGGTGAAGAGCGAGTGGAACTCCGCCGCCATCGCCGGCGACATGGCGGCCAGTCTCTACGGGCTGACCAAGCTCTGCGAGAAGATCGAGGACCGCCCGGACAACTCCACGCGCTTCCTCATCATCGGCAGCCAGGAAGTGCCGCCTACCGGCGACGACAAGACCTCGGTCATCGTCTCCATGCGCAACAAGCCTGGCGCGCTGCACGAGCTTCTGGTGCCCTTCCACACCAACGGCATCGACCTGACCCGCATCGAGACCCGCCCGTCCCGCAGTGGCAAATGGACCTACGTGTTCTTCATCGACTTCGTCGGCCATCACCGTGACCCGTTGATCAAGGACGTGCTGGAGAAGATCAACCAGGAGGCCGTGGCGCTGAAGGTGCTGGGGTCCTACCCGAAAGCGGTTCTCTGAACCCAAGAGATTTCCAAGGAGCGCCCATGAGCTGCGACTTCCTCGCCCTGGCACAGCCGGGCGTGCAGAAACTTTCGCCCTACGTACCCGGCAAGCCGGTTGACGAGCTGGCCCGTGAGCTGAACCTCGACCCGGCCGGCATCGTCAAGCTGGCCAGCAACGAGAACCCGCTGGGCCCGAGCCCCAAGGTTCTCGAGGCCATCCGTGCCGAACTGGCCGATCTCACCCGCTACCCGGATGGCAATGGCTTCGAGCTCAAGCGCCGCCTGGCCGAGCGTTATGACGTCCAGCCGGACCAGGTGACCCTCGGCAATGGCTCCAACGACATCCTCGAACTGGTCGGTCGTGCCTACCTGGCCCCGGGCCTGAACGCGGTGTTCAGCCAGCACGCGTTCGCCGTGTACCCCATCGTCACCCAGGCTGTCGGCGCCACCGCCAAGGTCGTGCCGGCCAAGGACTGGGGGCATGACCTGCCGGCGATGCTGGCGGCCATCGACGAGCAGACCCGCGTGGTCTTCGTCGCCAACCCGAACAACCCGACCGGCACCTGGTTCGGTCCGCAGGCGCTGGAAGAATTCCTCGCCCAGGTCCCGGAGACCGTGCTGGTGGTGCTGGACGAGGCCTATATCGAATACGCGTCGGGTGGCGAGCTGCCCGACGGCCTCGACTACCTGTCGCGCTACCCGAACCTGCTGGTTTCCCGCACCTTCTCCAAGGCCTTCGGCCTGGCGGCGCTGCGGGTCGGCTACGGGATTTCGTCCGCTCGTGTCGCCGATGTCCTGAACCGCGTGCGCCAGCCGTTCAACGTCAACAGCCTGGCCCTGGCCGCCGCCTGCGCCGCGCTGGCGGACGCCGACTACCTGGCCGAGAGCCGCCGCCTCAATGACGCTGGCATGGCGCAGCTGGAAGCGGGTTGCCGCGCGCTGGGCCTGGGCTGGATTCCGTCTCGTGGCAACTTCATCGCCATCGATTTCGGTCGCGATACGGCGGGCATCAACCAGGCCTTGCTGGCGGCAGGCGTGATCGTGCGCCCGGTCGCGGGCTACGGCATGCCGAACTTCCTGCGCGTCTCCATCGGCCTGCCCGAGGAGAACCAGCGCTTCCTCGACGTCCTGGGGCAGGTGCTCGCCCGTGGCTGATGTCATGCCGCTGCAACAGCGCTCTCCTAAGCTCGGGCGCCTCGTGGTGATCGGGCTCGGCCTGATCGGCGGCTCCTTCGCCAAGGGGCTGCGGGAAAAGGGGGCGTTCGATGAAGTGGTGGGTGTCGATCTGGACGCCGAGTCGCGCCGCCTGGCCGTGGAGCTGGGCGTGGTCGACCGTTGCGAGAGCGATCTCGCCGCCGCCTGTCAGGGGGCGGCGGTGATCCAGCTGGCCGTGCCTATCCTCGCCATGGAGCGATTGCTGGCTGAGCTGGCGAAGCTTGATCTTGGCGATGTCGTGCTCACCGATGTCGGCAGCGCCAAGGGCAATGTGGTGCGTGCCGCGCGCCTGGCCTTCGATGGCATGCCGGCTCGCTTCGTCCCCGGTCATCCTATTGCGGGGTCCGAGCAGAGCGGGGTGGAGGCGGCCAATGGCGCTCTCTTTTATCGCCACAAGGTGATCCTGACGCCTCAGGAGTCCACTGACGCCGAGGCGCTGGCCTTGGTCGACAGGCTCTGGCGCGAGCTGGGGGCCGATGTCGAGCACATGCAGGTCGAGCACCACGACGAGGTGCTTGCGGCGACCAGCCATTTGCCGCACCTGCTGGCTTTCGGGCTGGTCGACTCGCTTGCCAAACGCAGTGAGAACCTGGAGATATTCCGCTACGCCGCTGGTGGCTTCCGTGATTTCACGCGGATCGCCGGCAGCGATCCGGTCATGTGGCACGACATCTTCCTCGCCAACCGCGAGGCCGTGCTGCGGGTGCTGGACGCATTTCGTGGCGACCTCGACGCCTTGCGCGACGCGGTCGACGCAGGGGATGGGCATCAACTGCTGGGCGTGTTCACCCGCGCCCGCGTCGCCCGCGAACATTTCAGTAAAATCCTGGCCCGCAGGGCCTATGTGGACGCCATGCACAATAACGACCTGATTTACCTGGCCCAGCCGGGTGGCCGCCTTTCCGGGCGTATCCGCGTTCCGGGCGACAAGTCCATTTCCCACCGCTCGATCATGCTCGGCTCCCTGGCCGAGGGCACGACCGAGGTGGAGGGCTTCCTCGAGGGTGAGGACGCCCTGGCGACCCTGCAGGCTTTCCGCGACATGGGGGTGGTCATCGAAGGCCCCCACCATGGTCGCGTGACCATTCACGGCGTTGGCCTGCATGGCCTGAAGCCGCCGCCCGGGCCGCTGTACCTGGGCAACTCCGGTACCTCCATGCGCCTGCTCAGCGGGCTGCTCGCTGCCCAGCCGTTCGACACCACCCTGACCGGTGACGCTTCGCTGTCCAAGCGCCCGATGAACCGTGTGGCCAAGCCGTTGCGCGAGATGGGGGCGGTGATCGAGACCGCTCCGGAAGGTCGTCCGCCGATGACCATCCGTGGTGGCCAGCGCCTCACCGGCATGAGCTACGAGATGCCGATGGCCAGCGCCCAGGTCAAATCCTGCCTGTTGCTCGCCGGTCTCTACGCTGCGGGCGAAACCTCGGTGACCGAGCCGGCTCCGACCCGCGACCATACCGAGCGCATGCTGCAGGGCTTCGGTTATCCGGTTGCCGTCGATGGCAGCACGGCGACCGTCGAGAGCGGCCACAAGCTGTCCGCCACTCATATCGAAGTGCCGGCGGATATCTCTTCCGCAGCCTTCTTCCTGGTGGCAGCGAGCATCGCCGAGGGTTCCGAGCTGCTGCTGGAGCACGTGGGTATCAACCCGACCCGTACCGGCGTGATCGATATCCTCAAGCTGATGGGCGCCGATATCACCCTGGAGAACCCGCGTGAAGTCGGTGGCGAGCCGGTGGCGGATATCCGCGTGCGCGCGGCGAAGCTCAAGGGCATCGATATCCCCGAAGACCTGGTTCCGCTGGCCATCGACGAGTTCCCGGTGCTGTTCGTCGCTGCCGCCTGCGCCGAAGGGCGCACCGTCCTGCGTGGCGCGGAAGAGCTGCGGGTCAAGGAGTCGGACCGCATCCAGGTGATGGCCGACGGGCTGGTAGCGCTGGGCGTGAAGGCCGAGCCGACCCCGGACGGCATCATCATCGACGGTGGTGCGTTCGGCGGGGGTGAGGTGTGGAGCCATGGCGACCATCGCATCGCCATGTCCTTCAGCGTCGCTTCGCTGCGTGCCGGCGGTGCGATCCGTATCCACGATTGCGCCAACGTCGCGACCTCCTTCCCGAACTTCCTCGGGCTGGCGGCGCAGGTCGGCATCCAAGTCGCCGAAGAGGGCAAGTGATGAGTACTGCAGCGCCGGTCATCGCCATCGACGGCCCGGGTGGCTCGGGCAAGGGCACGGTCGCGGGCCTGCTGGCCAAGCGTCTTGGCTGGAACCTGCTGGATTCCGGTGCGCTGTATCGGCTGCTGGCCTTCGCGGCGCGTAACCACGGTGTCGACCTGACCAACGAGGAGTCGCTGAAGGTCCTGGCGGCCCATCTCGATGTGCAGTTCCTCTCCAATGCGGGTGGCGTCCAGCGGATCATCCTCGAGGGTGAGGATGTTTCCGACGTCATCCGCACCGAGACGGTAGGAGCGGGCGCCTCGCAGGTCGCTGCCCTGCCGGCGGTGCGCGATGCCTTGCTGCAGCGTCAGCGTGCCTTCCAGGAGGCGCCCGGGCTGGTCGCTGATGGTCGGGACATGGGAACGGTGGTCTTTCCGGATGCACCGCTGAAGATCTTCCTCACCGCTACCGCGGAGGAGCGTGCACGTCGGCGCTATCTGCAGTTGAAGGGCAAGGGCATGGAGGTCGAGATGGCCTCCCTGCTGACCGAGATCATCGAGCGTGACGAGCGCGACACCCAGCGTTCCGTAGCGCCGCTGAAGCCCGCGCCGGATGCCCTGATTCTCGACTCCACCCACCTGAGCATCGACGAAGTGCTGGAGCGCATTCTCGAAGCCTTTGCCGCGCTGGGGCTGGATGACTGATCGCGGCCGCATTCCAGCGACGTCGCGCTCCTTGGACGCGGCGCTTCTGTTTTCCGAGTCGGCTCCGTCGGGCGGATCTGCCCGGAGTGCCGGGGCGGGGCAATTGACGGCCGCTAGCCCCATTGCTAACATTCCAGCCCTTATGTCGGCGTGATTTCTCTAATGGGAGCGTCACGCCGGTTCTGATTCCGAAAGGAAGTGCCTCATTGCCGGTCATCCGACTGGGCGTGGTGCCACAGGGGTGGAACGGGATACCAGTTGACGTCCCCTCCACCTTTAATCACTGACTTGACCGCATTTGCTGGTAGTGCGGAATAGGGCCTTTAGTGGCCTTTGACTACAGGTATGATCATGAGCGAAAGCTTCGCAGAACTTTTTGAAGAAAGCCTGAAATCCCTCGACATGCAGCCGGGTGCCATCATCACCGGCATCGTGGTCGACATCGACGGTGACTGGGTCACCGTGCATGCTGGCCTCAAGTCCGAGGGCGTCATCCCGGTCGAGCAGTTCTACAACGAACAGGGCGAGCTGACCATCAGCGTGGGTGACGAAGTTCACGTTGCGCTGGACGCGGTAGAAGATGGCTTCGGTGAAACCAAGCTGTCCCGCGAGAAGGCCAAGCGCGCCGAGTGCTGGATTGTTCTGGAAGCTGCTTTCGCTGCTGAAGAAGTGGTCAAGGGCGTTATCAACGGCAAGGTCAAAGGCGGTTTCACCGTCGACGTCAGCGGCATCCGCGCGTTCCTGCCGGGCTCCCTGGTGGATGTGCGCCCCGTGCGCGACACCACTCACCTGGAAGGCAAAGAGCTCGAGTTCAAGGTCATCAAGCTCGACCAGAAGCGCAACAACGTTGTCGTTTCCCGCCGCAGCGTCTTGGAAGCCGAGAACAGTGCCGAGCGCGAAGCTCTGCTGGAATCCCTGCAGGAAGGCCAGCAAGTCAAAGGTATCGTCAAGAACCTCACCGACTACGGCGCATTCGTTGACCTGGGCGGCGTAGACGGCCTGCTGCACATCACCGACATGGCTTGGAAGCGCATCAAGCACCCGTCCGAGATCGTCAATGTTGGCGACGAGATCGACGTCAAGGTCCTGAAGTTCGACCGCGAGCGCAACCGCGTCTCCCTGGGTCTGAAGCAACTGGGCGAAGACCCGTGGGTTGCCATCAAGGCTCGCTACCCGGAAGGCACCCGCGTAACCGCGCGCGTTACCAACCTGACCGACTACGGCTGCTTTGCAGAGCTGGAAGAAGGCGTGGAAGGCCTGGTGCACGTTTCCGAGATGGATTGGACCAACAAGAACATCCACCCGTCCAAAGTCGTTCAGGTTGGCGACGAAGTGGAAGTTCAGGTTCTCGACATCGACGAAGAGCGTCGTCGTATCTCCCTGGGCATCAAGCAGTGCAAGTCCAACCCGTGGGAAGACTTCTCCGGTCGCTTCAATAAAGGCGACAAGATCTCCGGCACCATCAAGTCGATCACCGATTTCGGTATCTTCATTGGTCTGGAAGGCGGCATCGACGGCCTGGTTCACCTGTCCGATATCTCTTGGAACGAAGTTGGCGAAGAAGCCGTACGTCGTTTCAAGAAGGGCGACGAACTGGATACCGTCATCCTGTCCGTAGATCCGGAGCGCGAGCGCATCTCCCTGGGTATCAAGCAGCTGGAAGACGATCCGTTCTCCAACTACGCCTCCCTGAACGAGAAGGGCACCATCGTGCGCGGTACCGTCAAGGAAGTTGATGCCAAGGGCGCTGTGATCACCCTGGGCGACGATATCGAAGGCATCCTGAAGGCCTCCGAAATCAGCCGTGACCGCGTTGAAGACGCGCGCAACGTGCTGAAGGAAGGCGAAGAAGTCGAAGCCAAGATCATCAGCATCGACCGTAAGAGCCGCGTCATCAGCCTGTCCATCAAGTCGAAAGACGTGGATGACGAGAAAGACGCAATGAAGGAACTGCGCAAGCAGGAATCCGAGAGCACCGGCCCGACCACCATTGGTGATCTGATCCGCGCTCAGATGGAGAACCAGGGCTAAGTCCTGATTCCTTCATCAAAAAGGGCGGCTTAGGCCGCCCTTTTTGTTGCCCGAGTTTTACCCTTGGTTATTGGGGCTGTTCAAAGCTTCGTGGTCATGCTAAAACCGCGTAGAGCTGATCTAGCCGCTTGATATAGAAGGGAAAACCATGACCAAGTCGGAGTTGATCGAACGAATCGTTACCCACCAAGGCCAGCTTTCCTCGAAAGATGTAGAGCTTGCCATCAAGACCATGCTCGAGCAGATGTCCCAGGCACTGGCCACGGGGGATCGTATCGAGATACGCGGATTTGGCAGCTTCTCCCTGCATTTTCGTGCGCCTCGCACGGGGCGCAATCCTAAGACCGGCGAGTCTGTTCGTCTGGATGGGAAGTTCGTACCGCACTTCAAGCCTGGTAAGGAGTTGCGGGATCGGGTAAATGAGGAAGATTGACACCGCTTTGGTCTTCTCGCAGGAGTGATTCTCCTGGTTGGGCGGCCATCTGGCGTCATTCTTTTGCCATATTTGCGAAGTCATGTGTAGTTGCAAAATATGAGCGCTTTAACTGAGTAATCTGCTGCAAGTCATTAGTCAATAAAGCCAGCTGTCACTCTCTCGTTCGCATTGCTGGGCTGAGTCCCTTTATGATAGCTAGCATTAAAGGATTGACTCGTGCAACTACCCTCCATCGTTCATCACGGCTCCGTAACAGGCGTGACGGGCTTCTATAATCAGTCACAGATAGATGATGAGTATGCGCTGGTCATGGACTGTGGCCTTTTTCAAGGTGCCGAAGCCTCTCCTGAAGGTCGGGCAGGGCTAGTAGGCTCGGTTAGGGCTCTGGTCGCGACTCATATTCACATCGACCACGTTGGAGGCATACCCGATCTCCTTGCAACTGGTTTCAAAGCAGTGAGCCATCGGCCAAGTTGTTGTCCATCTTACTTGGAGATGCTTTCAAGCTCGGTTTTGGCTGCGTTTGGAAAAGGCTCAAACTCCCCGCTGGCCATTCGTTTTGCGAAGCAAGCCGCTCAGCTGGCTATCGTCGTTGCTGGCAGCGGCATGTGCTCCAGTGGGCATATTGTCAACTACCTTAACGCTATGTTCGGTTATGTGCGGCATGATGTGCTCTTCGTTGGCTTCTAGGCGGATGGCCTCTCTGGGCGACAAGTCCAGTGCTGTAGTCCTCATAGTGGCTATGTTGGGCTTGACGGGCAGCGCTATGACATCCGGGCTCAGACGCATACCATAAGGGACTATTCCGATCACGCCGATCGGTCAGGGCTAGAAAGGTTTGTCAGTTGTATGAATGCATTACTGAATGAAATTCGTATGGTGCATGGTGAAAGAAGGTTCTATATGCTTTGACTGATGCATTTCGAGAGCGCTAAGTTGGTAAGGGGAGTGATGTGGATATTCTGTTGCCGGGTATTGATGAGAAGACAGGGGCTTTGCCAGTCCTTTTTGCAGGGGCCTAGTAAATCTGGGGCTTTGTCTCTCTAGTTAGAGTTTGATTGAGTCGAAAACAAGCCGGCTTGTCACTGCTTATATAAAATACATAATACAGGTTCAGCGTTTCATTATGACAACCAGCCCCATTCAACCAGTAGTGCTGTGCGGCGGATCAGGTACGCGTTTATGGCCCTTGTCCCGTTCAGGATTTCCAAAGCAGTTCCTATGTTTGGTGGGCAATGACAGTCTGTTCCAGCAGTCCATCAAGCGCTTGGGTGGTAGCGGGGCAAATAATGCGATTGCTTCACCCTACATCGTGTGCAATGAAGACCACCGCTTTTTGGCCCAAGAGCAACTCAGGGAGCTTGGGGTCGACAATGCAACATTTCTGCTAGAACCGGTAGGCCGTAATACCGCACCGGCCCTGACTCTGGCTGCTTTAGCTGCGCGCGATGCGGGCACAGATCCAGTGCTGGTAGTTACCCCGGCAGACCAAGCTATCACTGACGGCGAGGCCTTTCGTGCTGTGATGCATCGGGCGGTCGAATCTGCGACTGAAGGCAACATTGTCATTCTTGGCATTAAGCCTGACAGGCCTGAAACAGGCTATGGCTATATCAAGGTGGCTTCTGACAGCGCGGCAGTTGGTGCCGTTGAGCGTTTCGTAGAGAAGCCCGACCGGGGTACTGCCCAAGCCTACCTCGATGAGGGTGGTTACTACTGGAATGCAGGCTTATTCGTACTCAAGGCCTCGGTGTGGCTTGCAGCCTTGGAGAACTTTCGGCCGGATATTCTTCAGGCTAGCGTTAAGAGCTGGGCAGGCAAGCGAATTGATGGCTCTTTCATTCGGCCTGATAAACAAGCTTTTATGGCTATTCCAAGTGAATCAATTGATTATGCCGTGATGGAGAAGTGCCCAGGAAGTGCTCTATCCATCAAGATGCTACAACTGGATGCTGGTTGGAGTGACCTGGGCGCCTGGGATGCCGTATGGAGCGTTTCTCCCAAAGATGATAAGGGTAATGCTCTTTACGGCGATGTACTAATAACCGAAAGCGGTAATTCGCTCGTTCATGCCAGCAGCCGTCTTGTTGCACTGTCCGGCGTTGATAACCTCGTGGTCATCGAAACAGCGGATGCCGTTCTGGTTGCAGACAGAAGTCGCTGTCAGGACGTTAAGCAGATAGTGAGCCTGCTTAATGAGCAGTCTCGTGAGGAGCATACTCTTCATCGCAAGGTTCATCGCCCTTGGGGTTGGTATGACAGCATCGATGAGGGTAGACGATTCAAGGTCAAACGAATTCAGGTCAACCCCAAGGCGAGCCTCAGCTTGCAAAAGCATCATCATCGAGCTGAGCACTGGATTGTCGTGCAGGGCACCGCGGAAATTACCCGGGGTAGTGAAACACTGCTGCTCACTGAAAATCAGAGCACATACATTCCACTAGGAGAAGTGCATCGCCTCGCCAATACTGGCTCAACACCTCTAGAAGTTATTGAGGTACAGTCCGGGAACTACCTCGGAGAGGACGACATTGTCCGTTATGATGATGAATATGGGCGAGGATAACGTGCCGCTGTTCATTATTGAGTTTTGGGGCGATAGTATTCGGTAGGGCTGTTAGGTGTAATGAGTCTCTCGTACGAACAATATGTTATTGTGCTGTTGAGGTAGGGTTTATATGGGTAACGAGCTTAAGTTTCCTGAAAAAAAAATCTTTATTCTTGATGTTGATGGTGTAATGACTACTGGGCATTTTTTATACACTGCCGAGGGTAAAGTCATGAAGATATTTGGCCCGGATGATAATGACGGTTTGTCGTTGCTTAGAAATTTCGTGGATATTCGATTTGTCACTGGAGACAAAAAAGGCTATCCAATTAGTAAAAAACGTATTGTTGATGATATGGGGTTTGAGCTAGATATCGTTAGCACGGTGCGTCGTGCTGAGTGGATCGCCGAGCGCTATCCCCTTGAGTCTGTTATATACATGGGGGACGGCATTTTCGACCATTATGTGATGGCGAAAGTCGGTTACAGCATTGCGCCAGCAAATGCGGATAAAAATGCCAAAGCATATGCGTCCTACATCACTGAGCGATCAGGTGGTGATCGTGCCGTTGCTGAGGCAGCACTACATCTCTTGGAAAAATTCTTTACCCCTTTCAACCCTGAGCAGTTGCCTAACGCTCAGCAGAAACTCTCTGGAGAGTGGACCGTATGATTCATCAGCGCTTGCAATCTTTTTTGCAGAAAAGGCACTGTACTCTTCTCGGCGTTGGTCCGATGAGTGTCAACTGTGTTGATGCAACCATCGAGCTGGCTAATGAGCACGAGGTTCCGATCCTTATGATTGCTAGTCGACGGCAGATCGATTCGGAAGAGTTTGGCGGTGGTTACGTAAATAACTGGACTACTGAAGAGTTTGCTCGCTATGTCACAGACAAAGATAAGAAGGGCAAAATCCTTTTGGCGCGAGATCATGGCGGCCCATGGCAGAATACCCGTGAGAAAGATGCACAGTTAGGTTTGCGTCGCGCGATGGAGTCGGCTAAGTCATCCTATCGCTCGGATATTGCTGCCGGTTTCCAAATACTACATATTGATCCAAGTGTTGATATCCATGGTCAGCCGGACGTTGATGAAGTTTTGGATCGCGTTTTTGATCTTTACGATTATTGCTGGTCGCAGGCACAGCAGAATAGTCGCGAAATAATTTTTGAAGTGGGTACCGAAGAGCAGAGCGGAAGCACGAACTCTCAGGAAGAACTCGACTACACTCTGAACGAGATAAACAAGTTTTGCCGCAAGAATAAATTTGATCCTCCCGCATTTGTGGTTATTCAGTGTGGTACCCGGGTAATGGAAATGCGCAACGTGGGGTCGTTCGATTCACCCGTGCGTGTGGCCAATGAAATTCCTGCTGAAATTCAGCTGCCGAAGATGATTGAAATCTGCAATCGTCATGGCATCTTCATGAAAGAGCACAACACCGATTATCTTTCCGATGAAGCGTTGCAATGGCATCCGCGTCTGGGTATTCACGCAGCCAATGTTGCACCCGAATTTGGCGTGGCAGAGAGTAAGGCTCTGGTCGGTGTGCTTGAAGATAATGGACTTCATGAGCTGGCAACACGCTTTCTAGCGCTGGCTTACGAGTCGAAAAAGTGGGATAAGTGGATGCTTGATGGCACTACCGCAACAGATCGTGATCGCTCGTTGATTGCCGGACACTATGTATTCTCGACACCTGAGTGCAAAGAGTTGAAAGCCGAGGCTGGCCAGTTACTGGCTCGTAAGCAAATTGATCTGGACGCACACCTCAAGCAGCAGGTCAAGAGCAGTATCCTGCGCTATCTGCGTAGCTTCCGTCTGGTGAGGTCAGCATGAAATCAGTCGCAACCATCATCCTGAATCGCAATCTGCCAGACGTAACTGATCGGTTGTACGAACACTTGCTTGAGCACGATGGTGAGTTGACCGATATCTATGTTGTGGAGGCCGGCTCCGATGCTGACAAGCTCAGCCGCTATGCCACCTGGCACGCCAATAGCCCGGAAGTCATGCAGAATGGCCTACGTTACAGCCGCGGTATGAACTATGGCTTGGTCCAGTTGCTGAAGGAAAAACGTTTTTCCAAATATGACGCGTTCTTTCTGCTGTCCAACGACACAGAGTTGCGAGCCGGGCCGACCCTGGCGCCACTGCTTCGTATTCTTGCGGAGCAGCCGCGTATTGGTATTCTCTCGCCATGCTCCGAACGCTGGGGCGAACGTCTGTTGCTGAAGCAGGAAACCACCAAATATTTTTGGTTTATTCATAATAACGCTTATTTATTGCGCCGTCAGTTCATTGAGAGTATTTGCGAAACCGACGAGCCGAATGAGATGAACTTCCTGTTTGACGGAAGCAACTTCCGTGGTTATGGGTCGGAGCATGAGTTGATTGCTAAGGCTTACGCCAACGATTGGGCGGCTGCCATTACTGCCGAGGTGTGGGCGGGGGAGAACGAATCCTATTTGTTGGATCATGCGGACGAGATCAAAACTGAAGGGTACGAAGTGAATCTTCAGTTGTATGTCACCGAGGGCCGCCGTTGGATGCGCCGTAAATACGGTTTTCCTAGCCAGTGGTCGATGCAGCAGTACGTCAAAGGCTTCTACGACAAGTTCTTTGAGTTCCACCCCGAATATGCCCAATACAAAGTTTGAGTGAGCGAGTCATGAGCGAATACAAAGTTATTGAAAAGCCTTGGGGCAAGGAAGAAGTCGTCGAAATCAACGATAAGTACATGGTCAAGAAATTGACCATGTGGGCCGGTCACCGTTGCAGTCTGCAGTACCATAACTTCAAGAAAGAAACGATCTATGTGCTGTCTGGTGTGCTGAAAATCGTTCAGGGTACCAGCCAGGACGCACTGGAAGAAAAGCTGTACCGCGCCGGTGATACCATCACCATTCCGCCTGGTCTCATTCATCGCATGGAGGGTGTTGAGGATAGCGTGTACCTCGAAGCTTCCACTCCAGAAATGGATGATGTGGTACGTCTGGTCGATGACTACCAGCGTGCTCCGCAATGAGTTATCGGGTTTGCATACCATGCGCGGGCACTGGATCTCGCCTGGGAGAACTCACTCGCTTTCTGAACAAGTCGCTGGTCAGTATTGCTAACCGCCCGACGCTGTCTCACCTCATCGAGCGCTTTCCTGAAGATGTAGAGTTCGTTATCGCTCTAGGCCATAAAGGGCACTTGGTCAGGGAGTACCTTGAGCTGGCGTATCCGGAGCGGACCTTCCATTTTGCCGTTGTTGCGCCTTTTGAGGGGCCTGGTTCGGGTCTTGGGCTCAGTCTGCTTGCCTGTCGTGAGTACTTGCAGCAACCCTTCATCTTCATGTCCTGCGATACGCTGACTGATGAGGCTATTCCTGCGCCCGATGAAAATTGGATGGGTTTTGCCGAAGCTGACGATATCAGCGCCTACCGCACCGTGGCATTGAAGGGTAATGATGTAGCTGATATCTGTGAAAAGGGTATTGGTGAGCCTGCTACCCATAAGCCGTATATAGGGCTCGCCGGTATTCAGGATTTTGCTGCCTTCTGGCTGGCCATGGAGCAGGGCGGTTCCATGGCAATTGACACTGGTGAGGCCTACGGGCTGCGGCGGCTGCTCGAACACGGCATCAAGGCGCGGCGTTTTACCTGGCATGACACGGGTAACCTGCCAGCTCTTGCAGCTGCGCGTGAACATTTTCGCGAGCCGGATGAGCCGAACATTCTAGACAAGGCCAATGAGGCCATCTGGTTCGTTGGTGATGCGGTGATCAAGTTCTCTGATGACAAGAAGTTTATCGCCAACCGAATCAAACGGGTCGCGGAACTACAAGGTTATGTTCCGCAGATCACGGCTTTCGGCGAGAACATGTATCGGTACGGCAAGGTCACGGGCCGGGTACTTTCCGAAGTGGTCACGCTGCCCCGATTCCATCGGTTGCTGGAGTTCAGCCAAGGTTTTTGGGCTGCCAAACAGCTCAGCACTGAGCAAAAAAGCGCGTTTGAAGAAAACTGCCTGCGTTTTTATCGAGATAAGACGCTGGAGCGCGTGGAGCTGTTCTACAGCACCTGCGGTAAAGGGGATGGTACCGAGGCCATCAATGGCGTAGCAATGCCAGCCCTGCGTGATCTGCTGGGCTGTGTGGACTGGAACTGGTTGGCGCAAGGGCTACCGGGGCGCTTCCACGGTGATTTCCATTTTGAAAACATTATCGTGACGGAGCAGGAACAATTCGTCTTTCTCGACTGGCGGCAGGACTTTGGCGGGGACCTTGCCATCGGTGACGTTTACTACGATTTGGCAAAGATACTTCATGGTCTGATCATCAATCATGAGTTGATTAATCTTGGCCTGTACCATACCGATTGGCAGACCGACCAGATTGCATTTGATGTAAATCGTCGGCAGTCGCTGGTTGATTGCGAGCGTTACTTCGAAGTGTGGCTGGCGAATCATGGCTATGACGTCCGCAAGGTTCGTGTCCTGACGGCACTTATTTACTTGAATATTGCCCCGCTGCACCACCATCCTTATACACTGCTGCTGTATTCGTTGGGCAAGTCTATGCTTCGTGCGGAGTTAGAGAAATGATCAAGTTGGTTACGCGAACTGTTGATGTTGTAACTGGGAGCGCGGAATTAGAAGATCTGCATACACTTTCTGATTTTCCGGTGTTTATGGGGGTCGTTGAGCATTCTGTTGAACAGGATCTCGTGGCAGATATGTCGTGGTCCATTTCCAGAACCTCGGGTCTGATACAGCTTAAGAAATTATTACCTTTGGATGTGCTGTATCAAGCGCAAACAACCACGAGCGCGGTAGGCGCCACTTGGATGGCGCATCATAGAGAGTTTGCAAAATTTATTGCGAAGTACTCTCCTACAGGTGTACTCGAATTCGGTGGTGCTCATGGTATTCTTTCTATCGAATATCAAAATTTTGGGGATGTTCCTTGGACAATTCTTGAACCAAATCCTTCTCCGGCAGATGGGTGTAGGGCTGAGTTTATCAAGGGCTTTTTTGATGAGCGCTTTAAGTTTGACAAGGAATTTGACGTTCTAGTGCATTCTCATGTCTTTGAGCACTTGTATGAGCCTGCTGGTTTTATGCGTGCCGTCAAAGAGTTTCTTCCTCTTGGGCAGAAGATGTTGTTTTCTGTTCCCGATCTTTCTGAGTGGTTGAAGCGGAAATATACAAACTGTATAAACTTTGAGCACACGGTTTATCTGACAGAGCCCTACGTTGAGTATTTGATGGCAGAATACGGCTTCCGGGTTCTCGAAAAACAGAAAGTTATGGATGGTCATAGCATTTTTTATGCCGTTGTTCGTGATGACAGTGTTGCGCGCTATGAGCTCTCCGGTGAATTGTATGCGGAGAATTCCAAGGTATATCGGGAGTTTGTGGGCTACTATGAAGCGCTTGCTGCTGAGTTAAATGAGAAGTTAAAGGGGTGGGATGGTGAGATTTATTTGTTTGGTGCGCATGTATTCTCTCAGTATTTAATTGCTTTTGGTCTAGATGTTTCCAATGTGGTTAGTCTTTTGGATAATGATTCGCGCAAGCAGGGCAAGCGCCTCTATGGTACTGAGCTTAATGTTGCTTCTCCAGAAGTTCTTCGAGGCAAGAAAAATGTTGCGGTAATATTAAAGGCTGGTATTTATAATGAGGAAATTAAACAGGGAATTTCTAGTGAAATAAATGATGCTGTTATCTATTTTTAGTGCTTCCTTGTTCTTGTTTTGAATAAATCTTCCTTGCTGGATTTGCTGTAATGAAAGTTGTGATATTCAAGCCTCATCATGATATTTGGTTCAGGAATCCGGTAAGGAGAATTCTCAAGAAGGAAGTTATTCCTAGTAAGTATGCGTTACTGCTTGATCATTTGATTGCCTCCGATGCCCGTGTGTATTTTTCTACGCGTCTATTTTTTGGTGTTGGTTTGCGCGGATGGTGTCGGAATATTTTTGATGCTTTTCATTTGTTGGCTTGGGCTGTTATAAATAGGCTGGATCTTTCTCGTGTCAGGTTCGTCTTTACTCCGTCTGGGTTGAGAGATAAGGACGTCGTGATTTTTATGCATTACGGCTCCTTCACAGCGGAAGATGAGTCGGGGGCTAAAGCTTGTCGAGAACTGGCTGATTGTTTCAAGGATTTAGATATCTTTAAAATTGTCCATATGACGCACTATGCGTACTGTTCAAAGATTGGTGCTGCTAATCTGGAGTTATTGTCTCCGGACATGTTGGTCGCTGAAAATGATTTGCGTAAGAATTCTCCGTTTTTTATGCGTAATTTCAAGGACGTCTCTGGGGAGTTTTATCACCTTCCATTCGTGGCGGCGCTACGTTTTCAGCGTAGAGTGGGGTTTTCTCGGCGGACTAATAGGCTCGGTGTGACCGGCTCTATTACCTACAAGATGAAAGACACTGACTTTTTGAGGTATTTTGGTCAGGATGAACTTCAGCCTATGCGCCGAAAGATATATGAGTGTCAGGCGGAGCTTTCCAGTCTTATCGATTCATTTATCTATGATCTGGATGAGGCGAGGCAGAAGGAGTCTGCGCTTACCTCCTCGGATGATCTTGATGTGACCCGTGCGCAGGCCGCAGCTAAGCAACGTAACTACTACAATGCTGACATTGTTGAATTCTTCAATTCCTATCGTATGTTTGCCGTGCCTGAGGAGGTCTGCGATCTTCCAGGTATCAGCTTTATCGAGGGAATGGCTTGTGGTGCTGCGTATTTTGGATTGGATAACCCAATGTACCGCGATATCGGTATGGTTCCTGGGGTTCATTATGTGGCGTATGATGGCACATTGGAGCATCTGCTGGAACGGGTTGCTTACTACCAACAGCATGCCGACGAACTTGAGCAGATCGCTGAGCAGGGTTATCAGATTGCCCATACGACACTGAGCAGTACTTCGGTCTATTCAAAGTTTCTTGCCTCGCTCGAACAGATGCTGCCGCGGCCATGACACCGGCAAGCGACTTGCCCAAGCGCTCATTGTTTTCTGCCGCTTTGGGTAACTTGGCGATCAGTGCGGCCGGCTCAATTCTTACATATCTGTCTTTTGTGCTTGTGGCCTACATGTTTGGTGCCACGGCGCAAACAGATGTTTTTGTTTTCGCCTCGGGGTTTGTGGTGGTGGTTGCCGCGCTGATTACCACGGTATTCAGTGCAGTCTTCCTTCCGTTGTACATCCGGCTGGTGCACGTGGGGGACCAGGCGCGTGCCGGTGCTTTTGCCAATGCCTTTCTGTTCTATCTGGCGATTCTTTCCGTGTGCGGGGCGGTGATTATTCTGCTTTTCCCTGTTCATTTATTCGCTGTGGTGTCCCGATTCAATCTGGAATTGTTGGCTGACAACGAACGGATACTTCGCTATTTTTCGATTGTCTTCGCTCTTACCGTGCTGAACGACTACTTGCGTGTGTTATTGCAGGCCAAAGAAGCGTTTGTTCCCGCAGCGCAAAGCATTGTCTTGCAGCCGGCGGTCAATGTGCTGGGCGTTTGGGCGATGGCGAGTATCGTTGGCTATGAAAGCTTGGCGATCAGTGCGGCGGCGTCGAGGATCGTGCAATTTGCGTTTCTACTCTGGCGTATGAAGACCGTCGGTTGCTTGCCGAGACCGCAGCTAGGCGCAAAAAGCGATATGGTTGAATTTCTGCGAGTGGTTCAGCCCTTCTGGCTAGCCAGCATTATTAGCATGATGTCGGTATTCTTTTTTGACTATGTCGCCAGTGGCCTGCCCGCTGGACAGTTGACCGCACTGGTATTCGCGCAGAAAATTTACACCCTGCCAATTGCGCTGCTTGCCTTGCCAGTTATCGAAGTGCTGAATACACGACTGTCTATGCTGGCGGCCAGCGAGCAGATGGATGCGCTGGGTGCGCTCTATGCAGTTGCCATGAAAGTGGCAATGGTGGTCATGGTGCCATTGAGCGTATTGATGGCGTTCAACTCACCAGAAATAACCTCTGTGCTACTGGGGCGAGGAAAGTACTCGGCCGAGAGCCTCGCGATTACCGCCCACGCTTTGCAGGTGTTCTCGCTGGTAATTCCCTGCATTGTGCTCTTTACCATCAACGGCCGTGTTTCCTTGGCTCTGCATAAAACCAAAATGCCTTCGCTGTTTGGCTCTCTGGGACATTTGGCGATGATGGGGTCTGTATTCGTGGCTGTTGCGTTGTTTGGCTATATCGGCCTGCCAGCGGCCAAACTGCTCGTTGAGGTCCTGTATTTCCTTCCGTTCGGTTTCATTATTGTATGGGTTTACTTGCCGCAGGCGCCGATCAGGTCGGTGTTTGGGGAACTGTCCAAGGTAATTGTTGCTAGTGCGATCTCCTTGCTAGTGGTCTGGGGCGTGCTGCCGTTGATCAGCTTTGTCGTCTCGGTGCCGCTGCTCTATCTGGTGTTCTCCTGCAGTCTGTTCTTGTTGGTATTCATCCCACTTTGTCTGCTGATCAGACTGGACTCTGTAGCGCTGTTCACTCATTGGGTGTTACGGAGGTCCGTGCAGTGACTGGGCCGATGTTTATTCCGTTGGAGAGTTGGCATGTCGCTTCCTAGATCATCTGTCAGAGTGCTTGCCCGTGCGTTTGCGGCGTGCGTACCTGGCCGGTTACCCCGGTTGTTCAGCAGTTTTTTTGCCTATATGGCCTGGAGCATTCGAGCGCGTGGTTTTTCCGCAGTAGGTGAGGGCACCTATCTGCGCTCCGTTGCCAGCATTCACAACCCGCAGTGTATTTGCCTGGGGCAATCGGTTGTAGCTGAAACGGGGCTGATTATCGAAGCGTTCTGTGAGTTCGCCGGAGAACGTTACGCGCCCAGAATCACGATCGGTGACCGGGTGTCGTTCGGTTACCATTGTCACGTGGGCTGTATCGATGAAGTCAGCATCGGCAATGATGTGTTAATTGCCAGTCGGGTATTCATCGCGGACCATGCCCACGGCGATACGAATTCACTGGACTCCGCCGTCCCTCCGGCCAAACGTCGTCTCCATTCAAAGGGACCAGTGCGCATCGGTTCCGGGGTCTGGATCGGCGAGGGGGTGGTGATTCTATCGGGGGTCACTATTGGTGATCACGCCATTATCGGTGCCAACTCGGTGGTAACCCGAGACGTTCCGGAATGCACGGTTGTGGCAGGATCACCTGCCAGATTGATTAAACACATGGAAAATCAAACCTCTGGGACCTTATGAAAGCCATTGCATTTTATCTCCCACAATTTCATCCAACGCCCGAGAACGATCGTTGGTGGGGCAAGGGCTTCACGGAGTGGACCAACGTCGCCAAAGCCAAACCGCGTTTCAGTGGGCACTACCAGCCGCATATTCCGGCTGACCTGGGCTTTTATGATCTACGGCTGCTGGAAACCCAGATCGCTCAGGCGGAAATGGCCAGGGAGCACGGCGTAGGTGGATTCTGCTATTACCACTACTGGTTCAATGGCCAGCTGCTGCTTGAGCGTCCGTTGGAAACCGTACTGGCTGAACAGAAGCCGAACCTGCCGTTCTGCATCTGCTGGGCCAACGAGACGTGGAGTCGTCGCTGGGACGGGCAAGAGCATGAGATCCTTATTGGCCAGGATCTGGAAACCTACGATCCCGAGGCGCATTTCGCTTATCTGACCAGCGCCTTTGCTGATAGTCGTTACATCAAGGTAGCCGGTAAACCGGTATTCTTGATTTACCGCATTGATCAGTTCCCGGACATTGCCACTACCATCAGTCGTTGGCGTGAGGCGGCGGCAGCTCAGGGGCTGCCGGGCATTTACCTGTGTGCGGTCCGTAGCCATATGCATACCCTTAGCGACGAACAGACCACCGCGCTGGGGTTTGATGCGTTAGTGGGGTTCGAGCCTCATTCGCGTACGATGCTGCGCCAGAGCGCGCTGGGCTATGCGCGCAACTTTGTGCCACGTGCCATCAACTACCTGCTGCGCCGCCTGAAACTTACTGATCGTATCTCCGAACTCGCAGTAATGAATCGTTTCGACTATCGCGCCCTGGCGCGTACCGCCATGGCTGCCGAGCGTTCGTCGCAGCGCTTGTTTCCATGCGTGATTCCCAGTTGGGATAACTCAGCAAGGCGTAGTTCCGGAGCCACGGTCATTCAGAACAATGATCCCCGACTGTTCGAGGCCTGGCTGCGTGATGCTGCCAGCCGTGTAGTGGACTATCCGCAGGAGGAGCAGCTGGTGTTCATCAATGCCTGGAACGAATGGGCGGAAGGCTGTCACCTCGAGCCGGATTTGCGAAACGGCAAGAGTTTTCTTGAGGCCGTGCGCCGAGTGTTCGGTCAGGTACCTGAGGGGAACTGAGATGCTTGCAGAAATGACGGCCGGTGATAACAGCGATTACTACTCACATATCCGCGGTGAAATTGCCCAGCTGCTGCCGGCTGATATTGGCCGGGTTCTGGAAATTGGCTGCGGCCGTGGCGATACCTTGGCTTGGTTGAAGAGTCTCGGCAATACACAGAGCACTTATGGCATCGAGCTGTTCGTCGACTCTGCCGATGCGGCCAGAAGCAAGGTCGATCATGTGCTTTGTGGCGATTTTGAAACGCTTCCGCTGCCGGAGAGCTTCAGCGGTTTCGATGTGATCTTGTGCCTCGATGTGCTGGAGCACTTTGTCGACCCTTGGAAAGCGCTGGCGCGTATTGGCAATTTACTGGCGCCAGGGGGGAGCATCATTACGAGCATCCCTAATGTGCGTTATTTTCGCGTGGTATTACCGTTGTTGTTGCAGGGGCGCTGGCAGTACGAGAGCTCCGGGATTCTTGATCGTACTCATTTGCGCTTTTTTACTAGGCAAACTGCCATCGAGCTAATGACATCCTCCGGCTTGACTCTTGAAGCGGTTAGCTCTACGGGGCTTGAGAAGGGGCGTAAAACTCGCTACCTGAATTGGGCGACGTTGGGGCTGTGCAGGCCTCTTTTCGAGTATCAGTATCTGATCAAGGTTCGTAGTGCAGGGGCGGAGGCATAGCGGTCCATGATTTATATCGTGGTGCTTAACTGGCGTGGTGCAGACGACACGATCGCCTGCCTGCAATCGTTGATGGACCTGCAGGGTGCAGCGTTCCAGATAATTGTCTGCGATAACGGTTCCGATGATGGCTCGTACGAGTGCATTCGCGATTGGATACAGTCACACCGTGACAATCATGCATATCTGCGTGCGCATCCCTTGCGCGAACTGACGCGTAAGGAGGCAGAGCAACTGTCGCCTGAGCCGCCGCCGGCTTTGTACCTGGTTCAGACCGGCGCCAATCTGGGGTACTCGGGAGGGAACAACGTAGGCATACGCCTTGCCCTAACCAATCCGCAGGCCGAATTCGTTTGGCTGTTGAATAACGACACCGAAGCCGAACCCGACAGTCTGCTGCGATTAGTCGAGCGTTGCCAGGCTCGGCCGGACATCGGCATCTGTGGTTCGAAATTGGTCTACCACCACGACCGTGGTCTAATCCAAGGTCTTGGCGGAGTTTTCAACCCCTGGCTGGCCATCAGCCGGCACTACAAGATAAACCAGAGCAGTGCGGTGCCTTACAAGGATGATGAAGTGGACGCGCATATTGATTACATTGTCGGCGCGTCGTTGTTTGTCCGCACCAGTTTGCTCAGGGATATCGGGCTGTTGGAGGAGGATTATTTTCTCTACTTCGAAGAGATAGATCTGGCTCGTCGCGCGCGCGGCAAGTACTCCATCGGCATGGCGACAGCGAGTGTGGTGTATCACAAGGAAGGTGCTAGCACAGACGGAGGAAGAGGGATCTTGGCCGACTTTTACGTGTTGAGAAATCGCCTAGTTTACACTTGGAAGAATGATCCTAAATACATCGTCACGGTTTGGCTCGGATTATTCGTCGCATTGTTAAATCGTTTGTGGCGTGGCGAGGCAAAGAAAGCTTGGAACGTGCTGTGTATTATTGCCGGTCGCCGGATTTTTAGCAGATAGCATCGTTGTTGTAGAAGTTCATAATTTTATCTCGTCGTCTGTATGGCAACTTTTTCTCGGAAGTGCCTGTCGCCGGATATGCAGGTACTAGGGGAGGAAGCTTTGTTCGTTGTCAGTCTGATTGGGGTGGCCGCATGTTAGCGCTGCGTCGCAAGGTGTTGTTCGTTACCTCCTTTCATCCAGGTGCCAGTGGTTATATTGGTGCGGGCGAGGCTATCAGTGTAGAGACGTTGAGACGTTTGCGAGATGAGGGCGCGCAAGTGGATGTCTTGGCCATCGCTCCGAGTTATCAGCGTAAGAACGCTGCTGCGGACTCTTGGTGCAATTCCTATACAGAATTACCTGTATCGCGTTGGACCGCGCTGGCGGGGCTGTTTCGTCATGTGTTTTCCGGTGCTGCTCTAGCTCCTTGGTTTTTCACTCGTACATCGCCGCGGGCAGTCGCTGCGCTTAAGGTTGCCATTGAGCAGCTTCAGCCTACCGAGCTATGGATCGATTTCCCTTCTTCGCTTGGTCTCGCACGTCACGCTGACAAGTTACCGGTTCACTATTTTGTTCATGACGTTGTCAGTCAGAAGGTTGTTCGATCACCGCTCAAGCGCCTGTTATTTCCCTGGGTGCAGAAGGTCGAGGCATCACTGTTAAGCAAGGTGACGCGCTGTTACCTGCTGTCGGAAAAGGATGAGCAACTTCTTCGTCATCTGCAGTTTGGCGGTAAGGCAGAAGTATGGGGGGTGCAAGGGTTGGGTGTTGGGGAAGTCGATGGTGCTCGCTCCATCGCCAGTGTTTTGGCTCAGTTCGGACCCGGGCCGAATCTGGTCTTTTTTGGCAACATGGGGCGTCCTGAAAACAGTCGCTCAATTACCCATTTCGCCCTGTTCAAGTGGCGCAGAATTCGTCGGGTATTTCCTGATGCGCAACTATGGGTGATCGGACTTGCGCCTGGTTTTTTCTTGCGAGTACTGGGGAGACTGGTTCCGGGCCTGAAGGTTGCGGGGGCAGTCGACGATCCCACCCCAGCGTTCCAGGCGGCAACTATTTGTGTCGCACCGTTGTTATTCGGTGCGGGTGTCAAAATAAAGGTGCTGCAGATGCTGGAGGCTGGCGCAACCGTTGTTTCCACCCCCGTTGGTGCTGAGGGCATCGAGCCGACATCGCGTTTGGTTGTTGTTAACAACAGCGAGATATCAGAGCGTTTGGTTACTGATTTGCAGGCCCTGAATCATATGTCTCCCAAACCTTTTCAGCAGGTGCATTAAATGGGTATGGAGCTTGCCCAGGCAGGCGTGTTGGATGAATCCGCTTCCTTTTGCCCCAGATTTGCCGTTCTGCTTGCCGCATATAACGGCATGCAATGGTTGTCAGAGCAACTCGATTCGATCCTAGGTCAGGTTGATGTTGATGTCACTGTGTATGTGAGCACTGACAAGTCAAGCGATGGTACGCATGCCTGGGTAAGCGATGTTGCAGATGCCGACCCAAGGGTCGTGCCGCTGATATATGGTGATGTCTTTGGTGGCGCAGCGAAAAACTTCTTTCGATTGCTGCGTGACGTCGATTTCGAGCATGTCGACTATATCGCTTTTGCCGATCAGGATGATATTTGGTTGCCGGATAAGCTCAGCCGTGCCCATTGTCATATTGTGTCTCGCGGTTGTGATGGCTACTCATCCAATGTTATGGCCTTCTGGCCTGACGGCCGCCGTGCTCTGGTGAATAAGTCCCAGGCACAGGTGAAATGGGATTATCACTTCGAGGCTGCCGGCCCAGGTTGCACTTATGTGATGACGAATGAATTGGCTGCGGCAATAAAGCATTGCGTTATTAATCACCGGCAACGTGTCGATGAGGTCGCCCTGCACGATTGGTTCTGTTACGCCTTTGCTCGTGCAAAGGGATATCGCTGGTACATAGACCCGGTGCCGTCGATGCTGTATCGCCAACATGAGAGCAATCAGTTCGGAGTCAACTCGGGATCGAAGGCCTTTCAGTCTCGGCTGAACCAAGTGTTCAACGGCTGGTGGTTGGCTCAGGTGCGCTTGATCTATAGCATTTTGGAGACCAAAAACCTGATTCTGATATTGCGCCTGGATACGTCATACCGCATGGCGTTGTTAGGTTTGTCTTTGCGCGCCTGGCAGTGCCGGCGTCGCCCGCGCGACAAGTTATTCTTTGCCATTATTTGCTGGGCGCTGATGTTTAAAGGACCTGATAATGGCTGAGCGCACCAAGGTTCTAGTCACCGGAGCGACCGGCTTTATTGGTTCTGGCTTGGTTATGCATCTGGCTGCTGATTCCCGGTGGAGGGTGGTCGCATCGGTTCGTAGCAAGAGCCTGGCGCTTGCTGAGGGCGTAGATGTGTTTCCGGTCGGTAATATAGGGCCCGATACCGATTGGTCGAAGGCTTTGAGCGGTGTCGAGGTTGTGGTCCATACGGCGGCCGTTGCCCATGTGCGAAGTTTCAAAGCAGCGGACCAACTCGAGCGCCTGCGTAGGACCAACGTTGATGGCGCGCTATGTCTTGCGCGTCAGGCCTTGGCTGCGGGTGTTCGGCGCTTCGTTTTCATTAGCTCGATCGGTGTCAGCGGAACAGGCTCCAAGCACCAGCCGTTCAATGAACTCAGTCCGCCGGAGCCGCATGCTGCATATGCGCTTTCCAAGCTCGACGCTGAGGAGGCACTGAAGGGCCTGTTCGCCAATACAACCACAGAGCTTGTGATTATAAGACCACCACTTGTCTATGCCGCGCATGCGCCCGGTAACTTCAAGTGGCTTCTTAGGATCGTGGACTGGGGCCTGCCCTTGCCATTTGCTAGGGTGGCCAACTCGCGAAGTATTGTCGCTCTGGAGAACCTTATAGATCTTATCCGCTGTTGCCTTACACATCCTGCAGCGGCAAACGAACTGTTCGTGGTCGAGGACGGCTCTCCAGTATCGACCGCCAACATCGTCCGGTACTTGGCCGCAGGAATGGGGAGGCGCGGACGCTTGTTTTCATTTCCAGCAGCATTTATTGCATTGGCCTGTCGTACGCTTGGGGTGGGCGGCATTTACACTCAGTTGTTCGAATCGTTGGTTGTCGACGGCTCTAAGGCGCGTCAATTGTTGGGGTGGCGTCCGGTTGTCGGCACTGAGGCTGGATTGATTCAAGCGGGTGCAGAATTTAAGCGTATGCGTTCTTTAAAGAAGGATAGATGATTTGGTCTGGTGGCTTTTGCCTGTTGTTACGGTTTTTGCCCTTGGCATGACCGGGTTGATGCGCCGTTATGCTCTGGCACGCAGCATTATAGATATACCCAACGCTCGTAGTTCACATTCCACTCCCACGCCACGTGGAGGTGGCGTCGCAATCGTATTGAGCTTTCTGCTTGCTCTGCCTGTGTTCACGCTGATTTTGGGCGCTTCTTGGGGAGTGACCATTGCTTTACTGGGGGCAGGTGCTTTGGTGGCTATGGTGGGCTTTCTCGACGACCATGGGCATGTTCCTGCGCGCTGGCGTTTACTACTGCATTTCGGCGCTGCTATCTGGGCGCTTGTATGGCTAAGAGGGCTGCCATCTGTGCAATTGTTCGGTGCCCTCGTGGACCTTGGTTGGATTGGCCATGTATTGGCGGCGTTCTATCTAGTTTGGGTGCTCAATCTTTACAATTTTATGGACGGTATCGACGGCATCGCTGGAGTTGAGGTGATAACCGTATGTATGGGCGGTGCGCTGCTTTACTGGTTGAAGGGGCATTCCGACCTTGCCGTCTTTCCACTGCTTTTAGTTGCTGCGAGCGCCGGTTTTTTGTACTGGAATTTTCCGCCGGCGAAGATCTTCATGGGGGACGCCGGCAGCGGGTTCCTGGGAATCACCTTGGGTATCCTGTCAATACAGGCTGCTACGTTTGATGCTGCCTGGCTCTGGGCGTGGTTGATCCTGCTTGGGGTTTTCATCGTGGATGCAACCTATACGCTGCTGAGGCGGCTACTTCGCGGCGACAAGGTCTACGAGGCTCATCGCAGCCATGCCTATCAATTCGCTTCGCGGCACTTCGGCAGGCACTTACCGGTTACCTTGGGGGTGGCGACGATCAATCTTGTCTGGCTATTGCCTCTGGCGCTCTGGGTTGGGTTGGGCGGCCTGGATGGGCTTGTTGGTCTGGCCCTGGCCTATGTGCCGCTACTGGGATTGACGGTGAAGTTTCGGGCCGGCTCTTCGGAGTGACTGCTCTTATATATCCACAATTCAAAAAGCTGGAAGCCTCATGAATTGGTTGCGTACCTATTTGCTCGGCCTCTCACGTCGCGACAAGCGTCTACTTCAAGTTGCTGTCGATGTGCTGCTGCTCTGGGGCGCGTTGTGGCTGTCGTTTGCCATTCGGTTGGGGGTGGATGACACCGTGAACCCCTTTGGGAGTCACTTGTGGTTATTTCTCGCCGCGCCCTTGATCGCCATTCCGATCTTCACGCGCATGGGGCTGTATCGCGCGGTGATGCGTTATTTTGGCAACGATGCGCTTCTAACCATTCTCAAGGCCGTGACGCTCTCTGCTGCTGGTTGGTCCCTGTTCGCCTACTGGGTACGTGAGCCTGGTGTGCTGGTACCGCGTTCACTGGTTTTCATCTATTGGTGGATGTCACTGATGCTGGTCGGCAGTCTGCGTTTGGTGCTGCGCCAGTTCTTCATGGGAGATTGGTATGCGGTAAAGACTCAGTTGCGGCAGGGAATTCAGTTGCCCAGGGTGGCCATTTATGGCGCCGGTGCTGCGGGCAATCAATTGCTTGCCGCGCTTCGGCTGGGCCGCTCCATGCGCCCCGTTGCGTTCGTCGATGATGATGAAGACATTTCCGGTCGGGTGATCGCGGGGCTCAAGGTCTATAAGCCTAAACACATCGGGCAGATGATCAACGAGACGGGAGCTGAGGAAATATTGTTGGCCTTGCCGTCGGTTGCTCGTTCACGTCGACGCGAGATTCTCCGGTCTCTGGAGTGTTATTCAATCCATGTGCGTACGGTTCCAGGCTTCATGGATCTCGCGAGTGGTCGAGTCAAGGTGAATGATCTTCAGGACGTTGATATCGCTGACCTACTAGGGCGGGATGCAGTGCCGCCACGGATAGATTTGTTCGAGCGCTGTATTCGTGGCCAGGTAGTCATGGTTACTGGAGCGGGAGGCTCCATCGGTTCCGAGCTATGCCGCCAGATCATCAGTTCCGGTCCCGAGACATTGATCCTCTTTGAACACAGCGAATTCAACCTCTACAGCATCCACTCGGAGTTGGAGCGACGTGTTCGCTCTCATAGTCTGCCCGTGCGTTTGTTGCCGATTCTGGGCTCGATACGTAACAGCGATCGGTTGCTGGATGTGATGCGCACATGGAAAGTGGACACCGTCTACCATGCGGCCGCCTATAAGCATGTCCCCCTTGTTGAGCACAACATTGCGGAGGGTGTACTCAATAACGTTATCGGTAGCCTGAACACCGCTCAGGCTGCTATCCAGGCCGGAGTTGAGCACTTCGTTCTGATTTCAACTGATAAAGCCGTGCGTCCAACCAACGTGATGGGCGGTACCAAGCGCTTGGCCGAGATGGTGTTGCAGGCCTTGAGTCGCGAGGCGGCGCCTGTACTGCTCGGAGAGAAGGCCGGAGTAAACCAGGTCAACAAGACCCGCTTCACCATGGTCCGTTTCGGTAACGTGCTGGGGTCTTCCGGTTCGGTGATTCCGCTGTTTCGTGAGCAAATCAAGCGGGGCGGCCCGGTCACCGTCACTCATCCCAATATCACTCGCTACTTCATGACCATCCCGGAAGCTGCTCAGCTTGTCATCCAGGCTGGCTCGATGGGGCAGGGTGGGGATGTGTTCGTGTTGGACATGGGGCAGCCCGCCAAGATTGCCGAGTTGGCGGAAAAGATGATCCATCTCTCGGGGCTCAGCGTTCGTAATGAGGATAATCCCAATGGCGATGTCGCTATCGAGTTCACGGGACTGCGTCCGGGCGAGAAGCTGTACGAAGAGTTGCTGATTGGCGAGAACGTCAGTCCGACCGATCACCCGATGATCATGAGGGCGAATGAAGAGCATCTGCCTTGGGAGGCTTTCAAAACTGTCATCGAGCGTCTGCTTGAGGCGGTTGAACAGGACGATTACAGGACGGTGCGCCAGATCCTACGGGAGACTGTAAATGGATACTCTCCCGAGGAGGAAATCGTTGACTGGATCCATCAACAGCGTGGAATTGAGCCGCCTCTCTCCAGGGGCTAGCTTGGCTCGGCGGGTTTAGGAGTACCGCACCTCAAGCTAGTCACATGGAGATTTAAGTGATGATCCTCGTACGGATTCTTTCCCTGTTGTTCGTCTTCCTCGGTTTTACCGGTTCCGCCATTGCTGCGGAGACGCAATCCAAAAGCGAGCCGGCGAAAGTTGCTGCCGAGCAGGTCGTTAAAAAGGTGGATATCAACAAGGCCGATGCTGCTGCGTTGCAGGGGGCGATGGTCGGAGTTGGTGAGTTGAAGGCCAAGGCAATCGTGGAGTATCGCGAAGCCAATGGCGCATTCTCATCCGTAGACGATCTGCTGCAGGTCAAGGGAATTGGCGCCAAGACTCTTGAGGCCAACCGCGACAGGCTTAGCGTCGAATAAGCGCTGATGCCCAAAGGAGGAAAGCCGGCTTTATAGTCGGCTTTTTTGTGTCTTATTGATCTGTCGCTAACGAGGCTGCAGGTCCAACGAAGTCTTACATGCGTCAGTGCGGTCCTGAGGGCGGAGCTCGAATAGCTAGTGGTGAAGTCCCTGGTTAGGATTCAGTGTTTAATGCAAAGCCACCGTTGTGTGTCGAGGGCTTTGGATTTTGAACTCGATGGCAAAACTGAACGCGCTTCAGCGCGGCACCGAAGGGGTGAGGGCCGAAGGTCCCGAATAAGCGGGGACGAAGCCCCTGCTGAGAGTCCGGGTGCTTAAACGAAAAAGCCCCCGGCATATGCCGAGGGCTTTGAATTTGGCTCCGCGACCTGGACTCGAACCAGGGACCCAATGATTAACAGTCATTTGCTCTACCGACTGAGCTATCGCGGAACAACGACGCGTATCCTACTGATTAAGAAGGAGAAGTCAAGCACCTGGCTTGAGCTTCTCCTGCTTTTTTCACAGTACCTGGGTGATGGCGCGGGTCACGCTTTCCAGGTTGCCGTTGTTCAGTGCGGCGACGCAAATGCGCCCGGTGCTGACGGCGTAGATGCCGAACTCGTTCTTCAGGCGCTCGACCTGCTCGGCGGTGAGGCCGGAGTAGGAGAACATGCCGCGCTGGCGGGCGACGAAGCTGAAGTCGCGCTTGGCGCCGAAGGCGGCCAGTTGCTCGACCATCGCCAGACGCATGCTGCGGATGCGCTGCCGCATCTCGCCCAATTCCTCTTCCCACAGGGCGCGAAGCTCGGGGCTGTTGAGCACCGATGCCACTACCGTGGCGCCGTGAGTCGGCGGGTTGGAGTAGTTGGTACGGATCACGCGCTTGGCCTGCGAGAGTACTCGGCTGGCTTCGTCGCTGGAGCCGGTGACGATGGACAGGGCGCCAACGCGCTCGCCGTAGAGCGAGAACGACTTGGAGAAGGAGCTGGAGACGAAGAAGTTCAGGCCCGATTGTGCGAACAGGCGCACCGCTTCCGCGTCTTCTTCTATACCGTCACCGAAGCCTTGGTAGGCGATGTCGAGGAAGGGAATGTGCTCGCGCTCGCGCAGCACTTCCAGTACGGCTTTCCAGTCATCAAGGTTCAGGTCGACGCCCGTCGGGTTGTGGCAACAGGCGTGCATCACGACGATCGAACGAGGAGGAAGGGCCCTGAGGTCTTCGAGCATGCCCGCACGATTCACGCCATGGGTGGCGGCGTCGTAGTAGCGATAGTTCTGCACCGGGAAACCGGCGGATTCGAACAGTGCCCTGTGGTTTTCCCAGCTCGGGTCGCTGATGGCGACAACGGCGTCAGGCAGCAAGCGCTTGAGGAAGTCGGCGCCGGTTTTCAGGGCCCCGGTGCCCCCGACCGCCTGGGTGGTAATGATACGGCCGTCGGCAATCAGCGCCGAGTCGGTACCGAACAGCAGCTTCTGCACGGCCTGGTCATAGGCGGCGATGCCTTCGATCGGCAGGTAGCCACGCGGTGCATGGGCTTCGATGCGGGCCTTCTCGGCCTCGGCAACGGCGCGCAGCAGCGGGATACGGCCCTGTTCGTTGTAGTAGACGCCCACGCCAAGGTTGACCTTGGTCGGGCGGGGATCGGCGTTGAATGCTTCGTTAAGGCCCAGGATCGGGTCGCGCGGAGCCATTTCGACGGCAGAAAACAGACTCATGATGCGGCTGCTCGAGAGGAGGGGAAGTTGGAGGCCTGGCAACCCCGCGAGCATCGTGCATTGGGGTTGCGCAATCGGGCCGGTATTATAGCGGCCAAGGTCGCGTGCGGCGACATCGTACGCTAGCTTTTCGCCTGGTTTGACGCTGCCCGCGGGCGGGTGTCACATCCTTTTGCCGAGGTCAGACATGTCAGAGTTTCAACTTGTCACCCGCTTCCAGCCGGCCGGCGACCAACCTGAGGCCATCCGTCAGTTGGTCGAGGGCCTGGAAGCCGGTCTGTCGCACCAGACGCTGCTGGGGGTGACCGGTTCGGGCAAGACCTTCAGCATCGCCAATGTCATCTCCCAGGTGCAGCGTCCGACGCTCGTGCTGGCGCCGAACAAGACGCTGGCCGCCCAGCTCTATGGCGAGTTCAAGGCCTTCTTCCCGAACAATTCCGTCGAGTATTTCGTCTCCTACTACGACTATTACCAGCCCGAAGCCTACGTACCGTCCTCGGACACCTATATCGAGAAGGACGCATCGATCAACGACCACATCGAGCAGATGCGCCTGTCGGCGACCAAGGCCCTGCTGGAGCGCTCCGACGCGATCATCGTCGCCACGGTTTCCTCGATCTACGGCCTGGGCGACCCCCAGTCATACCTGCGCATGGTTCTGCACCTGGACCGGGGCGACAAGATCGACCAACGCGCGCTGCTGCGCCGCTTGGCCGACCTGCAGTACACCCGCAACGACATGGACTTCGCCCGCGCCACCTTCCGTGTCAGGGGCGATGTGATCGATATCTTCCCGGCAGAGTCCGATCTGGAGGCGATCCGCGTCGAGTTGTTCGACGACGAGGTGGAGAGTCTTTCCGCCTTCGATCCCCTGACCGGCGAGGTGATCCGCAAGCTGCCACGCTTCACCTTCTACCCCAAGAGCCACTACGTGACGCCGCGTGAGGTGATCCTCGGTGCGGTGGAGAAGATCAAGGAAGAGCTCAAGGAGCGCCTCGACTACCTGCGTAGCAACAACAAGCTCGTGGAGGCCCAGCGCCTGGAGCAGCGCACCCGGTTCGACCTGGAGATGATCCTCGAACTGGGCTATTGCAACGGCATCGAGAACTACTCCCGCTATCTTTCCGGTCGTGAGCCCGGCCAGGCGCCCCCCACCCTCTACGACTACCTGCCGGCGAACTCGCTGTTGGTGATCGACGAATCGCACGTCAGCGTTCCGCAGGTCGGGGCGATGTTCAAGGGTGACCGTTCGCGCAAGGAAAACCTGGTGGAGTACGGCTTCCGCCTGCCGTCGGCGCTGGACAACCGACCCATGCGCTTCGACGAATGGGAGGCGGTCAGCCCGCAGACCATCTTCGTTTCCGCGACGCCTGGGCCCTACGAGGCCGAGCATGCCGGGCGCGTCGTCGAGCAGGTGGTGCGTCCGACCGGCCTGGTGGACCCGGAGATCGAGGTGCGTCCGGCCACGACGCAAGTCGACGACCTGCTGTCGGAGATCCGCAAGCGTGTCGCCGTCGAACAGCGCGTGCTGGTCACCACCCTGACCAAGCGCATGGCCGAGGACCTCACCGACTACCTGTCCGACCATGACGTTCGGGTGCGCTACCTGCATTCGGATATCGACACGGTGGAGCGGGTGGAGATCATCCGTGACCTGCGCATCGGCGCTTTCGACGTGCTGGTGGGCATCAACCTGCTGCGCGAGGGCCTGGATATGCCGGAGGTTTCGCTGGTGGCCATCCTCGACGCCGACAAGGAGGGCTTCCTGCGTTCCGAGCGCTCGCTGATCCAGACCATCGGTCGGGCCGCGCGCAACCTGCATGGCAAGGCCATCCTCTACGCCGACAACGTCACCGGCTCGATGCAGCGCGCCATCGACGAGACCGAGCGTCGCCGCAACAAGCAGATCGCCTTCAACGAAGCCAACGGCATCGTTCCCAAGGGCGTGCAGAAGGACGTCCAGGACATCCTCGAAGGTGCCACCGTGCCGGGCTCACGCAGCAACAAGCGTAAGGCGATGGCCAAGGCGGCGGAGGAAAACGCCCGCTACGAGGCGGAGCTGCGCTCGCCGAGCGAGATCACCAAGCGCATCCGCCAGATGGAAGAGAAGATGTACCAGTTGGCCCGCGACCTGGAGTTCGAGGCCGCCGCGCAGCTGCGTGACGAGATCCAGAAGCTCCGTGACAGGCTGCTGCAGGTGTGAATGGAAAGGGCGCCATCAGGCGCCCTTTTTCCATCACGGCGTCGCTTTTCAGCGGCGTCCGAAGATGATCATCATCACCCCGCCCAGGGTTGCCAGGCAGGCCAGCAGGGCTGTGACGCTCAGGCGCTCGTCGAGGATCAGGTACCCCAGCAGGAGCGCGACCACCGGGTTGACGAAGGCGAAGGTCGATACCAGGCTCGGACGCACTTCGCGCAGCAGCCAGAAGTAGGCGGGGTAGACGCCGAGACTCACTGGCAGCACCAGGTAAGCCAGCCACAGCCAGCCGCCCGGGGACAGGCGTCCCAGTTCGAAGCCCTGCCAGTCGCCGCGCCACAGGCCGAAGCCGGCCAGCAGCGCAGTGCCCACCAGCATCTGCATGGCCAGCCCCATCCAGCTGGAGCGGAACGGCCCGCGCTTGCGCAACAGCCAGGCGCCAACGGCCCAGAGCAGCGTGGCCATCACCACCAGCGCGCCGGCGAACCACTGCTCGAAACCCGGGTCCTCGCCCAGGCCGTTGCCCATCAGCAGCAGGATGCCGCCGCTGGCCACCGCCAACCCGCAGAGCACCCAGAGCGGCGGGCGCTCGTCCAGCAGCCATTCCAGCGCAACGCTCCACAGCGGCAGCGTGGTGTAGAGCATCGCCAGCATGCCGGTCGGCAGGTACTGGTTGGCATAGATCAGGGCGCCCTGGCCGACGGCGATCAGCATCACCCCGCCGATGAAGGCGCTGCCCAGGTCGCTGCGCTGCACCTTGGCCTGGCCACGCAACAGCACCCAGGCGAGGGCCAGCAGGCCGGCGAAGAGGAAGCGCAGCGTGGCGATGACGAACGGTGGCTGCTCGCGCAGCAGGAAGTGATTGGCCAGGTAGGTGGTGCCCCAGCCGATGTAGATGAGGGCGAAGGCGCCGACGAGGAGGAGGGCGCGGGTTCTTGGGTTGATGCTGGACATGCGAAGCCTGAAGCGGAACGCGCCGCTCCAGGCGGTGCGCGGGGTTAGTGAGCGGCGCCGCCGGTGGCGCCGGCGGGCAGGGAACGGGTCAGCAGCACGGCGATCATGCTGATGCCGAGTGCGATGCCGATGAAATGGAAGGCGTCATTGTACGCCATGATCGCCGCCTGCTGATGGGCGATCTCGCTGAGCTTGGCCAATGCCGCCTGGTCGCTGCCGAGCTTCTCGCCAAGCAGGGCCAGGCGCTCGGCCACCTGCGGGTTGCTCGGTACCAGGGACTCGCGCAGGTAGTCGAAATACACCTTGGCGCGGCTGTCCAGGAGGGTGGCGAGCAGGGCGATGCCGATGGCACCGCCAAGGTTGCGCAGGATGTTGAACAGGCTGGAGGCCGACCCTGCGTCCTGTGGGAGGATGTAGGCCGTGGCGATCAGCGAGATGGTCACCATCACCAGCGGCTGGCCCAGGGCGCGGATGATCTGGATCTGGTTGAACTGCGGGCCGGCGAAGTCGGGGTTGAGCACCCCGGAGGCGAAGCTGGCGGCGCCGAACAGGCCGAAGCCCAGGGCGCAGAGCAGCTTCGGCGAGATGACCTTCATCAGCTTGGGCACCAGCGGGATGAGGAACAGCTGCGGCACCCCCATCCACATGATCACCTCGCCGATCTGCAGCGCGTTGTAGCCCTGGATCTGCGCCAGGTACAGTGGCAGCACGTAGATCGAACCGTAGAGCCCCATGCCCAGGCCGACGCTGGAGATGCTCGACAGGCCGAAGTTACGGTTCTTGAGGATGCCCAGGTTGATCAGCGGGTTGGGCCGCGAGGTCTGCAGGATGACGAAGAGGACCAGGCTCACCAAGGCGATGCTGCCCAGGCCGACGATCAGCTGCGACTCCAGCCAGTCCTTGCGATGGCCTTCCTCGAGGAATACCTGCAGGCAGCCCAGCCCCAGGCCCAGGGTGAGGATGCCGGCGTAGTCCGTGCTCTTCAGCAGTTCCCAGTGAGGCGCCTTCTTCTCCAGGCCGTACATCAGCCCGGCGATCATCAGCAGGCCCGGGGGCACATTGATGTAGAAGATGTATTCCCAGCCGAAGTTCTCCGTCAGCCAGCCGCCCAGGGTCGGGCCGATGGAGGGCGCGAAGGTGGCGGTGATGGCGAACAGCGCCATGCCCTTGGCCCGGTGGTGCTCGGGCAGCTTGATCAGGGTCAGGGTGAAGGCCAGGGGGATCAGCGCGCCGCCGGTGAAGCCCTGCATTGCGCGGAACACGATCATGCTTTCAAGGCTCCAGGCCATGGAGCAGAGCAGGGAGGACGCGAGGAAACCGAGGGAGACCCAGACCGCCAGGCGTCGCGCCGAGAGCACCTGCACCAGCCAGGCGGTGAGCGGGATCATGATGATCTCCGCCACCAGGTAGGACGTGGAGATCCACGAGCCTTCCTCCAGGGTGGCCGAGAGCGCGCCCTGGATGTCCTTCAGCGAGGAGTTGGTGATCTGGATGTCCAGCACCGCCATGAAGGCGCCGAGCATGGCGCTCATCACGGCGATCCAGTCGCGCCGGCTGGGCTCGCCGGTCGGGCGGATCAGGGCGTCACCGGCCACCGTCAGTCATCCAGCTTGATCGAGACTTTCACCAGCACCGACATGCCGGGGCGGATGCGGCCCTTGAGCGGGTTGTCGCGCTCGAAGGTCAGCTTCACCGGGATACGCTGCACCACCTTGGTGAAGTTGCCGGTGGCGTTGTCCGGTGGCAGCAGGCTGAACTGGGCGCCGGACGCGGCGAACAGGCTTTCGACCTTCGCCTCGATGGGCGTATTGGGGAAGCTGTCGAACACCAGCTCGGCCTTCTGCCCGGGCTGCATGTGCTCGATCTGAGTTTCCTTGAAGTTGGCCTGGACCCAGATGTCCTGGTCCGGGACCAGCGACATCAGGTGGGCGCCGACCTGCACGTACTGGCCGTTGCGCGCAGCGCGCTGGCCGACCATGCCGTCGATGGGCGCGCGGATCTCGGTGCGCGCCAGGTTCAGCTCGGCCTGGGCGATATCGGCGCGGGCATTGGCGATCTGCGCTTCCAGGCGCTTCACGTCGGCACGCAGCGCATCGGTCTGCACGCGCTGGGCCTTGAGGTCGGCCTCGGCGCGGGCCACCTGGGAGCGGGCCACGCGGGAGTCGGCGGACAGCGTGGTGACGCGCTCCTCGGAGACATAGCCCGGCTTGCGCAGGGTCTGTGCGCGGGACAGGTCGATCTGGGTGCGGCCCAGGGTCGCCTGGCTGGCGGCAACGTCGGCCTCGCTGGCGGCGATCATGCTGTCCTGCTGGGTGAGTTTGCTGCGTGACTGGGCCAGCTCCGCCTCGCGAGTGGCCAGGGTGGCCTGCGCGCGCTGCAGGGCCAGCTTGAAGTCCTCGGCCTCCAGGCGCACCAGCAGTTCGCCTTTCTTCACATGCTGGTTGTCGCCCACCAGCACTTCTTCTATACGGGCGCCGAGCTGGCTGGAGACCCGGGTGATCTCGCCCTGGACATAGGCGTTGTCAGTGGTTTCCAGGAAGCGCCCCACCAGCAGCCAGTGCAGGAAGAAACCGCCCACGACGAGGACCAGCAGGGCGATGAAAACGAACAGGCGACGTTGCAGTTTGGCAGGCATTCCAGGTGCTCGAAGTGCGGGCGGAAAGGCGGAAATCTAGCACTGTTCCAGTCAGGCAAATAGCCAGTACACTTCATAAACTTTGTTGCTTATGGGGAACAATAATGGGTCTGGATGACGCCCTGATCTTCACCCGGGTGGTGGAGTTGCACAGCTTCACCCAGGCCGCCCATAGCCTGGGCATGCAGAAATCCACGGTCAGCCGGCGCATCGCCCTGCTGGAGGAGCGCCTTGGCGTGCGCCTGCTCAACCGCACGACGCGCAAGCTGCGGCTGACCGAGGTTGGCCAGGCCTATTACGAGCGCTGCCGGCAGATCATGGTCGACTTCGCCGAGGCCGAGCAGGCGGTCATGCAGCTGCAGCAGGAGCCCTCCGGTCTGTTGCGCATCACCGCGCCCATCGAGTTCGGCCAGTTGTTCCTTGGCAGGGTGCTGGGCGACTTCATGAGCCAGTACCCACAGATCACCGCTGAAGTGGAGATCACCTCGCGGGACGTGGACCCGCTGGAGGAGGGCGTCGACATCGCCATCATGGTCGGCCAGCCACAGGATTCCACCCTGATCGCCCGCAAGCTGTTCGAGAATGGCCGTCGTCTCTGCGCCAGCCCCGCTTACCTGGCGGCCCACGGCACGCCGCTCGATGTCCAGGCCCTGGCCGAGCACCGCGCCGTGCTCTTGCCCCAGGACCCGCAGCGCTACTGGCCGCTGCTCGACGAAAGCGTGCCCTGCCAGCGCGTGCTGCACTGCAACAACATCACCTTCGCCCGCGAGGCCGTGCTGGGCGGGGCGGGCATCGCCTCGCTGCCGCTGATGATCACCGAGGACGCGGTGCGCCGCGGCGAGCTGGTCGAGCTGCTGCCCGGCGTGCAGTTGCCCAGCGGCGTGATCTACGCCGTCTACCCTTCCCGGCGCTTCCAGGCGATGAAGGTGAAGGCCTTCCTCGATTTCCTCATGGCCAGCCTGCCGATCGATCGCAGCCAGTGGCTGGAGCCCGCGGCTGCGCCCCTGCTAACATCGCGCCTTTGACCGTTCCTCCGTACCAGGACCCGCCATGACCACTGTCCGTACCCGCATCGCGCCGTCGCCCACTGGCGACCCGCACGTCGGCACCGCCTATATAGCCCTGTTCAACCTCTGCTTCGCCCGTCAGCACGGTGGCCAGTTCATCCTGCGCATCGAGGACACCGACCAGCTCCGCTCCACCCGCGAGTCGGAGCAGCAGATCTTCGACGCCCTGCGCTGGCTGGGCATCGAGTGGGACGAGGGCCCCGACGTCGGTGGCCCCCACGGCCCGTATCGGCAGAGCGAGCGCGGCGAGATCTACAAGAAGTATTCCCAGGAACTGGTGGACAAGGGCCATGCCTTCCCCTGCTTCTGCACCGCCGAGCGCCTGGACAAGCTGCGTGCCGAGCAGACCGAGCGCAAGGAAACCCCGCGCTATGACGGCCACTGCATCGACCTGAGCCGCGAGGAGGCGGACAAGCGCATCGCCGCCGGCGAGCCTCATGTCGTGCGCATGAAGATGCCCACCGAGGGCGTCTGCGTGGTGCCGGACATGCTCCGCGGCAATGTCGAGATCCCGTGGGATCGCATGGACATGCAGGTGCTGATGAAGACCGATGGCCTGCCGACCTACTTCCTCGCCAACGTGGTCGATGACCACCTCATGGGCATCACCCATGTGCTGCGTGGCGAAGAGTGGCTGCCCTCGGCGCCGAAGCTGATCAAGCTGTACGAGTACTTCGGCTGGGAGCAGCCGGTGCTCTGCTACATGCCGCTGCTGCGCAACCCGGACAAGAGCAAGCTCTCCAAGCGCAAGAACCCGACGTCCATCACCTTCTACGAGCGCATGGGCTACCTGCCCGAGGCGATGCTCAACTACCTCGGCCGCATGGGTTGGTCGATGCCGGACGAGCGCGAGAAGTTCTCCCTGGCGGAGATGATCGAGCACTTCGACCTGTCGCGTGTTTCCCTGGGGGGGCCGATCTTCGACCTGGAGAAGCTCTCCTGGCTCAACGGCCAGTGGATCCGCGAGCTGCCGGTGGAGCGGTTCGCCGCCGAGGTGCAGAAGTGGGCGCTCAATCCCGACTACCTGATGAAGATCGCCCCCCACGTACAGGGCCGGGTCGAGACCTTCAGCCAGATTGCGCCGCTGGCCGGTTTCTTCTTCGCCGGCGCGCTGCCGCTGGACGCCAAGCTGTTCGAGCACAAGAAACTGTCGCCCGACCAGGTTCGCCAGGTCATGCAACTGGTGCTGTGGAAGCTGGAATCGCTGCGCCAGTGGGAGAAGGACCGCATCACCGCCTGCATCCAGGCCGTCGCCGAACACCTGGAACTCAAGCTGCGTGACGTGATGCCCCTGATGTTCCCGGCCATCACCGGCCAGGCCAGCTCCGTCTCCGTGCTGGACGCCATGGAAGTGCTCGGCGCCGACCTCACCCGCTTCCGCCTGCGCCAGGCGCTGGAGCTCCTGGGCGGTGCGTCGAAGAAGGAAACCAAGGAGTGGGAAAAGATCCGCGACGCCATTCCTGGCTGAGTGGTCCCGCTTCCAGCAGGCCCGCCTCGTGCGGGCCTTTTCGTCTCTTGAGAAGGGAAGCGGGTTGGCTCGGCGGCAGCGGAGCATGGGGCGCTTCTCGCTGAACCCGGTAAGTGATTGTTCTTGCGATGAAAATTTTTCGATCCCGCGGAAAAATTTTGTTGACAGCCCTCAGGGGCGCCCTTAGTATGCGCCCCGTTCTCACGACGAACTCGAAAGCGACGTGAGATGTTCCAGCGTTGTTCGTGGGGCTATAGCTCAGCTGGGAGAGCGCTTGCATGGCATGCAAGAGGTCGACGGTTCGATCCCGTCTAGCTCCACCAAATTGCCGGGATTCGCAGCCATGGTTGCGGTTCCACGAAGGTTAAGTCCCCTTCGTCTAGTGGCCTAGGACACCGCCCTTTCACGGCGGTAACAGGGGTTCGAGTCCCCTAGGGGACGCCACTTTCCAGCAGCGACAGCCACCAGGCCAGTCGCGCACCGAGAAGGTTTCGGGGCTATAGCTCAGCTGGGAGAGCGCTTGCATGGCATGCAAGAGGTCGACGGTTCGATCCCGTCTAGCTCCACCAAATCAGATGCCCAACGCATCGAATTGAGGCCAGCCGCAAGGCTGGCCTTGCTTTTCGAAGGTTCAAAGTCCCCTTCGTCTAGTGGCCTAGGACACCGCCCTTTCACGGCGGTAACAGGGGTTCGAGTCCCCTAGGGGACGCCACTTTTCCCGCTCTGCGGGGTTTTCAAGGGTCATTCCGTCATGGGGTGGCCCTTTTGTTTTTCCGCTTCCGGAACATCCCCCCACCGCTCATTCATTCGCATCCCGGCCCACGACGGGTGGCACGCGTATCGGCTTGCCAAATTGGATGATGGATATAATATTATGTCCATCATTCCACGGGAGGCCGTCATGAGCGACAAGCGCACCCAGACACGCAAGCGCATTCTCTCCGAGGCGGGCAGGGCGCTGTTCGCGCGGGGGCCGCTGGAGCCTAGCGTCAGCGAAGTGATGGCGGCGGCCGGGCTCACGGTGGGCGGTTTCTATACCCATTTCGACAGCAAGGAAGCCTTGATGGCGGAGGCGTTCGGTGAGCTGCTGCGGGAACGGCGCCAGCAGATGCGCCAGATCGATTCCGCACTTGCACCACGGGACCGGCGCGCTCTGGCGGCGGCCTTCTACCTCTCGCGCAGGCATCGCGACAGCACGGATCGTGGCTGCCCGCTTCCCGGCTCCCTCGGCGAAGTGGCGCGCAATGCCGAGCCCTACCAACTGATGCTGGCCGAGCACCTCGAACTGCTCGCTGCCGACCTGGCCGGTACGCCGGAGGATGGCGACAAGGCCCTGGCCGACATCGCCCTGATGGTGGGTGGCCTGGCCCTTGCCCGCGCCCTGGGCGCCGGCGAGTTGTCGGACCGGATACTGCGTGCCGCCCGTACGGCGGTGATCTAGGAGAAACGAGATGAACAGCCTGGACCTGCTTCGAGGATTCAACGCCACGGTCGGCCGGGTCGCGCCCCGGCACGTCGCCGACCGGGCCCGGCGACGCTTCATGACACCGCGCGACACCACGCCTCGCGATTGGGAGCTGCCCTGGCTCGAGCGCGCCGAGCGCATCACCCTGCGCTTCGGCCTTTCCGCCCTGCGCTGGGGCAGTGGCCCGACCGTATTGCTGATGCACGGCTGGGAAGGGCGCCCGACCCAGTTCGCCAGCCTGATCGACGCGCTGGTACAGGCCGGCTACGGCGTGATCGCCCTCGATGCACCCGCCCACGGCCGTTCTCCGGGGCGTGAGGCGAACATCGTGCTGTTCGCCCGTGCCCTGCTCGAAGCCGCCGAGGACCTGCCGCCGCTGCACGGCGTGATCGGCCACTCCATGGGCGGCGCCAGCGCCATGCTGGCCATCCAGCTGGGGTTGCGGCCCCGGGCCCTGGTCACGGTGGCCGCCCCCAGCCGCATTCTCGGCATGCTGCGCGGCTTCGCCCGCTTCATCGGCTTGCCGCCCCGGGCTGGCGAGCAGTTCATCAAGCGGGTCGAGGATCACGCCGGCATCCCCGCTGCGGACCTCGACGTGCAGCACTACCGGCTCGACATGCCCGGCCTGGTGGCCCATGCCGAGGATGATCCCCTGGTTCCCGCCGCCGAAGCCGGGCGTATCCACGAGGCCTGGTTCGACAGCCAGCTGCTGCGCCTGGAGGGCGGTGGCCACCAGCGGGTGCTGGCGGACCCGCGCCTGGTGAAGGCGGTGTTGCAGCTGTTCGACGAGGTCGGCCTGCGCGCCAGCGCCTGAGCCTTTCCCATTGCACGGCGGGCTTGGCGACAGCCGCCGGGTGCAGGAAGATTCGCCCACGGAATGCGTCGGTGGCCCACCGCCGGTCGGTGACCTGCCGCCGATGCTGCGCTTCCAAGGTCCATGTCTGTTGCGCGCCACCGATGGCGGCCAGGGCATGGTCGCCGGGGCGAATCAATTCCGGGCCCGAGCGCGGGGCCGGAGGCACGAATCAAGGGGAAAGATGCAAATGAGCCTGACTATGGATGTGGTGCTGCAGCGGGCGCGCCCCGTCCTTCCGGTGCTGGTCATCGAGGACACCGGGCTGGCCCTGGACCTGGCCGGCGCCCTCGCCGCCGGCGGGATCGAGGTGCTGGAGGTGACGCTGCGTACGCCGCGGGCCCTGGATGCCGTGGCGGCGATCCGCAAGGAATTCCCGGACCTGCTGGTGGGGGCGGGCACGCTGATCCACACCGAGCAGTTCCTCGAAGCCCGCGATGCCGGCGCCCACTTCGCCGTCAGCCCCGGCTGCACCGAGCGCCTGGCGGCTGCTGCCGAGGACTCCGGCCTGCCGTACCTGCCCGGGGTGATGACGCCCTCGGAAGTGCTGCTGGCGCTGGAATACGGCTACCGCTCGCTGAAACTGTTCCCGGCCAATGGCAACGCCAGCGTGAAGATGCTCAAGAGCTTCAAGGGCCCCTTCACCGGCATCCGCTTCTGCCCCACCGGCGGTGTGACGCCGGACAACCTGCAAGGCTTCCTGCAACTGCCCAACGTCGCCTGCGTCGGCGGCACCTGGATCGCGCCGTCGAGCCTGATCCGCGCCCGCGCCTGGGACCAGATCACCCAGCTCGCCGCCGAAGCCCGTGAACTGGCCAGCAGCTCGGAGCACGCCTGATGAACTGGGACCTGCCCACCCCCTTCGTCATCGACATCAAGGTCGCCGCCGATGACATCGACGGCCTCGGCCACGCCAACAACGCCGTCTACGTCAGCTGGCTGGAGCGCTGCGCCTGGCGCCACTCCCAGAGCCTGGGCCTGGACCTGGTCGAGTACCGCCGGCTGGACCGTGCCATGGCGGTGGTGCGCCACGAGATCGACTACCTCGCCGCCGCCTACGAGGACCAGGAGCTGCAGATGGCGACCTGGATCGTCGAGTCCGACCAGCGCCTGAAGATGGACCGGCGCTTCCAGCTGATCCGTCCCGAAGACGGCGCCACGCTGCTGCGGGCGAAGACCACCTTCGTCTGCATCGAGCTCTCCAGCGGCCGGCCCAAGCGCATGCCGCCCGAGTTCATCGAAGGCTACGGCCGTGCATTGATGCCGCCATTCCCCCTGGAGCTCTGAGCGGGTCCGTCACTCCACCGCTGGCGACAGGAACAGCTCGGTCGGGTTCTGCACGATGCGCAGGTGCCGCCGCTCGCCGGGCTGGATCAGAACCGACTGCGGGCGCCCGGTGAGGTTGCCGGCGCAGTAGCCGGAAGGGCTCTGGGCGACGTTCAGGGTCATCTCGCCGGCCGGCACGCTCAGGCTGATGGCCTGCCCGGCGGAAATCTGCGCCACCAGTTCGTCCTGCAGGTAGAGGCCGACCTCGCAGGCATTGGCCGCATTCTCGTCACGGCTGACCACCAGTTCCGCCAGCGAGTCGGGGGCCGGCTGCAACTGGCCTTCCAGTGCGCCGGCTGCGTTCACGAGAGGCGCCAGGCCACCGAGAGCCATGCAGAGCAGGGCGGGGTGGATCATTTTCATCGGCGATTCCTTTTCCTGAGGCTTACCGGTTCGACTGCACCGGGGCCTGGCTTGCTCCCGCAGTTTTCGTCGGGAGGATTCTGCGGCGGCCGGCTCCGCGCTTACACTACGCGCCCATTTTTCCAAGGTTTCCCTTATGCAAATCGCCCTGGCGCCCATGGAGGGCCTGGTCGACGAGATTCTCCGTGACGTGCTGACCCGCGTGGGTGGCATCGATTGGTGCGTCAGCGAGTTCATCCGCGTCTGCGACCGCCTGCTGCCCGCCAGCACCTACCAGAAGCTCGCCCCCGAGCTGGAGAGCGGGTCGCGCACCCGCGCCGGTACTCCGATGCGGGTGCAACTGCTGGGTTCCGACCCGGTGTGCCTGGGGGAGAACGCGGCCTACGCCTGCGAGCTGGGCGCGCCGGTGATCGACCTCAACTTCGGCTGCCCGGCCAAGACGGTGAACAAGTCCCGTGGCGGTGCCGTGCTGCTCAAGGAGCCCGAGTTGCTGCATGCCATCGTCAGCGGTGTGCGTCGCGCGGTGCCGGCGGCCATCCCGGTGACGGCGAAGATGCGCCTGGGCTTCGACAGCCCCGATGGCGCGCTCGATTGCGCCCTGGCCCTGGCCGAAGGCGGCGCCTCGCAACTGGTGGTGCACGCGCGCACCAAGGTCGAGGGCTACAAGCCGCCGGCCCACTGGGAATGGGTGGCGCGGGTGCAGGACGTGGTCAAGGTGCCGGTGCTCGCCAATGGCGAAGTCTGGACCCTGCATGACTGGCGGCGCTGCCGCGAAGTCAGTGGCGTCGAAGACATCATGCTCGGCCGTGGGCTGGTTTCGCGCCCCGGCCTGGCCCGGCAGATCGCCGCCGTGCGTGATGGCGCGACGCCGGAGGAGATGAGCTGGGAGGAGTTCCAGCCGCTGCTCCGTGATTTCTGGCGCCAGGCGCGGCGCAAGCTCGCCCCGCGCTACGCACCGGGGCGCCTCAAGCAGTGGCTGGGCATGCTCACCCGCACCTACCCCGAGGCCGTGGTGCTGTTCACCGAGATCCGCCGGGAAAGCGACTGCTCGCGCATCGACGCCCTGCTGGGCATGCCGAGCCTGGAGCGGGAGCTGGCGGCGGCCTGATCCCTATTCCCCGGACTGAAGCCCGGGCTGCGTTGCACGCGCTGGGCTGGATCAGCGGCCGCCGCTGACGTCCAGCAGCGCGCCGGTGGTGTAGGAGGCCTCGTCGCTGGCCAGCCAGAGAATGGCGTTGGCGATTTCCTCCGCTTCGCCGCCCCGCCCCATGGGCACGCTGGCAGCGACCCGCTCGACCCGTCCCGGCTCCCCGCCGCTGGCGTGGATGTCGGTGCGGATCACCCCCGGCCTCACCGCGTTCACGCGGATCCCTTCGGTCGCCAGTTCCTTCGCCAGTCCCACCGTCATCGCATCGATGGCGGCCTTGGCCGCCGCGTAGTCGACGTACTCGTTGGGTGCACCCAGGCGGGCGGCGATGGACGAGAGGTTGATGATCGAGCCGCCCCGTCCGCCGTGGCGGGTGGAGAGCCGGCGGATCGCCTCGCGGGCGCAGTGGAAGCTGCCGAATACGTTGGCGCCGAAGACCCGCAGCAGCCGGGCGCCGTCGACCTCCTCCAGGCGTGCCTGGCGCTCGAGCATCCCGGCGTTGTTCACCAGTACATCGAGGCGGCCGAATTCGGGGTCGAGGGTGGCGAACAGCTCCGCCACCTGCCGCTCGTCGGCGACATCCGCTGCCACGGCGATGGCCCGGCCGCCCTGGTGTTCGATCTCCTCTACCAGTTGCTCGGCGGCGTCCCTGCGCTGCCGGTAGTTGATGCACAGCGCGTAGCCACGCGCTGCCGCCAGGCGCGCCGTGGCGGCGCCTATGCCCCGGCTGGCGCCGGTGATCAGCATGACCTTGTGCATGAATCCTCCGTGGAAGGGTGGGGCCTTGAAATCATTTCCGGCATCCCTATCTAGGGGAATGCGGGATGCCGAAGTCGGGTCCCGCGACTTTAGACCTTGCTGATTATTCAGGAGAGATTGTCATGACCAGCGCATTTTCCCTCGCTCCGCTGTTCCGCCATTCCGTAGGCTTCGACCGGTTCAACGACCTGTTCGAATCGGCCCTGCGCAACGAGAGCGGCAGCACCTACCCGCCTTACAACGTCGAGAAGCACGGTGACGACCAGTACCGCATCGTGGTCGCCGCGGCCGGCTTCCAGGAAGAAGACCTGGAGCTGCATGTCGAGCGCGGCGTACTGACCGTCAGCGGCGGCAAGCGCGATAACGGCGCCGAAAGCGTGACCTACCTGCACCAGGGCATCGCCCAGCGCGCCTTCAAGCTGTCGTTCCGCCTGGCCGACCACATCGAGGTGCGTAACGCGGGGCTGCAGAACGGCCTGCTGAACATCGACCTGGTACGCATCGTGCCGGAAGAGGCCAAGCCCAAGCGCATCCCGATCAACGCCAGCCGTCCGGTGCTGGAAAACTGATCCGACGCGCAAGCGGCACGAGAAAGGGCGCCCCAGGGCGCCCTTTCTCATTGGGGCGGCTGGCGCTCAGCCCTGTTGGCGGTTCCTGGCCAGCAGCGCGCGGAACTCGTCCAGCGGCACCGGCTTGCTGAACAGGTAGCCCTGGTACAGGTGGCAGCCCTGCTGCTCGAGGAAGTCCAGTTGCTCCTGCTGCTCCACCCCCTCTGCCACCATCCCCAGCCCCAGGCTGCGCGCCATGGCGACGATGGCGCGGATGATCTCGGCGTCGTTGGGGTCGTTGGTGGCGTCGCGGACGAATGACTGGTCGATCTTCAGCACATCCACCGGCAGGCGCTTGAGGTAGGTCAGCGACGAGTAGCCGGTGCCGAAGTCGTCCATGGCGAAGCTGACGCCGAGCTTCTTCAGGCGGCGCATCTTGCCGATGGTGTCGTCGAGGTTCTGGATGACGATGCCTTCGGTGATCTCCAGTTTGAGGATGCTGCGCGGCAGATGCGTATCGGCCAGGCTCTTCTCGATGCGCTCGACGAAGTCGCTCTGGCGGAACTGCCGTGGGCTGATGTTCACGCACAGACTGAAGTCGTCGGCGCTGGCCAGCCCCTCGGCGAACAATTGCCCGCAGGCGCGGCAGGCTTCGGCCAGCACCCAGCTGCCCACTTCGACGATCAGGCCGCTTTCCTCCAGCACCTGGATGAACTGCGCCGGCGATTGCGGGCCGAGCGTCGGGTGCTTCCAGCGCAGCAGGGCCTCGGTGCCGATCACGCGGTTGTCCCGGGCATCCACCTGGGGCTGGAAGTGCAGCTCGAACTCGCCGCGCACCAGCGCCAGGCGCAGGTCGTTCTCCAGCCGCAGGCGCTCGCTGGCGGCCTCCTGCATGGTCGCGCGGAACAGCTGGATGGCGTTGCGCCCGGAGTCCTTGGCCCGATACAGGGCGATGTCGGCGCGCTTGAGCAGGTCGGCGGGTGTCTCGCCGTGATCGGGGATCAGCGCCACGCCCATGCTCGGCGTCACCTGCAGGTGGTGGCCGTCCAGCAGCATGGGCTCGGCCAGCAGCTTGCGCAGCTTGTCGGCGATCTGCCGCACCTGGCGCGTCACTTCCGAGCGCTTGCCCTCCAGGCCGGTGAGCAGCACGACGAATTCGTCACCGCCCAGGCGCGCCACGGTGTCTTCCAGGCGCACGCTGGCTTCTAGGCGCGCGGTCACCATCTTCAGCACCGAGTCGCCCACCGGGTGGCCGAGGGAATCATTGATGTGCTTGAAGTGGTCGAGGTCGAGGAACAGCAGGGCGCCGCGCAGCTTGTGGCGCTTGAGCAGGGCGATCTGCTGGGTCAGGCGGTCCATAAGCAGTGCGCGGTTGGGCAGGTTGGTCAGCGGGTCGTGGTAGGCCAGGTGCTGGATCTGCGCCTGGGCGTCCTTCAGCGCGCTGATGTCGCGGGCGGTCAGCAGCAGGCAGGCCTTGCCGTCCAGGTCGATCTGCTCGACCGACACCTCCACCATCTTGCGCGTGCCGTCGCGGTGCTGGCCGGACATCTCCAGGTGGTGCGCGCGGCCGTCGCGGCGCATGACCTCGACCAGGCGCTGACGCTCCTCGGGGCGGGCCCAGATGTTCAGGTCATGGGCGGTGCGCCCGATGACTTCCTCGGCGCTGTAGCCGGTGAGGCGGCAGAACCCCTCGTTGACCTCGATGTAGCGGCCGGTGTCGCGCTCGGTGATGGTGATGGCGTCCGGGCTGGAGTGGAACGCCTTGGCGAACTTCTCCTGGCTGGCCTTCAGGGCGGCCTCGGCCTTCTGGCGCTCGGTGATGTCGCGGAAGGTGGTGGTGATGCACAACTGGCGATCGACGCGGATGAAGCGGCTGGACACCACGCAGGTCAGCGTCCGTCCGTCCTGGGTCAGGTACTGGGCCTCGACGTTGTCCAGGCCCTTCTCGCGCATCAGCTCGCGTGACAGGCGGTCGCGTTGCTGCAGGTCGACCCAGAAGGCGATCTCCGGTGCGCAGCGGCCGACGATCTCGTCCGGCCGCCAGCCGAACACCTCGGTGAAGCTGGGGTTGATCTCGATGAAGGCGCCATCGCGCACGCGGGTCACGCAGATGGGGTCGGGGCTGGCCTGGAACAGGGTGACGAATTTCTCCTCCGAGGCCGCCAGGCGCTGCTCGCGGCGCACCCGCTCGGTGATGTCGATGAGGATGCCGGCCATGCGCAGCGGCTCGCCGGTTTCGTCGCGGTAGAGCTTGGCGGTGCTTTCCAGGTAGTGGATCTCACCGTTGGCGAAGCGCGAGCGGTAGGTGAACTGGTAGTCCTTGGTCACGCCGGTCAGCAGGTCCTGGTAGGCCTGGCGCATGGCCATCTGGTCTTCCAGCGGCACGAAGCTGAAGAAGTTCTTGAAGTCGCCCTCGTAGGGCTCGGCCGCCAGCCCGTGCAGGGCGGAGGCGCGCGCCGAGCCATACAGGCAGCTGCTGGGGATGTGCCAGTCCCAGGTGCCCAGGTCGGCGGACTCCAGGGCCAGCGCCAGGCGCTCCTGGCTCTCCTTGAGGGCGCGTTCCTGGGCGCGCATGCGGGTGATGTCGCGCACCGTCAGCACCAGGCAGGTGCGGCCGTTGAGCTGGATCTGGTCGCCGTAGAGCAGGTTGGTGCTAACGCTGCCGTCACGGCCGCGCAGTTGCACTTCGAGGCCGTCCAGGGTGCCGTGGCGGTCGAAGTCATCGAGCATCTCGCGGCGCTGCCCGGCATGCACCCAGATGCCCAGCTCCAGGGAGCTGCGGCCGATCGTCTCGCTGGTGTCCCAGCCGAACTGGCGCTGGAAGCCGGGGTTGGCCTCGATGAAGCAGCCGGTCTCGCGGTCGGTGATGACCACGGCGTCGGGCGTGCTGCGGAAGGCCTTGGAGAATTTTTCCTCACTGGTGCGCAGGGCGGCTTCGGCGCGCTTGCGCTCGGTGGTGTCGAGGAAGGTGCTGATGAGGAAGGATTCGCCCTCCAGCTCGATGAACTGGCTGGACAGCACGCCGTCGAGCACGCGCTGGTCGCGGGTGCGCAGTTGCACTTCCTGGACGATGGGGTCTTCCGAATCGCTGCGGCTGCGATACAGCAGCTCGCGCTGCTGCGGGTGGACCCAGATGCCCAGGTCCGCCGTGCTGCGGCCGACCACTTCGGCCGCCGGCCAGCCGAACACGCTCTCGAAGTGCTGGTTGGCCTCGGTGATGATGCCGCCCTCCATGCGCACCAGCAGCACCACGTCGGGGCTCAGGTGGAACAGGCTGGAGAAGCGTCGCTGGGAGTTTTCCAGGGCTTCGGCGCGTTCCTGCTGCTCGGTCACGTCGCGGATCACGCCGATGATGCGCTTGCGGCCATCGGCATCCTGCTGCGGGCTGCCGCTGATCTCCAGCCAGTGCAGGCTGCCGTCGGGCCAGCGGATGCGGTGGCGGAAGGCGCGCTCGGGGTGGGCGCCGGAAAGGACGCGGGCGAAGAGCTCCATGACCCCGGCGCGGTCCTCCTCGGGAATCAGCTCGATGTAGTCGACCTGGGTACGCAGCGGGCGCTTGGGGTCCAGGCCGAACAGCGCCTGCGCACCGCGCGACCAGTTGACCCGACCGCTGGCGATGTCCCAGTCCCAGGCGCCCAGGCGTGCGCCATTGAGGGCGGCGAGCAGGCGTTGCACGTCCTGCCAGCTCTGCTCGAATTCGGCCGGGTCGAGGGCGGGTATATAGGGCAGCGGCGGATGGTCAGTTGGCTTGGACATGGTGGCCCCTTCCGGTCCGGTGACTGCAATCTGGCGGGAGGACAGGTGGGAGTGGGCGGGGTGGACAGGGCATGCGCGGGCCTTTTCTTATCGTTATGCGGCTCACGTTAGCCCCAGCCTCGGGGACTACGCAAGGTGATCGCGCTGGGCGTCGAGCAGCGCCATGAAGGCCTTGGCCGCGTTCGACAGGGTGCGGTCCGTGTGCAGGATATAGCCGAGCTTGCGGCTCAGCTGGATGTCCTGCAGCGGCAGGCGGACCACCTGTTCGTCGAGCATGGTGCGCGGTAGCACGCTCCAGGCCAGGCCGATGGAAACCATCATCTTGATGGTCTCCATGTAGTTGGTGCTCATGCCGATGTTGGGCGTCAGCCCCTCGGCCTCGAACAGGCGCCGCACGATGTGATGGGTGAAGGTGTTGCCACCGGGGAACACCGCCGGGTGCTTGGCCACGTCGGCGAGGAAGATGGTCTTGTCGCGGGCCAGCGGGTGCTCCGGGGCGGCGACGAAGTCCAGGGCGTCGTCCCAGACCGGCACCGCCTGCACCGGCAGCGCGGTTTCCGGGGCCAGGGTGATCACCGCCAGCTCGGCGCGGCCATGCAGGATTTCCTCGTAGGCGACCTCGGAGTCGAGGAACTGGATGTCCAGCGCCACCTGCGGGTAGGCACGGGTGAAGGCGCGCAGCAGCGGCGGCAGGCGATGCAGGCCGATGTGGTGGCTGGTGGCCAGGGTCAGGCGGCCGCTGATGTCGCCGGACAGGTTGGAGAGGGCGCGACGGGTGTCGTCCAGCACATTGAGGATCTGGTAGGCCCGTGGCAGCAGGGCGCGGCCGGCCTCGGTCAGCCCCACTTCGCGGCCGAGGCGGTCGAACAGGCGCACGTTCAGCTGCTGCTCCAGGGAGGCGATGCGCTTGCTCACCGCCGGCTGGGTCAGGTGCAGGCGCTCGCCGGCTTCGGAGAAGCTGCCGGTTTCGGCGATGGCGATGAAGGCATTGAGGCTGGCGAGATCCATGGCGCTGGGGCTCCGGGCCGCGTGGGCGGCGGGTGTGCGGGAGAGGGCAGTCGCATGGGTGGCGGTCGACTGCGGGGCTATCGATTCCTTGTAGGAATCCATTGGATAAAAAATATGAATTTGAGTTATTCATGTCAAATCCCTAGGATCATCCCCACAAGCCAAGGGGCCTTTTTGTCCAATGAGAGCCCCGGCATGGAAACAAGCTGATGAGGAACGCCCGATGGCCGGCAAGACGCTCTACGACAAGCTCTGGGAAATGCACGAGGTGAAGCGCCGCGACGATGGTTCGTCGCTGATCTACATCGACCGCCACATCCTTCATGAAGTGACCTCGCCCCAGGCGTTCGAAGGCCTGCGTCTGGCCGACCGCAAGCCGTGGCGCATCGACGCCAACATCGCCACCCCGGACCACAACGTGCCGACCACCCGCGCCGAGCGCCAGGGCGGCCTCGAGGCCATCGCCGACGAGGTGTCGCGCATCCAGGTGCAGACCCTCGATGAGAACTGCGACGACTTCGGCATCCTCGAGTTCAAGATGAATGATGTTCGCCAGGGCATCGTCCACGTGGTCGGCCCGGAGCAGGGTGCCACCCTGCCGGGCATGACCGTGGTCTGCGGCGACTCGCACACCTCCACCCACGGTGCCTTCGGTGCGCTGGCCCACGGCATCGGCACCTCCGAGGTGGAGCATGTGCTCGCCACCCAGTGCCTGATCGCCAAGAAGATGAAGAACATGCAGGTGCGCGTGGAGGGCACGCTGCCCTTCGGCGTCACCGCCAAGGACATCGTGCTCGCGGTGATCGGCAGGATCGGCACCGCCGGCGGCAACGGCCACGCCCTGGAGTTCGCCGGCAGCGCCATTCGCGAGCTGTCCATGGAAGGCCGCATGACCATCTGCAACATGTCCATCGAGGCCGGTGCCCGCGTGGGCATGGTGGCGGTGGACGAGAAGACCATCGCCTATGTCGAGGGCCGCCCCTTCGCACCCAAGGGGGCGGACTGGGAGAAGGCCGTGGCGGTCTGGCGCGGCCTGGTTTCCGACGCCGACGCCCACTTCGATACCGTGATCGAGATGCGTGCCGAGGACATCATTCCCCAGGTCAGCTGGGGCACCTCGCCGGAGATGGTGCTGCCGGTCGACCAGCGCGTGCCGGACCCGGCCGTCGAGGCCGACCCGGTCAAGCGTGACTCCATCACCCGCGCCCTCAAGTACATGGGCCTGGCCGCCAACCAGGCGATCACCGATATCCAGCTGGACCGCGTGTTCATCGGCTCCTGCACCAACTCGCGCATCGAAGACCTGCGCGCCGCTGCGGAAGTGGCCAAGGGTCGCAAGGTCGCCGCGACCGTCAAGCAGGCGATGGTGGTGCCGGGCTCGGGCCTGGTGAAGCAGCAGGCCGAGCGCGAGGGGCTGGACAAGATCTTCATCGAGGCAGGTTTCGAATGGCGTGAGCCGGGCTGCTCCATGTGCCTGGCGATGAACCCGGACCGCCTGGAAAGCGGCGAGCATTGCGCCTCCACCTCCAACCGCAACTTCGAAGGCCGCCAGGGTGCCGGTGGGCGTACCCACCTGGTCAGCCCGGCCATGGCCGCCGCAGCCGCCGTCAACGGCCGCTTCGTCGATGTTCGCGAGATGCTCAAGTAAGGAGAGCGAGATGAAAGCCTTCACCCAACACACCGGTCTCGTCGCTCCGCTCGATCGTGCCAACGTCGACACCGACCAGATCATCCCCAAGCAGTTCCTCAAGTCGATCAAGCGCACCGGCTTCGGCCCGAACCTGTTCGACGAGTGGCGCTACCTGGACGTCGGCCAGCCGAACCAGGACAACTCCAAGCGCCCGGTGAACCCGGACTTCGTCCTCAACTTCCCCCGCTTCCAGGGCGCCAGCGTGCTGCTGGCCCGTGAGAACTTCGGCTGCGGCTCCTCCCGCGAGCATGCGCCGTGGGCCCTCGAGGAATACGGCTTCCGCGCCATCATCGCGCCGAGCTACGCCGACATCTTCTTCAACAACAGCTTCAAGAACGGCCTGCTGCCGATCATCCTGAAGGACGAGGAAGTGGACGAGCTGTTCAAGCAATGCGAAGCGCAGGAGGGCTACCGGCTCACCGTCGACCTCGCCGCGCAGACGGTGACCCGTCCGGACGGCAAGACCTATTCCTTCGACGTGGACGCCTTCCGCAAGCACTGCCTGCTCAACGGCCTGGACGACATCGGCCTGACCCTGCAGGACGCGGACGCCATCCGCGCCTTCGAGGGTGGCCATCGCCAGGCGCAGCCCTGGCTGTTCCGCGACGCCTGAGGCGAGGACGCGAGATGAGCGACAAGGCCCATGTGCAGGTGGTGCAGCGCCAGTTCGGCGAGCAGGCCAGCGCCTACCTGAGCAGCGCCGTGCATGCCCAGGGCGCGGAGTTCGCGCAGTTGCAGGCAGCGGTTGCGGGCCGGGGCGATGCGCGGGTGCTCGACCTCGGTTGCGGCGCGGGCCATGTCAGTTTCCATGTCGCGCCGCTGGTCGGCGAAGTGGTGGCCTACGACCTGTCGCAGCAGATGCTGGATGTGGTCGCCGCGGCTGCCTCCGAGCGTGGCCTGGGTAACGTGCGCACCGAGCGTGGGGCGGCCGAGCGCCTGCCTTTCGCCGACGCCAGCTTCGATTTCGTCTTCAGCCGTTACTCCGCGCATCACTGGAGCGACCTGGGCCTGGCCCTGCGCGAGGTGCGCCGGGTGCTGAAACCGGGTGGTTGCGTTGCCGTCATCGACGTGGCGTCGCCGGGCAGCCCGCTGCTCGACACCCACCTGCAGGCGGTGGAAGTGCTGCGCGACACCAGCCATGTGCGCGATTATTCCGTCGCCGAGTGGTTGCGTCAGGTCAGCGAGGCGGGACTGTTCGTCGAGCGCCATGCGCGTCAGCGCCTGCGCCTGGAGTTCGGCTCCTGGATCACGCGGATGCGTACGCCCGATGTGTTCCGCGATGCCATCCTGGCCCTGCAGAAGGCGGTGGGCGAGGAAGTTCGCGCGTATTTCGAGATCACCGAGGACGGCTCCTTCAGTACCGACGTGCTGGTGCTGTGGGCCACTCAATAACCGAGCGCCAGGCTGCAGGCTCCAAGCGACACGTACTTGGGGCCTGCGGCTTGGGGCGTGAAGCTTTTTTCCGAAGGAAAGACTCATGAGCAAACAGATTCTGGTTCTCCCTGGCGACGGCATCGGCCCGGAAATCATGGCCGAGGCGGTCAAGGTGCTGGAGCTGGCCAATGACAAGTTCCAGCTCGGCTTCGAGCTGACCCACGACGTGATCGGCGGCGCCGCCATCGACAAGCATGGCGTGCCGCTGGCCGACGAGACCCTGGAACGCGCGCGCCAGGCCGACGCCGTGCTGCTGGGCGCCGTGGGTGGGCCGAAATGGGACAAGATCGAGCGCGACATCCGCCCGGAGCGCGGCCTGCTGAAGATCCGCTCGCAACTGGGGCTGTTCGCCAACCTGCGCCCGGCCATCCTCTATCCGCAACTGGCGGACGCTTCCAGCCTCAAGCCGGAGGTGGTCTCGGGCCTGGACATCCTCATCGTCCGCGAGCTGACCGGCGGCATCTACTTCGGCCAGCCACGCGAGCAGCGCGTGCTGGAGAACGGCGAGCGCCAGGCCTACGACACCCTGCCGTATGCCGAGAGCGAAATCCGCCGCATCGCCCGAGTCGGCTTCGACATGGCCCGCGTGCGTGGCAAGAAGCTGTGCTCGGTGGACAAGGCCAACGTGCTCGCCTCCAGCCAGCTGTGGCGCGAAGTGGTGGAGGAGGTAGCCAAGGACTACCCGGACGTCGAGCTGTCGCACATGTACGTCGACAACGCGGCCATGCAGCTGGTGCGTGCACCCAAGCAGTTCGACGTCATGGTCACCGACAACATGTTCGGCGACATCCTGTCGGATGAGGCTTCCATGCTCACCGGCTCCATCGGCATGCTGCCTTCCGCCTCCCTGGATGCGAACAACAAGGGCATGTACGAGCCGTGCCACGGTTCTGCGCCGGACATCGCCGGCCAGGGCATCGCCAACCCGCTGGCGACCATCCTCTCGGTCTCGATGATGCTGCGCTACAGCTTCAACCAGGGCACCGCCGCGGATGCCATCGAGAAGGCCGTGAGCAACGTCCTCGACCAGGGGCTGCGCACCGGCGACATCTTCTCCGCCGGTACCACCAAGGTCGGTACCCAAGCCATGGGCGATGCAGTGGTCGAGGCCCTGCGTAATCTGTAATCTGTCGGGCCCGCTGCATGGCAGCGGCCCACTTTTTCCCTGAAAGGTGTAGTTGTCATGAAGCGTGTAGGTCTGATCGGTTGGCGCGGCATGGTGGGTTCCGTACTCATGCAGCGGATGCTGGAAGAGCGGGATTTCGACCTGATCGAGCCGGTTTTCTTCACCACCTCCAACGTCGGCGGGCAAGGCCCGGCGATCGGCAAGGACGTCGCTCCGCTGAAGGATGCCTACAGCATCGACGAGCTGAAGAGCCTCGACGTGATCCTGACCTGCCAGGGTGGCGACTACACCAGTGAAGTCTTCCCCAAGCTGCGCGAAGCCGGCTGGCAGGGCTACTGGATCGACGCCGCCTCCAGCCTGCGCATGCAGGATGACGCGGTCATCGTCCTCGACCCGGTCAACCGCCGCGTGATCGACCAGCAGCTGGACGCCGGCACCAAGAACTACATCGGTGGCAACTGCACCGTCAGCCTGATGCTGATGGCCCTGGGCGGCCTGTTCGAAGCCGGCCTGGTGGAGTGGATGAGCGCCATGACCTACCAGGCCGCCTCCGGCGCCGGTGCGCAGAACATGCGCGAGCTGATCAAGCAGATGGGCGCCACCCACGCCGCGGTCGCCGATGACCTGGCCAACCCGGCCAGCGCCATCCTCGACATCGACCGCAAGGTGGCCGAGACCATGCGCGGCGAAGCCTTCCCGACCGAGAACTTCGGCGTGCCGCTGGCCGGCAGCCTGATCCCCTGGATCGACAAGGAGCTGCCCAACGGCCAGAGCCGCGAAGAGTGGAAGGGCCAGGCCGAGACCAACAAGATCCTCGGCCGCTTCAAGAGCCCGATCCCGGTGGACGGCATCTGCGTGCGCATCGGCGCCATGCGCTGCCACAGCCAGGCGCTGACCATCAAGCTGAACAAGGATGTGCCGATCGCCGACATCGAAGGGATGATCAGCCAGCACAACCCCTGGGTGAAGCTGGTGCCGAACCAGCGCGAGATCAGCATGCGCGAGCTGACCCCGACCGCCGTGACCGGCACCCTCAGCGTGCCGGTGGGCCGCCTGCGCAAGCTCAACATGGGCTCGCAGTACCTGGGCGCCTTCACCGTCGGCGACCAACTGCTGTGGGGCGCGGCCGAACCGCTGCGCCGCATGCTGCGCATCCTCCTGGAGCGTTGATCGATCCGGGGCGCCGATGAGGCTCGTCGGCGCCCGGTTTCCCTCGATTGCCTGCGTGCGGGGCGGCGGTTAAAGTGCCGCTCCCGTTTCGCCAGAGGCAATGTCCATGAGCCAGTCCTTCGATATCGCCGTTGTCGGCGCCACCGGCACCGTTGGCGAAACCCTCGTCGAGCTCCTCGCCGAGCGCGAATTCCCCATCGGCACCCTGCACCTGCTGGCGAGCATCGAGTCCGCCGGCGCCTCCGTGCCGTTCCGTGGCAAGAACCTGCGCGTGCGCGATGTCGCCGAGTTCGACTTCTCCCAGGTACGCCTGGCCTTCTTCGCCGCTGGCGAAGCGGTGAGCCGCAGCTTTGCCGATCGCGCCAGCCAGGCGGGCTGTGCGGTGATCGACCTGTCCGGGGCGCTGGATGACGCCAAGCCTCTGGTGCCCGAAGCCAATGCCGGCCTGCTGGGCGAACTGGCCCCTCCTTATAGAGTGAGCAGCCCGAGCGCGTCCGCCGTGGCGTTGGCCTGCGCGTTGGCTCCTCTGGCCTCCCTGGGCATCGAGCGGGTCACCGTCACCGCCTGCCTCGCGGTCTCCAGCCGTGGGCGCGAAGGCGTCAACGAACTGGCCCGGCAGACCGCCGAGTTGCTCAATGCTCGCCCGCTGGAGCCGCGCTTCTTCGATCGCCAGGTGGCTTTCAACGTCCTCGCCCAACCCGATGCGGTGGACGGGGACGGGCACGCGCAACTGGAAAGAAGACTGGCACGCGAATTGAAGGCGCTGCTCGTCGCCCCGACGCTGGACGTGGCTGCCACCTGCGTGCTCGTGCCGGTGTTCTTTGGCGACAGCCTGAGCGTCTCGCTGCAGGTGCGCGAGGACGTCGATCTGGCTCGTGTGCTGGAGCGACTGGAGGCTGCGCCGGGCATCGAACTGGTCGAGCGGGACGACTACCCGACGGCAGTAGGTGACGCTGTGGGGCAGGATGTGATCTACGTCGGCCGGGTGCGAAAAGGGCTGGAAGACCCGCGCCAAGTCAATTTGTGGATTGCGTCTGATAATGTGCGAAAAGGCGCTGCACTCAACGCCGTACAGTCCGGCGAGTTATTGATAAAACACTATCTGTAAAAGATACTTACCTGAAAATTTGAAGAACTTTTCTAGCTTGACAATACTGGTTTAGTTTTCATCGCTGACGGGGAACCGCTATGGCGCGTTGTGGCAGCGATCAAAATACTCTCTCGTTCGGCCGAGAAAAAAAGATAAAACAAGGGATTACGCTATGATTCGGGTTCGCAAACTGGTGCTGGCAATTGCGGCTGCTTCGGCGCTGACCTCCGGCATGGCACATGCTCTGGGGCTCGGGGAAGTGACCCTGAAGTCCGCCTTGAATCAGCCGCTGGTGGCTGAGATCGAGTTGCTCGAGGTCCGCGACCTGGCTTCCAACGAAGTCGTTCCGAACCTGGCTACGGCCGAGGAGTTCAGCAAGGCTGGTGTCGATCGCCAGTACTTCCTGACCGATCTGAAGTTCACGCCAGTGCTCAAGCCCAACGGCAAGAGCGTGATCCGCGTTACCTCCAACAAGCCGGTGCGCGAGCCCTACCTCAATTTCCTGGTAGAGGTGCTGTGGCCCAATGGCCGCCTGCTGCGCGAATACACCCTGCTGCTGGACCCGCCGACCTATTCCCCCGAAACCACCGCTGCCGTCGTGCCGAGCATGCCCATCGCCGCTCCGGCCCAGGCCCCGCGTCCGGCCGCTGCCGCCCCGCGTCCGAGCACCAGCCCGGCCGCCCAGGCTCCGCGTGCTGCCGCTCCGGTAGCGCCGACCGCTTCCACCGCCAAGGCGGGCGCCGAGGAATACAAGACCACCGGTAGCGACACCCTCTGGGAAATCGCCCAGCGCAATCGCTCCAGCGGCTCCGTACACCAGGCCATGCTGGCCATCCAGGACCTGAACCCGGATGCCTTCGTCGGCGGCAACATCAATCGCATGAAGAGCGGCCAGGTGCTGCGCATGCCGACCGATGCGCAGATCGCCAGCCGTTCGCAATCCGAAGCCATCGCCCAGGTCGCCGCTCAGAACGCCGCCTGGCGTGACGGCAGCGCGGTTGCGGGCAGTGCCGGTCAGCGCCAGCTGGACGCCACCAAGCGCGCCACTGCCGGTGCCGCTCCTGCCAAGACCGAAAGCAAGGACAGCCTGCGCCTGCTCTCCGCCGACAGTGGCAAGTCCACTGCTGGCAGCGAGAAGGGTGCCGGCAACGGCAACAGCAAGGCCCTGTCCGAGAAGCTGGCCGTCACCCAGGAAAGCCTGGACACCACCCGTCGCGAGAACGACGAGCTCAAGGGCCGGATGAGCGACCTGCAGAGCCAGCTGGACAAGCTGCAACGCCTCATCCAGCTGAAGGACGACCAACTGGCCAAGCTGCAGGGTGACCTGGCGAAGAAACCCGAAGCCGCCGCCCCGGCGACTCCGGCCACGCCGACCCCGGCAACGCCAGCCGCTTCCGCCACCCCGGCGGCTCCGGCTGCCGAACAACCCGCAGCGGTGCCGGCTACTCCGGCACCCGACGCTACCCAGGCCACTCCCCCGGCCGGGCAGGCGCCGGACTACAACTACAACGAGGAGCCGGCTGCACCTGATGCAGCCGCCCAGTCCCAGAACCAGCAGCCGGCCAGTGAGCCGGCTGATGCCGTTGAAAAACCTGCCGCTCCGGCCGAAGCCGCCAAGCCGGTCGAGCCTGCGCCGGTTGCCGCCGCGCCCGCTCCGGCCGAGCCCGAAGCCGAGCAGCCCGGTTTCATCGACGACCTGATGGGCAACCCGATGCTGCTGGGTATCGCCGGTGGCGGCGCGCTGCTGGCGCTGCTGGTCGCCCTGATGATCCTGTCCCGTCGCAATGCGATGAAGGAAGCCGAGCTGCAGAACAGCCTGGCTGCCCAGGATGACGACACCCACTTCGACAACGACCTGGACATCCAGGACAACGCCTTCGCCGGCCTCGAGAACGAGCCCGCCGTAGCGGCCGCCGCGCCTGCCCAGGCCGAAGAGCGCGTCACCGCCCAGACTGGCGACGCCATCAGCGAAGCCGACATCTATATCGCCTACGGTCGTTTCAACCAGGCTGCCGAGCTGCTGCAGAACGCCATCAATGACGAGCCGCACCGTGCCGACCTGCGCCTGAAACTGATGGAGGTCTACGCCGAACTGGGTGACCGCGACGGCTTCGCCCGCCAGGAAAGCGAGCTGCGTGAGATCGGCGGTGCCTACGCCGAAGTCGACCAGCTCAAGGCCAAGTACCCGGCCATGGCGCTTGCCGCCGCTGCAGGCCTGGGCTTCGCCGCCAGCTCTTCCGCTGCGGACGACCTGGACAGCTTCAGCCTCGACGACCTGACCCTGGACGAGCCCGCCGCTCCCGCTGCCCCGGCGCCCGCCGCCGCGGAGTCGGATCTGGACGATGCCTTCGACCTGAGCCTCGACGAGCTGGAAGCCGACCTCGATCGCGACCTGCAGGCGTCCGCCGGCAACGATGCGCTGGCCGGCCTGGACGATCTCGACCTGAGCCTCGACGAACCCGCCGCCCCGGCTGCGAGCCTCGACGACGAGCTGGGCTTCGACCTGGAACTGGATAGCAAGCCGCTGGCGGAAGAGCCGCTGGACCTGGGTGACGATCTCGCCGACTTCAGCCTGGATCTGGAATCCGACACCAAGCCGACCGTCGCCGAGGAAGACGACTTCCTCCTCAGCCTCGACGACGAGCTGGGCCTGGGTGGGGCCGAACCTGCCGCCGAGCCGGCCAAGGAAGAAGCCGCTTCCGCCTTCGAACTGCCGTCCGACTTCGACCTGTCGATGCCCGAGGACGAGCCGGCCGCCGAAGTGGACGCGCCGCTTTCCGACAGCTTTGCCGCCAAGCTGGATGAAGTGACCGCCGAGCTCGACCAGCTCGCCGAGAGCCTCGACCAGCCGCCGGCAGAAAGCGCACCGGCCAGCACCGCCGCTCCGGCGCTGGACCTGGATGGCGAAGACGACTTCGACTTCCTCTCCGGAACCGACGAAACCGCCACCAAGCTCGATCTGGCCCGCGCCTACATCGACATGGGTGACACCGAAGGCGCCCGCGACATCCTCGACGAAGTGATGGCCGAGGGCAGTGAGAACCAGCAACAGGAAGCGCGCGAGCTCATCGCCCGTATCAGCTGATCAATGACCCAAGCAGTACCCACAACGGCAGCCGACTCGGCTGCCGTTGGCATTTACAGAATCGCCCTCGGCGTCGAGTACAAGGGCTCCCGCTATCGCGGCTTCCAGCGCCAGCGCGCCGGGGTTCCGTCGGTCCAGGAGTGCCTGGAGAAGGCCCTGTCCAAGGTGGCCGGCGGCGCGCCGGTGACGCTCAGCTGTGCCGGCCGCACCGATGCGCTGGTGCATGCCAGCGGCCAGGTGGTGCACTTCGACACGCCGGTCCAGCGCTCCATGCATGCATGGGTCATGGGGGCGAACATGAACCTGCCGGGCGACATCAGCGTGGCCTGGGCCCAGGAGATGCCGCGGCACTTCGATGCGCGCTTCAGTGCCATGGCGCGGCGCTATCGCTACGTCATCTACAACGACCAGATCCGCCCGGCGCACATGGCCGAGGAGGTCACCTGGAACCATCGGCCGCTGGATGTCGAGCGCATGCGCGAGGCTGCTGCCCACCTGGTGGGCACCCATGACTTCAGCGCGTTCCGTGCCCGCCAGTGCCAGGCCAAGTCGCCGATCAAGACGGTGCACCACCTGCGCCTGAGCGAGCATGGGCGCTTCATCGTCCTGGACATCCGCGCCAACGCCTTCCTCCACCACATGGTGCGCAACTTCGCCGGGGTGCTGATGACCATCGGTGCCGGCGAGCGGCCGCCGGAGTGGGCGCGTGAAGTGCTGGAAAGTCGCGTCCGGCGAACCGGCGGTGTCACCGCGCATCCCTATGGGTTGTACCTGGTGGAAGTGGAATACCCCGAGGAGTTCCAGCTGCCCAAGCGCTACATCGGGCCGCATTTCCTTTCCTGGCTGCCAGAAAACCCGGGCTGACGCTCCGCCGAGCCTTTGCTACCATCCAGCATCTTTTACCCACCCGGTGCCAGCAACTTGCCAGCCGTTCGCATCAAAATCTGTGGCATCACCCGCGTCGAGGACGCCCTGGCGGCGGCTGCGGCCGGGGCCGATGCCATCGGCATGGTGTTCTATCCCGCCAGCCCGCGCGCGGTCACGGCCGAGCAGGCCCGGGCGATAGTCGCGGCGCTGCCGCCCTTCGTCACCAGTGTCGGCCTGTTCGTCGACATGCCCGCCGCCGAGCTGGCGGCCATCCTCGATGTGGTTCCCCTCGACCTGCTGCAGTTCCATGGCGACGAGACGCCGGATGCGTGCTCGGGCCATGGCCGCCCCTATATCAAGGCGTTGCGGGTCCGGCCCGGCGATGACGTGGCCGCCCGCGTGCGTGAATTTCCCGACGCCTCGGGCGTGCTGCTGGACACCTATGTCCCCGGCATCCCGGGTGGTACGGGCGAGGCGTTCGACTGGAACCTCGTCCCGGCCGAGCTGGACAAACCCGTGATACTCGCAGGCGGCCTCACCCCGGAGAACGTCGGGCTGGCCGTTGCCCAGGTCAGGCCGTATGCCGTGGATGTCAGCGGTGGCGTGGAAGCGAGCAAGGGCATCAAGGACCATGACAAGGTGCGGGCCTTCATCGATGCGGCAAGAGCGGCATGCTGAACCCGTCGCCCGCATATGTGACGGCGCCGCTCGCGCTGCCGTCCATAACCCAGTTGCCCGGGCACGCGCGCATGCGCGCGTTGTCGGAACGGGCCGATTTTGCTTTTCGCGACGGCGCCATGCCGGCTTCCGTCGCCCGGATGGCCGGGGATTGCCCGGCGACGCCGAGCGGGGCAGGGCGCACCATCGCCATCCCGCTGGTGCCGCCAACCCCGTCCGCAATCGTGAATTCGCTCAAGAACATGCGCAGGGCTCCGGGCCGCTAGCGCGTGTTCGGGCCTGAAGCTATGGAGAACGAGAGCATGAGCAACTGGCTGGTAGACAAGCTGATCCCTTCGATCATGCGTTCCGAGGTGAAGAAGAGCTCGGTTCCTGAAGGCCTCTGGCACAAGTGCCCGTCCTGCGAGGCCGTGCTGTACAAGCCCGAGCTCGAGAAGACCCTCGACGTCTGTCCCAAGTGCAACCACCACATGCGCATCGACGCGCGCACCCGCCTGGACATCTTCCTCGACGCCGAGGGCCGCGAGGAGCTGGGTGCCGAGCTGGAGCCGGTGGACCGCCTCAAGTTCCGCGACAGCAAGAAGTACAAGGACCGCATCACCGCTGCCCAGAAGGACACCGGCGAGAAGGACGCGCTGATCGCCATGAGCGGCAGCCTGGAAGGCATGCCCATCGTGGCGTGTGCCTTCGAGTTCTCGTTCATGGGGGGCTCCATGGGCGCGGTGGTCGGCGAGCGTTTCGTCCGCGCCGCCAACGTCTCCCTGGAGAAGCGCTGCCCGCTGGTGTGCTTCTCCGCCTCCGGCGGCGCGCGCATGCAGGAAGCGTTGATCTCCCTGATGCAGATGGCCAAGACCTCCGCGGTACTGGCGCGCCTGCGCGAAGAAGGCATTCCCTTCATCTCCGTGCTCACCGACCCCGTCTATGGCGGTGTTTCCGCGAGCCTGGCGATGCTCGGTGACGTGATCGTCGCCGAACCCAAGGCGCTGATCGGCTTTGCCGGTCCCCGCGTGATCGAGCAGACCGTGCGCGAGAAGCTGCCCGAAGGCTTCCAGCGCAGCGAGTTCCTGCTGGAGCACGGCGCCATCGACATGATCATCCCCCGTCAGGAACTGCGCGCCCGCCTATCGCGGCTGTTGGCGCAGTTCATGCGTCTACCCTCACCGGCCACTGCATGACCCAACGAACCCTCGCCGACTGGCTCGCGTACCTCGAGCAACTCCACCCCACAGCCATCGACATGGGGCTGGACCGCAGCCGCCAGGTCGCCCAGCGACTTGGCCTGCGCAGGCCGGCGCCGCTGGTGGTCACGGTTACCGGGACCAACGGCAAGGGTTCGACCTGCGCCTTCCTCGCCTCCTTGTTGAGGGCGCAGGGCCTCAAGGTCGGGGTGTACAGCTCCCCGCACCTGCTCACCTACAACGAGCGCGTACAGATCGATGGCCTCGACGCCAGCGATGCTGCGCTCTGCGAGGCCTTCGCCGCCGTGGAGGCTGCGCGTGGCGACGTCTCCCTGACCTATTTCGAGATGGGCACCCTGGCGGCCTTCTGGCTGTTCGAGCGCAGCGGGCTCGACGCCGCGGTGCTCGAAGTCGGCCTCGGCGGCCGCCTGGATGCGGTCAACCTGGTCGATGCCGACCTGGCGCTGGTCACCAGCATCGGCATCGACCATGCCGACTGGCTCGGCGACACCCGTGAAAGCGTCGCCTTCGAGAAGGCCGGCATCTTCCGTGCCGGCAAGCCCGCCCTCTGCGGCGACCTCGATCCTCCTGCACCGCTCATCGAGCAGGCCGCGACCCTGGGGGCTCCCTTCATCCTGCGCGGGCGTGACTACGACCTGGCGGTGGGCGAGGGCGCCTGGCATTGGCGGGGCGTCGACCGGAAGGGCCAGCTGCGCCAACTGCACAACCTGCCGCTGCTCGACCTGCCCCTGGAGAATGCCGCGCTGGCCCTGCAGGCCTACTCGCTGCTGGGCCAGGCCTGGGACGAGGCCGCCATCACCCAGGCGCTGCAGGCCACCCGGGTTACCGGCCGCCTGGATCGCCGCTCGCTGAAATGGCGTGGCAAGTCACTCACGCTGCTGCTGGATGTTGGGCATAATCCCCACGCTGCCGGCTACCTGGCCGAGCGCCTGCGCGCCCGTCCGGTCGCGGGTCGCCGCCTCGCGGTGTTCGGCCTGCTGGCCGACAAGGACCTGCCCGGCGTGCTCGCGCCGCTCAAGGACGTCCTGCCCGACTGGGCGGTGACCACCCTGCCGTCGACGCGCAGCCGGCCGGCCGCCGAGTTGCAGGCCGCGTTGCTCGCCCTGGGCGTCACGGCCAGCAGCCATGCGGACGTGGCTGCGGCGCTGGATGCGCAGTGCGAGAAGGCCGGGGAGGGGGATGAAATCCTGGTGTTCGGATCTTTCTATTGCGTGGCCGAGGCGCTGGCCTGGCTCGCGCATCAGGCTTAAGGGGGAGTGGCTGTGCTGGACAAGGGACTCAAGCAACGCATCGTCGGTGCCCTGGTGCTGCTGGCGCTGGCGGTGATCTTCCTGCCGATGCTGTTCACCCGCGAGGACGAGCTGCGCCAAGTGCGCATCGACGCCCCGGCCATGCCGCAGACCCCGGAGATGCCGCCGGTGGAGATGGAAACCGTGCCGGTTCCCGAGCCGCAGGTGCTGCCTGAAGAGCCCGTCCCGCCGCTGGATGGCTCCGGCCAGGCCAGTGCCCTGCCCGTCGCCCCTGCCGAGCAGCCCGGCACCCCCGTGCAACCGGCCCAGCCCCAGGCCCCCACGCAACCCCAGGCCCAGCCGCAGCAGGCCCAGGCCGTGCCGCCGGCTGCCACGCCGCCCAAGGCGGAAGAAAAGCGCCTGGACCCGAACGGCCTGCCGGTCAGCTGGTCGATCCAGCTCGCCAGCCTGTCCAACCGGGCCAGCGCCGAGAAGCTCCAGCAGACCTTGCGCAACCAGGGCTACAACGCCTATATCCGCAGCGCGGACGGCATGAACCGGGTGTTCGTCGGCCCGGTCATCGAGCGCGCGGAGGCCGACCGGCTGCGTGACTCCCTGAGCCGCCAACAGAAGCTCAACGGCTTCATCGTTCGCTTCCAGCCCGAAAAAGGCTGATTCGCTCGCTCTATCAGAGCAATCTGATCCGCGGGTTACCGGAGTGACGGGGCTCTGCTAAAATGCAGCGCCTTTTCTGTTCGTGAGCTGCATACGTGGCATTCACCTGGGTCGATTGGTCGATCATCGCCATCATCGCCATTTCCAGTCTGATCAGTCTGAAGCGCGGCTTCGTGAAGGAAGCGCTTTCACTGCTCACCTGGATCATCGCCGGCATAGTCGCCTGGATGTTCGGCGGGGCCTTGTCACAGCACCTCACCGAGTTCATCGAAATGCCGTCGGCGCGCGTGATCGCGGCCTGCGCCATTCTCTTCATCGCCACCCTGCTCGTGGGGGCGTTGGTCAATTTCCTGATCGGTGAGCTGATCAGGGTCACCGGCATGGACGGCACCGACCGCTTCCTCGGCATGGTCTTCGGCGCGGCGCGCGGGGCTTTGCTGGTGGTGGTGCTGGTCGGCCTGCTGAGCCTGGCGCCGGTGCAACAGGATCCTTGGTGGCAGCAGTCCACGCTGCTGCCGCATTTTCTCATGGTCGCCGACTGGTCGAAGAACCTGATTCTGGGCTTCACCAGCCAGTGGCTTGCCGGCAGCGTCAGCGCACCAAGCTGAGCCGCCAAACAACGGTTGGCGAGCGGGGCACCAACTGCCCGGCCCGTCGCCCGGTATTAGCCTGAACTACTAGCAGCAGGGGTTGCACCGCATGTGTGGCATCGTCGGTATCGTCGGTAAGTCGAACGTCAATCAGGCGCTGTATGACGCGCTCACCGTTCTCCAGCATCGCGGCCAGGACGCTGCCGGCATCGTGACCAGCCATGACGGCCGGTTGTTCCTGCGCAAGGACAACGGCCTGGTCCGCGATGTATTCCAGCAGCGGCACATGCAGCGCCTGGTCGGCCACATGGGCATCGGCCACGTGCGCTACCCGACCGCGGGCAGCTCCAGCTCCGCCGAGGCGCAGCCGTTCTACGTCAACTCGCCCTACGGCATCACCCTGGCGCACAACGGCAACCTGACCAACGTCGAGCAACTGGCCAAGGAAATCTACGAATCCGACCTGCGCCACGTGAACACCAATTCCGACTCGGAAGTGCTGCTCAACGTGTTCGCCCACGAGCTGGCCCATCGCGGCAAGCTGCAGCCCACCGAGGAGGACGTGTTCGCCGCCGTCTCCGGGGTGCACGACCGCTGCCTGGGCGGCTACGCCGTGGTGGCGATGATCACCGGCTACGGCATCGTCGGCTTCCGCGACCCCAACGCCATCCGCCCGATCGTCTTCGGCCAGCGTCACACCGACGAAGGCGTGGAATACATGATCGCCTCCGAGAGCGTCTCCCTCGACGTGCTCGGTTTCACCCTGATCCGCGACCTCGCGCCGGGCGAAGCGGTGTACATCACCGAAGACGGCAAGCTCTACACCCGCCAGTGCGCCAAGGCGCCGAGGCTCGCCCCGTGCATCTTCGAACACGTCTACCTGGCGCGTCCGGACTCCATCATGGACGGCGTCTCGGTCTACAAGGCGCGCCTGCGCATGGGCGAGAAGCTGGCCGAGAAGATCCAGCGCGAGCGCCCGGACCACGACATCGACGTGGTCATCCCGATCCCCGATACCAGCCGCACCGCAGCCCTTGAACTGGCCAACCACCTGGGCGTGAAATTCCGCGAAGGCTTCGTCAAGAACCGCTACATCGGCCGCACCTTCATCATGCCGGGCCAGGCCGCGCGCAAGAAGTCGGTGCGCCAGAAGCTCAACGCCATCGAACTGGAGTTCCGCGGCAAGAACGTGATGCTGGTGGACGACTCCATCGTCCGTGGCACCACCTGCAAGCAGATCATCCAGATGGCCCGCGAAGCCGGCGCCAAGAACGTCTACTTCTGCTCGGCCGCCCCGGCGGTGCGCTACCCCAACGTGTACGGCATCGACATGCCCAGTGCCCACGAGCTGATCGCCCACAACCGCTCCACCGAGGAAGTGGCCGAACTGATCGGCGCCGACTGGCTGATCTACCAGGACCTGCCGGACCTGATCGAGGCGGTCGGTGGCGGCAAGGTGAAGATCGACCAGTTCGACTGCGCGGTGTTCGACGGCAAGTACATCACCGGCGATGTCGACGAGCACTACCTGAACAAGATCGAGCAGGCGCGCAACGACGCCAGCAAGAACAAGGTCAACGTGGTCAGCGCGATCATCGACCTGTACAACAATTGAGCGGCCACCACTGAGCCGCACGTTGCAAGCCAGCAGCCCGGACCCGATCCGGGCTGCGTTTCTGATGAGGTAGCGATATGACGCAGGAATGGGAAGCCGGGCGGCTGGACAGTGACCTCGAAGGCGCGGCCTTCGACACCCTGGCGGTGCGTGCGGGGCAGCACCGCACCCCGGAGGGCGAGCACGGCGAGGCGATGTTCCTCACCTCCAGCTACGTGTTCCGTACCGCCGCCGACGCCGCCGCGCGCTTCGCCGGCGAGGTGCCGGGCAACGTCTACTCGCGCTACACCAACCCCACCGTGCGCGCCTTCGAAGAGCGCATCGCCGCCCTTGAAGGTGCCGAGCAGGCCGTGGCCACCGCCTCGGGCATGTCGGCGATCCTCTCCATCGTCATGAGCCAGTGCAGCGCGGGCGATCACGTGCTGGTCTCGCGCAGCGTGTTCGGCTCGACCATCAGCCTGTTCGAGAAGTACCTCAAGCGCTTCGGCGTCGAGGTCGACTACCCGCCGCTGGCCGACCTGGCCGGCTGGGAAGCGGCCTTCAAGCCCAACACCCGGCTGCTGTTCGTCGAATCGCCGTCCAACCCCCTGGCCGAACTGGTGGACATCGCCGCCCTGGCCGAGATCGCCCACGCCCGTGGCGCCCTGCTGGCGGTGGACAATTGCTTCTGCACCCCCGCGCTGCAGCAGCCGCTGAAGCTCGGCGCCGACATCGTCATGCATTCGGCCACCAAGTACATCGACGGCCAGGGCCGCAGCATGGGTGGCGTGGTCGCCGGCCGCAAGGCGCAGATGGAAGGCGTGGTCGGCTTCCTGCGCACCGCCGGCCCGACCCTCAGCCCGTTCAACGCCTGGATCTTCCTCAAGGGCCTGGAAACCCTGCGCGTGCGCATGCAGGCCCACTGCGCCAGCGCCCTGGAGCTGGCCCGCTGGCTGGAACAGCAGCCGGGCATCGAGCGCGTGTACTACGCCGGCCTGGAAAGCCACCCGCAGCACGAACTGGCCAAGCGTCAGCAGAGCGCCTTCGGTGCCGTGGTCAGCTTCGAGGTGGCCGGCGGCAAGGACGCGGCGTGGCGTTTCATCGACGCCACCCGGGTGATCTCCATCACCACCAACCTGGGTGATACCAAGACCACCATCGCCCACCCGGCCACCACCTCCCACGGCCGCCTGTCGCCGCAGGAGCGTGCCAACGCCGGCATCGGCGACAACCTGATCCGCGTCGCCGTGGGCCTGGAAGACATCGCCGACCTCAAGGCCGATCTCGCGCGTGGCCTCGCCGCGTTGTGATCGAGTGGTCCATGGAGTCGCTACCCGCCCATAACGGCAAGGTCGCGCTGGTCACCGGCGCGGCCCGTGGCATCGGCCTGGGCATCGCCGCCTGGCTGATCGCCGAAGGCTGGCAGGTGGTGCTGGCGGACATCGATCGTGCCCGGGGCAGCAAGGTGGCCAAGGCACTGGGCAGCAACGCCTGGTTCGTCGGCATGGACGTGGCCCATGAAAGCCAGGTCGCCGTGGGCATCGCCGAGGTGCTCGGCCAGTTCGGCCGGCTCGATGCGCTGGTGTGCAACGCCGGCGTCGCCGAGGCCCATGGCGCGCCGCTGGAAAGCCTCGAGCTGATGCAGTGGAACCGCACCCTGTCGGTCAACCTCACCGGGCCGATGCTGCTGGCCAAGCACTGCGCGCCCTACCTGCGCGGCCACCGGGGCGCCATCGTCACCATCGCCTCGACCCGTGCCCATCAATCCGAACGCGACACCGAAGCCTACGCCGCGAGCAAGGGCGGCCTGGTGGCGCTGACCCACGCGCTGGCCATCAGCCTGGGGCCGGACATCCGCGTCAACGTGGTCAGCCCCGGCTGGATCGACTCCCGCGACCGCGCCGCCCGTGAAGAGGCGCCGCTGTCGGAATGGGATCATGACCAGCACCCGGCGGGCCGCGTCGGTACGGTGGAAGACGTCGCCGCCCTGGTCGCCTGGCTGCTTTCGGACAACAGCGGCTTCGTCACCGGCCAGGAGTTCCTGGTCGACGGCGGCATGACCCGCAAGATGATCTACCTGGACTGAGCTCGCTCTCCCGGTACACACCGTTCCCCCGATCGTTCCACGGGCCTGCGGAACGAACGAAAACGGGCGGCAGTGCCTTCGCACTGCCGCCCGTTGGTTTTCGGGGGCCGGGTATCAGGGCGCCGGGCTTTCTGCCGGGCGCACGTCGATGGCCGGGGTGCCCTGGCCGCCGTCGAACAGCTGCGCCGGGCTGCGCGGGAGGATGCTCGGGCGGTTCTCCTTGTCGCTCTGGTCGCCCAGCACGCGGATGTCGCTGTACTTCTTGCCCGAGAGGGCGGCGAGGCCGGCGCGGTCGCGGACCACGGTCGGGCGCAGGAAGACCATCAGGTTGCGCTTCACGTGGCTGTCCTTGGTGGAGCGGAACAGGCGGCCGAGCAGGGGGATGTCGCCCAGCAGCGGCACCTTGGAGTCGGTGGTGGTGACGTCGTCCTGGATCAGGCCACCGAGCACGATCACCTGGCCGTCCTCGGCGAGGATGGTGCTCTTGATCGAGCGCTTGTTGGTGATCAGGTCCACCGCCTGGGCGGTGAGGGTGGCGCTGGGAGCGATGGAGGAGATCTCCTGCTCGATCTCCAGGCGCAGGGTGGCGCCCTCGTTGATGTGCGGGGTGACCTTGAGGGTCACGCCGATGTCCTTGCGCTCGATGGTGGTGAAGGGGTTGTTGGCCCCGGCCGCATCGGTGGTGTAGGAACCGGTCTGGAAGGGCACGTTCTGGCCCACGAGGATTTCCGCCTTCTGGTTGTCCAGGGTCAGCAGGCTGGGCGTGGACAGCAGGTTGCTCTTGCTGTTGGCCGAGAGCGCGGTGACCAGGGCGGCGAAATGGTCGGTGCCGATGCCGATGATGGCGCCGTCGGGCAGGGTGGTCGGCAGCTTCTCGTCCTTGATGGCATTGAGCACGGTGCCCACCGAGAGGCCGGTGTTGCCGAAGTTGACCCCGCCGAGGCCGCCGGTATTGCCGCGGGCGTCGACGGCCCACTGCACGCCGAGGGCGTCGGTGATGTCGCCGGAGATTTCCACGATGGCGGCTTCCACCATCACCTGGGCGCGCGGCACGTCGAGCTGGCGGACGATGTCCTCCAGCGCGTTGACCGTGTCCGGTTCGGCCAGCAGGACCAGGGCGTTGAGGCTCTCGTCGGCACGGATGAGGATGTTCTGCGGCTTGCCCTGCTGTTCACCGCCGCCTTCGGGGGCCTTCAGGCCCTCGGAAATCTCGCCCAGGGTGGTGGCCAGGGCCTTGGCGTCGTTGTGGCGCAGGCGGATGACGCGGGTATTGGCCGAGCGCGAGGTCGGGGTGTCGAGGGATTGCGCCAGTGCCACCAGCTTGGCGCGTGCCGAAGGCGGGCCGACGATGATCAGGCGGTTGGTGCGCGCGTCGGCGATCACCTGGGCGGCGTTGGTGCCCTTGGCCTGGCCGCGGCTGACCGCGCTGTTGAGCACCTCCGCGGCGTCCATCACCCAGGCGTTCTGCAGGTTGAGCACGGTGTAGTCGCGGTCGCCCTTCTGGTCGAGCTGGCTCATCAGGCTTTCGATCCGCGCGATGTTGGCGCTACGGTCGCTGATGATCAGGGCATTGGACGAGGTCACTGCGGCGAGGTGGCCGTATTGCGGCACCAGCGGGCGGATCAGCGGGATCAGCTCGGTCACCGGCGTGTGCTGCACCTGGATGACCCGGGTTTCCAGCTTGTCCGGCGCGGCCGGCCCGCCCTCGGCTTCGGACTTGGCCTCGGCGTTGGGGATGATGCGTGCCTGGTCGCCCTGGGTGACCACGGTGAAGCCATGGGTGGCCATCACCGAGAGGAACAGCTGGTAGACCTCGGAGAGGCTCAGCGGCGCCTTGGACACCACGCTGACCTGGCCCTTGACCCGGGGGTCGACGATGAAGGTCTCGCCGGTGATGTCGGCCACCTGGTCGACGAACTCGCGAATGTCGGCGTCCTTGAGGTTGATCGTCCAGCCATCCTGCTGGCTGCTTTCGGCCTGGGGTTGCGGGGTTGCCGCCAGCAGGGGCAGCGGCGCGGTAGCGAGGCCGGCGGCCAGCAGGGCGATACTCAGGCGCGAGAGGAGTGTGGGCATTGATTCATTCGCTTTCCGGGGGCTGTTCGGGCGGTAAGTCCGGCGGCAGGCCACCGGATTCTTCCATCTGTTTTCTCAGTGCTTCCATGCGTTCGCGCAGCTCGGCGGTGTTCTCCTCCTGGAGGCCGCCAAGGTCGTTCACAGCATCGTTCGCCGGCTCCGCCTCCATGGCGGGCGTTCCGGGTGCGGCCAGGCGCGCCCGGGGGAATGTCAGGGTTTCGAGGCGGCCGCCACGGTCGATCTCCACGCGGTCGCGGTAGACGGCGTGCAGCTTCACGCCGGGGCTGAGCTCATCGCCGCTGTGCAGGCGCCGGGGCTTTTCGCCCTCGGTACGGATGATCACGCTGGAGCGCGCCGGGTCGGCATTGATGAAGCTGCCCAGCAGGGTCAGGCGCAGGTTGGTCGCCGGTGGCGGCGCATCGCTCTGCACGCGGCTCGGGCCGAACAGGGGTTCGAGGCGTTCCAGGCTGGCCGGAACCACGGCCTCGAGGGTGGGGTCACTGCTGGTGACGGGGGAATTGCGGAGCAATCGGATCCAGTCGGCGGTTTGCCAGGCGAGGCTCAGGCTCATGGCGATCACCAGGCCCGCGCCCAGCAGCGCAGGCGAATGCTGTTGCAGCCAGTGTCGAGCACCAGGTGTGGGCAAGTTGGGGGTTCTCCGCGAGTCGTTCTTGGTTTTCTGGATCGGCGAAAGTGCTGAATCATAGCAGTACGACGCAATCACGCTACAACTCGCTGGCACGTGTGTCGTGGAGGTCGATGTGCTAAGAATATTCCAGATTTTTTACGGGTTTGCGTGCGCGCCCGATCACAACGACAAGAGAAATGGCAGGGATTGCCGCACAACCGTCAGGCAGTGTTGTGATAATTGCCCAGGTGATTTCATGAAGGCATTACACGGATGAACCCCTCTTCGATCGAGGCGCCGCTGCGGCGCCTGCCGTTCGGCTTCGCCAAGCGCCACGGCGTCTTCCTGCAGGATGGCGTAGAGCCCTGCCTGGCCCATCGCCAAGGCGCCGAACTGGTGGCCCTGGCCGAGGCCCGGCGCTTCGTCGGCCGTTCGCTGCCGTTGCGCCCGCTGCCCGCCGAAACCTTCGACCAGGCCCTGGCCCAGGCCTACCAGCACGACTCCTCCGCCACCATGCAGCTCGCCGAAGACCTCGGCGGCAGCCTCGACCTGGCTGCGCTCGCCGAGCAGATGCCGGAGACCACCGACCTGATGGAGCAGGAGGACGACGCGCCGATCATCCGCCTGATCAACGCCATCCTCGGCGAGGCCATTCGCGAGAACGCCTCGGACATCCACCTGGAGACCTTCGAGAAGCGCCTCGTGGTGAGGTTCCGTGTCGACGGCATCCTGCGCGAGGTGCTCGAACCCAAGCGTGAACTGGCGGCGCTGCTGGTTTCGCGGATCAAGGTCATGGCCAAGCTGGACATCGCCGAGAAGCGCGTCCCGCAGGACGGCCGTATCTCCCTGCGCGTGGCCGGGCGCGAAGTCGACATCCGTGTCTCCACGCTGCCCTCGGCCAACGGCGAGCGCGTGGTATTGCGCCTGCTGGACAAGCAGGCCGGGCGCCTCACCCTGCAGCACCTGGGCATGAGCGCGCGCGACCGCGAACTGATGGAAGCCACGGTGCGCAAGCCCCACGGCATCCTGCTGGTCACCGGGCCCACCGGCTCGGGCAAGACCACCACGCTGTACGCCAGCCTGGTGACCCTCAACGACCGCACGCGCAACATCCTCACGGTCGAGGACCCGATCGAGTATCACCTCGAAGGCATCGGCCAGACCCAGGTCAATGCCAAGGTGGAGATGACCTTCGCCCGTGGCCTGCGCGCCATCCTGCGCCAGGACCCGGACGTGGTGATGGTCGGCGAGATCCGTGACCACGAGACCGCCGAGATCGCCGTGCAGGCCTCGCTCACCGGCCACCTGGTGCTTTCCACCCTGCACACCAACAGCGCCATCGGCGCCATCACCCGCCTGGTGGACATGGGCGTCGAGCCCTTCCTGCTGTCGTCCTCCCTGCTCGGCGTGCTCGCCCAGCGCCTGGTGCGCGTGCTCTGCAATCACTGCAAGGCGCCGTACAGCGCCGACGCCGCCGAATGCGCGCTGCTGGGCATCGACCCGGCGCAGCCGCCGACCCTCTACCACGCCCGTGGCTGCGCCGAATGCCACCAGCAGGGCTATCGCGGGCGTACCGGCATCTACGAACTGGTGGTCTTCGACGACCACATGCGCACCCTCATCCACAACGCCGCTGCAGAGCAGGAGATGACCCGCCATGCACGCCGCTTCGGTCCCAGCATCCGTGACGACGGCAAGCGCAAGGTGCTCGAAGGCGTGACCACGGTGGAAGAAGTGCTGCGCGTGACCCAGGAAGAATAAATGGCCGCCTTCGAATACCTCGCCCTGGATGCCCGCGGGCGCCCGCAGAAGGGTGTGCTCGAGGCCGACAGTGCCCGCCAGGTGCGCCAGCTGTTGCGGGAGAAGCAGCTGGCACCCCTGGAGGTGAAAGCCACCCGCACCCGCGAGCAGGCCGCCAGTGGCGGTCGCTTCGGTTTCACCCGTGGCCTGTCCGCCCGCGACCTGGCGCTGGTGACCCGGCAACTGGCGACCCTGGTACAGGCCGCGCTGCCCATCGAGGAAGCGCTGCGCGCCGCTGCCGCCCAGTCCACCTCGCCGCGCATCCAGTCGATGCTGCTGGCGGTACGCGCACGCGTGCTGGAGGGCCACAGCCTGGCCGGCAGCCTGCGCGAATTCCCCGCCGCGTTCCCCGAGCTCTACCGGGCCACGGTCGCCGCCGGCGAGCACGCCGGCCACCTCGGGCCGGTGCTGGAGCAGCTCGCCGACTACACCGAACAACGCCAGCAGTCGCGGCAGAAGATCCAGCTGGCGCTGCTCTACCCGGTGATCCTGATGTGCGCTTCGCTGGGGATCGTCTCCTTCCTCCTGGGCTACGTGGTCCCGGACGTGGTGCGCGTGTTCATCGATTCCGGGCAGACCCTGCCGCTGCTGACCCGGGGCCTCATCGCCCTCAGCGACCTGGTCAAGCACTGGGGCTGGCTGGTGGCGCTGGCGCTCATCGCGGCATTCGTCGGCGCGCGCCTGGCGCTGCGCGAGGAGGCGGTGCGTGTCCGCTGGCATGGCCTGGTATTGCGCATTCCACTGGTGGGCGGGCTGGTGCGCGCCACCGACACCGCGCGCTTCGCCTCGACCCTGGCGATCCTCACCCAGAGCGGCGTGCCGCTGGTGGAAGCGCTGGGCATCGGTGCCGAGGTCATCGCCAACCGGGTGATCCGCGCCGATGTGGTGCTGGCGGCGCAGAAGGTCCGCGAAGGCGGCAGCCTGACCCGCGCGCTGGAAGCCAGCGGCCAGTTTCCGCCGATGATGCTGCACATGATCGCCAGCGGCGAACGCTCGGGCGAGCTGGACCAGATGCTGGCGCGCACCGCGCGCAACCAGGAAAGCGACCTCGGCGCGCAGATCGCGTTGCTGGTCGGGCTGTTCGAGCCCTTCATGCTGGTGTTCATGGGCGCGGTGGTGCTGGTCATCGTCCTCGCCATCCTCCTGCCGATCCTTTCTCTCAACCAACTCGTGGGGTAATCGCGTGAAACAGCGCCGTACACAGACGGGCTTTACGCTCATCGAAATCATGGTGGTGGTGGTCATCCTCGGCATCCTCGCCGCGCTGGTGGTGCCGCAGGTGATGAACCGCCCGGACCAGGCCAAGGTCACCGTCGCCAAGGGCGACATCAAGGCCATCGGTGCCTCGCTGGACATGTACAAGCTCGACAACTTCGCCTACCCCAGCACCCAGCAGGGCCTGGAGGCATTGGTGAAGAAGCCCAGCGGCAACCCGCAGCCGAAGAACTGGAACAAGGACGGCTACCTCAAGCGCCTGCCGGTCGATCCCTGGGGCAACCCGTACCAGTACCTGGCCCCCGGTACCAAGGGCGCCTACGACCTGTACTCCTTCGGCGCCGACGGCAAGGAAGGCGGCACCGACGCCGATGCCGACATCGGTAACTGGGAAAACTGATGCACCCAAGGCCGCGCTGCCCAGGCTGCCCGCCCGCCGAGGGGCAGGGCGGCTTCACCCTGATCGAGTTGCTGGTGGTCCTGGTGATCATCGGCTGCCTGGTCGGGCTGGCGGTGCTCAGCAGCGGCGTGGCCGGCCCCTCCCGTGAACTGAACAACGAAGCCGAGCGCCTCGCCGGGCTGATCGGCGTGCTGGTGGACGAGGCCGTGCTCGACAACCGCGAGTACGGCCTGCGCCTGGAGGGGGACGGCTATCGCGTACTGCGCTTCGACGAGGCGAAGGCGCGCTGGCAGGAAGTGGGGGATGAAACCCACAAGCTGCCGGCCTGGGCCGAGCTCAAGTTCGAACTCGAAGGCGCCGCGCTGGCATTGCCCGGGCCGGTGGCGGACGAGGACGAGAAAACCAAGGACCAACCCCGTACGCCGCAGTTGCTGATCCTCTCCAGCGGCGAGCTCAGCCCGTTCCGCCTGGAGCTGGGCGAGCGGCGCAAGGACGGCCTGCGCCTGCAGATGAGCAGCGACGGCTTCCGCCTGCCCAGGGTCGAGGCGATGCCGGGCAAGGGGAGGGCGGGATGAGCACCCAGCGCGGTTTCACCCTGCTCGAAGTGCTGGTGGCCCTGGCCATCTTCGCCGTGGTCGCCGCGTCCGTGCTGGCCACCAGCGCGCGCAGCCTGCAGAACGCCGCGCGCCTGGAGGACAAGACCCTGGCGATGTGGATCGCCGACAACCGCCTCGCCGAGATGCAGCTGGCCGCCACGCCGCCGGGGGACGGGCGCGACCAGGGCGAGCTGGATTTCGCCGGGCGCCGCTGGGAGTGGCAGAGCCAGGTGGAGGCGACCTCCGATCCGGCCCTGCGCCGCGCCACGCTCTGGGTGGCCCAGCGCAACGACCGGGGCCCCCGGGGCAAGCTGGAGGAGCGCGCCGCCGCGCGCCTGGTCGGCTTCATCGAGACCCGCCAATGAAGCGCTCCGCCGGTTTCACCCTGCTGGAACTGCTGATCGCCATCGCCATCTTCGCGCTGCTGGCACTGGGCACCTACCGCATGCTCGACAGCGTCCTCTCCAGCGACCGGGCCACCCGTGCCCAGGAACAGCAGCTGCGTGAACTGGTGCGGGCAATGGCCGCCATCGAGCGGGACCTGCAGCAGGTCAATCCACGCCCCGTGCGCGATGCCTACGGTGAATGGCGCGGTGCGCTGGTGGGCGAGAGCGGCGACAACGATGCCATCGAACTGAGCCGTGGCGGTTGGCGCAATCCGCTAGGCGCCCCGCGTTCGCGGCTGCAGCGGGTGCGTTGGCAACTGTCCGGGGAGAAGCTGGAGCGCCGCTACTGGACGGTGCTCGACCAGGCCCAGGACAGCCAGCCGCAGGTGCAGCAGGCGCTGGACGGCGTGACCCGCCTCAAGCTGCGCTACCTCGACAAGTCCGATAACTGGGTGGAGGTCTGGCCGGCCGACGGCGAGACCGGCGACAAGAGCCTGGAGAAGCTGCCCCGGGCCATCGAACTGACCCTCGAACACCGCCGCTACGGCGAGTTGCGCCGCGTGCTGCGCCTGGTGGACGAGCCGCCGGAGCGCAAGCCCCAGGTCCCCGACAACAGTGGTGGCGATGACGGCGGCGACGTACCGCCCGATGACGGTGGTACGCCATGACGCGGCAGCGTGGCATGGCCATGATCACGGTGCTGCTGGTGGTAGCGGTGGTGACCGTCGTCTGTGCCGGCATGATCGCGCGACAACAGCTGGCGATCCGCTCCAGTGCCAACCAGCTGCATGCGCGCCAGGCCCTGCAATATGCGCTGGGTGGCGAAGCGCTTGCCCGTGGGATGCTGCAGCGCGACCTGCGCGCCGGCGATCCGCGCACCCCGGTGGATCACCTCGGCGAAGCCTGGGCGCGACCGCTGAACAATTTCCCGCTGGATGACGGCGGCGAGCTGCTGGTGCGCATCGAGGACGCCACCTCGCGCTTCAACCTCAACGCCCTGGTGCGCCAGGGGCGGGTCAACGAGCAGTCGCTGCAGCAGTTCCGTCGCCTCCTGTTGCGCCTGCAGATCGAGGCACCCTATGCGGAGCGCCTGGTGGACTGGCTCGACAAGGACCAGGAGCCCACCGGGGCCAATGGCGCCGAAGACAACGAATACCTGCTGAGCCAGCCGCCCTACCGGGCAGCCAACCGTGCCATGGTCGACGTCTCCGAGCTGCGCCTGCTGGCGGGCATGACCGAGGCGGACTATCGTCGCCTGCTGCCCTACGTCAGCGCGCTGCCGGACGACGCCACGCTCAACGTCAACACCGCCGGCGCGATGGTGCTTTCCAGCCTGGCCGACAGCCTCACGCCCAGCGTGGGGGAGGCGCTGGTGGCGGCCCGTGGCAAGGCCGGCTTCCAGACCCTGGACGCCTTCCTCGGGCAATCGGCGCTGGCCGGCATGGGGATGCAGGCGCAGGGCCTGGCGGTGGGCAGTGAATATTTCCGGGTGACCAGCGAAGTGCATCTGGGCGGACGACGCCAGGTACTGGTCAGCACCTTGCAGCGCAGCAATGACGGCCGCGTGCGGGTGCTTTCCCGCGACATGGGGCAGGGCGGATTGCCGCCGGCCCTTCTCAAGGAAAAGGACGAAGAATGAAGCAGGCAAGTATTTTCCTGCCGGCGGCGGCGGTCACGCGCGTCGAAGGCGAGCTGGAGGTCTGGCTGGTGCAGGGTGGGGACGCCCGGCAACTGCCATTCGCGGCGGCGGTGACGGCGCTCTCCGGTGACTGGCGCCTGGTATTGCCGGTGGAGGCGGTGACTGCCTGCGCCGCGCGCCTGCCCACGCAGAAGGCGCGCTGGCTGCGCCAGGCGCTGCCTTTCGCGGTGGAGGAGTTGCTGGCCGAAGACGTCGACAGCCTGCACCTGGCCCTTGGCGGCAGCCTGCCGGATGGCCTGCACCGCATCTTCGCCGTGCGCCGCGCCTGGCTGAGCGCCTGGGTCGACCTGGCGGCGGAACTGGGCTCGGTACCCACCAGCCTGCAGGTGGATGCCGACCTGCTGCCCGATGAAGGCACCCAGCTGTGCTGGCTGGATGGCCGCTGGCTGCTGGGGGGCGAGCAGAGCGCGCGCCTCGCCCTGCTGGACGAGGACTGGCCGCACCTGCGCGATGCCTGCGTGCTGCCGCTGCAGGGGCACGCGCCCCAGGCACGGCAGGTGCTCGAAGGCATCGAGCAGTGGCAGGAGCACGAACAGCCGCACCTCTGGCTCGCCGGACGTTCGGGCAGCGAACTGGCCCAGGCGGAGTTCGAAGTGCGCCAGGAACATCGCCACCAACGCTTCCTGCGTCCGCTGCTGGGGCTGGTCGGGCTCTGGGTGGTGCTGCAGTGGGGCTTCTACCTGGCCCAGGGCTGGCACCTGCGGCATGAGGGCGATCGCTATGCGGCGGCCAACGAGGCGCTGTACCGCGAGCTGTTTCCCCAGGACAGCAAGCTGATCAACCTGCGTGCGCAGTTCGACCAGCACCTGGCGGCCAGCTCGGTGTCGGGACAGGGCCGCTTGCTCGGCATGCTCGACCAGGCCGCCGAGGCGCTGCTGGCGGAGGGGGTCCAGGTGCGCGTGCAGCAACTGGATTTCAGCGACACCCGGGGTGACCTGGCGATGCAGGTGCAGGCCCCTGGCTTCGATGCCCTGGAGCGCTTGCGCGAGCGGCTGATCGCCGCCGGACTGGCCGTGCAGCTGGGCTCGGCCAGCCGTGAAGGCAATGCGGTGAGCGCGCGACTGGTGATCGGAGGATGAGCATGGCCATGGTTTTCAAGGACAGGGTGCAGGCGCAATGGCAGGCATCGGCGCTGGCCGGGCGCTGGAAGGCGCTGCCGACCCGTGATCGCCTGGCGCTGATGTCGCTGGGCGGCTTCCTGCTGCTGGTGCTGCTCTACCTGGCGCTCTGGCGCCCGGCCCAGCAGGGCGTTGTCAGTGCCCGCGAGTATTTCGAACAGCAGCGTGCGCTGCATGCCTATATGCAGCAGCAGGCACCGCGAGCCCGATCCAGCCAGGAAGCGCCGCAGGCCAGCGTCGAGCCGGAGCGCCTGCAGGGGCTGGTCACCGCCAGTGCCGCCGAGCAGGGGTTGTCGGTCGAACGCCTGGACAGCGACGCCCCGGGGCAGGTGCAGGTGAGCCTGCAGCCCACCAGCTTCGCTCGCCTGTTGCGCTGGTTCGCCGGCCTCGAGGCCCAGGGCGTGCGCATCGAGGAGGCCGGCCTCGACCGCGCGGATGAAGGGCAGGTGACGGCGCGGCTGACCCTGCGCGTCGGTGGCTGAATGCACCTTCCTGTGGCCGGGGGCACCGTCGTGCACCGGCCTGGTGATCACCGGTGGTGATCGGTGATCGCTGCGACGGCACCGTTTTCCCCTGGGCGGACGCTGCCATCGAAGGGGCTGTCGGAGGCGTGCAAAAAACGATTCCGAGAAAAAACTTCAAGCAGGGTGTTGACTTAGGTGGGGCCTCTGCGTAAATTGCGCGCCTCGCAAGGCGATGGGTGATTAGCTCAGCCGGGAGAGCATCTGCCTTACAAGCAGAGGGTCGGCGGTTCGATCCCGTCATCACCCACCATCCCTTGTGAATTCGGACGAAAGTCCGGCCGACGCGCAGCGGTAGTTCAGTCGGTTAGAATACCGGCCTGTCACGCCGGGGGTCGCGGGTTCGAGTCCCGTCCGCTGCGCCATATTTCCCATGCCAGGTTCCGCCGGGCATGAGGCGACGAGAAGCTCGAAACTCTCATCGCCAGACGAAGCAAAGGTTCCACCGGACGAAAGTCCAACCGACGCGCAGCGGTAGTTCAGTCGGTTAGAATACCGGCCTGTCACGCCGGGGGTCGCGGGTTCGAGTCCCGTCCGCTGCGCCATATAAAGGAAAGCCCTCAGGTAGCAATACCTGGGGGCTTTTTATTTGCCTCGAAAAAAGTCAGTTCGCCGGTTTCGGCGCCGATCGACTTCGCGGGGCATTGTCCTGGGTTAATTTTTCGGTCACCCGCACTCGTTACTCTTTTGGCACGGTCCTTGTTTCATCCAGGGAGCGACAGAACAGGAGAGTGATGATGGATGAGTATCAGGAAGAAATCCTCGACTTCCACGCCAGCGAGCAGGACGGGGTGGAGCCGGCGGACGACGCCACCGAGATGTGATCAGCCCACCTGGCGCTGGGCGCGGCGGAACTCGCCGGGTGTGCTGCCGCTCCAGCGCTTGAACGCGCGCTGGAAGGCCTCGGCCGAGGCGAAGCCCAGCAGGTAGGCGATTTCCCCGAAGGCCAGTTCGGTGTCGCGGATATAGGCCATGGCCAGGTCGCGTCGGGTGTCGTTGAGGATGCTGCGGAACTGCGTGCCTTCCTCGGCCAGCTTGCGTCGCAGGGTCCAGGTCGGCAGTTGCAGGCGCGCGGCCACCTCCTCAAGGTCCGGCTCGCGGCCGTGCAGCAGTGGCCCCAGCAACTGGGTGATGCGTTCGCGCAGGCTGCGGGTGCGGGTGCGTTGCTCCAGTTCCTGCTCGCAGAGCTCCAGCAACTGTCGCCAGGTGCTGGGGCAGTGCTCGCGTCCACGCAGGGCGAGGGTCGGCTGGGACAGGCGCAACTGGTTGGCGCCGGCAGCGAACTCCACCGGGCAGCCGAACAGTTCCGAGTAGCGCTCGGCGTAGTCGGGGGCGGGAAACTCGATCTCCACCTTCTCCACCGCTAGCGGCTCGCCCACCAGCATGCCGAACTGGCAGGCCCAGCTGGCCAGCACGGAATCCACCACGAAGCGGTTGTAGGCGTTGTACGGGCTGATGGAATAAAAGCGCAGCCAGGCACCGCCGGCGTCCTCGTGGAAGCTCGACTGGCCCCGGTAGTTGTGGGCGTACAGCGGCTCGAAGCGGATCAGCGTGCGGGCCGCCTCGCGCACGTTGGGGGCCTGCATCGCGGTGACGCCGGTGAGGCCGACCTGGCTCAGCCGGCTGATGCGCCCCATGCGCAGGCCCAGCGCTGGGTCGCCGATCAGTTGCATCGCGGCGTGGCCCAGGCGCATGTAGCGGGGGATCGACAGGCGCCCGCGCGGTTCGGCCAGGCGGGCGGCGTCCAGGCCGTACTGGGCGAGCAGGGGGGCCGGGTCCCGGCCGGCGTCGCGCACCGCCTCGGCGAGGTTCTGCACGAAGCCCACCGAGAGGTCGCCCAGGCGTACCCGTGTCGGTTTCATAGCCAGATGTTCAGCAGCTTCGCGCCGCGTCCGGCTTCGGCGATGTGGATGCCGTTGGCATCGGCGGCGAGGCCGGGGCCGTCGCTGCCCATGTCCCACAACTGGCCGCGGAGGAAGACCGTCATGCCGGCGCGGGCGCCGCTGCCCGGCTGGTGCCCGGCCAGGGCCAGGCGCTGCCAGGCCTCGCCTTCGCTGAGCTTGTCGGCCTGCAGGTTCGCGTCATCGGGCGCCGGCGCGCCTTTTTCGCCGCGCCAGGGCTTGCTCCAGCTGCCGTTGCCGGTGAGGAAGGCCGGCACTGCCAGCAACTCGACGCCCTGTTCGTGCAGCGCCGTGTAGCCGGCGGGGTACCAGCTGTCGGCGCTGACCAGCACGCCCAGCCGCCCGGCCGGGGTGTCGACCACCTGGAGCTGGTCGATCCCCGCGGCGGCGGTGAAGCCCTGTTCCTCGTGGCTCGGGAAGAGCTTGCGCTGGGGCTGGCCCACGGGCCTGCCCTGGCGGTCGAACACCAGGCTGACGTTGTACAGCGGCCCGCTCTCGGCCAGCAGGTTGCCGCCTTCGATGCGCGGCGCGGGGAGCAGGATGGAGCCTGCCACCAGGGTGATGCCGAACTCCCGGGCGAGGCCGCCGAACAGGGCCTGGTAGTCACCGGCCATGCGCGTCGCCTTCATGCGGAAGAGGGCATCGACCAGGCGTTGCTCGCCTTCGGCCGCGACCAGCGCGCGGGCGAGCTTCATCGGGTTGGCGGCGGCCAGCCAGAGCATGGCGTCATCCAGGGTGTGGGCGCTGTAGACCTGGTCCTTCTCGCCGGCGGCCACCAGCCAGGTGCCGATGTGCTCGGGCAGCACGACGACCGTGCGATCGTTGATCAGCCCTTCGGCGCGGGCCTTCTCCAGGTAGGCCGCGAGCTTCAGGCGCAGGCGCTCCACGCTCTGGTAGTCGGCGGCGAAGAGTTCGGGCTGGATGCCCAGCAGGTTGCCGCGTTCGCCGGGCTGGCCGAGGTTGAGCGCCACCTCGCTGCGCAGGTCGGAGAGGTAGTGGCCGACCGGTCGCTTGTCGGTCCAGATCGCGTAGCTGACCAGCACGCCGGCGAACAGGGCGGAGGCCAGGACAATCAGCAGTTTGCGCATGGGATTGGGCGTCGATGGATGTGCCGGTCAGGGTAGGGGAGCGCGTTGTGCTTGCCAAGTCGTGCTGTGCGTTTGGATCAATAACTTGTCACTTTCGATCATTGAGCGCGCCCGGCTGGCTGACTATCGTCTGCCCAATAAACCGACCGTGGCCCACGACGCCGCGGCATCCCGTGAATGCAACGCCCGCTGTGGAGACATCCATGACCGCTTCCGCCTACCCGAACCTGCTCGCGCCCCTGGACCTGGGCTTCACCACCCTGCGCAACCGCACCCTGATGGGCTCCATGCACACCGGCCTGGAAGAGAAGCCCAATGGCTTCGAGCGCATGGCCGCCTACTTCGCCGAGCGTGCCCGTGGCGGCGTCGGCCTGATGGTGACCGGCGGCATCGGCCCGAACGACGAGGGCGGCGTGTACTCCGGCGCCGCCAAGCTGACCACCGTGGAAGAGGCCGAGAAGCACCGCATCGTCACCCAGGCAGTGCACGAGGCGGGCGGCAAGATCTGCATGCAGATCCTCCACGCCGGCCGTTATGCCTACAGCCCCAAATCCGTCGCACCGTCCGCCATCCAGGCGCCGATCAACCCGTTCAAGCCGCGCGAACTGGACGAGGAAGGCATCGAGAAGCAGATCCAGGACTTCGTGAACTGCTCCGTGCTGGCGCAGAAGGCCGAGTACGACGGCGTCGAGATCATGGGTTCCGAGGGTTACTTCATCAACCAGTTCCTCGCCGCCCACACCAACCAGCGCACCGACCGCTGGGGTGGCAGCTACGAGAACCGCATGCGCCTGCCGGTGGAGATCGTCCGCCGCGTGCGCGAGGCCGTGGGCCCGAACTTCATCATCATCTACCGCCTGTCGATGCTCGACCTGGTGGAAGGCGGCAGCACCTGGGACGAGATCGTCCTCCTGGCCAAGGCCATCGAGGCTGCCGGCGCCACCCTCATCAACACCGGCATCGGCTGGCACGAGGCGCGCATCCCCACCATCGCCACCAAGGTGCCGCGCGCGGCCTTCACCAAGGTCACCGCCAAGCTCAAGGGCGAGGTGTCGATCCCGCTGATCACCACCAACCGCATCAACACCCCGGAAGTGGCCGAGCAGGTACTGGCCGAAGGCGACGCCGACATGGTCTCCATGGCCCGCCCGTTCCTCGCCGACCCGGACTTCGTCAACAAGGCCGCCGAAGGCCGCAGCGACGAGATCAACACCTGCATCGGCTGCAACCAGGCCTGCCTGGACCACACCTTCGGCGGCAAGCTGACCAGCTGCCTGGTCAACCCGCGTGCCTGCCACGAGACCGAGCTGAACTACATCCCCACCACCCAGGTGAAGAAGATCGCCGTGGTCGGCGCAGGCCCTGCCGGCCTCGCGGCTGCCACCGTCGCCGCCGAGCGTGGCCACCAGGTGACCCTGTTCGACGCCGCCGCCGAGATCGGTGGCCAGTTCAACGTCGCCAAGCGCGTGCCGGGCAAGGAAGAGTTCTACGAGACCCTGCGCTACTTCAAGCGCAAGCTGGAGACCACCGGCGTCGACGTTCGCCTGAACACCCGCGTCGGCGTCGATGACCTGGCCCGGGGCGGCTACGACGAGATCCTCCTCGCCACCGGCATCGCCCCGCGCACCCCGGAGATCCCCGGCGTCGACAACCCCAAGGTGATCAGCTACCTGGACGCCATCCTGCAGCGCAAGCCGGTCGGCCAGAAGGTCGCGGTGATCGGTGCTGGCGGCATCGGCTTCGACGTTTCCGAATTCATCACCCACGAAGGCGAGGCCACCAGCCAGAACCGCGACGCGTTCTGGAAGGAGTGGGGCATCGACGGTGATCTCGAGGCCCGTGGCGGCATCGCCGGGATCAAGGCCCAGCCGCACCCGGCGGCGCGCGAGGTGTTCCTGCTGCAGCGCAAGAAGACCAAGGTCGGCGACGGCCTGGGCAAGACCACCGGCTGGATCCATCGCACCGGCCTGAAGAACAAGAACGTGCAGATGCTCAACTCGGTCGAGTACCTGAAGATCGACGACGCCGGCCTGCACATCCGCATCGCCGAGGGCGAGCCGCAGGTGCTGCCGGTGGACACGGTGGTCATCTGCGCCGGCCAGGACCCGCTGCGCGAGCTGCACGACGGCCTGGTCGCCGCCGGCCAGACGGTGCACCTGATCGGCGGTGCCGACGTGGCCGCCGAGCTGGACGCCAAGCGCGCGATCAACCAGGGCTCGCGCCTCGCCGCCGAACTCTGATGGAAAGACGCCCCGCCTTGTGCGGGGCGTTCTCTTTAAGGGCATCTCTAAAAACGTAGGCGAGGCCGTCAGCGCAAGGCAAAAACAGGCGAAAAAGCGCAGTTTACGCACGGTAAATGAGCATTTTGAGCGTGTTTTTAACGCAGCGATGACAACACAGGTAGTTTTTTGAGGTGCCCTTTACAGGCTCATAAGAACAAGGAGAAGCCAATGTCCCTCGACGCCCGACTCAACCCCGCCGTGGCCGCCAGCCTGCAGCGCTGGCACTACTTGATCGCCAGCCAGGACCTGAGCCGGCTGCCCGAGCTGCTCCACCCCGAGGCGGTGTTCCGCTCGCCCATGGCGCACACGCCCTACCCGGGCGCGCAGGCGGTCAACCTGATCCTCAACACCGTGATCCAGGTGTTCCAGGACTTCGCCTACCACCGCGAGCTGGCCAGCGCCGACGGCCTGAGCGTGGTGCTGGAATTCAGTGCCCGGGTCGGTGAACGGGAGCTGAAGGGGATCGACATGATCCGCTTCGACGAAGAGGGCCGGATCGTCGATTTCGAGGTCATGATCCGCCCGATGAGCGGCCTTGCCGCCCTCGGCGAGGAGATGGGACGTCGCCTGGCGCCCTACCTGGCGGCGATGAAAAGCTGAAAGTCTCCAACCCCATCACATTTTCACTGTGCGCCCGGTCCGCTCCCTGATGGGGGCGGGTCGAGTGCCAACCCAGTCACATTGCCCGTTGCGCTTTTTCCCCTAGACTCCGTGAATCAGGATGTACGCCTGTCTCCCAGGCGTAGCTCCACCGACAGGAATGTCACCCGTCCCGCCCAGGGACTCACCGCGTTGGCCTAGAGGGAAACCGATGAGCATGCAGAACAAGCCGCAGATGGTTGAAGCCGTGCTGTTCTTCAATGAGCGTGGCATCTGCAAGGAAATGCTCTTCCCCGAATTCGAAGCGATGCTCGATGGCGTGGTGAACATGCCCGAGTTCGCCGACGAGCAGATGCGCCTGGTGTATGTGCTGATCAACCCCCGCCTGCTGGTGCGTTCGCTGGTCTTCTTCTATCTGGATTTCGACGAGAAGGGCCAGGCCGACACCGGCTGGAACATGCCCCTGCGCCACCTGGCCGAGCGCGCCGGACGCGGCCCCGACCTGGGCGCCGGGCCGATCCGCCTGGCCTGCCGCAGCCAGTGCCCGGTCTCCTGGCACCAGATGCACATGTGGGACCCGAACCTGGCCCCGGGCAACAACGACCTCGCCCTGGTCCGCGACACCGTCAAGCGCAATGGCCTGGGCCTGATGGTCGAGGACGACCTGCCCCAGGCGGTCGAGCCGGAGCGGCTGCAGATGGCTCCGGAGGACAAGTGGTACGCGCCGCCGGATGCCAGCGCCGAAGTGGCCGAGCAACTGGCGCAGAAGCTGGAGCAGGAACACCGCCTGAAGACCGCGCAGCTGATCAAGCAGCAGCGCCTGCGCATCGCCAGCCTCGGCCAGCAGAACGAAGAGGCCCTGGCCAAGTACCGCCTGGCTGCCGAAGAGCAGATCCGTGGCCTGCAAGGCCAGATCCAGGCGTTGCAGCAGAACGTGCGCCAGCAGGAAGAACTCAACGCCGATCTCAAGCGCCAGTTGCTCACCCAGACCGAAGGCTTCCAGAAGTCCCGCGAGGAAATGAGCCAGCAGCTGCGTGCACTGGAGCGCCACGGTCGCACCGAGGTGGACATCCTGCGCTCGCAGTTCGAAAGCGAGATGCAGGCCAAGATCGCCGCCGCGGTCATGGACTACAAGGAGCAGATCGCCATCCGTGATGTCGAGCTGGCCTACCGCAACGAGCTCGACGCCCAGTTGCAGCAGGAGATCGACCGTCTCAAGCAGGAGCGTGAGCAACTGGTCAACCAGGGCGGCGACCAGATCCTCGAGCGCCTGGCCCGTCTCGGCGTGGTCTTCGTCGTCTATCACCCGGGCGCCGGGCACCTCACCATCCCGCTGCAGGACGTCGCCCGCTACCAGGACAACCCATTGGCCTACGCGGCCTCTAAGTGCTTCGTCTCCGAAGCCCAGTACCGCCAGTGGCTGACCCACTACCAGCAGCCCACCTGCGAAGCGGCGCTGCCCAGCGGCGAGCGTTGCTCGATGCCCATCGACCGGGTGGACTCGCCCAGCCGCTTCGTCGCCGGTGATTCCAACTGCTGCGCCCGGCACAAGGCCAGCAGCCGCCTGCGTACCGTCAGCTGAGATCGCAGCGGCATCGCCGCTGCCGTATCCTGCCGCCCTTCGTCGCCCGGTTGCCGGAACCCGCCTTGCCCCTTCGATCGCCCGACTGGACTCCCAGCGCCACCCTCGACCCCGTGCGCCTCGACTGGCTCGATAGCGCCTCGGTCAGCCTCGCCCTGTTGCGCCTGGAACGCATCGACCCGCTGGTGAGCGGCAACAAGTGGTTCAAGCTGGCGCCGCACCTGGCGCGTGCCGCAGCCCAGGGGGCGGAAGGCGTGATCAGCCTCGGCGGCGCCCATTCCAACCACCTGCACGCCCTGGCGGCGGCGGGACGTCGCTTCGGTTTCCCCTGTGTCGGTCTGCTGCGCGGCGAGCCCGTGGAGACGCCGACGGTAAGCGATTTGCGCGAGCTGGGCATGGCGCTGCACTGGCTCGGCTATGGCGGCTACCGCGCCCGCCACCTGCCGGGCTTCTGGGAGCCCTGGGCCGCGCGCTATCCGGGTTTCCTCCAGGTCCCGGAGGGCGGTGGTGGCCTTGTCGGTGCCCAGGGCTGCGCCCCGCTGGTCGCGATGATCCAGGAGCAGCTCCCTCGCCTTGGCTGGGACGACTACGACGCGCTCTGGGTGGCGGCCGGTACCGGCACCACCCTGGCCGGGCTGGTGCTGGGGGAGGGCGGCCGCCATTCGGTGTTCGGAGCCCTGGCGGTGCCCCCCGACCATGGTGTCGCCCAGCAGGTGAGTGCGTTGCTGGCCGAAGCCGGCGCCGTGGATGCCGGCTATCGACTGCTGGATGCCAGCCGAGGCGGCTTCGCCCGTGTCGATGCGGCGCTGGCGCAGGCGTTGTTCGACTTCGAGGCACGCACGGGAATCGAACTCGACCCGCTCTATACCGCCAAGGCGTTAATAGCGTTGCGCCAGCACGTGGAGGCCGGTTACCTTGCCGCCGGCAGTCGCGTGATCATGCTGCACACCGGGGGCTTGCAAGGCCGCCGAGCCATGTTGCCGCGCCTGCTGCGACTGGCTGGCTACACTGCCACTTCAGCTGATGCCTCAAGGTGATGGGATGACCGAACCGCTCAATCCGGACCAACTGCGCAGCCTGACGCCGCTCAATGCTCTGTCCGAGCAGCAGTGGCGCGAATTGCGCAGCCAGCTGGTACCGCAGCCGCTGCTCGCCGGCCAGGCGCTGTTCCGCCGTGGCGACCAGGCGCGGCTGACCTACTACCTGCTGGCCGGTGAGCTGCAACTGCGCGACGCCGACGGTGCCGAGCAGCGCCTGGTGGCCGGCAGCGAAGCCAGCTGCCACCCGCTGTCACCCAGTCTGCCGCGCCTGCAGGAGGCCCTGGCACTGACCGAAGTGAGCGTGCTGGCCATCGACAGCGCCACCCTGGCGCGGCTCATCACCTGGCGTTCCGCCTACCAGGACCTGCTCCTGCAACTGGACCCGGACGGCGACCAGGAGTGGCTGGAGCACCTGCTGGAAAACCCGCTCTTCGCCAAGGTGCCGCCGGCCAACGTGCAGGAGATGGTGAAGCGCCTGCAACGCATCGAGCTGCCCGCCGGCAGCGAGGTGCTGCGCGAAGGCGAGGCGGGGGATTGCTGCTACTTCCTGCAGTCCGGCCGTGCCGAGGTGATCCGCGGTGCCGGCAGCGACCACCAGGTGCTCGCCGAACTCGAAGTGGGGGCCTGCTTCGGCGAGGAGGCGCTGCTGTCCGACCGTCCGCGCAATGCCACCGTCACCCTGATCGAGGACGGCGTCGTGCTGCGCCTGGACCGCCAGGACTTCTTCGCCCTGCTCAAGGCCCCGGTGGTGGACGAGGTCTCCCTCGGCGAGGCCTCGCGCCTGCTGGCCGCCGGCGCCCAGTGGCTGGATGTCCGCCTGCAGGACGAATACGAGCGCGCCCACGCCCCCGAAGCGCTGAACATGCCGCTGCACCTGCTGCGCCTGAAGGCGCGCCTGCTCGACCGCGAGAAGGCCTACCTGTGCTACTGCGACAGCGGCAAGCGCAGCGCCAGCGCGGTGTTCCTCCTCTCCCAACTGGGCTTCAAGGCCTATGCCCTGCGCGACGGCCTGGATGCACTGCCCGCCATACAGCGTGACGCGCTGCTCTGCGAGGACGGCGCCGGCTACCTGGCCCGTTCCGGCGGACGGACCGAGCGCAGCCGGTAAACCCGATTTACAGGGTTCGCCTTATCGCGAATAAATTCGCTCCCACGGGTGCAGGCCGGGCTCGCTTGCCGTAGGAGCGAGCTCCGCTCGCGAATAGCTGTCGGGTTGCTCCTGGCCTGCATGCTGGCAAGCTTCCAGCTTCCAGTTCTAAGCCCCCACCGTCTGCGGCCAGCGATCGCTGACCAGGAACACCCGCTCGCGCTCCTCCCAGCATTCCCCGTTCCTTTCCAGCCGCACCAGCATCCGCGCAGGGGCATCGGGGGGCAGTGCCTGCAGCCAGTGCTCCAGGTGCTCGCGGGGCCACAGGTCTTCCCGTACGCAGCGCGCCGGGGCGAGCCATGAATGGCGTTCCAGGGGCTGCCAGGCGGCAGCGGGCGCCAGGGCGAGGAAATCCGCGATCTCGCTGCGCCGCAGCCAGCGTCCGCGCAGGTGCTCGCCATTGGCGCCCAGGGGCGCGGTGCAGTCGCCCGGCCAGGGGTAGAAGAGGTAGCCGCCCAGCCACAGTTCGGCGCTGGCCGGCCAGGCGTCCAGCGCCTCCAGCAGCGGGCGGCATTCCGGGTTGGAGGAGAGCGGCAACTGGTGTTGGGCGAGGTGTTCCAGCTTGAGGTCGAGGCGGTCCAGGCTGCCCGGGCCGAGCCATTGCGAGGCGTCCTCGCCCTGGCCGTGGCGCGGGCCGAGGTAGAGCTTGATGGCCAGTTCCAGGTGATGCACGCCCTCGTCGTCGTGGAGCAGCAGGTCCAGCTCGCCGAGGGTCTGCCCGGCCACCCGCACCGGCAGGTTGGCGCCCAGCAGGCGGATGCCCGGTGCGCGCTCCAGGGCGAACTGCCAGAGGCGCTCGTAATAGAGGCCGAGTCGCCGGCTGGAGCCCTGGGTCAGCCAGTGCTCCAGTTCGGCGGGGGCGGCGTCCTGCTGCTCCAGCCAGGCCGCCAGGCGCGCCGGCTCGGCGGCCCATCCGCTGGCGCTGAGCGGGTGGCGCTGGCGCCAGGGGGCCTGGGCCAGCAGCGGTTGGGACAGCAGCACCCAGGCCAGATCGCGCACGGCGTTATGGCGCAGATGGCGGGGCAGGGTGGCGAGGGCGGCGAAGGGATGCATGCTGCGAGCATAGTCGAGGCTGGTTTGCCGCTGTCACGGGCTTTCGCCCATAATCCGAGCATTCCTCCCGTTGCAGAGCCCTGCTGGAGCCCCATGGAGCAATTCCGCAATATCGGCATCATCGGTCGCCTGGGCAGCCCCCACGTGCTCGACACCATTCGCCGCCTGAAACGATTCCTGCTGGACCGCCACCTGCATGTGATCCTCGAAGACACTATCGCCGAAGTCCTGCCGGGCCATGGCCTGCAGACGTCTTCGCGGAAGATCCTCGGCGAGGTCTGCGACCTGGTCATCGTGGTCGGCGGTGACGGCAGCATGCTCGGTGCCGCCCGCGCGCTGGCGCGCCACAACGTGCCGGTGCTGGGCATCAACCGGGGCAGCCTGGGCTTTCTCACCGACATCAAGCCGGACGAGCTGGAGATCAAGGTCGCCGAGGTGCTCGACGGCCAGTACCTGGTGGAGAGCCGCTTCCTGCTGGAGGCCGAAGTACGCCGCCACGGCGAGGCCATCGGCCAGGGCGACGCGCTCAACGATGTGGTGCTGCACCCCGGCAAGTCGACCAAGATGATCGAGTTCGAGCTGCACATCGACGGCCAGTTCGTCTGCAGCCAGAAGGCCGACGGCCTGATCGTCGCCACGCCCACCGGCTCCACGGCCTATGCGCTGTCCGCCGGCGGCCCGATCATGCACCCCAAGCTGGACGCCATCGGCGTGGTGCCGATGTACCCGCATACCCTGTCCAGCCGGCCGATCGTGGTCGACAGCAACAGCGAGCTGAAGATCGTGGTCTCCCCTGACATGCAGATCTACCCGCTGGTTTCCTGTGACGGCCAGAACCACTTCACCTGCGCCCCCGGCGACACCATCACGGTGGCGAAGAAGCCGCAGAAGCTGCGCCTCATCCACCCGCTGGACCACAACTACTACGAGGTCTGCCGCACCAAGCTGGGCTGGGGCAGCCGCCTGGGTGGTGGCGACTGATGGAACTCGACGCCGTGCGCGGCTACGACCTGATCGGCGACGTCCATGGCTGCGCGCGCACCCTGGAGCGCCTGCTCGATCGCCTCGGTTACCGCAAGCACGGCGATGTCTGGCAGCACCCCCGGCGCATGGCGCTGTTCCTCGGCGACATCATCGACCGGGGCCCGCGCATCCGCGAGGCGCTGCACCTGGTCCACGCCATGGTCGAGGCCGGCCAGGCGCGTTGCATCATGGGCAACCACGAGTTCAACGCCATCGGCTGGAACACCCCGGCGCCGCCCGGCAGCGGGCGGCAGTTCGTCCATGAGCACACGCCGCGCCATGCGCGCCTGCTCAAGGAGACCCAGGAGCAGTTCGAGGGCCATCCGGGCGACTGGCACGACTTCCTCGGCTGGTTCCAGGAATTGCCGTTGTTCATCGACGGCGGTCACTTCCGCATGGTCCATGCCTGCTGGGACAGTGAGCTGATCGAGCCGCTGCGTGCCCAGCATCCTGACGGGCGGGTCGACGAGGCGTTCATCCAGGCCGCCGCCGAGCGTGGCAGCTTCGCCTTCCGCGTATTCAACCGCCTGCTGCGCGGCACCGACATGCCGCTGCCCAGCGGCATGACCCTGACCGGCAGCGACGGCTTCACCCGCTCGGTGTTCCGCACCAAGTTCTGGGAGGAGGACCCGCAGACATACGGCGACGTGGTCTTCCAGCCCGATGCGCTGCCCGAGCAGGTGGCCCGGCAACCCCTGTCGGCGGCGCAGAAGTCCGCGCTGCTGAGCTATGGCGCCGACGAGCCGCTGCTGTTCGTCGGCCACTACTGGCGACGTGGCCGTCCTGCCCCGATCCGCCCCAATCTCGCCTGCCTCGACTACAGCGCGGTGATGTACGGCAAGCTGGTGGCCTACCGGCTGGACGCCGAAACCCGGCTGGACCCGGACAAGTTCGTCTGGGTCGAGGTGGAGCGCCCGGAAACGCCGCACTGAGCGGCGTCCGTCCCGAATCCCCAAATGGAGTCCTCGCGCACTATGGATGACGCGACACTGGTTCAACTGGAGGCGGCGCTGTCGGCGTCTCCCGACAACGATGCCCTGCTGGCGCTGCTGCTGCCGGCCTGGATCGAGCGCAACGAGTGCGCCCGCGGCCTGCCCTTCCTGCCCGAGGGACTCGCCAAGCGGCTCGACGCCACGGCGTTGCGCCAACAGGCGGCACGCCTGTGCCTGGGGGCAGGCGATGCCGAGCGGGCGCTGGCGCTGCTGGGCGGTGACGAGCCGACCGAGCGCCTGCTGCGCGCCCGCGCCCTGGCGGACCTGGAACGCCGCGAGGAGGGCCTGCGCGAGTACCGCGCCGCCGTCGAAGTCAGCCCGGCGCTGGAGGACCTCGCCCTGCAGCGCCGCCTGAGCGCCACGGTGGTGGACTTCCGTGGCGGCGAGGGGCGGCCGCGCCTGCGGGTCATCTCCAACGACGACACCGACAAGGCCGAGACCACGCGCCTGCTGACGCCGTCCGCCGAGACCCTGACCTTCGACGATGTCGGCGGCCTCGACGAGCTGAAGAAGACCATCCACAAGAAGATCATCCTGCCGTACCAGAAGCCGGGACTGTTCCAGCGCTTCCGCAAGCGCGTCGGTGGCGGCATCCTGCTCTACGGCCCGCCGGGCTGCGGCAAGACCATGCTGGCCCGCGCCACGGCGGGTGAGTGCAAGGCCACCTTCCTCAACGTCGCCATTTCCGATGTGCTGGACATGTACATCGGCGAGTCCGAGCGCAAGCTCCACGCCCTGTTCGAGGAAGCCCGGGCCAAGGCGCCGGCGGTGCTGTTCTTCGATGAGGTGGAGGCCCTGGGCGGGCGCCGTACCAATACCCGCGAAGCCACTTCGTCCAAGCTGGTGAGCCAGTTCCTCACCGAGATGGACGGCTTCGCCCAGTCCAACCATGGGGTGCTGATCCTCGCCGCCACCAACGTGCCCTGGTCGGTGGATGCCGCCTTCCGTCGTCCCGGGCGCTTCGACCGGGTGCTCTTCGTGCCGCCGCCGGACCGCCCCGCACGCGCCAGCCTGCTGCGCATGCTGATGGCCGACCGGCCCAGCGAAGGCGAGATCGACTACGAGTTCCTCGCCCGCAGCACCTCGGGCTTCTCCGGTGCCGACCTGCGCGAGCTGGTGGAGACGGCGGTGGACGAGGCGATCGAGGAGTCCATCGCCGAAGGCCGCGAGCAGCCGGTGACCGACCGCCACCTCAAGGCGGCCCTCAAGGAGGTGCGCGCCACCACCCTGGAGTGGCTGACCACCGCGCGCAACTACGCGCGCTACTCCAACGAGGGTGGCCAGTACGACGAAGTGCTGGCCTTCCTCGACAAGCACGGCAAGGGGCGCTGATGGACAACCGCAACCTCTACCGGCTGGACGACGAGCCCCGGCCCGGCACCCTGGCACGCCTGGCGGTGGAGCCGTTGTGGCCACTGCTGGGCCTGATGCTGGGCGGCGCCTGGCTAGGCCTGCCCTGGTTCGTGCTCAACGGCGTGGCGGTGGGCAGCCCGACGCGGGTGCGCGAGGCCGTGCTGGCCGCCATCGGCCTCCTGGGCAGCCTGGGCCTGGCCTTCGGCCTGCTCTACCTGTGGCAGGCCGGCATCCTCGACAAGGACAGCCTGCAGTACGCGATGCTGGTGCTGGTGGTGTGGAAGCTGGCCATCGGCTACGCGCTGTTCGTCATGCAGGCCGCGACCATCGAGCTCTACCAGTACTACGGCGGCGTGCTCAACCGCTTCGGCCTGCCGGTGGTGCTGCTGGGCGCCTTCTTCCTGCGCGCCCTGGTGCTCAACCTGCTGCCCTTCACCCTCTGGTTCCTGGTGCTCAGCTGATGAACGAAACCAACCTGCTGCACCTGGCCTACCAGCGCCTGCAGAGCGGCCATGTCGAGGGCGCGATCAACAGCTTGCGGCAACTGCTCAGCGACGACCCGGAACACGCTGAGGCCCACGCGCTGCTGGCTCTGTGCCTGCTGCTGATGCGCCGCGCCTTCGCCGCCGAGCGCGAGGCCGGGCTGGCCCTGGCCGCCGACCCGCAACTGGAGTTCGCCCATTACGTCGCGGCCCGCGTGGCCATGGCGCGGCGGCGCTTCAAGGTGGCGGAGAAGCATCTGGACCAGGTGCTGGAGCTCAATCCCCAGGAAGCCGGCTATCACCTGGCCCGCGCCGAGCTCGCCGACCTGATGGGGCGTCGCGGCCAGCAACTGCCCAGCCTGCAGCGAGCCCTGGAGCTGGCGCCGGACAACCCCGACTGCCTGGCCGCGCTGGCCCATTACCATCGCCTGCGCGGCGAGGTGGAGCCGGCCGAGCGCTATGCCCGCGAGGCGCTGCAGCTGCGTGCCGACCACCCCGGCGCCATCGTCACCATGGGCCACCTGCTGCTGCGTCGCGGCGACCTGCAGGGCGCGCGCGACCACGCGATCTGGGCCCTGCGCGAGAATGCCAACGACGTCTCCGCGCTCTACCTGATGTCCGCCATCAAGGCGCGCGGCAATCCCTTCATGGGGCTCTGGTGGCGCTACAACTCGTGGATGTCCGAACTGGGTCCGACCCGCTCGATCATCGTGTTGCTGGGCATGTTCGTGCTCTACCGCGTGGTGGTGATCGCCAGCAACCAGCACGGCCACGAGACGCTGGCCCAGGGCATCGAATGGGCCTGGCTGGGCTTCGTGGTCTACAGCTTCGCCGGCCCGCAGATCTTCCGCCGCTCCCTGGAAAAGGAGCTTGAGCAAGTGAAGCTTTCCCGCGATTTCTAGGTTACCGGCTCCCCAGCAGGCATCGGCGCCCTGACCGGCGTCGGTGCGCAACACCGGCAGTGCCGCTAGAATGTGCGCTCGTTTTCGCCGCCCTTCAGGAAACCGCCGTGTCCGATTTCGCCAAGCTGATCAGCAACATCACCGAGGATGTCTACCAGAGCCTCAAGCTCGCCGTGGAGATCGGCAAGTGGTCCGACGGCCGCAAGCTGACCCAGGAGCAGAAGGAGCTCAGCCTGCAGGCGGTCATCGCCTGGGAGATCAAGAACCTGCCGGAGGAAGAGCGTACCGGCTACATGGGCCCGCAGGAGTGCAGCTCCAAGTCCGAGAAGATAGAGAACATCCTGTTCAAATCCTCCGACTCGATCCACTGATGGGTACCTGCGACATGCAAGAGCTGGGGCGCGGCGCGCTGAGCAAGATGTCCGCGCAACTGGGTGATCCGGTGGTGCAGTACGCGTTTCGTCTCGGCGAGGGGCAGGTGGCGGTCAATCCGTTGCTGGGCCGGCGCATCCGCCTGGAGTTCCTCGGTGCGATCCACTGCTCCCATTGCGGGCGCAAGACCGGCAAGAGCTTCGCCCAGGGCTACTGCTACCCGTGCTTCACCAAGCTGGCGCAGTGCGACAGCTGCATCATGAGCCCGGAGCGCTGCCACTACGAGGCCGGTACCTGCCGCGAGCCCGCTTGGGGCGAGTCCTTCTGCATGACCGACCACGTGGTCTACCTGGCCAACTCCTCGGGCATCAAGGTCGGCATCACCCGCGCGACCCAGGTGCCTACCCGCTGGATCGACCAGGGCGCGCGCCAGGCACTGCCGATCATGCGCGTCGCCACCCGCCAGCAATCCGGCCTGGTGGAGGACCTGCTGCGCAGCCAGGTGGCCGATCGCACCAACTGGCGCGCCCTGCTCAAGGGCGAGGCCGAGGCGCTGGACCTGCCCGCCGTGCGCGAGGCCATCTTCGAAGCCTGCGACGCCGGCATCCAGGGGCTGCAGCAGCGCTTCGGGCTGCAATCGGTGCAGAAGCTCGAGGATGTCGAGCCGCTGGAGATCCGCTATCCCGTGGAGGCCTACCCGACCAAGGTGGTGAGCCTCGATCTGGACAAGACGCCGGTGGTGGAGGGTACCCTGCGCGGTATCAAGGGCCAGTACCTGATCCTCGACACCGGGGTCATCAACATCCGCAAGTTCACGGCCTACCAGGTGGTGGCGAGCAGCGAGCCGTAAGGCCGCACCGCCCCGCCTGGCAGGAACACACACCGCAGCCGGGGCATCGCGCCTGGGCTGCCTCGGAGAGGCAAGCATGCGAACCGAACAACCGAAAGTCATCCACCTCAAGGACTATCAGGCGCCGGACTACCTGATCGACGAGACCACCCTGACCTTCGAGCTGCACGAGGACCACACCCTGGTCCACGCCCAGCTGGTGATGCGCCGCAACCCCGAACGCGCCGACGGCAGCCTGCCCGCGCTGGTCCTGGACGGCCAGCAGCTGGAGCTGCTGGCGCTGTCCATGGACGACCGCGAGCTCGGTACCGCCGACTACCAGTTGACCGACAGCCACCTGACCCTGCAGCCCGTCAGCGACAGCTTCACCCTCGACAGCACGGTGCGCATCCACCCCGAGAGCAATACCGCGCTGGAAGGCCTGTACAAGTCCGGCAGCATGTTCTGCACCCAGTGCGAGGCCGAGGGCTTCCGCAAGATCACCTACTACCTCGACCGCCCGGATGTGATGAGCAGGTTCACCACCACCGTCAGCGCCGAGCAGCATCGCTACCCGGTGCTGCTGTCCAACGGCAACCCGGTGGCGAGCGGGGCGGAGGAGGGCGGTCGCCACTGGGCGACCTGGGAAGACCCGTTCAAGAAGCCGGCCTACCTGTTCGCCCTGGTGGCGGGCGACCTGTGGTGCGTGGAAGACGTGTTCACCACCATGAGCCAGCGCGAGGTGACCCTGCGCATCTACGTCGAGCCGGAGAACATCGACAAGGTGCAGCACGCCATGGACAGCCTGAAGAAGTCCATGCGCTGGGACGAGGAGGTCTACGGCCGCGAGTACGACCTGGACATCTTCATGATCGTGGCGGTCAACGATTTCAACATGGGCGCCATGGAGAACAAGGGGCTCAACATCTTCAACTCCAGCTGCGTGCTGGCCAGGGCCGAGACCGCTACCGACGCCGCCCACCAGCGCGTCGAGGCGGTGGTGGCGCACGAGTACTTCCACAACTGGTCGGGCAACCGCGTGACCTGCCGCGACTGGTTCCAGCTGTCGCTCAAGGAAGGCTTCACCGTGTTCCGCGATGCCGAGTTCTCCGCCGACATGAACTCGCGCACCGTCAAGCGCATCGAGGACGTGGCCTTCCTGCGCACTAACCAGTTCGCCGAGGATGCCGGCCCCATGGCCCACCCGGTGCGCCCGGACTCGTTCATCGAGATCTCCAACTTCTACACCCTGACCGTCTACGAGAAGGGTTCGGAAGTGGTGCGCATGATCCACACCCTGCTGGGCGCCGAGGGCTTCCGCAAGGGCACCGACCTGTACTTCGAGCGCCATGACGGCCAGGCCGTGACCTGCGACGACTTCGTCAAGGCCATGGAAGATGCCAACGGCGTCGACCTGACCCAGTTCAAGCGCTGGTACAGCCAGGCCGGTACGCCGCGCCTCGCCGTCGAGGAAGCCTTCGATGCCACCGCCAGGACCTACAGCCTGACCTTCCGCCAGAGCTGCCCGGCGACCCCCGGCCAGGCCGAGAAGCTGCCCTTCGTCATTCCCGTCGAGCTCGGCCTGCTGGATGCCGCCGGCAACGACCTGCCGCTGCGCCTGGCGGGCGAGGGCGAGGCCCTTGGCGGCAACCGGGTGATCTCTGTGACCGAGGCCGAGCAGACCTTCACCTTCGTCGATATCGCCGAGAAGCCGCTGCCCTCGCTGCTGCGCGGGCTGTCCGCCCCGGTGAAGCTGAGCTTCCCCTATGGCCGCGACCAGTTGATGTTCCTCATGCAGCACGACAGCGACGGCTTCAACCGCTGGGACGCCGGTCAGCAGCTCTCCGTGCAGGTGCTGCAGGAACTGATCGGCCAGCACCAGCGTGGCGAGGCGCTGGTGCTGGACACCCGCCTGCTGGATGCCTTCCGCAGCCTGCTGGAGGACGAGTCGCTGGACCAGGCGATGGTGGCCGAGATGCTCTCGCTGCCCAGCGAGGCCTATCTCACCGAGATCAGCGAAGTCGCCGATGTCGACGCCATCCATGCGGCGCGCGAGTTCGCCCGCCGGTCGATCAGCGATGCCCTGTTCCCTCAACTGCTGGCGCGCTACCAGGCCAATCGTGCCCTCTCGCGCGAGACGCCCTATGTCGCCTCCGCCGAGCACTTTGCCCGTCGCACCCTGCAGAACATCGCCCTGTCCTACCTGATGCTCAGTGGCAAGGCCGAGGTTCTCCAGGCCTGCCTGGAACAGTTCGAGGCCTGCGACAACATGACCGAACGCCTGACCGCGCTCTCGGTGCTGGTCAACTCCGGTTTCGAGGACGAGAAGGCCAGGGCGCTGGCGAGCTTCGCCGATCACTTCAAGGACAACCCGCTGGTGATGGACCAGTGGTTCAGCGTCCAGGCCGGCAGCACCCTGCCGGGGGGGCTGGAGCGCGTGCAGGCGCTGATGGGCCACAAGGCCTTCACCTTGAAGAACCCGAACAAGGTGCGTGCGTTGATCGGCGCCTTCGCCAACCAGAACCTGGTGAACTTCCACCGGGCCGATGGTGCGGGCTACCGCTTCCTCGCCGACCATGTGATCACCCTCAACGCGCTGAACCCGCAGATCGCCTCGCGCCAGCTGGCGCCGCTGACCCGCTGGCGCAAGTACGACGAGGCGCGGCAGACGCTGATGCGGGCCGAGCTGGAACGCATCCTCGCCTCCGGCGAGCTGTCCAGCGATGTCTATGAAGTGGTGAGCAAGAGCCTCGCCTGACCCTCCGGAACCACGTCCGTGGTTCCGCTGCCGTTTCCCCGGCGTCGACAAGTGTTACTGGCAATCTGCCGGTAACACTTTTTTGTTACTCAAAGGAATATCCCTTCGGTCTCTGAGGCGTAAATGGCCTGTTCCCTGGCATTTCTTTCTTGACGGGGTGAGCGAGGTATGAGTGCGCAAGCGCTATAGGTGTGGTTTTGAGTGACAAATCGAGCCACCTTGTAGGACAAAATCGGACGATTCGTAAGATTTGATCAGTGGATGATCAGTCACTCGTTTGAATTTAATCTGTCCCTTCGTTCAGAAAAATATAACGACCCATAAACGTGCACTTGGCACCATGGTTGCACGTCTCGACGCCGTCCCAGGCCCTCCAGTCCCGCAAGAATTGCTGAAGGCCGCGGTTCAGACGCGTTGGTGCTTCCGCCCACGCCAGAAGAAAGGTCGCACGAGCGGCTGAACAGCGTCCCTGCCAGACGGGGCCGTAATAACAAATGAATGATCTGTCCACGGAGTAAAGTCTCGATGGAACTCAAGTCCCGCAAGCCCCAGTTGCGCTTCGCTCCGGCCAAGGCCGGCTACGCCCTCGCCGGTCTCCTGCCCCTGATGTGCGCCGTCCAGGCCCAGGCGGTCGAATTCAGCTTCGCCGACGACGAGATCAGCGGTTCCATCGACACCACCGTCTCCTACGGCCAACTGTGGCGCGTCCAGGGCCAGGACAAGACCAACAACGACATCAACACCAACGACGGCAACCGTAACTTCGACACCGGCCTGGTTTCCGAGGTGTACAAGATCACGTCCGACCTGGAAGCGACCTACAAGAACTACGGTGTGTTCGTCCGCGGCACCGCTTTCTATGACACCCAGATCATGGACAAGCGCAACGATTACTACGACAACAACACCCCCGTTCAGCCGAGCCAGAGCTATCCGAACGACGACCGCTTCACTCACGAGACCCGTCACAAGGCCGGTCGCGATGCGCAGATCCTCGACGCCTATGTCTATGGCAACTGGGATATTGCCAACATGCCGCTTAGTGCGCGCCTTGGTAAGCAGGTCTTCAACTGGGGTGAGGGTATCTTCTATCGTGGCGGTATCAACACCACTAACCCGCTGAATGCCGCCCAGTTCCGCCTGCCGGGCTCCGAGCTGAAAGAGGTACTGGTTCCGGTCGAGGCCCTGAGCTTCAACCTTGGCCTGACTGACAACCTGTCGATGGAAACCTTCTATCAGTTCAACTGGAAAGAAAGTGCCATCGACCCGGCCGGTACCTACTTCTCCGAGACCGACCTGTTTGCAGATGGCGGTAATACTGCTTACAACCAGAGTGGGTCGTTGGCAGGGCTTATGACGCCGAACCCGCTGCTCGGCGGCAACTCGCTCTATGGCCTGCTGTCCTCTAACCCGGCAACAGGTCTCCGTGGTAGTGAATTCGCCAACACGAGTGCCTTTAAAGTCGCTTCCATTGGTCCGGATATCAATGCCAAGAACGACGGGCAGTTCGGCGTCAACTTCAAGTACATAGCTGAAGAGCTGAACTCGACGGAGTTTGGTGCCTACTTCATCAACTATCACTCCAAAGAGCCCTATATCTACGCTGATGTGAACAGCGCATACAGCGGTATCAGCGCTGGCCAGTATGGTGCTCTGCTCGGTAATGCTGCCGTGGCTGGCGCTGCTGCTGCTGCCGGCACCTCTGCACAGCAGATCGTCGGTGGGCTGCTGGCTGTTGATCTGGGGAACCAGATTCAGGCTCGCCGCGAGTATGTCGAAGACATCCGTGTATACGGTTTCAGCTTCAACACCACCATCAACGAGACTTCTGTATTCGGTGAGATCGCCTATCGCCCGAACATGCCGATCGGCATCGCTGCGACCAACGATGCACTTCAGCAATTCCTCGGTCAGGCCACTCAGTTCTCGCTGGGGCAGGGCATCAACGTTGCGGGGCAGAACGTACGTCTGGGCGGCCAACTGCATAACTACGAGCGTGTAGAGTCCTTCAATACCTCGTGGGGCGCTATCCAGAATTTCGGTCCTTCGCTGGGCTTCGACTCTCTGATCGGTGTGGCCGAACTGGCGTCTGAACACCTCCGTGGTAGCGATCTTAAGTACACCGACTACCAAGGCAACGTACGCTACTACGCAGGTCGTGGTAACGGTGCTTACGCGAGCAATTACGGCCGTGATGACCAAGTCAACAAGAACTCCTACGGCTACACCCTGGTGCTGTCCGGTACCTGGAACGACGTGTATGCCGGTGTGAACCTGTCTCCGTTCGTGGTCTACAAGGACGACTTCGAAGGTAACTCTCACCAGACCGGCAACTTCATCGAAGGCCGCAAGGCCTACACCGTCGGCCTCAAGGCGAGCTACCTGAACAGCCTGGAAGGCGAGATCCAGTACACCGAGTTCTATGGCGCCGGCCAGAACAACTCCAGCCGCGATCGCGACAATATCGGCGTCAACGTCAAGTACTCCTTCTAACTAGAAAGAATGCGGGCACCTGCGGGTGCCCGCCGCTGAACCCTCACGGAGAACCAACATGCTGAAAAAGCTTTCGCTGGTTGGCGCGGCAGTCGCTTTTGCACTGTCCGCCGGTAGCGCACTGGCCGCGGTGTCGGCTCAGGAAGCCGCCAAACTGGGCACTAGCCTGACGCCCTTCGGTGCCGAGAAGGCCGGCAACGCCGCCGGCACCATCCCGGCCTGGACCGGTGGCATCACCCAGGCTCCGGCCGGCTACAAGCCGGGCCAGCACCATGTCGATCCGTTCCCGGAAGACAAGCCGCTGTACACCATCACCAAGGCGAACCTGGACCAGTACAAGGCCAATCTGACCCCGGGTCAGATCGCCCTGTTCAACGCCTACCCGACCACCTTCCAGATGCCGGTCTACCCGACCCGCCGCTCCGGTTCCGCGCCGCAGTGGGTGTATGACAACACCATCAAGAACGCCACCACCGCCAAGCTGCTGGACGGCGGCAACGGTTTCGCCGACGCCTACGGCGGCATCCCGTTCCCGATCCCGCAGAACGGCGTAGAGGCGCTGTGGAACCACATCGTCCGCTACCGCGGTTCCTACATCGTGCGTCGCGCCTCCGAAGTGGCCGTGCAGCGCAATGGCGACTACTCCCTGGTCACCTCGCAGCAGGAAGCCCTGTTCAAGTACTACAACCCGAAAGGTTCGTACGCCGACCTGAACAACATCCTGTTCTACTACCTGTCCTTCACCAAGAGCCCGGCCCGTCTGGCCGGTGGCGCCGTGCTGGTGCACGAGACCCTGGACCAGGTGAAGGAACCGCGTCAGGCCTGGGGCTACAACGCCGGCCAGCGTCGCGTACGCCGTGCGCCGAACCTGGCCTACGACACCCCGATCGCCGCCGCCGACGGCCTGCGTACCGCCGACGACACCGACATGTTCAACGGTGCTCCGGATCGCTACGACTGGAAACTGGTGGGCAAGAAGGAAATCTACATCCCGTACAACAACTACAAGGTCTCCAGCCCTGAAGTTAAGTACAAGGACCTGCTGCAGCCCGGCCACCTGAACCCGGCCGTCACCCGCAACGAACTGCACCGCGTGTGGGTCGTCGAGGGCACGCTGAAGTCCGGTGCCCGCCACATCTACTCCAAGCGCACCCTGTTCCTCGACGAGGACAGCTGGCAAGCCGCCGTGGTCGACCAGTACGACGGTCGTGGCGAGCTGTGGCGTGTATCGATGGCCTACCTGAAGAACTACTACGACCTGCCGACCACCTGGTCCGCACTGGACGTGTTCCATGACCTTCAGGCCCGTCGCTACCACGTGCAGAACCTGGACAACGAAGAGCCGACCACCATCGACTTCACCCAGGCTGTTCCGGACGACGGCTACTTCAAGCCTTCGGCACTGCGTCGCCGCGGTACCCGATAAACGCCTTGTAGCCTGACGAAAAGGCCGCTACAAACGTAGCGGCCTTTTTGCTATCAGGGCCCCTGATAAGGCCTCAATCACGCGGGTTTGCCTTAACAAAACATAACGTCCAGCCGATTGTCATGGCTTTCCAAAGCTGGATAGCATAGGCGGCCTGCCAAAAGGCAAGGTCCACCTATAACAATAAGGGGGAAAGGTGTATGAGTGAGCCCGTCCTGCGGCGCACCCAGTCCGGTCATGACGTGCAGTCCCTTGCGCAACCGGCGTTCCGCTTCCACTCGCCGCTGGCCAAAGCGCTCTCGCTGTTCAGTGTGCTCTCCGTCCTGACTCTCGGCGCCGCGCCCATCGCGCAAGCTGCCGAATCAGCACCCGTGTTCTCCATCGAATCGCCCAAGGCGGCCAGCAGCCTGCTGCTGGATATCGCCCATGCCGGCAAGCGCCTCGTCGCCGTCGGCGACCGTGGGCACATCCTCTATTCCGATGACGACGGCAAGACCTGGACCCAGGCCAAGGTGCCGACCCGCCAGATGCTGACCGCCGTCTACTTCGTCGACGACAAGAAGGGCTGGGCCGTCGGCCATGACGCACAGATCCTCGCCAGCGAGGACGGTGGCGCCACCTGGACCCAGCAGTTCGAGGACCTGGAGCGTGAGGCTCCGCTGCTCGACGTCTGGTTCAAGGATGCCAGCACCGGCTTCGCCGTCGGCTCCTACGGCGCCCTGCTGACCACCGAGGACGGTGGCAAGAACTGGGAAGACGTCAGCGACCGCCTGGACAACGAAGACCAGTACCACATCAACGCCATCACGGCGGTGAAGGACTCCGGCCTGTTCATCGTCGGTGAGATGGGCAGCATGTTCCGCTCGCCCGACTGGGGCCAGACCTGGGAGCGCCTCGAGGGCCCCTACGAGGGTTCCCTGTTCGGCGCCACCGGCACCAACGAGCCGGGCGTGGTCGTGGCCTATGGCCTGCGTGGGCACCTGTTCCGCTCCGCCGACTTCGGCAAGACCTGGGAAACCATCGCACTCAAGAATGCCCGTGGCGGCACCCTGGAGTTCGGTCTTTCCGGCGGCACCCTGCTCGATGACGGCACCCTGCTGGTGGTCGGCCATGGTGGCAGCGTCCTGAAGAGCACCGATGCCGGTCGCACCTTCAGCGTGGTCAACCGTTCCGATCGCCTGTCGCTGGCCAGCGCCACCGCAGATACCAAAGGCAACCTGATCCTGGTGGGACAGGGCGGAGCGCGTGTCGCCTCGCCGACTGGCGCCGAGCTGGGCCAACAATAACAAGCCGGGGGAGTTTCGATGAGTAACCATCACCAGGACAAGGCGACCTTCCTGGAACGCCTGATCTTCAACAACCGGCCGGCCGTGATCGTCATCTGCCTGCTGGTCAGCATCTTCCTCTTCTGGCAGGCCACCCAGGTGCGTCCGTCCACCAGCTTCGAGAAGATGATCCCGCTGCACCACCCCTTCATCCAGAAGATGATGGAGCACCGCAACGACCTGGCGAACCTGGGCAACACCGTGCGTATCTCGGTGGAAGCCAAGGACGGGGACATCTTCAGCAAGGAGTACATGGACACCCTGCGTCAGATCCACGACGAGGTGTTCTACATTCCCGGCGTCGACCGTTCCGGCCTGAAGTCCCTGTGGAGCCCCAGCGTGCGCTGGACCGAGGTCACCGAGGAAGGCTTCGCCGGCGGCGAGGTGATCCCGCAGACCTACGACGGTTCCGACGACAGCCTCGACGAGCTGCGCAACAACGTGCTCAAGTCCGGGCAGATCGGCCGCCTGGTGGCCAACAACTTCAAGTCCAGCATCGTCGATGTGCCGCTGCTCGAGTCCTACCCGGACCCGAACGACCAGGGCAAGCTGCTCAAGCTCGACTACCGCCAGTTCTCCCATGAACTGGAAGCCAAGATTCGCGACAAGTACCAGGCCCAGAACCCCAACGTTCAGGTCCACATCGTCGGCTTCGCCAAGAAGGTCGGTGACCTGATCGACGGCCTGATCATGGTCGTGGCCTTCTTCGGCATCGCCTTCCTCACCACCCTGGTGCTGCTGTACTGGTTCACCTGGTGTATCCGCAGCACCATCGCCGTGCTCTCCACCACCCTGGTGGCGGTGATCTGGCAGTTGGGCCTGATGCACTCGGTGGGCTTCGGTCTCGACCCCTACTCGATGCTGGTGCCCTTCCTGATCTTCGCCATCGGCATCTCCCACGGGGTGCAGAAGATCAACGGCATCGCCCTGCAATCGAGCGATGCGGACAACGCCCTGACGGCCGCGCGGCGTACCTTCCGCCAGCTGTTCCTGCCGGGCATGATCGCCATCCTGGCCGACGCCGTGGGCTTCATCACCCTGCTGATCATCGACATCGGCGTGATCCGCGAGCTGGCCATCGGCGCCTCCATCGGCGTGGCGGTGATCGTGTTCACCAACCTGATCCTGCTGCCGGTCGCCATCTCCTATGTCGGCATCAGCAAGAAGGCCATCGAGCGCAGCAAGAAGGACGCGACCCGCGAACACCCGTTCTGGCGCCTGCTGTCCAACTTCGCCCATCCGGTCGTTGCCCCGATCTCCGTGGTCGTCGCCCTGGCCGCCTTCGGTGGCGGCCTCTGGTACGGCCAGAACCTGAAGATCGGCGACCTCGACCAGGGCGCGCCGGAACTGCGTCCCGACTCGCGCTACAACAAGGACAACAACTTCATCATCAGCAACTACTCCACCAGCTCCGACGTGCTCGTGGTGATGGTCAAGACCGCGCCGGAAGGCTGCTCCACGCACGAAGCGCTGGCGCCGATCGACGAGCTGATGTGGACGATGGAAAACACCCAGGGCGTGCAATCCGCCATCTCGATGGTCACCGTGTCCAAGCAGGTGATCAAGGGGATGAACGAGGGCAACCTGAAGTGGGAAACCCTGTCGCGCAACCAGGACGTGCTGAACAACTCCATCAGCCGTGCCGATGGCCTGTACAACACCGACTGCTCCCTGGCGCCGGTGCTGGTGTTCCTCAACGACCACAAGGCCGAGACCCTGCAGCGCGCGGTCAAGGCGGTCGAGGGCTTCGCCAAGGAACACAACAAGGAAGGGCTGGAGTTCATGCTCGCCGCCGGTAACGCCGGCATCGAAGCGGCCACCAACGAGGTGATCGCCCAGTCCGAGCTGACCATCCTGATCCTGGTCTACATCTGCGTGGCGGTGATGTGCCTGATCACCTTCCGCTCCATCGCAGCGACCATCTGCATCGTGCTGCCGCTGATCCTCACCTCGGTGCTGGGCAACGCGCTGATGGCCTTCCTCGGCATCGGAGTGAAAGTGGCGACGCTGCCGGTCGTGGCGTTGGGCGTGGGTATCGGTGTCGACTACGGCATCTACATCTACAGCCGCCTGGAAAGCTTCCTGCGTGCCGGCCTGCCGCTGCAGGAGGCGTACTACCAGACGCTGAAGTCCACCGGCAAGGCGGTGCTCTTCACCGGCCTGTGCCTGGCCATCGGCGTGGCGACCTGGATGTTCTCGGCGATCAAGTTCCAGGCCGACATGGGCCTGATGCTGACCTTCATGTTCATCGTCAACATGTTCGGTGCGCTCTGGCTGCTGCCTGCCCTGGCACGCTTCCTGATCCGCCCCGAGAAGCTGGCGGGCAAGACCGGCGGCTCGCTGCTGGCCCACTAAGCCTCAAGGCAATGAAGAAACCGCGGCCCAGGCCGCGGTTTTTTTATGGGCGATCAACTACCCGCAACTCACGCGCACAAACCTGTAGGGGCGACTTCAGTCGCCTAGCAACTCAATGGGTGGCCACCCTAAAGCCTGTGCACCTGGCACCGTAGAGACCACATCTGGGGCGTTGGTGGGTCGGGTGCAACCCGACAGGGTTCGGCAGGAGGCTCCAGCGGGTTCCATCCGCCTTACACCGCAAGCACGTCCTCACCCTGTAGCCCGAACTTCATTCCTGGGGCGGCCACGCCTTTCCCGCGTTGACGCACGGGCCGCGAAGCCGCACCCGGGTTCTGGTCGGGTGCGGATCAGCGCGGATAGAGCGGCGGCAGCCCGCTTTCGCCAGCAGCCTGCTGCTGGACCTGCGGGGTTGGCAGGGCGCGGATGGCCTTCCACAGCTCCTCGCCCTGCCAGTGCTGGCCGCTCTCGCTGTAGAGGGCGCCGTTGAGGCCATCCATGGCGTCGGACAGCGGCACGAAGCGTGCGGCCATGTCCGCCAGGGTTTCCGGTTGTTGCCGCGCCCAGGCGTCCAGGGCCTGGCGCGTGGCGTGGGGATCGTTGGCCAGGCAGGCGCGCTTGAGGTCGTCCAGCAGGGTGCGCGGGCTGGGGCCGGTCTGCGCGGTGGGCAGGATCGCCGGTTGCCGGCGGGCGTGCCACCACAGGCCGAAGCCCAGCAGCGTGGTCAGGGCCAGCAGCAGCGTGGCGAGCTTCCAGGGCCACAGAAGCGGGCCCTCGACCACGCGCTGGGCGTCATTGGCGCTTTCCACCGGTGCTTCCGGTTCGAGTGCGGGGTTGTTGGCCACTTCCAGGGTGCGCCCCGGCAGCTGGCTGCGTTCCAGGTGATCCTCGCGGGTGTTCCACCAGACCACTTCAACCGGCGGCAATTCGATGCGCCCGCTGGTGGTGGGCACCAATGCCTCGCGTTCCTCGCGGCTGCCGAGCACGCCGCGCTCGCTGGCCTGGTTGGAGAGCTGCGGCTGGTCGGGATAACGGCGCAGGCCCGGTGCATGGGTGGCGGGCAGGGCGGGCAGCTGGGCGCTGGCCAGGCCCTCGACCTTGACCATCAGGCTGCGGGTCAGCGAGTCGCCGACCTGGGCCTTGTCCGGCTCCGGGTTCCAGGCCTCGGCCAGGGTCAGGTTGCGTGCCGGCAGCCAGGGTGCATCGGCGGGGTACTCGGCCGGCTTGGCCTTCACCGTCAGCGGGATTTCCGGCGAGCTGACCCGTGTCAGGCGACCCGGGCGTGGGCCGAAGGGCTGGTAGTCGTTCTGCCCGGAGCGCTCCACCAGGGTCGCGCTGAACACCTGGGCAGGGATGCTCAGTTGTCCGCTCTTCTGCGGGAAGATCGCGTAGCGCAGCTCGATCACGCCGTGGCGTATGCCGTTGATCTCCTTCTCGTAGGTGCGCGGCTCGCCCAGTTGCTCGATGCGCGCATCGGCCATCTGCAGCGGCGTCAGGCTGCTGTCGTCGTACAGCGATACGGAGTGGTAGATGCGCAGGGTGAGGATGGTCTGCGCCTGCACGTAGACGCTTTCCTCGTCCAGGCTGGCGTCGATGAACACCGGGGCGAGCTTGCTGTTGCCGGCGGCGTTGTCGCTCTTCTGGATGTGCAGGGTGATCGGCCGGGTCTCGGCCTCGCCCAGGCGCAGCGGCGGGATCACCACGAAACCGCTCTGCTTCGGCTGCAGGGTTACGATCCAGCGCGTGGCGCGGTCGTCCTGGCCGTTGAGCGTACTGATGCGGTTGATCTGGCGGGTGCCGAGCACCTCGAAGAGCGACTCCAGCGGCTTGAGGTCGGGCTTGCCGAACAGCGTCGGGTCGGAAGACTCCAGGATCAGCTCCACCGTCTCGCCCTCGCTGAGGCGCGCGCGGTCGACGCTGGCGGTGAAGCCCGCCGCGCTGGCGGTGCAGGCCAGCAGGCTGAGGAGGAGGGCGCAGAGGAGGCGCATCATTCTTGGTTTTCCTGGCGGCGTTGCTGTTCGTACCAAAACTTGCGGCGCAGCAGTTCGGCGGGGTCGTCGGGAATCTGCCGCAGCCATTGCTCCAGGGACTGGCGGCGCTCATCGCCCAGGGGCTCGGCCTTGCCGGGTGTGTCCGCGGTTTGCTGCTGGCCCTCGGGCTTCTGCCCGGGCTCGGCCGGCTGCTCCTGCGTACCGGCCTGCTGGCCCGGCGGCTTGCCTTCTTCGGGCGGTGTGGCGGAAGCGCCTTCGGCGCTCTGCTGCTCGTCCTTGTCCTCGCTTTTCTCCGGGTCGCCACCCTGGCCGGCGGAGGGTTGCTCCTGGGGCTGCTGCTGGCCCTGCTGGCCGTCCTGCGGCTGTTGCGATTGCTGCTGCTTCTGCTGTTGCAGCAGCTGTTCCACCAGCGCCTTGTTCTTCAGCGCCGGCTGCAGGTCCGGTTCACGCTCGAGGGCTGATTCGTAGGCGTCCAGGGCGGCTTCCAGCTGGCCGGCCTTGGCCAGCGCGTTGCCACGGTTGTAGTGGTCGGCGGCGCTGTCGCCACCGGCGAAACGTTCGGCGGCTTCGGCGTGCTTGCCGGCCTCGTAGAGCGCATAGCCCTGCCAGCGTGGGTCCTCGAAGCGACGGGCCGCCTCGGCGCACTGCCGGGCTTCCAGCAGGCGCTGGCCCTGCTGGTCGGGTCGCAACCACAGGTCCTCCGGCTCGAAGGCCAGGGCAGGGCGGGGTAGTACGAAAAACAGCGGCAGGCAGAAGATCCAGCCCCGGCGCCCGGCGCAGGCGGCGATCAGCAGCAGCGGCAGCAGCAGCCAGTGGCCCTGGTCGGCCCAGGCTTCCAGCCGTGTGGTTTCACCGCTTTCGCGCAGGGGCCGGGCACCGCCGAGCAGGTCCAGGTTGCGCAGGTCGCGCTCGTCGACGCGGGCGGTGGCGTATCTGCCCCCCAGGCTGCTGGCGAAGCGCTTGAGGCTGGGGGCGTCCAGGCGCGGCAGGAGGATGGCGCCCTGGGCGTCCTTGATGAAGCCACCGTTCTCCTGGGCGATGGGGGCGCCTTGGGACGTGCCGATACCGAGGATGCTCAGGCGTTCGCTCTTCGAGCCGAGCGCCTGGCGGATGCCGTTGCGTTCCTCCTCGCTCAGGCTGCTGGTGATCAGCAGCAGGCGGCCCTGGCCCTGGGCACCCTGCTTGAGCAGTGCGAGGGCCTTTTCCACGGCGAGGTCGGCGCGCTGGCCGGGCTCCGGCATGATCGATGGCTTGAGCGCCTCCAGCAGGTTGCCGGTGGTCATCAGGTCGTCCGAAAGCGGCACCAGGCTGTGGGCGCTGCCGGCATACAGGACGATGGCGGTCTGCGCATCGTGGCGGGCTTCCAGCAGGTCGCGCAGCTTGCGCTTGGCCTGCTCCAGGCGCGTGGGCGGCACGTCGGAGGCGAGCATCGAGGGGGTCAGTTCGAGGATCACCACCAGCGGGTCCGCACGTTTCTGCGTGCTTTGCTCCACCCGCTGCCAACTGGGGCCGATCAGTGCCAGCAGGCCCAGGCTCCAGGCCAGGCCGAGGGCGATCCAGGGCAGGCGGTTGTTGCGTTCGCGGCCACCGCCCAGCAGCCAGGGCTGGAAGGCTATGGGCAGCAGTTGCTGCCAGCGTCCGCTGCGGCGCTCGCGGTGCCAGAGCTGCCAGATCAGCCAGGCCAGCAGCGGCAGCATGAGCAGCCAGAGCGGGCGCGACCAGTGCGGCCAGAGTTCGCTCATGGGCGTCTCCTCAGCCACTGCGGCCGTTGCTGCAGGGCATGGGGCCACAGCTCGCGGCTGATCAGCAGCAGGCTCAGCAAGAGGGCGGCGCCCAGCGGCCAGCAATACAGCGCCAAGGCGGGGCGGGCCTGGCTGGGCAGCTGCGAGACAGGCTCCAGCTGGTCAAGCGAGCGCTCGATCTCCTCCAGCTCCTTGCTGGAGCGGGCGCGGAAGTAGCGGCCACCGGTCTGCTCGGCGATGCGGCGCAGGGTCGGCTCGTCCAGGTCCAGGCCGGGGTTGAGGCCGAACATGCCGAGCACGCCGCCCTGTTCCGGGTCGGCGCCGATGCCGATGGTGTAGATCTTCACCTGTTCCTCGGCGGCGAGGCGGGCGGCGGTGAGCGGCTCGATCTCGCCGCCGGTGTTGGCGCCATCGGTGACCAGCACCAGCACGCGGCTGTTGGCCGGGCGCTGGCGCAGGCGCTTCACCGCCAGGCCGATGGCGTCGCCGATGGCGGTGTTCTTGCCGGCGATGCCGATCAGCGCCTCGTCGAGCCAGACGTGCACGGTCTGCCGGTCGAAGGTCAGCGGCGCCTGCAGGTAGGCCTGGCTGCCGAAGAGGATCAGGCCGATGCGGTCGCCGATGCGGCCGTCGATGAATTCACCCATCAGGTGCTGCACCAGGGTCAGGCGGCTGACTTCCTTGCCGTCGAGTTCCATGTCGGCGTAGTCCATGGAGCCGGACACATCCACCGCCACCAGCAGGTCGCGGCCGCTGGCCGGCAGGGGTTGCGGCTCGCCCACCCATTCCGGGCGCGCGGCGGCGCAGAGCAACAGCAGCCAGAGCAGGATGAACGGCGCCTGCTGGCGCCAGGCCGGCAGGTTGGCGCGGGCACGGCGGCCGGCGAGGGCCTCCAGCTCGCCGAGGAAGCTCACCTTGAGCGCCGCCTCGCCGCTGTCGGCCGGCGGCAGCAGCACGCGCAGCAGCCAGGGCAGCGGCGCGAGCAGGAAGATCCAGGGCCAGGCGAGCTCAAACATGTTTGCGGATCCAGGTGTCGACCGCCTGGGACAGGCCCTCGATGGCCTTGTCGTCGAGCTTGCACTCGGGGCGGTAGGCGCCTTCCACCAGCACCATCCAGCGGGTCAGGCCGGCGGCGGGGCAGCGGTTGTCCAGGTAGGCCAGCCAGGCACGGCCGCTGAGGGTGAGGCTGTGGTCGTTGGGATAGTGCAGGCGGCACAGGCGCTTGAGCAGGCCGTTGAGCTGCTGCAACCAGGGGCCTGCGGGCGCGCCGTCGTAGGGCTTGCGCAGTTGGGCGAGTTCCCGGAGGGCGGCTTCGCGCATGGGCTCCAGGGGCTGCTCCGCCCGCTCGCCGCGTTGCCGGCGAGGCAGGCGATGGCGCAGGCGCCAGAGGCCCCAGAGCAATAGCGGCAGCAGCGCCGCCAGCACCCACCAGCCCGGCGCGGGTGGCCACCAGGGCACGGCGGCGGGGGCGATCAGCGGCTCCAGCTGGTCGAGCGGGTTCATCGCTTGCCACCGCGGTGCTGCAGATGGTCACGCAACTGCTCGACCATACCGGCCTGGGTGCTCAGGGGCAGCAGCAGCACGCCCAGGCGCTGGGCCAGGCGCTGCCAGCGTGCCTTGCGGGCGTCGCCCTGGTCGCGATAGGCCTGGCGCAGCTCGGGGTTGTGGGTGTCCAGCTCCAGCCTGGCGCCCAGCTCGGTGAAGCGCAGCAGCCCGGCGGCGGGCAGCGCGTGGTCGAGCGGATCGGAGAGCGGCAGGAGGATCAGGTCGGTGTGGCGGGCGAGCAGGGCGAGTTGCTGCTCCGAGGTGTCGGACAGGGTGCGCTCGTCACAGAGGATCACCACCAGGCTGCCGGGGCGCAGCACTTCGCGGGCGCGGCGCAGGGCCAGGCTGAAGCCTTCGCGGGTGGCGCCCTGCTGGCCGCCGAGTGCCTGGTTGGTGCGCACCAGGCGGTTGAGCAGTTGCAGCAGGCTCTGCTTGCTGCGCCGGGGCTTGATCTCGTGGTGCTCGCTGTCGCTGAAGACCAGGCCGCCGATGCGGTCGTTGTGGCCCAGGGCGGCCCAGCCGATGAGGCTGGCGGCGTGGGCGGCGAGCACCGACTTGAACATCTGCCCGGAGCCGAAGAACAGCCGCTGGCTCTGCTCGACCATGATGAACACCGGGCGTTCGCGCTCTTCGTGGAACAGCTTGGTGTGAGGCTCCTGGGTGCGCGCGGTGACGCGCCAGTCGATGGTGCGCACGTCGTCACCGGGCTGGTAGACGCGCACCTGGTCGAAGTCGACGCCGCGCCCGCGCAGCTTGGAATGGTGCAGGCCGATGAGCGGGCTGCGTCGCGAGGGCGTGGAGAACAGCTGCACCTCGCGGACGCGGTGACGCATGTCGATCAGCTCGGCGAGGCTGACCTTGATGCCGGTCGGGGCGGCTGGGCTGTCCATGGGTCAGGCGACGGCGACCACATCGAGGATGCGCTGGATCACCCGGTCCTGGTCGATGCCGGCGGCCTCCGCCTCGAAGGAGAGGATCAGGCGGTGGCGCAGGGCGTCGAAGAGCACGGCCTGGATGTCCTCGGGGCTGACGAAGTCGCGCCCGGCCATCCAGGCATGCGCACGTGCGCAGCGGTCCAGGGCGATGGAGCCGCGCGGGCTGGAGCCGTAGGCCAGCCACTCGGCCAGCTCGCTGTCGAACTTGGCCGGGGTGCGCGTGGCCATCACCAGCTGCACCAGGTACTCCTCCACGGCGTCGGCCATGTACAGGCCGAGGATTTCCTTGCGCGCGGCGAAGATCGCCTGCTGGCTGACCTGGTGCTCGGGGCGTGTCTCGCCGTTGAGGGCGACGCCACGGGCCTGCTGGAGGATCTTGCGTTCCACCGAGGCCTCGGGGAAGCCGATCTTCACGTGCATCAGGAAGCGGTCGAGCTGGGCCTCGGGCAGCGGGTAGGTGCCTTCCTGCTCGATGGGGTTCTGCGTCGCCATCACCAGAAACAGCGGTGGCAGGTCGTAGGTGGAACGACCGATGGAGACCTGGCGCTCGGCCATGGCTTCGAGCAGCGCCGACTGCACCTTGGCCGGCGCGCGGTTGATCTCGTCGGCGAGCACCAGGTTGTGGAAGATCGGCCCCTGCTGGAACACGAAGCTGCCGGTTTCCGGGCGATAGATCTCGGTGCCAGTGATGTCGGCGGGCAACAGGTCGGGGGTGAACTGGATGCGATGGAACTCGGCTTCCACGCCTTCGGCCAGGTCCTTGATCGCCTTGGTCTTGGCCAGGCCGGGCGCCCCTTCCACCAGCAGGTGGCCATCGGCGAGCAGGGCGATCAGCAGGCGGTCGATGAGCTTTTCCTGACCGAGAATCTGGGTGGACAGGTACTGGCGCAGGGCGATCAGTGCTTCGCGGTGTTCCATCGTTGGACTCGCTCGGAATGGACGGGGGAAGCGGAAGCCTCCGGGGTGGCGCAGTACTTTAATCCAGAGTGGGGCCACCGGCCTAGGCGGCGTGCCGACGCGCTGAGGATTTCGTCACGGGGCGCGTGCAAGGGGCGGGCAGCGGACCAGTATTGACCGAATATGTCGCGCCTCGAAAAGCCTGCGCGATGCCGCCCTCGCTAAGCTCTTGCGCAACGGTGACTGTCCGGTCCGACCCATGCCCGGCGCGTCATCCGACCGTCACACTGCCCAATGAACCTGTGACCCCATCACCGCGCAATAAGCGTTCTACGCTTACACCCCAACAATACGAGCCAAGCGGAGCACAACCATGGCGTTCTTCACCGCGGCCAGCAAAGCCGACTTCCAGCACCAACTGCAAGCGGCCCTGGCGCAGCACGTCAGCGAACAGGCCTTGCCACAAGTAGCCCTGTTCGCCGAACAATTCTTCGGCATCATCGCCCTCGACGAACTCACCCAGCGGCGCCTGTCCGACCTGGTGGGCTGCACCCTGTCGTCGTGGCGGATGCTGGAACGCTTCGACCCGGCCAAGCCGCAGGTGCGCGCCTTCAACCCCGACTACGAAAAGCACGGCTGGCAATCCACCCACACCGCAGTGGAAGTGCTGCACCCCGACATCCCCTTCCTGGTGGACTCGGTGCGCATGGAGCTGAACCGCCGCGGCTACAACATCCATACGCTGCAGAACAGCGTGCTCAGCGTGCGCCGCAACAAGAAGGGCGAGCTCGCCGAAGTGCTGCCCAAGGGCACCCAGGGCAAGGACGTGCAGCAGGAATCGCTGATGTTCCTGGAGATCGATCGCATCGCCGCGCCCGCCGCCCTCAAGGCCCTGGAGAAGGCCATCGAGGAGATGCTCGGCGAGGTGCGCATCGCCGTCGCCGACTTCCAGCCCATGACCGCCAAGGCCCGCGACCTGCTGGCCTGGCTGGACAAGGCCAAGCTGAAGGTGGACAAGGCCGAGCTGGCCGAGATCAAGGTCTTCATGAACTGGTTGCTGGACAACCACTTCACCTTCCTCGGCTACGAGGAGTTCACCGTGGTGGACGAGGGCGAGGCCGGCGGTCACCTGGTCTATGACGAGAAGTCCCTGCTCGGTGTCTCGCGCCTGCGCCGCACCGGCCTCAGCGCCGCGGACCTGCACGTCGAGAAGGAGGCCGTCGACTACCTGCGCGGCCCGGTGCTGCTGTCCTTCGCCAAGGCCGCCGAGCCGAGCCGTGTGCACCGCCCGGCCTACCCGGATTTCGTTTCCATCCGCGAGCTGGACGCCAAGGGGCGCGTGGTCAAGGAATGCCGCTTCATGGGCCTGTACACCTCTGCGGTGTATGCCGAGAGCGTGACCGAGATCCCCTTCATCCGCGGCAAGGTCGCCGAGATCCAGCGCCGCTCCGGCTTCGACCCCCGTGCCCACCTCGGCAAGGAACTGGGCCAGGTGCTGGAAGTGCTGCCCCGCGACGACCTGTTCCAGACCCCGGTGGACGACCTGTTCTCCACCGCCATGGCCATCGTGCAGATGCAGGAACGCAACAAGATCCGCCTGTTCCTGCGCCGCGACCCCTACGGGCGTTTCGCCTATGCGCTGGCTTACGTGCCGCGCGACGTCTATTCCACCGAGACGCGCCTGAAGATCCAGCAGATCCTCATGGACCGCCTGCAGGCCAGCGACTGCGAGTTCTGGACCTTCTTCTCCGAATCCGTGCTGGCGCGCGTGCAGTTCATCCTGCGCCTGGACCCGAAGAACAAGGCCGTGGTCGACCCGGTGCGCCTGGAGAAGGAAGTGATCCAGGCCTGCCGTTCCTGGAAGGACGACTACGCCAGCCTGGTCAACGAAAGCTTCGGCGAAGCCCAGGGCACCCGTGTGCTGGCCGACTTCCCGAAAGGCTTCCCCGCCGGCTACCGCGAGCGCTTCGCCCCGCACTCGGCCGTGGTCGACATGCAGCACCTCAACAGCCTCTCCGACGAGCGCCAGCTGGTGATGAGCTTCTACCAGCCGCTGACCCAGGGCGAGCAGCTGCTGCACTGCAAGCTGTACCACGCCGACACGCCGCTGCCGCTGTCCGACGTCCTGCCGATCCTGGAGAACCTCGGCCTGCGCGTGCTCGGCGAGTTCCCCTATCGCCTGCACCGCCAGGACGGCCGCGAGTTCTGGATCCACGACTTCGCCTTCACCAGTGCCTCGGGCCAGGAAGTCGACATCCAGCAGCTCAACGACACCCTGCAGGACGCCTTCATCCACATCGTCAGCGGTGACGCCGAGAACGACGCCTTCAACCGCCTGGTGCTGACCGCCTCCATGCCCTGGCGCGACGTGGCGCTGCTGCGCGCCTATGCCCGCTACCTGAAGCAGATCCGCCTGGGCTTCGACCTGTCCTACATCGCCAGCACGCTGCTGAACCATGTGGACATCGCCAAGGAGCTGGTGCGTCTGTTCAAGACCCGCTTCTACCTGGCCCGCAAGCTCACCGCCGAGGACCTGGAAGACAAGCAGCAGAAGCTCGAACAGGCCATCCTCGGCGAGCTGGACAACGTCGCCGTGCTCAACGAGGACCGCATCCTGCGGCGCTACCTCGACCTGATCAAGGCGACCCTGCGCACCAACTTCTACCAGCCCGATGCCAACGGCCAGAACAAGGGCTACTTCAGCTTCAAGCTGAGCCCGCGGCTGATCCCCGACATCCCGCGCCCGGTGCCCAAGTTCGAGATCTTCGTCTACTGCCCGCGCGTCGAGGGCGTGCACCTACGCTTCGGCGACGTCGCCCGTGGCGGCCTGCGCTGGTCCGACCGCGAGGAAGACTTCCGCACCGAGGTGCTGGGCCTGGTCAAGGCGCAGCAGGTGAAGAACGCGGTGATCGTGCCCATGGGCGCCAAGGGTGGCTTCATCCCCCGGCGCCTGCCGGTGGGCGGCAGCCGTGACGACATCCAGGCCGAGGCCATCGCCTGCTACCGCATCTTCATCAGCGGCCTGCTGGACGTCACCGACAACCTCAAGGAAGGCCAGGTGGTACCGCCGGCCAACGTGGTGCGCCACGACGCCGATGACCCCTACCTGGTGGTGGCGGCCGACAAGGGCACCGCGACCTTCTCCGACATCGCCAACGGCATCGCCCTGGAATACGGCTTCTGGCTGGGCGACGCCTTCGCTTCCGGCGGCTCCGCCGGCTACGACCACAAGGGCATGGGCATCACCGCCAAGGGCGGCTGGGTCTCGGTGCAGCGCCACTTCCGCGAGCGCGGCATCGACGTGCAGAAGGACAACGTCACCGTGATCGGCATCGGCGACATGGCCGGCGACGTATTCGGCAACGGCCTGCTGCTGTCGGAAACGCTGCAGCTGGTGGCGGCCTTCAACCACATGCACATCTTCATCGACCCGAACCCGGACGCGGCCAGCAGCTTCGTCGAGCGCAAGCGCCTGTTCGACCTGCCGCGTTCCTCCTGGGCCGACTACGACGCCAAGCTGATCTCCGCCGGCGGCGGCATCTTCCTGCGCAGCGCCAAGAGCATCGCCATCAGCCCGGAAATGAAGGAACGCTTCGACATCCGTGCCGACAAGCTGACCCCCACCGAACTGCTCAACGCCCTGCTCAAGGCACCGGTCGACCTGCTGTGGAACGGCGGCATCGGCACCTACGTGAAGTCGAGCAAGGAGTCCCACGCCGATGTCGGCGACAAGGCCAACGACGCCCTGCGCGTGGACGGTCGCGAGCTGCGTGCCAAGGTGGTGGGCGAGGGTGGCAACCTCGGCATGACCCAGCTCGGCCGCGTCGAATACGGCCTCAACGGCGGCGCCAGCAACACCGACTTCATCGACAACGCCGGTGGCGTGGACTGCTCCGACCACGAGGTGAACATCAAGATCCTCCTGGGCGAGATCGTCGCGGCCGGCGACATGACCGGCAAGCAACGCAACAAGCTGCTGGCGGACATGACCGACGCGGTGGGCAGCCTGGTGCTGGGCAACAACTACAAGCAGACCCAGGCGCTGTCCCTGGCGCAACGCCGCGCGCGCGAGCGCATCGGTGAATACAAGCGCCTGATCGCCGCGCTGGAGGGCGCCGGCAAGCTGGACCGCGCGCTGGAATTCCTGCCCGGTGACGAGGAGCTCAACGAGCGCGCCGCCAACGGCCAGGGGCTGACCCGGCCGGAGCTGTCGGTGCTGATCTCCTATAGCAAGATCGACCTCAAGGAATCGCTGCTCAAGTCCCTGGTACCGGACGACGACTACCTCGCCCGCGAGATGGAGACCGCCTTCCCGCCGCTGCTGGCGAGCAAGTTCGGCGAGGCCATGCGCCGCCACCGCCTGAAGCGCGAGATCATCAGCACCCAGATCGCCAACGACCTGGTCAACCACATGGGCATCACCTTCGTGCAGCGCCTGAAGGAGTCCACCGGCATGAGCGCGGCCAACGTCGCCGGTGCCTACGTGGTGGTGCGCGATGTGTTCCGCCTGCCGCACTGGTGGAAGCAGATCGAGTCGCTGGATTACAAGGTGCCCGCCGAACTGCAGCTGACCCTGATGGACGAGCTGATGCGCCTTGGCCGTCGCGCCACCCGCTGGTTCCTGCGCAGCCGCCGCGAAGACCAGAACGCCGCCCGTGACGTCGGCCACTTCGGCCCACGCGTGGCCGAGCTGGCCGGCCGCCTGGACGAGCTGCTGGAGGGCCCGGCCCGCGAGCAGTGGCTGGCCCGCTACCAGGCCTACGTCGAGGCCGGCGCACCGGAGGAACTGGCCCGCGTGGTGGCCGGCACCAGCCACCTGTACACGCTGCTGCCGATCATCGAGGCCTCGGACGTCACCGGCAAGGACACGGCCGAAGTGGCGGCCGCCTACTTCGCCGTCGGTGGCGCGCTGGACCTGTCCTGGTACCTGCAGCAGATCACCGGCCTGCCGGTGGAGAGCAACTGGCAGGCGCTGGCGCGCGAAGCCTTCCGTGACGACCTCGACTGGCAACAGCGGGCGATCACCGTTTCGCTGCTGCAGATGGTCGATGCCCCGGTCGACATGGACGAGCGCGTGGCCCTGTGGCTGGAACAGCACCGTCCGCTGGTGGAGCGCTGGAAGGTGATGCTCACCGAACTGCGCGCCGCCACCGGCACCGACTACGCCATGTATGCCGTGGCCAACCGCGAGCTGATGGACCTGGCCCAGAGCGGCCAGCATGGGGTCAAGACCTCCTGAGCCATCGTTCGCTGAAAGGTTGAATGTGCTCTAGCCCCGCCTCGGCGGGGCTTTTTTTTGCCTGGTTTCCGGTGGCGGAACCAAGGGGCACGCCCTCGGAGCGTCCCCCTGGCAGCGAATTGGCTCGCGAAGGGATGGATTGCCAGCGGACGGATGAGGAGGAGGGAATCAGCTCAGGGACGCGAGGTAGCGCACCACATCGGCGGCGCCGGCCAGGCGCAGGCCTTCGCCAAGGGCGGTGGCCTCGGGGTGGTCCTTTGGCAGCAGCAGGAGTTCGGGGGCGCCGCTGTTCTTCAGCAAGGCGAGGCGGGCATAGGGGATGCCACCGTCGAGCAGCAGGCCCATGAAGGCCGGGTCGCTCCATGCCTGCACCGGCATGGCCAGTACGTGGTAGTGGGCGTCCAGCTCGGCGAGGCCCGCGGGGTTGAGACGGTAGGTGGCGAGTTCGGCCGGCAGGCTGATTTCCAGCTCGCGGCGGCGTGCGTAGGCGATGGCGGCGGCAAAAGCTTCCAGATGGTGGGTGCCGCTCCAGAAAACACGTTTGCCGTGCCAGCTGGACTGGCACAGGCTGATCCGTTCGCCGGCCAGGAAACGTGGTAGTGGCAGGCTGATGGCCTTGACGAAATCCTTGTAGCTGATGATGCGCACGCTACGGCAGGCCGGCGTCGCGGCGAATTCCTCGAAGCTGGGGCAACTGGGCATCGCGCCCTCGGTGCCGCAGAACCCATCGATCAGGCGCAGGTCGAAATTGGTGAGTTCGCGTTGCTCCAGTTCAACCACTCGGATCAGCACCGCGTGGGCCTGGGCCTTGTCTTCCTGTACCGGGCCGGAGAGCGCGTTGCGCGGGAGGTCCACCAGGCGCTGCAGGGGCGGGCCGTTCTGCCACCAGATATCGGCGGCCGGGGGCTTCAACTGCTGGAACGGCAAGCGCAGCTGGCTCGCGCTTTCCAGCAGGCGGGGCGCACGTCCTCCCAGGCCGAGGCGTTGCGCGAGGGCGGCCAGGCGTGAGGAAAGAGAGGATGGGGACGACTGCGAACTCATGGCCAGACTAGGACTCCCAGGTCACGAGTGGCAGTGTGGCAGAGGTCGGGCGAGGCTGCACGGCTTTGCCCGCCAATGCGTCCGTACCTGGCGTCCACTGGGGGCGCGGAACGATACTGTTGTTCATTTCAACCAAGAGGATGCCTCCATGCCCAGCCTGGTGCTGGATATCTCCCTGACCGCCGAGCGCTTTCTCGCGGTCTACCAGGGCCACGCCAACCGAGTGATGTTGCGCAGCCGCGACGGGCGCAAGGTTAGCCTGCCTGCACATCATTTGCGGCCTTTTCTGACCCATGATGGCATTCATGGTTCATTCGAGCTGGAATTCGATCCCTCCGGCTCGCTGCTGGCGTTACGTCGCCTCGCCTGAGGCGGGGCTGGCAGCTATAATCGCCGGCCCATCCCGCCGATCGATACCCGCCCATGTACACCCTGGCCCGCGAGCTGCTGTTCAAACTGTCCCCGGAAACCTCCCACGAGCTGTCCATCGACCTGATCGGCGCCGGTGGCCGCCTGGGCCTCAACGGCTTGCTGACCAAGGCGCCGGCCAGCCTGCCGGTGAAGGTCATGGGGCTGGAGTTCCCCAATCCCGTCGGCCTCGCCGCCGGCCTGGACAAGAACGGCGACGCCATCGACGGCTTCGCCCAGTTGGGCTTCGGTTTCGTCGAGATCGGTACCGTGACGCCGCGCCCGCAGCCGGGCAACCCCAAGCCGCGTCTCTTCCGCCTGCCCGAGGCCGAGGCGATCATCAATCGCATGGGCTTCAACAACCATGGCGTCGATCACCTGCTGGCCCGGGTTCGCGCGGCGAAGTTCAAGGGCGTGCTGGGCATCAACATCGGCAAGAACTTCGACACCCCGGTCGAGCGCGCGGTGGACGACTACCTGATCTGCCTGGACAAGGTCTACGCCCATGCCAGCTACGTGACGGTCAACGTCAGCTCGCCCAATACTCCCGGCCTGCGCAGCCTGCAGTTCGGCGACTCGCTCAAGCAGTTGCTCGAAGCCCTGCGCCTGCGCCAGGAAGACCTCGCCGTCCAGCATGGCCGTCGTGTGCCGCTGGCGATCAAGATCGCCCCGGACATGAGCGACGAGGAAACCGCCCTGGTGGCCGGTGCGTTGCGGGAGTCGGGCATGGACGCGGTGATCGCCACCAACACCACCCTCGGCCGCGAAGGCGTCGAGGGGCTGGAATATGGCGACGAGGCGGGTGGCCTGTCAGGTGCGCCGGTACGTGACAAGAGCACCCATACCGTCAAGGTGCTGGCTGGCGAGTTGGGCGGTCGCCTGCCGATCATCGCCGTGGGCGGGATCACCGAAGGCCGCCACGCGGCTGAGAAGATCGCTGCCGGTGCGAGCCTGGTGCAGATATATTCGGGCTTCATCTACAAGGGCCCGGCGCTGATCCGCGAGTCGGTGGATGCCATCGCCGCGTTGCCGAAGCGCTGATAGCGGACAAATAAAAAGGGCTCCCTCTAGGGAGCCCCTGGGCTTGCGCCCGCCGCCCGGATGGGGCGTGCTTGGTGAAATCGTGTGATCCGTGGTGTCAGCCGACGGCGTGAAGTTCGTTCAGTCGATGAATGCCGGCCGTGCCGGTGAGGCCATCCCAATTGTCGCCGCGACCCTCACGCCAGCCGTTGATCCAGGCTTGACGGGTGGTGGGATGGGTGAAAGGACAGAGATCGCGGGATTTGCCATGAATGCCGTGCTGATAACCGCGCAGGAATGCTCGTTCCATCGGATCACGCTTAAGTCTTCTCATAGGGTGTAGCCCTCATTTGTTGACTGTTATGTCCATCGGTCCCAAGTCGGGAACCCGGCAGAAAATGCTCTGCCACTGAAGAGCAGTTGCCGGCGTGACTGCCCTTCATCCGCTACCGTTGCGGCAGCGGATTAAGCTGAGTTCTAACCGTTGCCCCGAGGCATTGGAATGATCGTTTTGTCATAAGGACGTAACGAGAATGGCTTCCGGACCATAAGCTGTAGGAGCTTCGGACGGGGCATGAACGGCCCAGGCCTGATGGGATGGGGCCTTGGGAAACCCATGATGTCGCGGTGCTATGGGGCAACGCAGATGAGAATGGGAATTTTCTTATCCGACGAAGGGCCGTTTTGCGACCTTTAGTCACATATTCATGACCGCACGGAGACGCATCCGTGCCGCTGATCAGCCGCAAGGCACTGGAATTACCATGTCGGATGTCTTCGAACTCTTCCTTACCTGCCCGAAAAGCCTGGAGGGCCTGTTGCTGGACGAAGCCACCGGGCTTGGCCTCGCCGAGGCGCGCGAGCAGGTGGCCGCCATCCGTGGCCGGGGTGACCTGGAAACCGCCTATCGCCTGTGCCTCTGGTCGCGCCTGGCCAACCGCGTGCTGCTGGTGCTCAAGCGTTTCCCGGTGCAGAACGCCGACGACCTCTATCAGGGCGTGCTGGAGGTGGACTGGCACGACCACCTGTCGCCCACCGGCAGCCTGGCAGTGGAGTTCAGTGGCCATGGCTCGGGTATCGACAACACCCATTTCGGCGCCCTCAAGGTCAAGGACGCCATCGTCGACAAGCTGCGCACCGCCAATGGCGAGCGCCCCTCGATCGACAAGGTCAGCCCCGACCTGCGCATCCATCTGCGCCTGGAGAAGGGCGAGGCGATCCTCTCCCTCGACCTCGCCGGGCACAGCCTGCACCAGCGCGGCTACCGCCTGCAGCAAGGGGCCGCGCCGCTGAAGGAGAACCTCGCCGCCGCCATCCTGCTGCGTGCCGGCTGGCCACGCATCGCCGCCGAGGAGGGCGCCCTGGCCGACCCCATGTGCGGGGTGGGGACCTTCCTGGTTGAGGCCGCGATGATGGCGGCCGACATCGCTCCCAACCTCAAGCGTGAGCGCTGGGGGTTCTCCAACTGGCAGGGCCACGTGCCGGCCCTGTGGAAGAAGCTGCACGAGGAAGCCCAGGCGCGTGCGGATGCGGGCCTGGCCCGGCCGCCCCTGTGGATCCGTGGCTACGAGGCCGACCCGCGCCTGATCCAGCCCGGGCGCAACAACATCGAGCGTGCGGGCCTCTCCGACTGGGTGAAGATCTACCAGGGCGAACTGGCCACTTTCGAACCGCGCCCGGACCAGAACCAGAAGGGCCTGGTCATCAGCAACCCCCCCTACGGCGAGCGCCTGGGCGACGAGGCCAGCCTGCTGTATCTCTACCAGAACCTTGGCGAGCGCCTTCGCCAGGCCTGCATGGGCTGGGAGGCGGCGGTGTTCACCGGCGCGCCGGAGCTGGGCAAGCGCATGGGCATCCGCAGCCACAAGCAGTACGCCTTCTGGAACGGCGCGCTGCCCTGCAAGTTGCTGCTGATCAAGGTGCTGCCCGACCAGTTCGTCACCGGCTCGCGTCGCCCGGAGGCCGCTGCCGAGCCACAGGCGGGCGCCATGCCTGCGCCGGAGCAGGCGCGCCTGTCCGAGGGCGGGCAGATGTTCGCCAACCGCCTGCAGAAGAACCTCAAGCAACTGGGCAAGTGGGCCAAGCGCGAAGGCGTGCAGTGCTACCGCCTGTATGACGCCGACATGCCCGAGTACGCGCTGGCCATCGACCTCTATGGCGACCGCGTGCACGTGCAGGAATACGCACCGCCGCGCTCCATCGACCCGGAGAAGGCCCAGGCCCGCCTGCTGGACGCCCTGGCGGCCATCCCGCAGGCGCTGGGGGTCGACCCGGCAAACGTCGTGGTCAAGCGTCGCGAGCGCCAGACCGGCACCCGCCAGTACGAGCGCCAGGGCGCACAGGGGCAGTTCCTCGAAGTGGCCGAGGGAGGCGTCAAGCTGCTGGTCAATCTCACCGACTACCTGGATACCGGCCTGTTCCTCGACCACCGTGCCATGCGCCTGCGCATCCAGCGCGAGGCCGCCGGCAAGCGCTTCCTCAACCTGTTCTGCTACACCGCCACCGCCAGCGTGCATGCCGCCAAGGGTGGTGCGCGCAGCACCACCAGCGTCGACCTGTCGAAGACCTACCTGGATTGGGCGCGGCGCAACCTGTCCCTCAACGGCTTCTCCGACAAGCAGAAGCTGGAGCAGGGCGACGTGATGGCGTGGCTGGCAGAGGGCCGCGGCGAGTACGAGCTGATCTTCATCGACCCGCCGACCTTCTCCAACTCCAAGCGCATGGAAGGCGTGTTCGATGTGCAGCGCGACCACGTGCAGCTGCTGGACCTGGCCATGGCCCGCCTGGCGCCGGGCGGGGTGCTGTATTTCTCCAACAACTTCCGCAAGTTCCAACTGGACGAGAGCCTGTCCCAGCGTTACCAGGTGAGCGAGATCAGTGCCGAGACCCTCGACCCGGATTTCGCCCGTAACCCGAAGATCCACCGCGCCTGGAAATTCGCCGCCCGCTGACGCGCAGACCCGGCATTGGAGGGCGGCGCAAGCCGTCCGTCAGGCGGAAAGGGGGTTGCGGGGCGCCGCATCGGCAAAGTGCCAGCATCTTGGCTAGGTTGTGATCACAGGGATCGTCCCTCATCACCACCTCCGAGGTGAGCATGCAGTCGCTCGTCCAGGGACCGTCCTCCCTGTTTTCCCGCCTGCCCTCCGGTCGTGGCCTGCTCCTGCTGGCCTGCGCCCTGGTGCTGGTCGGCGGCCTCGCCACGACCCTGCTGCTGGCCGCCACCATGTACAGCTCCGAGCGCGTGCAGCTTCGCGAGCGCTTCGTGCAGGTCGCCACCGAACGCCTCAGCCGGGTGCAGGAGCGCCTGGGCGACCAGCTCAAGCAACTGGACGCCCTGCGGCGCTTCTTCAACAACTCCAGCAGCGTCAGCCGCAGCGAATTCCATGGTTTCGTCGAGCCGCTGCTGAGCGACACCCTGGCCTACAGCTGGGTGCCGCGGGTCGCCGGAAGCGAGCGCGGCGCGTATGAAGCCGAGGCCCGTGCCGATGGCCTGGAGCACTTTCGCTTCCACGAGCTGGATGGCAAGGGCGAGACCATCGCCAGCCCGCCTCGCGACTACTACCTGCCGGTGTACTACAGCGTCTCCAACCAGGCCGGACGCATTCCCCTTGGGCTCGACCTCGCCTCCTTGCCGACGCGCCTGGCACTGCTGGAAAAGGCCCGCGCCGGGCGCCGGACAGTGGTTTCCGGGCAGCTGAAACTGCTCGGCCTGGCTGCGGGCGACGGCAAGGGCATCCTCGTGGTGGCCCCGGTGTTCGGCAGGGCCGGCGACCCGGCCGACGTGTTGCGCGGCTTCGTGATCAGTGTCATCGACCTGCGCCAGGAACTGGAGGCCGGCATCCCTGGGGAGGTGCTGGACAACGTGGCCATGCGGGTGACCGACACCACCGATGCGGCCCATCCGCAGACGCTCTACCAGAGCGAGGCCGTCGCCGCCGATGGCGAGCTGACCCTGGCGCGCGACATCGTCTTCGCCGACCGCACCTACCGCCTCGAACTGAGCGCCAGCGACCACTTCATCCACACCAACCGGACCGGCGTCTGGTACCTGGTGGTCGCCACCGGCGGGCTGATCACCCTGCTCCTGGCGGCGTACCTGATGCTGCTGATCAACCAGCGCCAGCGCGCCTTGCGCCTGGTGGCCGAACGCACCCGTGAATTGCGCGAGCGGGAGCTCGAACTGAAGCTCAGCGAGGAACGCTGGGGCTTCGCCCTGGACAGCGCGGGCCATGGCGTCTGGGACTGGCAGCTGGAGGCGGGGACGGTGTTCTACTCGCCGGCGTGGAAGCACATGCTCGGCTATGGCGCGGATGAGGTGGCGGACGAGCTGGACCTGTGCCTGCGCCTCCAGCACCCGGAAGACGCCCCGGCGGTCGATGCGGCCCTGCAGCGTCATCTGCGCGGCGAGGTGCCGATCTACCAGAGCGAGCACCGCATGCGGCGCAAGGACGGTTCCTGGGTGTGGATACTCGACCGCGGCAAGGTGGTGGAGTGGAATCCCGATGGCTCGCCCCGGCGCATGATCGGCACCCAGACCGACATCAGCGCCAGCAAGGCGGCCGAGCTGCAGCTGGCGCTGGCCCACGGTCAGCTGCGCGGGGTGCTGGACGCCGCCACCCAGGTGTCGATCATCGCCACCGACGTCGATGGCTTCGTCCTCCAGTTCAACGTCGGTGCCGAACGCATGCTCGGCTACAGCGCCGACGAAATGCTCGGCAAGCGACCCCGCATGCTGCACCTGGAATCGGAGATCCAGGCGCGCTGCGAAGCCCTGTCGAAGCGGCTGTCACGGCCCATCCGCGACTTCCATCACTACGTGGTCGAGGTGACCGCCGGCGACTGCTACGACGAACACGAGTGGACCTACGTGCGCAAGGACGGCAGCCACCTCACCGGCAACCTGATCCTCACCGAGGTGCGCGACCAGAACGACGCGCTCATCGGCTACCTGGGCATTGCCGTCGACGTCACCGATCGCAAGCGCGTGCAGGCGGCGCTGGAAGACCGTGATCGCCTGCTGCAGAAGCTCAGTGCGCAGGTGCCCGGTGCCATCTACCAGTACCAGCTGTACCCCGATGGCCGGCACCTCTTCCCCTACGTCAGCGCCGGTGTGCGCGACATCCTCGAAGTGGAGCCGGAGCAGGTGAACACCGATGCCTCGCTGGCCTTCACCCGCCTGCACCCCGAGGACCTGGAGCGGATCTACGCCAGCATCCTGCATTCGGCCAAGGCCATGCAGACCTGGCGCGAGGACTTCCGCGTGCTGCTGCCGCGCCAGGGCCTGCGCTGGTTGCGTGGCGAGTCCGAACCCGAGCGCATGGCGGATGGCAGCGTGCTCTGGCACGGCTACATCACCGACGTCACCGGGCACAAGCTGGTGGAACAGGAGCTGCGCGCGCTGTCGATCACCGATGCCCTGACGGGGGTCTACAACCGGCGGCATTTCCAGGAGCGACTGGAGAACGAGATCGCCCGTGCCCAGCGTCGCGAGGGGCCGCTGGCCGTGGTGATGCTGGATGTCGACCATTTCAAGCAGGTCAACGACCTGCATGGCCATGAGGCAGGTGACCGTGTGTTGCGACAGTTGTGCCAGCGTCTCGGCGCCCGCCTGCGGCGTATCGATGTCCTCTGCCGGTTGGGCGGGGAGGAGTTCATCGTGCTCTGCCCGGACACCAACCTGGAGCAGGCGCACACGCTGGCCGAGGCGTTGTGGCAATCCCTGCTGCGCGAGGAGATGCCCGGCGTCGGCGTGGTCACCGCCAGCTTCGGTTGCGCCAGCTGGCGCGAGGGCGAGACGGCCGATGCCTTGCTGCGGCGCGTGGATTCGGCGGTCTATGCCGCCAAGCAGGGCGGGCGTAACCAGGTGCGGGACGCGGAATGACCCACCGCCCTTTCCGGAGGCGCTCCGGAAAGGGCGGGGTGGTACTCAGCGCCTGGACTGGCCGTAGAGATCGAGCAGCACCTGGTCGAGGATCGAGGACGCTCCCCAGGGGCGCTGGTCATTGAGGATGGCCACCACCGCCCAGGTGTTGCCGCTGTTGTCGCGGCTGAAACCGGCGATGGCGCGCACCGTGTTCAGGGTGCCGGTCTTGATGTGCGCTTCACCCGCCATGGGCGTGCGGCGCAGGCGCTTGCGCATGGTCCCGTCCATCGCCACCAGCGGCAGCGAGGCGATGTACTCAGCGGCATAGGGGCTCTGCCAGGCGGCGTGGAGGATGGTCGCCATCTCCCGCGCGCTGACCCGCTCCTGGCGCGACAGGCCGGAGCCGTTCTCCATCACCAGGTGCGGCGCGGTGATGCCCTTCTTCGCCAGCCAGGCGCGGATCACCCGTTGCGCGGCCTTGGCGTCGTCGCCGTCCGCGTCGTTGCGGAACTGCGCGCCGATGCTGAGGAACAGCTGCTGCGCCATGGTGTTGTTGCTGTACTTGTTGATGTCGCGAATGATCTCCACCAGGTCCGGGGAGAACGCGCGCGCCAGCAGCTTGGCGTCCTTGGGCACGCCGGCCAGGCGGTCCTTGCCGAGGATGCTGCCGCCCAGTTCCTTCCAGATCGCCCGCACCGCGCCGGCGGCGTAGGCGGGGTGGTCGAGCAGCGACAGGTAGGTCTGCGCGCTGCAGCCGTCTGGCAGGCTGCCGCTGGCGATCACCGTGGTGCCGTCGAACTGGGTCACCGGGTTGTAGCGCACGTCCGGCCAGGCGGGACAGGGCGCCGCCTTGGTCACCTTGATCTGGTTGTCGATGCGGATGCTCTCGATGGGCGGTTCGGCGGCGACGCTGGCGCGGCCACCGTCGGCGCGGGCAATGAAACGCAGCGCCTTGAGGTTGACCAGCAGCGAGTCGGGGCCGACCAGGAAGGGCTTGTTCTCGTCGCCGCCGTCATCGTTGAAGGCCGGCAGCTGCGGGTGCACGAAGCGGCTGCGGTCGAGCACCAGGTCGCCGGTGATCTTCAGCACGCCGTTGGCGCGCAGGTCGCGCATCAGCAGCCAGAGCTTCTCCATGTTCAGCTTCGGGTCGCCACCACCCTTGAGGTAGAGGTTGCCGTTGAGCACGCCGTCCTTGAGGGTGCCGTCGGTGTAGAACTCGGTCTTCCACTGGTAGGTGGGGCCGAGCAGCTCCAGGGCGGCATAGGTGGTGATCAGCTTCATGGTGGAAGCCGGGTTCACCGAGACGTCGGCGTTGAAGATGGTCTGCGCGCCGGGGCCGGTCAGGGGCAGGGTGACCAGCGACAGGGAGTTCTGCGGGATCTTGTTCTTCTTCAGGGCCTGCTGGACCTTGGCCGGCAGGGTGGAGTTGACCTGGATGGCGAGGACCGGCTGGGCGAAAGGAAGAAGGAGGCCGGTCAGGGCAAGGATACGAATGGACTTGAACATCAACGAAGGCCCTCCGCACGAGGGCGAGTAACGCAGTTATGCATGGCAGGTTCCCACAACGTGTTCGGGAAATTGCGCGCATTATGCCGTAAGCATTCCCCGGGCGCTCGTGCTGCTGACCGCTCGCACCTGGCCGCTGTGGCCCGCCGTTGCGCCGTTCCGCCACGCGGGCGGGCAAGGTGGCGATGAAACTGCTAGAGTGCCGCGCTTGAACACATGAAGAGGATTGCCTGATGGCCACAAATCGTTCCCGCCGCCTGCGAAAGAAGCTCTGCGTCGATGAATTCCAGGAGCTGGGTTGCGAGCTGAGCCTGACCTACAAGGACGGGCTGGCCGAAGCGGAGCTGGAAAGCTTCCTCGATCAGTTCATCGACGACGCGATCCAGGGCAACGGCCTGGGTTATGTCGGCGGTGACGACTACGGTTTCGTCTGCCTGTCCAAGCGCGGCTCGGTCAGCGAGGAGCAGCGCGGCAAGCTGGAAGCCTGGCTCAAGGGCCGCAGCGAGCTGGCCAGCTTCACCCTGAGTCCGCTGGTGGATGTCTGGTACCCGGAAAACCCGATCAACCAGTGATCCCGGCGGTATTGAAGAGGGGCGCTTGATGCGCCCCTTTTTCATGCCTGCGATTGACCACCGGTGTGGCGCGACCTGGCAGGTCGGCTGCAACCCGACACCGTGGCGCCGGAAGGGTTAGTTGCCCGGCCCCGCGCGCTCCAGGATCGCGCCCTCGTCCACCGCGTCGATCTGCTCGGGCCGCAGGAAGCGCTCCGCGTAGTCGCGGTACACGCCGGAGCGGATGAACAGGCCGAACAGTTCCGGATCGATGTGCGCGCCCTTGCACATGCCGACCATGATCCCCAGCGCCTCGGACAGCGTCTTGCCCTTCTTGTAGGGGCGGTCCACAGCCGTCAGCGCCTCGAAGATATCGGCGATGGCCATCATCCGTGCCGGCAGGCTCATCTGCTCGCGACTCAGGCGTTTCGGGTAGCCGCTGCCGTCCATCTTCTCGTGGTGGCCGCCGGCGATCTCGGCCACGCCCTTGAGGTGCGGCGGGAAGGGCAGGCGATCGAGCATGAGGATGGTCTGCACGATGTGGTGGTTGATGATGTAGCGCTCTTCCGCCGTCAGCGTGCCGCGAGCGATGGAGAGGTTGTGCAGCTCGCCACGGTTGAATTTGTGCGTGGGCACGTCGAGCTTGAATCCCCAGGGATTGTCGGGCGCCATGCGCTCGCTTTCCGGCCGCTCCAGGAGGTGTTCGGGGCGGTCGGCCAGCAGCGGCTCGTCCACCGGTAGCGGGCGCGGCGGGGTGCGGGCCATGCGCTGGCCTTCCTCCCAGGACACGCCGAGTCGGTCGTCCAGGGTCCGGCTCCAGGTGCGCGCGGCGATTCCCCGCAGGCGCTGCTGGTCTTCCTCGGCCATGAATTCACCGCCCAGGTTGCTGCGGGCGATGAAGGCGAACTCCTCGTCCAGCGTCGCCAGCAATGCGTCGCGCAGGCCGGCCTGGGTGGATGCGTCGGCGCCTTCGGCCACGGCCTTCCAGTAGGTGATCCAGGCATCGCGCTTGAGCACCTCGAAGCGCATGCGCACCTCATGGATGCGGTCGTAGAGGGTTTCCAGCTTGGTCGCCTTGTCCACCACGTACTCGGGGGTGGTGACCTTGCCGCAGTCGTGCAGCCAGGCGGCGATGTGCAGGGCCTCCCAGTCTTCGTCGCTGGGGGTGTAGTCGCGGAAGGGCGGCTCGTCGCTGGCCGCGGCGGCGCGGGCCAGCGCCAGGGTGATCTCCGGCACGCGCTGGCAATGGCCACCGGTGTAGGGGCTCTTGGCGTCGATGGCGCCGGCGATGAGCTGGATGAAGGCGTCGAGCAACTGCTTCTGTTTCTCCAGCAGGCGCTGGCTCTCGATGCACAGCGCGGCAACCCCGGAGATGGCTTCGACGAAGGCGATGCGTTCGGGCCTGAGCATGGCCGGCTCCCCGCTGTCGCCGGTGTCGCGGTGCAGGAGCGCGAGCACACCGACGGTTTCGCCCTGGCGGTTGTGCAGGCCGGTGCTGACCATGTGCACCCGTGGGCTCTCCAGGGTCTGCAGCACCTGGCGCAGGTCGCCGGCCTGGTCGAAGCCGAACGAGCGCACCTGGCTGACGCCCCCGCTCGCCGGCAGGCGCAGCCAGTCGGGCAACCCCGCTTCGTCGAGGGCGTGGCTGCGCAGGCCGTGGTCTTCGAGGTTGTGCTCGCTGCCGCCGAGGAACAGGCCGCTGGGCTCCAGGCGGCCGCTGGCACCGTCCAGCAGGTAGATGAAGCCCCCGGAGGCTTCGCTGATGGTCACGGTCTCCTCCAGCACGCGACGCAGGAGGGCGTCGAAGCGGTTCTCGGCCGAGAGGCTCGCGGTGATCTCCAGGAAGCTGGCCAGGGTGTCCTTCATCTTCGCCATCGCCACGGCCAGCTGGTCCACCTCGAGCACCGGCGAGCGGCCCATCGTCGGGATATTGAAGTTGAAGCTGCGAATGGCCTCCGCTTCGGCCACCAGCGCTCTCAGCGGCTTGACCAGCACCCGCGACAGCAGCCAGCCGATGGGGATGCAGAGCAGGAGAATGCCAAGGGTCAGCACCGCGCCCTGCCAGCGGATGCGATAGGCGTCCGCCAGCAGCTCGTCCTCCGGCGCCAGCAACGCCAGGTAGAGGCCTTCGGGGCCGCCCGCCAGCAGGCGGTTCTGCGATACCACCCAGCGGCGCTTGGTCAACTCCAGGGTGGTGCGCTGGTCCTGGGTCAGGCCCATGTCGATCAGTGCGGCGACGGCGGGGTCGAGGTCGCGCGCCATGGCCAGCTGCGGCTTGTCGTCGATGCGCACGATCAGCCGGGAGATGTCCGGGTAGGCCACCGCGTGGCCGTCCGGCGAGAACAGCAGCACCTGGGTGGAGGGGGTGACCCGGTGCTGCGCAAGGGTGGCGGAAAGGTCGTTCAGGGTCAGGTCGGCGGCGATCACCGCATCGTCGCCGGCGGGCTGGGCGAGGGTGGTGCCGACCGCGCCGGTGGAGAAGAACACATAGGGCCGGGTGGTGATCAGGCTGCCCTGTTCCAGCGCGCGCGAGTACCAGGGGCGGTTGCGCGGGTCGTAGCGCTCGTTGAGCTCCTGGCGACGGCTGATGAGCTCCAGGTTCGCGTCGAAGTAGAGCGACTCGGAGCGGGCCCGGTTGAGGTTGTCGCGCTCGATGCTCCACAGCTGGTAGGCGGCACCTTCGGGGGCGTCGAAGCGCTGCTTGAGTTCGGCGGTGCGCAGCGGGCGCACCATGAAGAAGTCGCCGTCGTCGTAGCCGACATACAGCGACGCCAGCTTGGGGTTGTCGCGCAGCGCCTGGGCGAAGCCGCGCAACAGCAGCTCCTGGCGCTGGTAGCCGGCGTACCGCTGGGTGCCGGGGTTGAGGGCCAGCAGGTTGAGCAGGTGGTGGATGGGGCGGTAGGTGTTTTCCAGGTCGGTCTCGACGTCCTGGCTGATGCGCTCGAAGAGCGTGTCGCTGCTGGAGAGGATGATCTGGCTGGTCTGCCTGTAGTTGAAGATTCCCAGCACGATGCCGGTCATCAGCAACAGGAGGGTGAACAGCAGGCTGATATGGACATGCAACGGAAAACGGCGTTCGACCGGCTTGTACGGCATTGCCCGAAGCTCCTCGATCCCTGTCTAGGAAAAGACCCGCATGGAGAATAGATGAGCGTTTGGACGGCTGTGCCAGCGCGGCGAAATAAATAGCGCCCCGGTCGGATGGTCACGCGCCGCTGGCATCTATCGTCCTGGCGACCGTGGCGCACGCCCTGGCGTCCGACGCTGTGCGAAGTCTTCCGGCAGGGGTGAGGGCAATGCGTCCGATCATCGCTCCGCACGACCATTCGACGCGCCGTGCCGTTGTTTTCTCTAGGACTTCGTAGGAGTTGTCTCAAGTTTCTGAGCGGCAGGTCTGGAAGCACCTCCAGCGCCTCCGGCGTGCTCGACAGGCTCGGATGCCCCTCTATCTTGGCAGCTCCGAATCACCGTAGATGGAGACGCAAGGTGAGCAAACTCGTAGACCTGGATGCATTCATTCGCGCAGGCGGTGAGTCGCCGCGCAAGGTTCTGATCGTCGACGACCACCCCGTCATCCGGCTGGCTGTCCGCCTGGTGTTGACGCGGGAAGGGTATGAGGTGGTCGCCGAGACGGACAATGGCGTCGATGCCATCGCCCTGGCTCGCGACCACCTGCCCGACCTGGTGATCCTCGACATCGGCATTCCCAAGCTCGGTGGCCTCGATGTGATCGCCCGCATCAGCTCGCTGGACCTGCCCTTGCGGGTGTTGGTACTGACCGGGCAGAACCCCAGCCACTACGCCGCCCGTTGCATGCAGGCCGGCGCCGCGGGCTTCGTCTGCAAGGAAGGCGACCTGGGCGAGCTGACCGCCTCGGTGCGCGCCGTGCTGTCCGGCTACAGCTATTTTCCCAGCGAGGTCATCCGTACCGGCAAGCGCCAGGGCGGCATGCCCGACGACAGCGAGATGATCGAACGCCTCTCGGATCGCGAACTGGTGGTGCTCAAGTACCTGGCCAACGGCTACACCAACAAGCAGATCGCCAGCGAGATGTTCATCAGCAACAAGACGGTGAGCACCTACAAGTCGCGCCTGCTGCTCAAGCTCAACTCGCGCTCGCTGATCGAGCTGGTCGAATTCGCCAATCGCAACGAACTGGTGTGAAGCGCAGGATGGCCGCGCACCCTGGCCGGTGCGTCGCCATCGATCCCCCCACAATCCCTTTTCTCGCGCTGCGGACCCGGGCGCCGGCGGCTGGCCTATTCCTGGACGGGTCGTGGTGCCTGGTTGGTGACGGGCGAGATCGGGGCTTCGACCTTGCGCTCGCCCCAGCGCAGGCGCGCCCGGTGCGCGGCGTAGGCCATCAGCAGTGCCAGGGCGCAGCCCAGCAGGCTGTTGTAGAGGCGCACCTCGGGCAGGTGCCAGTCGCGGGCGAGGCTTTCGGATAGCAGCACGAAGCAGACGGTGGTCTGTACCACGAACAGGCCGTAGTGCTGGGCGATGAAGGCGCGGCTGAGCACGATCAGCGGCAGCATGCAGGCCACCAGCAGCGCCGGGCTCTGCAGCCAGTGGCCGAAGAGGATCAGCAGCAGGGCGCCGATCAGGGTGCCGAGGCCGCGCTGCATGCCGCGCACCAGGCTGCTGTCGAGTTCCATCTGCAGGGTGGTCACCACCGTCAGCGTCAGCCAGTAGCCGCGCGGCATGCCGGTGAGGTTGGCGGCCAGGCCGGCCAGGGCGATGGCCAGCGTGCAGGCCAGCGCGTGGATCCACCACAGCCGCCGGGGCAGCCGCGCGGCGTGGCGGCGCAGTACACGGCTGAAGCCGAGCAGGCGTGGGAGCAGGGGCCACAGGCGCAGCCCGTGCATGCCACGCAGGAAGAACGCCAGCAGCATCACCCAGAGCCCGCCGATGGCGAACAGCGCCCCCACCGCCAGGCCATTGTTGAGGCTGCCGCTGCCGGCCTGACCCTGGCCTAGGCAGAGGCATACCGCCAGGCCGACGCCGAGCTTGCCCAGTTCGGTGCCGTAGCGCTGCAGCAGTGCCAGGAGGAAGCCCCACAGGGCGAAGCTGGCGAGGCTCAGCAGGGGATGGCTGGCGGCCCAGAAGCCGACCCCCGCGCTGAGGGCGCCGAGCAGGGTGAGCAGCAGCATGCGCAACATGCCGAAGCGGTGCATGGGGTTGGCCAGGGCGGCCTGGAAGGCGCCGGTGGCGGCCCAGAGGAAGCCGGTATGGGCGGTGAACAGACCCAGCATCAGCGGCAGGCCGCAGCCCAGGCCGGCGATGGCGGCCGGCCCCCAGGCTGCTGGGCCGGCATGCCAGTGCATGCTTTGTCTGAGCGCCTTGCGCATCTGTCGTGACTCCTTGCAGCGGCCGCCCGGCTGCGGGCGGCCTGGTAACCCTAGACCGGGCTGGAACGCCCGGTCATCTCGCGGGCCATTTCCGTGGCGTAGCTGTCGGTCATCCCGGCGATGAAGTCGATGACCCGCAGGAACGAGCGGTACAGCGGCCACGCCGGGTCGGGGGCATTGTTGCCGAGCAGGTCGAGGATGCGCCGGTTCTTGAACGAGGGGGTGCGCCCGCCGTGCTGCTCCAGCGCCGCGCCGCAGAAGGCGTTGAGGAGGATCTCCAGGGTGGTGTAGGCACCGATCTCGTGGAGCGTCTTGCGCTTGTCCTGGAAGATGCGTTCCCGCGCGATGGCCTTGGCGCGCAGCACGCAGTGCTTGGCCGGGCCGTGCATGTGCTCCACCAGGTCGCCCTGCAGGGTGCCGGCGAGCAGCGCGTCCTGCTGGTCGACGAAGGCATGTGCGGCGGCATTGGTCAGGTGCTCGATGGCCTTGCCGCGGAGGATCGCCAGCTTGCGCCGCCGCGAGTCGCGCGGGCCCAGTTGCCGGTAGGTTTCCGGCAGGTCGTCGCCCACCAGGCCGAGCAGCACCGCCTCGACCTCCTCGTAGTCGAGCAACTCCATTTCGAGGCCGTCCTCGAGGTCGATCAGTGCGTAGCAGATGTCGTCCGCCGCCTCCATCAGGTAGACCAGCGGATGGCGCGCCCAGCGCTGTTCCTCCAGCTGCGGCAGGCCCAGCTTCTGGGCGATCTGCTCCAGCAGCGGCAGTTCGCTCTGGTAGCAGCCGAACTTGTGTTTCTTGTAGCCCAGGGCCTCGGCATGGCGGGCCGTCCAGGGGTACTTGAGGTAGGTGCCGAGGGTGGCGTAGGTCAGTCGCGTCCCGCCGTCGAACTGGTGGTATTCCAGCTGGGTGAGGACGCGAAAGCCCTGCGCGTTGCCTTCGAAGCTGAGGAAGTCGGCACGCTCGGTGTCGCTCATGGCGTCCAGCCAGCCGCGTGCGGACGCCTGCTGGAACCAGTGGCGGATGGCGTCTTCGCCGGAGTGGCCGAAGGGTGGGTTGCCGATGTCGTGGGCCAGGCAGGCGGACTGCACGATCACCCCGAGATCGGCCGGGTCGCACCAGTCCGGCATCGCATCGCGCAGCACTTCGCCCACGCGCATGCCCAGCGAACGGCCCACGCAACCGACCTCCAGGGAGTGGGTCAGGCGCGTGTGGATGTGGTCGTTGCTGGAGACGGGGTGGACCTGGGTCTTGCGCCCCAGGCGCCGGAACGCCCCGGAAAAGATGATGCGGTCATGGTCCTTGTGGAACGAACTGCGGCCCAGTTCCTCGGTGCTGTGCACCGGTTTGCCGAGCCGTTCACGGGTGAGCAGTGTCTGCCAGTCCAACGCCAGTCCTCGCCGTTCAGTGGCTGAAGGGGGCTAGCTTCCCGGTTAACGCGCAGCGCCGCAAGGGGACCCCGGGGCGCGTGTCGGAGTTCCCGCGGGCGCCGGGGGTCACAGGCCGGCGGCGTCGATGTCCACCAGCAGCAAGCGGCCGCCGTTGTCGATGAACTGGCCGGCGGTCAGGCAGTACTGGTTGGTGGTGGCGTCGCGGTAGGTGCTGGAGAGGGTCAGCCGGCGCTCTTCCCAGCCCTCGGCGAGCAGGTGATAGAAGTACGGCCGCCAGGACCAGTTGTGGCCCTGGTAGCGGGCATCTTCGTGCCAGGCCTGGCCATTCCATTCCAGGTTCGGGGTGAGCTGCGTGCCGTTGCGGTCGCACTGGTAGATGCGCAGCAGCCAGGGGTAGTGCTCGGGCGAGGGCAGGGAGGAGAGCGGCGCGTTGCCCTCGGCCCAGGTGCGCAGCTGGTTCATCAGCAGGGTGAGCTGCTGGCGCATGGTCATCAGCCGCGCGCGCTCGGCCAGCTTGCGCTGTACGTATTGGTCGCGCAGCTGGGCGAAGCGGTCGACGAAGGCGTCGGCGGCGAAGAACTCCAGCTCCGGCTTGGCGAACAGGTAGCCCTGCACGTAGCGGGCACCGCATTCCAGGGCGAAGTCCAGCTCGGCCTCGGTCTCCACGCCTTCGGCGATGATCCAGCAACCGGTCTTCTCGGCCATCTGCGCCAGGGCCTTGACCACCTCGCCGCTGGGGCCGCCACGCGCGGCGGCCTGGAACAGCTGCATGTCGAGCTTGAGGATGTCCGGCTGCAGGGCGAGCACGCGGTCGAGCTGGGAGTAGCCGGCGCCGAAGTCGTCGATGGCGATGCGCGCGCCGGCCTGGCGGTAGCGTGCGACCACGTCCGGCAGGCGCTGGCTGGCGCCACCCAGTTCGGTGATCTCGAAGACGATGCGCTCGGGGGCCACGCCGTTGCGTTCCAGTTGCTTGAGGCTGGGCAGCGCCTGGCCGGGGTGCAGGCGGCTGATCCAGCGCGGCGAGATGTTGATGCTCAGGAACCAGTCCGCTGGGGCCTGGTGCAGGCGTGCGAGGGCGTCTTCGCGGATCTCCCGGTCGAGGCGGCGCAGGGCTGCTGGTGGCACCTTGGAATCGGCGAACAGCGGGCCGACCGACAGGAGCCGGCCGTCATCCTGGCGCAGGCGTCCCAGGGCTTCGACCCCGGCGATGCGTCCTGTCGCGGTGTCGATGAACGGCTGGAAGCAGGCAAGCGGTTGCCCGTCTATCACGGTGACTCCTTAGGGCTGGCCCGAAATGCACGCGCTCGCCGAAACGACGCGGAGGGAGCCGGCTGCGACCGGCTCCCTCCCAAAGCAAGAATGTGGCCAGCTTGTCCTACGATCAGACCTTGGTGGTAGACGGCGGTTTGACGTCAGAACGGCGCCAGGCTCCGCCCAGCAAGGGCAGCAGCGTGGTACCCAGGCGCAGCAATCGAGTCAAATTGCCACTACGGGCGGCGAAGAAGCCCAGCGCGGCGACGCCGGCGATGCCCCAAAGGGGTGCATGGGGCAGGGTGCCCAGTTGCTGCTGCCAGCCGCTGGCGATGCCCTTGGCACGGCGCAGCGGCTGGGTGAGGACCAGGGTTTCGTGGCGGATCTCCTGGCGATGCATCTCCAGGCGCAGGCGCACCAGCGCCTTGCGCAGTTCGCGGCGGGAGGTGGTGCGGTGCGTTTCGGGCAGGCTCATGGCAGCAGGCGCTCGCGGTCCTGGGCCAGCTCTTCGAGCGTGGCGGAGAAGGGGGAGGACTCATCGTCCACGGCCTGTTTCAGGCGCCAGGCGCAGTAGAGGGTGAGCACGAAGTAGAAGAGGCACAGGCCGCCCATGGTCTCGAGCCGCGCGGTGTCCCAGAAGATCACCAGCAGCAGCGTGGAGAGCGCCACCAGCAGCAGCAGGGCGAATATCAGCGACAGGCCGGCGAACAGCAGCAGGCGCAGGGTGTTGGCCTTCTGCTCCTGCAACTCGATGCCGAACAGCTCGACGTGACTGTGCAGCAGGCCGAGGAAAGCGGCGCCGAGGCGCCGCGGGGAGGGGCCTTGGCCCGCGCTCTGCGGGCCGGATTCCATTCCCGGCTCCATGCTCAGCGACGCGAGGCGAGCAGGCCGAGGAGGAAGCCGATGCCGGCGGAGAGGCCGATGGTCTGCCAGGGATGTTCCTGTACGTAGTCCTCGGTGGCGGCGACGGCGGCCTTGCCCTTGTCGACGATCTTCTCTTCGGTCAGGTGCAGGGTCTCGCGGGCGCGCTTGAGGGATTCGTGGATCTGCAGGCGCAACTCTTCGGCCTGGTCGCCAGCGAGGCTGGCGGTGTGCTGCAGCAGTTTCTCGGTGTCGCCGACGAGGGCCTGGAATTCGGTCAACAGGTCGTCCTGAGCGCGGCTTGCAGTCTTGCGTGGCATGGCGTGAATCTCCTTGAGGGCTGGGAAGGCTTGGTAGTTGTGAGTCGCCGCGCAGGCTTTAGGTTCCGGCGATATTTGCGCCCGGGCGCTGGTATGGCGCTTGCAATGCCCTGGTGCGCCAGAGCGTCGCCATGCCCCGTTATCGGGCGTCACGCGGGGCTTCGACAGGGCCGTCGAATCCTGGCAAGCACATGAAAAACAAAGAGAAAGCCTGAAAATTCAAACTGCCGTCTCCACCGCGTCGCCCCGTTATGGCCACCAGCCTCGACCCGTTCGGGGGCGTAATGGCTTCAGCGTGGTGCGCGTCCGGCGCGATTTGACCCGTATTGGTGCTTTTTCCCTGCCGGAGCCTTCCTGCCAATGGAAAACCTCAACAGTGCCGTGCAAACCCTGATCCACGGCTCCAATACCCTGTTCATCCTTATGGGCGCCGTGATGGTGCTCGCCATGCACGCCGGCTTCGCGTTCCTGGAAGTGGGCACCGTGCGCCAGAAGAACCAGGTCAACGCCCTGTCGAAGATCCTCTCGGACTTCGCCATCTCCACCCTGGCCTACTTCTTCATCGGCTACTGGGTGGCCTACGGCGTGACCTTCCTGCAGCCGGCCGGCGAGCTGGCGGCGGACCACGGCTACGCGCTGGTGAAGTTCTTCTTCCTGCTGACCTTCGCCGCCGCCATCCCGGCGATCATCTCCGGCGGCATCGCCGAGCGCGCCCGCTTCGGCCCGCAACTGTGCGCCACGGCACTGATCGTGGCCTTCGTCTACCCCTTCTTCGAGGGGCTGATCTGGAATGGCAACTTCGGCCTGCAGGACTGGCTGAAGGCGAGCTTCGGCGCGGGCTTCCACGACTTCGCCGGCTCCGTGGTGGTGCATGCGGTGGGAGGCTGGCTGGCGTTCGGCGCGGTGGTGCTGCTGGGGCGCCGTGACGGCCGCTACCGCGATGGCCGCCTGGTGGCCTTCGCGCCGTCGAATATCCCCTTCCTGGCGCTGGGCTCGTGGATCCTCATCGTCGGCTGGTTCGGCTTCAACGTGATGAGCGCGCAGACCCTGCAAGGCGTCAGCGGCCTGGTGGCGGTCAATTCCTTGATGGCGATGGTCGGTGGCACGGTCGCCGCGCTGCTGGTGGGGCGCAACGACCCGGGCTTCCTGCACAACGGCCCGCTGGCCGGGCTGGTGGCGATCTGCGCAGGCTCCGACCTGATGCACCCGGTGGGGGCCCTGGCCACCGGCGCCATCGCGGGCGGCCTGTTCGTCTGGGCCTTCACCGCGACCCAGGTGAAATGGAAGCTGGACGACGTGCTGGGTGTCTGGCCGCTGCACGGCCTGTGCGGCGTCTGGGGCGGCATCGCCTGCGGCATCTTCGGGCAGGAAGCGCTCGGCGGCCTGGGGGGCGTCAGCCTGGTGAGCCAGTTGATCGGCACCGGCCTCGGCGTGCTGGTGGCGCTGGTGGGCGGCTTCCTGGTCTACGGCCTGCTGAAGAAGACCCTGGGCATCCGCCTGTCCCAGGAGCAGGAGTACTACGGCGCGGACCTGTCGATCCACAAGATCGGCGCGACCAGCCAGGATTGATGCGCTTCCGTCATCCGGACGGGATCGCAGGATGAAGAAAGCCCGCCATATGGCGGGCTTTTTCATTGCACGGCGGGTGACTACCAGAGCGGCACCACGTAGCTGACGATCAGGCGGTTCTCGTCGATGTCGTTGCCGAAGTTGGTCGAGCGCACCGTCGCGTTGCGCCATTTCACGCCGAGGTTCTTCAGCGGGCCGTCCTGGAAGACGTAGGCGATGTCGGTGTTGCGTTCCCATTCCTTGCCTTCGGGGCGGCCGGCGCCCAGGTCGACGTTGTCGCCGGACAGGTAGCGGGTCATGAAGGTCAGGCCGGGGATGCCCATGGCGGCGAAGTTGTAGTCGTAGCGCGCCTGCCAGGACTTCTCGTCCTTGGCGGCGAAGTCGCCGATCTGCACGTAGTTGACCAGGAAGGGATCGGTGCCGTTGATGTAGGCGTAGCCGGTATCCCCGCTCATGCTCTGGTAGCCGAGGCCGAAGGCGTGGCCGCCCAGGGCGTAGGTGAACATGGCGCCGAAGGCCTTGTTGTCGACGTTGCTGCTGCCTTCGTCGGTGGAGCGGGCGTAGCGGATGTCGCTCTTCAGCGACTGCTTGTCACCCAGCGGCAGGGTGTGCAGGACGGTGAAGATGTGCTGTTTGTAGAACTCGTCCAGGTTGCCGTAGTTGTAGCCGGTGGCGAGGTTGTCGTTCCACTTGTAGGTGGCACCGGCGAAGTTGAACTCGTCGCTGGTCTGGCCACCGCGGAAGGTGATGCCCCGGGCGCCGCCGGCACCGGTGGCGGCGACGCGGCTGTTGGTGATGGTCATGTCCTCGTAGTCCGAGGAGTCGCGCTGGTTCACCTGCTTGAGCTGGCCGGCGTCGAGGGTCAGGCCGTCGATTTCCATCGAGTTGATGTGGCCGCCCTGGAAGGTCTGCGGCAGCAGGCGCGAGTCGTTGTATTGCACCGTCGGCAGCTTGGGCAGCAGGGTTCCGACCTTGAGCACGCTCTTGGAGGCACGCAGCTTGGCGGTCAGGCCCACTTCGCCGTATTCGTCCTGGGCGCGGTTGGGCGCTTCGCGATCGCGCTTGAGCAGGCCGGTGCCGGTGCGGTCCGGGCTGGAGTCGAGCTTGATGCCCAGGGCGCCGATGGCATCGACACCGACGCCGATGGTGCCTTCGGTGAAGCCTGACTCGTAGCGCAGCAGGAAGCCCTGGGCCCACTCCTCGGCCTTGGACTGGGCGGCACCGTCCTGGCGGAAGTCACGGTTGAAGTAGAAGTTGCGCAGTTCGACGCTGGCCTTGCTGTCTTTCAGGAATTCGGCCTGGGCGAGGCCGGGCAGGGTGAGGCCGGTGCTGAGCGCAGCCAGGGCGATGGCGTGCGCGAGCGAGGTCTTGCTCATTGTTATTGTCTCCTCGTTGGGGTTGCGGGGCGGTTGGGCCGCCCCGTTACAACGAGTGGAATTAAGCATCCGGTAACACAATCGTCATTTAGACATTGGTCGCCCTCACTGCACCCACTGCGGGTAGTAGCCGAGGCGGTCCTGCACGGCGGCATCGTGGGCCGGCACCACGGTCAGCTCCGGCTCGGCCTGCAGCAGGTCGTGAACGCGCCGGAGCTGGGCGAGGGTGCCGTCGCGGTCGTTGTCCACCATCCGGCGGCTGACCCAGAACTTCTCGTGGGGCCCGGTGAAGCCTTCCAGGCGCCAGCTGGTGTCGCCGGTGAAGAAGAAGCGGCGACCGTCGTCGAGGGTGAGGAACAGCCCCACCGAGCCCGGCGTGTGACCGGTGAGCGGCACCAGGACCAGGCTGCCGTCGCCGAACAGGTCGAGGCTCTCGTCGAACCCCATGTAAGGCTCGGGCTGGAAGTCGAAGGGCCGCCAGAGGATCTCGTGGGTGAACTGGCTGGGCAGCACCGCCGGCGGCGCGGCGATGTGGCTGAACTCGATCTCCGCCCAGGGCGCCCAGACCGGCACCTCGGGAAAGTCCGCCAGGCCCGAGGCGTGGTCCCAGTGCGCGTGGGTGAGGAGGATGCGGTCGACGCGGATGCCGTCGCGGTCCAGTTGCTCGCGCGCGGGGACGACGTCCTCGTACTTGAACAGCGGCTTGTCCCACCAGGGCATGTCGCCCTGGAACTGGGCATCCACCTGGCGCCCCAGGCCGGTGTCCAGCAGCAGCGTGGCGGCGTGGTGCTGGATGAGCACGGCGGTGTGGTTGACCGCGACGGTCCTGGTCCACTGGCCGCCCTCCATGGTGAAGGCGTCGAGCGTCTCGGCGTGGGAAGTCTTCACCAGGGCGAAGCGCAGGCCCTGGGCGCTGGCGAAGGGGCTGGCGGCCAGCAGCAGGCCGGTGAGGAGGAGGCGGAGCAGGCGCATGGGGGCTTCCTTGCAGTGGCGGAGGTGTTCAGAGGCGGGGCAGTTCGACGTAGCCGGGCAGGGCGCGGATGCGGTTGCACCACTGGCGGATGTGCGGGTAGGGCGCGAGTTCCACGCCGCCTTCCTCGGCCAGCGCCAGGTAGGGGTACAGCGCGACGTCGGCGATGCTGGGGGCCGCGCCCTCGGCCAGCCAGGCGTGGCTGCCCAGTTGCAGCTCGACCACGGCCAGCACCTGGCGCGCCTTGGCCTGGGTGGCCTCGAGGTCGCCCGGGCGGCGGAACAGCTTGATCACCCGTGCGCTGGCCGGGCCGTGATGCAGTTCGTTGGCGGCGAAGCTCAGCCAACTGGCGATGCGTCCCTGTTGCAGCGCGTCATCGGGCAGCCAGTCGGGCGCATGGCGGCGTGCCAGGTAGACGAGGATGGCTTGGGAGTCCACCAGCGCCTGGCCATCTTCCACCAGCACGGGCACCTGGCCACGGGGATTGAGGGCGAGGAATGCCGGTTGCTTCTGTTCACCGGCGGCCAGGTTGACCGTGACGATCTCGGCGCGCTGGCCGATCAGGCCGAGGAACAGACGGACCTTGTAGCAGTTGCCGGAAAGCGGGAAGTCATGGAGCTGCATGGGGGAGACCCTGGTTGTGGTTGTGCGGCTGGATATTAGACAGACAGGTCTGTATATTTCAAGCGCCAACCGCGTCGCGTGCCTCGCAGGCCGATGCGATGCGGGTTTGAGCCGGTGCGGGCGGATACGCATAATGCGCCGGTCAGGAGGTTCCACATGGCTTCGAGCAAACGCGATCAGTTGATCGACACTGCCATCGCGCTGTTCTACCGCGACGGTTTCCACGCCACCGGCATTGATCGCATCCTCGCGGAATCCGGGGTGGCGAAGATGACGCTGTACAAGCACTTCAAGTCCAAGGAAGAGCTGATCGAGGCGGCGCTGCGCCAGCGGCTGGAGCCGAGCCGCCAACTGATGGCCTGGGCGCTGGAGAACCTGTCGCCGGCGGCGGCGATCCTTGCCGTCTTCGATGGCCTGCACCATTTGCTCCACGGCAGCGAGTTCTTCGGTTGCGCCTTTGTCAACGCCGCTGCCGAGTTCCATGACCGCGAGCACCCGATCCACCGCGTCGCCGCACTGCACAAGGCCAATGCCGAGCAGCACTTCCGCTCGGCGCTGGAGCGCCTGCAGGTCTCGGAGCCCGAGCGTCTCGCGCGGCAGCTTCAGTACCTGATGGAAGGGGCGATCACCATGGCCCACATGCAGGGGCCCGCGCAGCAGGCGCTGGAGGCCAGGGACGCGGCTGCCGTGCTGCTGCAGGCGGCGGGTGTCGCTGTATCGGGCACGCCGAACTCCTGACGTCAATATCGGTCGCTGCCGTCCATCGGCGGGTGATGGATTCGTTCTCAAGGTTTCCCGGGGGATGCCGTCAAATCGGTGTACATCCGATTTTCCGGGACTGCCGCTATGAAGACTCTCGATTCCCTGGCTTCCGCAACCACGCGCCCGAGTTATCTGAACAAGATCGACAGCGCGACCCGTAATGCCACCAACGCGCAGAACGTGCTGACCAACCGCGTCGCCCAGCGCCTGGGTGTCGAGCCCGGCAGCCTGGCCGGCAAGACCCAGGACGACTACACGCCCGACAAGGTGGCCGGGCGCATCCTCGACTTCGTCGGGGGCCGCATCCAGGCCGAGGCGGCCAAGGGCGCCGACCCCGAGAAGCTGCAGAAGATGCTCGACCAGGCCCGCGAAGGCGTGGAGAAGGGCTTCGCCGAGGCGAAGAAGATCCTCCAGGGCCTGGGTGTGCTGGGCGGCAAGATCGCCAGCGACATCGAGGACACCTTCGGCAAGATCCAGGACGGCCTCGACAACCTGGCCAGCTCCCTCGGCCTGGATGGCAAGACACCGAGCACCGGCACTTCCGGCAGCACGGGCGTCGGCAGCTCCAGCCAGAGCTTCTCCGCGCGTTCCTCGACCTTCGACATGGAGGTGACCACCAAGGAAGGCGACAAGGTGAAGATCTCCATCGCCCAGGCCTCGGCCGACTGGTCGAAGAGTTCCTCGACGAGCTCCGGCAAGGACGGCAACAGCGCCACCAGCGTCAAATCCGAATCTGGCAGCCTGCAGATCGGCGGCTGGAAGGTGCAGGTGGACGGCGACCTCAACGACGACGAGAAGGCCGCGCTCAACGACCTGCTCGACCAGGTGCAGGACATCTCCAGCAAGTTCTATTCGGGCGACCTCAACGGCGCCTTCGACCGCGCCCTGGCCCTGGACATGAACGGCGACCAGCTGGCCTCGATGTCGCTCAACCTGACCCAGACCACGGTCAAGGCCACCAGCACCTACGGCTCCGTGGCCCAGGAGGGTGGCCAGCCGGCCAGCGCGGTGAACACCTCGCTGCAGGACTATGCCAAGGGCATGCTCGAGGCGCTGAGGAACGCCGCCAAGCTCTCCGACGACCCGAAGGGCACGCTGCAGGACCTGCTCAACGGCGGCTTCTCGCTCAACGAGCGCCTCAGCGACAACCAGCTGGACAAGGCCCAGGCCTTCAACAGCAAGCTGCTGGACGGGCTGCAGAACCTGCTGCCGGCCACCGCCAGGGACGACTCGGCCCAGGCCTGAGGCGTGCTAGAATCCGCGCCTTTCCTGATTGGCGAGGCGCGTGGCGATGCTCCCCGAATGCAGCCTGTTCGGCACCCTGGGTTGCCATCTCTGTGAAGTGGCGGAGGGCGTGCTTATGCCCTTCGTCGAGCATGGCCTGATGGTCGAGCTGATGGACATCGCCGACCGCGAGGAATGGATGGACGACTACGCCCTGCGCATTCCCGTGCTGCGTCGCTGCGATACCGGTGCCGAGCTGGACTGGCCCTTCGACGCCGCCAAGGTCGCCGCCTTCCTCGAACACTGACCGCTGGTCGGTTGCCTCCCCCAAGCCTTTCCCGCTTCACGGGTCACCGCGCCCCGTGCTGACTGCTTTCCTGCCGATCAATCCCCCTTTCAGGGAACGGATTGTCGATCCAATGCAACAGTGAATGCCTTGCCAAATGTTTCATCGCTCGTATGATTGCCCAGTCAGTTACTGCCTAGGCAGATATTAGCCAATGAAGCACTACAGCCCCGCCGACTACCCCTTCACCGGCTCCATCGGCCAGTACATCGGGCGTTCCGCGCTGCTCAAGGACCGCCTGCTCGACCGTTACCTGGCGCCCCTGGACATCACTTCCGCCCAGTTCAAGGTGCTGATGTTCATCTACATGGACCGCGCCAACACCCCGGCCGACCTGTGCCGCGAGCTCTCGGTGGACAGCGGCTCCATGACCCGCATGCTCGATCGCCTGGAGAAGAAGGGCCTGCTGCTGCGCAAGCCCTGCCCGGAGGATCGCCGCAGCGTGCGCCTGGCCCTCAGCGAGGACGGCCTGCGCATCAGCCGGCAGATGCCGGAGATCGTCGCCGACGCCATGAACGAACTCACCAGCCCGCTGACCAGCGAGGAACTCCGCACCCTGGTGGGCCTGCTGGGCAAGATCCTGCAAGGGCGCGACCCGTGCGCGCCGCTCGGAGCGACCGACCATGAATGAATACCGCCGCACGGCCCGCCTGGGGCGTAGCGCCCTGGTGCTCGGCGCCGCCCTGGCGCTGGCCGCCTGCGCCAGCTCCAGCGGCCTGGAGCCCGAGGGCAGGACTCTCGATGCCGCCGCCCTGGAGGCCGGGCGCAGCCTGGCGGGCACGCCTCTCAGCGCCGCCGCCTGGCCGCGCCAGGACTGGTGGAAGCAACTGGGTGACGCCCAGCTCGACGCCATGATGGACGAAGCCCTTACCGGGTCACCGGACCTGCAGGTGGCCACCGCCCGTACCCGCAAGGCCCTGGCCGAGGCCCAGGCGCAGGACGCCGCGCGCATGCCCAGCGTCAATGCCAGCGCCAGCTATTCCGGTGCCCGCGCGCCGGAGAGCGTGGTGCCCGCGCCCATCGGCGGCAGCTATGCGGCCGTGAAGTACCTGTCCCTTGGGTTCAGCTACGACATCGACCTCTGGGGCGGCCAGCGCGCCGCCTGGGAAGCCGCGCTCGGCCAGGCCCGCGCCGCCGAGGTGGACCAGCAGGCCGCGCGCCTGAACCTATCCGCCAGCGTCGCCCGCGCCTACAGCCAGCTCGCCTACGCCTTCGTCGCCCGTGACCTGGCCGAGGAGGAGCTCAAGCGCTCCGAGCACCTCTACAACCTCAGCAAGCAGCGCCTGGCCGCCGGCCTGGACAGCAAGGTGCAGCTGCAGCAGAGCGAGGCCCAGCAGGCTGCCGCACGCCAGCAACTGCTGGCCGCCGAGCAGCAGATCGACAGCGATCGCATCACCCTCGCCGTGCTGCTGGGACAGGGCCCCGACCGTGGCCAGCGCATCCAGCGTCCCGCTGTCCTGCAGCCCGCCGCCCTGGCGCTGCCGTCGGACCTGCCGGCCGAGCTGCTCGGCCGCCGCCCGGATTTGATCGCCGCGCGCTGGCGCGTCGAGGCGGCGAGCAAGGGCATCGAATCGGCCAAGACCGGCTTCTATCCCAACCTCAACCTCAGCGCCATGGTCGGCCTCGCCGCCCTGAGCAGCGGCGACCTGTTCAAGGGTGACAGCCGCTTCTACCAGGTGGCGCCGGCCATCTCCCTGCCGGTGTTCGACGGCGGCCGCCTGCGCGCCAACCTGGCGGGCGTGGATGCCGACTACGACCTGGCCGTGGCCCAGTACAACAAGACCCTGGTGGCCGCCCTCGGCGAGGTCAGCGACGACCTCAGCCAGCTGCGCTCACTGGCGCAGCAGATCGAGGTGCAGCGCCAGGCCCGCGATATCGCCAAGTCGAACTACGACCTCGCCATGCGCCGCTACGGCGAAGGCATCGGCAACTACCTGGACGCCCTCAGCGTCGAGCAGCAGTTGCTGGTCACCGAACGCCAGCTGGCCAGCCTGGACGTCCAGCAGATCGACACCTCCGTGCGCCTGGTGCAGGCCCTCGGCGGTGGCTTCCAACCCGAACCGACTCCGCTCGCCCAGGGCGCCCGCCCGGCTGCCGCTGAATGAACGAGGCACAGACCATGACCACCCAGACTTCGGAAACCGCCGTCCAAGGCAACCCCAAGCGCAAGCGGATGCTCCTCATCCTGCTCGCCGTGATTCTCATCGTCGCCGCCCTTGCCTTCGCCTGGGAGCAGCTCTTCGGCCGCTGGAGCGAGCACACCGACGACGCCTACATCGGCGGCAACGTGGTGCAGATCACCCCGCAGACCGTGGGCACCGTCACCAGCATCGGCGCCGATGACGGCGACCTGGTGCACGAAGGCCAGGTGCTGGTGCAGTTCGATCCGAGCGACGCCGAGATCGGCCTGCAGCAGGCCGAGGCCAACCTCGCGCGCACCGTGCGCCAGGTGCGCGGGCTCTACAACAGCGTGGATGGCTACAAGGCCGAGGTGGCGGCGAAGAAGATCGCCCTGCAGAAGGCCCGGGCAGACTTCGACCGCCGTCGCAACCTGGCCAAGGATGGCGCGATCTCCCAGGAGGAACTGGCCCACGCCCGAGACGCCCTGGATTCCGCGCAGAGCGCCCTGACCAGCGCCGAGCAGCAGCTCAATACCAGCCGCGCGCTGGTGGACGACACTGTGATCGCCTCCCACCCTGACGTGAAGGCCGCTGCCGCCACCCTGCGCCAGGCTTACCTGGAAGACGCCCGCGCCACCCTGGTGGCACCGGTCACCGGCTACGTCGCCAAGCGCACCGTGCAGCTCGGCCAGCGCGTGCAGCCCGGCACCGCGCTGATGGCGGTCATCCCCCTGGACCAGGTGTGGATCGACGCCAACTTCAAGGAAACCCAGCTGAAGAACATGCGCATCGGCCAGCCGGTGGAGATCGAGTCCGACCTCTACGGCGGCGACGTTAAGTACAGCGGCACGGTGGACAGCCTGGGCGTCGGCACCGGCAGCGCCTTCTCCCTGCTGCCGGCGCAGAACGCCACCGGCAACTGGATCAAGATCGTCCAGCGCGTACCGGTGCGCATCCGCATCAACCCCGAGCAGCTCAAGGAGCACCCGCTGCGCATCGGCCTGTCGATGAACGTCAAGGTCGACCTGCACGACCAGAGCGGCCCGTCCCTGGCGCAGCAGGCACCGAAGAAGCCGCTGTTCGCCACCGACGTGTACCAGCGCCAGCTGGCGGAAGCCGACCAGTTGATCGAGCAGCTGATCCACGCCAACGGCCCGGATGCCACCCACAAGACCGCGCAGCGCTGAGACTGCGACCATGAGCGATAACGCAGCAGCCAGCTTCACCCCGCCGAACCTGGTGCTGGCCACCATCGGCCTGTCGCTGGCGACCTTCATGCAGGTGCTCGACACCACCATCGCCAACGTGGCGCTGCCGACCATCGCCGGCAACCTGGGGGTGAGTTCGGAGCAGGGCACCTGGGTGATAACCTCCTTCGCGGTGAGCAACGCCATCGCCCTGCCGCTGACCGGCTGGATGAGTCGTCGGGTGGGCGAGGTGCGCCTGTTCATCGGCGCCGCGCTGCTGTTCGTGCTGGCGTCGTTCCTCTGCGGCGTGGCCCAGTCGATGAACAGCCTGGTGGGCTTCCGCGCCCTCCAGGGCTTCGTCGCCGGGCCGCTGTACCCGATCACCCAGACCCTGCTGCTGTCGATCTATCCACCGGCGAAACGGGGCATGGCCCTGGCGCTGCTGGCGATGGTGACGGTGGTGGCGCCCATCGCCGGGCCCATTCTCGGCGGCTGGATCACCGACGACTTCAGCTGGCCGTGGATTTTCTTCATCAACCTGCCCATCGGCCTGTTCGCCGCCTTCGTGGTCTACCAGCAGTTGCGCAAGCGGCCGGTGGCGCTCAAGCGCGAGCCCATGGACTGGATGGGGCTGGCGACCCTGGTGATCGGTGTCGGGGCGCTGCAGATCGTGCTCGACAAGGGCAACGACCTGGACTGGTTCGAGTCGGACTTCATCGTCGGCGGCACGGTCATCGCCGTCATCGCCCTGGCGGTGTTCATCATCTGGGAGTTCACCGACCGCCACCCCATCGTCAACCTGCGGCTGTTCCGCCATCGCAACTTCAGCGCCGGCACCCTGGCGCTGGTGGGCGGCTACGCGGCCTTCTTCGGCATCAACCTGCTGTTGCCGCAGTGGTTGCAGACCCAGCTCGGCTACACCGCCACCTGGGCCGGCCTGGCGGCGGCGCCCATCGGTCTGCTGCCGGTGATCATGTCGCCGTTCGTGGGGCGCTATGCGCAGAACTTCGACCTGCGCGTGCTGGCCAGCCTGGCGTTCTTCGCCATCGGCGCCAGCTGCTTCATGCGGGCGTCCTTCACCACCGAGGTGGACTACCTGCACATCGCCCTGGTGCAGCTGTTCATGGGCTTCGGCGTAGCGCTGTTCTTCATGCCCATCCTCAGCATCCTGCTCTCGGACCTGCCGCAGAACGAGATCGCCGACGGCTCGGGCCTCGCCACCTTCCTGCGGACCCTGGGCGGCAGCTTCGCGGCCTCGCTCACCACCTGGATCTGGATACGCCGCGCCGACCAGCACCACGCCTACCTCACCGAGCACATCAGCACCTACGACCCGGGCACCCGGCAGGTGCTGGAGCAGATGGGCGGCATGAGCCAGCAGAACGCCGCGTCCCTGGACCACATCGTCACCGGGCAGGCGTACATGATGTCGACCATCGACTACTTCACCATGATCGGCTGGGTCTGCATGGGACTGATCCTGCTCATCTGGCTCGCCAGGCCGCCGTTCGGCGCCAAGCCCGGCGCCGCGGCCAACGCCCATTGATGGAGGAGGATCGAGCGTAGCGACGCCCTGTACGACAGAGCCCGATGCCTGTGCATCGGGCTTCTTTTTTGCGGAAGGAGAGGGGGGGCTTTTTCGCAGGCAATAAAAAACCCGCCTATCAAGGCGGGTTTTTCGGGATTTGGTCGGAGCGACTGGATTCGAACCAGCGACCTTCTCGTCCCGAACGAGACGCGCTACCAAGCTGCGCTACGCTCCGTGGAATGAGCGCGCATTCTACAGAAAACTTTTTGGTCGACAAGGGGTTAGCTGAAATTTTTTTAGCGGGCAGGGCTGCCGCGGTGTCCAGGGCGCTGCCCATGGCGGGGCGGAAAAAACGAAGCCCGCCGCAAGGTGGCTTGCGGCGGGCTTGGCCGGGCGACCGCGAAGGTCGCCGGGTGGGGCTCAGAGTTCCTTGATGGTGCGGACCTGGTCCTTGTTGACCTTGGCGCGCTTGCCGTCGAGTTGCTCGAACTCGTAGAAGCCGGAGTCATCGTCGTAATCGGGCTTGTCCACGGCCTGGATCTCGCGGCCGTCGTTCAGGGTGATCACGGTGGGGGACGAGCAGCCGGCCAGGGTGACCAGGCCGAGCGCGAGCACGAATGCGGGAATGATCCGCTGGTTCATCTTCCATCTCCTTGATGAATGAACGGGAGGTTCTCGGGCTCTGACGGAAAACCGGCCGGCAAAGTTCCGGAAGCCCGCTGCAATTCATGCCGACCCGCGCGGAGTCTCCAGCAGGTCCGGGGTGTTCAGGTTGGCCAGGCGTGGGTCGCCCACCGGGCATTCCACGGCGATCGGGTCGAGGGTGCGGAGGATGCGCTGGGGGCTGCGCTCGCCGGACTGCCAGGCGTGCTCGATCTGCGGCAGAAGCGTGCGCGGCAGCACGCTGAACAGCGGTTCCCAGAAGCCGCCCTGGTGCAGCATCACCGGGCGGTCGCCGGCCTCGCGCAGCAGCGCATCGAGCAGCGCGGCGTCCACCAGCGGCGCATCGCAGGGCAGTACCAGCAGGTGCGCGTGGCGTGCGGCGGCGAGGCCCGCGCGGATGCCCGCCAGCGGGCCGGGGTAGTCGGGGCTCTCGTCCGCCACCAACTGGTCCGCCCACTGCGCATAGCGCTCGGCGTTGCGGTTGCAGGAAATGATCAGGTCGTCGGTGAGCCCGCGCGTCGCGGCGTGCAGCCAGGCGATCAGCGGCCGCCCACGCCACTCCACCAGGCCCTTGTCACGGCCGCCCAGGCGCTGGCCACGGCCGCCGGCGAGCAGCAGGACAGAGCAGGGAAGGGGGGCGTTGCCGGGCATGGGCGGGCTCTCGGGACGGGGCGGCGCTGTGATATAACACCGGGCATTCTGTCCTACAACTGGAAGCCTGCCATGAACCACAAGGCCGAGGCGGTATTCGTGCCGCTCGATATCGCCGTCCTCACCGTCAGCGACACCCGCAGCCTGGAGACCGACACCTCCGGCCAGCTCTTCGTCGACCGCCTCACCGCCGCCGGCCACCGCCTCGCCGCCCGTGTGCTGCTCAAGGACGACCTGTACAAGATCCGCGCCCAGGTGGCGACCTGGATCGCCGAGGATCAGGTCCAGGTGGTGCTGATCACCGGCGGCACCGGTTTCACCGGCCGCGACAGCACCCCCGAGGCCATCGCCTGCCTGCTGGACAAGCAGGTGGACGGCTTCGGCGAGTACTTCCGGCAGATCTCGGTAGCCGACATCGGCACCTCCACCATGCAGTCCCGCGCCCTGGCCGGCCTCGCCAACCGCACCCTGGTGTGCAGCGTCCCGGGTTCCACCAACGCCTGCCGCACCGCCTGGGACGGCATCCTCGCCGAGCAGCTGGACAACCGTCACCGCCCTTGCAATTTCGTGCCGCACCTGACCCGCGTCGACGCCTGCGAGAGCCGCGGATGAGTGGCTGCGACCACCCCGGCCTGATGCCGGTGGAGGAGGCCCAGGCGCGGCTGCTGAAGCTGGCCGGGGAGGCCCCGATCCGCGAGCAGGAGGACGTCGCCCTGGCCGATGCCGATGGGCGCGTGCTGGCCGAGCCGCTGGTGGCCGGGCTCGACCTGCCGCCCTGGGACAACAGCGCGATGGATGGCTACGCGCTGCGCCTGGCCGACTGGACCGGCGAGCCGCTGGTGGTCAGCCAGCGCATCCAGGCGGGCAGTGCCCCCGGCCCGCTGCAGCCGGGAACCTGTGCGCGCATCTTCACCGGCGCGCCCTTGCCCGAGGGCGCCGACACGGTGGAGATGCAGGAGAACGCCGAGGTGCTCGACGATGGCCGCGTGCGTTTCCTCGAAACCCTCAAGGCGGGGCAGAACGTACGCCCCAAGGGCCAGGAGACCCGTACCGGCGAAACGGTGCTGGACGCCGGCACCCTGATGGGCCCCATCGAGATGGGCCTGGCCGCCACCCTGGGCGTCGCGCGCCTGCAGGTGCGCAGGCGGCCCCGCGTGGCCGTGCTCTCCACCGGCGACGAACTGGTGGCGCCGGGCCAGCCGCTCGGCCCGGGGCAGATCTACAACAGCAACCGCACCCTGCTGATCGCCTGGCTGCGTCGCCTGGGCTGCGAGGTGGTCGATGGCGGCATCCTCGCCGACGACCTGGAGCTGACCCGCAAGGCCCTGGGCGAGTTGACCGGCGTCGACCTGATCCTCTCCACCGGCGGGGTGTCCGTCGGCGAGGCGGATTTCCTCGGCGTGGTCCTGCGTGAAGCGGGCGAGCTGGCGCTGTGGAAACTGGCGATCAAGCCGGGCAAGCCGCTGACCTTCGGTCATTTCCAGGGCGTGCCGGTGATCGGCCTGCCGGGCAACCCGGCATCCACCCTGGTGACCTTCGGCCTCTTGACCCGGCCCTACCTGCTGCGCCGCCTCGGCGTGGACAAGGTCGCGCCCCTGGGCTTCCCGGTACCGGCCGGCTTCACCTGGAGCAAGCCGGGCAACCGCCGCGAATACCTGCGCGCCCGCCTCGAAAACGGTCGCGCGGTGATCTACCGCAACCAGAGCTCCGGCGTCCTGCGCAGCGCCGCCTGGGCCGAAGGCCTGGTGGAAGTGCTCGAAGGCACCACCCTGGCCGAAGGCGACGCCCTGCGCTTCATCCCCCTGAGCGAACTACACGCCTGAACCCTGCAGCCCGGACTTCGGCCCGGGTTGCAGGCGAGTACCCGGGCTGAAGCCCGGGTTACATCAGCAGGTGTGTTGTCGTGTGTTGCGCCAGGCATCGAACGTAGGTCGGTTGCAACCCGACAGCTCAACTCGACCCCTCTTGCGGATTTCACCCACCGTACATGCCGATCGCTGCACATGCCGGGTGCGGATTAACCCTGTCGCTTAGCCTCGCGGTATTCCCCCGGGGTCTGCCCGGTCCAGGTCTTGAAGCTGCGGTGGAAGGAGCGTGACTCGGTGAAGCCGAGGTAGCTGGCGATGTCCTGGATGGCCAGGTCGCTGCGCAGCAGGTAGTGCTCGGCGAGTTCCTGGCGCAGTTCGTCGAGGATCTGCTGGTAGCTGGTGCCGGCCTGCTGCAGGTGGCGCTGCAGGGTGCGCACCGTCATGTGGAATTTTTCCGCGACCCGCTCCTTGCGCGGCAGGCCGTCCTTGAGCAGCAAGCGCAGGGCGTTCTTCACCCGTTGCGGCAGCGGCTCGTCCTGGTCCAGCCCGGCCATCAGCGCCAGGGCGTGCTCTTCCAGGGTGCGCAGCAGGTTGGCGTCGGCCTGGCGCAGGGGCACGCCGAGGTATTCCAGGGGTACCAGCAGGGCGTTGCAGGTCTGGCCGAAGCGGACCGGGCAGCCGAAGACCTCCTCGTAGTCCTCCAGTCGGGTGCCGGCGGGCTGGGCGTGCTCGAACCAGACCTCGCGGGGCGAGCGCTCCATGTCGGCGATCCAGCGGGCGTAGAGCAGCCAGGAGGCGAGCACGTTTTCCACCATGTGGCGGCGGATCTCCGGGGCTTCGTGGCGGCAGTTCCAGATCAGGCGGATGTGCTCCTCGGCAGCCTCGATGCGGCTGGTGCCCATGTCGCCCACCAGTTTCTCGTAGGGGACGATGCGGCTCATCGCCTCGCCCAGGGTGGCGCAGTTCATGGTGATGTAGCCGAGCACGCTCCACGAGCCCGGCTGCACGAAGCGCGCGGAATGCAGGCCGAACAGCGGGTCGCCGGAGACCGCCATCAGGTGCTCCAGCAGGCGCTCGTGGGCCTCGCTGGGCATGCGCTTGCCGTTGTCGGCCAGCTCCTCGGCGCGGATGCCGGCGGCGTCGAGCGCAGCGGCCACGTCCAGGCCGAGGTGCTCGGCGTGGCGCAGGTACTTGAGCAGGGCGGGGACGGATGTGTAGCCGAGGGAATCCATGGTTTCTTCTTGTTCTGAAATGTCTTGATTGGCGATAGCCACTGTCCCGATCCGACAGTGACGCCCTTGCGCGGCTGGCTAGTATAGGCACCCATTGAAAACCTCCGAAACAACTCGAACAAGGAGATGGGCATGCGACGCTGGAACGGCTGGGGCGACGAGTCGACCGTGGTGGAACTGCCGGCCAATGGCACGGATTTTCTCGCTCAGCGCGTCGGCGCCGGCCAGCGCCTGGACGATGCCACCCTCGCGCAGGTGCTGGCCCAGGTGCCGCCCTCGCGGCTGCCGCCCCACGTGCTGGTCAGCCAGGACGCCGAGGAGCGCGTGCGTCATGCCCGTGGCCAGAGCCTGCCGGACTGGCTGGCGATGCGCGAAGGCCGCTTCGAGGTGTTCCCCGACGGCGTCGCCTACCCGGAGACCGCCGAGGACATCCGCCAACTGATGGCCTGGGCGAAGAAGCACGATGTGGTGCTCATCCCCTACGGTGGCGGCACCTCGGTGGCCGGCCACATCAACCCGCAGGCCGGCGAGCGCCCGGTGCTGACGCTTTCCCTGGAGCGCATGAGCCGCCTGCTGGACCTGGACGAGCAAAGCCTGATCGCCACCTTCGGCCCCGGTGCCAACGGCCCGCAGGTGGAAAGCCAGCTGCGCGCCAGGGGCTACACCCTCGGCCACTTCCCGCAGTCCTGGGAGCTCTCGACCATCGGCGGCTGGGTCGCCAGCCGTTCCAGCGGGCAGCAGTCCCTGCGCTACGGGCGCATCGAGCAGCTGTTCGCCGGCGGCACCCTGGAAACCTTCGACGGCCCGCTGGAGCTGCCGACCTTCCCGGCATCCGCCGCGGGGCCGGACCTGCGCGAGGTGGTGCTGGGCTCCGAGGGCCGTTTCGGGGTGATCTCCGAGGTGCGCGTGCGGGTCACCCGCCTGGCCGACCAGGAAAGCTTCTACGCCGTGTTCCTGCCGAGCTGGGAGCAGGCCCTGGCAGGCATCCGCGCGCTGGCCCAGGCCCGCGTGCCGTTGTCGATGCTGCGCCTGTCCAACGCCATCGAGACCGAGACCCAGCTGGCCCTGGCCGGCCACCCCGAGCAGATCGCCCTGCTGGAGAAGTACCTGGCCTTCCGCGGTGCGCGCACCGGCAAGTGCATGCTCACCTTCGGCGTCACCGGCAACCGCCAGCAGAACGCCGTGTCGCTGCGCCAGGCGAAGAAGCTGCTCAAGGGCTTCGGCGGCGTGTTCACCGGCACCCTGCTGGGCAAGAAGTGGGCGGAGAACCGCTTCCGCTTCCCCTACCTGCGCCACGGCCTGTGGGATGCCGGCTACGTGGTCGACACCCTGGAGACCGCCACCGACTGGATCAACGTCGACACCCTGCTGAACAAGGTGGAGGCCAGCCTGCGCGAGGGGCTGGCGGAGGAGGGCGAGCGCGTCCACGTCTTCACCCACCTGTCCCACGTCTATGGCGAGGGTTCCAGCATCTACACCACCTACGTGTTCCGCCCCGGTGCCAGCTACGAGCAGGCCCTGCAGCGCTGGAGCCGGCTCAAGCGCGCGGCCAGCGAGGTGATCGCGCACAACCGCGGCACCATCAGCCACCAGCACGGCGTGGGCCGTGACCACGCGCCCTGGCTGCCGGTGGAGAAGGGCGAGCGCGGCATGGCGGTGCTCAAGGCGCTGGCCGGGCATTTCGACCCCGAGGGCCGCCTGGCCCCCGGCGTGCTGATCCAGGATTGACCATGCAGCCCTGGAACGCGGCCTGGCGCGAGCGCGCGCTGCCGGAGCTGGCGGCGCGGGACTGGGACCTGATCGTCGTCGGCGGTGGCATCACTGGTGCCGGCATCCTCCGCGAGGCGGCCAGGCGGGGCTGGAAGTGCCTGCTGCTGGAGCAGCGCGATTTCGCCTGGGGCACCTCCAGCCGCTCTTCGAAGATGGTCCACGGCGGCCTGCGCTACATCGCCAAGGGCCAGTTCGGCCTGACCCGCGACTCGGTGCGCGAGCGCCAGCGCCTGCTGGCCGAGGCGCCGGGACTGGTCGATCCGCTGAGCTTCGTCATGCCCCACCGCGGCGGCTTTCCCGGCCCCCGCGTGTTCGGCAGCCTGCTGGCGGTCTACGACGCCCTGGCCGGCAAGCGCAACCACCTCTATCACTCGCTGCAGCAATTGCGCTTCCTCACTCCCGGGCTGGATGAGGCGAAGCTGCAGGGCGGCACGCAGTTCTTCGACGCGGTCACCGACGACGCGCGCCTGGTGATGCGCGTGCTGGCCGAGGCCCGCCGCGACGGCGGCGAGGCGCTCAACGGTGTACGCGTGGTGGAACTGACCCGCGAGCAAGGCCAGGTCACCGGCCTTGTGGCGGAAGACATCGAGAGCGGCCGGCGCTTTTCACTGCGCACCCGCGCCGTGGCCCAGGCCACCGGCGCCTGGGCCGATCGCCTGCGCCTTCGCGAGGGCAGCGAGCACATCCGCCCGTTGCGTGGCAGCCACCTGCTGCTGCCCGGCTGGCGCCTGCCGCTGGCCCACGCCATCAGCTTCATGCACCCGGACGATGGCCGGCCGGTGTTCGTCTTCCCCTGGGAAGGCGCGACCGTGGTCGGCACCACCGACCTGGACCACCGCGAAGAACTGGACCTGGATGCGCGCATCAGCCCCGGGGAAGTCGACTACCTGCTGGCCGCCTGCCGCGAGCAGTTCCCGGCCGCCGCCATCGGGCGCGCAGACGTGCTCTCCACCTGGGCCGGCGTGCGTCCGGTGGTGAGCGATGGCGAAGGCTCGCTGAAGCCTTCCGACGAGACGCGTGAACACGCGCTGTGGATCGAACCCGGCTGCGTGACCCTGGCCGGCGGCAAGCTGACCACCTTCCGCCTGCTGGCGCTGGAAGTGCTGCGTGCCTGTGCGGCCTTCACCGGCCGTGCCGTGGACGATCTCGGCGCGGCGGTGTTCACCCCGGCGCCGGGAACGAGCCTGGCAGGCCTGGGGCCCCTGGGTCATCGGCGCCTGGCGGGGCGGCACGGCCCCGAGCTCGCCGCCATCGCGCGGCTGGTCGAGGCGCTGGGCAGCGATCGCGTCGGCGCCACCGATACGCTCTGGGCGGAACTCGCCTGGGCGGCCGAGGGCGAAATGGTGCTGCACCTGGACGACCTGCTGCTGCGTCGGACCCGCCTGGGCCTGTTGCTGCCTGGCGGCGGCGCGGCGCTGATGCCGCGTATCCGGGCGCTGTGCCAAGCGCGCCTGGGCTGGAGCGACGCGCGCTGGGAAGACGAGGAACGGGCCTATGCTGCGCTCTGGCAGCGCAGCTACAGCCTGCCCGCAGAATAAGAACAAGGAATCCACCGTGAGCGAGAAGAGCTACCTGCTGGCGATAGACAACGGCACCCAGAGCGTGCGCGCGCTGCTGTTCGACCTGGACGGCAACCTGGTGGGCAAGGGCAAGGTGCCGCTGGAGGCCTATTACTCCCGGCAGCCCGGCTGGGCCGAGCAGGACCCGGAGTACTACTGGTCGAGCCTCGCCGAAGCCTGCCGCCTGCTGTGGGAGTCCGTGGACATCGACCGCAGCCTGATCCGTGGCGTCTCGGTCACCACCCAGCGCGGCACGGTGATCAACGTCGACGAGCAGGGCCAGCCGCTGCGCCCGGCGATCATCTGGCTGGACCAGCGCCGCGCCGAGGTCGAGGGGCGTATCAAGGGCCCCTGGGGCTGGCTGTTCCGCCTGCTGCGCATCGAAGGCACGGTGGACTATTTCCGCGCCCAGGCCGAGGTGAACTGGGTGTCGCAGCACCAGCCGGACATCTGGCAGCGGACGCACAAGGTGTTGCTGCTGTCGGGCTTCCTCACCCATCGCCTGTGTGGCCGCTACGTGGATTCGGTGGCCTGCCAGGTGGCCTACCTGCCGTTCGACTACAAGCGCCTGGACTGGGCCTCGCCCAAGGACTGGAAGTGGCAGGCGATGCCGGTGCGCCGCGAGCAGTTGCCGGACCTGTTCAAGCCCGGCGAGCGCCTGGGCAGCATCAGCGCCGAGGCCAGCCGCCTGACCGGTATCCCCGAGGGCCTGCCGCTGATCGCCGCCGGCGCCGACAAGGCCTGCGAGGTGATGGGCTCGGGCGGGGTGGAGCCGGACACGGCGTGCCTGTCCTACGGCACCACGGCGACCATCAACACCACCCGGCGCAGCTACCTGGAGACGATTCCCTTGATCCCGCCCTACCCGGCGGCGATCCCCGATCACTTCAACACCGAGGTGATGATCTACCGCGGTTTCTGGATGGTCAGCTGGTTCAAGCAGGAGTTCGGCCTGCGCGAGATGCAACGGGCCAAGGAGCTGGGCGTGGAGCCCGAGGCGCTGTTCGATGAACTGGTCGACAGCGTGCCGCCGGGCTCCATGGGGCTGATGCTGCAGCCCTACTGGACGCCGGGTATCCGCGAGCCGGGGCTGGAGGCCAAAGGCTCGATCATCGGTTTCGGTGACGTGCACACCCGCGCGCACATTTACCGCGCCATCCTCGAGGGCCTGGCGTATGCGCTGCGCCAGGGCAAGGAGCGCATCGAGAAGCGCTCGGGCACGCCGATCAGGCGCCTGCGTGTCTCCGGTGGCGGCTCGCAAAGCGATGCGGCCATGCAGTTGACGGCGGATATCTTCGGCCTGCCGGCCGAGCGTCCGCATGTCTACGAAACCTCGGGGCTGGGCGCGGCCATCGATTGCGCGGTGGGGCTGGGGCTGCACCCGGACTTTCCCACGGCGATCCGCGCCATGACCCGTGTCGGCCAGGTGTTCCACCCGGACCCGCAGGCGCAGCGCACCTACGAGCGGCTCTACCAGGGCGTTTACCAGCGCATGTACCGGCAGCTGAAGCCGCTGTACCATAAGATCCGCGAGATCACCGGGTATCCGGCGTGATGGCGCCGCCCGGCGTCGCGGTGGTGGGCTTATCGCGAAGGAATTCGCTCCCACAGATGCGAAGGCGGTCTAGCGCGGAATGAAAAACGCCCCCGGAGCGGAACCCCGGGGGCGTTTTCGTTGCGGGCCTGATCAGGCGACGTCGACCAGCACGATCTCGGTGTCTTCGCTGGCGGTGAAGCTCAGCACCTCGACATCGCGTATCGCCACGCCATCGCGCGCCTCGGCGGCCACTCCGTTGACTTCATAACGGCCCTGGGCAGCCACCAGGTAGGCCTTGCGGCCGCTCTCCAGGCGGTATTCCGCCTGCTGGCCAGCCTTCAGGGTGGCGGCTACCAGGCGGGCGCTGGCGCGGATGGGCAGGGCATCGCTGCCCTCGTCTATGCCGCTGGCCAGGGTCACGAAGCTGCCGGCGCGCTCACCTTTCGGGAAGGGCTTGGCACCCCAGGACGGCGCGGCGCCGAACTCGGTGGGCATGATCCAGATCTGGAAGATCTTGGTCGTCTCGCCTTCCAGGTTGTACTCGCTGTGGGCGATGCCGGTGCCCGCGCTCATCACCTGCACGTCGCCGGCTTCGGTGCGGCCCTTGTTGCCCAGGTTGTCCTGGTGGGTGATCGCGCCTTCGCGGACGTAGGTGATGATTTCCATGTCCCGATGCGGGTGCGGCGGGAAGCCACTGTTGGCGGCGATCTCGTCATCGTTCCAGACGCGCAGCTGGCCCCAGTTCATCCGCGCCGGGTCGTGGTACTCGGCGAAGGAGAAGTGGTGACGGGCGTTGAGCCAGCCGTGATGGGCACCGCCGAGCTGGTTGAAGGGGCGTACTTCGATCATGGGAATCTCCTCGTTGCTCGCAGGTGGTTGGGCTCTGCGGCGTGTTGGAGGCCATTTTTCATCAAGTTCGTATCGACAAAAAGCGTAAATAATTCAACAAACAGATCGACATATTAGATATTTGTGTAATCCGTCTCTGACGCTTGTCTGAAGTTGTTCCTACGGTGCGAGGCATATACTCGACCGATTCCCCGGTGAATGGAGTGGTTCATGAGCGAGCGCAAGGCGTTGCTGATCCTGCATGGAAAACAGGCACTGAACGAGGAGGTGCGCGCAGCCGTGCAGGCGCGTCGCGATGCGGGATGGGAACTGGCGGTGCGCGTCACCTGGGAGGGCGGCGACGCCCGGCGCATCGTCGGCGAGGCGCTGGACGCCGGTTACCGGACCCTGATCGCCGGCGGTGGCGACGGCACCTTGCGCGATGTCGCCGAGGCCATGGCCCTGGCCGGGGAGGACGCGAGCCTGGCGTTGCTGCCCCTGGGCACCGCCAACGACTTCGCCCGTGCAGCCGGCGTGCCGTTGCTGCCTGGCGAGGCGCTGGCGCTGCTGGACGTGGCACCCCGGTCGATCGACCTGGGTGAGGCGGATGGGCGGCTGTTCCTCAACATGGCCACCGGCGGCTTCGGTTCGAAGATCACGGCCAACACGTCCGAGGACCTGAAGAAGGTGCTGGGCGGCGCGGCCTACTTCCTCACCGGGCTGACGCGCTTTTCCGAGGTGCATTCGGCCTTTGGGCGCTTCAAGGGGCCTGACTTCGAATGGGAGGGCGAATTCCTCGCCGTGGGCATCGGCAATGGCTGCCAGGCCGGCGGTGGCCACGTGCTGTGTCCCAATGCGCGGGTGGACGACGGGTTGCTGGAGTTGTGCATCGTGCCGGCCCCGCAGGACGTGGTGGGCACGCTCGGCACCCTGCTTTCAGGCGGCATCGGCGGGGTGGACGCGGTGTCGGTGAGTGCGCGCCTGCCCTGGGTCGAGGTGGAGGCGCCCGAGGGGCTGGACATGAATCTCGACGGAGAACCCATGGAATGCAGGCAGGTTCGCTTCAATGCGCGCCGCGACGCACTACGCTTACATCTGCCGGACGGTTCTCCGTTGTTGCAGGACGGACGGCAGTAAGCGGCTTCTGGTGCCGTCGACCCGCCTGGTGCATGATGGCGCCAGGCCATGATCGCTACAGTTATACGGCCCTTTGCCGATAACGCAGGTGCAGCCGCAGTCTGGCTCGAACATTCAACAGGAGCACGCAATGGCCGGTATTCTCGACACAGTCGATCAACGCACCCAGCTGGTTGGCGAGAACCGCCTGGAAATCCTCATGTTCCGCCTGGCCGGCCGCCAGCTGTTCGCCATCAACGTGTTCAAGGTGCAGGAAGTCCTGCAACTGCCGAAGCTGACCCTGATCCCCCAGCGCCACCCCTTCGTCTGCGGAGTGGTCAACCTGCGCGGCCAGACCCTTCCGGTGATCGACCTGTCCCGCGCCATCGGCATGCGCGCGCTGGTGCCGGATGAGCGCAGCACCATCATCGTCACCGAGTACAACCGCTCCGTGCAGGCCTTCCTGGTGGGGGGCGTGGATCGCATCCTCAACCTCAACTGGGAGTCCATCCAGCCGCCGCCCGGTGGCGCTGGTCGCCAGCACTACCTGACGGCGATCACCAAGGTGGAGGACCAGATCGTCGAGATCATCGACGTGGAGAAGGTCCTGGCCGAGATCGTGCCCATGAGCACCCGGGTGTCCGAGGAGCGCCTGAGTAATCCGCTGCTGGACAAGGCCCGTGGCCGCGAAGTGCTGCTGGTGGACGATTCCAACGTCGCCCTGACCCAGCTGCGCGAGACCCTGTCGCAGCTGGGTATCCGCACCCATTCGGCCAGCGACGGCCTCAAGGCGCTGAACCTGCTGAAGAAGTGGGCCGATTCCGGCGAGGTGATGACCGACAAGCTGCTGATGATCTTCACTGATGCCGAGATGCCGGAGATGGACGGCTACCGCCTGACCACCGAGATCCGCAACGACCCGCGCCTGCGCGACCTCTACGTGGTGATGCACACCTCGCTATCCGGCAGTTTCAACGACGCCATGGTGAAGAAGGTCGGCTGCGACAACTTCCTCTCCAAGTTCCAGCCGGACAAGCTGGTGGACGTGGTGGCTGACCGCCTGAAGAAGGATGAGTGACCTTTTTGCGAGCCGGGGTTGAGGCCCCGGCCCGCGATTCCGTATAACGGGGCCTTCGCTGACCGCCCAAGGATGCCGGCCCCATGTTGCGTCTCTCCGCCCTCTATCGTTTTCCCATGAAATCCGCCATCGGCGAACGCCTGGAGCGTGCCGAGCTCGATGGCCTCGGGCTGGCCGGCGATCGACGCTGGATGCTGGTGGATGCGAGTAATGGCCGCTTCCTCACCCAGCGCGCGCTGCCACAGATGTCGCAGCTGAGCGCGTTGTGGAACGCCGAGGGCGGCCTGACCCTGGCCACCGCCGGCCGGCCGTCGCTCGACGTGAAGCTGCCCGATCCCGACAGCGACCTGCGCGGGACCTTCATCTGGAAGGATTCCATGCGTGTACCCGATGCCGGCGATGAGGCCGCCGACTGGCTCAGCGCCTTCATCGGCAAGCCCACCCGCCTCGTGCATGTGCCCGAAAAACGCGCCCGGGATATTCCCGGGAGCCTGCTGCCGGAGGAGAAGGTCGGTTTCGCCGATGGCTTCCCGCTGCTGCTGATCGGCCAGGCCTCGCTGGATGATCTTTCCAGCCGCGTTGGCCGTCCGCTGGAGATGCTGCGCTTCCGTCCCAACCTGGTGGTGGAAGGCGGCGCGCCCTTCGCCGAGGACGAGTGGAAGCGCATCCGCATCGGCGGCGTCGAGTTCAGCGTCGCCAAGGGCTGCACCCGTTGCATCCTCACCACCATCGACCCCGCCACTGGTGAACGCAGCCCCGACCGCGAGCCCCTCACCACCCTCAAGACCTACCGTGAGCGCGAGGGCGAGGTCTATTTCGGCCAGAACCTGATCAACCGTTCCAACGGCACGCTGGAGGTGGGAATGGACGTCGAGGTGCTGGAGTAACCCCGCAGCGGATTTCATCCAGGAAACGAAACGGGCGCCACTTGGGCGTCCGTTTGCATTCCAGCGAGGGATCACTGGTCGTCGAAGAAACGCTCGTGCCAGTCCACCAGGGGCTGCGGGGCGTTGAGCTTCTGGCCGTAGATCACCGAGTAGGACAGTACGTTCTGCACGTACTGGCGGGTTTCGTCGAAGGGGATGCTTTCCACCCAGACGTCGAAGGCCAGGTGGTTGGCCCCCTTGAGCCACTGGCGCACGCGACCGGGGCCGGCGTTGTAGGCGGCGGAGGCGAGTACGCGGTTGCCGTTGAACTGCCCGTGCACCTGGCTGAGGTAGGCGGCACCGAGCTGGATGTTGACGTCCGGGTTCAGCGCCTGTTGCGGCGAGGCCAGGGGGATGCCGAACTTGCGTGCGGTCTCCTTGGCGGTGCCGGGCATCAGCTGCATCAGGCCCATGGCGCCGACGCCCGAGCGCGCATCGGCCATGAAGGCGCTTTCCTGGCGGGTGATGGCGAAGACCCAGCTGGAGTGCAGGCCACGCAAGCGCGCCTGCTGGGTGAGGGAGGTGCGGTGGGCCATGGGGAAGCGGATGTCCAGGTCGTCCCAGTACTGGGCCTGGCTGATGGTGCGGATGGCCGGGAAATACCACTGCATGTCATAGGCGAGCTTGGCCTGGGCGACCAGTTCGTCGCGGCTGAACAGGCGGCTTACGTAGTACCACTCGCGGCGACCATCGACGATCTGGCCGCGATCGTGGAACTCCAGTGCGCGGCGGATGCCGGCGGTGTTGCGCACCTTCTGCACCAGGCGCGGGTCGAGGGCCAGCGGCTTGTTGTTGAGCTGGTAGGGCGCCTGGATGCGGTCGGCGGCGAGGAAGCCGTAGAAGTCGCGCTCCTTGGCCAGGGGCTGGTAGAGGCGGGCGGCTTCGGCGCTCTGCGGCTGCGCCAGCTGCAGGCTGCGGGCCTGCCAGTAACGCCAGCGGTTGGTGTTGGCCAGCTCGGCGGGCATCTGCTTGGTCAGCTTGTAGGCGTCGTCCCACTGGCCCAGGCGCAGCAGCAGGCGCGCGCGCCACTCGCTGACGGTGTTGTCGCGCAGCTTGGGGTCGTACTGGGTCATGACCTTGAGGGCGCGCGAGTCGTAGCTCTTGGCCAGGGTCAGGCCGATCTCGCGGGCGATGGCGACCTTCTCGCTGCTGGAGAATTTCATCCGTGCGGCGTAGCCATCGAGGAGGGACATGGCTTTTTCCGGGTCCTGGCGGGCCAGGCGGCGCAGGCCCAGGCCGACTACATCGGCCATGGCCTTGTCGGCCGGCGCGAAGCGGGCGGTCTGGCTCAGCATCTGCGGGTTCTGTGCGACATCCACCAGCAACTTGCCCTGGGCCTGCAGGGTCGGCAGGCCCTTGACCAGGAAGCTGGCCAGGCCGTAGTTGCGCGCCTCGGCGGCGAGCTTGGCGCGGCGCCAGCGCATCTGCTCGGTCATCTGGCCTTCGGCGCGCCAGAGGTCGAAGAGCACGTCGCAGGCTTCCGGCTGGGACTTGCCCACCAGCCAGAGCTTTTCGGCGCTCTTGTAGCCCTCGGCCTTGAGGCCGTTCTTGATCTGGTACTGGCCATAGAGGCAGTCCAGTTCGGTGAAATTCATCTTTGGGTCGTAGTAGTTGACGAAGGTCTTCCACTCGCCGCGTTCGGCCAGCCAGCGCAACCAGCGCAGCTTCATCCAGTTGGCCTGGGGCAGGTCGCCATGCTCGGCGAGGAACTTCTCGATCTCGTCGTTGCTGGCCCATTTCAGGCGCGCGGTCAGCTCGTCATAGGCGAGATAGGGCTCCAGCGGGTAGTCGGCCAGGGCCGTGGCATAGCGCTTGTAGGGGCCGCTGTCGCCCTTGGCGAGGGCACGCTTGGCCTCGTCGTACATCTGACGTTGCTGGGCAAGAGGGACCGCGTGGGCTGCATCGAGTGTGACGGTGGTGAGAAGCAGGCAGGAGAACAGGCTGAGCAGACGACCGCGCATGACACTTCCGGGTAGAGAAATCGTATGGGGCAACGGCCTGGCCGCCACCGGACCTGCGTAGCTTAGCCTGTTGCCCGGCCCGGGTGAAATCCGATCCGGCGGAGGAAACATGATGAAAAAATGGCGGATATGCCGGGGCGCAAACCGGGTAGAATGCGCCCCCTGTTTTCGGAGGCGCCCATGACCCTGCTCAAGTTCAGCGATGTATCCCTTGCCTACGGCGCCATGCCGCTGCTGGACAAGGTGTCATGGCAGATAGCCCGTGGCGAGCGGGTGTGCATCATCGGCCGCAACGGCACCGGCAAGTCGAGCATGCTGCGCCTGGTCAAGGGCGACCAGCATGGCGATGACGGCGAGATCTGGCGCGCCCCGGGCCTGAAGATCGGCGAGTTGCCGCAGGAGTTGCCGCGCGCCGACGACCGCACGGTGTTCGACGTGGTGGCCGAGGGGCTGGCCGGCGTCGGCGCGCTGCTGGCCGAGTATCACCACCTCAGCCAGAACATCCACGGCGACGAAGACCTGAACAAGCTGATGCATGTGCAGCAGGAGCTCGAGGCGAAGGATGGCTGGCGCCTGCAGCAGCTGGTGGACAGCACCCTGAGCCGCCTGCAACTGCCGGCGGACAAGACCCTGGCCGAGCTTTCCGGCGGCTGGCGTCGCCGCGTGCTGCTGGCCCAGGCGCTGGTTTCCGAGCCGGACCTGCTGCTGCTGGACGAGCCCACCAACCACCTGGACATCGGCGCCATCGCCTGGCTGGAAGAAGCGCTCATGGGCTTCGGCGGCGCCGTGCTGTTCATCACCCACGACCGCTCGTTCCTGCAGAACCTGGCGACGCGCATCCTCGAACTGGACCGTGGCCACCTGATCGACTGGAACGGCGACTACGCCAGTTTCCTGGTGCACAAGGAGCAGCAACTGGCGGCGGAAGAGACCGCCAACGCGCTGTTCGACAAGCGCCTGGCCCAGGAGGAGGTGTGGATCCGCCAGGGCATCAAGGCCCGCCGTACCCGTAACGAGGGGCGCGTGCGCGCGCTGAAGGCCATGCGTGCCGAGCGTGCCGATCGCCGTGAGCGCCAGGGCAAGGCCACCATCCAGCTGGAGTCCGCGGAGAAGTCGGGCAAGCAGGTGATGGTCGCCGAGGGCGTGAGCTTCGCCCATCCGGGCGGCGCGCCGCTGATCCGCGATTTCTCCCTGGTGCTGCAACGCTCCGACCGCATCGGCCTGCTGGGCGCCAACGGCACCGGCAAGACCACGCTGCTCAAGCTGCTGCTGGGCGACCTGGAGCCGACCAGCGGCAAGATCGAGGTCGGCACCAAGCTGGAGGTGGCCTATTTCGACCAGCTGCGTCACCAGCTCGAGCCCGAGAAGACGGTGATCGACAATATTTCCGAGGGCCGCGACTTCATCTCCATCGATGGCCAGAACCGCCATGTGCTGAGCTACCTGGGCGACTTCCTGTTCAGCCCGCAGCGTGCCCGCACGCCGGTCAAGGCGCTGTCGGGCGGTGAGCGCGCGCGCCTGTTGCTGGCCAAGCTGTTCAGCAAGCCGGCCAACCTGCTGGTGCTGGACGAACCGACCAACGACCTGGACGTGGAAACCCTGGAGCTGCTGGAGGAAGTGCTGCTGAATTTCCCGGGCACCGTGCTGATGGTCAGCCACGACCGGGCCTTCCTCGACAACGTGGTGACCAGCACCCTGGTGTTCGAGGGGGAAGGGCGCGTGCGCGAGTACGTCGGTGGCTACCAGGACTGGCTGCGCCAGGGCGGTTCGCCGCGCCTGCTGGGCGTGGGCGAGACCAAGTCCGGCAAGGCCGAGCCCACCGCTACGGTCGCTCCGGCCCCCGTCCAGCCCGCACCGTTGGCGACCGCCAGCGAGGCGCCGAAGAAGAAACTCAGCTACAAATTGCAGCGTGAGCTGGAAGCGCTTCCCGGCCAGATCGAGACCCTGGAAGCGGAGATGGCGGCGGTACAGCAGGAAATTTCCGACCCGGCGTTCTACCAGCGGCCCGCGGAGCAGACCCGTGCCGTGCTGGAGCGTTTCGAGCAGCAACAGCAGGAGCTGGATCGCCTGCTGGAACGCTGGGCCGAACTGGACGACTGAAGAATCACCGAGCTGGAGAGCCCATGGCTGTCGAGTACCGCATCACCCTGGATGACGAACACGAGTTCAGCTACCGCATCGAGCTGGATCGTCAATACGATCAGGAGCGCGCGCTGGCCGCGCCGAAATGGACGCGCCTGGAGTTCCAGCAGTGCAGCAACTGCCCGCTCTCCAGGGACAAGTTCAGCCATTGCCCGGCGGCGGTCGACCTGCACCGGGTGATCGAGGACTTCCACGGGCTGCCTGCATTCAAGAAGGCGGTGTTCCTGGTGCGCACCCCGGAGCGGGAGTACACCAAGCAGGTGGGCCTGGAAGAAGGGCTGCGGGCGTTGCTCGGGGTGATCATGGCGACCAGTGCCTGCCCGGTGCTGGGCCGCCTCAAGCCGATGGCCCAGCAACACCTGCCGTTCGCCAGCAACCAGGAGTTCATCCTGCGCGCCGTATCGCTTTATCTCGCGCGGCAGTACTTCAATTTCCGCGAAGGGCGGCATGCGGACTGGGAGCTGAAGGGGCTGGTGCGTCTGTTCCAGCAATTGCAGCTGGTCAACCAGGCGTTCTGGCAGCGCATCCATGATGTGTGCGATGGCGATTCGAACCTGAAGGCCTTCCTGACCTTCTTCTCGATGGCATCGAGCATGACCTACTCGCTGGAAACCCAGCTGCAGAAGATCCGCCCGCTGGTCATGAGCGCCGACGAAGGCTTCTTCTGAGGCCTCCGCCGGCGGGTGGGTCAGTCGTTCTTCTTGAGGCGGACGGCGATCACGTCGCAGGGCGCACCATGCAGGACGTCATTGGCGGTGGAGCCCAGCAACAGGGCGAGACCGTGGCGGCCGTGGCTGCCGACGACGATGAGGTCGCAGCCCTGTTCCTCGGCGAGTCGGTGGATTTCCTGGCGCGGCTGGCCGTAGGCCAGGTGGCGCTGTTCGGTGAGCAGTTCCGGGTAGAGGCCGGCGAAGCCATCGAGGCGTTCCCGGGCCTGTTCGAACTGCTGCTGCTGGAGCATCGAGAGGTCCATGGGTACGTCACCGCCGAAGGCCATGGCCATGGGTTCGACGATATGCACCAGCGACAGCTTGGCCTGGGTCGCCAGGGCGAGAGCCTGGGCGCGGCGCACCACCGGGTGGCACTCGTCGGTGAGGTCGACGGCGACCAGAATGTGCTTGTAGGGCATGGGTGACTCCTCCTTAAGGTTTGCGCTTGGACTCAGTATGGCCGCCACGGGTGCCCGGCGGCATGATTTTCATCATGGGATGACGTTATGACCCTCTGGTTGGTGCTATTTCTCCTGCTCGCCGTGCTCAGCCCGCTGGTCTGGCTGGTGCCTTCCAAGGGGCAGCGAGGGCGCATGGAGTTGCGCATGCAGGCGAGGCGGATGGGGCTGGCCATGCAGCTCTCGCGCCAGGAGTGGCCCCATTGGTTGCCGGTCGAGCCTCCTGCCTCCTGTGCTCAATATCACCGCCCGCGCCCTCGCGGGGCCCCCGGTGCCTGGTGTTACTGGCAGGTTGCGCCCGGGCAGTGGCAGAACCAGTGGCGCGAGCCGCTGGAGGACCCGGCGATGCTGGCGCGCTTTGCGGGTCTGCCAGCGGATGTCTACAAGATCGAGGCCAATTCCCAGATGATCGCTCTCTGCTGGGGCGAGCGGGGCACGCCCGAGGACCTGCAGCGCATCGCCGACGTGCTGCGCGCGGTGGTTTGATGCAGGCGTCGCCCGGGCCGCGCAATGGGCCCGGGAGGGGGCGGGGTATTTCAGAGTTGCGTCGCGGCGTACTGGGCGGAAACGCCTTCGAGCCCGTCGATGATGCTGTCGGAATACTTGTTGATCAGGAACGGCACGCTGTTTTCGTTGTAGTTCTGCAGCGATTTCTCGATGTATCGCCACTTCGTGCCGATGCTGGTGAGTGCCTGCTTGATCTGCGGGGTGTTCTTCGGCTGCTGCTCAAGGGCTGCCAGCTGGCCGGCGAAGTCGCGCGCCAGTTCGTCGATGGGCTTGCCTTCGCCACCGCCGAAGAAGGACGCGCCGACCGAGGCGCTGCGAGAGGCGTAGTCGACGGCGATGGTCTGCATCAGCAGGCTCTGCTCGCGGCTTTGCTGGGTCAGCGGGGGGACGTTGACGCCGCTTTCCTGCTGGATCTTCCCGTAGAGCTCCTTGGCCATGGCCAGCAGCTTCTGGTTGCGGGCGGTCATGTCGGCGATGGGTTGCAGGTCGGTGAAACCCTTGGTCTTGAGCGCGACGACCAGGTTGGTCAGCTCACCGGAGTAGTCCTTCCATTGCTCGCCCAGTTGCACGCGCAGGGCCTTGGACCCGTCGCCCGGCATTTCGGTCAGCTCCTTCAGGCGTGCATCCGCTTCCTGGACGGACTCGTCGATCATCCGCGCGTAGCGCTGGTCGCCCTCCATGCCGTTGTACATATAGAAGTCGCCCAGGCTCTTCTGCGCGGCGAGGCGCATCTGGTGCAGCTTGAGCAGGCTGGTGGCGGGGTCGGCGGCTTGAGCGGGGATGGATAGGGTGGAAAGGGTGAGCAGGGTGCCCAGCAGAATGGCAAGCGTACGGCTCGTCATGTCGCTACTCCGTGTGCCTCTAGGGCGTCATCTAGTTGTTTTTGTTATTCGGCCTGTCCCGGCCGTAACGCGCGACTCTACCCGCCGCGCTGGCGTTTGGCTAGCGTGCGGCACGTCACGTTATCGAGCCTTCCGTCGCCTGCCTGATGGCTTGTCATAACCATGCCGCATGTTGCTTTCCAGAGGGCTGCCGGGCCTGCGCAAAGGCTGGTGGCAGAGCGGGTTGAGCGTGGCTGTACGGTCACGAAGCACAATTGACAACAGCGGACTTTTCCGTGAATGTGTGCGCACCCAAATCAAACGGGCGTATGAATTGAGCGTTTGTCTTACAGAAACGTCCAATAACTACCCGATATCGCGTCGGTGGGTGTGCCGGACCGAATCGGACTAAGCTCGACGGCAATGCCTCGAGCCGGTTCGCCGGTTGGCTCCGATGTGTACTGTTCAGCTTCCATACCGTGGAGATCAGTTGATGATTTACGAAGGTAAAGCCATCACGGTTAAGGCTCTTGAGGGCGGCATCGTCGAACTGAAGTTCGACCTCAAGGGTGAGTCCGTCAACAAGTTCAACCGTCTTACCCTCAATGAGCTGCGTCAGGCGGTTGACGCCATCAAGGCCGATGCGTCGGTCAAGGGCGTTATCGTCAGCAGTGGCAAGGACGTGTTCATCGTCGGTGCGGACATCACCGAATTCGTCGACAACTTCAAGTTGCCCGACGAGGAGCTGGTGGCAGGCAACCTCGAAGCCAACAAGATCTTCAGCGATTTCGAAGACCTGCAGGTTCCGACCGTGGTTGCGATCAATGGCATCGCCCTCGGCGGCGGCCTGGAAATGTGCCTGGCCGGTGACTACCGCGTCATGAGCGAGACCGCCAAGATCGGCCTGCCTGAAGTCAAGCTGGGCATCTACCCGGGCTTCGGCGGCACCGTGCGCCTGCCGCGCGTGATCGGTACCGACAACGCCATAGAGTGGATCGCTTCCGGCAAGGAAAACAAGGCCGCCGACGCCCTGAAAGTGGGTGCCGTCGACGCCGTCGTCGCTCCTGCGAAACTCCAGGAAGCCGCTCTGGACCTTGTCAAGCGCGCCATCTCCGGCGAACTGGACTTCAAGGCCAAGCGCCAGCCCAAGCTGGAGAAGATCAAGCTCAACGCCATCGAGCAGATGATGGCCTTCGAAACCGCCAAGGGTTTCGTGGCCGGCCAGGCCGGTCCGAACTACCCGGCTCCGGTCGAAGCCATCAAGACCATCCAGAAAGCCGCCAACTTCGGTCGTGACAAGGCGCTGGAAGTCGAGGCCGCCGGCTTCGTCAAGCTGGCCAAGACCCCGGTCGCTGCCAGCCTGATCGGCCTGTTCCTGAATGACCAGGAACTGAAGAAGAAAGCCAAGCAGCACGACGAGATCGCTCGCGACGTGAAACTGGCCGCCGTACTCGGCGCCGGCATCATGGGCGGCGGCATCGCCTACCAGTCGGCTTCCAAAGGCACTCCGATCCTGATGAAGGATATCCGCGAAGAGGGTATCCAGATGGGGCTGTCCGAGGCTTCCAAGCTGCTCGGCAAGCGCGTCGAGAAAGGCCGCATGACCCCGGCCAAGATGGCCGAGGCCCTGACCGCCATTCGCCCGACCATGTCCTACGGCGACTTCGGTGCCGTCGACATCGTCGTCGAAGCCGTGGTCGAGAACCCGAAGGTCAAGCAGATCGTGCTGGCCGAAGTGGAAGGCGTGGTTCGCGAGGATGCCATCCTGGCTTCCAACACCTCCACCATCTCCATCAGCCTGCTGGCCAAGGCGCTGAAGCGTCCTGAGAACTTCGTCGGCATGCACTTCTTCAACCCGGTGCACATGATGCCCCTGGTCGAAGTCATCCGTGGCGAGAAGTCCAGCGAAGTGGCCGTGGCCACCACCGTTGCCTACGCCAAGAAGATGGGCAAGAACCCGATCGTGGTCAACGACTGCCCCGGCTTCCTGGTCAACCGCGTGCTGTTCCCGTACTTCGGCGGCTTCTCCAAGCTGCTGGGCTTCGGCGTCGACTTCGTGCGCATCGACAAGGTCATGGAGAAGTTCGGCTGGCCCATGGGCCCGGCCTACCTCTCCGACGTAGTCGGCATCGACACCGGCCACCACGGCCGTGACGTGATGGCCGAAGGCTTCCCGGACCGCATGGCCGTGGAAGGCAAGACCGCCGTCGACGTGATGTACGAGGCCAACCGCCTGGGCCAGAAGAATGGCAAGGGCTTCTACGCCTATGAAACCGACAAGCGCGGCAAGCCGAAGAAGGTCTCCGATCCGGAAGCCTACGAGCTGCTGAAGTCCATCGTCGTTGAGCAGCGTGAGCTGACCGACGAAGACATCATCAACTTCATGATGATCCCGCTGTGCCTGGAAACCGTTCGTTGCCTGGAAGACGGCATCGTCGACACCGCAGCCGAGGCCGACATGGGCCTGATCTACGGTATCGGCTTCCCGCCCTTCCGTGGTGGTGCACTGCGTTACATCGACTCCATCGGTGTAGCCGAATTCGTTGCCCTGGCCGACAAGTACGCCGAACTGGGCGCGCTGTACCACCCGACCGCCAAGCTTCGTGAAATGGCCGCCAAGGGCCAGAAGTTTTTCGGTTAATCGCGGAACGAACAGAGCGAGAGTAGAAATATGAGCCTGAATCCTAGAGATGCAGTCATTGTCGACTTCGGCCGTACCCCGATGGGTCGTTCCAAAGGCGGCATGCACCGCAATACCCGTGCCGAGACCATGTCGGCACAACTGATCAGCGGCGTCCTGGCCCGCAACACCAAGCTGGACCCGGCTGAAGTCGAAGACGTGATCTGGGGCTGCGTGAACCAGACCCTGGAACAAGGCTGGAACATCGCACGCATGGCGTCGCTGATGACCCAGATCCCGCACACCAGCGCCGGCCAGACCGTCAGCCGCCTGTGCGGCTCCTCCATGAGCGCCCTGCACACCGCCGTGCAGGCCATCCAGACCGGCAACGGCGACGTGTTCGTCGTCGGTGGTGTGGAGCACATGGGCCACGTCGGCATGATGCATGGCGTCGATCCGAACCCGCACCTGTCCCTGTACGCCGCCAAGGCCTCGGGCATGATGGGTCTGACCGCCGAGATGCTGGGCAAGATGCACGGTATCAGCCGCGAGCAGCAGGACGCCTTCGGTGAGCGTTCCCACCGCCTGGCACACAAGGCTACCGTCGAAGGCAAGTTCAAGGATGAAATCATCCCGATGCAAGGCTACGACGAGAATGGCTTCCTGAAGGTGTTCGACTTCGACGAGACCATCCGTCCGGAGACCACCATCGAAAGCCTGGCCGCCCTGAAGCCTGCGTTCAACCCGAAAGGCGGCACCGTGACTGCAGGTACGTCCTCGCAGATCACCGACGGCGCCTCCTGCATGATCGTGATGAGCGCCCAGCGCGCCCAGGATCTCGGCATCCAGCCGATGGCCGTGGTGCGTGCCATGGCGGTCGCGGGTGTCGACCCGGCGATCATGGGCTACGGCCCGGTGCCGTCCACCCAGAAGGCGCTCAAGCGCGCCGGCCTGAGCATGGACGACATCGACTTCGTCGAACTCAACGAAGCCTTCGCCGCTCAGGCCCTGCCCGTGCTGAAGGACCTGAAACTCCTCGATAAGATGGAGCAGAAGGTCAACCTGCACGGCGGCGCCATCGCTCTGGGTCACCCCTTCGGCTGCTCCGGTGCACGTATCTCCGGCACCCTGCTGAACGTGATGAAGCAGAACGGCGGTACTCTGGGCGTGTCCACCATGTGCGTGGGTCTCGGCCAGGGCATCACCACCGTCTTCGAACGCGTCTAAGCGTCCGCTGATGGAAAAGACCGGGGCCTGGGTGCCCCGGTTTTTTGCTTTCATGGGGCTTATTTCGTCAACGGGGCTGGCCAGCGGGCACGGGAGTGGGCACCATGCGCACCCTTCGCGAACCGGACCATAGATGGACACGAGGGGAACATGAGCCTGCAACCTGGACTCTATCGTCACTACAAAGGGCAGCAGTACCGTGTGATCGGTACGGCGCGCCATTCCGAGACCGAAGAAGAGCTGGTGGTCTACCAGGCTCTCTACGGCGAGCACGGCCTCTGGGTCCGCCCGCTGAGCATGTTCACCGAGACGGTCGAGGTGGATGGCGAGCAGATCGCCCGCTTCGCTTTGGTGACTGCCGAGTCAGATCTCTTTCCGCGTCGCTGAGGTATCCCGGGGCGGCGGGCAAGCTTGACCTCGTCTCGTTCGCCACTATATATAGCGGTGCCGCGTCAGGCGGTCCCGCCTTTCATTTATCGAATTCAGGAAATTTCCGATCCATGGGCAAATCGCTGGTCATCGTGGAATCCCCGGCCAAGGCCAAGACCATCAACAAGTACCTGGGCAACCAGTACGTGGTGAAGTCGAGCATCGGCCATATCCGTGACCTGCCTACCAGCGGTTCGGCCAGTGCCAGCAAGGAACCGGTGAAGCGCGGCAAGGCGGCCGCGTCCGAGGCTCCGGCGCTATCGCCCAAGGAAAAGGCCAAGCGCCAATTGTTCACCCGCATGGGCGTCGACCCCGAGCACGGCTGGAAGGCGAAGTACGAGATCCTTCCCGGCAAGGAGAAGGTGATCGAGGAACTGCGCCGACTGGCCAAGGATGCCGACACCATCTATCTCGCAACCGACTTGGACCGCGAAGGGGAGGCCATCGCCTGGCACCTGCGGGAATCCATCGGCGGTGACGACAGCCGCTACAAGCGCGTGGTGTTCAACGAAATCACCAAGAAGGCCATCCAGGAGGCCTTCTCCCAGCCCGGCGAGCTGGATATCAACCGCGTCAACGCCCAGCAGGCGCGCCGCTTCCTCGACCGCGTGGTGGGCTACATGGTCTCGCCGCTGCTGTGGCAGAAGATCGCCCGCGGCCTGTCCGCCGGTCGCGTGCAGTCGGTGGCGGTGAAGCTGGTGGTCGAGCGTGAGCGTGAGATCCGTGCCTTCGTGCCCGAGGAGTACTGGGAAGTCCACGCCGATCTGGGCACTGCCAAGGGGGCCAACGTACGCTTCGAGGTGGCCAAGGAGAACGGTGCGGCCTTCAAGCCGCTGAACGAAGCCCAGGCCATGGCCGCGCTGGAGCAGCTCAAGTCCTCCAGCTACAGCGTGCAGAAGCGCGAAGACAAGCCGACCTCCAGCCGTCCGTCAGCGCCTTTCATCACCTCCACACTGCAACAGGCGGCGAGCAATCGCCTGGGCTTCGGGGTGAAGAAAACCATGATGATGGCCCAACGTCTCTACGAGGCGGGCTACATCACCTATATGCGTACCGACTCGACCAACCTCTCTGCCGACGCCATCACCATGGTGCGTGGCTTCATCGAGGGCGAGTTCGGTGAGAAGTACCTGCCCGCCAAGCCGAATTTCTATTCGAGCAAGGAAGGCGCCCAGGAGGCCCACGAGGCCATCCGCCCCTCGGACGTCAATCTCAAGCCGACCCAGCTGTCGGGCATGGAGCGCGACGCCGAGCGCCTGTACGACCTGATCTGGCGCCAGTTCGTGGCCTGCCAGATGCCGCCGGCCGAGTACCTGTCCACCAGCGTCAGTGTGGCTGCCGGCAACTTCGAGCTGCGCGCCAAGGGTCGCATCCTCAAGTTCGACGGCTACACCCGCGTGTTGCCGCAGCAGAGCAAGCCGGGTGAAGACGATGTGCTGCCCGACATGAAGGAAGGCGAGGCACTCAAGCTGATCAAGCTCGATCCCAGTCAGCACTTCACCAAGCCGCCGGCACGTTTCTCCGAGGCCAGCCTGGTCAAAGAGCTGGAAAAGCGGGGCATTGGCCGCCCATCCACCTATGCCGCGATCATTTCCACCATTCAGGAGCGGGGCTATGTGACGGTGCATAACCGTCGCTTCTACTCCGAGAAGATGGGTGACATCGTCACCGAGCGTCTGAACGAGAGCTTCTCGAACCTTATGGACTATGGCTTCACCGCCGGCATGGAAGAGAACCTGGACGACGTGGCCCAGGGAGAGCGCGACTGGAAGAACCTGCTTGACGAGTTCTACGGCGACTTCAAGAAGAAGCTGGAAGTGGCCGAAGTCGCTGACAGCGGCATGCGCGTCAACCAGCCGACCCCGACCGACATCGCCTGCCGTGAGTGCGGCCGGCCGATGATGATCCGTACCGCTTCCACCGGCGTGTTCCTGGGTTGCTCGGGCTACAGCCTCCCGCCGAAGGAGCGTTGCAAGGCCACCATCAACCTGGTTCCGGGTGACGAGATCGCCGCGGACGACGAAGGTGAGTCCGAGTCCCGCGTGCTGCGTGGCAAGCATCGCTGCCCGATCTGCAGCACCGCTATGGATGCCTACCTGCTGGACGAGACCCGCAAGCTGCATATCTGCGGCAACAACCCGGATTGCGCGGGCTACGAGATCGAGCAGGGCCAGTACCGCATCAAGGGCTATGAAGGCCCGAGCCTCGAGTGCGACAAGTGCGGCAGCGAGATGCAGCTGAAGACCGGCCGTTTCGGCAAGTTCTTCGGGTGCACCAACCCCAGCTGCAAGAACACCCGCAAGCTGCTCAAGAATGGCGAGGCTGCGCCGCCGAAGATCGACCCGATCAAGATGCCCGAGCTCAAGTGCGAGAAGGTGGATGACACCTACGTGCTGCGCGATGGCGCTTCGGGTCTGTTCCTGGCCGCCAGCCAGTTCCCGAAGAACCGCGAGACTCGAGCGCCACTGGTGCTGGAACTGATTCCGCACAAGGACGAGCTCGATCCCAAGTACCACTTCCTGCTCAGTGCGCCGGCCAAGGATCCTGACGGTCGCCCGGCCGTCATTCGTTTCAGTCGCAAGACCAAGGAGCAGTACGTGCAGTCCGAAGTGGACGGCAAGCCGACCGGCTGGCGTGCCTTCTTCGACGGCGGCAAGTGGAAGGTCGAAGACAAGCGTTGATTGGCGGTTGCGCGCCTGCCCGGGTGGGCGCGCATACTACCGATCTGATCCAGCAGGAGTGGCCGCCATGGCGCATGAGCTCTACACCCGCACGAACCAGAAACTCTACTTCGCCGGCCTGGCGCTGGAATCCTTGCGCAAGGCTGAGGAAGGGCGGGCGATGAATGCCCAGGCGCTGGTTCAGGCAGAGCGCGAAGCGGCCTTGTTCCATCTCCATGGCGCGTTGCTCGGTCTCTGCCACGAGATCGCCGGGTTCTACCGGTTGCCTCAGGCTGCCGCGCCGCGCCCGGAATTGCTGTTGACCGCTGACGTGCTCGCCGCCGCGCCGAGCCCCGAGTTGTCCGAACTGGTCGAACTGGCCCAGCAGCCTGAAACCTGGCTGGCCGAACTACTGGCTGCGCACGCTGCACTGTTCCTGCCGCCCCAGGCGCCAAAGAAGGCGAAGGTCGACCGGGCAATGCCGCTGATCCAGGCTGTAAGTGTGGATGACGAGCCGACGCCTCTGTCCGGGGTGACCTTGGAAGAGTGGCGGCAGAACTTGAAGGCACTGGCGTTGCGCTTCCGTGAGGGGCTGTCGGAGTGCTGAGTAGATCGATGGGCTAGGGCGGCCCGTCAGCCGGCTGGTACAATGCCCGCCTTTAGTGGAGAGATGACCCCATGCCAACGTCCTTTCTGGAAATAGTCGAGCTGCCCGACGGCCGCATCATCCTGCGCCGCGCGGAAGACGAGGAGGCGTTGGTTACGCTGGACTTCTCTTCCGACGCCAAGGCGTTCCTGCAAGGGCATCACCTGGAAGTCGCCAAGGCCATGCTCAACGTGGGCGTACAGATGGCCGGTCGTCTTGCTGAAGGTGAAGTGGATCACGACGAAGGCCCGCGCGTCCTGCATTGATGGACGCTTGGTCGGCTCCTTCGTAACCGATTATTCCCCTCGACTGTTACCAATCCATTGCGGCCTTGTTCCGGTCGTGGGCTCGATTCCTATCCCAGCCGGATGTTTAGGCTTTGTGCGCCACCCTGGCGTGCTGCCTGGGCGAGTGCCTGTTTCTCCGTCCGGTTCAAACGCAGCCAACTGACTACGGTGTGGCTACGGCCTAGTCGAAGGGCTTCGCATGTCAATTCCAGCGCACTGCGCTCTCCCCGGGGCTCGAGGAGCAGGATACGCTCGCGATTCAGCCCGGCATCCCGCAACCAGCCCTGGGTAAGGCTGGCGGGCGCGCCGATCAATGTCAGCCAGCGGGCATCCTGCTCCTGGCTGAGTTCGCGAAGGATGGGGGCTAGCAGGTGGCGGCAATGCCCGGCAGCGCCGCTCAGCGACAGCTCGCTGAAGGCTTCGGGTTCCTCTTCCCATTGCTCGTCGAGTTCCAGCGCAAGTGGCACCGGGCTGGCGACTATGGCGTCATGGAAAAGCGGTAGTTGGGTTCGGCCAAACGATTGCGGGAACTGCATGACGCCTCCTGTTAGCGGCGGATGACGCCGACGCTCAAGCCTTCGATGACCAGATCCCGCTCCTGAAGGTCCACCTCGATCGGTGCGAAATCCGGGTTCTCGGCGATCAGCCAGACCTTGTTGCCCTCGCGTTTGAAGCGTTTGACGGTGACCTCGTCATCCAGGCGGGCTACGACGATCTGGCCGTTGCGGGCCTCGCGGGTGGTATGGACGGCGAGCAGGTCCCCATCGTGGATGCCGACATCCTTCATGCTCATGCCGCTCACGCGCAGCAGGTAGTCGGCGCGGGGATGGAAGAACTCCGGGTTGATCCGGCAGGATTCTTCGATGTTCTGCTGGGCGAGTATGGGAGCGCCGGCAGCAACGCGACCGATGATCGGCAGGCCGTCTTCCTCGGTGCTGGGCTCGAAGCCGGGGATGCGGATGCCGCGGGAGGCGCCGGGAGTCATCTCGATCGCCCCCTTTCGGGCCAGCGCCTTGAGGTGCTCTTCGGCAGCATTGGGCGACTTGAAGCCCAGTTCCTGGGCGATCTCCGCACGGGTGGGCGGATAGCCGTTGTCTTCGATGCAGCGCTTGATGAACGCGAGGATCTCGGCTTGGCGGGGCGTGAGTTTCAGCATGTCGGCGCTCTGTCTTTTTATACAGTGACTGGAATTATATACAGTGATCATCGCTTGGCAACAAGTCTTCTCTGCATCCTTTCGCCGTGTGGCTTGTGGCTCTAGTGACTTGCCTGTCGTCTTGCGTGAATATGGCGCTTGCGAGCCGTGACCGGGGCGTCAGAAGGTGGTGTGCGCGACTTGACAAGGCAGCGGCTTGAAACGTATGTTTCAAACAAGTGTTTGTCAGGCGGAGGAGCCATGGCCCAGTCGGAAACCGTCGAACGCATTCTTGATGCTGCGGAACAGCTGTTCGCGGAGAAGGGCTTCGCCGAGACTTCGTTGCGTTTGATCACCAGCAAGGCGGGTGTGAACCTGGCTGCTGTGAATTATCACTTCGGCTCGAAGAAGGCGCTGATCCAGGCGGTGTTCTCGCGCTTCCTCGGGCCTTTCTGCCAGAGTCTGGAGCGTGAGCTCGATCGCCGGCAGGCGAAGAGCGAGGCGCGCGCGACGCTCGAAGAGCTGCTGGAGATGCTGGTGGAGCAGGCGCTGGCGGTGAAGCCACGCAGCGGTAATGACCTGTCCATCTTCATGCGCCTGCTGGGGCTGGCGTTCAGCCAGAGCCAGGGCCACCTGCGCAAGTACCTGGAAGAGGTGTACGGCAAGGTCTTCCGTCGTTACATGCTGCTGGTCAACGAGTCGGCGCCCAAGGTGCCGCCACTCGAGCTGTTCTGGCGCGTGCACTTCATGCTCGGTGCCGCCGCGTTCAGCATGTCCGGCATCAAGGCGTTGCGCGCGATGGCCGAGACCGATTTCGGCGTGAACACTTCCATCGAACAGGTGATGCGCCTGATGGTGCCCTTCCTGGCAGCCGGCATGCGTGCCGAGACCGGACTGTCCGACGAAACCCTTTCAAAAGCGGTCCTGAAACCGCGCAGCAAGTCCCCGAGTACGCCTGCCAAGGCCTGATCCCGGTGGGCGAGGGCAGGGGGATCGGCTAAGCTAGCGCCCCATGCCCGACCTCGATCTCCTTCATATTTCCATCGCCGACCAGCGCCTCTACGGCTTCGCCAAAGAGCGTCTGGTGCTGCGTCTTCCCGTTTCCACCGCGCTCAACGGCGCCGGTGAGCAGAGTGGCTCCAATCGTACGCCTCGCGGCCTTCACCAAGTGCGAGCGAAGATCGGCGAGGGGCTGCCGCAAGGTGCGGTGCTGCGCGGCCGTCGCTGGACCGGCGAGACCTGGACGCCCGAGTTGCACGCGCAGTTCCCCGGTCGCGACTGGATCCTCAGCCGCATCCTCTGGCTGAGCGGTTGCGAGCCCGGGCGCAACCGCCTGGGCAAGGTCGACACCATGCGTCGCTACATCTACCTGCACGGCACGCCGGACACCGAGCCCATGGGCGTACCGCTGTCCCATGGCTGCGTACGCCTGCGCAATGCCGACCTGCTTGAACTCTTCCCCCGCGTTCCCGTCCATTGTGCGGTGCGGATCGACGAAGCGCCCCGGCCTGACTGGGCCGCGGCAGAACTCTCCTAAGGAATCCCATGCAAGGCTCCCTGATGCTGGACATCGGCGGCACCTGGCTGACCGCTGAGGATCGCCAGATCCTGCGGCAGCCGGAAGTGGCCGGCCTGATCATCTTCGCGCGCAATATCGAGGACCCGCGCCAGGTGCGCGAACTCTGCGCCTCCATCCGCGCCCTGCGCCCGGACCTCATTCTCGCCGTCGACCAGGAAGGCGGGCGCGTGCAGCGTCTGCGCCAGGGGTTCGTGCGCCTGCCGGCCATGCGCGCGCTGGCCGACAACGCCAATGCCGAGGCGCTGGCCCGGCAGTGTGGCTGGCTCATGGCGACCGAAGTCCTGGCCGTCGGGCTGGATATCAGCTTCGCCCCGGTGCTCGACCTCGATCACCAGCGCAGCGCCGTGGTCGGCAGCCGTGCCTTCGAGGGCGATCCGCAGCGCGCCACCGACCTGGCCGGTGCCTTCATCGAGGGCCTGCGTGCCGCCGGCATGGCGGCCACCGGCAAGCACTTCCCCGGCCATGGCTGGGCGGAAGCCGACTCCCACGTCGCCATTCCCACGGATGAGCGCAGCCTGGAGCAGATCCGCGCCGCGGACCTGGTGCCCTTCACCCGCCTGGCGCCCGAGCTGGACGGCATGATGCCGGCCCACGTCATCTATCCCAAGGTCGACTCGCAGCCCGCCGGTTTCTCGCGCCGCTGGCTGCAGGACATCCTGCGTGGCGAGCTGAAGTACACCGGGGTGATCTTCAGCGACGACCTGTCCATGGCCGGCGCCCACGTGGTGGGTGACGCCGCGGAGCGCATCGAGGCAGCGTTGAGCGCAGGCTGCGACATGGGCCTGGTGTGCAACGACCGTGCTGCCGCCGAGCTGGCCCTGTCGCGCCTGCAACGTCTCGGGGTGACGCCGCCTGCTCAGCTCGCGCGCATGCGCCGCCGCGCTTTCCCGGGCACCGAATACCGTCAAGACCCGCGTTGGCAAACGGCGATCGCCGCCCTGCGCGAAGCCCAGCTGATCGACTGAAGGAAGCGAAATGACCGTTTACGCGATTATCGGTGGCACCGGCCTCACCCAGCTCGAAGGCCTGACCATGAAGGCGCTGCTCAACCCCGAGACGCCCTATGGCGCGCCCTCGGCGGGCATCGTCCAGGGCGATTACGCCGGGCGCGACCTGCTGTTCCTCGCCCGCCATGGCCACCCGCACCGCATTCCTCCGCACCAGGTCAACTACCGCGCCAATCTCTGGGCGCTCAAGCAGGCTGGCGCCCAGGCGGTGGTCGCGGTCAATGCGGTGGGCGGTATCAACGCCGCCATGGGCACCGGGCACCTCGTGGTGCCGCACCAGCTGATCGACTACACCCACGGGCGCACCGACACCTTCTTCGAAGGCGAGCTGGACCATGTGACCCACATCGATTTCAGTCATCCCTACGACGAGGCGCTGCGGCAGAAGCTGCTCACCGCACTCGCCGCCACCGGGCACGCGCACAGCGACCACGGCGTGTATGGCTGCACCCAGGGCCCGCGCCTGGAGACGGTCGCCGAGATCGCCCGCATGGAGCGCGATGGCTGTGATCTGGTGGGGATGACCGGCATGCCCGAGGCCGTGCTCGCCCGTGAGCTGGACCTGCCCTACGCCTGCATCTCGCTGGTGGTCAATCCGGCTGCCGGCAAGTCCAGCGGCGTCATCACCATGGCCGAGATCGAGGCCGCCCTGGCCGACGGCATCGGCAAGGTGCGCGAAGTCCTCGTCCGCCTGTTCAAGGCCTGACCGGCCTTCAGGCCGTCGGCAGGGGCGCGAAGAGGGCGTCGAGGTCCTCTTCGCGCAATTGCCAGTCCGCTCCCTCGCTCTGCCCGAGGATGCCCTCGGCGAGCAGCGCCTTGCGCTGTTGCAGTTGCTGGATCTTCTCTTCCACCGTGCCCCGGGCGATCAGCTTGTAGACGAACACCGGCTTGTCCTGGCCGATGCGGTAGGCACGGTCCGTTGCCTGGCGCTCGGCGGCCGGGTTCCACCAGGGGTCATAGTGGATCACCGTGTCGGCGGCGGTGAGATTCAGGCCCGTGCCACCCGCCTTCAGGCTGATCAGGAACAGCGGCACTTCTCCGGCCTGGAAGCGCTTCACGGGGGTGCGTCGATCGCGGGTGTCGCCCGTGAGGATCAGGTACTCGATGCCGCGCTGCTGCAGTTCGGCCTCGATCAGCTCCAGCATGCTGGTGAACTGCGAGAAGAGCAGCACCTTGCGCCCCTCGGCGAACAGCTCCACCAGCATCTCCATCAGGCTGTCCAGCTTGCCCGAGGTGCTGCCGCGCAGCGGCCGGGTGCGCTCGTGCTCCACCAGGCGCAGGTCGCAGCAGGTCTGGCGCAGCTTCAGCAGCGCCTCGAGGATCACCATCTGGCTGCGCGCCATGCCCTTGTCCTGGATCTCCGCGCGGACCTTGCGGTCCATCGCCAGGCGCACCGTCTCGTAGAGATCACGCTGCCCCTCGCTGAGCTCCACGCGCTGGACGATCTCGGTCTTGGCTGGCAGCTCGGTGGCCACCGATTCCTTGGTCCGGCGCAGCAGGAAGGGACGGATGCGACCGTTGAGATGGGCCAGGCGCTCGTTGTCGCCGCGCTTCTCGATCGGGGTGCGGTAGTCGCGGGCGAACTGCTTGGCGTCACCCAGCCAGCCGGGCATGAGGAAGTGGAACAGCGACCAGAGCTCGCCCAGGTGATTCTCCAGCGGCGTGCCGGACAGGCACAGGCGCTGCCGCGCCTCCAGCTGGCGCACGGCCTGGGCGGCCTTGCTGGTGGGCGTCTTGATGTTCTGCGCCTCGTCCAGCACCAGCAGGTGCAGGGGCTGCGCCTTCCAGGCCGCGAGGTCGCGGGGTAGCAGGGCGTAGGTGGTCAGCAGCAGGTCGAACTCGCCCAGGCGTGCGAAGTCCTTCTTGCGGTTCGGGCCATGCAGCGCCAGCACCCGCAGGTCGGGGGCGAAGCGTGCGGCCTCGTCCTGCCAGTTGGGGATCAGGCTGGTGGGCATCACCACCAGCGCCGGACGGTCGAGACGGCCGGCGTTCTTCTCGGTGAGCAGGTGGGCCAGGGTCTGCAGGGTCTTGCCCAGGCCCATGTCGTCACCCAGCACGCCGCCCGCACCCAGTTCGCGCAGGCTCTGCAGCCAGGCGAGGCCTTGCAGCTGATAGGTGCGCAGGTCCGCCTGCAGGCCGTCAGGGGCCTCGTGGCGGGTCTGGCGGCTGTCACGCAGGCGCTCGGCGAAGCTGCGCAGGCGTTCGCCGCCCTGCCACTCCAGTTGCAGTTCGTCCAGTTGCCCCAGGCGTGCAGCATCGGGCAGGGCGAGGCGCAGGCTGCGGCCTTCCGGGCGATCTCGCAGGTAAAGCTCGCCCAGGGTGGCCAGCAGGGGTTTCAGGCGACCGAAGGGCAGGGCGACCTGCAGGGGGCGGCCGGTGTTGGCGCCCAGGGTGTCCAGTTGCAGGCGCAATTGCTCGTCGTCGCGCCGCTTCTCCAGGTTCTTCGGGCTGAGCAGCTTGGGGTTCTGCTGGATCAGGCGCAGGAGGATGGGCAGCAGGCTGATGCGCTGGCCTTCGACGACGATGCCCAGCTCCAGGTCGAACCAATGCTGGCCCGGGACTTCGTCCACCTCGGCGTACCAGCGCTCGACGCTGGACAGGTCGAAGTGGAAGCCGGGGCGGATGTCCACCTCCCAGCCCTCGGCGCGCAGCTCCGGCAGGCCCTTGTTCATGAAGCGCTGCCAGGCGCTGTCACCGGGCAGCTCGAAGAGTTCGTAGAGGTCACTGGGCAGGGCCAGGCTCTGGCGCAGCGATTCCTTGAAACCGAGCTGGCGCAGGCGCTCACGCAGGGCCTCTTCGGTGGCGGGCTGGCGCTGGACTTCCAGCAATTCGCCCTGGCGCTTGCTCACTGCGTTGTGGCGGGCGTTCTTGCCGTGGGCGCTGATGCCGGCGTAGTCGAATGCCAGGCCGGCACGGTGCTGCTGGCTGCCGACCATGCGTCCGCTGCGCAGGTCGTAGAGGCTCTGCGCCAGGCTGCCGAGGGCCAGCAGCGGGCGTGGCTGGATGTCCTTGAGCACGCGCCTGGCCGTGGGCGTCTCGGCAGCCGACAGCGGTCGTTCCGGACGCTGGCTGGGGGCGCCTTCCTCCAGCACTTGCAGGATGGCTGCCACGCAGTGCTTGCAGTTGATGCCCACCGGGCAGCTGCAGCGGCCGATGATGCCGAGGCCGTGGGGCGCCAGGCGGATGTTCTGATGGTAGAAGTTGTCACCCGAGCCTGCGCAGCTGGACTGCAGCAGGGTCTCGTCCATGGCCCGCAGGCGCGCCAGGCGCTGGCGGGCATAGCCCGTGCCGCGCTGCAGCGCGCCGCTGTCGAAGTCCTGCCGCCAGTCGTGCTGGCGCAGGTGTTCGAGCAGGGTGAGCACGTCGGTCAGAGCGGGCTGACGCGGATCAGGACGCCGAGGCTGGAGTGATCGAGGTAGGTCAGCTCGCCGGTCTTCAGACGGGTGCCCTGCTTGATGCGTTCGCTGCCGCTGAGCAGGCCGCTACCGTCGAACTGGTTGACCCAGAAGTCGACGGCGACATCGGTGTAGCGCACCTGGGACAGGGTCACGGTGCCTTCCACCGGGAAGTGGCCAAGCTGCTGGTCACCGGCGCTGACGGCCACGCGGCTGGGGTTGGCGCCGACGCTCTGCGTCCAGGCCTTGTGCAGCAGCACCTGGTAGCCGTTGCCGGGGTTGAGCTTGGCAGCCTCGCCGTTCAGCGCGGTGGCGCGTTCACCGACACTGGCCAGGCTCTGCGCGCCGTTGGCCCAATCGTCCGGGGCCGGCTGGCTGGCGGGCGTGGCTTCGCCCGACTGGCGGAAGAGGATCAGCTCGACCTGGTAGAGCCCATCGGCGAAAGCGCTGGGGGCCAGCAGGGCAAGCATCAGGGCGAGGTAACGGAACGCACGCATGGATCGGTCCTTTAAGCGGATTGCGGAGTCAGGCGCTCGAACAGCGCCTCGAGTGTGTTGAAGCGTTCTTCCGGGCGCTCCATCGGCACCTGGAAGCGGAACAGCGTGGCGCCTTCGAACTTGTAGCGCTTGGGCTGGCCCTGGATCAGCTTGATCAGCACCAGCGGGTCGACGCAGGTGTCGGCGGCGAATTCTATCCGACCGCCCTGCGGGCCAGCGTCGACTTTCTTGATGCCGAGCTTCTCCGCCTGCAGTTTGAGCAGGGTCAGGCGTACCAGGTTCTTGGTCGGTTCCGGCAGCAGGCCGAAGCGGTCGATCATCTCCACCTGCAGCTCCTTCAGGCCGTCCTCGTCGGCGGCCGAGGCGATGCGCTTGTAGAGGATCAGGCGCGCGTGCACGTCGGGCAGGTAGTCCTCGGGAATCAGCGCCGGCAGACGCAGGTTGATTTCCGGCCCGCCGCCCAGCGGTTGCTCCAGGTTGGGCTGCTCGCCCTTCTGGATGGCCTTGACCGCGCGCTCGAGCATTTCCATGTAGAGGGTGAAGCCCACCGCCTGGATCTGCCCGCTCTGCCCGTCGCCGAGCAGCTCGCCGGCACCCCGTATCTCCAGGTCGTGGGTGGCCAGGACGAAGCCGGCCCCCAGGTCCTGGGCGTTGGCGATGGCCTCCAGGCGCTTCTCGGCGTCCGGGGTCATCTGCTTGCGTGGCGGGGTGAGCAGGTAGGCGTAGGCCTGGTGGTGGCTGCGCCCGACGCGGCCGCGCAGCTGGTGCAGCTGGGCCAGGCCGAACTTGTCGGCGCGTTCGATGATGATGGTGTTGGCGCTGGGCACGTCGATGCCGGTCTCGATGATGGTCGAGGCGATCAGCACGTTGAAGCGCTTGTGATAGAAGTCGCTCATCACCTGCTCGAGTTCGCGCTCGTGCATCTGCCCGTGGCCGATGCCGATGCGCGCCTCGGGCACCAGCTCCGCAAGGTCGGCGGCGCACTTCTCGATGCTCTTCACTTCGTTGTGCAGGTAGTACACCTGGCCGCCGCGCAGCAGCTCGCGCAGCAGCGCCTCCTTGATCACGGTGTTCTGCTGTTCCATGACGAAGGTACGCACCGACAGGCGGCGCGCGGGTGGAGTGGCGATGATCGACAGGTCGCGCATGCCGGCGACGGCCATGTTCAGGGTGCGCGGGATCGGCGTGGCGGTGAGGGTGAGGATGTCCACCTCGCTGCGCAGGGCCTTGAGCTGCTCCTTCTGGCGCACGCCGAAGCGGTGTTCCTCGTCGATGATCACCAGGCCCAGGTTCTTGAAGGTGATGTCGTCCTGCAGCAGCTTGTGGGTGCCGATGACGATGTCCACCTTGCCGTCGGCCAGCTGTTGCGCAGCGCCTTCCACTTCCTTGGCGGTCTTGAAGCGGCTCATCACCTCGACTTTCACCGGCCAGTCGGCGAAGCGGTCGCGGAAGCTGTTGTAGTGCTGCTGGGCGAGCAGGGTGGTGGGCACCAGCACCGCCACCTGCTTGCCGCTGTGCACGGCGACGAAGGCGGCGCGCATGGCCACTTCGGTCTTGCCGAAGCCTACGTCGCCGCAGACCAGGCGGTCCATCGGCTTGGGCGCCAGCATGTCGGCCAGTACGGCGTCGATGGCGGTCTGCTGGTCCGGCGTCTCCTCGAAGGGGAAGCCGGCGGAGAAGGTGGCGTAGTCGGCCATCGGGTCCTTGAAGGCATAGCCTTCGCGGGCGGCGCGACGGGCATAGATGTCCAGCAGTTCGGCGGCGACGTCGCGTACCTGTTCGGCGGCCTTGCGCTTGGCCTTCTGCCAGGCCTCGGAGCCCAGGCGGTGCAGCGGCGCGAGGGCGTCGTCGCTGCCGGTGTAGCGGGCGATCAGGTGCAGGCTGGCCACGGGTACGTAGAGCTTGGCTTCCTCGGCGTATTGCAGGGCGAGGAATTCGGCGGATTGGCCCTCGATCTCCAGGGTGATCAGGCCCAGGTAGCGGCCGACGCCGTGGTCGATGTGCACCACCGGCGCGCCTTCGCGCAGCTCGGCGAGGTTCTTGATGACGTTGTCGCCACCGTCGCCCCGGCGGTCGCGGCGGCGGCGCTGCATCACGCGCTGGCCGAACAGCGGGCTCTCGGCGACCAGCGCCAGGCCCGGGTCATCCAGCAGCAGGCCTTCGTCCAGGGGCGCGATGGTGATGGCCAGGCGCTCCTTGCCGGCGACGAACTCCGTCCAGCCGCTGACTTCCTGCGGGCGCAGTTTGAGGCGGGCGAGCAACTCCAGCAGCACTTCGCGGCGGCCGGCCGATTCGGCGCTGAACAGCACGCGGCCGGGGAACTCTTCCAGGAAGCGGCGCAGGGCGGCCAGGGGTTCGCTGGCCTTGGCCTGGATCGCCAGGTCCGGCAACGGGCGGGCCGGGAAGCGCTCGCGACCGACGCCGGTGTCCAGGTCCTCCTGGCTGACCACGACCCGTGGCGAGCCCTTGAGCCGGGCGAAGCAGTCCTCCACCGGCAGGAACAGCTCGGCGGGCGGCACCAGCGGTCGCTCGGGGTCGACGCGGCGCTCTTCATAGCGGTTGCGCACGTCGTTCCAGAACTGCTCGGCGGCCTGCTCGATGCCGGGCAGGGAGAACACCTGGGTGTCCTGGGGCAGGTAGTCGAAGAGGGTGGCGCTGTCCTCGAAGAACAGCGGCAGGTAGTACTCGATGCCGGCGGGGGTGATGCCGCTGGCCAGGTCCTGGTAGATCGGGCAGCGGCGGAAATCCACGTCGAAGCGCTCGCGGAAGCGACCGCGGAAGTCGGTCACGGCCTTCTTGTCCAGCGGGAACTCGCGGGCCGGCAGCAGGCGGATCGATTCCACCTTGTCCACCGAGCGCTGGGTCTCGGGGTCGAAGGTGCGCAGGGTCTCGATCTCGTCATCGAACAGGTCGATGCGGAAGGGCACGTCGCTGCCCATCGGGAACAGGTCGATCAGCGCGCCGCGCACGGCGAACTCGCCGTGTTCGTAGACGGTGTCCACGCAGCGATAGCCGGCCGCCTCCAGGCGGCTGCGCATCTGCTCGACGTCGAGCTTCTGGCCGACGTCCAGCACCAGGCTGGAGCCCAGCAGGAAGCGCGTTGGCGCCAGGCGGTGCAGGGCTGTGGTGATGGGCACCACCAGCACGCCGTGGGTCAGCTCCGGCAGGCGATAGAGGCTGGCGATGCGCTGGGAGATGATGTCCTGGTGCGGCGAGAACAGGTCGTAGGGCAGCGTTTCCCAGTCCGGGAAGTGCAGCACCGGCAGGTCCGGGGCGAAGAAGCTCAGTTCCTGCTCCAGGCGTTCGGCGCTCTGGCTGTCGGCGGTCAGCAGCAGGGTGAAGCGCCGGGCGGCGCTGGCGGCTTCGGCGATCGCCAGGCTGAGGGCGGCACCGGGGAGGTTGCCCCATTGCTGCTTGCCGGCGGCGGCGGGCAGGGTCGGGAGACGCAGGACGGACTCGGGCAAAGGTGGCTCCGGTCGGAAAATTGGACCCGGGCGATTGTAACTATCCCGACTGACGGATGTCAGTCTTACGTCCGCTGCAGATTGCCGCCGCTTGCGCGCGCCGTCATAATGTAGCCCCTTTTTTCAGCCCCTACATGTGGAAGGTACTGCCCGTGACTCAGAAGCCCGACCAGTGTCTCGGTGAGTGGATTGATCGTGAAGCCCTCGCGGAAGCGATGATTCCGCTGATTGGCCAGCTCTACCGCAACAACAGCGTGGTGACCTCGATCTATGGCCGTGGTCTGATCAACCGTTCGGTGATCGACATTCTCAAGGCCCATCGTTTCGCCCGCCACCGCCTGGCTGACGACAGCGAGCTGTCGGTCCACGATACCTTCCCGATCCTCAAGGCCATGAGCGAGCTGAAGCTGGGCGCGGCTTCCGTGGACCTGGGCAAGATGGCCAGCAAGTTCAAGGCCGAAGGCAACGGCCGTGCCGTCGAGCAGTTCGTCAAGGACGAGCTGGCCGACGTGGTCGGCAAGCAGAACGGCGCTGCCCGCGAAGGCACCGACGTCGTCCTGTACGGCTTCGGCCGCATCGGCCGCCTGCTGGCGCGCATCCTGATCGAGAAGACCGGTGGCGGCGACGGCCTGCGCCTGCGCGCCATCGTCGTGCGCAAGGGCGCCAGCAACGACCTGGTCAAGCGCGCCAGCCTGCTGCGCCGCGACTCCGTGCACGGCAAGTTCGATGGCACCATCACCATCGACGAGGAAAACAACACCCTCACCGCCAACGGCAACCTGATCCAGGTGATCTACGCCAAGTCGCCGACCGAAGTCGACTACACCCAGTACGGCATCAAGAATGCCCTGCTGGTCGACAACACCGGCGTGTGGCGCGATGCCGAGGGCCTGGGCCAGCACCTGAGCTGCCCGGGTGTCGATCGCGTCGTCCTGACCGCTCCGGGCAAGGGCGCGCTGAAGAACATCGTGCACGGCATCAACCACAGCGAGATCACCGCCGAAGACAAGATCATCTCGGCCGCCTCCTGCACCACCAACGCCATCGTGCCGGTGCTCAAGGCCGTCAATGATCAGTACGGCATCGTCAACGGCCACGTCGAGACCGTTCACTCGTACACCAACGACCAGAACCTGATCGACAACTTCCACAAGGGCGATCGCCGTGGCCGCAGCGCGCCGCTGAACATGGTGATCACCGAGACCGGCGCCGCCACCGCTGCCGCCAAGGCCCTGCCGGTGCTGAAGGGCAAGCTGACCGGCAACGCCATTCGCGTGCCGACGCCGAACGTGTCGATGGCCATCCTCAACCTCAACCTGGAAAAGGCCACCACCCGCGAAGAGATCAACGAGTACCTGCGCCAGATGGCCATGCACTCGGACCTGCAGAAGCAGATCGACTTCGTCAGCTCGCAGGAAGTGGTCTCCACCGACTTCGTCGGCTCCCGCCATGCCGGTGTGGTCGATGCCGAAGCCACCATCTGCAACGACAACCGTGTCGTGCTCTACGTGTGGTACGACAACGAGTTCGGCTACAGCTGCCAGGTGGTCCGCGTGATGGAAGAGATGGCCGGGGTCAACCCGCCTGCGTTCCCGCGCTGATACCGCGTTGAACAGAACGGGAGCTTTCGGGCTCCCGTTTTTCATTTTTAGGTCTGTAATCGCTATACCCACCTCCTGCTTGGAAACCCCTTGATGGACGGACAACAGCTGCACGCCGGCTCGCTCAAGCGCGGCCTGGAAAATCGCCATATCCAGCTGATCGCCCTGGGCGGCGCCATCGGCACCGGTCTGTTCCTCGGCTCGGCCGGGGTACTCAAATCCGCCGGCCCCTCGATGATCCTCGGCTACGCCATCGCCGGCTTCATCGCCTTCCTGATCATGCGCCAGCTGGGCGAGATGATCGTCGAGGAGCCCGTGGCTGGCTCCTTCAGCCACTTCGCCCACAAGTACTGGGGCGGCTACGCGGGTTTCCTCTCCGGCTGGAACTACTGGGTGCTCTATGTGCTGGTGGGCATGGCCGAGCTGACCGCGGTGGGCAAGTACGTGCAGTTCTGGTGGCCGGAAGTGCCCACCTGGGCGACGGCTGCGGCCTTCTTCGTGCTGATCAACCTGATCAACCTGGCCAACGTCCGCGCCTTCGGCGAGACCGAGTTCTGGTTCGCCCTGATCAAAGTGGTGGCGATCATCGGCATGATCATCCTCGGCCTCTACCTGCTGGTCTCCGGCACCGGCGGCGAGCAGGCGGCCGTGAGCAACCTTTGGAGCCACGGCGGGTTCTTCCCCAATGGCCTGGAAGGGCTGGTGATGGTCCTGGCGATCATCATGTTCTCCTTCGGTGGCCTGGAGCTGGTGGGCATCACCGCCGCCGAGGCCAGCGAGCCGAAGAAGGTGATCCCCAAGGCGATCAACCAGGTGATCTGGCGCATCCTGATCTTCTACATCGGCGCCCTCACCGTGCTGCTGATGCTCTATCCCTGGGACAAGCTGCTGGAAACCCTCGGCGCCGCCGGTGATCCCTACAGCGGCAGCCCGTTCGTGCAGATCTTCTCGCTGATCGGCAGCGACACCGCCGCCCACCTGTTGAACTTCGTGGTACTGACCGCCGCGCTGTCGGTCTACAACAGCGGCGTGTACTGCAACAGCCGCATGCTCTACGGCCTGGCCGAGCAGGGCGATGCACCCAAGGCGCTGCTCAAGGTCAACCGTCGTGGCGTGCCGGTGCTGGCCATCGGCGTCTCCGCGCTGGTGACCCTGCTGTGCGTGCTGGTGAACTACCTGGCGCCCAAGCAGGCGCTGGAACTGCTGATGGCGCTGGTGGTGGCGGCCCTGGTGATCAACTGGGCGATGATCAGCCTGTCGCACCTGATGTTCCGCAAGTCGCTGCAGCGCCAGGGCATCGAGCCGTTCTTCAAGTCGCTCTGGTACCCCTTCAGCAACTACCTGTGCCTGGCCTTCGTGGCGCTGATCCTCGGCGTGATGCTGCTGATCCCCGGCATCAACGTGTCGGTGTACGCCATTCCCTTCTGGCTCGGCTTCATCGCCATCTGCTACGCCATCCGCCGCTCCGCGGGCCCTCGCTCGTAACGTCGGAAACGGGGGCTGCGGCCCCCGTTCCTTTGCTGCTCGCCCCGCCGTTCGCATCCGTGACCCCGCGTCCGCCATCTGACCTCCCGTCACCGCTCCAGGCCTAACCGACGGAAAGCCAAGGATTTTCGGTGGTCGCACCGAGGTGCGCCTCTTTATAATGCGCGGTTTTCGTCCCGAGGCTCTGCCGCGTGCCGGCACATGTGCCGGTGCCTGCCTGGCGTTTGGCGGCTACTGTTCGACACCGGGACGAAACCCTTCTCAAGGTTCAGGCGAGAGACATGACAAGAATCAGACGGGGGTTGGACCTGCCCATCGCAGGCCAGCCCGAGCAGCGCATCGAGGCTGCACGAGCCGTGCGCAGCGTGGCCGTGATCGGCTTCGACTACCACGGCATGAAGCCCACCATGCAGGTGCAGGTCGGGGATCGGGTGAAGCTGGGCCAGGCCCTGTTCGCCGACAAGAAGAACCCCGGCGTGCTCTTCACCGCCCCGGCGGCGGGCGTGGTCTCGGCCATCCACCGCGGCGAGCAGCGTGTGCTGCAGTCGGTGGTGATCGATGTGGACGGCGACGACGAAGTCGTCTTCGAAACCTGCCCGGACAACGCCCTGGATGCCCTCGATCCCCAGGCCGTGCGGGACAACCTGCAGCGCTCGGGCCTCTGGACCGCACTGCGTACGCGCCCGTTCAGCCGGGTGCCGGCCGTCGATGCCGTTCCCAGCTCGATCTTCGTGACCGCCCTCGATACCCACCCGCTGGCCGCCGACCCGCAGCCGATCATCGCTGCCCACGCCGCCGACTTCGAGCGCGGTCTCAAGGTGCTGGCGCGCCTGGGCCGGGTGTTCCTGTGCAAGGCCGACGGGGCCAGCCTGCCGGGTGAGCAGTTGACCGGCGTGCGCGCCGAGGCCTTCTCCGGTCCGCATCCGGCGGGCCTTCCGGGCACCCACATCCACTTCCTCGACCCGGTGAGCGCCACCAGGAGCGTCTGGCACATCGGCTACCAGGACGTGATCGCCGTCGGCAAGCTGTTCGCCACCGGCCGCCTGTGGGTCGAGCGCGTCGTGGCCCTGGCCGGCCCGGTGGTGGAGAAGCCGCGTCTGCTGGCCACCCGCCTGGGCGCGAACCTCGACGAGCTGACCGCCGGCGAACTCAAGCCCGGCGTCAACCGCGTGGTGTCCGGCTCCCTGCTGGGCGGGCGCACCTCCCGTGGCGCCTGCGCCTACCTGGGGCGCTACCACCTGCAGGTGTCCTGCCTCGCCGAAGGCAACGACCGCGAGCTGCTGCACTACCTGCGCGCCGGGGTGAACAAGCATTCGGTGCTGAACATCTTCGTCTCCAAGCTGATGGCGGCCCGCCGGTTCGCCTTCAGCACCAGCACCAACGGCAGCCCGCGCGCCATGGTGCCGGTGGGCAACTACGAGGCGGTGATGCCGCTGGACATCCTGCCCACCCAGTTGCTGCGCTACCTCATCGTCGGCGACACCGAGATGGCCCAGAAGCTGGGCTGCCTGGAGCTGGACGAGGAAGACCTGGCGCTGTGCAGCTACGTCTGCGCCGGCAAGTACGAGTACGGCCCCATCCTGCGGGACAACCTCAACCGCATCGAGAAGGAGGGCTGACATGGGCCTGCGCAAATTCCTCGACCGGATCGAGCACAACTTCGAACAGGGGGGCCGCTTCGAGAAGTGGTACGCCCTGTATGAAGCGATCGACACCTTCTTCTACCGGCCGGCCAACGTCACCCGGACCACGGCCCACGTGCGCGACGGCATCGACCTCAAGCGCATGATGATCACCGTGTGGCTCTGCACCTTCCCGGCGATGTTCTTCGGCATGTGGAACGTGGGCTACCAGGCCAACCTGGTGTTCGCCCAGAGCCCGGACCTGCTGGCCGCCCAGGACGGCTGGCGCTTCGCGCTGATCGGCAGCCTGGCCGGCTTCGACCCCAACAGCCTGTGGGACAACGTCATCCAGGGCGCGGCCTGGTTCCTGCCCATCTACGCCGTGACCTTCATCGTCGGCGGCTTCTGGGAAGTGCTGTTCGCCGCCATCCGCCGCCATGAGGTGAACGAAGGCTTCTTCGTCACCTCCGTGCTCTTCGCCCTCACCCTGCCGCCGAGCATCCCGCTGTGGCAGGTGGCCCTGGGCATCAGCTTCGGCGTGGTGCTGGGCAAGGAAGTGTTCGGCGGCACCGGCAAGAACTTCCTCAACCCCGCCCTGGTGGGCCGTGCCTTCCTGTTCTTCGCCTACCCGGCGCAGATTTCCGGCGACGCCGTGTGGACGGCGGTGGACGGCTTCGCCGGCGCCACTTCCCTGAGCCTGGGCGCTGCCGGTGGCGTGGAGAACATCCTCGGCCACGGCATCACCTGGATGGACGCCTTCCTCGGCACCATTCACGGCTCCATCGGCGAGACCAGCACCCTGGCCATCTTCATCGGCGGCGGCGTGCTGCTGCTGACCCGCATCGCCGCCTGGCGCATCGTCGCCGGCGTGATGCTGGGCATGATCGCCACCAGCACGCTGTTCAACGCCATCGGTTCCGACACCAACCCGATGTTCGCCATGCCCTGGTACTGGCACCTGGTCCTCGGCGGCTTCGCCTTCGGCATGATGTTCATGGCCACCGACCCGGTGTCCGCCTCCATGACCAACACCGGCAAATGGCTGTTCGGCGCGCTGATCGGCCTGATGGTGGTGCTGATCCGCGTGGTCAACCCCGCCTTCCCGGAAGGCATGATGCTGGCGATCCTCTTCGCCAACCTCTGTGCACCGCTGATCGACCACTTCGTCGTCCAGGCCAACATCAAGCGGAGGCTGGCACGCCATGGCTAACCAGAAGGAATCCACGATCCGCACCCTGCTGGTGGCCCTGGTGGTCTGCCTGGTGTGCTCCATCTTCGTCGCCGGCGGGGCGGTGGCCCTCAAGCCGGTGCAGGTGGAGAACCGCGAGCTGGACAAGCAGCGCAGCATCCTCTCCATCGCCGGCCTCGGCCAGCCGGGCATGTCCGCCAGCGAAGTGAAGGCGCTCTATGCCGAGCGCATCACCGCCAAGGTGGTGGACCTCTCCAGCGGCGAGTACAGCGACGCCATCCAGGCCACCGGCTTCGACCCGCTGAAGGCCGCCAAGGACCCGAAGCTCTCCAACGCCCTGCCGGGTGACCAGGACATCGCCTCCATCAAGCGCCGCGAGCGCTTCACCACCGTCTACCTGGTGGAGAAGGACGGCCAGCTGGACACCCTGATCCTGCCGGTGCGCGGCTACGGCCTGTGGTCGACCCTGTACGGCTTCCTCGCCCTCAAGGGCGATCTCGACACCGTGGTCGGCCTGGGTTTCTACCAGCACGGCGAGACGCCCGGCCTCGGCGGCGAGGTGGACAACCCGAAATGGAAGGCGCTGTGGAACGGCAAGAGCCTGTTCGATGAGCAGGGCCAGCTGGCCATCCAGATCATCAAGGGCAGCGTCGAGCCCGGCTCGCCCAAGGCCAGCCACCAGGTCGACGGCCTGGCCGGCGCCACGCTGACCAGCAAGGGCGTCAACAATCTGCTGCATTTCTGGCTCGGCAAGAACGGCTTCGGCCCCTTCCTGGCCAAGCTGAACAACGGGGAGGCATGAACATGGCGCAACCCACGATCCGCTCGGTCCTGCTGGACCCGATCCTGCACAACAACCCCATCGGCCTGCAGATCCTCGGCATCTGCTCGGCCCTGGCGGTCACCTCCAACCTGAAAACCGCGCTGGTGATGTCCATCGCCCTGACGCTGGTGACCGGCTTCTCCAACCTGTTCATCTCGATGATCCGCAGCCAGATCCCCAGCTCGATCCGCATGATCGTGCAGATGGTGATCATCGCCTCGCTGGTGATAGTGGTGGACCAGGTGCTCAAGGCCTATGCCTTCAGCCTGTCCAAGCAGCTCTCGGTGTTCGTCGGCCTGATCATCACCAACTGCATCGTGATGGGCCGCGCCGAAGCCTTCGCCATGGCCAACCCGCCCGTGCTGTCGTTCTTCGACGGCATCGGCAACGGCCTGGGCTACAGCGCCATGCTCATCGTCCTCGGCGTGATCCGCGAGCTGTTCGGCTCCGGCAAGCTGCTGGGCTACGAGATCCTCCCGGTGATCAACGACGGCGGCTGGTACCAGCCCAACGGCCTGTTGCTGCTGCCGCCCTCGGCCTTCTTCCTCATCGGCCTGATCATCTGGGCCCTGCGCAGCTGGAAGACCGAGCAGAAGGAAGCGCCGTCCTTCAAGATCGCGCCCCAGGTATCCAACAAGGAGGCCTACTGATGGAGCACTACATCAGCCTGTTCGTGAAGGCGGTGTTCGTCGAGAACATGGCCCTGGCCTTCTTCCTCGGCATGTGCACCTTCATCGCCATTTCCAAGAAGGTGGAAACCGCCATCGGCCTCGGCATCGCCGTGATCGTGGTGCAGGCCATCACCGTGCCGGCCAACAACCTGCTCTACACCCTCCTACTCAAGGACGGTGCGCTGGCCTGGGCCGGCCTGCCGGACGTGGACCTGTCGTTCCTCGGCCTGCTCAGCTACATCGGGGTGATCGCCGCCATCGTGCAGATCCTCGAGATGCTGCTCGACAAGTACGTGCCCTCGCTCTACAACGCCCTCGGCGTGTTCCTGCCGCTGATCACGGTGAACTGCGCCATCATGGCCGGCTCGCTGTTCATGGTGGAGCGCGACTACAACCTGGGTGAGAGCGTGGTCTACGGCGTCGGTTCCGGCTTCTCCTGGGCCCTGGCCATCGCGCTGCTCGCCGGCATCCGCGAGAAGCTCAAGTACAGCGATGTACCCGAGGGCCTGCAGGGCCTGGGCATCACCTTCATCACCATCGGCCTGATGTCGCTGGGCTTCATGTCCTTTTCGGGCGTCCAGCTGTAAGGAGACGACATGCCGAGTTTCGAAATCTTCCTCGCCATTGGCATGTTCACCGCCATCGTCCTCGCGCTGGTGGTGATCATCCTCGCCGCCCGCGCCAAGCTGGTGTCCAGCGGCGACGTGAACATCGTGATCAACCGCGAGCGCACCATCACCGTCCCGGCCGGCGGCAAGCTGCTGCAGACCCTGGCGGCGCAGAACGTCTTCCTCTCCTCGGCCTGCGGGGGCGGTGGTACCTGCGCCCAGTGCAAGTGCGTGGTGGAGAGCGGTGGCGGCGAGATGCTGCCCACCGAGGAGTCCCACTTCACTCGCCGCCAGGCGAAGGAAGGCTGGCGCCTGTCCTGCCAGACCCCGGTGAAGCAGGACATGCACATCGAGGTGCCCGAAGAGGTCTTCGGGGTGAAGAAGTGGGAATGCACGGTGGAGTCCAACCCCAACGTCGCCACCTTCATCAAGGAGCTGACCCTGCGCCTGCCGGAAGGGGAGAGCGTCGACTTCCGCGCCGGCGGCTACGTCCAGCTGGAGTGCCCGCCCCACGAGGTGCACTACAAGGACTTCGACATCCAGCCCGAATACCGGGCCGACTGGGACAGGTTCAACTTCTGGAAGTACGTCTCCAGGGTCGACGAGACCGTCATCCGCGCCTACTCCATGGCCAACTACCCGGACGAGAAGGGCATCGTGAAGTTCAACATCCGCGTGGCCTCGCCGCCGCCGGGCAAGGACGAGATCCCGCCGGGCAAGATGTCCTCCTGGGTGTTCAACCTCAAGCCGGGCGACAAGGTCACCGTGTACGGCCCCTTCGGCGAGTTCTTCGCCAAGGATACCGACGCCGAGATGGTCTTCATCGGTGGCGGCGCGGGCATGGCGCCCATGCGCTCGCACATCTTCGACCAGCTCAAGCGCCTGGGCTCCCGGCGCAAGATCAGCTTCTGGTACGGCGCGCGCTCCCTGCGCGAAGCCTTCTACACCGAGGAGTACGACCAGCTGGCCGCCGAGAACCCGAACTTCCAGTGGCATCTGGCGCTGTCCGACCCGCAGCCCGAGGACAACTGGACCGGCTACACCGGCTTCATCCACAACGTGCTGTTCGAGAACTACCTCAAGGACCACCCGGCCCCCGAGGACTGCGAGTTCTACATGTGCGGCCCGCCGATGATGAACGCCGCAGTGATCAAGATGCTGCTGGACCTGGGCGTCGAACGCGAGAACATCCTGCTGGACGACTTCGGTGGTTAGACACGTTGCCCTGCTGCTTTCGGCCAGCCTCCTGCTGGCCGGATGCGGCGATTCCCTGGAGCAGTTCGGCGGCCCGACCATGGGCAGCAGCTACTCGGTGAAGTACGTGCGCAACGCGTCCGGGCCCTCCGTGGAGCAGGCGCGGGGCGAAGTGGAGGGCATCCTCGCCGAAATCGATCGGCAGATGTCCACCTACCGCGCCGACTCCGACGTGGAGCGTTTCAACGCCCTGCCGGCAGGCAGCTGCATGGCCCTGCCGGCGCCGATGCTGGAGCTGGTGGCCTTTGGCGACAGCCTGTCCGCACAGAGCGATGGCGCCTTCGACATGACCCTGGAGCCGCTGCTCAACCTCTGGGGCTTCGGCCCGCAGTCGCGCGGGGACCAGGTGCCCAGCGCCGAGGCCATCGCCGCGGCCCGGGCCGATGTCGGTCACCAGCACCTCAAGCACCAGGGCGACCAACTGTGCAAGGACGCCGCCGTTCAGCTGGACTTCAACGCCATCGCCGCCGGCTATGCCGTGGACCGCGTCAGCGCGCGGCTGGACGAACTGGGCGTGACCAGCTCGCTGGTGGAAATCACCGGGGAGATGAAGGCCATCGGCCACAAGCCCGACGGCAGCCCCTGGCGCGTGGCCATCGAGGCGCCGCGCGACGACCGCCAGGTGGCGCAGAAGATTGTTGCATTGCAGGACATGGGCATTTCCACCTCAGGCGACTATCGCAACTACTTCGAACGGGGTGGACAGCGGTATTCTCACACCCTCGATCCCACGAGCGGCGCACCCATCACCCATCACCTGGCAGCGGTCACGGTCATCGATCCGTCGGCCCTGCGTGCCGATGGACTGTCTACGCTGTTGATGGTGCTCGGCCCCGAGGCCGGCCTGGCGTTTGCCGACCGCCACGACATCGCGGCGTTCTTCGTCACCCGTGAAGGCACGGGCTTCGCCACCCGCGGCAGCCGCCGCTTCGAGCAATTGTTCCCCACGGAGGCGCACTGAACATGACCTGGCTACTGGTCTTCCTGATCATGCTGCTGGTGGTGCTGGGCATGGCCATCGGCGTGATCATGGGGCGCAAGCCCATCGCCGGTTCCTGCGGTGGCATCGCCAACCTGGGGATCGAGAAGGAGTGCTCGATCTGTGGCGGCAATCGCGAAAAGTGCGAGGAAGCCAATCGCGACGGCGATGTAGTGGATGCAAAACTCGCCTACGACGCGACCAAGCGCTAATGTGCAGCGCCATGCAGCGTGACTAAGCTGCGCGCCGAGTTCGAAACGCTGCGGTGACCCGTTCCGCGGCCCTGCCGGAGGCCACAGAGAGCCCTCCGGCCCGTTATGAGGAGTAAGCATGGCTGTCTACAACTACGACGTAGTGGTGCTGGGTTCCGGCCCGGCGGGGGAAGGGGCGGCGATGAACGCCGCCAAGGCCGGACGCAAGGTGGCGGTGGTCGACAACCGCCCGCTGGTCGGCGGCAACTGCACCCACCTGGGCACCATCCCGTCCAAGGCCCTGCGCCACTCGGTGCGGCAGATCATGCAGTACAACACCAACCCGCTGTTCCGCCAGATCGGCGAGCCGCGCTGGTTCTCCTTCCCCGACGTGCTCAAGAGTGCCGAGCGGGTGATCTCCAAGCAGGTCGCCTCGCGCACTGGCTACTACGCCCGTAACCGCGTCGACGTGTTCTTCGGCACCGCCAGCTTCTCCGACGAGCAGACCGTCGAAGTGGTATGCGCCAGCGGCGTGGTGGAAAAGCTGGTGGCCAAGCAGGTCATCATCGCCACCGGCTCGCGTCCCTACCGCCCGGCGGACGTGGACTTCCACCACCCGCGCATCTACGACAGCGACACCATCCTCAGCCTTACCCACACCCCGCGCCGCATCATCATCTACGGTGCCGGCGTGATCGGCTCGGAATACGCCTCCATCTTCAGCGGCCTGGGCGTGCTGGTGGACCTGATCGACAACCGCGACCAGCTGCTCAGCTTCCTCGACGACGAGATCTCCGACGCCCTCAGCTACCACCTGCGCAACAACAACGTGCTCATCCGCCACAACGAGGAGTACGAGCGCATCGAGGGGCTGGAGAACGGCGTGATCCTGCACCTGAAGTCCGGCAAGAAGATCAAGGCCGACTGCCTGCTGTGGTGCAACGGCCGTACCGGCAACACCGACCGCCTGGGGCTGGAGAACATCGGCATCAAGGTCAACAGCCGCGGCCAGATCGCCGTGGACCAGTACTACCGCACCGAGGTGGGCAACATCTTCGCGGCGGGTGACGTGATCGGCTGGCCGAGCCTGGCCAGCGCCGCCGCCGACCAGGGCCGCTCGGCCGCCGGCAGCGCGGTGGAGAACGACAGCTGGCGCTTCGTCGACGACGTGCCCACCGGCATCTACACCATTCCGGAGATCAGCTCCATCGGCAAGAACGAGCGCGAGCTGACCCAGGCGAAGATCCCCTACGAAGTGGGCAAGGCGTTCTTCAAGGGCATGGCCCGTGCGCAGATCTCCCACGAACCGGTGGGCATGCTGAAGATCCTCTTCCATCGCGAGACCCTGGAAGTGCTCGGCGTGCACTGTTTCGGCTACCAGGCCTCGGAGATCGTCCACATCGGCCAGGCGATCATGAACCAGAAGGGCGAAGCCAACAGCATCAAGTACTTCATCAACACCACCTTCAACTACCCGACCATGGCGGAAGCCTATCGGGTGGCGGCGTTCGACGGCCTCAACCGGCTTTTTTGAGCGGCACCGGCCGGGCGCCTGAGCCGGCCGGGGAGGACCCTCTCGGCGAACCGCGCACCTGGCGCTGGCCGAATCGGGAGAGCTTCTGATCAGGCGACGCCCATGAAAAACCGGCCCTTGCGGCCGGTTTTTTCGTTCCGGGGTGAGTGACGCTCGGATGGGCGCAGGGTGGGCTTCAGCCCACCGCGTGTTCAGGAAACAATGCTGAACCTCGCACCGTTGGGCCTCGCTGCGCTCGGCGCCAACCTGTGGCGCCGAAAGGGCCCCGGGACCGACTGCGCCTCAGCGCGCCAGCGTGCTCACCGCCAGGCCGGGGAAGTCGGTGATGATGCTGTCCACGCCGAAGTCGGCGAGACGACGCATCAGGGCCGGCTCGTTCACCGTCCACACCGACACGTGCAGGCCCTGCTTCTGCGCCTTCTGCAGGCGCTCGGGGGTGCACAGGGTCCAGTTCAGCGCCAGCAGGTTGCAGCCGTGGTTGGCGGCGACCTTCAGCGGGTCGAGCCAGGCGTACTCGGCTACCAGGCCGCGGGCGAGGTCGGGCGTCAGGCGGTTCAGTGCGCGCAGCACCTCGCGGGAGCTGGAGGTGACGGTGACCTTGTCCAGCAGCCCGTGGCGATCGGCCAGCTCGCGGATGGCCAGCACGGTACGCGCGGCGCGCACGCGGGAGGCGCTCTTCACTTCCAGCTGCCAGTGATCGAAGTCGCACTGTTCGAACAGCTCGGCGAGGCGCGGGATGGGGCAGGGCTTCACCCAGCCCGGGCCGCCCTGGCGGGCGTCGTAGGTCACCAGCTCATCGGCGTCGTGTTCCACCACCTTGCCGCGGCGACCGGTGGTGCGCTTGAGCGTCGGGTCGTGGATCACCATCAGTTCGCCGTCACGGGACAGGTGCAGGTCGAGTTCGCAGCGTTTCACGCCGTGGGAGAGGCACTGCTGGAAGCTGGCCAGGGTGTTTTCCGGGCATTCGCCCTTGGCGCCGCGATGGCCGTAGATCAGGGTCACTGTGAAACCTCGGGATGTCGGGGTTGGTGGTGGCGGACGCTGTCGACGACATGCCCGCTCTCGAAATAGACGGAGAACTCCCGGTAGTCCCAGCGCGTGATCGGCGGTTTGCCGACGGCGGGATGTTCCTCGTCCGGCAGGCCGAAACGCTCGAGTACGGCGCGCTGCGATTCGCCGCGCGCGGGCAGCGAAAGGCCGCTGTCGCCTTGCTGGCCGACAGGGATCTCGATGGTTTCGGCCAGGGCCGGGAGGGGGAGGGACAGGCAGAGCAGGAGCAGAAGGCGCGACATGGGGTCATCCTGGAGGCGGAACCGGGCGAGCGCGGGCCTGGCGGCGAGCCTGGGCCTGCTTCTGCAGGATATGTCGGGCGAGCAATTGGCGCTGTGCGTCAGTCAGCGCTTCGAATTCGGTGCCGATCTCGAACTGGCCGTCATCGCGTGGCTGGCTGTGGATCACCACCGCACGCAGCAGCAGGCCGAGCGCCTGGGGCATCAGCACCATCTTGATGGCCAGGTGGCAGCCGAGCTCGAAGGGCTGCGGGCAGACGAAGCCGACACCGCCCTCGGAGAGCGTCACCCGGCGCGGCGGGCCGATGTCGCGCATCAGGCTCTGGGCCACGGCCTGGCCGAGCAGGTCGATGCGTTTGTTCATGACCTTCAGGTAGTTGGCCAGGGTCCGGTCGCGCTCGGAAATGTGCCGCAGCAGGTGCTGCGACTCGAAGTCCATCAGGTGCAGGTCACTGAGCAGATTGAACAGCGGCGACGGGTCGTGGAGCTCCTCACTGGCCTGCGCCTGGGCGTGGGTCAGGGGGGTAAATTCCAGTGCGATCGTATCTTCGATACGGTAGTATTCGCGGCGGTCATCTGCGTCTTGTGTCGACATGGCGAACCCATGGCTGCAGGGGTGGTCTGAGTGTAAAGCTGCTCGCCGGGCCCCGCCACAAGGACGTTCCTTTCTTCGCAAGCGAACCTTTTTTCTATGTTCAGACCGCTGCCCCTGTTCATCGGCGCCCGTTACACGCGCGCCAAGCGTCGCAGTTACTTCGTCTCGTTCATCTCCCTGACTTCCATGATCGGCCTCGCCCTCGGCGTGCTGGTGATGATCCTCGTGCTGTCGGTGATGAACGGCTTCGACCGCGAGATGCGCGAGCGCGTGCTGGGCATGGTGCCCCACGCCACCATCGAGTCCGCCGTGCCGATCAACGACTGGCAGGCGCTGGCCGACAAGGTGCGCGCGCACCCGGGCATCGTCGCGGTGGCACCCTTCACCCAGATGCAGGGCCTGCTGACCAACGACGGCAAGGTGCAGAAGGTGCTGGTCAATGCGGTCGACCCGGCGCTGGAAAGCCAGGTCTCGATCATCGATGACTTCTTCGTGAAGGGCGACCTGGCCTCGCTGCGTGCCGGCGAGTTCGGCATCGTCATCGGCGACAAGGCGGCTACCAAGCTCGGCGTCGGCCTCGGCGACAAGGTCACCTTCGTGCTGCCGGAAGTGGCGGTCACCCCGGCCGGCGTGTTCCCGCGCATGAAGCGCTTCACCGTGGTCGGCATCTTCCATGTCGGCGCCGGTGAGCTGGACGGCGCCCTGGCCGTGGCCAACATCAAGGACACCGCGCGCCTGCACCGCTGGAAGCCGGACCAGGTGCAGGGCCTGCGCCTGAAGCTCGACGACCTGTTCCAGGCGCCGCGCGTGGCCTGGCAGATCGCCGGGCAGCTCAAGGGCGAGGACTTCTACGCCCGCGACTGGACCCGCACCCACGGCAACCTCTACCAGGCCATCCGCATGGAGAAGACCATGATCGGCCTGCTGCTGCTGCTGATCGTCGCCGTCGCCGCGTTCAACATCATCTCCACCCTGGTCATGGTGGTCACCGACAAGAAGGGCGACATCGCCATCCTCCGCACCCTCGGTGCCACGCCGGGGCAGATCATGGGCATCTTCATGGTCCAGGGCACGGTGATAGGCGTGGTCGGCACCGCCATCGGTTGCGTGCTGGGCATCCTTGCCGCGCTCAATGTCAGCGCCGCCATCTCCTGGCTGGAGGACGTGCTCGGCCACAAGTTCCTCAGCGCCGACGTCTACTTCATCGACTACCTGCCCTCGCAGCTGATGCTGGAGGACGTGGTGCTGGTCTGCGGCGCCGCGCTGGTTTTGAGTTTCTTCGCCACCCTTTACCCGGCCTGGCGTGCCGCGCGCACCCAGCCCGCAGAGGCGCTTCGTTATGAGTGACGTGAAAGATCGCGCGGTACTGAGCTGCCGCAACCTGGGCAAGAGCTACGAGGAAGGCCCGCAATCGGTACAGGTGCTGTCCGGCGTCGAGCTGGAGCTGCACCCGGGCGAGCGCATCGCCATCGTCGGTAGCTCCGGTTCGGGCAAGAGCACCCTGCTGAACATGCTCGGCGGGCTCGACACCCCCAGCACCGGCAGCGTCTGGCTGGCGGGCGAGGAGCTGTCCGCCCTTAACGAGAAGGCCCGTGGCCTGCTGCGCAATCGCGCGCTGGGCTTCGTCTACCAGTTCCACCACCTGTTGCCCGAGTTCACCGCGCTGGAGAACGTCTGCATGCCGTTGCTGATCGGCCGCACGCCGATCGCCGAGGCACGCCAGCGCGCCACGGCCCTGCTCGAGCGCGTCGGCCTCGGCCATCGCCTGTCGCACAAGCCGGCGGAGCTCTCCGGCGGCGAGCGCCAGCGCGTGGCCATCGCCCGCGCCCTGGTCAACACGCCGGAGCTGGTGCTGCTGGACGAGCCCACCGGCAACCTCGACAAGCACACCGCCCAGAGCATCCAGGAGCTGATGCTGGAACTCAGCGGGTCGTTGCGTACCGCCTTCCTGGTGGTGACCCACGACCTGCAACTGGCCCAGCAGATGGACCGGGTGCTGCGCCTGGAAGAAGGCCGGCTGGTGGCTGCCTGACATGTTCAGACCCCTGGCGATATTCATCGGCGCGCGCTACACCCGCGCGAAGCGCCGCAACCACTTCATCTCCTTCATTTCGCTGACCTCGATGATCGGCCTCGCCCTGGGCGTGCTGGCGATGATCGTCGTGCTCTCGGTGATGAACGGCTTCCAGAAGGAGATGAGCTCGCGGATCCTCGGCATGGTGCCCCATGCCACCCTCGCGGCCGACCAGCCCCTGGATGACTGGCGCAGCGTCGCCAGCGCGGCGATGAAGCACCCCGAGGTGACCGGCGCGGTGCCCTTCGCCGAGCTGGAGGGCATGCTCTCCTACAAAGGCATGATGCAGCCGGTGCAGATCAACGGCATCGACCCGGCGGAGGAGCCCAAGGTCTCCATCATCGGCAAGCACATCGTCCAGGGCGCGCTGGAAGACCTCGTACCCGGCGAGTTCGGCATCGTCGTCGGCGAGATCACCGCGCGGCGCTTCCATCTCAATGTCGGCGACAAGCTGACCCTGATCGTGCCGGAGGTCAGCAGCGCGCCGGGCGGCATCACCCCGCGCATGCAGCGCCTCAACGTGGTGGGGGTGTTCAAGGTGGGTGCCGAGCTCGACAGCTCCCTGGCGCTGATCAACGTCGCCGACGCCGCGGCCATCCAGCGCCTGCAGGAAGGCCAGGTGCAGAGCGTGCGCATCGCCCTGAAGGATCTCTACGAGGCGCCGCGCGTCTCCGCGCAGATCGTCAAGGCGCTGGGCGCGGGCTATCGCGCCGATGACTGGACCCACACCCAGGGCAGCCTGTTCAGCGCGATGAAGATGGAGAAGACCATGATCGGCCTGCTGCTGCTGCTGATCGTCGCCGTGGCCGCGTTCAACATCATCGCCACCTTGATCATGGTGGTCGCCGACAAGCGCGCCGACATCGCCATCCTCCGCACCCTGGGCGCCACGCCCCGGCAGATCATGGCCATCTTCATGGTCCAGGGCAGCGTCATCGGTGCGGTCGGTACCCTGATCGGTACGGTGCTGGGCATCGTCACCGCGCTCAATGTCAGCACCTGGATCGCCGCGCTGGAGCGGGCCAGTGGGCAGCACATCTTCAGCTCCGACGTGTATTTCGTCAGCTACCTGCCTTCCGACCTGCAGGTGGCGGACGTGGTGCTGATCTGCGGTGCCGCGCTGCTGCTGAGCTTCCTCGCGACCCTGTATCCGGCCTGGCGCGCCGCCCAGACCCAGCCGGCGGAGGCGCTGCGCTACGAATAGGGCCCGACCCTCCACCATTGAAAACGCCGCTCGAAAGCGGCGTTTTTCATTTCGGGCTCGGAAATTGGCGCTACTGGTGCCCGGACTGCTGGCGGCGCTTCTGACGTTTGCGCCAGCTGTGGCCGACCCACCAGCGCCAGTAGAGCATGGTCAGCATGTAGCCCAGTGCACCGACGAGGATGCCGCAGACGATGGAGCCGAGCAGGAAAGGCTGCCAGACGGTCGAGAGTTCCTGGGTGATCCACTGGAAGGTCAGCTCGTCGGGCAGGGTGCGCGGCGGCACGCCCATCAGCCAGGCGCCCATCTTGTAGGTGCAATAGAAGACCGGCGGCATGGTGATAGGGTTCGTCAGCCAGACCAGGCCGACGGAGATCGGCAGGTTGGCGCGCACGGTGATGGCCAGGCCGGCGGCCAGCAGCATCTGCAGGGGCAAGGGTATGAACGCGGCGAACAGGCCCATCGCCATTGCCCGCGAGACCGAGTGGCGGTTGAGGTGCCAGAGGTTCGGGTCATGGATCAGGGCGCCGAGGAAGCGCAGCGACTTGTGTTCCCTGATCAGGTCCGGGTTCGGCATGTAGCGTTTGAAGAGGCGACGCGGCATGAGGGCTCTCTGGCAGGCTGAAGCGCCGACATTATGCATTCATGGTTATGACATCGCCGGGTCAGTTTGTGTCGATAAATGAATGGAACCGCTCCGATCGACGGTCATTGGCCGTGGCGCGTGGCGGGGCTTCCCAGGGAGGGGAGTGCGATGACGTGGGCGTTGGTGGCGCTGGGCGGTGGCCTGGCTGCGGTGCGGTTCATGCCGGCGTTGCCGCCGACCGCCTGGCTGCTCGCGGCGGCGGCACTGGGGCTGGCATTGCTGGCCGGGCGCGGGCGGGCGCCCGGTCTGTTCCTGCTGGGGATCGCCTGGGGCTGCTGCTGCGCCCAATGGGCCCTGGATGATCGGCTGGCCCCATCCCTCGATGGCGAGACCCGCTGGCTGGAGGGGCGGGTCGTCGGGCTGCCGCAACGGGGCAGCGGGGTGGTGCGCTTCGAGTTGGACGATCCGCAGATGCCAGGTGCCGAACTGCCGTCGCGTATCCGCCTGTCCTGGTACGGCGGGCCACAGCTGCGCGGCGGGGAGCGCTGGCGCCTGGCCGTGACCCTCAAGCGCCCGCGCGGCCTGGTCAATCCGCATGCCTTCGATTACGAAGCCTGGCTCCTTGCCCGGCACATAGGCGCCAGCGGTTCGGTGAAGGCCGGCAAGCCGTTGGCGCCGGGCAATGGCCCCGCCGCCTGGCGTGACCGCCTGCGCCAGGGCATCGAGCAGGTGCCGGCCCATGGGCGCAACGGCGGCATCGCGGCGTTGGTACTGGGCGATGGCTCGGGACTGGTCGCTGCCGACTGGCGCTTGCTTCAGGACACGGGGACCGTGCACCTGATGGTGATCTCCGGCCAGCACATCGCCTTGCTCGCCGCCGTGCTCTACGGCGCCGTCGCGCTGCTGGCGCGGCTCGGTCTCTGGCCCGGACGCCTGCCCTGGTTGCCCTGCGCCTGTGCCCTGGCGTTCGTCGGATCGCTGGGCTACGGCTTGCTGGCCGGCTTCGACGTGCCGGTGCAGCGCGCTTGCCTGATGACCGCCATCGCGCTGCTCTGGCGCCTGCGTTTCCGCCACCTCGGGGTGGTCCGCCCGTTGCTGGTGGCCTTCTGCGTGGTGCTGGCGGCGGACCCGCTGGCCTCCCTGCAGGCAGGATTCTGGTTGTCCTTCGGCGCCGTGGCGTTGCTCATCCTGATCTTCGCGGGGCGGATGGGCGTGCCACCCTGGTGGCTCAGCTGGTGGCGCGCGCAATGGACCATGGGGTTGGCGCTGTCACCCTTGCTGCTGGCGTTGGCACTGCCCATCAGCCTGAGTGGCCCGCTGGCCAACCTGGTCGCCGTGCCCTGGGTCAGCCTGGTCTCGGTGCCGCTGTCCCTGCTCGGGACTGCGCTGCAGGGCGTGCCCTGGCTGGGCGCAGGGCTGCTGTGGCTGGCCGGCGGTTCGCTGGAGCTGTTGTTCCGGCTGCTGGCCTGGATCGCCGCGTGGGTCCCGGCCTGGCAAGCGACGGCCGTTCCTCCGTGGGCCTGGCTGCTGGGCATGGGCGGCTGCCTGTTGCTGGTTCTTCCGGCGGGCGTGCCGGTGCGTGTCCTGGGCGTGGCGCTGCTGTTGCCGACGTTGTTTCCCCCCGTGGAGCGGCCGCCCTGGGGGAGGGCGGACATCTGGCTGCTGGATGTCGGGCAGGGATTGTCGGTGCTGGTGCGGACCCGGGAGCACGCGCTGCTCTACGACACGGGCGCCCGGCGCGGCGACTTCGACATGGGCGAGCGGGTGGTGCTACCGAGCCTGTTGGGGCTGGGGGTGCGGCAGCTGGACCAGTTGCTGCTCAGCCATGCCGACAACGACCACGCCGGCGGTGCCGGAGCGGTACTGCGTGGCATGCCGGTGACGCGGGTGGTCAGCGGTGAGCCGCTGCGCCTGCCGGCTGCGCTGGGCGCCACGGCCTGTGGCAACCAAGCGTGGGAGTGGGATGGCGTGCGCCTGCGTACCTGGCGCTGGGAGCAGGCGCGCAGTGGCAACGACCGGTCCTGTGTGCTCAGCGTCGAGGCGCACGGCGAGCGCATCCACCTGACCGGCGACATCGGTGTCCAGGCCGAGGCCGCCTGGATCGCCAGCGGTGAACCCCTGCGCGCCGACTGGCTGCTGGCACCGCACCACGGCAGTGCCAGCTCCTCCTCCGCGGCGCTGATCGAGGCGGTGTCGCCCCGTGGTGCGTTGATCACCCGGGGCAGCCACAACGCCTTCGGTCATCCGCATCCGTCCGTCGTCGCCCGCTACCGTGCCTCTGGCGTCGCGATCCATGACACGGCGCAGTCCGGTGCGCTGCTGATCCGTCTCGGCGAACGTGACGAGGTGCGTGGACTGCGGACCCAGGCACGTTTCTGGCGGGAAAAATGAGAACGGCGACGGTCGGCGGGGCCCTGACCCTGTGCTAGAGTTGCGCCACTTTTTTCAAGGGGATTTGCCACCGTGTGGGAGCTGGTCAAAGCAGGCGGCTGGATGATGCTGCCTATCATTCTGAGTTCCATCGCAGCCACCGCCATCATTGTGGAGCGCCTGTGGACGCTTCGTGCCAATCGCATCGCACCGCCGCAATTGCTCGGCCAGGTGTGGCGCATGGTCAAGGACAAGCAGCTCAACGCGCAGAAGCTCAAGGAACTGCGTGCATCGTCCCCGCTGGGCGAGATCCTCGCCGCCGGCCTGGCCAACTCCAAGCATGGTCGCGAGATCATGAAGGAGTGCATCGAGGAGGCTGCATCCCGCGTCATCCATGAGCTGGAGCGCTACCTCAACACCCTGGGCACCATCGCCGCCATGGGCCCGCTGCTGGGCCTTTTGGGTACCGTGTTCGGGATGATCGAGATCTTCAGCGGCTTCATGGACAACGGCATGGCGAACGCCCCGGCCCTGGCCGGCGGTATCGGCAAGGCGCTGATCACCACCGCGGCTGGCCTGATGGTCGCCATCCCCGCCGTGTTCTTCCACCGTTTCCTGCTGCGTCGTGTCGACGAGCTGGTGGTGGCCATGGAGCAGGAGGCGATCAAGCTGGTGGAAGTGACCCAGGGCGATCGTGAAGTGGACTTCGCAGAGGAAGCCAAAGCGTGAAGTTCCGTCGCCGGGCGGGCAACGTCGCCCGTGAGGAAGTCTTCCTCAACCTGACTTCGTTCATCGACGTGATCTTCGTGCTGCTGCTGTTCTTCGTGGTCACCACCACCTTCAGCCGCCCCAGCGAGTTGAAGATCGAATTGCCGGAAGCCGTCAGCGGCACGCCGGCCCAGGCCACCGAGGTGAAGACCCTGGAGCTGTCCATCAGTGCCGATGGCCAGTACGCGCTCAACGGCCAGGTGCTGGTGAAGAACGACCTGGCGACGCTGATGACGGCGCTGAGCAAGGAGTCCGGTGGTGACAACAGCCTGCCGATGATCATCAGCGCCGATGCCAAGACCACCCACCAGACGGTGATCACCGCCATGGATGCGGCCGGCAAGCTGGGCTTCAGCAAGCTGCGCATCACCACGGTCGAGGCCCAGCCGGAGAAGCCCTGATGGCCTTCTCCGATCGCCTGCTGGACGCCTGGTACCGGGGGCATCCGGCCCTGGTGCTGCTTCGCCCCCTGGAGGCGTTGTTCCGCCTCGTGGTGCGGCGCAAGCGGGAGGCCTTCCTCGCCGGTGCGGGCCCCATCTACCGTTCCCCGGTGCCGGTCATGGTGGTGGGCAACATCACCGTCGGCGGCACCGGCAAGACCCCCATGATTCTCTGGCTCATCGAGCACTGCCGCGGCCTCGGCCTGCGCGTAGGCGTGGTCAGCCGTGGCTACGGTGCCCACCCGCCGAGCCTGCCCTGGCGGGTGCGGGCGGAGCAGGGGGCCGATGTCGCCGGCGATGAGCCCCTGCTGATCGTGCAGCGCACGGGCGTGCCCCTGGTGATCGACCCCGATCGGGGTCGCGCCGTGGCGGCGTTGCTGGCCGAAGGCCCGCTGGACCTGGTACTCAGCGACGATGGCCTGCAGCACTATCGCCTGGCACGGGACATCGAACTGGTGCTGATCGACGCTGCCCGTGGCCTGGGCAACGGCCGTTGCCTGCCGGCCGGCCCCCTGCGCGAGCCGGCGCAGCGCCTCGAGAGTGTCGACGCGGTGCTCTACAACGGCGCCGACGCTGGCCCCGGTGGTGCCTATGGCTTCCGCCTGCGGCCCACCGCGTTGGTCAACCTGCTGAGTGGCGAGCGGGTCGGCCTCGAGCATTTCCCCCCTGGCCAGGCCCTCCACGCGGTCGCCGGCATCGGTAATCCGCAGCGTTTCTTCACCACGCTCGAGGCGCTAAACTGGCGCCCGATTCCGCATGCTTTCGCCGACCACGCCAGCTTCGGTGCCGCCGAGCTGCAATTCAGCCCGGCACTGCCCCTGGTGATGACCGAGAAGGACGCGGTGAAATGCCGGGCCTTCGCCGCTGACGACTGGTGGTACCTGGCCGTCGATGCCGTGCCCACCGAGGGCTTCGTCGCCTGGCTCGACGCGCGCCTGGCACGCCTGGCCAGCGAACGCTCGTAACCCCATCAGCCACCCCTGAGGGTGGCCTCCAAGGACTCCCCATGGACACCAAACTGCTCGATATCCTCGCCTGCCCCCTGTGCAAGGGCGCGCTGAAGCTCGCCGACGACAAGAGCGAGCTGGTCTGCAAGGCCGATGCCCTGGCCTTCCCCGTCCGCGAAGGCATCCCGGTGATGCTGGAGAGCGAGGCGCGCACCCTCAACGTCGATGAACGGCTGGACAAGTGATGGGCCAGGCATTCACCGTCGTCATCCCCGCTCGCTACGCTTCCACGCGCCTGCCCGGCAAGCCGCTGCAGGACATCGGCGGCAAGCCGATGATCCAGCACGTCTGGGAGCAGGCGCGACGCAGCTCGGCCGAGCGCGTGGTGGTGGCCACCGACGATCCGCGCATCGTCGAGGCCTGCAAGGCGTTCGGCGCCGATGTGGTGCTGACCCGTGTGGACCACAACTCCGGTACCGACCGCCTGGCCGAAGTCGCCACCCAGCTGGGGCTCGGTGACGATGCCATCGTGGTCAACGTACAGGGCGACGAGCCGCTGATCCCGCCGTCGATCATCGATCAGGTGGCAGCCAACCTGGCCGCCCATCCCGAGGCCGGCATCGCCACCCTGGCCGAGCCGATCCATGATGTTGAGGCGTTGTTCAACCCCAACGTGGTCAAGGTATCGACCGACACCCAGGGCCTGGCCCTGACGTTCAGTCGCGCACCGCTGCCCTGGGCCCGGGATGCCTTCGCCCAAAGGCGCGATGCACTGCCCGAAGGGGTGCCTTACCGCCGGCATATCGGCATCTACGCCTACCGCGTGCGGTTTCTCCATGACTTCGTCGCGTGGGGCCCGTGCTGGTTGGAGAACACCGAGTCCCTGGAGCAGCTTCGCGCGCTCTGGCACGGCGTGCGTATTCACGTGGCCGATGCGGTCGAGGCGCCGGCCGCCGGGGTCGATACCGCTGAAGACCTGGAGCGGGTCCGCCGCTTGCTGGGGGCCTGATGAAGGTCCTGTTCGTCTGCCTCGGCAACATCTGCCGCTCGCCCACCGCCGAGGGCGTTCTGCGTCACAAGCTGCGCGAGGCGGGCCTGGACGAGCGGGTGGAGGTCGACTCCGCCGGCACCGGCGACTGGCATGTCGGCAAGGCGCCGGACATGCGCACCCGCCAGGCGGCCCAGCGCCGTGGCTATGACCTTTCCCTGCTGCGCGCGCGCCAGGTGAGCGTGGACGATTTCGCCCGTTTCGACCTGGTTCTGGCGATGGACCACAGCAACCTGCGGGACCTCAAGGGGCTGCGTCGCGGCGGCAGTGAGCCGGACCTGTTCCTGCGTCGCTACGGCCTGGTGCCCGAGGAGGTTCCGGATCCCTACTACGGGGGCGAGGAGGGCTTCGAAGAGGTGCTGGACCTGATCGAGCAGGCCTGTGACGGGCTGGTCGCCGAGATACGGGGGCGCCTGTGAGCCTGGTCGTTTCCGAGAATGTCCCCCTCAAGCCTTTCAACACCTTTGGCATCGATGTCCGGGCGCGGCTGTTCGCCGAAGCCCGTGACGAGGCGGAGGTGCGCGAGGCGCTGGTTCTGGCGGCGGAGCGTGGCGTGTCGCTGCAGGTGTTCGGCGGCGGCAGCAACCTGTTGCTGACCCGGGATGTCGACGCGCTGGTGCTGCGTATGGCCAGCCGTGGCGTGCGCCTCCTGACTGACGATGGCGATTCGGTGGTGGTCGAGGCGGAGGCCGGGGAAGCCTGGCACCCTTTCGTGCTCTGGACACTGGCGCAGGGCCTGGTGGGGCTGGAGAACCTCAGCCTGATTCCCGGTACGGTCGGCGCGGCGCCGATGCAGAACATCGGTGCCTATGGGGTGGAGATCAAGGATGTGTTCGCCGGGTTGACCGCGCTGGACCGCCAGACCGGCGAGCTGCGTGAGTTTGCCCTGGAGGAATGCGCCTTCGCCTACCGGGACAGCCTGTTCAAGCGTGAAGCGGGCCGCTGGCTGATCCTGCGTGTGCGCTTCCGCTTGAGCCGCAATGCGCGCCTGCACCTGGACTACGGCCCGGTGCGCCAGCGCTTGCAGGAGCAGGGCGTGGACGCCCCGACAGCGCTGGATGTGAGCCGTGCCATCTGTTCCATTCGCAGCGAGAAGCTGCCCGACCCGGCGCAACTGGGCAATGCCGGCAGCTTCTTCAAGAACCCGCTGGTTTCTGCCGCGCTGGCCGAACGGTTGCGTGGCGAGCATGTGGATCTGGTGGCCTATCCCCAGGGGGACGGGCAGGTGAAGCTGGCGGCGGGCTGGCTGATCGAGCGCGCGGGCTGGAAGGGCTTCCGAGACGGCGATGCGGGCGTCCACCGTTTGCAGGCGTTGGTGCTGGTCAACTACGGTGCTGCCACCGGCCAGCAACTGTGGGCGCTGGCGCAGCGCATCCAGGCTGATGTCGCCGAGCGCTTCGGCGTGTCACTGGAGATGGAGCCGAACCTGCTCTGAGGCTGGCTGCAGGCGATGAAAGGGATGCTTCGGCATCCCTTTTTTCATTGGCCTGCGGGAGGGCAGGGTGCCGCTCCGTTGCCTGTGCCTGGCCAGCAGTCGTGATTTTCGTCGCGTAGATCGGGGGCTGGATACTTTTCCGGCCCAAAGAAAAAGGGATGCCGAAGCATCCCTTTTTCATTCAGGCAGGGCCTCAGACGGTCGGCTTGGACTCGTCCTTGGCTTCCTCTTCCTTCGTCGCTTCAGCAACGGCTTCCTCGGTGGCGCTGCTGGCCTGGGTCACTTCGACCTTCGGCTCTTCAGCGACTTCCGGGGCTTCCACGCTGGCTTCGACGACAGGCTCGACCTGGGCTTCAGCCACCGGCTCCTGCTCAGCGGCGACTTCGACCACGGCCGGGGCGGCTTCTTCAACCACCGGGGCTGCTACGGCCGGAGCGGCAGCGGCTTCACGTGCCAGGCGCTCGGCTTCCTGCTGGCGACGACGCACTTCACGAGGATCGTTCGGTGCGCGGCCACCGGCGCTGACCGGTGCGGCGGCGGGAGCGGAGACCGGCTCGGCTTCGACCGGGGCCGGAGTCTCGATTTCCGCGACGGTTTCGGCAGCCGGTACGACGTCTACCGGGGCTTCGACGGCGACGGTTTCGACGGTCGGTTCGGCAACCACGACGGACACTTCGCTTTCGATAACGGCCGGGGCGCTGGTCTCGACCACTGCGGCCGGTTCCTGCTCCTGGGCGATGGTTTCGGCGACGGATGCGGCGGCAGGCGCTTCGCTGGTGGCGTTCTCGACCGGGGTCGGTTCGCTGCTGGCTTGGCCTTCGGCCTGCTCGGCGATGACGCTGGCCGCGACGGAGGTCACGGCGACGGCAGCGGGAGCGCTGCCTTCGACAGTGGCCTCTTCGCTGCCTTCCACGCCTTCTTCGCCTTCGACTTCACGCTGGCGCTCGCGGCGGTTGCTGCGACGACGCTGGCCACGGGAGCGACGACGAGGACGTTCGCCATCGGCGCCTTCCTGATCATCATCCAGTAGCTCTTCGTTGTTCAGCAGTTCTTCTTCGCTGGGCTCGGCTGCCTGCTCGGTGCGCGGTGCGCGCTCTTCACGGGGCTGGCGCTCCTCGCGCGGCGGACGCTCGCCACGTTCGCGGCGGTTTTCCTGGCCTTCGCGGGGTTCACGTGGCTCGCGCGGCTCACGAGCTTCGCGGGGTGCACGTTCTTCACGCGGCTGGCGCTCTTCACGAGGCTGACGCTCCTCGCGAGGCTCACGCGGTGCGCGCTCTTCACGGGGCTCACGCGGCTCACGGGCTTCGCGAGGCTGGCGGTCTTCACGCGGTTGGCGCTCTTCGCGCGGCGGACGCTCGCCACGTTCACGGCGGTTTTCCTGGCCTTCGCGAGGCTCACGCGGCTCGCGGGCTTCGCGAGGCTGGCGCTCTTCACGCGGCTTGCGCTCTTCGCGACCTTCACGGCCGTCACGGCGGCGGTTCTGCTGACGACCGTTACGGCGCTCCTCGGTGCGGGCGGTGCGCTCGCTGGAGGTGCTCTTCTCGGTTGCGGCGGGTTGGGCTTCTTCCTTGCCGGCGAACAGGCCTACCAGCGACTTCACCAGGCCCTTGAACAGGCTCGGTTCGGCCGCGGCGACAGCGGCGGTCGGCGGAGCCAGCGGGGCCGGGGCAGGGCGCTCGGGGGCGACGGTCTTCACCGCGGCTTCCTGGCGGACCAGGGTACGGGTGGCGGCGGCCGGCTGGTGATCCTCGGTTTCGGTCGGGGTCATCTCGTAGCTGGACTGGCCGTTCATCACTTCCGGGCTGTCATCGCGCAGGCGCTGCACTTCGAAGTGCGGCGTCTCCAGATGGTCGTTCGGCAGGATGACGATGCGGGCGCGGGTACGCAGCTCGATCTTGGTGATGCTGTTGCGCTTCTCGTTGAGGAGGAAGGCGGCAACCGGGATCGGCACCTGGGCGCGAACTTCCGCGGTGCGGTCCTTCAGGGCCTCTTCCTCGATCAGGCGCAGGATCGCCAGCGACAGGGACTCGACGTCACGGATGATGCCCTGGCCGTTGCAACGGGGGCAGACGATGCCGCTGCTCTCGCCGAGGGACGGGCGCAGGCGCTGGCGGGACATTTCCAGCAGGCCGAAGCGGGAGATGCGACCGACCTGGACGCGGGCGCGGTCGGCTTCCAGGGCTTCGCGGACCTTTTCTTCCACAGCGCGCTGGTTCTTGGCCGGGGTCATGTCGATGAAGTCGATGACGATCAGGCCGCCGATATCGCGCAGGCGCAGCTGGCGGGCGATTTCCTCGGCCGCTTCCAGGTTGGTCTGCAGGGCGGTTTCTTCGATGTCACCGCCTTTGGTCGCACGCGCCGAGTTGATGTCGATGGACACCAGGGCTTCGGTCGGGTCGATGACGATGGAGCCACCGGACGGCAGCTTCACTTCGCGCTGGAAGGCGGTTTCGATCTGGCTTTCGATCTGGAAGCGGTTGAACAGCGGAACGCTGTCCTGATAGAGCTTGATCTTGTTCTGGTACTGCGGCATCACCTGGCGGATGAAGCTCAGGGCTTCTTCCTGGGCTTCCACGCTGTCGACCAGTACTTCACCGATGTCCTGGCGCAGGTAGTCACGGATGGCGCGGATGATGACGTTGCTTTCCTGGTAGATCAGGAACGGCGCGCCGCGCTCGCCGGAGGCTTCCTTGATGGCGCTCCACAGCTGCAGCAGGTAGTCCAGGTCCCACTGCAGCTCTTCGCTGGAGCGGCCCAGGCCGGCGGTGCGCACGATCAGGCCCATGTCGGCAGGGGCGTTCAGGCCGTTCAGGGCTTCACGCAGTTCGTTGCGCTCTTCGCCCTCGATGCGACGGGAGATGCCACCGGCACGCGGGTTGTTCGGCATCAGCACCAGGTAGCGGCCGGCGAGGCTGATGAAGGTGGTCAGGGCTGCGCCCTTGTTGCCACGCTCTTCCTTCTCGACCTGGACGATCACTTCCTGGCCTTCGTTGAGCACGTCCTTGATGTTGACGCGCCCCTCGGGGGACTTCTTGAAGTATTCGCGGGAGATTTCTTTCAGCGGCAGGAAGCCGTGACGATCGGCGCCGAAGTCGACGAATGCGGCCTCGAGGCTGGGCTCGATGCGGGTGATGCGGCCTTTGTAGATGTTGGCCTTTTTCTGTTCACGGGCGCCCGACTCGATATCCAGGTCATACAGGCGTTGGCCGTCGACCAGGGCAACACGCAACTCTTCGGGCTGAGTTGCGTTAATCAGCATTCTTTTCATGTAGTACCGTCGGTTTCCGGGGCTGCCGGAAACGGCGATCAGCACACACGACTCTCGCGGTCGGTGTCAGGTGCGCGTCAGGAGCGGCATGCCACTCCCGTGTCCAGCGACATCCAGGCCAGTAGGGCCGGGGTCGCGACGACGTCTCCTGCTTGCTGTTGTCGTAACAGAAGCACGTTGTCAGGAGGAGGAATCAGCCATCGGTAGCGGACGAGATAAAGCGTCTTGATTGAAGCGTTTGCTACGCAGTCCGACGGTTGTGCATCTCCACCCTACACTTGTCCCTTGAAAATCGGGTGCCGCTCGCAGAATCCGTAGCGGGTTGCATTTACCGCGACTGCCCCTAGGGGATTGTCGCGCGTCATGGCTCAAGGCGTTTTTCTCTGGATATTCGCGCTCTGTGCGGCGAGATATTCTGAAGGACGGCCTGACGTCCTGAATGGGTTGCACGTGGCTGGGATGGCAGTTTTGGCGATCATCCGGGGCACGGCCGCTTTTGGCGGCGTTCGCGACTATAGCAGTAATCATTAAGTGCTTCAATTCCATAAAAAATTGTTATGATGCCCGCCATGACTACTCCTCCCTCCCCAACCTCCAGCGTCCAGCTGCTTGAGGTTGCGCCGGAATATGCCGGCCAGCGAATCGATAATTTCCTGCGCACACAGCTCAAGGGTGTTCCCAAGACGCTGGTCTACCGCATCCTTCGCAAGGGTGAGGTGCGGGTGAACAAGGGGCGGATCAAGCCCGAGTACAAGCTCCAGGCCGGTGACATCGTTCGCGTGCCGCCCTTGCGGCTGGCCGAGCGTGACGAGGCGGCGCCCGTGGCGCAGGGCATGCTCGAGCGCCTGGAGGCGGCAATCGTCTACGAGGACAAGGGCCTGATCGTGCTCAACAAGCCGGCCGGTATCGCCGTGCACGGCGGCAGCGGGTTGAGCTTCGGTGTGATCGAGGCGTTCCGCCAGTTGCGTCCTGATGCCAAGGAGCTGGAGCTGGTGCATCGGCTGGACCGGGATACCTCCGGCCTTCTGATGATCGCCAAGAAGCGCAGCATGCTCCGCCATCTCCATGAGGCCCTGCGCGGCGATGGCGTGGACAAGCGCTATATGGCGCTGGTCCGTGGCAGTTGGCCGACCTCGAAGAAGAAGGTCAGTGCGCCGCTGTTGAAGAACAACCTGCGCTCCGGTGAGCGCATGGTCGAGGTCAATGACGAGGGCAAGGAAGCGCTGACCGAATTCCGTGTGCTGCGCCGCTTCGGCGAGTTCGCCACGCTGGTCGAGGCGAGCCCCATCACCGGGCGGACCCACCAGATCCGCGTGCACACCCGTCACGCTGGCCATGCCATCGCGGGTGACCCCAAGTACGGTGACGAGGACTTTTCCCGCGAGATCCGTGAGCTGGGCGGCAAGCGTCTTTTCCTGCATGCCTACGCGCTGTCGCTGGTGTTGCCGGATGGCACGCCGCTGCAGGTCGAGGCGCCGGTAGATGACATGTGGGAGAAGACCCTGGAGCGCCTCGGTGCCTGACTATCGCCTGCTGGTATTCGATTGGGACGGCACGCTGGTGGATTCCATTTCGCGCATCGTCGAGTCCCTGCAGGTCGCTGCCGAGGCTTGCGGGTTGCCGCAACTGGACGAGTCGGCCCTGAAAGGCATCATTGGCCTCGGCTTGCCCGAGGCGATTCGCGTGCTTTATCCCGAGGTCGACGACCCGGTGGCGGTCCAGCGCTATCGAGAGGTCTATGGAGCCCATTACAACCGGCTGGAGGCGCAGCCTTCCGCGTTGTTCCCGGGTGTGCTGGAGGCTCTCGAAGGCTTTCGGGGTGAGGGGTACCTGCTGGCGGTCGCTACCGGCAAGACCCGGCGCGGCCTGGATCATGTGCTGGCCGGTCGTGGCTGGCTCGATTACTTCGATATCACCCGTTGCGCGGACGAGACCGCGAGCAAGCCGGATCCGCGCATGCTGCACGAGATTCTCCAGCATTGCCGTGTGGATGCCGGGCAGGCGCTGATGGTCGGTGACTCGCCCTTCGATCTGCAGATGGCTCACCGGGCGGGGATGGATTCCGTGGCGGTGGGGTACGGCGCCCAGTCCCTGGGTGCACTGCGCGGCGAGTCGCCACGATTGGCGATCGAGCATTTCGATGAATTGCGTCACTGGCTCGCTGGTGGTGCGAACACACACACTATGAAGGTGGATCTGCATGTCGGATGAATGGAAGGCTTCGACGCCTGCGGGCGGTGGCGATGACAAGAGCTGGAAGCTGCTGGAAAAGGCCGTGCTGGCGGGTGTACAGGAGCAGCGTCGCTCGCGTCGCTGGGGCATATTCTTCAAGGTCCTGACCTTTCTCTACCTGTTCGTGGCACTGGCGCTCTTCTCGCCGCTTTTCGATCTGCAGAAGACTGCGGCGCGAGGTGAGAACCACACGGCGCTGGTCGAAGTGAAGGGCATGATCGCCGATGACGAGGCTGCCAGCGCCGACAACATCGTCGGCAGCCTGCGCGCTGCCTTCGAAGATCCGAAGACCAAGGGCATCGTCCTGCGCATCAACAGCCCGGGCGGTAGCCCGGTGCAGTCCGGCTATATCTACGACGAGATCCGGCGGCTGCGCGGGGAGCACGCGGACATCAAGGTCTATGCGGTGATCACTGACCTGGGGGCCTCTGGCGCCTATTACATCGCCAGCGCCGCCGATGAGATCTATGCCGACAAGGCCAGCCTGGTCGGTTCCATCGGTGTTACCGCCGCGAGCTTCGGTTTCGTCGACCTGATGGGCAAGCTGGGTGTCGAGCGTCGCGTCTACACCTCGGGTGAGCACAAGGCCTTCCTCGATCCCTTCCAGCCTCAGAAGGCCGAGGAGACCCAGTTCTGGCAGGGTGTACTCGATACCACTCACAAGCAGTTCATCGAGAGCGTGAAGAAAGGTCGTGGTGATCGCCTGAAGGTCGAGGGGCATCCGGAGCTGTTCAGTGGTCTGGTGTGGTCCGGAGAGCAGGCTCTCGAGCTGGGCTTGGTGGACAAGTTGGGTAGCACCAGCTTCGTTGCGCGCGAAGTGATCGGTGAGAAGGAGATCGTCGACTACACCAAGCAGGAGACGCCCTTCGATCGTTTCGCCAAGCGGCTCGGCGCCAGCGTGGCGGAGCGCCTGGCGCTATGGATGGGGTTCCAGGGGCCGAGCCTGCGCTGACCCATCGCTGCCTTATATAAGGAAGAGCCCGGCCCGTGCCGGGCTTTTTCGTCAGGGTAGCGCCAGGCCTTCTTCGAGCAGCATGTCCACCAGGCGGATCAGTGGCAGGCCCACCAGGCTGGTGGCGTCCTCTCCCTGGGTGGAGCGGAACAGGCTTACGCCCAGTCCTTCGGCCTTGAAACTGCCGGCGCAGTCGTAGGGCTCTTCGGCATGGAGATAGCGCTCGATGGTCGCTTCGTTCAGGGGGCGGAAGTTCACCGTGAAGGGCACGCAATCCACTTGGCAGCGGCCACTGCGGGTGTTCAGCAGGGCGAGGCCGGTGAGGAAGGTGACGCTGGTGCCGCTGGCGGCCAGCAGCTGGCTGCGGGCGCGCTCGAACTCCAGGGGCTTGCCGAGTATCTGCTCGCCGAGGACGGCTACCTGGTCGGAGCCGATGATCAGGTGCTGGGGATGCAGGTCGGCCAGGGCGCGAGCTTTTTCTTCGGCCAGGCGGCGTACCAGCTGCTCCGCTGTTTCGTGGGGGTGGCGGGTTTCATCGATGGCCGGCGCGCTCCATGCGAAGGGCAGGCGAAGGCGTTCAAGAAGCTCGCGACGGTACGGCGAGCTGGATGCGAGCACCAGAGGTGGCATGCTGATCTCCCAGTCAGGAAGCGGAAATTCTATAGCTCTAGCCGCATGGCGGACAGGGCGGAATTTGTTTTGACAGGTGCTGGGTGCATCCCTAGAATGTCGCGCCTATGTTGAATGGGCCGATTCCACCTCACGTCGATCCGCGCAAGATGGCTGATCGCGGCGTAACCCTCCAGGGCGAGCTGCAACTCTCCAGTCTTGAGCGTCTCTGCGACCCGCTTGCCGATGATGCAGGCATCGTACGCACGAAACTCGTTTTCGGGCGCGACGAGCGCAGGACTGCGATTATTCGCAGTGAAATCGATGTCGAGGTCAAGATGGTGTGCCAGCGTTGTCTGGAGCTGGTCGTGCTTCCGATCCACAGCGAATGCACGTACGCCGTGGTGAAGGAAGGCGCGGACAGCGAGTCACTGCCCAAGGGCTATGACGTGCTGGAAGTGGGTGAGGATCCCCTGGATCTTCTGACTCTGGTCGAGGATGAGCTCTTGCTCGCCTTGCCCATTGTTCCGGCCCATGACCCTGAAGATTGCCAGCAGCCGGAGGGGCTTGATGAGCCCGAGCCGAGTGAGAACGAGGTGACGCGGTCCAACCCGTTCAGTGTACTGGCGCAGTTAAAGCGTGACCCAAACGTTTAGGAGTTAATTGATTATGGCTGTTCAGCAGAACAAAAAATCCCGCTCTGCCCGCGACATGCGTCGTTCCCACGATGCCCTCGAGGCCAACGCCCTGTCCGTCGAGAAGAGCACCGGTGAAGTACACCTGCGTCACCACGTATCCCCGGAAGGCGTATACCGTGGTCGCAAAGTGATCGACAAGGGCGCTGACGAGTAATCCTTGTCCGCTCCGATCATCGCGATTGACGCAATGGGCGGGGACTTCGGTCCCCGTTGCATTGTTCCGGCCAGCATCGCCTGTCTGGCTGAGTTCCCCTCGCTCCATCTCATTCTTGTCGGCCAAGCCCCTCTGCTCGAAGAGCTGATCGCCCGTGAAAACGGTGTCGATCGTCAGCGGCTTTCCGTCGAGCATGCATCCGAAGTTGTCGGCATGGACGAGCGCCCATCCCAGGCGCTGCGCGGCAAGCCCGACTCCTCCATGCGCATCGCCCTCGACCTGGTCCGTGCCGGTCGTGCCCAGGCCTGCGTCAGCGCCGGCAATACCGGTGCGCTGATGGCGCTTTCCCGCTACATGCTCAAGACCCTGCCGGGCATCGATCGCCCTGCGATGGTCAGTGCCGTGCCTACGGCCAAAGGGCATTGCCACCTGCTGGATCTCGGCGCCAACGTCGATTGCAGTGCCGAGCACCTCTATCAGTTCGCCGTCATGGGCTCGGTCGCGGCCGAAGCACTCGGGGTGTCGCGCCCACGTATCGCGTTGCTCAACGTCGGCACCGAGGACATCAAGGGCAATCAGCAGGTCAAGCTGGCGTCCAGCCTGCTGCAGCAGGCCGAAGGCCTGAACTACATCGGCTATATAGAAGGCGACGGTCTGTACCGTGGCGAGGCCGATGTGGTGGTATGCGACGGTTTCGTCGGCAACATCCTGCTCAAGTCCAGCGAAGGCCTGGCGTCGATGATCTCCGCCCGTATCGAGGCGCTGTTCACCGACAGCCTGGGCTCGCGCATGGTCGGCGCCCTGGCGCTGCCGTTGCTGCGCCGCTTGCAGGGTGACCTGGCGCCTGCCCGGCATAATGGCGCGAGCTTCCTCGGCCTGCAGGGCATCGTGGTCAAGAGCCACGGGGCCGCTGGCTCGGACGGCTTCCAGAGCGCCATCCGCCGCGCGCTCATGGAAATCCGCGAGAATCTTCCCCAGCGCCTGCACGGGCGTCTCGAGGATCTGTTGCTCTAGGATGTGACCGCCGTCTGCGGCCTGTCATCCAACTGTCAGTTCCTTGCGCTTGGCTATGCCCGGCGCTCCTGTACACCGATCAAGGCAAACAAGGGAATAGTTCCGATGTCCGCATCCCTCGCATTCGTTTTTCCCGGCCAGGGCTCACAGTCCCTGGGCATGCTGGCCGAGCATGGTGCTTCGCAGAAGCTGGTCCTGGATACCTTCGCTGAAGCCTCCGAAGCCCTGGGCTACGACCTCTGGGCCCTGGTCCAGCAGGGGCCGGAAGAAAGCCTGAACCAGACCGACAAGACCCAGCCCGCCATCCTCACCGCCTCCATTGCGCTCTGGCGCCTGTGGCTGGCCGAGGGGGGCGCCCGTCCGGCCTATGTCGCCGGTCACAGCCTGGGTGAGTACTCGGCGCTGGTCGCCGCCGGCAGCCTGGGCTTCGCCGATGCGGTGAAGCTGGTCGAGCGCCGCGGCCAACTGATGCAGCAAGCCGTTCCGGCAGGGCAGGGCGGCATGGCCGCCATCCTCGGCCTGGAAGATGCCGACGTGCTCGCCGCCTGCGACGAAGCCGCGCAGGGTGATGTGGTCAGCGCGGTCAATTTCAACGCCCCCGGCCAGGTGGTGATCGCCGGTAGCGCCGTTGCCGTCGAGCGTGCCATCGAAGCCTGCAAGGCCCGTGGTGCCAAGCGCGCCATGGCGCTGCCGGTCAGCGTACCCTCCCATTGCGCACTGATGCGCCCGGCTGCCGAACGCTTCGCCGAGTCGGTCGAGGCCATCGCCTGGCAGGCACCGCAGATCCCGCTGGTGCAGAACGTCAGCGCCGCTGTCGTGGCTGACCTAGCCGTCCTCAAGGGCGACCTGCTGGCCCAGCTCTACAGTCCTGTTCGCTGGGTCGAGTCCATGGTCCGCCTGTCGGAGCATGGCGTGACCGAGTTGGTCGAGTGCGGCCCCGGCAAGGTTCTTTCCGGCCTGAACAAGCGCTGCGTGAAGGGCATCGGTACGCACAATCTGGATACCCCCGACGCTTTCGCAGCCGCTCGCGCTGCGTTGGCCTGAGCAAGGAGAAGACTATGAGTCTGCAAGGTAAGGTCGCCCTGGTCACCGGTGCGAGCCGTGGCATCGGTCAGGCCATCGCGCTGGAACTGGGTCGCCTGGGTGCCGTCGTCATCGGCACCGCCACCACCCCGAGCGGTGCCGAGCGCATCGCCGAATACCTCAAGGAAAACGGCGTCCAAGGCGCCGGCCTGGTGCTCGATGTCAGCAATGACGAGTCCGTCGCCAGCACCCTCGAACACATCCAGCAGCACCTCGGCCAGCCGCTGATCCTGGTGAACAACGCCGGCATCACCCGCGACAACCTGATGCTGCGCATGAAGGACGACGAGTGGTTCGACGTCATCAACACCAACCTCAACAGCCTGTATCGCCTGTCCAAGGCCGTGCTGCGCGGCATGACCAAGGCGCGCTGGGGCCGCATCATCAACATCGGCTCGGTGGTGGGCGCCATGGGCAACGCCGGGCAGGTCAACTACGCCGCCGCCAAGGCCGGCCTGGAAGGCTTCGGTCGCGCACTGGCCCGTGAAGTCGGCTCCCGCGCCATCACCGTGAACTCGGTGGCGCCCGGCTTCATCGATACCGACATGACCCGCGAACTGCCGGAAGCCCAGCGCGACGCACTGCTGGGGCAGATTCCGCTGGGTCGCCTGGGACAGGCCGAGGAGATCGCCAAGGTGGTCGCATTCCTCGCTTCCGATAGCGCATCCTACGTGACCGGGGCTACTATCCCTGTGAACGGCGGCATGTACATGAGCTGAATGTGACGATTCCCTTCAGGAAACTGTCATAGGAGCTGTCTAAAATCCGGTACATAAGTGCAATTGGGTTATGGACGGGTCCAGACGGGGCCTGGAGGGGTTGGCATCCCGCTTGAAATGCGGAAAACCCTTTCTATACACTGCAGCCCAAGCTGCACGGATTTTTCCATAGGAGTGAAAACAAGGTATGAGCACCATCGAAGAACGCGTCAAGAAAATCGTCGCCGAGCAACTGGGCGTTAAAGAAGACGAAGTAACCAACAGCGCTTCCTTCGTCGAAGACCTGGGCGCCGACTCCCTTGACACCGTTGAGCTGGTGATGGCTCTGGAAGAGGAATTCGAGACCGAGATCCCGGACGAGCAAGCTGAGAAGATCACCACCGTTCAGGAAGCCATCGATTACATCAACGCGCACGCGCAATAAGTAATCGTCGATTCCCGACTCGGAAAAGCCGCACGACCGTCAGGTCGTGCGGCTTTTCTTTAAGTGTCATCCAACCGCCGTGTAGAAATTGAGGAGAGCACAGTGTCGCGTAGACGCGTCGTGATCACTGGCCTTGGCATGCTGTCGCCGCTGGGCACCAACGTCCCGGACAGCTGGCAGGGCATTCTGGCTGGCCGCAGTGGCATCGGCCTGATCGAGCATATGGACCTTTCCGCTTACTCCACCCGCTTCGGTGGTTCGGTGAAGGGCTTCGATGTCGAGCAGTACCTGTCCGCCAAGGAAGCTCGCAAGCTCGACCTGTTCATCCAGTACGGCCTCGCTGCCAGCTTCCAGGCTGTGCGTGACTCCGGCCTGGAAGTCACCGACGCCAATCGTGAGCGCATCGGTGTGGCCATGGGCTCCGGTATCGGCGGCCTGACCAATATCGAGAACAACTGCAAATCCTTGATCGAGCAGGGGCCGCGGCGTATTTCGCCTTTCTTCGTTCCCGGTTCGATCATCAACATGGTGTCCGGCTTCCTGTCGATCCACCTGGGACTGCAGGGGCCGAACTACGCCATCGCCACCGCCTGCACCACCGGCACCCACTGCATCGGCATGGCCGCACGCAACATCGCCTATGGCGAGGCCGACGTGATGATCGCCGGCGGTTCCGAGATGGCGGCCTGTGGTCTCGGCCTGGGTGGCTTCGGTGCCGCGCGGGCATTGTCCACGCGCAACGATGACCCTGCCGCCGCCAGTCGCCCCTGGGATCGTGGCCGTGATGGCTTCGTGCTCTCCGATGGCGCCGGTGCGCTGGTCCTCGAGGAGCTGGAGCACGCCAAGGCACGCGGCGCCACCATCTATGCCGAGCTGGTCGGCTTCGGCATGAGCGGCGACGCCTTCCACATGACCTCGCCGCCGGACGATGGCGCCGGTGCCGCGCGCTGCATGCGCAATGCCCTGCGCGATGCCGGCCTGAACGGCGACCAGGTGCAGTACATCAATGCCCATGGCACCTCCACGCCGGCCGGCGACAAGGCGGAAGCCGCAGCGGTCAAGAGCGTGTTCGGCGACCATGCCTACAAGGTCGCGGTGAGCTCCACCAAGTCCATGACCGGCCACCTGCTGGGCGCCGCCGGTGCCGTCGAGGCGATCTTCAGCGTGCTGGCGATCCGCGACCAGGTGGCGCCGCCGACCATCAACCTGGATGACCCGGACGATGGTTGCGACCTGGACTTCGTGCCTCACGAAGCCCGTTCCATGCCCATCGACGTGGTCCTGTCCAACTCCTTCGGTTTCGGTGGCACCAACGGTTCCCTGGTGTTCCGCCGGTTCGCCGATTGATGCTGGCCTGGGTCGACGGCCTGCCGGCCGGGTCGCTGTCCCTCAAGGATCGCGGCCTGGCCTACGGCGATGGGCTGTTCGAGACCATCGCCGTGCGCGGTGGTCGACCCGGGCTGCTGGAGCGTCATCTCGCGCGCCTTGCCGAAGGTGCGCATCGCCTGTCCCTCGAACTCGACCCGCATCTCGTGCGTGAAGAGCTGCTGGCGTTCTGCGCCCAGCAGGGCGAGGGCGTCGCCAAGCTCATGGTGACCCGTGGCGACGGCCTGCGCGGCTATGCACCGCCCACCACGCCGCCCCGGCGCATCCTCATGGGTAGCGCCTATCCCGTTTATCCCGAAACCAACGCCCGGCAAGGCGTCGAACTGTTCCCCTGCGCCACGCGCCTGGCCGAGCAGCCCCTGCTTGCGGGCCTCAAGCACCTCAACCGCCTGGAGCAGGTGCTGGCGCGAGCGGAATGGCAGGATGCCCGCTTCGCCGAAGGGCTGATGCGCGACGTATCCGGTCGGGTCATCGAAGGGGTGTTCAGCAACCTCTTCCTGGTCAGTGGCGGCGTATTGATCACCGCCGATCTCGCGCGCAGCGGCGTGGCCGGCGTGATGCGTGCCGAACTGCTGGATCAGGCCGCGGCCCAGGGCATCGCCACGCGCGTATGCGATATCGAGTACGAGGAACTGCTGGGAGCCGACGAAGTCTTCCTCTGCAACAGCCTCTACGGCGTCTGGCCCGTGCGCGCCTTCGCCGGGCACGACTGGTCGGTCGGGCCGCTCACCCGTAAACTGCAGGCCCTTGCCCGCGCCCTACTGGATTGCTGATTCGTGATACGCAAATTGCTCGTGCTGCTGCACAGTGGCCTGATCCTCGGCGGCCTGGTGTTCGCCTATGCCGGTTGGCAGCAGCGTGAAGCCCTCAAGCAGCCGCTCGTTATCACCGGAGAGCAATTGCTCGACGTGCCGGCCGGGTCCACCCCCGGTGGCCTGCTCAACCGGCTGGAAGAGGAGGGCGTGATCCAGGATGCGTTCTGGTTGCGCCAGTATTGGCGCTTCAACCTCGCGGGTCAGTCGCTGCACAGCGGCGAATACCGCATGGCCCCAGGGATGGATGCAGCTCAACTGCTGGGTCTCTGGCAGCGTGCCGAAGTGGTGCAATACAGCCTGACGCTGGTGGAGGGCTGGAACTTCCGTCAACTGCGTGCCGCCCTGGCCAAGCAGCCCAAGCTGGAGCAGACCCTGGCGGATGCCAGCGATGCCGAGCTGATGAAGCGGCTCGGCCTGGAGGGGCAGCATCCCGAGGGGCGTTTCTTCCCCGACACCTATCGCTACGTGCGCGGCATGCGTGACATCGACCTGCTCAAACAGGCCCACCAGCGTCTCGAACAGGTGTTGGAGAGCGAGTGGGCGAAGCGGGCGGACGACCTGCCCTACGCCGATCCCTACCAGGCGCTGATCATGGCTTCGATGGTGGAGAAGGAGACCGGCGTGCCCAGCGAGCGCGGCCAGATCGCCGGTGTCTTCGTGCGTCGCCTGAAGCTCGGCATGCTGCTGCAGACCGACCCCACGGTGATCTACGGCCTGGGCGAGCGCTACGCCGGCAAGATCACCCGTGCCCACCTGCGTGAATCCACGCCCTACAACACCTATGTGATCGCCGGCATGCCGCCGACCCCCATCGCCATGGTCGGTCGCGAGGCGATCCACGCCGCCTTGCACCCGGTGGATGGCAAGAGCCTCTACTTCGTGGCCCGTGGCGACGGCAGCCACGTGTTTTCCGAATCGCTCGCCGACCACAACCAGGCGGTGCGTGAATACCAGTTGAAGCGGCGCGCGGACTATCGCTCCAGCCCCGCTCCCATCACCAACAAGGACACCCCGTGAGCGGTCTGTTCATCACGCTCGAAGGTCCCGAAGGGGCCGGCAAGAGCACAAATCGCGACTTCCTCGCCGAGCGCCTGCGCGGCCACGGCATCGACGTGCTGCTGACCCGCGAGCCGGGTGGCACTCCGTTGGCCGAGTGCATCCGTGAACTGCTCCTGGCGCCCAGCGATGAAGCCATGGCCGCCGATACCGAGCTGCTGCTGATGTTCGCCGCCCGTGCCCAGCACATCGCCGGGGTGATCCGCCCGGCGCTTGCCCGGGGCCAGGTGGTGCTTTGCGACCGTTTCACCGATGCCACCTACGCCTACCAGGGCGGAGGGCGAGGGCTGCCCGTCGAGCGCATCGCGTTGCTGGAGGACTTCGTCCAGGGCGAGCTGCGCCCTGACCTGACCCTGGTCTTCGACCTGCCCGTGGATGTCGGCCTCAGCCGGGCCGCCGCGCGCGGTCGCCTGGATCGCTTCGAGCAGGAAGACCGCAGCTTCTTCGAGGCCGTGCGGCAGACCTACCTGCAGCGGGCCGCCGCAGCGCCCGGGCGCTACCGTGTGCTGGATGCCGCCGCCCCGCTGGCCAATGTCCAGCAGACCCTCGAAGCCCTGCTGCCCGAACTGCTGGAGCGTTGCCGTGGCTGAAGCCTATCCCTGGCAGGAATCGCTCTGGCAGCACCTCGCCGGGCGTCCGCGTCATGCCCACGCCTACCTGCTGCATGGCCCGGCCGGTATCGGCAAGCGCGCCCTGGCCGAGCGCCTGATGGCGCGTCTCCTGTGCCAGAAGCCCGAGGGCCTCGATGCCTGCGGCCAGTGCAAGTCCTGCTACCTGCTGGCCGCCGGGACCCATCCGGACAACTTCGTGCTGGAGCCGGAAGAAGCAGACAAGGCGATCAAGGTCGACCAGGTCCGCGAACTGGTCGAGTTCGTGGTGCAGACCGCGCAACTCGGTGGGCGCAAGGTCGTCCTGCTCGAACCCGCCGAAGCGATGAACCTGAATTCCGCCAACGCCCTGCTCAAGAGCCTGGAGGAGCCTTCCGGCGACACCGTGCTGCTGCTCATCAGCCACCAGCCCAGCCGGCTGCTGCCGACCATCAAGAGCCGTTGCGTGCAGCAGGCCTGCCCGTTGCCGGGCGAGGCGGACAGCCTGGCCTGGCTGGCGAAGGCGCTGCCGGATGCCGACGAACAGGTCCGCCGCGACCTGCTGGTGCTGGCCGGCGGCTCGCCGCTCACCGCGCAGCGCCTGCACGGCCAGGCGGTGCTGGAGCAGCGCGCCCAGGTGGTGGACGGGGTGAAGAAACTGATCAAGCAGCAGGTGGGGGCGAGCCAACTGGCCGAAGGCTGGAACGCGGTGCCGCTGATCCTGCTGTTCGACTGGTTCTGCGATTGGGCGCAACTGATGCTGCGCTACCAGCTGACGCGTGATGAAGAAGGCCTGGGCATGGCCGACATGCGCAAGGTCGTCCGGTACCTCGCCGACAAGGCTCCCCAGCACAAGGTGCTGGGGTTCCAGGACTGGTTGCTGCAGCAGCGGCAGAAGGTCCTGGGCAAGGCCAACCTCAACCGTGTCTTGCTTCTCGAAGCCTTGCTGGTGCAGTGGGCAAGCCTGCCCGGACCGGGCTAGAATCCACCGCTGAGCCAGCTAGCCAGGAAAGCCGCATGAGCCTGCCACCCAATCTGGGCCCGCGTAACGGGATCCTGTCCTTGACCATCAAGGACAAGTCCGTGCTGTATGCCGCCTATATGCCCTTCATCAAGAACGGCGGCCTGTTCATCCCGACGAACAAGAGCTACAAGCTCGGCGACGAAGTGTTCATGCTCCTCAACCTCATGGACGAGCAGGAAAAGATCCCGGTGGCCGGCAAGGTCGTCTGGATCACCCCGAAGGGGGCCCAGGGCAACCGTGCCGCCGGCATCGGCGTGCAGTTCAACGATGGCGATACCGGTGCACGCAACAAGATCGAGACCTACCTCGCCGGTGCCCTCAAGTCGGACCGCCCCACCCACACCATGTAACGCCGCGCCGGCCCATCGTGGCCGGCGCCTCCTGACGTCCAAGTGATCCGAACCATGCTGGTCGATTCCCACTGCCATCTCGATCGCCTCGATCTCGCCGCTCATGGCGGCTCCCTCGATGCGGCGCTCGAGGCTGCCCGTGCCCGCGGTGTCGGGCAGTTCCTCTGCATCGGCGTCAGCGCCGACAACGCCGCCGCGGTCAAGGACCTGGCCAGCCGCTATGCCGACGTGCATTGCTCCGTCGGCGTGCACCCGCTGGACCTGGCTCCCGGCGAAGCCCCGGCCCTGGATTGGCTGCTGGGTGAGCTCGACCACCCCCGCGTTGCCGCCATCGGCGAGACCGGCCTCGACTACCACTACGAGCCCGAGGCCGCCGAGTTGCAACAGCAGGCCTTCCGCCTGCACCTCGAAGCCGCCCGCATCACCGGCAAGCCGGTGGTCGTGCACACCCGCGAGGCGCGCGCCGATACCCTGGCGCTGCTGCGCGAGGCAGCGCTGCCCCAGGCGGGCGTGCTGCACTGCTTCACCGAGGATTGGGAAATGGCCAAGGCGGCCCTGGACATCGGCTTCTATATCTCGCTGTCCGGCATCGTCACCTTCCGCAACGCCGAAGCGCTGCGCGAGGTCGCCCGGCAGGTGCCGGCCGACCGCCTGCTGGTCGAGACCGACTCGCCCTACCTGGCCCCCATTCCGCATCGAGGCAAGCCCAACCTGCCCGAGTACGTGCGGGAGGTCGCCGAGTTCCTCGCACAGCTGCGTGGGGTGGAGTTCGAGCACTTCGCCGAGCAGACCACCGACAACTTCCGGCGCCTGTTCCCCCTGGCGCGCCTGGCGGGTTGAAACTCGCGGGCAAAAAAAACCCGGGTTCTGGGGGATGAATCCGGGTCAAGACCATTAGGAGTAAAACAAAGGTACGCGATCCTCGGTACCTTGACTGGTGGGGCACTTGGGGGGAGATGCCGCACGCCAGTCATTTGAGTATTGGTCAATATCCTCTTGCGTCCAGATGCGATTGCTCGTTTTTTAAACAGATTTGGAATACGCGCAAGGCGTCTGAGTCCTCAAGCGTCTGCCGACTGGGCTTGTGCCTGCCGGTGACGGCTACGCCCCTTCCTGACCAGGCTGCGCTCAATGGTCGCACCCCGAATCCACGCGCTGGCGTGCGTCATCTTTGTGCAGGTGGGTGGCGTTGCGATCCGAAAGCCTACTACGTGTGCGCTTCGCGTTCATCGGTATGACCGCTGCAAGCCATCTGGTTCGCGGTTTCCAGGGCCTTCGAGCACGCCCCGAAACATGTCGAACCCATCTGGCAATAGGCTCATAGTCGGATGTTCCGTGCATTTTGGCGCTAATTAGGCATAATACGCGGCTTGATTTTTGACCCTACAGTCCCTTTATGCAGAAAGAACCCCGTAAAGTCCGTGAGTTCCGCCGTCGCGAGCAGGAAATCCTCGACACCGCTCTGAAACTGTTCCTGGAACAGGGTGAAGACAGCGTCACCGTCGAGATGATCGCCGACGCGGTGGGCATCGGCAAAGGCACCATCTACAAGCACTTCAAGTCGAAGGCGGAGATCTACCTGCGCCTGATGCTCGATTACGAGCGTGACCTGAACGAGCTGCTGCATTCGGCGGATGTGGACCGTGACAAGGAAGCGCTGTCGCGCGCCTACTTCGAATTCCGCATGCGTGACCCGCAGCGCTACCGCCTGTTCGACCGCCTGGAAGAGAAGGTGGTGAAGAACAGCCAGGTGCCCGAGATGGTCGAGCAACTGCACAAGATCCGTGCTTCCAACTTCGAGCGCCTGACCCAGCTGATCAAGGGCCGCATCGCCGAAGGCAAGCTGGAAGACGTCCCGCCGTATTTCCACTACTGCGCGGCCTGGGCCCTGGTGCATGGCGCCGTGGCGCTCTACCACTCGCCGTTCTGGAGCAACGTCCTCGAGGACCAGGAAGGCTTCTTCCAGTTCCTGATGGACATCGGCGTGCGCATGGGCAACAAGCGCAAGCGCGAGAATGACGCCCCATCGGGCTGAGTGATCGCGCCCAGCCGGATGGCAAATGCATGGGACTGGCGATGGGGCGGCGATATACTTCGCCCCATTCCCCGTCGGAGCGTCCCATGATCGTCGACCGCCAAGGCAGGCGCTTCCGCAACCTGCGCATCAGCCTGACCGCCGCCTGCAACTACGCCTGCACCTACTGCGTGCCGGACGGCAAGCGCCTGGTCGCGGCACAGGACGAGCTTTCCGCCGAGGCCATGGTGCGCGGCGTCTCCTACCTGATGGAGGCCGCCGGCATCGAGCGCCTGCGCATCACCGGCGGCGAGCCGCTGGTCAGCCCCAAGCTCGATCACTTCCTTCGCGGCGTCAGCGGCCTCGGCCTCGAAGACATCAGCCTCACCACCAACGGCCAGCTGCTTTCGCGCAAGCTGCCGCTGCTGGTCGATTGCGGCATCCGCCGCCTCAACGTTTCCCTCGACACCCTGGATGCCGACGCCTTCCGGGGTATCGCCCGTGGCGGTGACCTGAAGACCGTGCTGCAGGGGCTCGCCGAGGCCCGGGCGGCGGGGCTGAAGATCAAGCTCAACATGGTGCCCCTGCGTGGCCAGAACCTGGACCAGGTCATGCCGCTGCTGGAGTACTGCCTGGAGAACGGCTTCGAGCTGCGCTTCATCGAGCTGATGCGCATGGGCCACCTGGCGCGTGATGGCGTCGGCTTCCAGCAGCAGTTCATCGGCCTGGACGAGTTGCTCCAGTTGATCGGCGAGCGTTACGAGTTCGTCCAGGCCGAAGCGCCGGTGGACGCCACCGCGCTGCGCTATGCGATTCCCGGCCTGGGGCATTTCGGCATCATCGCCAACGAGAGCGTGCCGTTCTGCCGCACCTGCTCGCGCCTGCGCCTGTCCTCCACCGGCTGGCTGCACGGCTGCCTGTCATCGAGCAACCGCCACTACGTCGGCGACCTGCTGGACAAGCCTCGCCACCAGGCCCTCCCGGGCCTGCAGCGGCTGCTGGTGAAGGCCCTGGCGGACAAACAGGACATCGCCTTCTCCGGCGGCGTCACCGTCATGAAGATCATCGGCGGCTGAACGCCGATCCCGACGGGCGCGGCGCCACGGTTCAGGTCGCACGCTTGCGCTCCTCGTACGCATCCTCCTCCACCAGCAGCGCCTCGATGTCGGGGAAGCAGCTCTCCATCACGACGACGAGCGTCGGATCGAAGTGACGTCCCGCCTGCTCGCGGATGAACGCCTGGGCGCGGTCGGGCTCCCAGGCCCGCTTGTAGGGGCGGTCCATGCGCAGCGCATCGTAGACATCGCAGAGGGCGACTATCCGCGCCGAGAGCGGGATGGCCTCGCCGGCCAGGCCGCGTGGGTAGCCGCTGCCGTCCCATTTCTCGTGGTGGCAGTAGGCGATCTCGGCGGCCATCTCGCTGAGCTCGGTGCCGGGGTCCTCGTGCAGGATGGTGTAGCCGATCACCGGATGTTCCATCATCTGGCTACGCTCCTCTGCCGTCAGCGGGCCCTGCTTGAGGAGGATGTCGTCGCCGATGCCTATCTTGCCCAGGTCATGCATCGGGGCAGCCAGCCGGATCGTCTCGCACCAGGCATCGGGCATGCCCAGTTTGGCGGCCACCATCGCGGCGGATTCCCCGATGCGCATGATGTGATCGCCAGTGTCGTTGTCGCGGTAGCAGGCGGCCCTGCCCAGCGCGCGTATCGCCGAACGGTAGCTTTCCTGCAGTTGCGCCGTTCGGGCCTGTACCTTGCTCTCCAGGTCTCGATTGAGCTGCTCGAGGCTGGCGGTGGCGTGCGACAGGCTCAGGCAGTTGCGCATCCGCAGGAGCAGTTCGGGCAGGTCCACCGGCTTGGTCAGGTAATCGTTGGCACCCAGTTCCAGGCCACGCCGACGGTTCTCCGGGTCGTTCAGCGCGGTGAGGATTATCACCGGGCAGCGCGAGCGGTTCCGGTCACCCAGATGGCCAAGGATTTCAAAGCCGTCGGGTGCCGGCATGTCCAGATCGAGCAAAAGCAGGTCCCATGGATTGGACCGCAGCCATTCCAGGCCCGCTGCGGAATCGGTGAAGCTGGTGACATGGCGCAGGCCGAACGCCTTGACGCTGGACTCCAGGAGCCGGAGGTTGGCCAGGATGTCGTCGATGATGACGATGCGGGTTTCCGGCGAGATGCTAGAGAACATCTGACTCCTCCTGAATCATCAGTGAGCTGACCAGCTCGCGCAGCTCCTGGATATCGATCGGCTTCCTCAGCACCGCTTTGAAGGCGTAATGCTGCAGGGAACGGTGGTCCGGTGCTTCGCTGAGCAGGATGACGGGAACGTCGCTGCCTCCGGGGAAAGTCTTCAGTCGATCGGTCACCTCGGCGCCCGGCACCTTGCAGTCCATGAGAAGCAGGTCCGGGAGCTCGTTCTCCAGCTCTTGCGCAAGCCTGTCGCCATGCTCGAACGGCGTGACCCGGGCGAGACCTCGAAGCGCCTGGGCCACCCTTTGCTGGCTGGCCGCTTGGTCATCGAGGTAGTACACGCTCAGCGGGCTTGGCCCGCTTTTCCTGGGCGCCTCCTCGGGCGCGGCGGCGAGTATGAGTTCGATCCAGAAGCGGCTGCCCACGCCCGGTTCGCTGTGCAGGCCCATGCAGCCCTGCATCAGTTCGGCCAGCTCGCGACACAGCGACAGCCCGATCCCGGTGCCCTGTATGGAGGTGTTCTCCTTGCCCAGGCGCTGGAAGGGCTCGAACAGCGCTTGCTGCAGGGCTGGCTCGACGCCTTCGCCGCCATCCTCCACATACAGGCGCAAGCGCCCATCGATGGTTTCCGTGCCCATCGCCAGCAGGCCGGCAGGGCGGTTGTACTTGATGCCGTTGGAAAGCAGGTTGATCAGCACCTGGCGCAGGCGCCGGGCATCGGCCATGACGTATACCGGCCCGTCCGGCAACGCCACGTGCAGGTCGAGGCCCGCCGTTTCCGCCTGTGCGCGGATCATCTCGGAGCATTCGAGCATCAGGGCACCGACTTCCACCGCGCGCAGGATGAGCCTGGGGGCCTCGGCCTGCAGGCTGGACCAGTCCAGCAGGTCGTCGACCAGCTGTCCCAGGTGTCCGCTGGCCAGCAGGATCTCGTCCAGGGGCTGCGTGTCCGCCTGCTCCTCCGTGGCCTTCATGCGCAGCAGCTGTGCGAATCCATGGATGGCGTTGAGTGGCGTGCGCAACTCGTGGCTGATGCTGGAGATGAAGCGTGATTTCGCCTGGCTGGCGGCCTGGGCCTCGCGGGTGCGATGACGCAGGTCTTCCTCCACCTGCTTGAGCACCTGGATGTCCACGAAGGTGCCGGCGGCAAGACGCCTGTCCGGCTCCTGCTCCAGATGGAGTATCCGGCCGCGGCAGAGCATCCAGAGGGGCGACTCGTCGGGCCCGAGTACACGCAGCTCGAGGTCGATGCGGGTGAGGTTGCCGATCCGCAGCCCCTGCAGTGCGGCGTCGAGCCTGGGGACGTCCTCGGGTGCTATGCGGGAGAGCAGGTCCGCCCGGCCCAGCTCGCTGTCAGGCAGACCGAAGCATTTGCAGAACTCCCCGCGAAAGAGCAGGCGGTCCCTCGCCAGGTCGTATTCCCAGAGCCCGGCGGTGACGCTTTCGATGACCAGCTCCAGGCGCTGCTGGGCCGAGCTGCGCTGCATTTCGCTGAGACTGAGCTGCTCGCCCATGACCATCACGGATTCGGCCATCTGGTCCAGTTCGTGGATAGAGGACACCGCACGCCTCGGGTGCCAATCACCCCTGCCGATCCTTCTCAGCATCTCGGCGATGGCGTCGATCGAGTCCCGCAGCTTCTCGCTCAGGCTTCTCGCCCGCAGCCACATGTAGGTGAAGAAGCACAGGTAGAAGCCGATCATCCCGGCGATCAGCAGGTAGCCGATCGACTGGTAGTGGCCGGCCAGCGAGTTCGTCGCCGCCATCACTTCGCTCTTGTCCGCCAGTGCGACCAGGCGCCACCCGGCGGGCTGGATCTCGTCCCAGGCGGCCAGGTGCGTCTTGCCGCGCAGGGTGATCTCCGCATGGCCGCTGGGACTGGCCGCCAGCAGCCCGGCCAGCGCCCTGGTATCGGGGCGCCGCTCCAGGTTGAAGTCGTCCGGCTTGAAGCGTTCGGTGCGGACCGCCTCCCGGTAGGTATGCCCCGTCAGCTCCCGCAGGTCGAAGTCATGCTCCGCCGCACGGGGCAGCGCCAGGATGTTCATGTCCTTGCTGACGAGCAGCAGGTAACCGCCCCAGCCGATATGCAGCTTGCCGATCTCCTGGAGGATGCCGTCCACCGTGAGGTCCATCCCGACCACGCCCTCCAGGAAGTCATCGCGGTAGACGGGGAAGATGGAGGACGCCATCCAGCCGTTGCCGGCCGGGTCGAGGTAGACGTCGGTCCAGCGCTGCAGACGATCCGGGTTGTGGGCCGCATCCGCCAGGTAATAGAAGTTGTAGCCGGGGATGCGCATGTTGTGCGGGTACTGCAGGTCGGTGCGGAACCACGGGTAGATCCTGTTGTAGCTGTCCCAGGCGTTGAAATAGAGGCTGGAGATCAGCGGCTGGTGGCGCTTCATCTCTTTCATCAGGGGGTCGAGCATCGAGAGCCGTCGCGCCCTGTCCTGGCTGGGCGTCCCGGCGGGCGAGAGGCTGGAGTAGAACGACGCCGCTCCCCCCAGGTCCTCGGGGCTGTAGCGGGCGCCATCCTCGGTGGTGGCGAGCTGCTCGATGGGCGCGACGGAGGGGGTGGAAAGCGCCAGTTCGGCCAGGTGGCCGAACAGTTCGGTGTTGCTCGCGATGTGCGCCAGGTGGTTTTGGATGATCTGGGCGTTCTGGTTGGCCGTGGCCTCCAGGCTGTCGAGTGCGTTGTGCTGCAGGTAGGCGATCTGGGCGTCGCGCATCTGCTGGTTGCTCAGCAGGTAGCAGGTGATCAGTACCGTTTCGACCAGGATCAGCGGCAGCAGAGCGCTTTGCACGAAGGCTTTCCAGATCCACTGGCGCAGGCCGACCTTGCGGGCGATTCCACTCATTTCCTTTCCTTGCGCGATGCGCCGGACTTTGCCGTATCCACAGGCTAGGCCAGGCTATCCAGCCGGGGCTGCGCCGATCCCGAGCGATCAGAACGACTCGAGATAAGCGCAGCGGCGGCTATTGCGATCCGTCACAGGCGGAACGAGGCGACGGCGGACTTGAGTTCCACCGCCAGGCGTGACAGGTCCTGGCTGGAGGCGCGGGTCTGGCTGGCTCCCGCCGAGGTCTGGGTGGACAGGTCGCGGATGTTGACCAGGCTGCGGTCGACCTCGCGGGCCACTGCGGCCTGTTGTTCGGCAGCGCTGGCCACCTGGACGTTCTGTTCGTTGATCGAGGCGATGGTCCGGGCGATGTCGCCCAGGCTGCCATCGGCGGCCCGGGCGAGGTCCACCGTTGTCTGGGCCAGGCGCGAACTGCCCTGCATCGTGGCGACGGTGGCGCTGGCCTCCTGCTGCAGCTGGTTCACCATCTGCTCGATTTCCTGGGTGGATTGCTGGGTGCGCTGTGCCAGCAGGCGAACCTCATCGGCGACCACTGCGAAGCCGCGCCCCTGCTCGCCGGCACGGGCGGCCTCGATGGCGGCGTTGAGGGCCAGGAGGTTGGTCTGCTCGGCAATCGAGCGGATCACGTCGAGCACCTTGCCGACGTCCTGCATCTGCCGGGCGAGCTTCTCGACACGCTCGGCGCTGCCGGTCACATCGGTCGCCAGGGCGTTGATCGAGCGCACCGTCTCACCCACCTGCTCGCGGCCATGGCGCGTGGCGGTGTCGGCCTGGCGCGAGGCGTCCATGGTCGTGGCCGCGTTGTGGGCCACCCCATCCACCGCCGCACTCATCTGGTTGCAGGCCGTGGCCGCCTGCTCGATTTCCTGGTTCTGCCGCAGGAGGTCCCGGTTGGCGTCTTCGGTCACCGCATGCAGTTGCTCGGAGGCCGAGGCGAGCTGGGTGGAGGAGTCGGCGATGAGGCTGATGGTCTGCCGCAGGTTCTGCTGCATGCCGCGCAGGGCGCTCATGAGGGAGGTCGCCTCGTCGTGCCCTTCAACCGTAATCTCGCGGCTCAGGTCGCCCTGGGATACCTGGCTCGCCACATCGACCGCCTGGTTCAGCGGCCGCACGATGCTGCGCGAGAGGAGGAGGGCAAGGATGACGGCCAGGCAGACGGCCCCGGCAAGGATCAAGCCGACTAGCGCAATGGCGTGCTCGAAGGCTGAGTCGCTGGCTGCGGAGGCTTGCTTCGCTCCCTCCTCGTTGATGTCCATCAATGCTTGGAGGTCGGTGCTGAGCGCACTGCCCAATTCATTCAGCCTGGTGGTCACGATTGACTCGGCTTCTTCCCGTTCACCGGCAGCCAAGTGTTGTATCACTGCGCCGCGGATCTCCAGGTAGCCGCGCAGGTGCTCGGCATACCGATCGAAGAGCCGCTGCTCCTCAGCGCTCGAAATCAGTTTGCTGTAGGTGTCCTGGGCTTTTTGCAGGGTGGCTTCGTCCGTGGCGAGGCGGGCCTTGGTCGCTTCGTCGTATGTCACGAGGGCACGCAGCGTGGAGGCTCGAAGCTGGAGAGTCGCCTCGTCCATATGGCTGATCGCGACGATGCTGGGCAGCCAGTTTCCATCGACCGCTTCGGAGCTGTCGTGCATCTGGTGCATCTGCATCAGGGAACCGGCGCCGACCAGCATCAGCAAGGTGACCAGAACCGCAAAGCCGAAGTTGATCCGGGTGGATACACGTAACGAGCGAATCATCATGATGATCTCCCACGTTGCACGGGCGGGTGTCGATTAGAAGTTTCAGATCATGGGCGGATGTTTAACGAGCCTCTTGTGAAAAGTGCGTTAATTCAAGTAGGCGACAATGAGCCGTTGTCGTTACAGCGATAGCAAGTTCCTGTTTGCAGGCGATTGATGGCAAAGTGCTTTTATCTGATTTTCGCCTGTTCTTACTGTGTTTCCATTGGCGACAGGCGGTATCAGACTTTAGTGGGTAGTTACATGATTGATAATAATTTGCAGTGGAATCCGGTTGCCGTTATTGATTGCGGGCAGCGCTCCATGACCTGTTGCCGGTCACGTCGAGCCGGGTCGCATCGGGAACCTCAACAGCGGGCGGACGCTTCAAGGCTCGCGTGTTTACGTACATGGCCAGGTTTAGCTGATGTTCGGATCAGCCGCTGGCATCAACGCTGCAAGTTCGATGTTCCTGAAGCGACTGCAATCCCGGCCCGCTTCCTTGGCCTCATATAAGGCGGCATCCGAAAACTCGAGAAGTCTTGCGATGTTCGGTACGACTTCATTGCTTTCACTGGAATGCGGCCAACTGGGACTTTCTTCATCGAAACTGGCGACGCCGATTGAAACCGTCACGTTCCCGTGGGGGCTGTCGGGGTGGGGAATGTTCAAGTGCCTGACACCGTCCCCCAGTTGGTCGGCTATGCGGCAGGCGCCGACATGATCGGTTTCGGGCAACAGCACGGCGAACTCTTCACCGCCATAGCGGGCCACCAGGTCGGCGGGCCTGTTGATGCAGGCGCGCAGGGCATGGGCGACGGCGATCAGGCACTGGTCGCCCTGCAAGTGGCCGTTACGGTCGTTGTAGCGTTTGAAATAGTCGATATCCATCAGCAGCAATGAGAAGGGTTGCCCGTTGCGGCGGGTCCTCAGCCATTCGCGCTCGATGGTCTGATCGAGGAAGCGACGGTTGGCCAGGCCCGTCAGGCCGTCGGTCTGCGCCAGCAGGTTGAGCCGGTCCATGGCCAGCTTCAGGTGCAGGTGCGTCTTCACCCGTGCATTGACGATGGCGGGGCGTATGGGCTTGCCGATGAAGTCCACCGCGCCCAGGGCGAGGCCCGCTTCCTCCATGCTCGCCTCGGTGTGGCTGGTGATGAAGATGACCGGGACGTCGCGCAGTTCCATTTCGGTCTTCATCCGTTCACAGACCTCGAAGCCGCCCATGCCGGGCATTTCGGCATCCAGCAGGACCAGGTCGGGCCTTTGCTCCTGTGCCGCCCGGAGTGCATCGGGACCGTTGGTGGCGAAGCGGACCTTGCCGAGACTGCCGATCGCCTTGCTGAGGATGCGGATCGCCGAGGTGTCGTCATCCACGATCAGCAGGGAGGGTGTGTAGTCCATGGGTGTCACTCCTTGGCCACGAGGCCTGCGGATTCGAGCAGGTGCAACGCCTGTTCGAAGTCCAGGTTGTCGATTGCCTGCCAGGTTTGTTCGGCCAGCGCGTGGCTGGAAACCTGGATGGCGGGGCATGCCTGGGCGAACCGCTCCAGCGCGGCCATGTCGTGGTCGCGCAGGTGGTCGACCAGCCTGGCCAGCGCCACGCCCGCCGCCATCTGGTCCGCGTCGCTCTGGGGAAGGGGCGTGGTGATCTCTTCGATGGCGCCTGCCTGGCGCTCGAGGGCGATGTAGGCCACCACCAATTGTCCGAGCAGCGCCGGCAGCGGAGGGGCGGCAGGGTCCGCCCGCAGCAGGGTCTCCGCTTCGCCCGCCAGCTGATGGAGGCGCCGGGCGCCGAGCATGCCTGCCGAGCCCCTGAGCTTGTGCAGGCGCGCCGTCAGTCCGACCGGGTCATCCTGCAGGCGCTGCCGCGTCGCTTGCTCGTCGCGGAACTCGCCGAACTCGCTGAAAAGCCGTCGCAGGGAAGAGGTGAACAGCGCCAGGTCGTGGCCCATGCGCTGGGCGACTTCGCCGGTGTCGATGCCCTCGATCGTTGGCCAGGGGCGAGGAGCCTCGCAGGCTGCCTCGACCGCGCGTATGGGCAGGGGGGCGCCCTGGGCCTGCTGGACCGCACGGCGGATGGCGCGGATCAGCACCTTGGGCTCCAGGGGTTTGCTGAGGAACTCGTCCATACCGGCCGCCGTCGCCTGGCGGCGCTCCTCCGGCAGCGCCCCGGCGGTCAGGGCGAGCACGGGCAGCCGTTGCAGGCCGAGTTCGCCGCGCAGGCGGCGGGTGGCCTCGAACCCGTCCATTTCCGGCATGTGCAGGTCCATCAGCACCACGTCGAACGCGGTGGGGTCCGCTCGCAGGCAATCCAGCGCCTGGCGGCCGTTCATGCGGGTCTGCACCTCGGCGCCCTGTTGCTGGAGCATGAGGCTGGCCACCTCCAGGTTGATGTCGCTGTCATCCACCAGCAGCAGCCGCACACCCTCCAGCCAGCGGGCCTGGGTAATGTCCAGCTCGGTGGCGTGGATCAGTTTCTCGCTATGGCCGCTGGGGTGCCTGAGGCTGGCGGCGGCCACGGCGTTGTAGAGGTCGGAGCCGTCCAGCGGGGTGCGGGTGTGGTGGTCCACCCGCGCACCGTCCCCGGCGGCGGTGGCCGATGCCTGGGGCGCCGAGAACATCACGCTGCTGGGCATGCGTTCGCGCCCCAGCAACGCCTCCAGCTGCTCCAGTGCCTGCAGGACCTCGTCGCCAGCCAGGTGGTCGAGGAGCAGGACATCGGCCAGCGTCTGTTGGCGTGCGAGCCGGTCGCGGAGGTGTTCGAGCAGGTTCTCCAGGCCGAAGAGCGGGGTGGCCCGCCAGCCCAGGGAACGACACAGCTGGGTGAGCCGCTGGCGTTCGCCCTCGTCCTGGCTGACCACCAGCACGTCCAGGCTGGACGCGGCCTCCGACTGGGCCTGGTCGTCGCGGACCCGGTTGAACGGCAGGCGTACCCAGAATTCGCTGCCCGCCCCGAGGGTGCTGCGCACACCGACCGTTCCGCCCATCTTCTCGGCCAGGCCGCGTACCACCGACAGGCCCAGCCCCGTGCCGCCGAAGCGGCGGGTGGTGGAGGTGTCGGCCTGGGTGAAGGGGGAGAACAGCCGTTCGATCACCTCGGCATCGATGCCGCAGCCGGTGTCCTGGACGCTGATGTGGAGCCAGCAGCGCTCATCGGTCTCGCGGGTGCACTCGACGTTGACCTCGATGCCGCCGGTGGCGGTGAACTTGAGGGCGTTGCCGACCAGGTTCATGAGGATCTGGTTGAGGCGCAATGCATCGCCTGTGAGTTGCTCGGGCAGCCCACGGGCATTGACCGCGAACCGCAGGCCCTTGGCTTCGGCCTGGGGCGCGAAGAGTTCGGCGAGCTCGCCGAACAGCCGGCGCGGGCGGAACGGGCTGTTCTCCAGGAGCATCTCGCCGGCCTCGATCTTGGCGATGTCGAGGATGTCGTTGATGATCCCCAGCAGGGAGCGCCCGGCGATCTGCAGCTTGCCGAGCAGGTTCTGCTGCTGCTCGTCCAGGCGCGTGCCCTGCAGCAGGTGGGCGATGCCGATGACCGCATTCATGGGGGTGCGGATCTCGTGGCTCATGTTCGCCAGGAACAGGCTCTTGGCGGCGTTGGCGCTTTCGGCCGAGGCTTTGGCGGCGTGGAGTTCGGCGCTGCTGCGCAGGCGTTCGGTGATGTCCTGGGCGATGCCCAGGTGGCCGATGAGCGCACCGGTCTCCGTGCGGATGGAGGTGATGACCATGGACACCTGGATCTGCGAGCCGTCCTTGCGGATATAGGTCCACTGGCGCGTTTCCGCCCCTTGCTCGTCGGGCTTGCAGCGGAACACCTCCATCCCCTCGATGGGGCGGCCGTATTCGCGGCTGAGCTCGGCCGCGCGTGCCTGGACTTCCTCTGGCAGGTGGAAGTCCAGAGGGGTGCGGAGGCCGATCATCTCGGCGGCGGTATAGCCCAGCAGCAGTTCCGCGCCCCGGTTGAAGACGACGATCTCGCCCTGCATGTCCACGGCGATGATGGACACCTCGGACGAGGCGTCGAGCACCGCCTGCAGCAGGCCTGCGACCCGGGAGAGCTCGGCGGTGCGTTCGCTGACCTGTTGCTCGAGGTTGGCGTTGAACTGGCGCAGGTAGTTCTCCGCGCGCTTGCGGTCGCTGATGTCGTGCATCAGCTTCGCCGCGCCGAGGATGCTGTTGTCGGCTTCGCGGATCAGGCTGCAGGTGATGGTCACATCGATCAGGCGACCATCCTTGTGCAGCCGCTGGGTCTCCAGCGTCGGGCCGCGTTCCCCGCGTGCCACCCGTTCGAGCAGCGCTTCATCCTCGGCCAGGCGTTCCTGCGGGACTAGCAGGGGGGCCAGGGGGCGGCCGAGGATCTCCGCCTCGGTGTAGCCGAACATCTGCTCGGCGGCACGGTTCCAGGTGATGATCCGGCCATCCAGCGCCTCGCCGATGATCGCGTCGCTGGAGTTCTCGACGATGGTCGCCAGCCGCGCCTGGCCGGCAATCACCTGGTGCTGGCGCTGGCGTGAAAGCAGCAGGGTGCCGACCATGCCGGTGAGCAGGAGGCTGGCCAGCAGCCCGATCACGAACACCCTGGCGGGGTGCGCGGGGTCCAGGGATTCGACGAACGCCGCGTGGGCGCTGACTTCGAACAGCCAGATGCGCCCGTAGACCTCGCGTTCGAAGCTGTAGGTCTGGACCAGCTCGCCATCCGGGCTTTCGTGATGGGTCTCGAAGATGAGCTTGCGTTGCGGGGCGTCGGTCTTGTCGTAGATCGCCAGGTGGAGGCTGTCCACGGGCAGGTCGAGGTCGGTCATCACCTCGCTCATCGCCAGGGGGGCGTAGCTCCAGCCCAGGGTTTCCTCATGGCGCGAGGGCAGGTCGGCGGGGGTGTCCGGGGTGCTGTAGACGGGCAGCAGGAACAGGAAGGAGCGATAGGCCTCCTTGGATTCGTTGATGAAGGTGATGGGCGCGGTGAGCGTGGCCTTGCCGCTGAGCATCGAGCGTTGCGCGGCGAGCCGGCGCAGGGGCTCGGAGGCGATGTCCAGGCCGATGGCGTCGATGTTGATTTCAGGCGGATCGATGTACTGGATCACGTAGCGCTCGCCCTGGAAGGGGGCGAACTGGTGCAGGGCGAAGTTCGGCTGGCCATCGGCCCTGACCCTGCGCAGGAAGTCCGCCTCCTCGTTGACCTTGACCCGGCGGATGAAACCGAAACCGCGGGCCCCGGGGAACTCTTCCTGGAGATTGCGGGCCCGGCTGTAGCGGGTGAACAGGTCGAGGGTGACGTTGTCGATGCCCAGCATGTGGATGGCGCCGCGCCAGCCCCTGAGGCGGAACTCGTAGATGCGCAGGCGCGACATGAGGTCGCCCTCCACCTCGCGGCTTTCATCCTTCAGAGCCTGCTGCACGTGGTTGTCGATGGAGCGGACCTGCTGGAAGCTGACCAGCGCGCTGAGCAGCAGGCCAGAGAGCAGTACCGCTGCCATCCAGATGGCGATGTGAGTCCATGACTTTGCCTTCATCCACTCGAGTCTCACGCCGGTTGGAGGCCGAGGCGGCCTTGGCGGCGCGCATCGAGCCCTGACTTTCCTGTCTTTTTCCTCAAGGGCGCCAGCGTACTTATGTCTAGTATCACGGTGACATCATTCGCTCTATGGAGAGGACGCCGACTCGCTGTTGCCTCCTCACTATAGATGGCCCTTTGCCTGGCTTCCCGGCGAATGACGTCGCCTGCGGCCGGCCCTCCGTCGACCCGGGTGCGGTCGGGCGAGGTGCCCGGGCCCGCTTCAGACTCCATTCAGATTGGCTGCGGATACTCGCCCCCATCGAAACGCACGTTGGGGGCCAGACATGATCCAGTCGCAATGGGAATCGTTGTTCCCGCTTCACTTCGGCAGCCTGGGGGAGCGCCATGCCTTCCTGGACCTGAACCTGCAGGGAGACCCGGGGCGCGCGGAGCTGGAGCTGTTCGTCCAGCGGGGCTTCAAGCAGGCGCATGGTGCGGATATCCAGCACTTCCTGCCGGAGATGATCGGCCTCTACGACGGCCGGGGCACCCTCGACGCTGCCGTGGGCATCCGCCTGGCCAGCACCGGGCAACTGTTCCTCGAGCAGTACCTGGATGAGCCGATGGAGGCTGCGCTGGCGCCGCGGGTGGGGGAGGTGTCCCGGGCGGCCCTGGTCGAGGTCGGCAATCTCGCGTCGCTGTCGGCCGGTGGCGCACGGCTGCTGATCATCGCCGTGACCTGGCTCCTGGCGGCAAGAGGCCTGCGCTGGGTGGCGTTCACCGGCACCTCCACCCTGGTCAACAGCTTCCACCGCCTCGGGCTCGAGCCCATGGTGCTGGGCCGCGCCGATGCCGAGCGCCTGGACGACCCGGGCAGCAACTGGGGCACCTACTACGAGCAGCGCCCGCAGGTGTTCGCCGGGGACATCCAGCACGGCCATTCCGAGCTGGAGCGTCGGGGCATCTTCCAGCGCCTGGGTTTCCCGCTGCTGCAGGGGGAGAACGGTAATGCGGCCTGATACCCGCTGGTTCCGCCAGCTCCTGGAACAGCATGCCGGGCGCGAGCCGCAGCGTTGCGCGATACGGGGCATCGAACACCGCTACACCTATGCGCAACTGCTCGATGAGCTGGCCTTGCGAGAGTCGCGGCTGCGCGCGCAGCCGGAGGGGCCCATCGCGCTGCTCCTGGACAATGGCCCCGACGCCCTGCTGTGGGACCTGGCCGCGTTGCTCAGCGAGCGCCCCTGCATCGTGCTGCCGCCGTTCTTCAGTGCTTCCCAGCGGGCGCATTGCCTGCAATTGAGCCAGGCACCGCTGGTGCTCGCTGGCGAGGCGCTGACCGACGAGCTGCATGCGCTGGGCTACCTGTTCAGCGAGGGATTCTGGAAGCGCCCGGTCAGCGCGCCGGCGATGCTGCCGGCGGCCACCGCCAAGATCACCTACACCTCCGGCAGCACCGGCACGCCCAAGGGGGTATGCCTGTCGGCCGAGTCGCTGCTGCGTGTCGCGCGGGAGCTCGAAGCCGCCAGTCGCTCCACGGAGCCGAGCCGCTACCTGGCGGTGCTGCCGCTGGGCGTGCTGCTCGAGAACCTGGGCGTCTACGCGGCGCTGATCGCCGGCGCCGAGGTGACGCTGCTGCCCCTGGACAAGTTGGGCATGAGTGGGGCCAGCGGCGTCGACCTCAAGCGGCTGCTGAGCTGCATCCTGCTCAGTGGCGCGCAGAGCCTGATCCTCGTGCCGCAACTGCTGCTGGGCCTGGTCACGGCCATCGAGCGTGGGCTCACGCAGGTCGGTGCGTTGCGCTTCGTCGCGGTGGGCGGGGCGCGGGTCTCGGCGAGCCTGCTGGCGCGTGCCCAGGCCATCGGCTTGCCGGTGTTCGAGGGCTACGGCCTCTCCGAGTGCGCGTCCGTGGTCTGCCTCAATCGCCCGGAGGCCAACCGGCCCGGCACGGTCGGGCGTCCGCTGCCCCATGTCGAGGTGCGCCTGGCCGAGGATGGCGAAGTGCTGGTGCGTGGCTCGACCCTGCTCGGCTACCTGGGCGAGCCGCCGCCGGAGCCCGCCTGGTGGCCGACGGGCGACCTGGGGCACTTCGACGCCGATGGCTACCTGCACATCCTGGGCCGCAAGAAGAACCAGTTCATCACCAGCCTCGGTCGCAACGTCAACCCGGAGTGGGTCGAGGCCGAGCTGACCCAGGACGGCACCATCCTCCAGGCCTACGTCCAGGGGGAGGGGCTCGCCTACAACCTGGCGCTGCTCTGGCCGCTGTCGCCGGAGACGACCGACGCGCAGCTGGAGGCGGCCGTGCAGCGCTGCAACCGCGCGTTGCCCGACTACGCCCGGGTGCACCGCTGGGTGCGGCTGGCCGAACCCTTCACATCCGCCAACGGCCTGCTCACCGGTAACGGCCGGCCGCGTCGCGAAGCGATCTACGTCCGTTACCAGACCCTTCTCAACCAACTCGCCAACGAATGAGGCCCACCATGTCTTTCTTCGACTCGCTGCAAGCCGCAACGCATGAGGAGCGCCAGACCCTGTTCGGCGTCCCGGTGATCCGCGATGCCCTGGGCGGAACCGTCAGCCTGGAGGGCTACATCGCCTTCCTGACCCAGGCCTACTACCACGTCCGCCACACGGCGCCCCTGATGATGGCCTGCGGTGCGCGCCTGCCCAGCCGGCTCGAGTGGCTGCGCAAGGCGGTGTGCGAATACATCGACGAGGAGTACGGCCACGAGCAGTGGATCCTCAATGACATCGAGGTCTGCGGCGGCGACCCCGAGCAGGTGCGCAACGGTAGCCCGTCGCTGCCCATCGAGCTGATGGTGGCCTACCTCTACGACACCATCGCGCGGCACAACCCGGTCGGGCTCTTCGGCATGGTCAACGTGCTGGAGGGCACCAGCATCGCCCTGGCCACCCATGCGGCCGGCAGCATCCGCACGTCCCTCGGCCTGCCCGCCAATGCCTTCAGCTACCTGAGTTCCCACGGCGAGCTGGACCAGGACCACATGGCCACCTACCGCCAGTTGATGGACCGCCTCGACCAGCCGGAGGACCAGCAGGCCGTCATCAAGACCTCCAGGGTCGTCTACGGGCTCTATGCGGACATGTTCCGTGGCCTGCCGCGCGCCAGCGTCCGCGACGAGGTGCGTCATGCGCTTGTCTGACTGCCGTGCCGTGCTCACCGGCGCCAGCGGGGGCATCGGCCTGCAGTTGGCCGAGCAGTTGTGCGAGGCGGGCGCCCAGGTCCTGGCGGTGAGTCGCCACGAGGGCAGCCTGGCGGCGCTGCGCCAGCGCTTCCCCAACCAGCTGCGCTGGCAGGAGGCCGACCTCAACCAGGCATCCGGACGCCAGGACGTGCTGAGCGCTGCCTGGCAGATGGGCGGGACCAACCTGCTGATCAACGCAGCGGGGATCAATCACTTCGCGCTGTTCGAACAGGCCAGCGAGGAGGGCATCGCTGAGCTGCTCGACCTCAACGTCAAGGCGACCTTGCAGCTGACCCGCCTGCTGCTGCCGCTGTTGCGCCGGCAGGAGCACGCGCTGATCACCAACATCGGCTCCACCTACGGCTCGATTGGCTACCCCGGCTATGCGGCCTACTGCGCCAGCAAGTTCGCCCTGCGCGGTTTCTCGGAAGCCCTGCGCCGCGAGCTGGCGGACACGGCCGTGGATGTCCTCTATGTCGCGCCGCGCGCCACCCGCACCGCGATGAACGGCGCTGCCGCCCGGGCGCTCAACGATGCCCTCAAGGTCGGCACCGACGATCCCGGCGACGTCGCCATCGCGGTGCTGGAAGCGATCGAGCGCAATCTGCGCGAGCTCTACCTGGGCTGGCCGGAGAAGCTGTTCGTGCGCCTGAACCACCTGCTGCCGGGTTTGGTCGACCGCGCCCTGCGCAAGCAACTGCCATTGATTCGTCACCACAGCCGCCCGGGGGCGGGGGAGATCGGCAAATGAAACGACTGATGCTCATCGGCCTGCTTTTCGCTTCATCCTTCGCCTTCGCCCTGGACGATGCGGGGCAGCAGCGCCTGGCGGATATCCAGACGCGCTGGGCGCAGATCCAGTACCGCACGGCCGAGTCGGAGCGCGCGGCGGCATTCGCCAAGCTGGCCGCCGACACCCAGGTCTTCACCCGCCAGCAACCGAGCGCCGCCGAGGCCTGGATCTGGAACGGCATCGTCACCAGCAGTTGGGCCGGTGTCGAGGGCGGCCTCGGGGCGCTGGGCAAGGTGAAGGACGCCCGCGCCAGCCTCGAGAAGGCCATGGCGCTGGACCCCAAGGCCCTGCAGGGTTCCGCCTACACCAGCCTGGCCGCCCTTTATGACCGGGTTCCCGGCTGGCCCATCGGCTTCGGCGATGCCGAGAAGGCCGAGACGCTGCTCCAGGAAGCGCTGCGCCTGAATCCCGATGGCATCGACAGCCTGTATTTCTGGGGGGATCACCTGTACCGTCAGGACCGCTTCGCCGAGTCGAGGCAGGCCCTGGAGCGCGCACTGCAAGCCGCTCCCAGGCCTGGTCGCGAGCTGGCTGACCAGGGGCGGCGGGAGGAGATCAATGCTTTACTCAAGACCCTCAAGGACAAATAGGACTGGGCATGCGCCTGTTGTTGGTTGAAGACGACACTGCGTTGGGGGAGGGCCTGCGGACGGGCCTTCGCGAGGAGGGGTACACCATCGACTGGTTGCAGGATGGCGCCAGCGCATTGCATGCACTGACCCAGGAGAACTTCGACCTGGTGATCCTCGATCTCGGCCTGCCGCGGATGGATGGCATCAATGTGCTCAAGCGCCTGCGTGGCAGCGGGTCGGTGCTGCCCGTGCTGGTGCTCACGGCGCGCGATGGCATGGAGGATCGCATCGCCGGCCTCGACGCGGGGGCCGACGATTACCTGATCAAGCCGTTCGACCTCAACGAGCTCAAGGCGCGGTTGCGTGCCTTGCTGCGTCGCAGCAGTGGCCGCGCCAAGGTGCTGATCGAGCATGGCGGGGTCAGCCTCGATCCCGTCTCGCAGCAGGTCCACTACCAGGGCCGGCCTGTCCTGCTGACCCCGCGCGAATACCTGCTGCTGCACGAGCTGCTGGCGCAACCGGGGAAGGTGTTCAGCCGCGAGCGCCTGACCCAGCTGCTGTATGGCTGGGACGAGGAGGCGGAGAGCAACACCCTCGAAGTGCACATCTATCACCTGCGCAAGAAGCTGTTCAGCGAGCTGATACGGACCGTCCGCGGGATCGGTTACCTGGTGGAAAACAGACTATGACGTCGTTGCGGCAACGCACCCTCTGGCGGGTGGTGATCCTGCTCATCCTCGGTACCGGCCTCCTGGCGCACTACAACTACCGTGACAGCAGCCACGAGATCGCCGAGGTCTACGACGCCCATCTGGCCCAGAACGCCCGCCTGCTGCAGGGCGTGATGAGCCTGCCGCTCGCGCCCGCCGACCGGGGGCGGCTCTACGATGCCTTCGACGAGGCCCTGCGCCAGGCCGGCAGGCCGGGTGTCGGGCACCCCTACGAGAACAAGCTGGCGTTCCAGGTCTGGCGCGACGGTGGCGAGCTTCTGGTCCATACGCCCAGTGCGCCACGGATCGACCCTTCGCAACGCCTTCCGGGCTTCTCCGACATCGTCATCGAAGGCAAGCAGTGGCGTGGCTTCCTGCTGCCGGTGCCGGCGCAGCAGGTGTCGATCTGGGTGGGCGAGCGCAAGGATGTCCGCGGCGACCTGGTCGGGCGCATCGTCCGCCATACCCTGTTGCCGTTCCTGTTCGGCGCTCTGGTGCTGGCTCTGCTGGTGTGGTTCGCCATCGGCTCGGGGCTGCAGCCCCTGCAGAACATGGCGAACGTCATCCGCGGACGCCACGCCAAGTCGCTCGAGCCCCTGCAGCTGGCGCCCCTGCCCAGCGAACTGGAGCCGATGCAGGCCGCCATCAACCGGCTGCTCAGCCAGGTCGCCGACCTGCTCAAGCGCGAGCAGCGTTTCATCGCCGACGCGGCCCATGAGATGCGCACCCCGCTGGCCATTCTCCGCCTGCATGCGCAGAACGTGGAGGAGGCCCGGACCGAGGAAGACCGGGCCCGGGCGCTGGGCTTTCTGATCGGCGGGGTGGATCGGCTGAGCCGGGTGGTGAACCAGTTGCTCACCCTGGCGCGGATCGAGCCGCGGCTCGGCCAGCGCCACCTGGAGGATGTCGACCTGGCCAAGGTCGCCATGGACACGCTGGTGGAGATGACGCCCTGGATACTGGAGCGCAACGTGGAGCCTGTGCTGGATATCGAGCCGGGCGCCTGCCATGTCCGGGGCGACGCGATGAGCATCGGCATCGCACTGCAGAACCTGGTCAGCAATGCGGTCAACTTCTCCCCGGTCGATGGCGTGGTGAAAGTCGGCCTCACCGTCCGCGAGGGGCATGTCGAGCTGTCGGTCGAGGACGAGGGGCCCGGTGTTCCGGCCGATCGCCTGGCGGTGGTGTTCGAGCGCTTCTTCAGCGATGGCCACGAAGGGGGCGCCGGCCTCGGGCTGCCCATCGTGCGGACCATCATGGAACACCTGGGTGGGGCCGTCCGCCTGGAAAACCGGCCCGGCGGCGGAGCCCGGGCCACCCTGGAGTTTCCCTTCGCGGAGGCGGCCGGGCGGCCCGCAGCCTAGTGGGGCTCGTCGTCGCCCGGTAGCGGGCGGCGGCGGCCGGTGATCATCGAAAGCGGCAGGTTGTCGCGTACGCGCAGGCTTTCGAACACGGCGGCGGCCACGTGCAGCGACACGAGCAGGGCCAGGCCGTTGGCGATCCAGCGATGCGCATCCTCCGGCCATTCGGCGCCCCACAGCGCATCGACTTCCTGCATCAGGTAGCCGGTGAGCCCGAGCAGCGCCATCGACAGCATCATCAGGATCATCACCAGCGCGCCGAGGGGCGAATGCCCCAGGCGGTGGTGCGGCGCGCCGCTGCGCAGTGCGCGCAGGTGCGCGGCGAGGCGCCCGGGGGTGGGCCAGAAGTCGCGCCAGCGGGCGCTGCGCGGGCCGATGAAGCCCCAGGGCACCCGCACCAGCAGGCAGAAGCAGGCGTAGTAGCCCAGCCAGGTGTGCCAGGCGTCGCCTTCCTCGGTGAACAGGTAGTTGGCGAAGAAGGCGCCGGCGACCGAGGCATGGAACACGCGGACGACGGGGTCCCAGAGCCGGATGGTCGCCCCGCCCATCAGTTTTCCACCCGGCTCTTGACCGGCTGGCCGGTGACCGGATCGTGATAGATCTCGACCTTGCGCTTGTCCTTGTCGAAGCCGTAGATCTCATAGCAGTTGCCGGAGGTGATCTTGAACTTGCTGATCTGGTAGCCCTGTTCCTTCAGCTGTGCCTGGAACTGCTCGGGGTCCTTCCAGGTGGAGCGTTCGGCGGTGGTGCACTGGGGGGAGGCGAGGGCCGCGGTGCTGGCGATGAGCAGGGCGGGAAGCAGCAGGTAGCGCATGATGAAGTCCTCGATGGAGTGGGGAGGCTTCACTCTGCGCGCCGAAGCTTAAGGGATTCTGAGGGGGGCGATATCGACATTCCGGCGCGGTTGAGGGAGGCTGTGCCGCCTGAATTTCTCCTGGCGCCCGGGGTCAGCTCTTGCAGGGGGCGATTCGCGCCAGGGTTTCGACGGTGCCGTGCCCCGGACGCAAAGCCCGTTGCGCACCCTGGCGCAGGGCCGCCACGCGCGGCAGTGGCTCGTGCGGGCGTGCTGGCAGGCGCTCGAGGGCGTGCGGCGGGCTATGGGGGCGGCCCGTATTGGCGGCGGAGTACGTGATGGCGCGGAAGCTGCATCGCTGCGCCGAGTGCCGGTTTTTCGTCGCCGGCCGTGGAGGATTGAGAATGCGTAGTTTGATGCTGTTGCTGGCGCTGCTGGCCCTCGGGGGCTGCATGAAGGTCAGCGACATGACCCTCGGCGCTCGCGAGCAGATGAGCGACGCCGGGCTGCTGGATCACAGCGAGACCTATCGCTCTATGTCCTGGCGGCTGCAGCCGGATTCGTTCATCTACATCGCCCAGAGCAGTTTCATGCCCCAGGGCGGCACCCACACCAGGGCGAACGTGGTGGCCGAGGAGGCCTTCAAGGGGTTCGTCGAATACTTCCCGCTGGTGCGCCGTGCGAGCCAGCCGGTGAGCCTGGAGCAGGCGATGAGCGAGGCCCGTTCGCTCGGGGCCAACTACCTGCTGTACAGCCGCTTCGCCGATGCCGATGATCGCATCGGCACGCTGGAGGAGTGGGAGGACCAGGAGGCGCTGGACCGGCTCGGCGTCGACAATGGCGTGATCCAGCTGATGCTGATCGAGACCGGCAACCGCTATCTGGTGGACACGGCGCGCATCACCCATCGCGGTGGCCTGTTCACTTTCCATGACCAGAAGCCCGAGGACCTGATCGGGCCGCCGTTGAGACAATACGCGCGCAGCCTCATGGGGCTGAGCCGCTGAGGAGGATGTGATGAACGACCCGGGCAAGGCCGGCGATCTGCTGGCGCAGATTCCCAAGGAGAAGGGGCTGCCGCCGGTGCACCTGTGGAACCCCGATTTCTGCGGCGATATCGACATGCGCATCGCCCGCGACGGGACCTGGTACTACCTGGGCACGCCCATCGGCCGCAAGCCGATGGTCAGGCTGTTCTCCACCATCATACGCCGCGATGGCGACGACTATTTCCTGGTCACGCCGGTGGAGAAGGTCGGCATCACCGTCGACGACGTGCCCTTCGTGGCGGTGAGCGTCGAGGTGAGCGGGGAGGGCGAGGCGCAGGTGTTGCGCTTCGTCACCAATGTCGAGGACGAGGTGGAGGCGGGCGCCGAGCACCCGATCCGTGTCGAGACCGACCCGGTCACCCAGGAACCGTCGCCCTACGTTCATGTGCGCACCAACCTGGAGGCGCTGATCCATCGCAATGTCTTCTACCAGTTGGTGGAGCTGGCGGTGGTGCGCGAGGTCGATGGTCGCAACTGGCTGGGCGTGTGGTCGGGTGGGCAGTTCTTCCCGATCGGCGAGGAGCCTTGACCGGGGCTTTTCACGCAGGCAACAAAAAAGGCCCCGAGGGGCCTTTTTCGTTCGTCGCGCTTACATGTTGGGGTAGTTCGGGCCACCGGTGCCTTCGGGCGCGACCCAGGTGATGTTCTGGGCCGGGTCCTTGATGTCGCAGGTCTTGCAGTGGACGCAGTTCTGGGCGTTGATCTGGAAGCGCTTCTCGCCGTCTTCCTGGGTCACCACCTCGTATACGCCGGCCGGGCAGTAACGCTGCGCGGGCTCGTCGTAGAGCGGCAGGTTCTTGGCGATCGGGATGCTCGGGTCGGTGAGCTTCAGGTGGCAGGGTTGTTCCTCTTCATGGTTGGTGTTGGAGAGGAATACCGAGCTCAGCTTGTCGAAGCTGAGTTTGCCGTCGGGTTTCGGGTAGTTGATCTTCGGCGCTTCGCTAGCCTTCTTCAGGCAGGCGTGGTCCGGCACGTTGTCGTGCAGGGTGAAGGGGATCTTGCCGCCGAAGATGTTCTGGTCCAGCCAGTTGATGCCGCCGCCGATGACCGGGCCGAACTTGTGCAGCGCGGCACCGAAGTTGCGGCTGCGGAACAGCTCGTCATACAGCCAGCTGGCCTTGAACGCGTCGACGTAGGTGGTCAGCTCGTCGCCGCCTTCCTTGCCGCCCAGCAGCGCTTCGGCCACGGCTTCGGCCGCGAGCATGCCGGACTTCATGGCGGTGTGGCTGCCCTTGATCTTGGCGAAGTTCAGGGTGCCCAGGTCGCAGCCGATCAGCGCGCCGCCTTTGAAGACCATCTTCGGCAGCGAGTTCAGGCCGCCCTTGCAGATGGCACGGGCACCGTAGGCCACGCGCTTGCCACCTTCCAGGTACTGCTTGATCACCGGGTGGTGCTTGTAGCGCTGGAATTCGTCGAAGGGCGACAGGTGCGGGTTGGAGTAGGACAGGTCGACGATCAGGCCGACCACCACCTGGTTGTTCTCCAGGTGATAGAGGAAGGAGCCACCGGTGTTGTCGGTGCCCATGATCGACAGCGGCCAGCCGGCGGTGTGCACTACCAGGCCCTGCTCGTGCTTGGCCGGGTCGATGTCCCAGATTTCCTTGATGCCGATGCCGTAGTGCTGGGCGTCGGCTTCGGAGTCCAGGTTGTATTTCTTGATCAGTTGCTTGCCGATGTGGCCACGGCAGCCTTCGGCGAACAGGGTGTACTTGCCACGCAGTTCCATGCCGGGGGTGTAGTAGCCTTCCTTCGGATGGCCTTCGCGATCCACGCCGAGGTCGCCGGTGATGATGCCGCGTACCACGCCGTTCTCGTCGATCAGCGCTTCCTGGGCGGCGAAGCCCGGGTAGATCTCGACGCCCAGGCCTTCGGCCTGCTGGGCCAGCCAGCGGCACAGGTTGCCCAGGGAGATGATGTAGTTGCCCTCGTTGTGCATGGTCTTGGGCACGAAGAGGTCGGGGATCTTGATCGCGCCTTCGGCATCCTTGAGCATATAGATGTCGTCGCGCTTGACCGGGGTGTTCAGCGGGGCGCCGAGTTCCTTCCAGTCAGGGAACAGCTCGTTCAGCGCACGCGGCTCGAACACGGCACCCGAGAGGATGTGGGCGCCGACTTCGGAACCTTTCTCGACCACGCATACGCTGATCTCCTGACCAGCTTCGGCGGCCTTCTGCTTCAGTCGGCAGGCGGCGGACAGGCCAGCAGGGCCGGCGCCGACGATGACGACGTCGAATTCCATGTATTCGCGTTCCACAGTCATTCTCCTCAAGGCTCTCTTCGATGTTTTATGTGGGAGGGCTAGGCTCGATCCCTGACCAGAGCTGGCGCATTATATCCACACCCTTTGGCCGGTCCAATACAAACGTTTGTTTGAATTTTGTAGAAGCCTGATAGGATAAGGCTCTGCGGCTTATGGCGGGGTATTTTCCCGTATTGACCGGATTAGGCGTTACGGTCAAGATACGGGCGGTTTTGCGCTCGCCGTATGGGCTGACCGTCGGTTCCGGCCGACGAGCATCACCCGCCAGAGGCTCGTCCTTGGCGACATTCTTATTCACCGGAGAGTAACGAGGAATCCATGAAGGTTCTTGTAGCTGTCAAACGAGTGGTCGACTACAACGTCAAGGTTCGCGTCAAGGCGGACAACTCCGGCGTCGACCTCGCCAACGTCAAGATGTCGATGAACCCCTTCTGCGAAATCGCCGTGGAAGAAGCCGTCCGTCTGAAGGAAAAAGGCGTGGCGAGTGAAATCGTCGTCGTCACCATTGGCCCGGCCACTGCTCAAGAGCAGCTGCGTACCGCCCTGGCCCTCGGTGCTGACCGCGCCATCCTGGTCGAAAGCGCCGAAGAGCTCAGCTCCCTGGCCGTCGCCAAGCTGCTGAAGGCCGTCGTCGACAAGGAACAGCCCCAGCTGGTGATCCTTGGCAAGCAGGCCATCGACAGCGACAACAACCAGACCGGCCAGATGCTGGGTGCCCTCACCGGCTACGCCCAGGGCACCTTCGCCTCCAAGGTCGAAGTCGCCGGCGACAAGGTCAACGTCACCCGTGAGATCGACGGCGGCCTGCAGACCGTAGCCCTTAACCTGCCGGCTATCGTCACCACCGACCTGCGTCTGAACGAGCCGCGCTACGCGTCGCTGCCGAACATCATGAAAGCCAAGAAGAAGCCTCTGGACACCGTCACCCCGGACGCCCTGGGTGTTTCCACCGCTTCCACCGTCAAGACCCTGAAAGTCGAAGCGCCTGCTGCCCGCAGCGCCGGCATCAAGGTCAAGTCCGTGGCTGAACTGGTCGAGAAACTGAAGAACGAGGCGAAGGTAATCTAAATGACTATCCTGGTTATCGCTGAACACACCAATGCCGCCCTGGCCGCTGCCACGCTGAACACCGTTGCCGCTGCCCAGAAGATCGGTGGCGACATCCACGTCCTGGTCGCTGGTGCCGGTGTCGGCGCCGCTGCCGAAGCCGCCGCCAAGGTCGCTGGCGTTTCCAAGGTCCTGGTTGCCGACAACGCCGCCTTCGCTCATCAGCTGCCGGAAAACGTCGCGCCGCTGATCGCCGAGCTGGGCAAGGGCTACAGCCACATCCTGGCTCCCGCCACCACCAACGGTAAGAACTTCCTGCCGCGCGTCGCCGCCCAGCTGGACGTCGACCAGATCTCCGAGATCATCGCGGTCGAGAGCGCCGATACCTTCAAGCGCCCGATCTACGCCGGTAACGCCATCGCCACCGTGCAGTCCTCGGCTTCGGTCAAGGTCATCACCGTGCGCACCACCGGTTTCGACGCCGTTGCCGCCGAAGGCGGTTCCGCTGCCATCGAAGCCGTCGGCGCCGGTAGCGACGCTGGCAAGTCCGCCTTCGTTGGCGAGGAACTGGCCAAGTCCGACCGTCCGGAACTGACCGCAGCCAAGATCGTCGTTTCCGGCGGCCGCGGCATGCAGAACGGCGACAACTTCAAGCACCTGTACGCGCTGGCCGACAAGCTGGGCGCTGCCGTCGGCGCTTCCCGCGCTGCCGTCGACGCCGGTTTCGTGCCGAACGACATGCAGGTCGGCCAGACCGGCAAGATCGTCGCTCCGCAGCTGTACATCGCGGTCGGCATCTCCGGTGCCATCCAGCACCTGGCTGGCATGAAGGACTCCAAGGTCATCGTCGCCATCAACAAGGACGAAGAAGCCCCGATCTTCCAGGTGGCTGACTACGGCCTGGTGGCTGACCTGTTCGAAGCCGTACCGGAGCTGGAAAAACTGGTCTGATCCAGCTTTCCGCACCCACGAAAAACCCGCTCATCGAGCGGGTTTTTTGTTGCCCGGGGATTCACGGCGAATCGAGGAAGGCCTGGTAGTGCGCAGCTGTTTCGGCGGGGCGTTCGATCATCGGCACGTGGCCGCAGTCCTTCATCACCACCACGCTGGGCTTGGCCAGCAATGGCTTCATCACCTCGATGCTGGAGACATCCAGGACGCGGTCGCGATCGCCCCAGAGCAGCAGGGTAGGGGCGGTGATCTTCTGCAGCTCCGGTTCCAGCGGCACGTAGCGCTGCACCAGATGCTGGAACACCTGATCGTAATGTTCGCGGTTGGCCACCGCCTGCTCGGCGAGATAGCGCTTGAGGGAGCCGGGTATCGCCGGTTTCTCGACGAAGACGAAATCCATCAACGGGTCGTAGTCCGCGACCGAGGCCACCACCAGCGGGTTGGCATCGCCGCGTTCCAGTCGCTCGTACAGCTCGCTCCTGTGCGGGGCGGTGATCCCGGCGTTGTCGAACAACGCCAGCGAGCGCACCTGCTGTGGATAACGCGCGGCGTAGAGGGCGACGATGTGCCCGCCCATGGAATTGCCTACCAGGTGCACCTTGCCCGCGCCCAGCGTGGTGATGAAGGAGGCGAGGCGCTCGGCCTGGGTGCCGACGTCGTAGCTGCCGGCCGGGCGGCTGCTGTCGCCGAAGCCCGGAAGGTCCGGGACGATCACGTGGTAGCGCTCGGTGAAGTGTCGCGCCATGCGCAGCCAGTTGTCCTTGTTGGCCCCGAAACCGTGGACCATGACGATGGTTTCGCCGCTGGCCGGGCCACCCTCGTAGTAGGCGATGTCCAGGTCGCCGACCGTCACGTTGCGGGTGGACAGCCCCGCCAGCTGGCACTCCACGAAACGTGCCGTGGTCATCAGGGCGGCGGGGGAGAAGTACAGGGTGGCAGCCAGGGCTGCCAGCACCGTCACAAGTCCGACAAGCAGTTTTTTCATGGCGCGTCCTTATCGCAAATAATTATTGCAGTTCGCCTAAGCTAGCATGACGCTAGAGCGATGCAGCGCAGTGGCTGCATCGCCCAAACCAAGGTCCGGTCCAGGAAGTCCCTGATGCACATACGCCCCTTCATCGCTCCGTTGTTGCTGGTCCTGGCCACGCTGCCGGGGCTGGGTCATGCGGCTGGCAAGTGCGAGCGCCTGGTCGCCACGGGCAACCCCGAATATCCGCCCTACCTGTGGCGCGACCCGCAGAACCCCAAGCTGCTGGTCGGTGCCAACGCCGATCTGCTCAAGCGCGTGGGCGACGAACTCGGGTTGAAGATCGACATCCTTTATACTGGCCCCTGGTCCCGCGCCCAGGATGAGGTACGCACCGGTCGCGTGGACCTGATCGCCGGCGCCTTCCTCACCCTGCCGCGCCTGGAAACCATGGACTACATCCACCCGGCCTTCCTCGACACGCCCAGCGTCGTGTGGGTCAAGCGCGGCCACGGCTTCCCCTACACCCAGTGGCAGGACCTGCTCGGCCATACCGGCGGCACCCTGGTGAACAACAGCTTCGGCCAGGCCTTCGACGCCTTCGCCAGGGCGAACCTGACCCTCGAAGAGGTCCCGAGCCTGACCCAGGCCTACCAGAAGCTCGTGCTGGAGCGCACCGAGTACGTGCTCTACGAGCATTACCCGGGCCTCGCCCTGGCCGACACCCTGGGCATGGCGGATGATCTCGAGGCGCTGGAACCGCCGATCTCCAGCGAGGGCCTGTACCTGACCCTGTCTCACAATTCGGCCTGCAACGATCCCTGGCTGCGCGGACAACTCGCGAAAAAAATGACAGAATTGACCGCCGCAGGTGTGCCGCAAGTCCTCTTGCAGCGCAATCTCGAGCGTTGGAAGGCCCAGCAGTTGCAGCCGGCCAGCGCCCCGAAACCCTAGGAATCCCTCGTGATCGAACAACGCATTCTGGCCCTCGGCCTGGCCGTCCTCGCCCTGGCCGGCTGTGCCAACGACCCCGCTCCCGTGGAGCAGCTCCGCCTCACCGAGCAGGCCGTGGCCCAGGCCCGTGCCGTGGGTGCGAGCGCCGAGCAGAGCCCCGACATGAAGCTGGCCGAAGAGAAACTCGCCCGCGCGCAGAAGAACATGGGCGAGCAGGATTACAAGCGTGCCCGCATCTTCGCCGAGCAGGCCGAACTGGACGCGCGCCTGGCCGAGTCCAAGGTGCTGACCGAGAAGAGCAAGGCCCAGCTGGCCGACCTCAGTGCCCGCATCAATCGCCTGCGCAAGCAACTGGGGGAATTGCAATGAGCCATCGCATCGCCCTCGGCAGCCTCCTGCTGGGCCTTGGCCTGTTGGCCGGCTGTGCCAGCCCGCAGCGCGCCGAAGACAGCCTGGAGGCCGCGCGTGCCCGCTTCCAGCAGGTGAAGGAAGACCCGGACGTGCTGCGCAGCGCGCCGAAGGACGTGATCCGCGCCGGCGAATCCCTGGCCCGCGCCGAGCGCCTGTCCAACTACCTGGGCAACGACCAGGATGTCGAGCACTACGCCTACCTCAGCCAGCGCTACAGCGAGATCGCCAGCCAGCACAGCGAGCTCAACCTCAACCAGGAGCGTGCCGCCAAGCTGCAGATGGACCAGGAACGCCTGCAACTGGCTCTGCGCGAAGCCAAGCTGCTCAGCGTCCAGCAGCAGGGCGACTGGATGGAAGAGCAGATGGTCAGCCTCGCCGCCACCGAGACCGACCGCGGCCTGGTGATGACCCTGGGCGACGTGCTGTTCGACACCGGGCGTGCGGAACTCAAGGCCTCGGCCAACCGCACGCTGCTCAAGCTGGTGCAGTTCCTCCAGATCAACCCGCGTCGCGTCGTGCGCATCGAGGGCTACACCGACAGCAGCGGTGCCCGCGAAGAGAACCTCGTCCTGTCCCGCGATCGTGCGCAGGCGGTGGCCGACGTGCTCGGCGACCTCGGCATCGATGCCAAGCGCATGGAAGTGGTGGGCTACGGCGAAGCCTTCCCCGTAGCCGAGAACGCCTCCTCCCACGGGCGGGCGCAGAACCGCCGCGTCGAGATCGTGTTCTCCGACGAGAAGGGCAAGCTCGGCGAGCGCCGCTGACGGCAGGCGTTCGAAAGACCCCGGCGGCTTCGGCCCCCGGGGTTTTTTATTGCCCGTACAGCTGCGCCGGAAGCGGCGGACCCGTCGGAGTGAAACGATACAGTCACTGGCGAAAGCGCACTGTATGGCCCACAATTTCACGCTCTGTACCGGTGCAATTTGTTACTGCTCGGGTACTGTTTCGGTCCAGTGAACCAGGTGCCGCCGCCATGACCAATCTGTTGCTCTATCAACGTATCGCCCAGCAACTGGCCGAAGACATCCGTCGCGGCGTGTACCAGCCTGGCGAGCGCGTGCCTTCGGTCCGCAAGATGAGTTCGCAGCTCAATGTCAGCCATGCCACCGTGCTGCAGGCCTACGCCAACCTCGAGGACCAGGGCCTGATCCGCGCGCGGCCGCAATCCGGCTTCTACGTGCACCAGACCCCGGCCCTGACCGCGTCCACCCCGGACATCGCCCGTGTCGAGCGCCCCGGCCTGGTCACCCGCGCGAGCATCATCAACCAGGTGCTCACCGAGTCCCGCCGCGAAGGCGTCTTCCCCCTGGGCGCCGCCGTGCCCCATGTGGACTACCTCCCGGTCCGCGCGCTGCACCAGCAACTGGCCAAGGTCACCCGCTTCCACAGCCCGCGCGCCTTCAGCTACATGTTCAGTCCCGGCTTCGAGCCGCTGCGCCGCCAGGTGGCGATCCGCATGCGCGACGCCGGCGTGGTGGTCAACCCCACCGACGTGGTGATCACCCATGGCTGCGTCGATGCGCTGCAGATGAGCCTGCGCGTGCTGACCCGTCCCGGCGACCTGATCGCCGCCGAGTCCCCCACCTACTACGGCCTGCTGCAACTGGCGGACCTGCTCGGCCTCAAGGTCATCGAGATCCCCAGCGACCCCACCACCGGCATCAGCCTCGAGGCCCTGCAACTGGCCGCCAACCAGTGGCCGATCAAGGCGCTGGTGCTCACCTCGCGCCTGAGCAATCCCCTGGGCGGCACCATCCCCGAGGAGCGCCAGAAGCAGCTGCTGCGCCTGGCGTCGGACTTCGACATCCAGATCATCGAGGACGATATCTACGGCGAGCTGATGTTCGAGCAGGGCCCCTCCAAGGCGCTCAAGGCCCACGACCGCGAAGGGCGCGTGGTCTACTGCTCCAGCTTCTCCAAGACGCTGTCGCCGGGCGTGCGCATCGGCTGGATCATCGCCGGCAAGTACCAGGACGAGATCCAGCGCCTGCAGACCTTCAGCACCCATTCCGCCTGCAGCGTCACCCAGATGGGCGTCGCCGCCTATCTGGAGAACGGTGGCTACGACCGGCACCTGCGCTACATCCGCCAGGAGTACCGCAAGAACCTCACCGCCTTCCAGCTGGGTGTGCAGCAGTACTTCCCCGAAGGCACGCAGATGAGCCGGCCCAACGGCGGCTTCATCCTGTGGATCAGCCTGCCCGCCAAGGTCAACACCAAGGACCTGCACGTGCGCGCCTTGCAACAGGGCATCAGCATCGCGCCGGGGCTCATCTTCAGTAACACCGAGCAGTTCAACCACTGCGTGCGGCTCAATTGCGGCATCCCGTGGAACCGCGAGGCGGAGCGCGCGATCATGACCCTCGGCATGCTCGCCAAGCAGCTGTGCCAGGAAGCCGGCAGCTTCTTCTGACACCAGGCGCGCCCCGGGCTGAAGCCCGGGGCCCCTATTGTGGGAGCGGTTTCAACCGCGATGGCCTGGCACGGCGATCATCGCGAATGAATTCGCTCCCACGCTCCACGCCCAGCCCGGAAATAATTTCATCTCCCCTTTAACCCGACCTGATCGGCGCCCCCGTCTACTGGTGCGTATGGACATTCCGTCCCCAGGAGACCCGCCATGACCACCCCCGCCGCACTGCTCCGCCAACCCCTCGCCGCCGGTTTCGCCGCCGGCCTGCTGCTCGCCCTGGCCGCGTGCCAGGGGCATGAATCCGGCACCACGCCCGGTGCAAGCGAGACCAAGGCCGAAGCCGAGGCCAGCGGTTCGGTGAGCGCCAACGACGACGCGCGCCTGCAGGAACTGGCCAAGCCCGCCGTCGAGCCGAATGCCGCCTATGCCCCGGCGCCGATGGCCAAGCGCTCGGCCCCCATCGCGGTGGCGGGTTCGATGGCCATGCCCGTGGCCCCCGCACCGCTCAGCGACGCCCTGGCCGCCGGCTACCGCGACGAGGGCCGCGAGCAATACGCGCATCTCGCCGACAACCCCATCCATGCCGTGACCAGCGACCCGGTCTCCACCTTCAGCATCGACGTCGACACCGGCGGCTACGCCAACGTCCGGCGCTTCCTCAATGGCGGCCAGCTGCCGCCCAAGGACGCAGTGCGGCTGGAAGAGCTGGTCAACTACTTCCCCTACGCCTACCCGCTGCCCCAGGGCGACGTGCCCTTCGGCATCGGCACCGAACTGGCGCGTTCGCCCTGGAACCCAGAGGCGCGCCTGCTGCGCATCGCCATCAAGGCCTCCGACACCCAGGTCGAGCAGCTGCCGCCGGCCAACCTGGTGTTCCTGGTCGACGTCTCCGGCTCCATGGACCGCCGTGACGGCCTGCCCATGGTGCAGGGCACCCTCAAGCTGCTGGTGGACCAGCTGCGCGCCGAGGACCGCGTCTCCCTCGTCACCTACGCCGGGGAGGCCCGCGTGGTGCTCGAATCCACGTCGGGCAGCGAGAAGGCGAAGATCCGCGCCGCCATCGACCAGCTCGCCGCCGGCGGCTCCACCGCAGGAGAATCCGGCATCCAGATGGCCTATGCCCAAGCGCAGAAGGGCCTGGTGAAGAACGGCATCAACCGCATCCTCCTGGCCACCGACGGCGACTTCAACGTCGGCATCAGCGACTTCGAAAGCCTCAAGCAACTGGCCGCCGAGAAGCGCAAGGGCGGGGTCTCGCTGACCACCCTGGGCTTCGGCACGGACAACTACAACGAACAGCTGATGGAGCAACTGGCCGATGCCGGCGATGGCAACTACGCCTACATCGACAGCCTGCGCGAGGCGCGCAAGGTGCTGGTCGACCAGCTCAGCTCGACGCTCAAGGTGGTGGCCAGGGACGTCAAGCTGCAGGTCGAGTTCAACCCCGCCCAGGTCAGCGAATACCGCTTGCTGGGCTACGAGAACCGCGCGCTCAAGCGCGAGGACTTCAGCAACGACAAGGTCGACGCCGGCGAGATCGGCGCGGGCCACACCGTCACCGCGCTCTACGAGATCGTCCCGGCCGGCGGCAAGGGCTGGCTGGAGCCGCTGCGCTACCAGCAGGCGCAGAAGGCCGATGGCAAATCCTCCGAGCTGGCCTGGCTGCGCATCCGCTACAAGGCGCCGGGCAGCGAGCAGAGCAAGCTGCTGGAGCGTCCCATCGCCGCCGCCGAGGTGCCCGCGATCGCCGGGGCCAGCGAAGACCTGCGCTTCGCCGCCGCCGTGGCCGCCTTCGCCCAGCAGCTCAAGGGCGGGCAGTACACCGGCAGCTTCGGTTTCAACGACACCCTGGCGCTGGCCCGTGGTGCCCGTGGCGACGATCGTTTCGGCCTGCGCGGCGAATTCGTGCAACTGGTCGAACTCGCACAAAGCCTGCAAAATCCAACTCCTTCACAGGCACGGATCGAGTGACTTGAGCGAACCCATCACGGATGACGACGCCGCGCTGCTGCGGCGCTACCGACACGGCGATGCCGAGGCCTTTGGCGTGCTCTACGCACGCCATCGCCTCGGCCTCTACCGTTTTCTCTGCGGGCTGTGCGGCGACGCCGGCCTGGCCGAGGAGATCTTCCAGGAAACCTGGCTGAACCTGATCCGCAGCGCCACCGAGCAGCGCGAGCAGGTGGCGTTCAAGACCTGGCTCTACCAGATCGCCCGCAACCGCCTGATCGATCATTGGCGCAAGCACGGGCGGCTCCATGGGCGCGTCGACGAGTTCGACGAGCAGGTGCACGGCGACGCCATGCCGGGTGCCAGCGAAGACCCCGAGGAGCAGCTCAGCCTCAGTCGCGACCGCGCGCGCCTGCAGGCGGCCCTGGAGGAATTGCCCGGCGAGCAGCGCGAGGTGTTCCTGCTGCGCGCCCATGGCGACCTCGAACTGCACGAGATCGCCGAGATGACCCGCACGCCCGCCGAGACGGTGAAGAGCCGCCTGCGCTACGCGTTGCAGAAGCTACGTCGGTTGCTGGCCGATCCGGCCGCCACCGAGGAGGTATCCACATGAACCAGGAGCCACGCAAGCCGGATGGGCTGGAGCGCGACCTGCTCGCCCACTTCCGTGCCCATGACGCCGGCGAGCCTTCCGCCGAGCTGGATGCGCGCATCCTCGCCGCGGCCCGCGATGCCGTGCGTCCCGCGAGGCCAGGCCTGGGCGAGCGCCTGCACGCCTGGCTGTTCGGCCCCGGTGGCCGCCAGCGCTGGTCCGTGGCCTTCGCCGGCCTGGCCTGCCTGGGCATCGGCGTCAGCCTCACCTGGCGCAACCTCGATCGCCCCGAACTCGACTACGAAAGCGGCATCCCGGCCCCGGCGGCCATGAGGGCGCCTGCCCCCATCGTGCCCGTCGCCCCGGCCGCTGCACCGATGGCCCGCGCAAGCGAGGCCACCGCCGTGGCGGGCAGCATGGAGTCCGCGCCGGAGCCGGACGTGGCGGGCTATGCCGCCCCCGCGCCAGAGCCCCGGATGGAGCGCGAGGCGAAGAAAATGGCCGCCTCGCGCCTGGCGGAAGAGGCCCAGCGCCAGGCGCCGGTGGCAGCCCTGAGCGATCAGGCCGACGTGCACGAGCAGGCCGCCGAGGCGCTGAAGGCCGAGGCCACCGCGCTGGCCGCCAAGCCGCGCCCGGCGCCGGCCAAGGCCAAGGAGGAGACGCTCGTGGCGCAGCTCGAAGAGCTGCTGGCGCTGCGCGAGAAGCGCGACACCCAGGCTGCCGACGCGCTGCTGGCGCGCCTGCGCCAGGATCACCCGCAACTGGATATCGAGGCCGAGCTGGAACGGCTCGGGGAACGCCGCTAGTCCGGCCCCGGCGGTCAACCAGCACCGCCGGGACCGCGACCCGTGCAAGGAGCGCGTGATTGTCCCTTTCATCTTCCGGGCACGACGACAAGAGCCTCGGCCGCCTGCTGCTGGAGCTGTGCGTCCAGCTCGCGCTGACCCTCCTGCCCATCGTCCTCTGCGCCATGCTGCCCCTGCCGCTGTCGGCGGCCCTGGTGCTGCTGCACGTTCTCGCCCTGGGCCTGGCGGCATACACCGGGCGCGAGGCGCTGGCCCGGCGCATCAGTCCGCAACTGTCCTGCGCCATGATTGGCTTCGGCATCGGTGTGGGGCGGCTGCTGCCCGGCTACTGGGGCATCTTCGCCGGCATCGTCGCGGTCTTCATCGGCCTTGCCGCGGTGGCGGCGTGGGAGCGTCGCCTGGGCCTTGCCGAGCCGGAGCCGGGCGCCAACGCCTGGGGCAGCGGCGGCCCGTTGCTGACACCCGAAGGCGAACCCGTGCGCAGCTTCAACTGGGGCGAAATCGCCATGGGCGGGCCCGCCTGGTGCGACCACCTGCTGCCCGACGGCGTGGTCCTGGAGGGGCTGGGCAGCTCGCTGTGCTTCTCCAGCGACGGCCGCTACCTGGCCGCGCCCATTCCCTCCCGGGGCGAGTGGGGCCTGGTGATCTTCGACCGCCAGCTGCGCCGCCTCCATCACTGCACCAACGGTCCGCAGTTCTGGGAGCTGGATGCCTTCGATGGCGAGGTGCTGCGCGGTCGCCACAGCCCACTGGTGTCCAACCAGGGCGTCGCGGCGCGCCTCGATACCTTGCTGGCCGATGCCCGCAGCGAAGACTTCATCGCCGTGGGCGATCTCTGGCTCAGCCCGGACCGGGCCGCACACCTGCCCGCCGCGCGCGAGTTCCCCGCCCCGACGGGCAGCCACCTCCTGCGTGGCGCCCCCCACCTGCCGGGCACCCTGCGCGAGCTGGACAACCCCCTCGCGCCCCTGGCCAACCCCGCCTGCGAACTGGTGCTCGACGACGAGCCCAGCGGCCTGTTGCTGGCCGACGGCGAAGCGGTCATCTGGCGGCAGGATGGCAAGGCGCTGGTCTGCCGCGCGCGTCCCGTCGCCGAGCTGGAGCGGGGCTGGAGCAACGACTGCTGGTTGTGGGAGGAGGGCGAGGGCTGGCGCCTGCTCGACGAGCCCTGGCAGGCCCTGGAGGGCGAGCCCCGTCTCAACCTGGGCGCGCCATTGCGTATCGATGGGCGACACCTGTGGCGCGCCGCCTATCTCGATTTCGCCGGCACCGATCGCCTCGGCTTCGGCTATGGCTTGTACAGCATCCACAGCGACAGCGAGACCCTGGTCGGCGTCGATGAGCAGGGCCGTGCCCTGGCCGGCGAGCACCGGCTGACGCACTTGAGCCTCGGCGTCTCGCTGGACGGCGCGGGACGCAGCGGCGCCAGCCTGGAGCTGCAGCCCATGGCCAATGGCGAGGTTCCGCGCCTGGAGTGGCTGCGTGATGGCACGGACGGCCGTCAGGGCGCATTCGCCTGCCGCATCGGCGACTGGCTGCTCGACGGTGAATGGTGCCTGGACCACCGGGTTTCCGACTGCGGGCGTTACCTGGCCCTGGTGGCGTTCGCCGAGGCCCCGGCGGTGCCCCATCGCCTGGTGGTGGCGGATGTCCGCGAGCGTCGTCTGCTGGCGCTGGAACGCCCCTTGCTGATCGCCCGGCTGCACGACTTCCGCGAGGGCATCGTCAGCCTGGCCCATGTGCGCGGGCGCCTGCCCGAAGGGCGCGAATCCATTCCCCAGCAGCGCTTCACCGAAGCGGCCCCGGACCCACTGCGGGCTGTCACCTTCATGGCCGCTGGCGGCGAGCGTTTCTACTACGAGGTGGCGCAGGTGGCGGTCGACCCGGATGCGCTGCGCCTGGTGCCGACCTGGCGGCTGGCCGAGCGCCCGCCGGCTGCCAATGCGCTGGGGGATTTCGTCCTGCCTGCGCCCGGTGGCGGGGATGCCGCCTGGCTGTTCGGCTGCGAAAGCCGTTTCGCCGACAGCTACCTGCGTGAGCAGGAGCCCCGCATGGGCGGTTGCCTGCTCACCGCCTCCGGCTGCGCGATCGCCGACCTGGGGCCGGCGATGATCTGGTCGGCCGATGGCCGCTTCCTGGCGCTGACCCGTTTCGGCGAGTTCCACGACCCACGGGCCGGCAGCCATCCGCTCTGGCACCTGCTGGTGCTGGATACCCACGAACACCGCCTGTATCGCTGCGCCGATCCCATCGGCCTTATGCCGCGCTTCGAAGGCTTCGATGGCGCGGGCCTGCGCATGCGCGTCCATGCCTACGCCCATGAGGTGGAAGACGATGTCGGCGAACCGCGTCGTTTCAGCCTCGATGAGCTGCTGGCGCTGCGTGCCGAACCGCTGCGCCGCGAAGGGGACCTCTGGCTGCCCGATGCGGAGCGGGAGCGCGTCGACCTCTGGCAGCACCTGGATTCCACCCACCTCGACCCCTGGAGAGCCCCATGACCGACAGCCCTTCCGCCATCTTCTCTCTGCTCAGCTCCATCGGCCTGCTGCCACTCGTCGTGGTCTGGCTGCTCGGCTGCGCCATGGCCGCGCGCTTCTGGCGTGCCCAGCCCCGCGCCGCCGGGCTGTGCCTGGCCAGCATGCTGATCCTGCTGGTATGGCAGGGCATGACCATCGGCCTGCACGCGCTGATCCCGATCCTGGCCTTCGATATCTGGCCCGACGCGGAGCCCATGTACTTCTACGCGGTCATCAACCTGCTCGGCAGCCTGGTCCACACCCTGGCCTTCGGCCTGCTGATCTGGGCGGTGTTCACCGGCCGGGAAGGGGTGTGAAGCGTTGGCAAGTTCCGAAGCCCGGGGTTGCCAGGGCGGGATCGAGGGGCGAGCATGGCCCCTCATGCCTTGCCTTGCACACTGCCCATGACCCGTTTTCCCTTCTACCTGCTGTTGCTCCTGGGCCTGCTCGCCGGCTGCGAGCAGGAAACGCCGCCCCCGCAGAAACCACCCGCCAGCCCGCCTCCAGTGACCGAGGTCGCGAAGCCTGAGCCTGCCGCCCCGGCCAAGGAGGCACCTGTGGCCAAGCCGACGAGCGAGCCCCCCAAGGTGGCGAGTGAGGCGCCCAAGCCCGTGGCCAAGGCCGAGTCCAAACCCGAAGCCAAGTCGCAAGCCAAGCCCAAGGTGGAGGCCAAGCCCTCGACCAAGGTGGCCCAGCCCGCCACCAGCCCGGCCGGCAATGCGCGCAAGCCGGAGAAGACCGAACTGCCCAAGGCCCAGCTCGACCTGCGCCTGCCCAGGCACCTGGTGGACAAGCTCGAGCCCGAGATAGTCGAGGAGCGCAAGGCCGAGGAGCCCCTGCTGCCGCCGATGTTCACCGAGAAGGCGCCGGAGCAGGGCCCCTTCCAGCTCAACGGCAAGCTGCTGACCAACGAGAAGGAGGATGACTACTGGCGCTCCGTGGAGGGCGCCGAGCTGCAGTTCGAGTTCAAGCAGTAACGGGGCAGGCGGCGGCTGGACCCCGCCTCACCAGTTCACCTTTCGTACTCGCCGGCGGCTCCGCCGGTGGATGGAAAGAGCGCCATCCACCCTACACGCCGGTTGGCACTGTGGTTCGGGTTGGGCGCGGTGCCTTAGGTTGGCGCCGAGCGCAGCGAGGCCCGACACAGCCATGTCCGGTCCTGCGGCGGGCTCTCCCTGTGGGAGCGGCTTCAGCCGCGAAAGATCTGCAGCCGGCACAGGGCGGGGAGTCGCCGGGTATGTCATCGCGAATGAATGCGCTCCCACGAGGGCAAGGGCGGATCAGAAGCGGTACTCCCCGCTCTGGATCGCCTGGTGGAGGGTGCTGTCCAGCGGGCGGAACGCGTCTTCGCCGGGCAGGCGCACGAACAGCGGCTCGCTGACCTGGTTCGGGTCGAAGCCGTTCTTCTTGAGGTCGGTCTTCTTGTACTTGAAGGTCCCGGTGGTCTCGATTTCCTCCAGCAGGCGGATGAACAGCGGCGCCGCGTAAGGCGGCAGTTCACGGTCCAGGTGGGCGGCCACGGCCTGGGCGTCGAGCTGCGAGCCGCTGCCCAGGCGCAGCGCGGCCATGCCGCAGCGACCGTTGGTCCCGGGGATCTCCACGCCATAGACCACTGCGTCCTCGACACCGCCGAAGGCGCCCAGCACGCTTTCCACCTCGGTGGTGGAGACGTTCTCGCCCTTCCAGCGGAAGGTGTCGCCGAGGCGGTCGACGAACTGGGCGTGCTTGCAGCCGATGTCGCGCATCAGGTCGCCGGTGTTGAACCAGGCATCGCCCTTCTTGAACACGTCCCGCAGGATCACCGACTCGCTCTTGGCCGGGTCGGTGTAGCCGTCGAAGGGCCATTTGGCGCTGATCTCGCTGATCAGAAGGCCCGGCTCGCCCTTGCCGACCTTCTCCAGGTAGCCCTTGTGGTCGCGCACCGGGCGGTCGTTTTCGAGGTCGTAGCGGACGATGGCGTAGGTGGCCGGCGAGAAGCCCACGGTGTTGTCGAAGTTGAAGACGTTGGTGAAACCGATGTTGCCCTCGCTGGAGGCATAGAACTCGGTGATGCGCTCGATGCCGAAGCGCTCCTTGAACTCGGCCCAGATGGCCGGTCGCAGGCCGTTGCCGATCATGCAGGTGAGGGTGTTGTTGCGTTCCTCCTCGCTGGGCGGCTGGTTCAGCAGGTAGCGGCACAGCTCGCCGATGTAGCCGAAGCAGGTGGCCTGGTACTGCGCGACGTCCTTCCAGAAGCTGCTGGCGGAGAACTTGCGGCGCAGGGCGATGGCGGCGCCACCGGCCAGCACCGAGGCCCAGCTCACGGTGACCGCGTTGTTGTGATAGCAGGGCAGGGTCAGGTAGAAGACGTCGGTGTCCGTCAGCCCGAGGCCGGAGTGGCCGAAGCCGCCATAGGCCTTGATCCACTTGCCGTGGCTGAGGATCGAGGCCTTGGGCAGGCCCGTGGTGCCCGAGGTGTAGATGTAGAAGCAGGGGTCCTTGAGGCGCACCTTGGCGGTTTCCGCCGGATTGTCGGCGCTGTGCTCGCCCGCCATGCGCATCAGGTTGTTCCAGCCGCGCGGCGCCTGGCCCGGGTCGCGACGGGTGTCGGCGTCGTCGATCCAGTAGCGACGCCCGGCCGTATTGCCCAGTTCGGCCTCCACGTCCTCGAAGGCTTCGCGCAGTTCCTCGCCGACCAGGTAATGGGTGGCCTTCACCAGGGTCAGGCTGTGGGCCAGGACCTTGCCGCGCTGGGTGGTGTTGACCAGCGCGCCGATGGCGCCGAGCTTGGCCAGCGCCGCCAGCAGCGCGAGGACCTCGATGCGGTTCTCCAGCATCACCGCCACCACCTTGCCGTGGGACACGCCCTCGGACTTGAGCGCGTGCGCCAGGCGGTTGGCCCAGGCGTTGAATTCGGCGTAGGTCAGGCGCCGGGTCTCGTCGATCACCGCCGGGCGCTGGGGGAATTTCTGCGCGGCACGCTCCAGGGCCCAGCCCAGGGACAGCGACTTCTCGCGGTTGCGGATGCCGGTGTAGTACAGGCCCAGCAGCATGCGCGGCACACGGGGCAGATTGCCCGGAAGGCGGGCGAGGAAGCGGAACGGGGAAATCAGATCGGCCTGGGTCATGGCTCTCGCACTTTGTCGTTGTTGTGGGCAGGCAATGGCGCTTTCACGACTGTAGAAGCCGCTCAGGCAAAGCGGTATGACCGTGGCGCGGGGAACGCCGGGCAGATGGGCAAATAGCGACGCCCGCCCCGCGCGGAGTCCGGCACGGGGCGGGGGTGGGCCGGGCTTCAGTCGAGGAACAGGTCCGGCACCAGGCTGCCGCCCTCGGGATCGAAGCGGTAGTGCTCGAAGTCGGTCTGGCCCTGTTCGCGGAGGATCTCCTCGTCCACCAGCAGGCGGCCGGTGATGCTGCGCCCGGTGCTGGAGAGGATGGCGTGGGCGGCGTCGGCCATGATCGCCGGGGTGCGCGAGCGCTTGAAGGCGTCGCGGCTGCCCAGCTCGAACTCGATGGCGGCGGTGGCGATCATGGTCTGCGGCCACAGTGAGTTGACGCTGATGCCGTATTTCTTGAACTCCTCGCTCATGCCCAGGGTGAGCATGCTCATGCCGTACTTGGTGACGGTGTAGGGGCCGTGCTGGGCGAACCACTTGGGCGCGAGGTTGAGTGGCGGGGAGAGGTTGAGGATGTGCCCGCCCGCGCTCTTCTTCAGGTAGGGCAGGGCGGCCTGGCTGCAGACCATCACCGCGCGGGTGTTGATCTGGTACAGCAGGTCGAAGCGCTTGGGCTCCAGTTGCTCGACGCCCACCAGCTTGATGGCGCCGGCGTTGTTCACCAGGGCGTCGATGCCGCCGAAGTGCCCGGCCGCCTGGGCCATGGCGTCACGCACCGCGGCTTCGTCGCGCACGTCCAGTTGCAGGGCCAGGGCCTTGCCACCCGCGGCCTCGACCTCCTCGGCCACGCTGAAGATGGTCCCGGCCAGCTTGGGATGGGGCTCGGCGCTCTTGGCGGCGATGACGATGTTGGCGCCATCGGCAGCGGCGCGCAGGGCGATCTCGCGACCGATACCACGGCTGGCACCGGTGATGAACAGGGTTTTGGCAGAAAGGCTCATTGCAGTGCTCCTGGTTGTTGTTGTCGGGCATGGAAGCCGGAAGCCGGAAGCTAGAAGCCGCCCGCACCAGCCTGCTCTTGTCTCCCAGCTTCAGGCTTCAAGCTTCAAGCTGCTCTTGCACTTCCACCAACACCTGGCGGCTCTTGACCTGGTCGCCGGCGGTGGCCTGGACGCGGCGGACGATGCCGTCCACCCCCGCCTTGAGCGGGTGTTCCATCTTCATCGCTTCCAGCACCACCAGCAGTTGGCCCTTGGCGACGCGATCGCCTTCGCCCACGAGGACGTCGACGATCGCGCCGTCCATGGGGGCCTTGACGGTGCCGGAGCCGGCACCGCCCTGGCCGCCGGCCGGTTCATGGGTGATGTCCAGCAGTTCGACGTTGCCCTGTTGCCCGTGCAGCCACAGGCGCGGGCCGTCCAGGTGGTAGGCCAGGCGGCGGCGGATACCGTCCAGCTCCAGGGTGGCCCAGCGGCCATCGCTGGCGAGCAGGTGCAGGGCGATGGCCTGTTCGCCGATACGGGCCAGCAGGCGCGGTTGCGGGCCGCTGGCTTCGACTTCCAGCTCCACCGCCAGCTTCTGCTCGCCCTGGCGCAGGACGAAGCGCCAGGGCGCGCTGCCGGCGCTGCGCCACCCGGCGAGGCCGGACTGGTGGGCGCGGGATTCGGCGGAAGCCTGATAGAGCAGGGCGGCCGCGACGGCCAGCTCGCTGGCCGGCAGCGGCTGCGGGGCGAGGCTCGGGTCGTTGGCGAAGTGCTCGCCGATGAAGGCCGTGGTGGCATGGCCGGCGGCGAATTCGGGGTGCGCCAGCAGGTTGGCGAGGAAGCGCTGGTTGCCCTTCACGCCCAGCAGCACGCAATCCTCGACGGCGCGTACCAGCTTGCGCCGGGCTTCGTCGCGGGTGGCGCCCCAGGCGATCACCTTGGCCAGCATGGGGTCGTAGAAGGGCGTCACCGCCTGGCCTTCCACCAGGCCGTGGTCGATGCGGATGCCCGGCAGGAGGGCGGGCTCCCAGCGCAGCACGTCGCCGGTCTGCGGGAGGAAGTCGCTGGCCGGGTCCTCGGCGTACAGGCGCACCTCCATGGCGTGGCCGTCGAGGCGGATGTCGTCCTGGGCCAGCGGCAGCGGCTGGCCGGCGGCGACCTGGATCTGCCAGGCCACCAGGTCGAGCCCGGTGACCAGTTCGGTGACCGGGTGCTCCACCTGCAGGCGGGTGTTCATTTCCAGGAAGTAGAAGCGGCCCTCGGCGTCGAGGAGGAATTCCACGGTGCCGGCGCCGGTGTAGTTGACCGAGGCCGCGGCCTTGACCGCGGCCTCGCCCATGGCGCGGCGCAGTTCCGGGGTCATCACCGGGCAGGGCGCTTCCTCCACCACCTTCTGGTGGCGGCGCTGCACCGAGCAGTCGCGCTCGCCCAGGTAGAGGAGGGTGCCCTGCTGGTCGCCGAACACCTGGATCTCCACGTGGCGCGGGCGGATCACCGCGCGTTCGAGGATCAGCTCGCCGGAGCCGAAGGCGTTCTGCGCTTCGGAGCGCGCGGTGCGGATCTGCGCGGCCAGTTCGCCGGCTTCGTGCACCAGGCGCATGCCGCGACCGCCGCCGCCGGCGCTGGCCTTGATCATCAGCGGGTAGCCGATGCGCTCGGCCTCGCGGGCGAGGGTCGCGTCGTCCTGCTCGGCGCCCTCGTAGCCGGGGATGCAGGGCACGCCGGCTTCGAGCATGGCGATCTTCGACAGGCGCTTGCTGCCCATCAGGTGGATGGCTTCGACGCTGGGGCCGATGAAGACGATGCCGGCGGCCTCGCAGGCGCGGGCGAACTCGGCGTTCTCGGAAAGGAAGCCGTAGCCGGGGTGTACGGCGTCGGCGCCGGTGCGCCGGGCGGCATCGATGATCGCCTCGACCTTGAGGTAGGACTGCGCCACCTGGGCCGGGCCGATGCACACCGCCTCGTCGGCGAGCTGCACGTGGCGGGCGTCGCGGTCGGCTTCGCTGTACACCGCCACGGTGCGGTAGCCGAGCGCTTGCGCGGTGCGCATCACCCGGCAGGCGATCTCGCCCCGGTTGGCGATCAGGATCTTGTTGAATGCGGGCATCTTCGTGCTCCTGCTGGGGGACCGGAGGGCATCCGGGGCCCGGACTGTGTGCGTTCGGTGTTGCGGTGGATGTGAAGAGCGACATCCACCTGCGGGTGCCACGGTGTTGCATGGGGTGGATCGCGCTTTATCGATCCACCACTGGTGTTCACTGGGCCCAGGTCGGTTTGCGCTTCTGCACGAAGGCCATGGTCCCTTCGGCGCCTTCGGCTCCGGTCACGGCGTCGGCGAACCAGGCGGCGGCGTCGTCCAGCAACGGGCCCAGCTCGCGTTCCTCGGTGGCCAGCAGCAGTGCCTTGGTCCGTGCGTTGGCGCCGGGGGCACAGCGGCGCACCTGCTCCAGGGTGGCGCCGAGGCGTGCGTCGACGGCGGCGTCATCGGCCTCGGCGAAGTGCACCAGGCCCAGGCGCAGCGCCTCGTTGCCGTCGAAGCGCGCGGCGGTGAGGGCCAGGCGGCGGGCCTGGGTCAGGCCGATGCGCTTGACCACGAAGGGGGCGATCTGTGCGGGCAGGATGCCCAGGCCGGTTTCCGGCAGGCCGAATTGCGCGCCCTGGTGGGCGATGGCGATGTCGGAGATGCAGGCGAGGCCGAAGCCACCGCCGAGCACGGCGCCTTCCAGCACGGCGATCACCACTTGCGGGGCGGCCTGGGCCTCCTCCAGCAGGCTGCCGAAGGCACGGTTCAGCTCGCGGTAGGCGTCGGCGCCGGCGGCGCGCGCCGAGGCCATGTCCTTGATGTCGCCGCCGGCGCAGAAGTGCCCATCGGCGCCACGCAGCACCAGGGCGCGCACGTCACTGCCCTGGCGCACGGCGGCCAGCACCGAGCGCAGTTCGCCGACCATGGCCAGGCTCATGGCGTTGCGCGCGTCCGGGCGGTTGAGGGTGACGTGGAGCACGCCGCCCGCCTGCTCCAGCAGCAGGGTTTCGCAGGCGGGCAGGCTCATTTCTTCTTACCGGGCAGGATGCCCATCAGCTTGCTGATGATGCCCAGCATGATCTCGTCGGCGCCGCCGCCGATGGAGACCAGGCGCGTGTCGCGGTAGGCGCGGGAGATGTGGTTGTCCCACATGAAGCCCATGCCGCCCCAGTACTGCAGGCAGGAGTCGGTGACTTCGCGGCCCAGGCGCCCGGCCTTGAGCTTGGCCATGGAGGCGAGGCGGGTGACGTCCTTGCCCTTCACGTACATTTCGGTGGCCTGGTAGACCAGGGCGCGCAGGCATTCCACCTCGGTCATCATCTCGGCCATGCGGAAGTGGATGACCTGGTTGTCGATCAGCGCGTTGCCGAAGGTCTTGCGCTCTTTGCAGTACTCGATGGTGGCGTCGATGCAGTGCTCCAGGCCCTTGATCATGTTGGCGGCGCCGAACAGGCGCTCTTCCTGGAACTGCAGCATCTGCATCATGAAGCCGGCGCCTTCGTGGCCGATGCGGTTGCGCTGCGGCACGCGGACGTTGTCGAAGAACACCTGGGCGGTCTCCGAGCTGCGCATGCCGAGCTTGTCCAGGTGCGGGCTGACGCTGATGCCGGGGGTGTTCATCGGCACCATGATCAGCGACTTGTTGACGTGGGGCTTGTCGTCGGAGGTGTTGGCCAGCAGGCAGATGAAGTCGGCGGACGGGGAGTTGGTGATCCACATCTTGCTGCCGTTGATCACGTAGTCGTCGCCGTCCTTGCGGGCGCTGGTCTTGAGGCCCGCGACGTCGGAGCCGGCGCCCACTTCGGAGACGCCGATGCAGCCGACCATCTCGCCGGCGATGGCCGGGCGCAGGAACTCCTCGCGCAGCTCGTCGGAGCCGAAGCGCGCCAGGGCTGGGGTGCACATGTCGGTCTGCACGCCGATGGACATGGGGATGCCGCCGCAATGGATGGTGCCGAACTCTTCGGCGGCGACGATGGAGTAGCTGTAGTCCAGGCCCATGCCGCCGAATTTCTCCGGCTTGGAGATGCCCAGCAGGCCCAGCTCGCCGGCCTTCCTGAAGATGTCGTGGATGGGGAAGCGACCGTCTTTCTCCCACTGGTCGACGTGCGGGTTGATTTCCTTGTCGACGAAGTTGCGGACGGTACGGCGAAGCTCTTCGTGTTCCTGGGTAAAGATCATCCTGTCGTTCTCCTCTTGGGGTGCGTCGTGCGCACCGTGATCGTTCGGTTCAGAAACGGGCGACGCCGAAACTGTTGGCTTTCAGCGGTCGCCGGTGGGCTTCCGCGCAGATGTCCAGCAGGTAGCCCAGCAACTGGCGGCTGTCGCGGGGGTCGATCAGGCCGTCGTCCCACAGGCCGGCGGTGCCGTAGAGCGCGGTGGACTGGCTGTCGAGCTTCTGCGCGGTGACCTGTTCGAGCATGTCGAGCATCTTCGGGTCGGCTTCCTTGCCCTCCTTGGCGTGTTTCTCCTCGGTGACGATGCGCAGCACCTTGCCGGCCTGGGCGCCACCCATCACGGCGGTACGGCTGTTGGGCCAGGCGAAGATGAAGCGCGGGTCCAGCCCGCGGCCGCACATGGCGTAGTTGCCGGCGCCGTAGGAGCCGCCCACCACCAGGGTGAGCTTGGGCACGGTGGCGTTGGCCACCGCCTGGATCATCTTCGAGCCGTGCTTGATCACCCCCAGCTGTTCCGACTCGGTGCCGACCATGAAGCCGGTGGTGTTGTGCAGGAACAGGATGGGCGTGTTGCTCTGCTCGCAAAGCTGGATGAACTGCGCCGCCTTGGCTGCACCGCGGGGGGTGATCGGGCCGTTGTTGCCGATCAGGCCGCAGGGCTGGCCCTCGATGCGCAGGTGGCCGCAGACGGTCTGGCTGTCGAACTCGTTCTTGAAGTCGAGGAATTCCGAGCCGTCGGCGATGCGCGCGACGATCTCGCGCACGTCGTAGGGCTTCTTCGGGTCGGCCGGCACCAGGCCCAGCAGGTCGCTGGCCGGGTACAGCGGCTCGCGCCACTGGCGCTGCTCGCGCGGCGGCAGCTGGGCGTTCCACGGCAGCATGGCGAGGATGTCGCGGGCGATGCGCAGGGCGTCGGCGTCGTTCTCCGCCAGGTACTCGGCGGTGCCGGCGACCTGGGCGTGCATCTCGGCACCGCCCAGCTCCTCGTCCGTGGCCACCTCGCCGGTGGCGGCCTTGAGCAGCGGCGGGCCGGCGAGGAACATCTTGGCCTTGCCGCGCACCACCACCACATAGTCCGAGAGGCCCGGCTGGTAGGCCCCGCCGGCGGTGCTGGAGCCGTGCACCACGGTGATCTGCGGCAGGCCCATGGCGGACATGCGCGCCTGGTTGGCGAAGCCGCGCGCACCCTCGACGAAGATGTCCGCCGCGTAGTTGAGGTTGGCGCCGCCGCTCTCGGTCAGGGCGATCACCGGCAGCTTGTTCTCGAAGGCGATCTGCTGCAGGCGCAGGGTCTTCTTCAGGCCGGTGGGGGAGATGGTGCCGCCCTTGATGGCGCTGTTGCTGGCGGTGACCAGGCAGCGCACGCCGGCCACATAGCCGATGCCGGCGATGATGCCGCCGCCGGCCTGGGTGCCGTCCTTGTCGTCGTGCAGCTTGTAGCCGGCCAGCGAGGAGAGCTCGAGGAAGGGCGCGCCCGGGTCAAGCAGCAGGTTGAGGCGCTCGCGGGGCAGCAGCTGGCCACGCTTCTCGAACTTGGGCTTGGCCTCGAAGGCCTTGTCCAGGACCTTGCGCTCGACATCGCGGAAGCTGTCGATGGCGGCGAGCATGGCCTCGCGGTTGCGGGCGAATTCCTCGCCCTGGGTGTCCAGTTCGGAGTGGATGACGGCCATGGCTTACTCCTCGTCCTTGAACACGGCGGGCATATAGGCCCGGTGGAAACCGTTGTAGGACTCGCTGGCGCGGGCCTTGCCCAGGGTCCAGGCGCGGGTGCCCTGGCTGGCGGCGCCGTCGATGCGGATGGTGTTGCCGCTGATGAAGTTGGCACCGGGGGAGAGCAGGAAGACGATGGCGGCCGCCACCTCGGACTCGGTGCCGATGCGCTGCAGCGGGACGTGGTCCTTGAGGGAGCGGATCATCGATTTCATGGATTCGGGGTAGGTGTCCATGCCACTGGAGGCGATCCAGCCCGGCGCCACGGCGTTGACCCGCACCCCGGCGTGGCCCCACTCGTAGGCGGCGGTCTTGGTGAAGTTCTCCATGCCGGCGCGGGCGGCGCCGGAGTGGCCCATGCCGGGCATGCCGCCCCACATGTCGGCGAGCATGTTGACGATGCTGCCGCCGGTCTTGCTCATGCTCTGCAGGAAGACCTCCTTGGCCACCAGGAAGCCGCCCACGAGGTTGGTGCGCACCACGGTCTCGAAGCCTTTCTGGTTGATGCCGATGAGCGGCGCGGGGAACTGGCCGCCGGCGTTGTTGACCAGGTGGTGGATGGGGCCGCGCTCGGCCACCACGGCCTTGACCATGGCCTTGACCGCTTCTTCGTCACGGATGTCGCAGGCCTGCCAGCTGGCGCTGCCGCCGTCCTCGATGATCTCGCCGGCGGTGGCTTCGAGCTTTTCCGCCTTGCGCCCCACCAGCACCACGTGGGCGCCGAGGTGGGCGAGCTCGTGGGCCACGCAGCGGCCGATGCCGCTGCCGCCGCCGGTGACGAGGATGGTCTGGCCGCTGAACAGGCCGGGTTTGAACACGGAATCGTAGGCCATCGCGTGCTTATCCTTTCAGGCTGTCGGCCAGGGCGCGGGGCACCGGGACCGGGAATTCGAGCAGTTGCTGGGCGAAGGCCTTGCCTTGCGGGTCGATGCGCAGGCTGGCGACGCCCCCGCCGCCCAGGGCGTTCTCCAGGAGGAAGTTGAGGCTGTGGCTGCCAGGCAGGTACCAGCGCGCCACGCGGCCGATCTGCGGGTCGAGCACATGGCCCATCCAGTCGACCACCGCCTCGGGGGTCAGCGCCTCGGCGATCCAGGGCAGGTAGTCGCTCTGGCGCGCCATGACGCCGATGTTGCTGTGGTTGCCCTTGTCGCCGGAGCGCGCCACGGCCAGCTTCACCAGCGGCACGCTGGCGTCCGCGGGGCCCTGGGGGGCGGGCGGGGCGAGGTCGTCGGCCAGGCTGGCGGCGTCGAAGGCCTCCAGCTCGGGCAGGGCCACGGGGTGGCGTTCGCCGGCCAGTTCCACGTCCAGGTCGCAGGCGGCCTTGTCCACCAGGAAGGAGAACAGGCGGATCACCGGGTACACGGTCGGGCGCCCGCCGACGATGCCGGTGAGGCCCGGCGCCATGCCGGTGGCGGCCTGGGCGATCTCGCGGGAGAAGAGGATCAGTGCTTCCTTCCTGGCGTGGCGCACGGCCAGCTTGACCACGATCTCGCGGCTGTCCTGCCTCTGCCCGTGCGGCCCGTAGGTGGCCTCGCTGCCGAGCAGCTCGATGCTCACCTCGCGGTAGGGCCCCCAGCCGCGTGCGGCGAAGATCTCCTCGGTCTTGGCGATGATGGCGCGGCTCACGCGATCGGCCTTCTTCACCGCGTCGATGCCGGCGATCAGGCAGCTGGCGGTGCAGCGGAAGCCGTCCGGGTGGGTGGCACTGACCTTGTACTGGTCGGTGGGCGGCAGGCCGTGGGCACCCTCGACGCTGACGCGGTGCTCGCCGACCTGGGCCAGGCGCACCCGGGTGAAGTCGCAGACCACGTCCGGCAGCAGGTAGGCGCGGGGGTCGCCGATCTCGTAGAGCATCTGCTCGCCGACGGTGAAGGGCGTCACCAGGCCGCCGGTGCCGGCCGGCTTGGTCACGGTGAAGCGGCCATCGGCCTCGACTTCGACGATGGGGAAGCCGATGTGCTCGTAGTCAGGCACCTGCTCCCAGTCGGTGAAGTTGCCACCGGTGCACTGGGCGCCGCACTCGATGATGTGGCCGGCGAGGGCGGCCTGGGCCAGGCGGTCGTAGTCGTTCCAGCCCCACTTGAATTCATGCACCAGGGCGGCGCTGACCACCGCGCTGTCCACCACCCGGCCGGTGATGACGATGTCGGCGCCTTGCTCCAGCGCGGCGACGATGCCCGGCGCACCGAGGTAGGCGTTGACCGAGACGCACATGGGCGGCAGCGGCGCGCCGCTGAACATCTCGGTGACGCCGGCCTTGGCCAGGGCGGGGAGCTTGGGTTGCAGGTTGTCGCCATGCAGCACGGCGATCTTCAGGGTCACGCCGGCCTTTTCGCAGGCCGCGGCGAGGGCGGCGGCGCAGGCCTGGGGATTGACCCCGCCGGCGTTGCTGATCACCCGGATGCGTTTATCGGCGATGGCCGGCAGCAGCGGCGCCAGGACCTCGACGAAGTCGGTGGCATAGCCCTCGTCGGGCTTCTTCATGCGAGCGCCGGCGAGGATCGACATGGTGATCTCCGCCAGGTAGTCGAATACCAGGTAATCCAGCGGCGCACCGTTCACCAGCTGTGCGGCTGCAGTGGAGGTATCGCCCCAGAAGGCGGAGGCGCAACCGATGCGTACGGTTCTAGTCATTGTTCGGGCCCGTATCACTCGAAGGAGGTGTTGGCGACATTACCAAGCAAGCGCTTGGTTGAAAAGTATGCCCGAGCAGTTTTTTACCCAAGCGCTTGCTTGGGCGGCGGGTGCAGCATAGATTTCACGAATCAAGACAGAGACTTGCGCCCCATTCTTAAGTCGGATGGGCAAGCGCCGTGCAGCCGAGGTAGTGGGGATAGATGAGCCTGGACGACCAAAAAGCCCAAGAAGTGATGCGCGAACTGGTGGCCACCGGGCAGGTGACCGATCCCGAGAGCGCCCGCGGCAAGCTGCTGCAGACCGCCGCTCACCTGTTCCGCAGCAAGGGCTACGAACGCACCACGGTGCGCGACCTGGCCGGCGCCGTGGGCATCCAGTCGGGCAGCATCTTCCATCACTTCAAGAGCAAGGACGAAATCCTCCGCTCGGTGATGGAGGAGACCATCCTCTACAACACCGCGCTGATGAAGGCCTCCCTGGCCGATGCGACCAACCTGCGCGAACGGGTGCTGGCGCTGATCCGCTGCGAGCTGCAGTCGATCATGGGCGGCACCGGCGAGGCGATGGCGGTGCTGGTCTACGAGTGGCGCTCGCTGTCGGAGGAGGGCCAGCGCTACATCCTCGAGCTGCGCGATGCCTATGAGCTGCTCTGGCTGGATGTACTGGGCGAGGCCAAGGCCCAGGGCTACTTCAATGCCGATCCCTTCATCCTGCGGCGCTTCCTCACCGGCGCGCTGTCCTGGACCACCACCTGGTTCCGTCCCGAGGGGGCGATGTCCCTCGACCAGCTCTGCGAAGAGGCGCTGTCGCTGGTGATCAAGGAAGTCTGAAGGCCCTTGAGCTAGTCTTGCCAGCGTGCGGGTTTCCTCTTCTCCGGGGCTTCGATGTCTGCCGTTCGGCTTGTGTTTTCGGGTGTTTTGCTGCTTGCGTTGTGCCTTTCCTGCACCAGCGCGTCAGCGGCTCGACCCCGGGAAATACTGGTCGGCGGCTACCATTTCCCGCCCTACCTGATAAAGCCCGAAGAGCGGGAGCAGGGCCTGGTCCCCGACCTGGTGGCGCAGCTCAACCAGCTCCAGGGGCGTTTCCATTTCAGCATCGTGCCGACCTCGGCCGCGCGCCGTTACCGCGACCTGGAGCAGGGCCGCTATGACCTGATGCTGTTCGAGGACCCCGACTGGGGCTGGAGCGGCGTGCACTACGAAAGCATCGACATGCGCACCTCCGACGCCGAGGTCTACGTCGCACGCCGCCAGCCGGGGCGCGGGCAGGCTTTTTTCGATGACCTGGCGGGCAAGCGCCTGGCGCTCTACAACGGCTATCACTACGGTTTCGCCGGCTTCAACGCCGACCCCGAATACCTCTTCAAACGCTTCTCCGCCACGCTGACCTACTCCCACGACAGCAATCTGCTAATGGTTTTGCACGGTCGTGCCGATATAGCCGTGGTCACGCGCTCCTACCTGGATCTGTTGTTCGCCAGGGAGCCGGCGCTGCGCGACAACCTGCTGGTTTCCCGTCGGATCGATCAGGAATACCATCTGCACGCGATGCTGCGTCCGGATGCACCGATCACCCGCGATGAGATGGCCGGTTTGCTCCAGAACCTGCAGGACGACGAGGCATTCCAACGGCTGCTGGCCAAGTACCAGCTGACGTTCAAGAAAAACGACCGACGATGAACGAGCGGCGCGATATCGGGGACACCATGGTTTTTGCATCAGCCTGCCAGGCAGGCCTTCGCTACGGATCGGCGAGATGGGGATTTATGGATTCTCTCCGCCATGCACTGTTGGCCGCGCTGTTTCTGGCCGCTTGTGGCAGCGCCCAGGCGGCCGAACTGGTGCGGGTTGGTGGCGCGCACTTTCCCCCCTATGTGATCAAGCCCGAGTCCGCCGAGGCCACTGGCCTGCTGCCGGAGTTGCTGGCGGCGCTCAACCGCGAACAGCACGAGTTCGAGTTCGTCATGCTGCCGACGGCCATTCCCCGGCGCTTTCGCGACTTCCAGGCCGGTCGCATCGACATGGCGGTATTCGAGAACCCCGACTGGGGCTGGCAGGACATCCCCGGCGCGCGCGTCGACATGGGCCTGGAGGATGCCGAGGTGTTCGTCGCCCAACGACGCGCCTCCCGTGACCAGGAGTACTTCCGCACCCTGGTGGACAAGCGCCTGGCGCTCTACAGCGGCTATCACTACGGCTTCGCCGGCTTCGATGCCGACCCCGAGTACCTGACCCGCGAATTCAACGCGCTGATGACCTATTCCCACGACAGCAACCTGCTGATGGTGCTGCGGGGCCGGGCGGACATCGCCCTGGTCACCCGTTCCTACCTCGGCATGTACCTGGAGAAGAACCCCGATCAGGCCGGGCAGTTCCTGGTGTCCACCCGTGTCGATCAGCATTACCGTCACTACGCGCTGCTGCGCCCCGGCGCGCCGATCAGCCCCGAACGCTTCACCGCGCTGCTGGAGCGATTGCGGGCCAAGGGCGACCTGGAACGTATCTTCGGGCGCTACCAGATCCAGGTCAGCCCAGCTTCACTGGATAGCTCAGCATTGCCAGATGGCAGAGATTGACCGCCAGGTGCAGCGCGATCGCCACCCCCAGCCGCCCGCTGAAATGGAAGGCCAGCCCGTAACCCAGGCCTGCCACGGCCGCCACGGCGGCGAACAGCGGGCTGAACGGCAGGTGCACCGCGCCGAACAGCAGGGCGGTGATCGCCACCCCCGCCCACGCGCCCAGGCGTGACACCAGCGCGCTCTGCAGCAGAGCGCGGAACAGCAGCTCCTCCGCCAGCACCACCGCCAGCAGGTTGACCGGCAGCCAGCGCCACACCAGCTCCGGCCATTTCGGCATCCAGTCCACCAGGCCAAGCCCCAGGGCCAGCACCGGCACCGCCAGCAGCGTGGCCACCGCTGTCAGCGCCGTGGCGCGCCAGCGAGCGACCATCACCTGCGGCGGGCGGCCCAGCCACCAGGCCAGCAGCGTCATGCCCACCAGCGTCTTGTCCCAGGACAGGCGCAGTGCGTAGAGCGGCGCGTCGGCACTCAGGCGCAGCGGCTCGGCCAGCGGCAAGGGCGAGAACCCGGGGACCAGGTGCGCGGCGAAGGCGATGCTCCCCAGCAGGGTGACGGGGAACCACAGGCGCGCCGGGATTTTCGGCGCGGCGAGGACCCAGAAGGCATAGGCCAGCCCGCAGGCCAGGCCGATAGGGGACACCTGCCCGAAGCCACGGCCCAGGGCAAGGGTGAAGAGCGGAAGCAGGATCTGCAGATGGAGCGGCATGGCACCTCCTTGTAGCGGTGCCGCACTGTAACCGCCGGGCGGTCGGGTGTCAGCGCTCCTTGGCTTCCTTGGCATCCATCTCGGCATTGCGTTCATGGATGCGCTTGAGCTGCTCCTCGGTCAGGGGCAGTTTCTTCGCCGTATCGCGCAGCATCATCAGGCCGCCGACGATGGAGCCGATGGCGAGAATCAGGATCAGCCAGGCATACCAGGGCATGGGAATCTCCTTCGAGGTGGGGCCGCTACTGTAGTTCGAACGCGCTGCGCTTGCCGCGTTCCCTTCACATTTGCCCCTGGCGACCGGTGATCACGGCCGATCGCGAATGAATTCGCCCCCACAAGGGCGGCGGCAGAAAGCCGCAGGACTGCGAGTTGGCGCCAATGGCACCTGTAGGGTGTGCCGCGCACACCGGGAAAGATGGTGCGCGCACCGTTCCCCAGATCGAGCGATGCGGGCCGGGCAGGCCTCAATCCAGCTGCGCTACCGGCTGCAAATTGCTGTCGTCCTTCAGGCTCACGCCCGACAACTGAAGCCGCAGCGCCTCGCGCGCCAGGTAGTCGAGCTTGATCGCCGCCAGGGCATAGGGCAGCCCCTCCGGGCGTACGTTGGAGATGCAGTTGCGCTCGCTGTCCATGCGCCCGACGCGAGGCTGGAAGGTCAGGTACAGGCCCAGGCTGTCCGGCGAGGTGAGGCCCGGCCGCTCACCGATCAGCACCGCCACCAGCTGCGCCCGCAGCGCTTCGCCTATGCCGTCGCCGATGGCCACCCGGCCCTGCTCGGCCAGCACCACCGGGGTATTGGCCCAGTCGGTGGAAAAGCGTTCGCGGAAGGCTTCCAGCAAGGGCAGGGCGTGGCGCTGCACGGCGATGGAGGAGAGCCCGTCGGCGATCACCACCGCCAGCTCCGGTGCCGGTGCCTCGGCCAGCAGGCGGGCCTGGCAGTCGTCGTGCAGGCGGCGGCCGCGATCCGGGCGCAGCAGGTAGGCCTGGCGATCCTCGGCGTCGCTGCGCACCTGCAGGGTGCGGAAGCCGGCGGCCTTGAGCTGCGCATCGAGGGTAGCGAAATCCAGCGGGTGATGCACCGCGTCGCGGGCCTGGGCGTGGGCCAGGCCGAAGCGCAGCACCTCGGCGGTGGGCAGGCTGGAGCCGACGCGACCGAGCGCGATGCGTGCGGAAGTGTGGGCGCGGAGTTCGTCCCAGGGGTTGTGTTGCACCAGTTTCATCAGGCGGCTCCCAGTCGTGGCAGGTCCTTGAGCAGGGCGTGGCCCTTGCCGATCTCGCGCAGGCGCCCGGAGGGCTCGGTGATGGCCATGCGCAGCAGCCACTCCTCGTACTCCGGCGCGCGCTTCAGGCCCAGCACGGAACGCAGGTAGAGGGCGTCGTGGAAGGAGGTGCTCTGGTAGTTGAGCATGATGTCGTCGGCACCGGGGATGCCCATGATGAAGGTGATGCCCGCCGCGCCCAGCAGGGTCAGCAGGGTGTCCATGTCGTCCTGGTCGGCTTCGGCGTGGTTGGTGTAGCAGACGTCGCAGCCCATCGGTACGCCCAGGAGCTTGGCGCAGAAATGGTCCTCCAGCCCGGCGCGGATGATCTGCTTGCCGTCGTAGAGGTATTCCGGGCCGATGAAACCGACCACGGTGTTGGTCAGCAGCGGGCGGAACTCCCGGGCCACCGCGTAGGCGCGTACTTCGCAGGTCTGCTGGTCGACGCCGTGGTGGCCGCCGGCGGAGAGGGCGCTGCCCTGGCCGGTCTCGAAGTACATGACGTTGTCGCCCAGGTTGCCGCGCCCCAGCGAAAGCGCCGCTTCGTGGGCTTCCCTGAGGATGGCCAGGGAGACGCCGAAGCTCGAATTGGTCTTCTCGGTGCCGGCGATGGACTGGAACACCAGGTCGATGGGCGCGCCGGCCTCGATGGCCTGGATCTGCGTGGTGACGTGGGTAAGCACGCAGCTCTGCATGGGAATGGCGAAGTGCTCGCGCACCTCGTCCATCATCTGCCACAGGCGCATCAGCGTCGGCAGCGAATCACTGGCCGGGTTGATGCCCACCACCGCATCCCCCGAGCCGTAGAGCAGGCCGTCGAGCATGCTCGCGGCGATGCCGCGCACGTCGTCCGTGGGGTGGTTGGGTTGCAGGCGCACCGAGAGGTGGCCCGGCAGGCCGATGGTGTTGCGGAAACGGGTGACCACGCGGCATTTCTTCGCCACCAGGATCAGGTCCTGGTTGCGCATCAGCTTGCTCACCGCAGCGGCCATCTCCGGGGTGATGCCCCAGCGCACGGCCTCCAGGGTGGCGGAGTCGGTACTGTCGAGCAGCAGCCAGTCGCGCAGGTCGCCCACGGTCAGGTGGCTGATGGGGGCGAAGGCGGCGCGGTCGTGGCGGTCGATGATCAGCCGGGTGACCTCGTCCTCCTCGTAGGGGATCAGCGCCTCGTCGAGGAAGCGCTTGAGCGGCACCTCGGCCAGGGCCAGCTTGGCGGCCATGCGTTCTTCATAGGTGGCGGCGGCGACCCCCGCCAGGTAGTCGCCCGAGCGGGCGGGGCTGGCCTTGGCCAGCAGGGTCTTGAGATCGGCGAAGCGGTAGACCTGGGCGCCGACTGTGGTCTGGTAAGGCATCACGGCCTCCGGCGGTTGCAACGGGGCAGAAAAGACGAGGCCCGGCGGACCGGGCCTCGCGGGTTCAGCATAGAGGCTTTGTCAGGCGGCATCACCTGTCAGCAGCGCATCGGCCGGCGCGTTGGCGCGGTGGTGGGCGGTGAACTGGAACCAGACGAAACCGACCGCCATGAAGCCGAGGAAGATCAGGCCGATGGTGGTGTTGAACCAGGCCATGGCCACCAGGCAGACCACTGCCAGCACCAGGGCGATGGCCGGGACGACGGGGTAGCCCGGCGCGCGGAAGGTGCGCTCCAGGTTCGGCTCGCTTTTGCGCAGCTTGAACAGGCTGAGCATGCTCATGATGTACATCACGATGGCGCCGAACACGCTCATGGTGATCATCGCGGCGGTCAGGCTCATGCCCTGCAGGTTGATCAGGCCGTCGCTGTAGATCGCCGCGATGCCCACCAGGCCACCGGCGATGATGGCGCGGTGCGGGGTCTGGAAGCGCGACAGCTTGGCCAGGCCACGGGGCAGGTAGCCGGCGCGGGCGAGGGCGAAGAACTGGCGGGAGTAGCCGAGGATGATGCCGTGGAAGCTCGCCACCAGGCCGAACAGGCCGATCCACACCAGCATGTGCAGCCAGCCGGAGTTCTCGCCGACCACGGCCTTCATGGCCTGGGGCAGCGGGTCGTTGATGTTCGACAGCTGGGTCCAGTCGCCCACGCCGCCGGCGAAGATCATCACGCCCATGGCCAGGCTCACCAGGGTGAGGATGCCGGCGATATAGGCCTTGGGAATGGTGCGTTTCGGGTCCTTGGCTTCCTCGGCGGCCATGGCCGCGCCCTCGATGGCGAGGAAGAACCAGATGGCGAAGGGAATGGCGGCGAAGATGCCGGAGATGGCCGCGCCACCGAATTCATTGCTGCCGGCCCAGCCGTTGAGCACGAAATTGCTGAAGCTGAAGCCGGGTGCCACCACGCCCATGAACACCAGCAGCTCGGCCACCGCGAGCACGGTGACCACCAGCTCGAAGGTGGCGGCGATGCTGACGCCGAGGATGTTCAGGGTCATGAACACGAAATACGCCCCCACCGCCGCGTGCTTGGGATCGAGCCCCGGGAACTGCACGTTGAGGTAGGCGCCGATGGCCATGGCGATGGCCGGCGGGGCGAAGACGAACTCGATCAGCGTGGCGAGGCCGGCCACCAGCCCGCCTTTCTCGCCGAAGGCGCGACGGCTGTAGGCGAAGGGGCCGCCGGCGTGGGGGATGGCGGTGGTCAGCTCGGTGAAGCTGAAGATGAAGCAGGTGTACATGGCCGCGACGATCAGCGCGGTCACCAGGAACCCGAGGGTGCCCGCCACGCCCCAGCCGTAGCTCCAGCCGAAGTATTCGCCGGAAATCACCAGGCCGACGGCGATGCCCCAGAGGTGCAGGGTGCCGAGGGTCGGCTTGAGTTGCAGGGTCATAAAGCCTCCATGGATGGAATGAACGCAGACGAGGCTGTGTGTTTGCAGTGCCCATGCCAGGTCCCCGAATGGCGTCGCAAAGACCCGTGAAACGTCGTTTGCGGGATGCTTCGCCACCTGATCGCCGCCGTTCGTGACTCGCAATGGTGCGTGGTATGGATGTAACCAATCGTTTCGGTGCACTGGTCTAGGCCAGTGTGACGGTTATGTGAACGGCAGATGGCGAGACACTCGATGATCTGCGCCAACCCCTGTAGGGGCGAATTCATTCGCCCGCTCTTCGTGGGAGCGAATTCATTCGCGATGCTGTTCCTGCCAATCCGCTGCCCCAAGCAAGATTATTCCGGGAGCATTGGCAGCAGGGTTTCGCTTCGCTCGCGGAACGCCGCCCGACCCATCCTGCGAATGACGGGTAGTTCGTAGGATGGGCAGAGCTCCGCGAACCCCATCAACGCAGCCATGACAGGCCCCCGGCAAGCCCAGGAAAAGCGCGTTCTTTACGCTTTCTTTATGCCCCGTCCCCGGTCCCCGTCTCGTCCCTTTACGCCCCTGATACCGAGAATTCCTCCAAAGCGGCGCAGTCCGCATATCGGAGCAACAGTCATGAGCATTCTCGACGGGTTGTCCCTGGCAATGGCCACGGGGCTTTTCATCTACTTGCTGGTCGCGCTGCTGCGCGCCGAACGCAGCTAGGGGGCGTCATGCAAGTACAGGACTACGGGCTGATTCTGGCCTTCTTCGTGCTGGTGCTGGTGCCAGCGCCCTTCATCGGCCGCTTCATCCATCGCGCGATGGAGGGGCAGCGCACCTTCCTCACGCCGGTCTTCGCTCCCGTCGAGCGCCTCTGCTATCGCATCGCCGGGGTCGACCCGCACAGCGAGCAGGACTGGAAGACCTACACCGTCGCGCTGCTGCTGTTCAACGCCGCCGGCCTGGCGCTGCTGTTCGCCATCCTCATGCTGCAGGGCATGCTGCCGCTCAACCCGCAGAAGCTGCCGGGCCTGGAATGGACCCTGGCCTTCAACACCGCCGTGAGCTTCGTCAGCAACACCAACTGGCAGGCGTACAGCGGCGAGGCGAGCCTCAGCTACTTCAGCCAGATGGTCGGCCTGGGTGTGCAGAACTTTGTCAGCGCCGCCGTCGGCCTTTGCGTGCTGGTGGCCCTGGCCCGTGGCATCAGCCGTCGCAGCACCGACAAGCTCGGCAACTTCTGGGTCGACCTGACCCGCGGCACGCTCTACGCGCTGCTGCCGCTGTGCCTGCTGCTGGCGCTGTTCCTGGTCTGGCAGGGCGTGCCGCAGACCTTGCTCGACTACGTCAGCGTCCACACCCTGGCCGGCACCGACCAGGTGGTCCCGCTCGGCCCGGCGGCCAGCCAGATCGCCATCAAGCAGCTCGGCACCAACGGGGGCGGCTTCTTCGGCGTCAACTCCGCGCACCCGTTCGAGAACCCCAGCGCCTGGAGCAACCTGCTGGAAGTGGCGTCGATCATCCTGATCCCCGCCGCCCTGGTGTTCACCTTCGGCCACTACGTCAAGGACCTGCGCCAGAGCCGCGCGCTGCTGGCGACCATGCTGATCCTCTTCGTCATCGGCCTGGGCGTGACCCTGTACAGCGAGTTCCAGCCCAACCCCGCCCTGGCCGCGCTGCCCATCGAGCAGTCCGGTTCCCTGGAGGGCAAGGAGAGCCGCCTCGGCATCACCGCCTCGGCACTCTGGGCGGTGACCACCACGGCCGCGTCCAACGGCTCGGTGAACGCGATGCACGACAGCTTCAGCGCCATCGGCGGGATGATCCCGATGTTCAACATGATGCTCGGCGAGGTGATCTTCGGCGGCGTCGGCGCGGGCCTCTACGGCATGCTGCTGTTCGTGCTGATCGCCGTATTCCTCGCGGGCCTGATGATCGGCCGCACCCCTGAATACCTCGGCAAGAAGCTGGAGGCCCGCGAGGTGCGCCTGCTGGTGGCGACCCTGCTGGTGATGCCGGTGGGCGTGCTGGTGTTCTGCGCCCTGGCGGTGAGCCTGCCGGGCCCGGCGGCCTCCATCACCAACCCCGGCGCCCACGGTTTCAGCCAGGCGCTCTACGCCTACACCTCGGGCACCGCCAACAACGGCTCGGCCTTCGCCGGCTTCGGCGCCAACACGCCGTTCCACAACATCATGATCGGCCTGGCGATGCTCCTCGGTCGCTTCGGCTACATCCTCCCGGTGCTGGCCATCGCCGGCAGCCTGGCGGCCAAGCAGCGCGCGCCGGTGGGCGGCAACAGCTTCCCCACCCACGGCCCGCTGTTCGTCACCCTGCTGACCCTGACCATCCTCCTGGTCGGTGGCCTGACCTTCCTCCCGGCATTGGCCCTGGGGCCGATTGCCGAACACCTCGCGCTGATCGGCCTTTAAGGGAGACCCGCATGAACGCCCCTATCCAGGCGCCGAAGAATGGCGCCAAGCAGCAACAACCCCGTACCGCCATCGCCGCGCTGTGGAAGCCGGCGCTGGTGCAGGCCTTCGCCAAGCTCGACCCGCGCCAGCTCAAGCGCTCGCCGGTGATGCTGGTGGTGGAACTGACCGCCGTGGTCACCACGGTGCTGTGCTTGATCCCCAACCCGGCGGTGTCCACCGGCCTGGCGGTTCAGATCGCCCTGTGGCTGTGGTTCACCGTGCTCTTCGCCAACTTCGCCGAGGCCCTCGCCGAAGGCCGTGGCAAGGCCCGCGCCGACAGCCTCAAGGCCGGCAGCCAGGGCCTCAGCGCCCGTCGCCGCGCTGCCTCCGGGCAGTTCGAGACGGTGGCCGCCAGCAGCCTGCGCCGCGGTGACCTGGTGCGCGTGGAGGTCGGCGAGCTGATCCCCGGCGACGGCGAGGTGGTCGAAGGCATCGCCGCGGTCAACGAGGCCGCCATCACCGGCGAATCCGCGCCGGTGATCCGCGAATCCGGCGGCGACCGCTCGGCGGTCACCGGCAACACCCGCGTGGTCTCCGACTGGCTGCTGGTGAAGATCACCGCCAACCCGGGCGAGTCGACCCTGGACCGGATGATCGCCCTGGTGGAGGGCGCCAAGCGCCAGAAGACCCCCAACGAGGTGGCGCTGGACATCCTGCTGATCGGCCTGACGCTGATCTTCCTGCTGGTGGTCGCCACCCTGCAGCCCTTCGCCCGCTTCGCCGGTGGCGACCTGCCGCTGGTGTACCTGGTGGCGTTGCTGGTGACCCTGATCCCCACCACCATCGGCGGCCTGCTCTCGGCCATCGGCATCGCCGGCATGGACCGCCTGGTGCGCCTCAACGTCATCGCCAAGTCCGGCCGCGCCGTGGAGGCGGCGGGTGACGTGCACGTGCTGCTGCTGGACAAGACCGGCACCATCACCTTCGGCAACCGCCGGTGCAGTGCACTGGTCAAGGCCCCGGGCGTGAGCGGCAAGGAGCTGTCCGACGCCGCGCTGCTGGCATCGCTGGCCGACGACACGCCGGAAGGCAAGTCCATCGTCGACTACCTGCGTGCCCTCAGCGCCATGGTCGAGCCGGCCCGCGACGAGGTCACCGCCATCGCCTTCAGCGCCGAGACACGCCTCTCCGGGGTGGACTGGAACGGCCACAGCTACCGCAAGGGCGCGGTGGACGCGGTGCTGGCCTGGGTCGGCATGAGCCGCGCCGAGATGCCCGAGCAGCTGTCCCGCGAGATCGACCGCATCGCCCAGAGCGGCGGCACCCCGCTGCTGGTGGCCGCCGATGGCAGGCTGCTGGGCGGCATCCACCTCAAGGACGTGGTCAAGCCCGGCATCCGCGAGCGCTTCGCCGAGCTGCGGCAGATGGGCATCCGCACCGTGATGGTCACCGGCGACAACCCGCTGACCGCTGCCGCCATCGCCGCCGAGGCGGGGGTGGACGACATGATCGCCGAGGCCACGCCGGAGAAGAAGCTGGCGCGCATCCGCCAGGAGCAGGGCGAGGGCAAGATGGTCGCCATGTGCGGCGACGGCGCCAACGACGCCCCGGCGCTGGCCCAGGCCGACGTCGGCCTGGCGATGAACGACGGCACCCAGGCCGCCCGTGAGGCCGCCAACCTGGTGGACCTGGACTCCGACCCGACCAAGCTGCTGGACGTGGTGCAGGTGGGCAAGGAGCTGCTGGTGACCCGGGGCGCGCTGACCACCTTCTCGGTGGCCAACGACGTGGCCAAGTACTTCGCCATCCTCCCGGCCCTGTTCGCCGGCATCTACCCGCAGCTGGGCGTGCTCAACCTGATGCAGCTGCACAGCCCGCAGAGCGCCATCCTCTCGGCCATCGTGTTCAATGCGCTGATCATCATCGCGCTGATCCCCCTGGCCCTGCGCGGGGTGCGCGTGCAAGCCGCCGACGCCGCCAGCCTGCTGCGCCGCAACCTGCTGATCTACGGCCTGGGCGGGCTGGTGGCGCCCTTCATCGGCATCAAGCTGATCGACATCCTGCTCACCGCCCTGCACCTGGTCTGACGCCTTTCCCCCTCTCCACGGAGAGGGGACTTAATCCGAGGAACTGAATATGCTTACGCAACTCCGTCCCGCCCTGAGCCTGCTGGCCCTGATGACCCTGATAACCGGCGTCGCCTACCCGCTGTCCGTCACCGCCGTCGCGCAACTGGCCTTCCCGGCGCAGGCCAACGGCAGCCTGGTGCGCGACGCCAAGGGCGATGCACGCGGCAGCCTGCTGCTGGCGCAGCAGGTGGAGGGGGCCCAGTGGTTCCAGCCCCGCCCCTCGGCCGGTGGCTATGCCACGGTCGCCAGCGGTGCCAGCAACCTGGCCCCGAGCAACCCGGCGCTGGCCGAGCGCATCGCCAAGGACGCCACCGAGCTGGGCGCGCTGGGGCAGGGTCCGGTGCCCATGGCCCTGGTCACCACCTCCGGCAGCGGCCTCGACCCACACCTGCCGCTGGCCGCCGCGCGCTACCAGATCCCGCGGATCGCCGAGGCGCGGGGCATTCCCGCCGCGACCCTGGAGCGCCTGGTGGAACAGCAGGCCGAGCGCCCGCTGATCGGGCCGGCGGTGGTCAACGTATTCGCCCTCAACCTGCGACTGAACGAGATGCCTGAATGAGTGATGCCGGCCGTGCCGATGCGTTGTTGGCCGACCTGCCGCGCGAAGGGCGCGGCCGGCTGAAGGTCTTCCTCGGTGCCGCGCCGGGCGTGGGCAAGACCTTCGCCATGCTGCAGGCGGCCCAGGCGCAGTTGCGCCAGGGCGTCGACCTGCGTGTCGGCGTGGTCGAGACCCACGGCCGCGCCGAGACCGAGGCGATGCTCGCCGGGCTGCCCCAGCAGCCGCTGCGGCGCCTCGAATACCGGGGCGTGCCGCTGACCGAGATGGACCTGGACGGCATCCTCGCCGCGCCGCCGAAGCTGGTGCTGGTGGACGAGCTGGCCCACAGCAACGCCCCCGGCAGCCGCCACGCCAAGCGCTGGCAGGACGTGCAGGAACTGCTCGCGGCCGGCATCGACGTCTACACCACGGTCAACGTCCAGCACCTGGAAGCGCTCAACGACCAGGTGCTCGACATCACCGGCGTGCAGGTGCGCGAGACCCTGCCGGACTGGGTGTTGCAGGAGTCCGACGAGATCCTCCTCATCGACCTGCCGCCGCGCGAGCTGCTGGAGCGCCTGCGCGAGGGCAAGGTCTACGTGCCCGAGCAGGCCCGCGCGGCCATCGACGCCTTCTTCTCCCAGACCAACCTCACCGCCCTGCGCGAGCTGGCCATGCAGACCGCCGCCGCGCGGGTCGATGCCGATCTCAACCGCCGCTATCGCCTGCAGGGCCAGGAGGCGCCGACGGTGCGTGGCCGCCTGCTGGTGGGCGTGGACGGCAGCGAGCAGGCCGAGCGCCTGGTGCGCCACGCCTGCCGCGTGGCCGAACGCCGCCACCTGCCCTGGAGCCTGGTGCACGTGGACACCGGCGGCACGCAAAGCGAAGAGGCCCGCACGCGCCTGCAGGCGGCCCAGCAACTGGCCGAACGCCTGGGGGGCGAAGTGGTGACCCTGCGCGCCGAAGGCGTGGCCAGCACCCTGATCGAACACGCCAACGAGCGCCGTGCCAGCCTCCTGCTGGTGGGCCGCAGCCGGCAGCGCCTGCGCCGTCGCTGGCTCGGACGCGGGGTGGCGGAGCGCCTGCTGCGCCAGGCCGAGGGGCTGGAGATCAGCGTGCTGGACACCGACGCCGACGCGCGCCCCGCCAGTGCCCGGTCGCGCCACCCGGTGCCCCTGGGCGACTACGGCCTGGCCCTCGGCGCCGCGCTGATCGCCAGCGCCCTGGCCTGGGGCGCCTACCAGGTGCTGGCGCTGCCGAACATCTCCCTGGTGTTCCTCGCCGCCGTGTTGCTGGTGGCGGTGCGCAGCAGCCTGGGCCCGGCGCTGCTCTGCGCCGGTGTGTCGTTCCTGGCCTACGACTTCCTGTTCATCCCGCCGAATTTCTCCCTGACCATCGCCCGCCAGGAAGACGTGCTGACCCTGCTGTTCTTCCTGCTGATGGCCGGGCTCACCGGTAACCTGGCCTCGCGCCAGCGCCGCCAGCTGCAGGCCCTGCGCGCCACCCAGACGGAAACCACCGCGCTGCTCGACCTCTCGCGCAAGCTCACCGCCGCCACCGACCGCCAGGCCGTGCTCAGCGTCGCGGCCCAGCAGTTCATCCCCTGGACCGACGTCGAGGTGTGCCTGCTGGCGCGCAGCCGTGACGGCGTGTGGAAAGTCGAGGCCGGCGTGCAGCGCCTGCTGGCGGACCAGGAGCGTGCAGCGGCGGAGTGGTCCTGGCAGCACGACCAGGTGGCCGGGCTCGGCACCGGCACCCTGCCCAGCGGGCGCTGGTGGTGGCTGCCGCTGTCCGGCGAGGAGGGGCCGCTGGCGTTGCTCGGGGTCAGCCCGCGCGACGGTGCGCCGCTGCCCGCCGAGCGCCGCCGATTGCTGTCGGCGCTCGGCCAGCCCCTGGCCCAGGCGCTGGCGCGCGCGCAGCTGGCCGAGGACCTGGAGGCCGCACGCCTGCATGGCGAGACCGAGCAGCTGCGCAGCGCGCTGCTGGCGTCCGTTTCCCACGACCTGCGCACGCCGCTGACCGCCATGCGCGGTTCCATCGACAGCCTGCTGGCGCTCGGCGAGGCGATCCCCCTGGAGGACCGCCGCGAGCTGCTGGAAGGCACCCGCGATGAGGCCGAGCGCCTCGACCGCTACATCCAGAACCTGCTGGACATGACCCGCCTCGGCCACGGCGGCCTGAAGCTGGCCCGCGACTGGGTGGCGCCGGTGGACATCGTCGCCAGCGCCCTGCAGCGCCTGCGCCCGGTGCTGGCGCCGCTGAAGGTGGAGACCGTGCTGCCCGCCGAGCTGCCGCTGCTCTACGTGCACGCCGCACTGATCGAACAGGCGCTGGTCAACGTGCTGGAGAACGCCGCGCGCTTCTCGCCGAGCCAGGGCCGCCTGCGCGTGGCGGTGACGGCCGATGACGAGGAGCTGCGCTTCGCCGTCAGCGACCAGGGGCCCGGCATCCCGGCCGCCGAGCGGGAGAAGATCTTCGACATGTTCTACACCGCTGCCCGCGGCGACCGGGGAGGGCAGGGCACCGGCCTGGGCCTGGCCATCTGCCAGGGCATGGTCGGCGCCCACGGTGGCCGCGTGACGGTGGGCGAGGGGTTGGACGGCAAGGGCACCACGCTCACCCTGCACCTGCCGCTGCATCCGCAGCCGGTGCTGGAGGAGGAGGCGGGTGATGGCCCGCTGTAAGGGCGAATCCATTCGCCATGCGGGCCGCAGGACCGCCGCGTGCGACCCGGCGCGGCGTTGCCGCCCTGGGCGAATGAATTCGCCCCAACACGATGCGGTAGCCAACGGATTTCGAAGGACAAGATGACGACCAACCAACCGACGCTCCTGGTGATCGACGACGAGGCGCAGATCCGCAAGTTCCTGCGCATCAGCCTCACCGCCCAGGGCTACAAGGTGCTGGAAGCCGCCAACGGCACCGAAGGCCTGGCCCAGGCGGCCCTGGCGCGGCCGGACCTGGTGGTGCTCGACCTGGGCCTGCCGGACATGGACGGCAAGACGGTACTGGCGGAGCTGCGCGAGTGGTCGGCGGTGCCGGTGCTGGTGCTTTCCGTGCGCGCCAGCGAAGGCGAGAAGGTGCTGGCCCTGGATGGCGGCGCCAACGACTACGTGACCAAGCCCTTCAGCGTGCAGGAGTTCCTCGCCCGCGTGCGGGTGCTGCTGCGCCAGGCCGGTGGTGGCGAGCAGCAGGAGGCGGTGGTCGAAAGCGGCCCGCTGAGCGTCGACTTCGCCTACCGCCGGGTGACCCTCGATGGCGCCGAGGTGGCGCTGACCCGCAAGGAATACGCGGTGCTCGCCCAGCTGGCGCGGCACCTGGGTCGGGTGGTGACCCAGCAGCAGCTGCTCAAGGACATCTGGGGCCCGACCCATGTCGAGGACACCCACTACCTGCGGGTGGTGGTCGGCCACCTGCGGCAGAAGCTCGGCGACGACCCGACCGAGCCGCGCTTCATCGTCACCGAGGCCGGGGTCGGCTACCGCCTGCGCGAGGGCTAGCCGTACGACTCCCTCGTAGGTCGACGACTGTCGTAGGGGCGACTTCAGTCGCCAAGCGGCGCGGCGCGCCGCCTCTTCCGTGGGAGCGAATTCATTCGCGATCGGGCGGCACTGCGGTGTCGCCCTGCGCTGGCGCCCACCGGGCGAATTGTCGTCCCGTGCCCGCTTTTTGCGCGTCGCACCCCTCCCGCTGTGTTGCGCGACCCGAATCCGTCGTCTAGCGCTTAATCCAGGCGCCTGGCGCCATTCGTTGCCGGAAGGAAGACATGCAACAACTGCTCGACGAGATCCTCGATGAAGTCCGCCCGCTGATCGGGCAGGGCAAGGTGGCCAGCTACATCCCGGCATTGGCCGGGGTGCCGGCGAACCAGCTGGGCATTGCGGTGTACAGCAATGAGGGCCAGCTCTATTGCGCCGGTGACGGGCGCACGCCGTTTTCCATCCAGAGTATTTCCAAGGTCTTCAGCCTGGTGCAGGCGATCCAGCATTCGGGCGAGGACATCTGGCAGCGCCTGGGCCACGAGCCGTCGGGGCAGCCGTTCAATTCCCTGGTGCAGCTGGAGTTCGAGCGCGGCGTGCCGCGCAACCCCTTCATCAACGCCGGGGCGTTGGTGATCTGCGACATCAACCAGTCGCGTTTCGCCGCACCGGCGCTGTCGATGCGTGATTTCGTGCGGCGCCTGAGCGCCAACCGCGACGTGGTGGCGGACGAGGTGGTGGCGCGCTCGGAGTACCAGCACCGCGCGCGCAATGCGGCGGCGGCCTACCTGATGCAGTCGTTCGGCAACTTCCACAACGATGTCGAGGCCGTGCTGCGCAGTTACTTCCACCACTGCGCGTTGCGCATGAGCTGCGCGGACCTGGCCCTGGCCTTCAGCTTCCTGGCCAACGAGGGGGTGAGCCCGCACAGCGGCGAGGCGGTGCTGAGCGGGCGGCAGACCAAGCAGGTCAACGCGCTGATGGCCACCAGCGGCCTGTACGACGAGGCCGGCAACTTCGCCTACCGGGTCGGGCTGCCCGGCAAGAGCGGGGTGGGGGGCGGCATAGTCGCGGTGGTGCCGGGGCGCTTCACCGTCTGCGTGTGGTCGCCGGAGCTCAATGCGTCCGGCAATTCGGTGGCGGGCATGGCGGCGCTGGAGAAGCTCTCCGAGCGCATCGACTGGTCGATCTTCTGATTCAGTCCTGCTCGTACTTCTCCAAGGTGTCGCGGGCGATCTGGCGGCCCAGCTGGATCAGCTCCGGCGCCTTGTAGAACTCGAAGAAGCGGCACACGCGCTTGGGCACGTTGATCAGGACGTCCGGCGGGTAGCCGGCGATCTTGTACTGCGCGAGCGACGTCTGCATCACCTCGAAGCTCTGGTTCACCAGGTCCAGCAGCGAGGCCGGGCCGACGCTGGCGACCACCTGCGAGCCGCTGGCCGAGCTCGGCGCGCCTTCCTTCTGCGGTGCCGCCGCCGGCTGCTGGGCGCCGGGTGCCGCAGCGTCCTCGACCCAGGGATTGGCGATGGGCGCGGTGGCGCCTTCGAGCAGCAGTTCCTCTTCGACGCCGCGCTTGCGGAAGGGCAGGCGCTCGCCGAGGGAGGTCATCATCTGGTCGATGCGGCCCTTGAAGGCCGGCGGTCGTTCGATCACCGGCAGCTGGTACTGCTTCTGGTTGGTGGAGTTGAGGTTGACGGCGATGATCAGGTCGCAGTGGCTGGAGACCACCGGCACGATGGGCAGCGGGTTGAGCAGGCCGCCGTCCACCAGCATGCGCGAGCCCTGCATCACCGGGGTGAACAGGCTGGGGATGGCCGCCGAGGCGCGCATGGCCTGGTGCAGGCAGCCTTCCTGGAACCAGATTTCCTGCTGGTTGGTGAGGTCGGTGGCGACGGCGGTGTAGGGGATGGCCAGGTCTTCGATGTCGATGTCGCCGACGATCTCGCGGATGCGCCCGAACACCTTCTCGCCCCGGATGGCGCCCAGGCGGAAGCTGACGTCGAGCAGGCGCAGCACATCGAGGTAGTCCAGGCTCTCGGTCCACTCGCGGTATTCGTCCAGCTTGCCGGCGGCATAGATGCCCCCGACCACCGCGCCCATGGAGCAGCCGGCGATGCAGGCGATCTCGTAGCCCCGCGCCTCGATTTCCTGGATCACGCCGATATGGGCATAACCCCGGGCCCCGCCGGAGCCGAGGACCAGTGCGACACGCTTGCTCATGACTTCACCTTTTCCTACACAAGGGGCAGACGATACCTGTGGGAAAGAGCGAGGCCAAGCGAATGGACGTCTGCGTGTCGCAGGAGTGCGACGGCGGCCTTGAAAGCTCCCCGGGGAGGGTGCAGCGCGGAATTTTTCCTGTTCCGTACCGTCTCAACCACCATTAGACTCATGGCCATTTCACATCCCGAGGAGAACCCCCATGAAAGCCTGGATCAGCCTGCCCTTGATCGTGCTGGTGCTCGCCGGTTGCGCTGGCAAGACGGCCTACCGCGACAGCTGCGGGTCCCAGCTCGACGCGGCCTGGAGAGAACTCGACCTGGCCAAGGCCGAAGGCTTCGCCGGCACCGTCAGCTACTCCAAGGCGCTGGGCCTGCTCACCGCGGCCAAGACCGAGCAGCAGTTCGAACGCTTCGAGGGCTGCACCGCCAAGGCCGACAAGGCGCGCTTCTACATCCGCGAGTCCCGTGCCGGGCGCTGAGGCGCCGGGTGGCAAGAGCCGGGGCATGCCCCGGCTTTTTTGTGGGCGCGTGCCGGCCTGAGGACGCGGGGACGCAGTGGAACGTGCCTCGCCTCAGTGCCCGCCGGCATCGCGGATAGCCCTTTCCTATCCGCATTATCAAAGAAATATCTTGTTTAATTTGCCGCCTCGCTCCTAATATCCAAGTCATTACTTGTGTAAATGATCTGGAGAGACGCCTGATGGACACCACTGCCTCCCTCGATTCCCAGCCCACCGCCAGTTGGGGCGAACTGCTCAGCGGGCGCAACGGCCTGATGGCGGTGGCGCTCACCGGCGGTGTCGCCCTGCATGCGATCAACGTGCACATCGTCACCACGGTGCTGCCGTCGGTGGTGCGCGAGATCGGCGGGCTGGACTGGTACGCGTGGAATACCACCCTGTTCGTGGTGGCCTCCATCGTTGGTGCCGCGCTGGCATCGCGCCTGCTCGCCGTCGGCGGGCCGCGTGGCGCGTGCCTGGCGGCGCTGGTGTTGTTCGCCCTGGGTTCGGTGGGGTGCGCGACGGCGCAGACGATGCCCTGGATGCTCGCCGCGCGGGCGGTGCAGGGGTTGGGCGGTGGCCTGCTGGCGGCCCTGAGCTATGCGCTGATCCGCGTGGTGTTCGCAGCGCCGCTGTGGCCGCGCGCGGTGGCGCTGGTGTCCGGCATGTGGGGCGTGGCGACGCTCTGTGGTCCGGCCGTGGGGGGCCTGTTCGCCGAGGCCGGGCACTGGCGCTGGGCCTTCTGGGCGCTGCTGCCGGTGGCCCTGTTCCAGGCCCTGCTGGTCATGGCCCAGTTGCGCCCGCGCACCGATGACGCCGAAGCGGACGCGCTGCCGGGCATCCCGGTGCTGCAGATCGGCCTGCTGGCCGCCTCGGTCCTGGCGGTGGCGGCGGGCAGCCTGTCGCCGCAGTTGCCCCTGCAAGCCCTCGGCGTGGCCGTGGGGCTGGCCCTCGGGGCGCTGGCGCTGGGCTGGGATCGTCGCGCGACCGTGCGCCTGCTGCCGTCCGGTGGCGCTTCGCTGGGCAGCGCGCTGGGCGCCGTCTACGCCTGCGTGGCCTTGCTGCTGGCGGGGACCACCACCGAGATCTTCGTGCCTTATTTCCTCCAGGTGCTGCACGGCCAGACGCCGCTGCTGGCGGGCTACCTGACGGCTGCCATGGCGGGGGGCTGGAGCCTGGGGTCGCTGCTGTCGTCCGGGCGCCACGGCGCGGGGGCGGTGCGCCTGCTGCGCGGCGGGCCGGTGCTGTGCGTGGTCGGGCTGCTGGCCCTGGCAGTGCTGATTCCGCTGGCGGGGGAGCTGGCCCATGCGCTGCGTACCCTGCTGGTGGGCGTTGCACTGGCGGCGGTGGGCGCGGGCGTGGGCATCGGCTGGCCGCACCTGCTGACCCGGGTGCTGGAGCTGGCGCCGCGTGGCGAGGAGAGTGCGGCATCCACCGCGATCACCACGGTGCAGCTCTACGGCATGGCCATCGGCGCGGCGCTCGCCGGCCTGGTGGCCAATGCCTCCGGGCTCAGCGTGCCGGGGGGCGTGGCCGGCGCCCAGTCGGCGGCGGCCTGGCTGTTCGCAGGCTTCGCCCTGGCACCGCTGCTGGCCGCAGTGCTGGTCCGGCGCGTGGTCGGGCGGGCGCATTAGCAGGCTGCGTCGTCTGCAGGTTTCAGCGGCCTGTTAGACGATCGCCGACTTTCCACGCGGGGGAGGGCGCGGGGCATAATCCACCCATCCCCCTCTCGCTTCCCCGGAGCCCCCGATGCAGCTCGACTTCACCACCCTCAGCCCGCTGGACGCCTATCGCTGGCTGGCGTCCACCGTCACTCCGCGTCCTATCGCCTGGGTTTCCAGCCAGGCCGCCGACGGCACCCTGAACCTCGCCCCCTTCAGTTTCTTCCAGGTGATCAGCGACGCGCCGCCGACGCTGATGGTGAACGTCAACAACCGCGCCGACGGCAGCCTCAAGGACACCCTGCGCAACGTGCAGGAAACCGGTGAGCTGGTGATCCAGCTGGTGTCCCATGCGCTCGCCGATGCGATGAACGCCAGCTCCGCGCAGCTGCCGAGCGAGGTCAGCGAGTTCGAGGCCTGTGGCATCGCCAGCGAGCCTTCCGTGCGCGTGGCCCCGCCCCGGGTCAAGGGCGCGCCGGTGGCCTTCGAGTGCCGGCTGGTGGAGGTGCAGCCCTACCCGCGCGAGAACCCCAACTGCCACCTGATCTTCGCCGAGGTGCTGCTGGCCCATATCGACGATGCGGTGCTCAACGAGCAGGGACGCGCCGACCCGCACCGGCTGGACCTGGTGGGCCGCCTGGGCGGCAGCGCCTATGTGCGCACCCGGGACACCTTCAACCTGGTGCGCCCGAGCTGAACGGGCACCGTCTTCGGGCGCCGGGGTGATGATTCTGGCGCCGATTCCCTGGCGTTCGCTCTGAAAGCGACCTCGACTTAGCTAAAACCTCCAATCGGCCGCCCCCTGGCAGGCTTATGGCTTGTCGCCAGCATGGTCTCGCTCCTAAGTTCACGCTGTTGTCCCGGCAGCCTGTGAGGCGAGGCCGGCCATCCGGCGAGGAGGAGTCCCCATGGCATCGGTTCTGCAACGTGGTATCGCCAGCCTCGGTACGGCGAAGAAGCTGACCCTGGGGTTCGGCGTGGTGCTGCTGCTCACGGCGGTCGTGGCCGCCACGGGCTTCTCCGCGCTGCGCAGCGTGGCCGACGGCGCCGCCCTGCTGGAGCGCACCAACGCGCTGGGGGGCGAGGTGCTGCGCATCCGCCTGATCGAGAAGGACTACGCCCTCACCGGCGATGCCAAGCAGGCCGAGGCGCTGCGCCAGGCGACCCAGGCGTTGCAGGAGCACGGCCAGGCATTGGGAGCCGACCTCGGTGGCGCCAGCCAGCAGACGCTTGGGCAGGTGGAGCAGGCGGTGACCACCTACCGCGCGGCCTTCGACCGCTATGTGGAGCTCACCGACAACATGCGCCTGTCCCTGGAGGCGGCCAACTGGCTGGTGGTCAGCGCCTCCAACAGCCTCGACGTGCTGCAGTCGGGCCTCAACGAGGACGGCGTCGACCTGCTGAAGAGTTCCCAGGGGGCGGAAGGCGCCGAGATGGTCGCCCAGGGCGGCGAGATCAGCCGTGTCTACCAGTCCCTGCTGCTGGCGTTGAACCAGGCCCGCGTGCGCCTGGAGCAGAGCCGCAGCAGCGGCGATATCGACGAGAGCGCCATCCAGGAGGCGCTGGACGCCCAGAAGCTCGCGGGCGAGCTGCGCGAGAGCATGAAGGACCCGGGCTACGCCGCGGTGCTCACCGAGGTGATCGGCAATATCGATTCGTTCAACGACCGACTCAAGGAATACACCGGCCACCTGCGCCAGCAGAAGGTGGAGTACCAGGCGCTGGTCGGCGCCGCAGAGGTGATAGTCGGCGCCGTCGACCAGGCCTATGGGCAGCAGAAGGAGGCGATGCTCGCCCAGCAGCGCGCGAGCTCCCTGCTGATCCTCTCGGCCAGCGCCCTGGCGCTGCTCATCGGCCTGGCGGCCACGGTGCTGATCGCGCTGCTGATCGTGCGGCCGTTGCAGCGGGTGATCGCGGTGGCGCGGCAGATTTCCGCCGGCGATCTCAGCGTCGAGATCGAGGTTGACCGCAGTGACGAGGTGGGCCAATTGCTGGAGGCCATGCGCGGCATGTCGGCCAACCTGCGCGACATGGTCGGGCGCTTGCAGGGCGGGGTGGCGCAGATTTCCTCCTCGGCCCAGGCGCTGTCCTCGGTCACCGAGCAGACCCGCGTCGGCGTCAACGGCCAGAAGCTGGAGACCGACCAGGTGGCCACCGCCATGAGCCAGATGACCGCCACGGTGCATGAGGTGGCGCGCAACGCCGAAGCGGCCGCCGCCTCGACGCAGAGCGCGGACAGCAAGGTCAGCAGCGGCAGCGAGGTGGTGCGCCAGACCCTGGGGCGGATCAACCAGCTGGCGGCGGCCATGCAGGCGGCGACCCAGAGCATCGAGCACCTGAGCCACGAAACCCAGAGCATCGGTTCGGTGCTGGACGTGATCAAGAGCGTCGCCGAGCAGACCAACCTGCTGGCCCTCAACGCCGCCATCGAGGCGGCACGTGCCGGCGAGCAGGGGCGCGGCTTCGCCGTGGTGGCCGACGAGGTGCGCGCACTGGCCAAGCGCACCCAGCAGTCCACCGCCGAGATCGAGCGGCTGGTCGTCACCCTGCGCGATGGCGTGCGGCGCTCCGTCGAGCGCATGCAGGAAAGCGGGACGCTGGTGGAGATGACCGTGCAGGACGCCAACCACACCGAGCTGGCCCTGAGCGGCATCGCCGAGGCGGTGTCGGTGATCCACCAGATGAACCAGCAGATCGCCGCCGCCGCCGAGCAGCAGAGCGCCGTGGCCGAGGAGATCAACCGCAGCGTCACCAGCATCCGTGACATCGCCGACCAGTCCGCGCTGGCCATGGAGGAAACCGCCAGCTCCAGCACCCAGCTCGCTTCCCTGGGCCGGGACCTCCAGGCGATGGCGGGGCATTTCCGCCTCTGATTCCCGGGCTGCCTCGTGGGAGCGGTTTCAACCGCGAATGGCAGGGTGCCTGGCAATCGCGAATAAATTCGCTCCCACAGGACGGCGCACCGGCAGCTCTGGCGCAGCGTTTCGCCGGGGTGGACCTGGCGCACGGTTTCGTCAGCAAAAATTGCAGGGCGCTTTGCCATCCCCGCGCTCGCCGGTAGCATCGGTCCATTGTTTCGGGAGCCTGCGATGCGAACCAGACTGGATGCCTGCCTCAACGCCGTGAACCAGGTCGTGCTGGGCAAGGAGCCCCAGGTGCGCCTGGCGCTGACCTGCCTGCTGGCCCGCGGTCACCTGTTGATCGAAGACCTGCCCGGCATGGGCAAGACCACCCTCAGCCATGCCTTGGCACGGGTGCTGGGGCTCAGCTTCCAGCGCATCCAGTTCACCTCCGACCTGTTGCCCGGCGACATCCTCGGCACGTCGGTGTTCGACAAGGACACCGGCCAGTTCGTCTTCCACCCCGGCCCGGTGTTCGCCGAGCTGGTGCTGGCCGACGAGATCAACCGCGCCACCCCCAAGAGCCAGAGTGCGCTGCTCGAAGCCATGGAGGAGGGGCAGGTGACCATCGAGGGGGCGACCCGGCCCCTGCCCGAGCCTTTCTTCGTCATCGCCACGCAGAACCCGGTGAGCCAGGGCGGCACCTTCGCCCTGCCGGAGTCACAACTGGACCGCTTCCTCATGCGCCTGTCGCTGGGCTACCCGGCCCGCGCGGCGGAGAAGGCGTTGCTGCTGGGCGAGGCGCGGCGGGAGATCCTGCCGCGCCTGGACCCGGTGCTGGATCACGCCGAGCTGGCGCTCATCCAGGCCGAGGTGCCGAAGATCCGCGTCAGCGACGCCCTGGTGGACTATGTGCTGCGCCTGGTGGAGGCGACCCGTTCCCACACCCGGTTCGCCTGGGGCCTGTCGCCACGGGCCAGCCTCGCGCTGCTGGCCGCTGCCCGGGCCTGGGCGCTGCTGGCGGGGCGCGACTACGTGATCCCGGAGGACGTGCAGGCCGTGCTGCCCTCGGTGGTCGGCCACCGCCTGCGTGAACAGGCCGACCCGGCCGGCCATGGTGGCGGCGCCCTGGTGCAGTGGCTGCTGCGCGAAGTCCCGGCGCTCTGATGCTCACGCAGCGCGTACGGCCGCGCTGGAACCGCTGGCTGGCGAAGCGGATCCCGCCTGCGGCCGAGGTGCGCCTCAACCAGCGGCGCATCTTCATCATCCCCACGCGCACCGGGCTGGCCTTCGGCATCGCCCTGGTGCTGATGCTGCTGGCGGCGATCAACTACCAGAACAGCCTGGCCTACGGCCTGACCTTCCTGCTGCTCTCGGTGTTCATCCTGACCATCCTCCACACCTTCCGGAACCTCGCCGGCATGACCCTGCGCGCGGCCGGCGCCCCGGCGGTGTTCGTCGGCGAGCGTGCGCGCTTCCGGGTGCGCCTGGAGAGCGAGCGCCAGCCGCACCAGGCCATCGCCTTGGGCTGGCCACCGGCCGAGCTGCAGGCGCAGGACGTGCCCGCCGCCGGTTCCTGCGACTGCGAGGTCGATCTGCCGGCCGAGCGCCGAGGCTGGCTGCGGCCCGGGCGCCTGCGGGTGGAAAGCCGTTTCCCCCTCGGCCTGCTGGTGGCCTGGAGCTGGGTGGACCTCGACCAGGCGGCGCTGGTCTATCCGCGCCCGTTGCCCGGCGACCTGCCGATGGGCACCGGTGGCCGCCGGGATGACGAAGAGGATGGCGTGCGCGTGCTCGGTCGCGGCGCCGACGATTACCAGGGGCTCAAGCCCTACCAGCCCGGCGACTCGCGGCGGCGCCTGCACTGGAAGGCCTATTCGCGGGGCCAGGGCCTGTTCGTCAAGGATTTCGCCGCCCTCGCCGGAGCCGACCTGTGGCTCGACCTGGACGGCCTGGAGGGCGAGCTGGAAAGCCGCCTCTCGCTGCTCTGCCATTGGGTGCTGACCTTTACCGAGCGCGGCCAGCCCTTCGGCCTGCGCCTGGGCGGCGAGGAATTGCGCCCGGCCACCGGTGAACCTCACCGTGACGCCTGCCTGCGTGCGCTGGCCCTGTACGGGGTGGCGCGATGAGCACGGTGCAGCCGATCCCGCGCATCGCCCTGACCTGGCTGCTGGTGGCCCAGGTACTGGTGATCCTGCCGCACCTGTTCCACTTGCCGCCCTGGATCATCGGCTTGTGGCTGGTCTGTGCCGGCTGGCGGATACAGGTGTTCCGCATGCGCGCCCGCTACCCCAGCGGCCTGGCCAAGGTGCTGATGATGCTAGGTGCCGGCGCCGGGGTGCTGCTGTCCCGGGGCAGCCTGATCGGCCTGGATGCCGGCGTGGTGCTGCTGGTGGCGGCCTTCATTCTCAAGCTGGTGGAGATGCGGACGCGGCGCGATGCGCTGGTGCTGATCTTCCTCGGCTTCTTCACCGTGGTGACGGCCTACCTCTTCGACGACGGCATGCTCGCCGCCCTCTACAGCCTGCTGCCGGTGACCGCGTTGTTGGCCTCGTTGATCGGCCTGCAGCAGAGCGCCTTCGCCGCCCGCCCGTTGGCCACCCTGCGCCTGGCGGCGACGCTGCTGGCCCAGGCGCTGCCGCTGATGCTGCTTTTGTTCCTGTTCTTCCCGCGCATGGGGCCGCTGTGGTCCCTGCCGCTGCCCAGCGACAAGGGCGTCACCGGGCTGTCCGACAGCATGGCGCCGGCCGATATCGCCGAGCTCAGTCAGTCCGCCGAGCTGGCCTTCCGCGCCAGTTTCGAGGGCGCGCCGCCGCCGCGCCGCGAGTTGTACTGGCGTGCGCTGACCCTGGAGCGTTTCGACGGCCGTCGCTGGTCGCAATCGGAGGCCAGCCAGTTCAACGCCCCCGCGCAGTGGGAGAAACGCGGCGAGCCGCTGAGCTACAGCGTGGTCATGCAGCCCAGCGAACGGCCCTGGTTGTTCACCCTGGACGTGGGCGAGACCAGCCTCGAAGACACCCGCCAGATGATCGACTACCACCTGCAACGGCGGCACCCGGTGGACCGCTCACTGTTGTACCGGGTGACCTCCTGGCCCGAGGCGGTGCGTGACCCGGTGCTCGACGAGCGTGTGCGCCGGCGCACCCTGCAGTTGCCGGAACAGGGGGACCCGCGCAGCCGCGCCTGGGCCGCCGAGCTCAAGGCGCGACACCCGGCGACGGAGGACCTGGTGCAGGCGCTGCTGCAGCATTTCAATCGCGAGCCCTTCGTCTACACGCTGAAGCCACCGCCGGGCGGGGCGAACAGCGTCGACGAATTCCTCTTCGACAGCCGCCGCGGCTTCTGCGCCCACTACGCCGGCGCCATGACCTTCGTGCTGCGTTCCGCCGGCGTGCCCGCGCGGATCGTGGCCGGCTACCAGGGCGGCGAGATCAACCCGGCGGGCAACTACGTGGCGGTGCGCCAGTTCGATGCCCACGCCTGGGTCGAGTACTGGACCCCGGAGAAGGGCTGGAGCAGCGTCGACCCGACCTTCCAGGTAGCGCCCAACCGCATCGAGCAGGGGCTGGAGGAGGCGGTGGCCGGGGAGCAGAGCTTCCTCGAGAACTCGCCCTTCTCGCCGCTGCGCTATCGCCAGGTGAGCTGGGTGAACCAGCTGCGCCTGGCCTGGGACCAGCTCAACTACGGTTGGCAGCGCTGGGTCCTGGGCTACCAGGGCGAGGTGCAGATGCAGGTGCTGCAGCGCTGGTTCGGTGCCCTCGACGGCCGCACCTTCGCGCTCTTGCTGGTGGGCGGTGGTGGCGTGCTGGTGGGCCTGGTGGCGCTGTTCATGTTCAAGCCCTGGCGCCGCGAACGCGACCCGCAGCTGCGCCTGTTCCAGGGATTCGAGCGTGCGCTCGGCCGCCAGGGCGTGCGTCGGGGCAAGGGCGAGGGCCCGCGTGACTATGCCGCGCGTGCGGCGCGGGCGCTGCCGGCACAGGCCGGGCTGATCGAGGAATTCGCGCGCCGCTATGAGGCTCTGCGCTATGCTGGCGAGCCTTTGCCACCGGCAGAGCTCGCGCAGGCGCTGAAGGCCTTGCGCAGGGCGCTGCCCTGGCGCCTTACCCGCGTGGAGCGCTGATCGGACGCGCGCCCGCCTGCCCGGATGACCCTTCCATGCCTGCCATGCTCGACGACCTGATCGCCCAGGTGCTGACCCTCGAAATCAAGCTGCTGTCGTGCCGTGCACGCCTCGAAGCCGGCACCGATGGCGAGGCCCTGCACGACCTGCGCATCAACACCCGGCGCCTGCGCAGCCTGCTGCGCCCCCTGCGGGACCTGCCCGCCGCCCAGGTGCTGAACGAAGCGGCCCGCGAGGTCGGGGCACTGAGCACGCCGCTGCGTGACCTGGAAGTGCTGATCGTGGAACTGGAAAGCCATGGCCTGGCGCACCTGGCCGAGCCGCGTCGCCAGCGGCTACGCGAAGGCTATCTCGCGCTGCTGGCGGCCCCGGCCCTCGCGCAGCTGTTCCGCGTGCTGGATGCCTGGCCGCAGCTGCTGCGCATCTCCCATCGCGAAGGGTTGCTGGTGAAGCCGCGCAAGACCATCCGCAAGCGCCTGGCCAAGGACTGGCAGCGCCTGGAGCAGGCCCTGGCGGACCCGAGCCACGACCGTCATCGCCTGCGCCTGCTGATCAAGCGCGTGCGCTACGGTGGCGATGCCTACCCGCAGTTGGTGGAGACGTCCGCCAAGGCCCAGCGCCTGCTCAAGGGCGCGCAGGCCGCCCTCGGCAAATGGCATGACCGCCTGCAATGGCTGCTCATCGCCGAGCAGGAGCCCGACCTCGCTCCACGGGTAAAGGCCTGGCGCGTCGCCATGCACGGCGCCGAGGTGCGTTCGGATCGGGTGCTGGACAAGCTGCAGGCGAGCCTGGGCTGATCTTTTTCCCGCGGGTCGGGAGCAAGCCGGCGAACCCTATGCGCCGAACCTTCCTGGCACTGCCGCGGGTGTTTCGGCGGGCTCCGCATCGATGGGATTCGCTTCGCTCTTCCCATCCTACGGGCTGTTCTCGCCGGTGACTCCTGCTTGGGTCGAGAGCGGGATCAAGGCGTTTCGCGAGCAGAGCTCGCTCCTGCGGGGAGGGAGTCGCGGCCATCAACGCCTCTGATGCCCTGGCATTTTTCCCCTCCCCGTTGTCGCTACCCGCTTGAAGGTCGGCTTTCTAGCGCCTGGGCAATCCCCTAACATCCCTCCACTTTCGAATTCAGCGGGTGAGTGGACCATGAAGTTTTCCCAGTTGATCCAGGCCGTTCGCAGCAATCCCGACGAGGTCGTGGTGCCCAGCGCATGGGCCCAGGGCCGGGCCAGTTTCGGCGGCCTGGTGGCCGCGCTGGCCTATGAGGCGATGAGCGCCAAGGTGAGTGAAGGGCGCCCGGTGCGGTCGCTGGCGATCACCTTCGTCGGCCCGCTGGAGGCCGAGGTGCCGGCGAGCTTCGAGGCGGAGGTGCTGCGCGAGGGGCGGGCGGTGAGCCAGATGTTCTGCCGCGCGGTGCAGAACGGCCAGACGGTGGCGGTGGTGCAAGGCAGTTTTGGTGCCTCGCGTGAGTCGGCCATCGACGTACAGGCCGACCCGGCACCGGTGATCAAGCCGGCGGAGGAGTGCCAGGAGCTGCCCTTCCTGCGTGGCGTGACCCCCGATTTCACCCGTTTCCTGGCCATGCGCTGGGGCATCGGCAGCATGCCGTTCACCAACAATCCGGCCCGCGAGATGGGCGGCTGGGTGCGTTTCCGGGGCGAGGTCGAGGATGAGCCCGCCGGAATCGCCCACCTGCTGGCGCTAGTGGACGCCTGGCCGCCGGCGGTGCTGCCACACCTGCGCAGCCCGGCACCGGGCAGTTCGCTGACCTGGACCATCGAGTTCGTGCAGCCGCTGCCGACCGTGGGCACCCTGGACTGGTGCCTGTACCGCGCGGAGATCGATCACGCCCGTGACGGCTACGGCCATGTCTCGGCGCGCCTGTGGTCGCCTTCCGGCGAGCTGGTGGCGCTGAGCCGGCAGACGGTCACCGTCTTCGGCTGAGGCGTCAGAGGGACGCGACCTCCACCCGGTTGCGTCCGGCCTGCTTGGCGGCATAGAGCGCCGCATCGGCGCGGCCGAGCAGGGATTCCAGGGTTTCTCCGGGGCGCTTCCCGGCGATCCCCAGGCTGAGCGTCAGGCGCAGGACATCACCCCCAGCGAGGTCCACGCGCAGGGCCTCGACTCCGGCGCGAAGGCGCTCGGCCACCAGCGCGGCCTTGCCGTCCCCGGTCTCCGGGAGGATGGCCGCGAACTCCTCGCCACCCAGGCGCCCGAGGACATCGACCCCGCGCAGGCATTCACGCATCACCCGGGCGACGGCGCGCAGGGCTTCGTCGCCGATGGCGTGGCCATGGCCGTCGTTGACCGACTTGAAGTGGTCGATGTCCATCATCAGCACCGAGCACGGATGGCCGAAGCGTTCGGCCTGGCGCAGCATGTCTTCGGCGCGCTGCATGAAGGCGCGGCGGTTGTCGAGGCCGGTGAGGCCGTCGGTGGTGGCCAGGGTCAGCAGCTCGTGCTCCATGCGCTTGCGCAGGCTGATGTCGTAGCTCCAGACCAGGTGCGCGGGCTCGCCCTCCAGCTCGACGATACGGCCGAACACCACACCCCAGTAGGGCGCGGTCTTGCCCAGCAGCGCCTCCCAGTCATCGATCTGGCGACGTGCCTCCAGGGCGGCGCGGAAACGCTGGGCTTCGGATTCGGCGGCGAACAGCCGGTCCAGGGAGAACTGCGAGCCACGCTGCAGGCCCTGGCGGACGATCAGGCGCTGGTTGACGAAGTGCACGCGGCCGGATTCCGCGCCGATCAGGGCGACGTCGCTCGGGCTGGCCTCGAGGATGTGCTTGAGCAGTTCGCGGCCTTCGCTGAGGGCGAGGGTGCGCGCCTCGACGCGGCTTTCCAGGGTATGGGCGAGTTCGCCAAGGCTCTCGCTCAGGCGCCGTGCTTCGCGGAAGTTGTAGATCAGGTGGGTGACCAGCAGGGCGCCGCCCACCAGCAGGCCGAGCAAGGCCCAGGCGAGCTTGCTGAAATAGCCGTAGAGACGCTGGCGTTCTTCATCCAGTTCGTTGGCCAGGGAGATGTTGGCGGCCACCATGACTTCGTGCATGGCGCGCTGCAGCGGCGGCAGCTCGCTGAGGATTTCGGCGCTGGTGGCGCGGGCCGAGGCCTGGTCGTTCCAGTCGACGCGTTCCAGCCAGCGCTGGCTGAGTTCGGAGACGCGTTGCAGGGTGCGGGTGGTTTCCGGACGCGCCGTGGGCAGGAAGTCGAACAGGTGATGGCCTTCGACGGGGCGCGCCAGGCTGCGCAGTACGCCGAGGCGGACCACCAGTTGCGTGGCGCCGCTGTGGCCCTGCTCGATGTGCTGCGCTTCCTCCAGCAGGCGGTCCATGCCGTTGCGGATCTGGTAGACCTGCCACAGCTCGCCGTGTGAGCCGGGGCGGCCGAGCTGCCGTGCCTCGTTCACCACCAGCCACAGCGAGCCCCCGGCGGTGATCGCCATGACCAGCATGAGAACCAGGAGGACCGCCATCACCAGCCGCTTGCGCGGCAGGGAAATACTGTCGGCAAAACTGTCGGGCATGGTCGCTACTCGATGTAGATATCGCTCAGTTGCCAGATGGCACGGTTGTAGTACTTCTGCACGCGCAGTTCGGCGTGGGTATCGAAGGGGTACATGAGAAAGAGCGGCCCAAAGGCTTCCACCGCCATGGGCTGGCCGTCGCGGGAGTAGGCGATCACCGGCTGGTAGCGCTCGATGTCGCTGGCGGGGATCACCACCGAATAGTCGTTGAGGGCCCGCAGGTGCAGTTCGGTGGGGTGCCGTGCACCCGGCAGCTGCTCCAGGAGACGGCTCAGGGGCACGCCGTGCCAGTCGGAGACCCGATCGTCACTGGGGCCGCGGGCGCGCAGGGTGACGCCGGGCATGGCCTGGAGGTCGCGCAGGGTGAACACCTGGGGACCTGCACCGGGCAGGTGCAGACGCAGGGCGGGAATGTCCAGGGGGTAGGCGGACTGCTCCCCCTGGGCGAGGGCGCTCAGGGTGACTGCCAGGAAAATGGTGCCAAATATCTGTCGCTTTGACGGCATGCGACGACCCTCATACAGCGTGGTGCCAGCATATCGTCATTCCTTTGGCGAGCTTGAGTATTTTCCGACGAAAGTAATGGCTCTTTGCTGGCAGATTGAGGTCAGTGGCGGTTCCGCCAGTTGCGCCACCAGGCGCCGCTGAAGAAAAAGCGTGGGAAGGTGACGAACTGTTCGGTGAGCAGGCGGCCAACGGCGTCCTTGCGATCGGTGAACGGTTCCGGTGCCTCGGCTTCGAGGCGGTGCCCGTGGGATTGCAGGCCGAGGGAGGCGGCCAGCCCGATGAGGCCGAGGGCGATGTTCAGGACGCTCAGGGTGAACAGGCCGTCGAGCAAGACCAGGGTGGCGACGATGAACAGCGGCACGGCCAGCAGGTGCAGCACCAGGTTGGTGGGGTTGCGGTGGTTCCTGGCGTAGGTCTTCCACTGCCAGGCGCGGAGGTTGGGATGACGTTTGCCCATGATGCGATTCCTCTGAGGAGTGCGGGCAAGTCTAGGCCGGCCCTGGAGGGGCCGGCGAATGGGTTGTGTCTATGGGCGGGATAGCCCGCTCAGAGCTTGAGCTGGCGGATGGCGCGGGAGAGTTCGCTGGCGAGGCTGGCCAGTTCGGCGCTGGTGGAGGCGGAGCCTAGGGTCTGGCTGACGGTGAGTTCGGTGACGTCGCGGATGCCGACCACGGCGCGGGTCATCTCCTCGGCGACCTGGCTCTGCTGTTCCGCTGCCACGGCGATCTGCGTGTTGCTCTGGCGCATCTGCGCCACGGCGCCGGTGATGGCGGCCAGCGCTTCGCCGGCTTCGTGGGCCTGTTGCACGCAGCTGTCGGCCTTGAACGAGCTTTCCTGCATGAACTCCACGGCGTCGCGGGTGCCGGACTGCAGGGCGAGGATCATGCTGGTGATCTCGTCGGTGGAGTCCTGGACGCGCTTGGCCAGGTTGCGCACCTCATCCGCCACCACGGCGAAGCCACGGCCCATCTCGCCGGCGCGGGCGGCCTCGATGGCGGCATTGAGGGCGAGGAGGTTGGTCTGCTCGGCGATGCCATGGATGACGCTGACCACGCTGCTGATCTTCTGGCTGTCCTCGGCCAGCTTCTCGATCATCTCGGCGGTCTGCTGCACGCCGCTGGAGAGCCCGGCGATGGACTCGCCCACGCGGCTGACCACGCTCTGGCCGGCTCCGGCGAGCTGGTCGGCGGTCTGCGACTGGTCGCGGGTGTCGGCGGCGTGCTGGGCGATGTGATGCACCGTGGCGGACATCTCGTTGATGGCGGTGGCGGCCTGGTCGGTCTCGCTCTGCTGGCCGAGCATGCCCTGGCGCACCTCGCCCATGCTCGAGGCCAGTCGCGCGGCGCCTTCGTCGAGGCGCTCGGTGACCTGGGCGACGGTGCCCACCACGCGCTGGAAGCCTGCCTGCATGGCGTTGAACGCACTGGCCATCTGGCCCACCTCGTCGCGGCTGTCCAGCGGCACGCGGGCGGACAGGTCGCCGCTCTTTTCCACGTGCAGCATCACGTCCTTGAGGGTGTTGAGGTGGCTGAGGAGGAAGCGGATCAGCAACTGCGAGGACGCCAGCAGCGCCATCATCAGCAGGAACACGGTGACCGCGTAGTTGAGCATGCGCGAGGTGAACACCTCGGCGAAGCTCGGCGCATGGGCGAGTACGGCGATGCGCTGGCCGTCGGCGGCGTCCTGCACCTGGGCGCCGACCACCGGATCGTTGCCGAACAGGGCGTCGTGGTCCAGGTCGACCCAGCCGGTGGCGCGGGTCAGCGCACTGGTGTCGGTCCCCTGCAGCTGCGGGGCGCTGCCGGCTGCGAAGCGCACGATCTCGTTGCTGGCAGGCAGTGCCTGCCCGGCGGGCCAGGCGCGCAGCAGTGCGGCCTGCGCCACGGCCGCATCGCGGGCTGCCTCGACGCGGGCATCGCGCTCGAGGCTGATGGCGTGCAGCACCAGCAGCAGCGTGGTGACGAAGGCGACGGCGTTGACCGCCCAGAACTTGTACTTCAGGGAAAGATCGCGCATCCAGTTACCCATGTTCTGTTCTTTTTTCTCTGAGGCTTGGCAAGGTGCCAGCATTGTTTCGCAGCACTGTGACGGGATCGTTGATCCGTATCAATCAGCCTCTTTACTGGAACAGGTTAGGCGATGTTCGGCAGCCCGAAAAACGCGCGTGCGCAGGCGGTGGTGTGCTGGGCCAGGTGCTCGGGTGTTTCGCCCCGGTGGCGGGCGACTTCGTGGAGCACCTCGGGCAGGAAGGCCGGCTCGTTGCGACCGCTCTTCGGCTTCGGTCGCAGGCTGCGGGGCAGCAGGTAGGGGGCGTCGCTTTCCAGTATCAGCCGGCCCGCTGGGATTTCACGCACCAGCGGGTGCAGGTGGGTGCCCCGGCGTTCGTCGCAGATCCAGCCGGTGATGCCGATGTGCAGGTCGAGATCGAGGTAGGCGAAGAGGGCGCGCTTCTCGCCGGTGAAGCAGTGCACCACGGCGGCCGGCAGGCGATCGCGGAATTGCCGCAGGATGGCCAGCAGGCGCTCGTCGGCATCGCGTTCGTGGAGGAATACCGGCAGGCCCAGCTCGACGGCCAGGGCCAGTTGTTCCTCCAGGGCCTTCTCCTGCTGCGGGCGCGGGGAGAAGTCGCGATTGAAGTCCAGGCCGCATTCGCCCACGGCGCGTACTTCCGGCTCGGCCAGCAGTGCCCGCAGGTGGCGGGCGCTGTCGGCATTCCACTGGCTGGCTTCGTGGGGATGCAGGCCGGCCGTGCTGAACAGGCGGCCGCCTTCGGGGTCGAGCTGGCGAACCAGTGCCAGTGCTGCTTCGGCATCGGCCACGCTGGTGCCGGTGAGTACCAGTTGCGCCACGCCTGCGGCGAAGGCGCGTTCGAGCAGTGCTTCACGCTCTGCCGCAAAGCTTGAATGGGTCAGATTGACGCCAATGTCGATGAGTTGCATGGTGCTACCTCGGACGCGAGCGGAGCAGCATAGCAAAGCTCGATTCATTAAAGAAAATTCAATAAATACAGTTAGTTATGGTTGTTTGTTGAAGTTGTTACAGCGTTTTGGCTGGTGTCGACGGCCGAGCTGTGACACTCTCCGCGCCCCTCGCACCGCCCGGAACTCCGTCCGGGGGCTGCGTTCTCAGACGGTCGGCTCGCTTCCTGCGGCCTGATCCCGGAGATTCGATGACCCGAACGCTGCTGCTTCTGTTGTGCCTGCTCGCCCTGTCGCCGTTACCGGCTGCAGCGCGCCTGGCCGGCCCGCCGGAAGCCTGGCAGCAGCCGAGCGAGGCGCGTGACCTGGCGCAGATCCGCCGCAGTGGCGTGCTGCGGGTGCTGGTCAACCAGAGCCGCAACAGCTCCGGCGAGGTCAAGGGCGAAGCCATCGGCATCGAATACCACCGCATCCGCGCCTTCGAGCAGTACCTCAACCGCAACGCCCGCGACGGCCGCGAACTGGATGTGAAGATCATCCCCAGGGCCAAGGACCAGTTGCTCGCCGCCCTGCAGCGCGGCGAGGGCGACCTGGTGGCCCCCGGCGAGCTGGTGGACCCGCGCAGCGGAGGCGAGGTCAGCGCCAGCGCCCCCATTCGCCGCCATGTGCCGCTGCTGCTGGTCAGCCGCAGTGGTGATCGTCGCTACCAGCGCCTGGAGCAGCTCGCCGGGCGCAGCATCGCGTTGCCGGCCGGCAGCGCGGCGGCCGAGGCGCTGCGCCGGGTCAACCAGCAGCTGGCGCAACGCAAGCTGGCGCCGATCGTCATCGAATGGGTTGACCCGACCCTGGCGGTGGAGGATGTGCTGGAGATGGTCCAGGCCGGCATCTTCCCGCTGACCGCTGTCGAGCAGCCCATCGCCGAGCGTTGGGCCAAGGTCATGCCCAAGCTGCGTATCGAGAAGCACCTGGTGCTGGACAACCAGCGCGACATGACCTGGTTCGTCCGCCGCGACGCGCCGATGCTGCGCGCCAGCATCGACCGCTTCCTGGCCGGCTACAACGCGCCCTCCGACCAGGACGCCACCTTCCAGCGCGTGTACCGCCGCCTGTACAAGGTGCACAGCCCGCTGGCCCGGGCCGATCGGCAGCGCCTGGAGAAGGTGCGCCCGGTGCTGCAGCGCTTCGCCGACCAGCATGCCTTCGACTGGCTGAACCTGGCCGCCGTGGCCTTCAAGGAATCCAGCCTCAATCCGGCCGCCCGCGGCGCCAGCGGTGCCACCGGGCTGATGCAGATCACCCCCGGCGCGGCGCGCACCGTCGGGGTCGGCAACATCCATGCGCTGGAGAACAACGTGCAGGCCTCGGCCAAGTACCTGGCCATGCTGCGCAAGGGCTTCTTCAACAGTTCGCAGCTCAATGAGCGCGAGCGCATGGCCTTCACCCTGGCCGCCTACAACGTGGGGCCGCAACGGGTGCAGAGCCTGCGTGCGGAGGCTCGGCGCCGTGGGCTCAATCCCAACCAGTGGTTCTTCCAGGTCGAGCGTATCGCCGCCGAGCAACTGGGCATGGGCGTGGTGAGCTATGTCAGCGCAGTGAACAAGTACTACCTGGCCTATGACCGGGAGCGTTATCTGCTGGAACCGCAGAGGAAAGTCGCAAGCAGGGGCAAATAATCGATTTTATCGATTTCAATACTGCGTTTTTTGCGGTTTTCATATCGAAAAAATCAACTAAGATTGCTCTCGTCTGAACCAACACCTCCTCACTCGAAAGGAAACGCGACATGAGCAACCCGATCAAACGCCTTCTCTCCACCAACGCCGGCATCGGCATCACCCTGCTGCGCGTGGTGACCGGCCTGACCTTCGCCGCCCACGGCTCGCAGAAACTCTTCGGTCTCTTCGGCGGCTACGGCCTGGAAGGCACCGGACAGTGGATGGAAAGCATCGGCCTGGCGCCCGGCTACCTGCTGGCCCTGATGGCGGGCAGCGCCGAGTTCTTCGGTGGCCTGGCCCTGGTGATCGGCCTGCTGGTACGTCCCGCCGCCGCGTCGCTGATCGTCGCCATGGTGGTCGCCATCTTCAGCGTGCACTGGGCCAGCGGGTTCTTCATCACCAACGGTGGTTACGAGTACGCGCTGATCCTCGCCCTGATCTCCGGCACCTTGCTGATCGAAGGCGCGGGCCGCTTCTCGCTGGACCGCAGGTTCAGCCAGTAACCACTGCGAACCCGAAGAAGGCCCGCCATGTGCGGGCCTTCTGCATTTCAGGGCTGCTGCGCGCGCGCCGCGGCCAGTTCCAGGGCGGCGTCCAGGCGTTGGCGCTCGTGCTCGTCGAACTGCTCTTCGGCCAGGCGCTGGATCGCGGCACGGCGATCGCCATCGCTGAGCCCGGGGTTGGACTCGATGCGCGCCTTCTCGGCCTGGAAGGCGCCGATCCGCTGCTTCCAGCCCTGGCGACGCTGGTCCAGGGCCTCCAGGCGCTCGGTGGCTTCGGCACCTACCAACTGCTGGCGCAGGCGGCGGATCTCGGCGGGCGTGGCGCCTTGAGCCTGCAATTGAGCGGTCTGGGTGCGGAGTTCGGCCTGCAGCTGCGGCAGCACGCTGTCCTGCAGGGCCTCGGGCAGGCCCTGGCGCAGGCGGTCGACGGCGGCAGCCTTGGCGGCATCGTCGAGGGAGGCGTCATGGGCGATGGCCAGGCGCTCCAGGGTGAAGCGGTTGTAGGTTTCCTCGCCGGCGAAGAACACCTGGTGCACCTCGGCGCTGAACAGGCGGGCGCGCAGGGCGCTCACCGCGGCTTCGCGCTGGCGCATGGCGTCCAGGTCGGCCATCTGTGGCAGGTCCTTTTCCAGCTGCACCAGCTGCCGCTTGTAGTCCAGGTACTGCTCCAGCAGCGCCAGGGCCTGGCCTTCGGCCGGCTCCTGCAGCTGGGCGGTGATGTAGCCGCGCAGGCGCTGGATGGAAATGCCGATGGGCTCCTCGCCGATGGCGCTGAGGAAGTAATCGAAGATTCGGCGGATGTCCTCGGTGATCAGCAGGTTGCCCGCTGCGTCCAGCTGGAAGCGGCCGTCGACCTGGGTGCCGGCAAAGGAGGCGGGCAGGGCGGGTAGTTGCGCCGGCAGGGTGGGCGCGACGCCGGGGCCTGGTGTCGGGTCGTCGGCGGCGGAGGCATTAACGAGCGGCTGTCGGGGGCTGTCCGGAGCGGGCGGCGCCGGGCTGTCGGTGGCGGATTGCAGGTAGAGGATCGCGGCCAGGCAGCCGGCGAAGACCAGGGGCAGGGACAGCAGGAATCTCTTCACGGTGGCCTCTTGTCAGGGGGCGGGGCCCGCAGGCCCCGCCGGGCGGCTTACAGGCCGTCGTTCTTCAGGCGGTTGGCATGCTGGCGGTAGACGGTCACCGGGTCGGTCTCGAACAGGCTGGTGAGGCCGAAGGTCTGGTTGACCTCGTCGAGGTGGTTCATCCGGTAGTTGTCACGCACCACTTTGCCCAGGTGGGAGCTGCAGCGGCCGACCAGGCCGTCGGTTGCCTCGCCCTTGAATGTGAGGGAGGTGGCGCCGAGCAGTGCATCGCTGACGTCGAGCACATTGGTCAGCGGGCTGGTGCCGCTCCAGGAGTAGTAGCGCACGCCGTTGACCTGGTAGGCACCCTCGCCGCAGGCGCTGGTGGGGATGCCCTGTGGGAACTTGGCGTTGAACCGGGCCGCGCCCTGGCTGTTGAGCGATTCCAGCGAGCCGAGGCCGTTCTGCGGCAGGGTGCTCCTGCTGCCGGAGAGGAAGTTGATCAGCGAGCCGAGGCCGTTGACGATGCCGGCGACGATCGTCTCGCCTGCCGAGCCGGGCGGGATCTGCCGCAGGAAGTCGGCGGTGGCCGAACCCTTGTGCGGGCCGCCGACGCTGGTGGCGGAGGCGACCAGGTCCGGACGCACGCCGGCGACATAGCGGATGGTCGGGCCGCCGTGGCTGTGGCCGATCAGGTTGACCTTGGGTTTGCCGCTGATGGCGACGATTTCCTCGACCTGTTCCAGCAGCTCCTCGCCACGGGCTTCGGAGGTGTTCAACTGGCTGACTTCGGTCACGTAGACCGAGGCGCCGTCACGGCGCAGGGCCGAGGGGATGCCGTACCAGTAGTCGACGCCGAGGATGCTGTCGAAGCCGAGCATGCCGTGGGCGAGGACCACGGGGTACTTGGTCTGCGTGTAGCCGGTGGCGGCAAGGGCTTCGCCGGAGGCGGCGAGACCGACTCCAAGGGCGAGGGCGAGCAGGATCTTGTTGTTGTTCATTGGTTGCTCTCGGTGATGGTGGAACAGGCAGTGGGTGCCTCCCTGCGAAGCCGCCGCGCCCATCCTGGGCGCGTACATCAGCGGATGGGCTGGGGCAGGAACCATGCCAGCACCGCGATTCGCACGAAATGGCGTCTGCGTCGCAGGTTTCACCGTTGTTTACAGCCGTTCACCGAATGTTCGCGGGCGTTTCCCTGTTACTGAGTGAAACGCTCGTTTGAGTCCCGAGGCAGCAGTGGCCAGTGCGCGAGGGCGCGGTAGTGCGCGCCGGACGCGGTGTTTTCCGAGGCGAAGAGGGTGAACTGGTTCACAGGCCAATCGAAGGTTGGGGCGGTTGTGGCCGGCAGGTGGGTGCAGTGGCGCGCGAGCGTCAGGTGTGGGTGGAAGGGCCTTCGCTCCAGCGCGAAGCCTGCGCCCCGCAATCTGTCCTGGAGGCTGGCGGCGAGGCTCATCAGGGCCTGCGGCGGATGTGCGGGGGCGAGGTGCAACAGGCCGTTCTGCCAGCAACGGAGCTGGTCGAGGCGCAGTTCGAAGGCTTCGCCGACGAGGCTCGCGGCCAGGTTTTCGAGTTCGCCGACGCAGCCCCGTGGCTGCTCGCCGAGGAAGGCGAGGGTCAGGTGCAGGTTGTGCCTCGCCACGGCTTTGCCGCCGCAGGAGGCGGCTTCGCGCCACAGGGCTATGCTCGTTGCCAGCGGCTCGCTGCAAGGCAGGGCGAAGAACAGGCGCAAGGGAGGTGTGGACATGGTCGCGGAGGCTCCAGGACGACGTCTTGGTCGTATTGACAGTATTGCGGGCGCTTCTCTAGGATGCCGCCCCATGCGCCGATTTAAGACAGCTACTTGCGGGGCGCGGAGGTGGAGTCCATCTCGAAATACCGCTAAAGCGCTGGTTCGGTGTCGCCTCTCACCGCTGCCCAGCGGGATCAACGAGGCGGAGACATGACACCATGACCTGTCCCCAACCGCTCATTCGCCTGGCGCCCATCACTTCGGGCCCGGTATTGCGCAACCCCAGGGTTCTTCTCAGCGGCCCCCACCAGCCGACCATGCTGCGTTATCTCGACGGCTGGCCGAAGCGCTGGGCCGGCCCGCGCAACCTGCTCATCCAGTTCGCCGTCGATGCCGGGTCCTTGCAGCGCTATGCCGCCGACAGCTTCGACATGGCCGTGGTGCAGGCGCCCGCCCGGGAAGACGTTGCGCTGATGGTCCGCGAACTGGTGCGGGTCTCGCGCCAGGGCCTGATCACCCTGCGCTGAGGCGCATCAGGGGTATTCGATCTCCACCACGTACCAGCTCTTCTCGCCGGTCGGCGTGTGCACCAGCACTTCGGCGTCCAGCGCCTTGCCCACCAGGGCGCGGGCCAGCGGCGAGTCGATGCTGATGTGGTTCTGCTTCAGGTCGAGCTCGTCGGGGCCGACGATGCGGTAGCGCGATTGCTCGCCGTCGTCGTCCTCGAGGGTCACCCAGGCGCCGAAGTAGACCTTGTTCGGGTCGGACGGGCGTTCGCTCACCACCTTGAGGCTTTCCAGGCGCTTTGTGAGGAAGCGCACGCGGCTGTCGATCTCCCGCAGCATCTTCTTGCCATAGGTGTATTCGGCGTTCTCGGAGCGATCGCCCTGGGCGGCGGCCTCGCTCACCGACTGGGTGACCTTGGGTCGCTTCACGTGCCACAACTCGTGCAGTTCGGCGCGCAGGCGGGCCTCGCCTTCGGGGGTGATCAGCGGGGTGCCGGCGGTACGTGGGGGGCGATAGCGACTCATGTTCGGGGCAGCGGCTCTGTGCGCGACGGAAGGGGCCGGAGTCTAGCAAGAGGCCGGCCCGCCTTGTACAGGCGGGCCGGGCGATCAGGCTTCGCGCAGCACCTGCAGCGGGCTGGCGTTGAGCGCGCGGCGGGTGCCGATCACTCCAGCGCCACCCACGAGCAGCGCTCCCAGGGGCGGCAACAGCAGCAACCAGGGATGCGGGTGCCATTGCAGGTCGAAGGCCAGGGTGTAGAGCAGGGCGCTGACCAGCTCGCAGCCCAGGGCGGCGAGCAGGCCGGCAGCGGCGCCGAGCAGGGCGAACTCGGCGCGGCGAGCCCGCTGCAGCAGGCTGCGCTCGGCGCCCAGGGCCCGCAGCAGCGCGCCCTGGCGGATGCGCTCGTCGAGGGTCGATTGCAGGCCGGCGAAGAGCACGGCGAGACCGGCGGCGAGCACGAACAGCAGGACGAATTCCACCGCCACCGTGACCTGGGCGAGGATGCTGCGCAGCTGCGCGAGGATGGCTTCCACTTCCAGCAGGGTCACCGCCGGGAAGGCGCGGGCCAGCTCCACCAGCTCACGGTCATGCTGCGGCGGCAGGTAGAAGCTGGTGAGGTAGGTGGCGGGCAGGTCGGCGAGGGAGCCGGGGGCGAAGATCATGAAGAAGTTCGGCTGGAAGTTGTCCCAGTCGACTTCGCGCAGGCTGGTGATGCGCACGTCACGGCTGATGCCGCCGACGCTGAAGCTCAGGCGATCGCCCAGCTGCAGGCCGAGGTTGCCGGCGAGCTTGGCCTCCACCGAGACGCCGGGCAGGTCGCCGGCCGGCGCCTGGTCCCACCATTGCCCGGCCACCAGGCGATTGCCACTGGGCAGGTCGGCGGCCCAGGTGAGGCTGAGGTCGCGCTGCAGGGCACGTTCGCCCTGGGATTCCTTGCTCGCATGTTCCTTCGCCGGCTCGCCGTTGATGGCGGTGAGGCGGCCGGGCACCACGGGGAACAGGGGGGCAGGGTGGGGCGAGAGCTGGGCGAGGCGTTCGGCGAAGGCGTCTTTCTCGCCGGGCAGGACGTTGAGCACGAAGTAGTTCGGCGCGTCGGCGGGCAGCTGGTCCTGCCAGGTGTCGAGCAGTTCGCCACGCAGCAGCGCGATCAGCGCCATTGCCAGGAGGATCAGGCCGAAGGCCAGCGATTGCCCGGCGGCGGCCAATGGGTGGCGCAGCAGCTGCCCGAGGCCGAGACGCCAGGGCAGGGCGGCACGGGCCAGCAGGCGACGCAGGCCATTGAGGCCCAGGAGCATCAGGCCGCCAAGTATCAGGGTGGCGAGCAGGCCGCCGCCGAGCAGGGCGAGGGTGAGCTTCAGGTCCAGGCTCAGGCGCCACATGATCAGCCCGAGGGCGAGCAGGGCGGCGCCGTACACCAGCCAGGAGCTGGGTGGCACGGGCAGGAGGTCGCGACGCAGCACTCGCAGCGGCGGCACGCGGCCAAGGGCGGCCAGCGGCGGCAGGGCGAAGCCGGCGAGGGCGACGAGGCCGGTGGCGATGCCGGCGAGTGCGGGCAGTACGCCGCCGGACGGCACTTCCGCCGGCAGCAGTTCGCGTAGCAGGTGGAACAGGCCGAGCTGGGCGAGCCAGCCGATCAGTGCGCCGAGGAAGGCGGCGGCGATGCCGAGCAGGCCCAGCTGCAGGGTATAGAGCAGCAGCGCTTCGCGACGCGACAGGCCCAGGCAGCGCAGCAGGGCGCTGGCGTCGAAGCGGCGTGCGGCGAAGCGGGCCGCCGACAGGGCTACGGCGACACCGGCCAGCAGCACGGCGGCGAGGCTGGCGAGGTTGAGGTAGCGCTCGGCGCGGCTGAGGGCGCCGCCGACCTGGCGGTTGCCGTCGCGGGCGTCCTCGATGCGCTGGTTGGCAGCCAGGGTGGGTTCCAGGGTGTCGCGGTAGCTCTTCAGTGCTTCCGCCGGGCCGCTCCACAGTTCCCGGTAGCGCACCCGGCTGCCGGGCTGTACCACGCCGGTGGCGTCGAGGTCGGCGAGGTTCATCAGGAGGCGCGGGGTGAGGCTGTAGAAGTCCCCGGCACGATCGGGCTCGTAGGTGAGCACGCGGGTCAGGCGCAGGGTCTTCTGGCCGACGTCGACCGTGTCGCCAGGACGGATGTCCAGGGCGGTGAACAGGCGCGCCTCGGCCCAGGCTTCGCCAGGTGCAGGGCCGGCACCGGGCTCTTCGGGCGCATAGGGGGCCGGTGCGCTCCTCAACTCGCCGCGCAGCGGGTAGGGCTCGTCCACCGCCTTGACGCTGGCGAGCTGGATGCCGGCGTCACCGGCGATCACGCTGGAGAATTCGACGGCACGGGCATGACGCAGGCCCAGGCGCTCACCGGGTTCGATCTGTTCCGGCAACGCGGGGGAGGAGCCGCCGAGCAGCAGGTCGGCGCCGAGGAATTCGGTGGCCCGCAGGAGCATGGCACCGTTCAGGCGGGCACCGAAATAGCCGATGGCGCTGCTGGCGGCCACGGCGACCACCAGGGCGAAGAACAGCACGCGCAGCTCACCGGCGCGGGCATCCCGGAGCAGTTGCCGGGCCGCCATGCCCAGCAGGCGCGTGAGCGGCAGGCGCATCAGGGTTCCACCTGGTCGACCAGGCGCCCGGACTCGAGGCGGATCAGTCGGCGGCAGCGATGGGCGAGGCGCTCGTCGTGGGTGACCAGGACCAGGGTGGTGCCGCGTTCCTGGTTGAGCTGGAACAGCAGGTCGCTTATGCGCTCGCCGGTGTGGCTGTCGAGGTTGCCGGTGGGTTCGTCGGCGAACAGGACGTCGGGTTCGGCGGCGAAGGCGCGGGCGATGGCGACGCGCTGCTGCTCGCCCCCGGAGAGCTGGCGCGGGTAGTGGCCGAGGCGCTGGCCGAGGCCGACGCGATCGAGCAGGTGGCGGGCGCGTTCGCGGGCATCCGCGCGGCCTTCGAGCTCCAGCGGCAGCATGACGTTCTCCAGGGCATTGAGGCTGTCGAGCAACTGGAATGACTGGAAGACGAAACCGACATGCTCGGCACGCACGCGGGCGCGCTGGTCCTCGTCGAGGCGGGCGAGGGCGTGGCCGGCCAGGCTGATGTCGCCGGAGCTGGGCAGGTCGAGCCCGGCGAGCAGGCCGAGGAGGGTGGATTTGCCCGAACCGGAGCTGCCGACAATGGCCAGGCTGTCGCCTTGGGCCAGGTCCAGGTCCAGGTCGTGGAGGATGGTCAACTCGCCTTCCGCGCTGGGAACCACTTTGCTAAGGTTCCGCGCATTGAGAATGCTTGCGCTCATGGAGAATCCGATGCGTGCTTGGTTGTTGGGCAGCTGCCTGGCGTTGATGGTGATGGCCCAGGAGGCGGCGGCGGGGACCGTGCTGGTCGTCGGGGATAGTATCAGCGCCGCTTTGGGGCTGGAAACCAGCCAGGGCTGGGTCTCCCTGCTGCAGAAACGCCTGGATGAGGAGGGTTTCGAGCATCGCGTGGTGAACGCGTCCATCAGTGGCGACACCAGTGCCGGCGGTGCTTCCCGGCTGCCCGCGCTGCTCGGCGAACACAAGCCGGAGCTGGTGATAATCGAGCTCGGTGGCAACGATGGCCTGCGTGGCCAGCCCCCCGCACAATTGCAACAGAATCTTGCCGGTATGGTGGAGCGGTCGCAGCAGGCAGGAGCCAAGGTGCTGCTGCTGGGCATGCGCCTGCCGCCCAATTATGGCAAGCGCTATACCGACGCCTTCGCCCGGGTCTACCAGGACCTGGCGGCCTCCCGGCAGGTGCCGCTGGTGCCGTTCTTCCTCGAGGGGGTGGGGGGCGTCGAGGGGATGATGCAGGCCGATGGCATCCATCCGGCGGCGGGTGCCCAGGGCAAGTTGCTGGATAACGTCTGGCCGAGCCTGAAGCCGCTGCTCTGAGCCCTGTCGGGAGGCTTTTCCAGGCCAGGCCTTTCGGCTAATGTTGCGCACCCGTCCTGGAGTCCTTCATGCCGCGCCCCGCCTGGTCCCTGCATGCCTACAAGCTGATCGAGCCCGATGAGCAGCTCGACCTGTTCGCCTGTCGCGAGGTGCGCCTGCACCTGGTCGCGCGCCAGCTCGAACTGGGTGGTCATGCGGACAGGACTCTCTGCGGCGGCCTGCTGCCGGCGAAGCCGCGCTGGTGCGAGCTGGAAAGGCCGCAACTGCAGGACCGGAGGTTGTGCCCGGCCTGCCGTGCCGAGTTGAACGCCCAGCGCGACGGCCAGCGGCCCGAATGGTCCGACGGCTGAGCCCTCCCGGCGCGTTGCGTGCCGGTGTACAATCCCGAGTCTTTTAATCAGCCACTTTTGCCAAGGATTACCGGATGTTGTCGCGCGTTCCCGCCGTCGCCCGTTCCCTGTCTCTGGCCGCGTTCGCGCTGGCCGGTCACGCTGCAGCACTGGAGCTGCCCCTACCGCCCCCTGGCGAGGATATCGTCGGCCAGGTCCAGGTGATCAAGGCCAAGTACGAAGACACCTTCGCCGACATCGGCGTGGCCAATGACCTGGGCTACCTGGAGATGGTCGCCGCCAACCCGGGCGTCGATCCCTGGCTGCCGGGCACTGGCACCGAGATCCTGCTGCCGACCCGTTTCATCCTGCCGCCGGGCCCGCGCGAGGGCATCGTGATCAACCTGGCCGAATACCGCATGTACTACTTCCCGAAAGGGCAGAACGTGGTGCATACCTTCCCGCTGGGCATCGGTCGCGAGGGCTGGGGCTCTCCGATCAACACCACCAAGATCACCGCCAAGACACCCAACCCGGCCTGGTATCCGCCCAAGTCCATCCGCGAAGAGCATGCCGCCGATGGCGACCCGTTGCCCACCGTGGTGCCGCCGGGCCCGGATAACCCGCTGGGGCCGTTCAAGTTCACCCTGGGCCTGCCCGGTTACCTGATCCACGGTTCCAACAAGAAGTTCGGTATCGGCATGCGTGTCAGCCATGGCTGCTTCCGCATGCTCAACAACAACGTGCTGGAGCTGGCGAAGATGGCGCCGGTCGGTACCCCGGTGCGGATCATCAACGAGCCCTACAAGTTCGGCGTGAGCGGCGGCAAGGTCTACATCGAGGCGCACACCCCGCTGAACGACCATGGTGATCCGTCGGTGGTGGACAAGCACACCGCGGTGATCAACGCGCTCCTCAAGCGTGAGGACCTGGTCAACAGCATCCGCCTGGACTGGGAAGTGGTGCGTGAAGTCGTGGCGGCCGAGGATGGCCTGCCGGTAGAGATCGCCGAGCCTTCCGCTGCTGTTGCCAACAGCGAGCCTGCACCTGCCCCGAGCTTCTGATCGCGTATCGCCAAGAGCCCGCCTTCCCTCGGATGGCGGGCTTTTTCATGCCCATGGAAATGTGCCGGGGCGGAGTCGCGGGCATAAAAAAACCGACCCAGTGAACTGGGTCGGTTTCGAGTAAAAGCCTTGTGGGCTATTACTTGCGGCTGGCTTTTTCCAGCATACGCAGAGCGCGCTCGTTAGCCTCGTCAGCGGTTTGCTGGGCTTTCTGAGCGGCGGCCAGAGCTTCGTCAGCCTTGCGGTAGGCTTCATCGGCACGGGCTTGAGCGCGAGCGGCTGCATCTTCAGTTGCAGTCAGACGGGCTTCGGTTTCTTTGGAGACGCTGCTGCAACCGGTGGCCAGAACTGCTGCCAGAGCCAGAGCAGAGAATTTCAGAACGTTGTTCATCGTGTTCCCCTTAAGGTGGACATTTCCATAAAAGCAATTCCCCGAGCTTGGGAAATTAGCCGGCGTACATACTACCCATAACTTGTAGTAAGTAAACTGACGCGGTGCAAGGAGGCGGGTTTTTTTTCACCTGATCCTCTATTCCCTCGTGCAAGTCCCGGTGCATCTGTGCAAAAAGCATCCAGTTGGATAGTCCTTGAGCAGGCGAAGTTCAAAGTTTAGCCGCCGGTGGGGAAAGTGCCCTGGCGACCCCGGCCCGGTTGGTCAAGCGGAAGTAGTCGGTAAGTGGTTGGAGGAGGTCGCTTTTGCATCTTCGCCCGCTTGCGGGATGTAAAGCCCACAACTTCCCAATCGTTACAGTGAACTGGTTCTTCATATTGTAGGAAATGCCGTGGATGCCCTTCAGGCGCACTGATAAGCTGCGCCGATTTCCTCCCGCATTCCAGGACATCAAGGACGGCGTAATGGCAAGACTACTTAAGTGGGTGGTGCTCGCAGCGCTCGCGCTGGCGTTAATCATCAAACTCTCCCTGTACCTCTCGGTCAGGTCGATCATGAATGATGCGATCCAGCAGCTTTCGCCGATCATGGACATCAGCTACGGCGGGATCACGTCCTCCTTCGACGGCCGTGTCGGCCTCGAGAACCTCAAGATCCGCGTCCCCGCGCTGAGCGACAGCGTGCAGGTGGCCCATGCCGAGCTGAAGTTCAATGGCCTGCGCGAGCTGCTCAGCTTCAAGGAGCGCCTGGACGAGGGCAAGTTCCCGAAACAGATGGCCATGCGCTTGAAGGGCGTGATGCTGGAAGTGCACGGTCCCTTCATGCAGCAGCTTTACGATGCGCCGACCGAACGCAGCATCTTCACCGCGATGAGCGAAGTGGCGTGTGGCAAGGTCAGCCACATCGGTACCAACGAACTGCTCGACATGGGCTATCGCACCTTCGAGACGGACGCCGAGTTCTCCTACCTGTTCGAGCCGGGCGCGCAGAAGCTCACGTTCAATCTCACTTCCGATACCCGTGACATGGGCGAGACGCGCGTCAGCATGGCGCTGTCGAACATGTCCGAGAAGCCGGGTGATTTGCGCGTCAACCCGCCGCGCCTGTCGAGCGTCGTCTTCGAACTCAACGACAACCAGTATCAGCGCAAGGTGCAGGAGTACTGCGCCGGCAAACTCGGGCAGTCGACGGACGTCTACCTGAAGACGGCGGTGGAGCAACTCGACCGCGTGCTGCGCTCGCAGAAGATCGCCCTCGACCAGCCGCTGCTGGATGCTTATTCGCGCTACCTGAAGGACCCGCAGTCGCTGCGTGTCGAGCTGACACCGACCGAGGGCATGAGTTGGGACGGCCTGCAGTTCTTCGAGCCCAAGGATGTCGTCGGCATGCTGCGCCCGGCGCTGCTGGTCAACCAGCAACCGGTGCAGCCGATCGCCTTCGCCTGGGTCGACCCGGACAAGCGCGCCGAAATGGGCGTGAACGAGAAGGTCTCGGTGGCAGCGGAAAAAGCCGACGATGCCGGTGCCTCGCCGCAGTACGAGTTCGTCAACGTATCCAGCCTGCAGGACTACGCGGGCAAGCGCTTGCAGTTCATCACCTTCGATGGCGCCTATTACCAGGGTGTATTACATAAGGTGGAGAACGGTAAGGCTTTCCTGAGTGTCCAATTTGGCTCCGGCTCCGCCGAAATGTTTCTTCGGCTGGAAAAGATAGATAAGGTACGGGTGTTGTTCTAAAACCCCCTGAGGAGTTGCGATGAGCGAGGCGCTGTCCATCCACCATGACCAGGCAGGTCATCAGTTCGAGACCACCGTGGACGGTCATCGTGCATACCTTGCCTACATGGACCTGGGCAAACAGACATTGGACATCTATCGCACCTTCGTGCCGAACGCGTTGCGTGGCCGGGGCATCGCCGCGGCGCTGACCGAGCGCGCACTGGGTTTCGCCGAAGACCAGGGCTATACGGTGATTCCCTCCTGCTCCTACGTGGAGCGCTACATCGAGCGCCGCCAGCGCCACGCCCCCAAGGGTTGAGCTGGAGCTGAAACGAAAACGCCGGGCAGATGCCCGGCGTTTTTCGTTGTGCGGTCTATCAGCCGCGCTGGCGCTTGGGCAGTACGTCCTTGAGCTTGGCGTGCATGCTGCGCAGGGTCTTCTCGGTGGTTTCCCAGTCGATGCAGGCGTCGGTGATGGAGACGCCGTACTTGAGCTGGTCCAGGTCCTTGGGAATGGACTGGCTGCCCCAGCCGAGGTGGCTCTCGACCATCAGGCCGACGATGGAGCCATTGCCTTCGAGGATCTGGTTGGCGACGTTGTCCATCACCAGCGGCTGCAGGGCCGGGTCCTTGTTGGAGTTGGCGTGGCTGCAGTCGACCATGATGTTCGGCTTGATGCCGGCCTTGGTCAGTTCCTGCTCACAAATGGCAACGCTCACCGAATCGTAGTTGGGCTTGCCGTTGCCGCCGCGCAGCACGACATGGCCATAGGCGTTGCCCTTGGTGGTGACGATGGAGACGCCGCCTTCCTGGTTGATGCCGAGGAAACGGTGCGGGCTGGAGACGGACTGCAGCGCATTGATCGCCACGGTCAGGCTGCCGTCGGTGCCGTTCTTGAAACCGACTGCCGAGGACAGGCCGGAGGCCATCTCGCGGTGGGTCTGGGATTCGGTGGTGCGGGCGCCGATGGCGGACCAGCTGATCAGGTCCTGCAGGTACTGCGGGGAGATCGGGTCAAGCGCCTCGGTGGCGGTGGGCAGGCCTTTTTCGGCCAGGTCGCGCAGCAGCTGGCGACCGATATGCAGGCCGTCCTGGATCTTGAAGGAGTCGTCCAGGTACGGGTCGTTGATCAGGCCTTTCCAGCCGACGGTGGTGCGCGGCTTCTCGAAGTACACGCGCATGACCAGGAACAGGGTATCGGACACTTCGGCAGCCAGGCCCTTGAGGCGATCGGCGTACTCGTGGGCGGCCTTGATGTCGTGGATCGAGCAGGGGCCGACCACCACGAACAGGCGATGATCCTTGCCATCGAGGATGTTGCGTACCACTTCACGGCCGTTGGCCACGGTGCGCAGGGCAGCGTCGGTGAGCGGAATCTCGCGTTTCAGTTGCTCCGGCGTGATCAGGGTCTCGTTGGAGGCAACGTTGAGGTCGTCGATCGGTAAATCAGCCATCGTGCTAGTCATCAGGTCAGTCGTCAGGTCACAGGTGCGGGCCGCCAGCCATCCCGGAGCTGCGGGGCACGGCATTTGAGTGCGCGTCGGGGACGCGGAACCTTAACGCGTTACACGCTGGCTCGACAATGGCACCAAGGGGGCAAATAGGCGGAAAATGCTCAGTTCAGGCTGGCTGCGGAGAACTCGGCGGCGTGACGGGCGATCCATTCCTGTGCGATGCGCTCGATCGGCAGTTCCTCGCCGGCTTCGAGCTCGCGCTGCTTGCGGTAGACCTCGATCTGGCAGACCTGCTCGACCATGCGGGCGCGGAAAAGCGTTTCCTCATCGGTGAAGCAGATGCCCACCAGGTAGTCGTCGGACTGCTTGCGGCACCAGGCGACGATGCCGGCGTAGCGTGCCTCGTCACCGAGCAGGGGGATTCGCAGCTCGATCGCGGTGCCCTTGCGAAAGCCTCGGATCGAGTTGCAGGCAACGCCGCCGAGACTGATATTGTGCAGCCGCTGTCGCGGCAGGAAGCTGTGCTTGCGCAGTACCAGCTCCACAGGCAGGTCGCTGGGGTGACGCAGGAATCGACGCATTTTTCATGGACTCCGGGTGCCATTTTTCCGGCATCGCTAAGGGCAGTATAGTGCGCGAACTCGAACTGACTGATTTCGATGCGGACCAGCAACTGCTGGCCCTGCCGGGTATCTCGCTCATCGTATTCACGAGCATAGGTTGTGCCAGTTGCCGCTGGGCGCGGCGCCACTTGTCGCAGATGCCCCTGGGCGTCGACAGATTGTGCTGGATAGACGCCGGCAATAATGGTGGCCTGGTGCAGCGCTACGAGGTATTCCACCTGCCCGCACTCTTCGTGGTGCGGGACGGACAATTTCTTGGCGCCCTGCGCAGCACGCTGCAGGGCGAGGACCTGAACCGCAACCTGGACGACGCCCTGGCCCGCCAGGCAGAGGAGCTTCCCTGATGACCCAACCCTCGCAGCCACGCATCGGCATCATCGGCACCGGTGCCATCGGCGGCTTCTATGGCCTTTTGTTGGCCCGCGCCGGCTTCGACGTGCACTTCCTCCTGCGCAGCGAGTACGACGCGGTGCGCGCCAATGGCCTGCAACTCAACAGTGCGGTGCACGGCGCCCTGGCCCTCAAGCCCGTGCAGGCCTATCGCGACGTGGCCGAGATGCCGCCCTGCGACTGGCTGCTGGTGGGCGCCAAGACCACCAGCAACGCCGATCTAGCGCCGCTGATCGCATGGGCCGCCGCGCCGGGTGCCAAGGTGGTGTTGCTGCAGAACGGGCTGGCGGTCGAGGACGCGCTGCGCCCGCTGCTGCCGGATTCACTGCACCTGCTGGGTGGGCTCTGCTACATCTGCGTCCATCGCGATGCGCCGGGGGTGATCGAACACCAGTCCCTGGGCGCGGTGAACCTTGGCTACCACTCCGGCCCGGCGGGCGATGACGCTGCGCGCCAGGCACTGGTGGAAGAGGGCGCCGGACTGTTCCGCGCGGCGGGGCTGGACTCCACCGGGATGCCCGACCTGGAGCAGGCGCGCTGGCAGAAACTGGTGTGGAACGTGCCTTACAACGGCCTCTCGGTGCTCCTCGACGCGGGCACCACCGCGCTGATGCGCAACGCCGACAGCCGCGAGCTGATCCAGGCGATCATGCAGGAGGTGGTGGAAGGTGCACTGGCCTGCGGGCACAGCCTTCCGGAGGGCTTCGCCGGTAAATTGCTGGCGGCCACCGACCGCATGCCCGACTACCTGCCGAGCATGTACCACGACTTCGCCCAGCGCCGCCCGCTCGAACTCGAAGCCATCTATGCTGCACCCCTGGCAGCGGCCGCTGCGGCGGGCCGGGACCTGCCGCGCATCCGCGCGATGTACCAGGCCCTGCGCTTCATCGACGCGCGCAACCAGGAATAAGGAGACAGGCATGGCGGGAGGACTGGCGGACAAACTGGTGCTGGCGATTTCCTCGCGGGCGCTGTTCGACCTCAACGAAAGCCACAGGGTCTACGAGTCCGAAGGCATCGAGGCCTACCGCCAGTACCAGATCGACCACGAGGACGAGGTGCTCGACCCGGGCGATGCGTTCCCCCTGGTGCAGAAGCTCCTCGGCCTCAACAGCGCACTGGGCCAGCCACGCGTCGAGGTGATCCTGGTGTCGCGCAACAGTGCCGATACCGGGCTGCGTGCCTTCAACTCCATCCAGCAGCACGGCCTGGCCATCTCCCGCGCAGCCTTTTCCGGTGGCCGCAGCCCCGGGCCCTATCTCAAGGCTTTCGGTTGCCACCTGTTCCTTTCCACCCACGTGGACGATGTCCGTGCGGCGCTGCAGAGTGGTTTCGCCGCAGCCACCATCCTGTCCGGCGGGCCGCGCCGGGCCGCCAGCAACGAACTGCGCATCGCCTTCGACGGGGACGCGGTGCTGTTCTCGGACGACTCCGAGCGGGTCTACCAGCAGGGCGGGCTCGAGGCCTTCCAGGCCTACGAGCGCCAGGCGGCCTTGACCCCGCTGGACGGCGGCCCCTTCAAGCCATTCCTTTCGGCGCTCAACAGCCTGCAGCAGGAGTTCCCCGCCGATGCCTGCCCGATCCGCACGGCGCTGGTCACCGCCCGCTCGGCGCCTGCCCATGAACGGGTCATCCGCACCCTGCGCGAATGGAACATCCGCCTCGACGAGTCCTTCTTCCTCGGCGGGCTGGAGAAATCCTCCATCCTCGATGCCTTCGGCGCCGACGTGTTCTTCGACGACCAGGCGGGACATTGCGAGAAAGCCCGCGAAGTGGTCGCCACCGGCCACGTTCCCCACGGTGTGAGCAACGAACCGCTGATATCTGACTAAGCTGAGACGAGGCCCGCCACCCAGGCAGTAGGAGGCCTCATGATCCGTTCGATTCTCTACGCCACCGACCTCGGTCTCTACGCCCCCTATGTGCTGCAGCACGCCCTTTCGCTCGCCCGGGTCTACCAGGCCGAGCTCTACGTGGTGCACGCCGTCGAGCCGCTCGGGCTGTTCGCCGAGTCCGTCCTGCAGACCTACCTCGACGAAGAGCGCCTTGCGGAGCTGCGGACCAAGGGGCTGGGCACCGTCATGGCCAGCATCGAGCAGCGCGTGCTGGAAGGGTTCCGCGACGAGATGGGGGACGCGCAGAGCGAGCTGGAAATGATCCGCGCAGTGCGTGTGGTGCAGGGGGACCCGCCGCAGGTGATTCTCGAGGAGGCACAGAAACTCGGGGTGGATTTGCTGGTCGTAGGCAGTCACAGCCATGGCGCTGCGCTCGATACGCCCCTGGGGCGGACCTCGGCGCGCCTGGTGCAGCTGTCCGACGTGCCCGTGTACCTGGTGCCCATGCTTCAACACCGTGGGCGGGGCGAGCTGTGACGACGATGACGAATGGCGTGCAAAACTGAAAAAAACGTCTAGTTTTATCCATCAAACCATTAATATGGTTATAAACGTCGCTGACCATCCAATGCGTCGTCATTTGCTTTGAGGGATATCTATGAAGCTTCAGCAACTGCGCTACATCTGGGAAGTGGCGCACCACGACCTCAACGTGTCGGCCACCGCGCAAAGCCTTTACACCTCGCAACCGGGTATCAGCAAGCAGATCCGCCTGCTCGAGGATGAACTGGGCGTGGAAGTCTTCGCCCGCAGTGGCAAGCACCTGACCCGCGTCACCCCCGCAGGCGAACGCATCATCACCACCGCCGGGGAGATCCTGCGCAAGGTGGAGAGCATCAAGCAGATCGCCCAGGAGTTCTCCAACGAGAAGAAGGGCACGCTGTCCATCGCCACCACCCACACCCAGGCTCGCTACGCGCTGCCGCCGGTGATCAGCGGCTTCATCCGCCAGTACCCCGACGTGGCGCTGCACATGCACCAGGGCACGCCGATGCAGATCGCCGAGATGGCTGCCGACGGCACCGTCGACTTCGCCATCGCCACCGAGGCGCTGGAGCTGTTCGGCGACCTGGTGATGATGCCTTGCTACCGTTGGAACCGCTGCGTGATCGTGCCCCAGGGGCACCCGCTGGCCAAGCTGCCGAAGCTCACCCTGGAAGCCCTCGCCGAGCACCCCATCGTCACCTACGTATTCGGTTTCACCGGCCGCTCCAAGCTGGACGAAGCCTTCAGCCATCGCGGCCTGACGCCGAAGGTGGTGTTCACCGCCGCCGACGCCGACGTGATCAAGACCTATGTACGCCTGGGCCTGGGCGTGGGCATCGTCGCCAAGATGGCGGTCGATCCCAAGCTGGACAGCGACCTCGTGGTACTGGATGCCAGCGAGCTGTTCGAGTCCAGCGTGACCAAGATCGGCTTCCGCCGCGGCACCTTCCTGCGCGGCTTCATGTGCGATTTCATCGAGAAGTTCGCCCCGCACCTGACCCGCGACATGCTGGCCAAGGCGGTGCAATGCCACAACAAGGCCGAGCTGGACGAGTTGTTCCACGACGTCGAGCTGCCGACCTACTGAGTCGGTCGCGGTAAACGAAAAGCCCGGCATCCGCCGGGCTTTTTCATTGCGCTTCGAGCACCTGGTGCAGGAACTCGTGGAACACGGTGTAGACCTGCTCGCTACCGTCGTCGTGGCGCACCACGAAGAAGGGCGCGGTGTCGACGCCATAGTGCTGGGCGACCATCCAGCCGGCGCTGGCCGGGTTGCGTTCGTCGGCCACCATCACCCGGTCGATGCGTTGCAGATGGCCGCCGCGCTCCAGCAGGCGCTGCACGTCCTTGCACTTGGCGCAGTCCTGGCCGTCGGCCAGGACCTTCTTCACCAGGGTGATCTTCATCGGCTCAGTGCTTGGCGATCAGGTTGCCGGCATGCAGCCCGCATTCCTTCTGCGTGGCCTCTTCCCACCACCAACGGCCTTCGCGTTCGTGCTGGTTGGGCAGCACGGGGCGGGTGCAGGGCTCGCAGCCGATGCTGATGAAGCCGCGCTCGTGCAGCGGGTTGTAGGGGATCTCCAGCATGCGGATATAGGCCCAGACTTCGTCACTGGGCATCTGTGCCAGCGGGTTGAACTTGTACAGCGGGTTGTCCGGCGTGGAGAAGGCGCCGTCCAGCTCCACCACCGCCACATTGCTGCGGGTGCCAGGGCTCTGGTCGCGGCGCTGGCCGGTGGCCCAGGCGCGAACGGTGGACAGCTTGCGGCGCAGCGGCTCGATCTTGCGGATGCCGCAGCACTCCTCGTGGCCGTCCTTGTAGAAGCTGAACAGGCCCTTCTCGCGGACGAAGGGCTCCAGCCGGGTCGCATCGGGGGAAAGCACCTCGATGGCGATACCGTAGTGCTCGCGCACCTTCTCGATGAAACGGTAGGTTTCCGGGTGCAGGCGGCCGGTGTCGAGGCTGAACACCTTCACGTTCCTGTTCAGCTTCCAGGCCATGTCCACCAGCACCACATCCTCGGCGCCGCTGAAGGACAGCCACAGCTCATCGCCGAAGTGTTCGAAGGCGAGCTTGAGGATGTCCTGGGGGGACTTGCTGGCGTAAGCCGCAGCAATCTCGGCGACGTCGAAAGGTTGGCTCATCAGGCGGTTTTCCTAGTTGAAATGGCGCTACGCGCTCTGTGGCGCGGATGGTAACAAAAGCAACTTATGCGCCTAAATAACCAGAAGGAAGGTGGACTGCCGTGTTCGGATATAAGTGCCGCGTTGCGTGGCTGCGGGTGAAAAGCTAGAGTGCCGCCTCCCCAACAAACCAATACCGAGGAATGTCTCGTGGAAATCGCCTGTCTCGACCTGGAAGGTGTGCTGGTTCCGGAAATCTGGATCGCCTTCGCCGAAAAAACTGGAATCGACGCGCTCAAGGCCACCACCCGCGATATTCCCGACTACGACGTGCTGATGAAGCAGCGCCTGCGCATCCTCGACGAGCATGGCCTCAAGCTCTCCGACATCCAGGAAGTGATCGCCACGCTCAAGCCGCTGGAGGGCGCCGTCGAGTTCGTCGATTGGCTGCGCGAGCGTTTCCAGGTGGTGATCCTCTCCGACACCTTCTACGAATTCTCCCAGCCCCTGATGCGCCAGCTCGGTTTCCCGACCCTTCTGTGCCACAAGCTGATCACCGACGAGACCGATCGCGTGGTGGATTACCAACTGCGCCAGAAGGACCCGAAGCGCCAGTCCGTGATCGCCTTCAAGAGCCTCTACTACCGCGTGATCGCCGCCGGCGACTCGTACAACGACACCACCATGCTCTCCGAGGCCCATGCCGGCATCCTCTTCCATGCCCCGGAGAACGTGATCCGCGAGTTCCCGCAGTTCCCGGCCGTGCACACCTACGAAGACCTCAAGCATGAGTTCCTCAAGGCCTCCAACCGCTCGCTGAGCCTCTGAGCCCAGCCATGAAAAAGCCCGCGAAAGCGGGCTTTTTCGTTTCCGCGCCTGCTGGGCGCCAGGCGAGCGTTCTTTCTACAGCCCCTCCAGCGTCCGCAACAGCACCTGCACCTTGGTGATGGATTCGCGGTACTCCGCTTCCCAGTCCGAGTCGGCAACGATGCCGCCGCCGCCCCAGCAACTGGCCACGCCGTCCTTCACCAGCAGGGTGCGGATGGCGATGGAACTGTCCATCTCCCCGCGCACGTCGAGGTAGAGAAGCGAGCCGCAGTAGATGGAGCGACGGGTCGGCTCCAGCTCGTCGATGATCTCCATCGCGCGGATCTTTGGTGCGCCGGTGATGGAGCCGCCGGGGAAACTACCCAGCAGCAGGTCCAGCGCATCCTTGTCGTCGGCGAGCGTGCCGCTCACGGCGCTGACCAGGTGGTGCACGTTGGGGTAGCTCTCCAGCGCGAACAACTCCGGCACCTTCACGCTGCCGGTGCTGCAGCTGCGGCCCAGGTCGTTGCGCAGCAGGTCGACGATCATTAGGTTCTCCGCCCGGTCCTTCGGGCTCGCCAGCAGTTCCTGCGCCTGCTCGGCGTCTTCCTCCGGCGTGCGTCCCCGCGGGCGGGTGCCCTTGATCGGGCGAGTCTCCACCTGGCCCTTGCTGAGCCTGATGAAGCGCTCCGGCGAGAGGCTGAGGATGGCGCCGCCGCCGGGCAGGGCCTGGTAGGCGGAAAAGGGCGTGGAACAGGCCTCGCGCAAGGCGAGGTAGGCGCTCCAGGGGTCGCCCTGGCACGGCGCCTGAAAGCGCTGGGCGAAATTCACCTGGTAGCAATCACCGGCTGCGATGTAGGACTGGATCCGCTCGATCGCGTTTTTGTAAGCCGCCTGAGTCAGATCCGCCTGAAAGACGCTCTTAAGGCGAAATTCATCGACGTTATAGGGATTTTCCGAGCAGCTGAACAGGTCTACCAGGCGTTGGCGCTCGCTCTGCGCGAGGCTCGGATGGAATACCAGCTGGCTGGTGCGCTGCTGGTGGTCACTGACGAGGGCCCACGCGTAGAGGCCGAGCTGGGCGTCGGGCAACTGGCGGTCATCCTGTGCCCGGGCGGGCAGCGCTTCCAGGCGACGGCCGAAGTCATAGGAAAAATACCCCATCAATCCGCCCGTGAATGGCAGTTCCACGGCATCGGGCGTTTCGGCGAATCCCAACTGCCGCAAGGCCTCGCGAAGGCGGTGGATAAAGTCGTTGGCCGATTCGTCGGGTCCCGGCGCCAGTTCTGCCAATGGCCAGGCGCTGAATAGGTCATAGCGTCCACGACTGGCAATGGGCCTGCCGGCGTCGAGCAGCACCGCTCCGGGTGCATGGCGGACGAGGGCGAAGCGCTGTCCCGGGTGTTCGTGGTAGGGCAGGGGGTGTACGAGGCTATTGGGCATGATGGACGCAAAGAGGGCGCGAGTGAGGATTCTAGACCGCCTAAATTGTCGATCCTAGAGCCGTTTCTTAAGTTTACGCAGGAAATGCATTCTGATAATTATGGATAAATCCCGCGGGGTCATATCCCCGTCCCACAACGATAAAGATACAGGGATACAGGCCGTGGATGCAGTTCTCGACCCCGCAGCCGGCAGCCTACTGCGCTCAAAACTGATGACGCCCCAGGCGTCTGCCGACTATTTGCCACGACCGCAGGTGCAGGCGGTGTTGGCAGCACATCCCCATGCCCGGCTTCTGCTGTTCTCGGCACCCGCCGGCTTTGGCAAGACCACCGCCCTCGCGCTCCTGGCCGAACAGCGCCGTGCGGCGGGCTCCGCCGTTGCCTGGTTCTCCCTGGGCAAGGAGGACGACAATCCCTCGCGTTTCTTCCAGCAGCTGATCAAGACCCTGGGCGCCGCCGTGCCCGGTCTCGGTACGCACGCCTCGGGCTTCCTGCAGAACACCATGCAGGTGCCGGTCGCAGCGGTGCTGGAGAGCCTGCTGGTGGAACTGACCGGCCTGGAAGGTCCCCTGCTGCTGGTGCTGGATGACTTGCACCTGCTCAGCGACGCGGAAATCTTCAGTGCCCTCGGCCGCCTGGTGAAGATGGCCCCGGCCCATTTCACCCTTGCCATCGGCAGCCGCTCCCTGCCGCCGATGAATCTCGCGACCCTGCGTGCCAAGGGCTGGTTGCTGGAGATCGGCCTGGACGAGCTGCGCCTGACCGAGGAAGAAACCCGCCACTACCTGGACCGCAGCGGCCTCGCGCTGGACGAGGCGACCCTGGCCGCGCTGCACAGCCAGACCGAAGGCTGGCTGATCGGCGTGCACCTCGCCAGCCTCTGGCTGCGCCACCAGCCCCAGGCATCCGACCAGGTCCTGGCGATGGGCGGTGACCAGGCCGCAGTGGGCGACTACCTGCTGACCACCGTCTTCGAGCAATTGCCGACGGACCTGCAGGACGCCCTGCTGGCCCTCGGCATCGCCAGCCAGCTGAGCGGCGACCTGGCCAACGCGCTCACCGGGCGCAACGATGGCCAGGCCCTGCTGGAGCGGCTGGAGACCATGCAGCTGTTCCTCCTGCCCCTGGACCGCGAGCGCCAGTGGTACCGCTTCCACCACCTGTTCGCCGACTTCCTCCGTGCGCGCCTGCAGGCCCAGGACCCGGAGCGTTTCCGCCAACTGCACTTCAACGCCAGCCTGTGGTTCACCAACCACCACATGCAGAACCTCGCCATCGAGCACGCCTGCCTGGCCGAAGACCCGGAGATGCTCGCGGCGCTGGTGGACGGCTGCGGCCTGGAACTGATCAACCGTGGCCAGCTGAACCAGATCTACCGCTGGCGCCAGTTCGTGCCCGACGACATCGCCGAGCGCTACCCGACGCTGATCCTCGCCGACGTCTGGAACCGCGCCACCGAGCTGGCCCTGCCCGAGGCCAACCAGATGCTCGACGAGCTGCTGGCGCGCTGGGGCGGCGCCGGTGTCCAGGCGCCGTTGAGCGACAAGTACCTGGCGGCGCTCGCGGTGAAGGCCGCGATCGCCCTGCAGAAGGATGACCTCGATTTGTGCGTCAACCTGGCGCGCAAGGTGGAGGGCCTGCTCGGCCAGCACGAGGCCTTCCTCGAAGTGGCCATGCTGGTCATCGGTGCCCTGGCGCTGGTGATCCTCGCCCAGCCGGAACAGGCGCGCCGCCTGCTGGCGCTGGCGCAGCAGCGCAACCACTTCCTCGAGGGCCGCTACCTCGACATGCAACTGGGCAATGTGGAGATCCTCCTGTCCCTGGAGCAGGGCCAGGTCAAGCAGGCCCAGCTGCTCCACGAGCAGATGCGCGCCCAGCTGATGCCCTTGTTCGGCGAGAAATCCCGGGCGCTGGCCTTGCCGGTGATCATCGAGTCGCTGATCGCCTACCAGCAGGGGCGCCTGGATGGCCTGGAAGAGCGCCTGCGCTGGGCGCTCAATCATGTCGACGTGATCAAGCCCATCGATATCTATGCCCAGGGCATGCTGTTCCTCGCGCGCATCCAGCGCATGCAGGACAAGCCCAAGGAAGCCCTCGCCAGTCTGGTGCTGATGCAGAACCTGGCGGCGCGCAACCAGTCCTGGCGCTTCTACGTCCAGGCGGTGGCCGACGAGGTGACGCTGATCCTCCAGGAGCCGGCGACCGACCGCATCAAGCGTGCCGAACTGCGGCTGAAGGCGGTGGACTGGGCCAAGCTCGCCGCCGACTACGCCAAGCGGGGCTTCAACCCGGTGCTCTGGACCCAGGGCCTGATCCGCGTGCGCCTGCAGCAGGCGCGCGGGCACTACAGCGAGGCGCTGCACGAGATCAACCAGTTGCGTGCCCAGCTGCAACCCGGCTGGCATGGTCTGCAGCGCCTGCGCCTGGACCTGCTGGCGGCCCTCAGCTACCAGCGCCTGGGTTACCAGGAGCGTGCCCAGAGCCTGCTGGTGCAGTGCCTGCTCAGCGCCGAGCGCGAAGACGTGCGCAGCCTCTTCGTCGAGGAGGGCGACGCCATCCGCCTGCTGCTGCAGCAACTGGAAGCCGCTGAGCGCCAGCCGGCGTTGCAGGGCTTCATTCGCAGCCTGCTGGCCATCTGGCCGGGTCAGGACATACGCAAGTCACAGGATGTGCTGGAGGAAGGGCTGACCGATCGCGAGCGCGAGGTGGTCCTGCTGGCTGCCAAGGGGCTTTCCAACGAGGAAATCGGCCAGCAGCTCTCGCTGGCCCTGGGGACCGTCAAATGGCACCTGCACAACATCTACGAGAAGCTCAAGGTGCGCAATCGCACCCAGGCGATACGCCGTGCCCGGGAACTGGGGTTGCTGGAGTCATGAGCACTCCCACAACCGATGCGCTGCCGTTCCCGATACTGCGCACCAAGCTGTTCCCGCCGGATTCCGGTGGCCGCCCGCGCCTGGCGCGACAAGCCCTGATCGATCGCCTGTTCGAGGCACGCGGCCAGCGCGTGCTGGTGCTCAGTGCGCCCGCCGGCTTCGGCAAGAGCACGGTGCTCAGCCTGTTCCGCGAAGCCCTGCAACGCGCCGGGGCGCGGGTCGCCTGGCTGTCCTGCGACGATTCCGATAGCGAGCCCCAGCGCCTGCTGCAGTACCTGGTGGCCGCGGTCGAGGCGGTGACCCCGGGCTTCGGCAGCAACACCGCCGGGCTCCTGCGCGGCGAGGTGAACTGGCCGGTGGAGGCGATCATCGATGCCTTCGTCAGCGACCTGCAGCGTCTCGATGGCGAACTCTACGTGATGCTCGACGACTTCCATCGCATCCGCCACGCCAGCCTGGAGCAGGGCGCCCGCCACCTGGTGGAGCGCCTGCCGAGCAACGTCCACCTGATCAGCGCGACCCGCTTCACCCCGCGCAGCCTGTTCGTCGAGGGCGACGCCTTCATGCTCCAGGCCGAGGACCTGCGCCTGTCCCTGGAGGAGGCCGAGGCCTATTTCCGCGAAGTGCGCGAGCTGGAACTGAGCCGCAGCGAGCTCAAGCAACTGCATGCGCGCACCGAGGGCTGGATCACCGCGCTGCACCTGGCCAGCCTGGCGCTGGCGCGGCACCCGGATCGCGCGGCCTTCCTCGCCAGCCTCTCGGGGACCGAGCGCAACATCGCCGACTACCTGGCCGAGGACGTGGTCAACAGCCTGCCCCTGGCCTTGCAGCAGTTCCTCGACCAGACCTCGGTGCTGGACGAGTTCTGCGCCGACCTGTGCAACGCCCTGACCGGCCGCCGCGATGGCCTGGACATGCTGATGCGCCTGCAGCGCGAGCAGTTGTTCGTCATTCCGCTGGACGAGCAGGGTGAATGGTTCCGCTATCACCACCTGTTCGCCGAATTCCTCCAGGGCCGCCTGCAGCGCCACACCGACAGTGCCACGCTGCTGCACGCCGCGGCCCGCTGGTGCGAGAGCCACGACCTGCCGGACCGTGCCATCAAGTACGCCCTGCGTGGCCGCGACTACGGCTTCGCCGCCGAGTTGCTGGAGCGCCAGGGCGCGCGGCTGATCGCCGGCAACCGCGTCTACGGCATCCTGTCCATGCTCAAGGAAGTGCCCGCCGAGGTGATCCGCGAGCATCCCGTGTTCCAGATCTTCTACGCCTGGCAACTGGCCTTCGAGCAGAAGTTCGCCGAGTCCGAGGCGCTGATCGAAGAGGTCAGCACCCGCCTGTTGCAGGGGCGCGGCAAGGTCATCCACTTCGGCCTCGGCGAACTGCTGGCGGCCTCCCAGGTACTCAAGGCGCTGGTGCTGCTGTACCAGGACAAGCTGGAAAGCTGCCTCAAGGTCGCCCGCCAGTGGCTGGCCATGGTGCCGGACAACCAGCCGGTGTTCCGCGCCAGCCTGTCCTGCGTGCAGGCGGCGGCCTATGCGTTGCTTGGCGAGTTCGGCGATGCCGCGAAATCCATCGCCACCGCGCGCGATTGCCTGCGCATCGTCGACAGTGAATACCTGCATGTGATGACCAGCCTGATCGAGGCGCTGATCTGCAAGGAGAGCGGTGAACTGGAGCGCGGGCGCTCGATCGCCGAGATCGCCCGGGGCCGGGTCGAGCGGGTGTTCGGCCGTCGCAGCCGCGTCGGCGGGCCGCTGGTGCTGGCCTACGCCGACCTGCTCTACGAACAGGACCGCCATGCCGCGGTGCTCGCCGAGCTGCCCCTGGCCACCACCTGGCGTGACGTGGCGACGCCGGTCGAACTGATCAGCCGGGGCCAGCTGGTGATGGCCCGCGCGCGTTTCTTCGCCGGTGAATCCGAGCAGGCCCTCAATCAGCTGGACGACTGGCTGGCCGGGCTCCAGGGCCCCGGTTACGAGCGTGTCTTCGCTCATGGCATGGGCTGCAAGGTGCAGTTCCTGCTGTGGCTGCGCCGGCCCAACGAGGCCGAGCGCGTATGCCTGCAACTGGAGCGCCACCTGGCGGCGTTGCCGCTGGCCCGCTACGCCGATGCGCACACGGCGCTGGCGCTGTCCGTCGCCCGCCTGGCTTTGGCCGAGCGGCGTCCGGAGAAGGCACAGAGCGCGCTGGAGACCTGCCTCGCCCGCCAGGGGGCCGAGCACCAGCGCGACCGGCGCCTGCGCCTGTCCCTGTTACTTTCCGTGGCCTACTGGCGCAAAGGTAACAGCGACAAGGCCTTCGCTCTGTTCCTGCCCACCCTCGAGGAGGCCTGGAATCGCGGCTACCGGCGCCTGTTCCAGGACGACGCCCTCTGGCTGCTGCCGCTCTGGGAGGCCTGGCGCGCCGCCGAGCCCAAGAAGGCCGGGGCCTGGCAGGGCATCGCCGAGACCTTGCGCGAGCAATGCCGGCGCCTGGCGGTGGACCCGGAGACCTTCGACGAGAACCAGGATGTGAGCCACCGCGAGCGGGAAATCCTGCGCTTCGTCGCGGCGGGCCTGTCCAATCGGGACATCGCCCAGGCGGTGCACCTGTCGGAAGCGACCATCAAATGGCACCTGCACAACCTGTTCGCCAAGCTGGGCGTGCGCAGCCGTACCCAGGCGGTGCTCAAGGGCAAGAGCCTGGGCCTGCTCAGCGAGGCCTGATGCCATTAAATAACTAGCGACTTGCCATCCTCCATCCCTTGGATGGGCTGGCAGCGAGGCGGGGCCTCAGTAACGTAAGAACCAGGTCGAGGAGCCTTGCGCTTCACGAGTCCAGGGCGGCGCGCATAGGGAAGCAGCGTTCGTGCTGGAGGTCGGCGAAAGCCGGCCCAACTGTCGCTGACAGGAGGTAGGCGGCAGGCCCCCGGGGCAACCCACCTGTGAACCTTGGAGATAACAACAATGAAAAGCTTCAAACAACTGGCTCTCGCCGCTGCTGTGCTCGCTGCTCCGTTCATGGCCCAGGCCGACCTGAAAGCCATGGACGACTCCGCTCTCTCCAGCGTTACCGGTCAGGATGGCATCAGCATCTCCGGTAACTTCAACGGCACCATCGGCAGCGTGGTCTACAACGACAAGGAAGGCAGCACCACCGGTAGCCTGCGCCTTGAGACCATCGCCTTCTCCGGCTTCAACATCTCCGACAGCGCGCCGATCCTGGTCGACGTGATCGACGGCGGCTCCGGCGCCGGCGCCAGCGACAAGCTGCAGATCACCCTGCCGACCATCACCGGCGAGCTGAGCGTGGGCGCCATCCGCATGGGCGACGCCTCCGCCGCCAGCATCGGTTCCCTGGCCGTCAGCGATCTGAACCTGGCCGGTACCACCATCAAGGTATGGGGCCACTGACAGGTCGCTCCACTCCGTGATGTGGAAGGTCCCGTCGGCTTCGGCCGGCGGGCCTTTCTTTCGTCAGCCCTGCATTCGGAACGGCAATGATCGAGATCCTGGTCGGCAGTCTGCTGGGGTTGTTCGGGTTCACCCAGGCCGTGGATACCAAGCCACAGCCCAAGGGCTCCGTGAACATCACCCAGGCCATGGTGCCCAACGGTCCCTACCGGGAGACCGTCAATCCGGAGCCCATGAGCCAGTTGCAGTTCCGCAACGTCATCCGCCAGGCCTACGACTACAGCTGCGGTTCCGCCGCGTTGACCGGCTTGCTGGACTACTACCTGGGTCGCAACCTCGAGGAGCGCCAGGTGATGGAAGGGCTGTTGCGTTATGGCGAGGCCGACAAGATCGTCGAGCGACGCGGTTTCTCGCTGTTGGACATGAAGCGCTTCGTGGCCGCGCTGGGCTACAAGAGCGGGGGCTTCCGGGCCGAGTTCGAGGACCTCGACCAACTGGAGCATCCTGCGCTAGTGCCCATTCACTACGGTGGCTTCAAGCACTTCGTGGTGGTGCGCGATGTGTACAACGATCACGTGTTCATCGCTGATCCCGCCCTGGGAAACATCAGCTTCACCCGCACCCGGTTCGAGGAGGTGTGGGATGGGAACGTGCTGTTCGTGATCTACCCGACTGGAAACGAGCCACCCAACGCCATGGCCCTGACCGAGCGTGACCTGCGCCTGGTGGACGATCGCACCGTCAGCCTGCTGGCGTTCCAGCAGTTCCCGCAGATCACCAAGTTCACCGAGAACCAGATCGACCAACTGGGCTCGGGAGGCGACATCCAGTACATAAGACGCAAATAGAAAACCCGCATAAGTAAGAATAAAACCAGGGGTAAAAGTGCCATGGGAGTGAGGGGATACGCATGGCTGGCCGTGCTGGCGCTGGGCGCCTGCGGGCCGCTGTGGGCCGAGGAGAGCTCGGTGGACGATGCGCGTGAGGCGCTGACCAAGAAGGAAGGGGATGCCGACAGCGCCAAGGCGCTGGAGCAGGTGTTCCAGGCATCGGAGAAGAGTTACACCCTGCTGAAGAAAGGCGAGCGCACGCTCACCTACGGCTTCGACTATTCGCTGGTGCGCGATGTGCAGATCGAGCAGGTGCGCACGGGCAGCAACGTCTACAGCGTGATCCCTCGCAGCGAAGCCCAGCACACCTTCACCAACTCCTTCACCTTCGACTACGGCATCTGGGACAACCTGACCTTCAGCGTGCGCCTGCCCTTCGTGGCCAAGTACGACACCGAGCGCGACGTCAACGTCTACAGCCTCGGCGACATCTCCGGCAGCCTGCGCTGGCAGCCCTGGTCCGCCACTCGTGGTCGCCCGGTCACCACCCTGTTCGCCACACTCGGCCTGCCCACCGGCGAGAGCCCCTTCGACATCAACAACGAGACGGACCTCTCCACCGGCAACGGCTACTACAGCCTGGGCGTGGGGGCCAACACCTCCTACGTGATCGACCCGGTCGTGCTGTTCGGTTCGGTCGGCTACACCTACAACATGCCGGTGCACGACATCCACCAGAACCGCGGCGGCCGCCTGCTGGAGGACGTGGACCCGGGCAACACCCTGTCCCTGAGCATGGGCTTCGCCTATGCGCTGTCCTACGACGTGTCCCTGGCCACCTCCTACCAGATGGCCTACACCACCAAGCCGACCTACACCTTCGGCGACACCGAGTTCGAAGGCACCGAGCAGACCAGCGCAATCATGAACTTCTCGCTCGGCCTGCGGACCTCTCCCGATTACATCGTCAACGTCAACGCCGGTTTCGGCATGACCGAGGACTCCCCGGACGTGATGCTGGGGTTCTCCGTACCCCTGGACATAAAAGGCCTGAAGGCCCAGTAACCGGCGAGGCGACGACATGACGATGCGAATTTCGCCGCTGGCCCTGGCGCTGGCGGGGTTGGGGGCCGGTTGGGCGGGCGGCGTGCAGGCGCAGCTGGCCAACGACCTGACCATTGGCAACCCCAAGGCGATGGCCATGGCCAATGCCGTGACCGCCGACTCCACCGGGATCGACGCGGTGCACTACAACCCGGCGGCGCTGACCAAGCTCAAGGGCCGCCAGACCACGGTGAAGATGATCGCCGGGGTAATGGATATCCGCGCCGAGTTCGATGCGCCGGACGGCTACAACGTCATGGGGTTCACCGACGATCCCGTGGCCAACTCCAGCAGCCGTACCCTCACGCCTGCCATGTACCTGCCGGGCATGGGCGGCATGACCGACATGCCGCTGCTGGTGGCGCCCCTGGCGGGCCTGTCGATCAACCCGCCGGGCTCCAAGTTCACCTTCGCCACCAACGTCTACGCGCCCATGGCCCTGGGCTATTCGCGGGATTCGGACAGCGACCCGGGGCGCTACCAGGGGCGCGAGGTGGCGATCCAGCGCATCACCTACTTCTCGCCATCGGTGGGCTACCAGGTGAACGACGAGCTGTCGGTGGGCCTGTCGGTCGGGTTCTCGCACCAGGCCCTGGCGCTGAACGAGGACTTCCGCAACCCGAGCATGCTCACCGGGCTGGTGGGGCTGCTCAACAAGGTGCTCTGCGAGCCGGGGTTGGAAGACATCATCGGCACGCTCATCAACGTCTGTGGCGGCCGTATCGGCCCCTACGACACCCTGGCCAATATCGACCTGGACCTGCAGCAGTCACTGTCGCCCACCTGGAACATCGGTGTGCTCTGGGAGCCCACCGACTGGTTCGCCTGGGGCGCCACCTACCAGAGCGAGGCGCGCATGCACCTCCAGGGCAAGTACCGGGTGGATTATTCCAAGGACTGGCAGGGTTTCTGGACCGGCTTCCAGGGCGCGATCTTCGGGCAGATCCTCAGCCCGCTCTTCCCCTATGGCAACGTCGACGAGGAAGTGGGCAATGCCAGCATGACCATGACCTACCCGGACAACTTCTCCACCGGGATCAAGATCAGGCCCTTCGATCGCTGGCAGTTCAATGCCGACCTGAAGTGGAGCGGCTACAGCGACTGGAACGAATTCGAAATCGAGTTCGACCGCGAGCTGGACGTGCTGCGCATCGCCAAGAACTTCAGCGGCGGCAATGCCACCGCCACCACCCTGACCCTGGACCGTGGCTACCGCGATACCTGGAGCTGGGCGGTGGGGGCGCAGTACGACGTGACCGACCGCCTGGCCCTGCGCGCCGGCTACGAATGGCGCCCTTCGGCCATCCCCGGCAACAAGGCTGACGTGCTGGCGCCCATCGGCGACGCCCAGCTCTACGGCCTCGGGCTGGGTTACCGCTGGGACAAGGACACCAACATCGATATCGGCTTCAACTACTTCGTCACCTCGCAGACCACCAGGGCCAACACCAGCTGCAACCTCAACTGCACCGGCATCGACAACCTGGTCTACAACCCCTATGCCGGCCAGGATGTGACGACTTCGGTGAAGGCCTACATCCTGGCCATGACCTACACGACGACATTCTGATGAAGACCCTTGCCGCGCTTTGCCTCATCACCGCCCTTGCGGCCCACACCCAGGCCCAGGCCGCCAGCGGGCGCTACCTGACCTGGATCGACGACAACGGCCGGGTGCACAACAGCTTCGTCGGCGAGCGCTACGGCGAGCAGCAGCGCCAGGCGGCCCAGCGCATCAGCCGCAGCGACCTGGCACGCCTGCAGGAACAGAGCGCGGCGGGCGGGATGGGCGGCAACGCCGGTGGCGAGCAGAAGCGCCGCTACTTCACCTGGGTGGATGCCAGCGGCAACCTGCAGAACAGCTTCTACGCGGCGGGCCAGGTGCCGGCCGGGGAGCGCGATTACCTGCTGCCCAGCGGCAAGCGTTCGACCGAGTACATCGACGCCGATGTCCTGGAAGGGCGTGGCTACTCGCGGCCCGAGAACGGTACGGCCTACTTCACCTGGGTGGACGAGCAGGGCCGCACCCACAACTCCAGGGTCCCGGCCAAGGGCAGTGAGCCGCAGGCGGAGGAGGGCATTGGCCAGCCCGTGGCCTACACCGAGAGCCGCCAGGTCGAATTCGAGCGCAAGGCCGCCATCCTGCCGTCGCTGGACGGCCAGCCCAGCGAGGCGATGAAGGCCCTGCTGGAAGGCAGCGAGGAGCGCAGCCAGTCGCTGTACCAGGGGCTGGTGGACCAGTGTTGCGGGCAGCTGCCGGAGGGGGATTTCACCGAGTTGTCCGCCGAGGAGCCGCGCTACGAGGAGCTCAACCGTTTCTCCCCCAGCTTCGCCTTCCCCATGGGTCGCAGCTACTACGCGGCGCTGAAGCTGCCGCGCTCCGGACGTGCCTACGGCCTGCGCATCCGCAGCTTCGCCAACCGCCAGGTGGTCTACCCTTCGATCCTCTTCCTCGACGAGGCCAAGCGCCCGACGCGCCTGGTGAGCGATGCCGTCTACCAACTGCATGGCGAGACCTGGTACCGCTACGCCTACATCGAGGGCACCGTGCAGGTCCGCGCCAACCAGGGCGAGCGCTACGCGTTGCTGCTGACCACCGACGAGGACCGCAGCCTCAATACTCTCGACAACAAGCCCTTCAAGCGCCCGATGCAGGACCTGGCCGTCAGCGAAGCCGGCATGCAGGTGCATGAACACGTGGACGAAGGGGCGTTCGAGCTGGCGATCGTGAGATAGGGGACTGAGGGGCGTGGCGCAGGTCGGGTGCAACCCGACGATCCCGTGCCTCAGGTCTGGTACGCCTCGGCGCGCGACGGCTTCTGTGTCCTGGAGCACCTGCAGCGATGGGTTTCGCACCGCTCGCGGAACGCCGCCCGACCCATCCACGGACTACCCATTCCATGGAGTGCGCTCCTGCACCCCGAATCCCAGGCATGAAAAAGCCCGGCACATGGCCGGGCTTTTCCGTGACGGCAGGGCGGATCAGAGTTCGGCGGGGTGCACGTGGCCGAACAGTTCCTGGGAGAAGCGCACGCGTTCCTCCGGGGTTTCCACGATGCCTTTTTCCTGCAGCTCGGCGATGCGGGCTTCCACCGCGTGGGCGCGATGGGTCAGCCCGCAGTCGTTGGCGATCTGGATGTTCAGGCCGGGGCGGGCGTTGAGCTCGAGGATCAGCGGGCCCTTTTCCTGGTCCAGCACCATGTCGACACCGATGTAGCCCAGGCCGCACAGCTCGTAGCAGCCGGCCGCCAGCTTCATGAAGCCGTCCCAGTTGGGCAGTTGCACGCCGTCCACCGCGTTGGTGGTGTCCGGGTGCTTGGCGATCTTGTTGTTCAGCCAGGTGCCGCGCAGGGTGACGCCGGTGGCCAGGTCCACGCCCACACCGATGGCGCCCTGGTGCAGGTTGGCCTTGCCGTTGGACTGGCGGGTGGGCAGGCGCAGCATCGCCATCACGGGGTAGCCCATGAGCACGATGATGCGGATGTCCGGCACGCCTTCGTAGCTGATGCTCTTGAAGATCTGGTCCGGGGTCACGCGGTACTCGATCAGCGCGCGGTCGCGGTGCCCGCCGAGGGAGTAGAGGCCGGTGAGGATCGAGGAGATCTGATGCTCGATCTCCTCGTGGCTGATGATCTTCCCGGAGACCGTCTTGTAACGGCCTTCGAAGCGGTCGGCGATCACCAGGATGCCGTCGCCGCCGGCGCCCTGGGCGGGCTTGATCACGAAATCGTTACGCTCGCCGATGATCTCGTCGAGCTTGTCGATCTCCTTCTCGGTGGAAATGATCCCGTACATTTCCGGCACGTGGATGCCCGCCTCGATGGCGCGCATCTTGGTGATGATCTTGTCGTCGACGATCGGGTACAGGTGCCGTTTGTTGTACTTCAGCACGTAGTCCGCGTTGCGTCGGTTGATGCCCATGATCCCTTTGGCTTCAAGGGCTTTCCACGTCTTGATCAGGCCGAACATGGCTCAGTCCTTCAGGAAGGCTTTGAAGCGGAACAGCTCGGTCAGGCGGTAGCCGCGGTAGCGACCCATCGCCAGCATGAAGCCCACCATGATCAGCAGCACGGCCGGGAAGGTGAAGATGAAGTAGGTCAGCTCCGGCACGGTCATCAGCAGGTGCGCCAGGGTCGCGGCGAACAGCGTGCCGATGGCGACCTTGAAGGCGTGGCCACCGCCGCGCTCTTCCCAGGTGATGGACAGGCGTTCGATGGTCATGGTCAGGATCACCATCGGGAACAGCGCCACGGAGAGGCCGCGCTCCAGGCCCAGCTTGTGGCTGAGCAGGCTGATCACCGCGATGAGGATCACCACGAACGTCAGCACCACCGATAGCCTGGGCAACATCTGCAACTTCAGGTGTTCGAGGTAGGACCGCAGCGACAGGCCCAGGGCCGTGATGATGGTGAACAGGGCGATGCCGAAGCCCAGTTGCGTCTCGCGGAAGGCGAGGGCGATCAGCACCGGGGTGAAGGTACCCAGGGTCTGCAGGCCGCCGAGGTTGCGCAGGATGAGGATCACCAGCACGCCGATCGGGATCATGATCATGATCTGGTAGGTCTGCTGGGTCTGCAGCGGCAGGCCGTAGAGCGAGTACTCGAGGAAGTCGGCGTCGGTGTTCTCGTCGGTCAGCTTGGCCAGGCGGATGGCGTTCATCTCGCTGTTGTTCAGGCTGAAGGTCACCTGGGCCTTCTTGCCGCCGTCGACGGTGATCAGGTTGTCGTCACCGGTCCACCACACCAGGCGGTCGGCCGGCAGGCCCTGCTCGCCGGTCTCGGGGTTGAAGTACAGCCAGTTCTCGCCGTTGAAGCTGCGCAGCCAGAGCTCGGGGCTCTGCGGCTGGTCGGCGGCCAGGCGGATGGTGTGCACGCGCTCCATCGGTACGTGGGCGATGGACAGCAGCAGCTCGATGGCCTTGGCCTTGTTCTGCGTGCTCTGGTCGCCGGCGAGCAGCAACTTGACGTTGTCGTCGTTCAGGTTGTTGGTGCGCTTGATGGTTTCGCTGATGAAGGTCTCGACGTCGGCCGAGTGCTGGCGGATGGGCGCCAGCAGGGCTTCGGCGGCGATCTTCTCGGCCCCTTCGACCGGGATGCTGTCACGGAAGATCGGCCCCTTGTCCTTGGGCTTCTCGCCGCTGTAGCGCTTGGTCAGCACCAGGCGGTAGTAGAGGGTCTGGTTGCCGCTGGCGCGGCGGGCGGACCAGGTCACCTTGCGGTTGCCGTCCACGCGATTGATGCTCACGCCGTAGTTGTTGGAGATGAAGCTCTCGTTGAGGCTGACGTAGTCCCGGTTCAGCGGCGGCACGAACATCTGCACCTTGATCGGGTCGCGCGGGCTGGCCTGGAATTCGACCTTGGCGTCGATGTTCCAGAGGTCGTCGGTCTCATCCTCGGTGATCGGGATGCCCTGAATGAAGATCTGGTAGGCCGTTATCAGAATGCCCAGGCTCACCAGCAGGGTGATCAGGACTTTCAGATGCAGGGTAAGAGAGCGCATGTGAGTTACTCGGCAGAGTTTGCGTCAGTGGCACAGCCGGGTTGGCCGGCAGCGTATTTAAGGCTCGGGTCGACCAGTGCATCGAAGCGCTTGAGCGCCTCGGAACCGATCAGAAGCGGGTATTGGAAAGCGCTACGGTCGGTGAGGTTCACTTCGATCGTGCGCAGGGCGCTGCCCATGCAGACGTCGAGTTCGATCACCGGGCGTGCCGTGTAGGTCTTGTCTTCGTCCGGGTCGTAGTCGCCGGCACGGCGCTTGATCTTGCTGATGCGCGCCAGGGGCCGCTCGATGGGATGCGCGTGGGCATCGTCGATGGCCAGGTAGAAACGCACCCAGGTCTCGCCATCGCGCTTGAAGCGCTTGATGTCGCGGGCACTCAGGGAGGCTGTCTTGGCGCCGGTGTCGAGCTTGGCGGCGACCACCAGGTCGAGACCGGAGAGACGGGCGTATTCGTTCAGGCCATAGATGGTCTTGTCGGCGGCGAGGCTTAGGCCTGGCAGTGCTAGCAGGCATATGAGCAATGCGAAGGGCTTGAGAGTCATGGGTCCTTGGAGAGCGTTCGAGGTCCTGGTGCCCGATGCCTGGCCTGATGGCCTCGGCGCCTGGCGTACGAGTCTAGCAGCTAGCTGGTGGCGCCCCGCCAGGCGCTTGAGCGGCGCATTCTAACACGCAGGTTTTCCGGGGCGACAGACGCTTATGACGCTTTGTTAAGGCTGTGACCTGTTCAAATGAATTTTTTGCGATCTACGACGATTGTCGACAATGGCTGTGTTTTGGTTTGACTGAGCTCTGCCTTGGCGGTAGTTTGGCGGTGTTAATTTTCAATGTGTCGACAATCATGCTTGATGCCGCTGAAGTACCCGTCACCCAGGCCGAAGACTCGGAGACCCTGTCCGAGCATGTCTTCCGGCGCATCCAGGCGGCCATCGTCAAGGGCGAGATCGCGCCCGGCAGCAAGATTTCCGAGCCCGAGCTGGCGCGCGCCTACGGCATCAGCCGCGGCCCGCTGCGCGAGGCGATCCATCGCCTGGAGGGGCAGAAGCTGCTGGTGCGCGTGCCCCATGTCGGCGCCCGGGTGGTGTCCCTCAGCCACGCCGAGCTGATCGAGCTCTATGAAATCCGTGAATCCCTCGAAGGCATGGCCTGCCGCCTCGCGGCCGAGCGCATGACCCAGGCGGAGATCGACGAGCTGCGTGCGGTGCTGGAGACCCACGAGCGTGACGAGGCCTTCCAGGCCGGGCGTGGCTACTACCAGCAGGAAGGCGACTTCGATTTCCACTACCGGATCATCCAGGGCAGCGGCAACCAGACCCTGACCCGCATGCTCTGCGGCGAGCTGTACCAGCTCGTGCGCATGTACCGCCTGCAGTTCTCCAGCGTGCCCAATCGCCCGCGCCAGGCCTTTGCCGAGCACCACCGCATTCTCGATGCCATCGCCGACCGTGACGGTGAACTGGCCGAGCTGTTGATGCGCCGTCACATCGGCGCTTCCAAACGCAATATCGAGCGCCACTACCAGGGCGCCGTCGCCAACCCCTCCCAGACCCGAGGTGATTCATGACCCAGCTCTCCGCCGGCCAGCGTTTCCGCCAGGCCCTTGCCGAAGAAAGCCCGCTGCAGGTGATCGGTGCGATCAACGCCAACCACGCGCTGCTGGCCAAGCGTGCCGGCTACAAGGCCATCTATCTTTCCGGTGGTGGCGTGGCGGCGGGTTCGCTGGGCCTGCCGGACCTGGGCATCAATACCCTGGACGACGTGCTCACCGATGTGCGCCGGATCACCGATGTCTGCGACCTGCCGCTTCTGGTGGACATCGACACCGGCTTCGGCCCGAGTGCCTTCAACATCGAACGCACGGTGAAGAACCTGATCAAGGCCGGCGCCGCCGCGGCCCACATCGAGGACCAGGTGGGTGCCAAGCGCTGCGGCCACCGCCCGGGCAAGGAGATCGTCTCCTGCGAGGAGATGGTCGACCGCGTGCGCGCCGCCGCTGACGCCAAGACCGACCCGGACTTCTTCCTCATCGCCCGCACCGACGCCATCCAGGCCGAGGGCGTGGACGCCGCCATCGAGCGCTGCCTGCGCTACGTGGAAGCCGGCGCCGACGGCATCTTCGCCGAGGCCGCCTACGACCTGCCGACCTACCAGCGTTTCGTCGAGGCCCTGAAGGTGCCGGTGCTGGCCAACATCACCGAGTTCGGCGCCACCCCGCTGTTCACCCGTGACGAGCTGGCCTCGGTTGGCGTGGCCATCCAGCTCTACCCGCTGTCGGCCTTCCGCGCGGCGAACAAGGCGGCGGAAGCCGTCTACACCTCGATCCGCCGGAACGGCCACCAGAAGGATGTTATCGAGCTGATGCAGACCCGTGCGGAGCTCTACGACCGCATCGGCTACCACGCCTTCGAGCAGAAGCTCGACGCGCTGTTCGCCGCCGGCAAGAAGTAATCAGGGTAGGGTGGGCCGGGCGGCGATCCGCTTCAGCCCACCCCATCAGCGTCGCGGGTAGGGCTTCATCGGATCACCTTCCGGCCCGCCATACAGCGCAACAGAACAAAAAGACTCGAGGAGATACCGATGAGCACCACCGAAACCACCACTCCGGGCTTCAAGCCGAAGAAATCCGTGGCCCTTTCCGGCACCGCCGCCGGCAACACCGCCCTGTGCACCGTTGGCCGTACCGGCAACGACCTGCACTACCGGGGCTACGACGTGCTGGATTTCGCCAATCGCTGCGAATTCGAAGAGATCGCCCACCTGCTGGTCCACGGCAAGCTGCCCAACGTCGCGGAGCTGGCCGGCTACAAGGCCAAGCTGAAGGCCCTGCGCGGCCTGCCCGCTGGCGTCAAGGCCGCGCTGGAGCAGCTGCCGCCTTCCGCCCACCCGATGGACGTGATGCGCACCGCCGTCTCCGTGCTGGGCTGCCTGTCGCCGGAGAAGGACGACCACAACCACCCCGGCGCCCGCGACATCGCCGACAAGCTGATGGCCTCCCTGGGTTCCGCGCTGCTGTACTGGTACCACTACAGCCACAACGGCAAGCGCATCGAGGTGGAGACCGACGACGACTCCATCGGCGGCCACTTCCTGCACCTGCTGCATGGCGAGAAGCCCCGCGAATCCTGGGTGCGCGCCATGCACACCTCGCTGAACCTGTACGCCGAGCACGAGTTCAACGCCTCCACCTTCACCTCGCGGGTGATCGCCGGCACCGGCTCGGACATGTACTCCTGCATCGCCGGCGCCATCGGCGCGCTGCGCGGGCCCAAGCATGGCGGCGCCAACGAGGTGGCCTTCGAAGTGCAGAAGCGCTACGACAGCCCGGATGAGGCCGAAGCCGACATCCGCGCCCGTGTCGAGAAGAAGGAAGTGATCATCGGCTTCGGCCACCCGGTCTACACCGTCTCCGACCCGCGCAACAAGGTGATCAAGGAAGTGGCCCGCGAGCTCTCCGTGGAGCAGGGCAACACCAAGATGTTCGACATCGCCGAGCGCCTGGAAAGCACCATGTGGGAAATCAAGAAGATGTTCCCCAACCTCGATTGGTTCAGCGCCGTCAGCTACCACATGATGGGTGTGCCCACCGCCATGTTCACCCCGCTGTTCGTGATCGCCCGCACCTCGGGCTGGTCCAGCCACGTCATCGAACAGCGCATCGACGGCAAGATCATCCGCCCGAGCGCCAACTACACAGGCCCCGAAGACCTGAAGTTCGTGCCGCTCAAGGACCGTAAATAACAATGACCACGACCGTGAACAGCCAATACCGCAAGCGCTTGCCCGGCACCGCGCTGGATTACTTCGACGCCCGCGAGGCGGTCGAGGCGATCCAGGCCGGCGCCTGGGACAAGCTCCCCTACACCTCCCGCGTGCTGGCCGAGCAGCTGGTGCGCCGTTGCGAGCCCGCCGACCTGACCGCATCGCTGGAGCAGCTGGTCCATCGCAAGCGCGACCTGGACTTCCCCTGGTACCCGGCGCGGGTGGTCTGCCATGACATCCTCGGGCAGACCGCGCTGGTGGACCTGGCCGGCCTGCGTGATGCCATCGCCGAGCAGGGAGGGGACCCGTCCAAGGTCAACCCGGTGGTGCCGACCCAGTTGATCGTCGACCACTCCCTGGCCGTCGAGGCCCCGGGCTTCGACCCGGACGCCTTCGAGAAGAACCGCGCCATCGAGGACCGCCGCAACGAGGACCGCTTCCACTTCATCGACTGGACCAAGACCGCGTTCAAGAACGTCGACGTGATCCCTGCCGGGAACGGGATCATGCACCAGATCAACCTGGAGAAAATGAGCCCGGTGATCCAGGCGCGCGGCGGCATCGCGTTCCCCGATACCTGCGTCGGCACCGACTCGCACACCCCGCACGTGGACGCCCTGGGCGTGATCGCCATCGGCGTCGGCGGCCTGGAAGCCGAGACCGTGATGCTCGGCCACCCCTCGATGATGCGCCTGCCCGACATCGTCGGTGTCGAACTGACCGGCAAACGTCAGCCCGGTATCACCGCCACCGACATCGTCCTGGCCTTGACCGAGTTCCTGCGCAAGGAGCGTGTGGTGGGCGCCTACGTCGAGTTCTTCGGCGAGGGGGCGGACAGCCTGTCCATCGGCGACCGCGCGACCATCTCCAACATGTGCCCGGAATACGGCGCTACCGCCTCGATGTTCTACATCGACGAGCAGACCATCGACTACCTCAAGCTCACCGGCCGCGAGCCCGAGCAGGTGGCGCTGGTGGAGAACTACGCCAAGACCCTGGGGCTGTGGAGCAGCGCGCTGAAGACCGCCGAGTACGAGCGCGTGCTGAGCTTCGACCTGGGCAGCGTGGTGCGCAACATGGCCGGCCCGTCCAACCCGCACCGCCGACTGCCCACCTCGGCGCTGGCCGAGCGCGGCATCGCCGACGAGGCCAAGCTGCAGGCCGGTCGTGACGAAGAGGCGAATGGCCTGATGCCCGATGGCGCGGTGATCATCGCTGCCATCACCAGCTGCACCAACACTTCCAACCCGCGCAACGTGATCGCCGCCGGCCTGGTGGCGAAGAAGGCCAATGCCCTCGGCCTGGTGCGCAAGCCCTGGGTGAAGACCTCCTTCGCCCCGGGCTCCAAGGTCGCCAAGCTGTACCTGGAGGAAGCCGGCCTGCTGCCGGAGCTGGAGAAGCTCGGCTTCGGCATCGTCGCCTACGCCTGCACCACCTGTAACGGCATGTCCGGCGCGCTGGACCCGGTGATCCAGAAGGAGATCATCGACCGCGACCTGTACGCCACCGCCGTGCTGTCTGGTAACCGCAACTTCGACGGGCGCATCCATCCCTACGCCAAGCAGGCCTTCCTCGCCTCGCCGCCGCTGGTGGTGGCCTATGCCATCGCCGGCACCGTGCGCTTCGACATCGAGCAGGACCCGCTGGGCACCGATGCCCAGGGCAACCCCGTCACGCTGAAGGACCTGTGGCCGAGCGACGAGGAGATCGACGCGATCGTCGCCGCGTCGGTGAAGCCCGAGCAGTTCAAGCAGATCTACATCCCGATGTTCGACCTGGGCAGCGTGCAGGAGGCGGAAAGCCCGCTGTACGACTGGCGCCCGATGTCCACCTACATCCGCCGCCCCCCGTACTGGGAAGGCGCGCTGGCCGGCGAGCGCACGCTCAAGGGCATGCGGCCGCTGGCGATCCTGCCGGACAACATCACCACCGACCACCTGTCGCCGTCCAACGCCATCCTCGCGGACTCGGCCGCCGGCGAGTACCTGGCGAAAATGGGCCTGCCGGAGGAGGACTTCAACTCCTACGCCACCCACCGTGGCGACCACCTGACGGCCCAGCGCGCCACCTTCGCCAACCCGCAGCTGGTCAACGAGATGGCCGTGGTCGACGGGCAGGTGAAGAAGGGCTCGCTGGCCCGCGTGGAGCCGGAAGGCCAGGTGATGCGCATGTGGGAAGCCATCGAGACCTACATGAACCGCAAGCAGAACCTGATCATCGTCGCCGGTGCCGACTACGGCCAGGGCTCGTCCCGCGACTGGGCGGCCAAGGGCGTGCGCCTGGCGGGTGTGGAAGTGATCGTCGCCGAGGGCTTCGAGCGCATCCACCGCACCAACCTGGTGGGCATGGGCGTGCTGCCGGTGGAGTTCAAGCCGGGCACCACGCGCCTGACCCTAGGCCTGGACGGCACCGAGACCTACGACGTCGAAGGCGACATTTCGCCGCGCTGCGACCTGACCCTGGTGGTCAATCGCCGTAACGGCGAGGTGGTGCGTGTGCCGGTGACCTGCCGCCTGGACACCGCTGCCGACGTCAGCGTGTACAAGGCCGGTGGCGTGCTGCAGCGGTTTGCCAAGGACTTCCTCAAGGGCGAGGTCGCCTGACTGCGCAGGGTGGAGGGCGATTTTTCCCTCCACCCTGCGGCTCATTGAAGGCTTAGCCCGGATGACATCCGGGCCATTTCTCAGGACTGCACTCATGGCTCATCTGCCGCAAGTGAAAATCCCCGCCACCTACATCCGTGGCGGCACCAGCAAGGGCGTGTTCTTCCGCCTGCTGGACCTGCCCGAGGCCTGCCAGGTGCCGGGCGAGGCCCGTGACCGGCTGTTCATGCGGGTGATCGGCAGCCCCGATCCCTACGCCGCGCACATCGACGGCATGGGCGGGGCGACCTCCAGCACCAGCAAGTGCGTGATCCTGTCGAAGAGCAGCCAGCCCGGGCACGATGTCGACTACCTCTACGGGCAGGTCTCCATCGACAAGGCCTTCGTCGACTGGAGCGGCAACTGCGGCAATTTGTCCACCGCGGCGGGCGCCTTCGCCATTCATGCCGGGCTGGTGGACCCGTCACGCATTCCGGCCAACGGCACCTGCGTGGTGCGCATCTGGCAGGCCAACATCCAGAAAACCATCATCGCCCACGTGCCGGTCACCGATGGCCAGGTGCAGGAAACCGGCGATTTCGAGCTGGACGGGGTGACCTTCCCGGCGGCGGAGATCGTGCTGGAGTTCCTCGATCCGTCGGATGACGGGGAGGAGGGCGGTTCGATGTTCCCCACCGGCAACCTGGTGGATGAGCTGGACGTGCCAGGCGTCGGCACCTTGAAGGCGACCCTGATCACCGCCGGCATTCCCACGGTGTTCGTCAACGCCGAGGACATCGGCTACACCGGCACCGAGCTGCGCGAAGCCATCAACGGCAACCCCGAGGCGCTGGCGCGCTTCGAGAAGATCCGCGTCGCCGGTGCGCTGCGCATGGGGCTGATCAAGTCTCCCGAAGAGGCGCTGACCCGCCAGCACACGCCGAAGGTGGCGTTCGTCGCGCCGCCCAGGGACTACCAGGCTTCCAGCGGCAAGACGGTGAGGGCGGACGAGATCGACCTGCTGGTGCGGGCGCTGTCCATGGGCAAGTTGCACCACGCGATGATGGGCACGGCGGCGGTCGCCATCGGCACCGCCGCGGCCATCCCGGGCACCCTGGTGAACCTGGCGGCCGGCGGAGGCGAGCGCACGGCGGTGCGTTTCGGACACCCCTCGGGCACCCTGCGCGTGGGCGCCGAAGCCCGGCAGGTGGACGGCCAGTGGCAGGTGACCAAGGCGATCATGAGCCGCAGCGCGCGGATATTGATGGAGGGGTGGGTGCGGGTTCCGGCGTAGCCGGAAGCCTCAAGCTTCAAGTCGCAAGCGGCAAGAAAAAGCCCGGGCGTCTCGCGAGGCCCGGGCCATGATCGTCTTGCAGCTTGCAGCTCTATTTGAGCCTCCGCTCGACACCTTTCTCGACGAGGATCTTCGCCGAGATTTCCTCGACCGAGAAATGCGTGGAGTTGATGAAGTTGATGTTCTCGCGACGGAACAGGTTCTCCACCTCGCGGACTTCGAACTCGCACTGGGCGAAGCTGGCGTAGCGGCTGTTGGGCTTGCGCTCGTTGCGGATCGCGGTGAGGCGGTCGGGGTCGATGGTCAGGCCGAACAGCTTGCTCTTGTACTTCTTCAAGGCGGCCGGCAGTTGCAGGCGCTCCATGTCTTCTTCGGTCAGCGGATAATTTGCGGCACGAATTCCGTATTGCATTGCCATATACAGGCAGGTCGGCGTCTTTCCGCAGCGGGAAACGCCAACGAGGATGAGGTCGGCCTTGTCGTAGTAATGCGTGCGGGCACCGTCGTCGTTGTCGAGGGCGAAGTTCACGGCCTCGATGCGCTCCATGTAGTTGGCGCTGTGGGCGATCGAGTGCGACTTGCCCACCGAGTAGGAGGAGTGCGACGTGAGTTCCTGTTCCAGCGGGGAGAGGAAGGTCGAGAAGATGTCGATCATGAACCCGTTGGACGTGGCGAGAATGTCACGGATTTCCTGGTTCACGATGGTGTCGAAGATGATGGGCCGGGCCCCGTCCGCCTCGGCAGCTATATTGATTTGCTGTACCATGGCGCGCGCTTTTTCGACGCTGTCTATATAAGGCCGCGTGAGCTTCGCGAAGGTAATGGTCTCGAACTGCGCCAACAGGCTCTGCCCGAGGGTTTCAGCGGTGATGCCGGTACCGTCGGAGATGAAAAAAGCGGTTCGTTTCATGCGCCAAAGGCCTTAAGTCGGGATCGATTCTTGGCTATCATAGGCCCGTTTTTGCTGGCCCATTGCCGGCCCGCATTGTGACTCATTTTTCCGGCCTCGCGCCAGAACACGGCGGAACCGCTCCGCACGAGCTTTTCCAACAGATAGTGGAGAGATCACCTTGGTAGAGTACGTAGTTTCCCTCGATAAGCTCGGCGTCCACGATGTTGAGCATGTGGGGGGCAAGAACGCATCCCTGGGCGAGATGATCAGCAATCTGGCTGGCGCCGGGGTATCCGTTCCCGGTGGTTTCGCCACTACTGCGCAGGCCTATCGCGACTTCCTCGAGCAGAGCGGCCTCAATGATCAGATCCACGCCGCGCTGGACGCCCTCGATGTCGATGATGTCGCCGCCCTGGCCAAGACCGGTGCGCAGATCCGCCAGTGGGTGATGGACGCCGAGTTCCCCCCGCGCCTGGATGCCGAGATCCGTTCCGCCTTCGCCGCCATGGCCGGTGGCAACGACAACATGGCCGTGGCCGTGCGCTCCTCCGCCACCGCCGAGGACCTGCCTGATGCGTCCTTCGCCGGCCAGCAGGAAACCTTCCTCAACATCCGTGGCGTGGACAACGTGATCCGTGCCGCCAAGGAAGTCTTCGCTTCTCTCTTCAACGACCGCGCCATCGCCTACCGCGTGCACCAGGGCTTCGACCACAAGCTGGTCGCCCTGTCCGCCGGCGTGCAGCGCATGGTGCGTTCGGAAACCGGCACCGCCGGCGTGATGTTCACCCTGGACACCGAGTCCGGCTTCCGTGACGTGGTGTTCATCACCGGCGCCTACGGCCTCGGCGAGACCGTGGTGCAGGGCGCGGTGAACCCCGACGAGTTCTACGTGCACAAGCACACCCTGGAAGCCGGCCGCCCCGCGATCCTGCGTCGCAACCTGGGCAGCAAGGCGATCAAGATGGTCTACGGCGACGAAGCCAAGGCCGGCAAGTCGGTGAAGACCGTCGACGTCGACCGCGCCGAGCGCGCCCGCTTCTGCATCACCGATGCCGAAGTCACCGAGCTGGCCAAGCAGGCCATGATCATCGAGAAGCACTACGGTCGCCCGATGGACATCGAATGGGCCAAGGACGGTGACGACGGCAAGCTGTACATCGTGCAGGCCCGTCCCGAGACCGTTAAGAGCCGCGCCAGCGCCACCGTGATGGAGCGCTACCTGCTGAAGGAAAAGGGCACCGTCCTGGTGGAAGGCCGCGCCATCGGCCAGCGCATCGGGGCCGGTCCGGTGAAGGTGATCCACGACGTTTCCGAGATGGACAAGGTCCAGCCGGGCGACGTGCTGGTCTCCGACATGACCGACCCGGACTGGGAGCCGGTGATGAAGCGCGCCAGCGCCATCGTGACCAACCGGGGCGGTCGTACCTGCCACGCCGCGATCATCGCCCGTGAACTGGGTATCCCGGCCGTCGTCGGCTGCGGCAACGCGACCCAGGTGCTGAAGGATGGCCAGGGCGTGACCGTGTCCTGCGCCGAAGGCGACACCGGCTTCATCTTCGAGGGCGAACTGGGCTTCGACATCCGCAAGAACTCCGTCGATGCCATGCCCGAGCTGCCGTTCAAGATCATGATGAACGTCGGCAACCCCGACCGCGCCTTCGACTTCGCCCAACTGCCCAACGAGGGCGTGGGCCTGGCGCGCCTGGAATTCATCATCAACCGCATGATCGGCGTGCACCCCAAGGCGCTGCTGAACTTCGCCGGCCTGCCCAGCGAGATCAAGGACAGCGTCGAGAAGCGCATCGCCGGCTATGACGACCCGGTCGGCTTCTACGTCGAGAAGCTGGTCGAGGGCATCAGCACCCTGGCTGCGGCCTTCTGGCCGAAGAAGGTCATCGTGCGCCTCTCGGACTTCAAGTCCAACGAATACGCCAACCTGATCGGCGGCAAGCTCTACGAGCCGGAAGAAGAGAACCCGATGCTCGGCTTCCGTGGCGCCTCGCGCTACATCAGCGAATCCTTCCGTGACTGCTTCGAGCTGGAATGCCGCGCGCTGAAGAAAGTGCGCAACGACATGGGCCTGACCAACGTCGAGATCATGGTGCCCTTCGTCCGTACCCTGGGCGAAGCCAGCCAGGTGGTCGAGCTGCTGGCCAGCAACGGCCTGAAGCGCGGCGACAACGGCCTCAAGGTCATCATGATGTGCGAGCTGCCGTCCAACGCGCTGCTGGCCGAGGAGTTCCTCGAGTTCTTCGATGGCTTCTCCATCGGCTCCAACGACCTGACCCAGCTGACCCTGGGCCTGGACCGTGACTCCGGCATCGTCGCCCACCTGTTCGACGAGCGTAATCCGGCGGTCAAGAAGCTGCTGGCCAATGCCATCGCCGCCTGCAACAAGGCTGGCAAGTACATCGGCATCTGCGGCCAGGGCCCGTCCGACCATCCGGACCTGGCCAAGTGGCTCATGGAGCAGGGCATCGAGAGTGTGTCGCTGAACCCCGACTCGGTCCTCGACACCTGGTTCTTCCTGGCCGAAGGCCAGGCGTGACCTTCTAACCGCAACCAGAAGAAGGGCGGGCTGCAAACCCGCCCTTTTTCGTGCAAGTAGCATTCATGCAAAGCAGCAGTGATCTATTCCCCGTCGCGCTGATCAGCGCGGAACTCCGTGGCGACATCACGGAAGACGTCTATCGCCTCAAGCCTGGAAACAGCACCGACTCCAGTGTCGAACTGGTCATCACCCGGCTGGGGCTGCCCGGCCACGAGGAGCAGCGTGGCGTGCCCGTCGTCCTCCTGCACGGCAGCTTCTCCAATCGTCGCTTCTGGTACTCGCCCAAATGCCTCGGGCTCGGCCCGCACCTGGCCCGTGCCGGCTTCGACGTGTGGATCGCCGAGATGCGTGGCCACGGCCTGTCGCCGCGCAACCAGGACTACCGGCGCAACCGCGTCGCCGACTACGCGCGCTACGACCTGCCGGCCATCGGGGCCTTCGTCCGCGAGCAGACGGCGCAGGCGCCCCACTGGATCGGTCATTCCCTGGGCGGGATCACGCTTGCGGCGGCGCTGGGCGGTCATTACCTGGCGGGCGAGCACGTTGCGTCCGTCGCGTTGTTCGGCAGCCAGATCAGTCGCGTCTACTGGCCCCTGAAGGTCCCACCGGTGGAGTGGAGCGGGCGCTTCCTGCTCAAGCGCCTGGCCGTGCTGTCCGGGCCTGGCCTCAAGCGCGGGCCCGAGGACGAGCCCATCGGCATCGGCCTGGAAAGCCTGCGCTGGCACGGCCTGTTCGGTCGCTTCGGCGATGCCGAGCGCGACTGGTGGAAGGGGCTCGCCGAGGTGAATGTGCCGGTATTGGCCGTCGGTGCTGCCGGCGACCAGCAGGACCCGGCCTGGGCCTGCCGCAAGCTGCTGGAGCAGTTCGGCAGCGAGACGAAGCAGTTTCTCTGCCTGTCGCGCGAAAATGGCTTTGCCGACGACTACGGTCATATCGAGATGCTGGTCAGCAAGCATGCCCAGCAGGAGGTCTGGCCGCTGGTGGAGCACTGGCTCGGCCGGTTGCAGCTGCCCGGCTCGTTCGACCAGGCGGTGCCTGCCGTCTGAAGCCCCGTTCCGGGGCTATGACGCTGTGCTAAAGATGCAGGGGCCGTATCGATGCGAAGGGGCAGGCTCGTCGCGCTGGAGAGCCAGATCGATCAGCAGGATGGCCATCGTGGGACTTGCCAGCCAGGGGCCGTCAATTGCTGCTGATCGTCGGTTATCGGCAGGGGATCATCCTGGAAAACCCGCGCCCGCGCCGGGGCGCGCCCTTGCACAACGGCACGCTCGAATGTAGGGTGCTGCGCTGTTCCCGCCACGGGATCGCCTTCGACCCGGACAGTGGCCGCGCCCTCGATGCGGCCTGTTCGCCGCCGCTTCGGCTGACGCTGGCTCATGACGGTGATCGTGTCGGCCTCGACCTGTAAACCCATCAAGGAGCCTTGCCATGCAATACGTCACCCCTGATCTGTGCGACGCGTACCCGGACCTGGTGCAGGTCGTCGAGCCGATGTTCAGCAACTTCGGCGGCCGCGATTCCTTCGGTGGCGAGATCGTCACCATCAAGTGCTTCGAGGACAACTCCCTGGTCAAGGAGCAGGTCGACCTGCCGGGCCAGGGCAAGGTGCTGGTGGTGGACGGCGGCGGCTCCCTGCGTCGCGCCCTGCTGGGCGACATGCTGGCCGAGAAGGCGGCGAAGAACGGCTGGGAAGGCATCGTCGTGTATGGCTGCATCCGCGACGTCGACGTCATCGCCCAGACCGACCTCGGTGTGCAGGCCCTGGCCAGCCATCCGATGAAGACCGACAAGCGCGGTATCGGCGACCTCAACGTGGCTGTCACCTTCGGCGGCATCACCTTCCGCCCGGGTGAATTCGTCTATGCCGACAACAACGGCATCATCGTCTCCCCGCAAGCCCTGAAGATGCCGGAATGACCGGACGGGGTACTCGCTGAGGATGGTCGAGGAACGCAACGTACGCTGGGGGCTGGTGCACGCCTATGTCCTGGATGGCCAGGGTGGGGCGCGCTCCATCACCAAGGACGAGCTGGATGTCATCGAGCTGCAGGAACGGGAAAGCCTCTGGCTGCACTGGGACCGTGGCCACGCCCTGGCGCGCCAATGGCTGCGCGAGGCCAGCGGGCTGAGCGAGTTCGCCTGTGACCTGCTGCTGGAGGAAAGCACCCGCCCGCGCCTGGTGAGCCTGCCGGAGAACCAGCTGCTGCTGTTCCTGCGCGGCGTCAACCTCAACCCGGGTGCCCAGCCCGAGGACATGGTCGCGGTGCGCATCTTCGCCGATGCGCAGCGCGTCATCTCCCTGCGCCTGCGGCCGCTGCACGCCACCGACGAGCTGATCGAGCAGTGGAATGGCGGCACCGGGCCGAAGACCGCCTCCGAGGTGCTGCTCTACCTGGCCGAGCACCTGACCGACAAGGTCGATGCCCTGGTCGCCTCGCTCTCCGAGGAGGTCGACGAGCAGGAGGAGCGCCTGGATGCCAGCGAACGCTACAACCCCGATCACGACCTGATGCTGCACATCCGTCGTCGTGCCGCCGGTCTCAAGCGCTTCCTGGCGCCGCAGCGGGACATCTATGGCCAGTTGATGCGCAACCGCATGAGCTGGTTCGCCGCCGACGACACCGATTACTGGAACGAGCTGAACAACCGCCTCACCCGTTACCTGGAAGAGCTCGAGCTGATCCGCGAGCGCGTCGGCCTGGTGCTGGAGTCGGAGAACCGGCGCATGAGCGAGCGCATGACCCGCACCATGTACCTGCTGGGCATCATCACCGGCTTCTTCCTGCCGATGAGCTTCATCACCGGCCTGCTGGGCATCAACGTCGGGGGTATCCCTGGTGCCGACGCGCCCTATGGCTTCGTCGTCGCCTGCCTGCTGATCCTCGGTGTCGCCGCGTTCCAGTGGTGGCTCTTTCGTCGCCTGCGCTGGCTCTGATGTGACCCGCTGATCGCTGGCCTCGTCTAGCCGACATATCCACGTGAGGTGCGCATGCACGATCCGTTCGAAGAATCCCTGCGGGACCTGCTCAAGCGTTCGTCATCCGAGCACGATGACAACGCCGCGCTGGGCCGCGTGCTCAAGACCGCCAACCGCCAGGTTGGCGTCGGCGACCTGTTCAGCCTGCTCGGCCACTGGGCCGAGGCGCTGATGATCGCCCTCAACAACGGCTCGGCCCACGTGGCGCCGGTCTCTCGTCGCACCTCATCGAAACGCTCCGCTGACAAGGCTGATTGAACATGGAATTCGACCCCTGGACCCAAGGTATCGTTAACGCCATGACCACGGTGTGGACACCGGTGGCCGGCTTCATCCCGCGCCTGTTCGGCGCCCTGGTCGTGGTCCTGCTGGGCTTCGTCGTGGCCAAGCTGCTCGACACCCTGCTGTCCAAGCTGCTGGCCAAGCTCGGCCTCGATCGCCTGATGGGCGGCACCGGCCTGACCAAGATCCTCGCCCGCGTCGGCATCCAGGTGCCGGTCTCCACGCTGATCGGCAAGATCGTCTACTGGTTCGTGCTGCTGATCTTCCTGGTCTCCGCCGCCGAGTCCCTCGGCCTCGACCGCGTCTCCGCCACCCTCGACATGCTCGCCCTCTACCTGCCCAAGGTGCTCGGTGCGGCCCTGGTGCTGCTGGCCGGCGTGCTCCTGGCGCAACTGGTCAGCGGCATCGTCCGTGGCGCCGCCGAAGGGGTGGGGCTGGACTATGCCCACGGCCTGGGGCGCATCGCCCAGGGCCTGGTGATCATCATCAGCATCTCGGTGGCCATCGGGCAGCTGGAGGTCAAGACCGACCTGCTGAACAACGTCATCGCCATCGTGCTGATCTCCATCGGCCTGGCCGCCGCGCTGGCGCTGGGCCTTGGCAGCCGCGACATCGCCGGGCAGATCATCGCCGGCATCTACGTGCGCGAGCTCTACCAGGTGGGGCAGGACGTGAAGGTGGGTGACGTCGAGGGGCAGATCGAGGAAATAGGCACGGTGAAGACCATCATCCTCACCGACGAGGGCGACCTCGTGTCGGTGTCCAACCGGACATTGCTCGACCAGCGGGTAACGAGCCGCTAACGCGGCTCCTCAACCCTTGCTAATGTATGCCGCCATAGCGGAGCGCTGCCTCGCGTTCCGGCGGCTCCTGACCTGACTGTCGGCCCGACCCGTTTTGAACAAGCCCCAATCGCTTTCCTTGCGCTACGACCCTCGCGAGCTCTCCGATGAAGAGCTGGTGGAGCGCGCCCATGTCGAGCTGTTTCATGTCACGCGCGCCTATGAAGAACTCATGCGTCGCTACCAGCGCACCCTGTTCAACGTCTGTGCCCGATATTTGGGGAACGAACGAGACGCCGACGATGTCTGTCAGGAGGTGATGCTCAAGGTGCTGTATGGATTGAAGAACTTCGAAGGGAAGTCCAAGTTCAAGACATGGCTCTATAGCATCACGTATAACGAATGCATTACCCAATATCGGAAAGAGCGTCGTAAACGTCGCTTACTTGATGCCTTGAGTCTCGATCCTCTCGAGGAGGCCTCGGAGGAAAAGGCACCCAAGCTCGAAGAGCGTGGAGGCCTTGAAAGATGGCTGGTGCATGTGAACCCGATCGATCGTGAAATCCTGGTGCTGCGCTTTGTCGCAGAACTGGAATTTCAGGAAATTGCTGACATTATGCATATGGGTCTGAGCGCGACGAAGATGCGATACAAGCGCGCGCTGGACCGCTTGAGAGAAAAATTTTCAGGTCTGACCGAAACTTAGTTGGGCAAAATTAATCTCTTAGATCAGCGAGTTCTGGTAAACTTGCCGACCAAGTTGTCTTCCGAGATTGTTCGACAACTTACTGACAACCAAGATGGGGATTTACGGATGAAACTGAAAAACACCTTAGGCGTAGCCGTTGGCTCTCTCGTTGCCGCATTTTCTCTGAACGCGCTGGCGCAAGGCCAAGGCGCTGTCGAGGTGGAGGCTTTCGGCAAGCGCTACTTCACCGACAGCTCGCGTGATCTGTCCAACGGCAACCTGTTCGGTGGTTCGGTTGGTTACTACCTCACTGACGACGTCGAACTGGCTCTGTCCTATGGCGAGTTTCACGACATTCGTTCCGAAAACGACACCGGTAACAAGAACATCAAGGGCAGCCAGACTGGCCTTGATGCCATCTACCACTTCGGCACCCCGGGTGTCGGCCTGCGCCCGTACGTTTCCGCTGGCTTCGCTCACCAGAGCATCAGCAACGTACCGGCCCGTACCGGTCGTGACCACAGCACCTTCGCCAACATCGGCACCGGCCTGAAGTACTACTTCACCGAGAACTTCTACGCCAAAGCCGGCCTGGACGGCATGTACAACATCGACGTGGGCGAGTCCGAGTGGGCCGCTGGCGTAGGTGTTGGCGTGAACTTCGGTGGTGGCTCCAAGCCCGCTGCCGAGCCGGCCCCGGCTCCGGTTGCCGAAGTCTGCTCCGACAGCGACAACGACGGCGTCTGCGACAACGTCGACAAGTGCCCGGACACCCCGGCCAACGTCACCGTTGATGCCGATGGCTGCCCGGCCGTTGCCGAAGTCGTTCGCGTCGAGCTGGACGTGAAGTTCGACTTCGACAAGTCCAAGGTCAAAGAAGAAAGCTATGGCGACATCAAGAACCTGGCTGACTTCATGAACCAGTACCCGTCGACCACCACCACCGTTGAAGGCCACACCGACTCCGTCGGCACCGACGCCTACAACCAGAAACTGTCCGAGCGTCGTGCAAACGCTGTTCGTGACGTCCTGGTCAACCAGTACGGTGTTGGTTCCGAGCGCGTCAACTCGGTTGGTTACGGTGAGTCCCGCCCGGTTGCCGACAACGCCACCGACGCTGGCCGCGCTGTCAACCGTCGCGTAGAAGCTGAAGTAGAAGCCCAAGCCAAGTAATTGGTCTGAGCTCTGGAAAAACCCGGCCTCGGCCGGGTTTTTCTTTGCCTGGAGAAAAGTTCCGAGAGCCCCTGGTTGGGCTCGTTGGGCCTCGCACGCTCGGCACCCACCTACAGGGAACACTTAGGTTGGGTAGAGGTACGAAACCCAACGCTGCGATGCCGAGCCGTGGAATGCCGCCCGATCAGGCGCTCAGCGCCTCGGACACCGCCGCGGCCTCACCGGCCACCTCGCCGATCACCAGGATCGCCGGGCTCTTCAGCTGGAAGGTGCCGGCGTCGTCGAGCATCCGTGCCAGCGTGCTGCGGCATTCGCGCTGATGGGGCAGGGAGGCGTTCTCGATCATCGCCACCGGCATCCCCGCCGGCATGCCGCCAGCCAGCAGCCCCTCGCGGATCTCCGCGAGCTTCGCCACGCCCATGTACACCACCAGGGTGGTGCCGCTGCGTGCCAGCGCCTGCCATTCGGGCTCGCTGTCGTCCTGGGTATGAGCGGTGACGAGAGTGACGCCCCGGCTCATGCCGCGCAGGGTCAGGGGGATGCCGCACTGGGTGGCGCCCGCGAGGCCGGCGGTGATGCCGTTGACCAGTTCGCTCTCGACTCCGCGCTCGGCCAGCCACTGCGCCTCCTCGCCGCCCCGGCCGAAGATGCACGGGTCGCCGCCCTTGAGGCGTACCACGCGCTTGCCCTGGCGCGCGTAGCGCAGCATCAGGCGATGGATGAAGGCCTGGGGCGTCGAGCGACAGCCGCCGCGCTTGCCGACGCGGATCACCCGGGCGCCCGGGCAGTGCTCCAGCACCGCCGGGTTGACCAGGTCATCGATCATCACCACCTCGGCCCCCTTGAGGGCCCGTGCCGCTTTCAATGTCAGCAGCTCCGGGTCTCCGGGCCCCGCACCCACCAGCCAGACCTTGCCATTCATGGGCGTCTCCTCAGGCGTTCACCGCGGTCGGCGCGGGCTGCGCCGCCAGCATTCTCTTGATTTCCGGTACGCAGGAGCCGCAACGCGTGCCGCAGCCCAGCGCTTCCTTCAGCCCGGCCAGGTCCAGCCCCCTGGCGATGCCCGCCTGCACCGCCTGCAGGCCGACGTCCATGCAGTTGCACAACGTGCGGTTGGCGGAGCAGGCGCCGGTGCCGGGCGGCGCGCTCAAAGGCGCCAGCAGCCAGCGACGCAGATCCGCATCCACCCGTCCTTCCTGCCACAGGCTCTTGAGCCAGCTCCAGGCGGCGGTTTCGCCTGCCAGGCGCAGCGCAGTGATGCGCCCCTGCTCGATGCGCACGCGCTTGCCCACCGCTCGTTGCGGGTCGTCATAGGCCATCACCGGCCCCTGATCCAGTTGCAGCAACCTGTCGATACGCTCCAGCACGGCGACATCCGGGGCTGTCGCATGGGCCGCGCGCAGCACCAGGGCAGGGCGTTCACGCCCGACCAGCCCCAGGTTGGCGTAGGTGAAGGCCTCGCACAGGGGGCGCAGCAGTTCGAAGCGCGCCTGCACATCCCCCTCCACCAGCACGAAGAGCTGCCAGGGCAGGTCCACCCGCTCCACCTCGACACCGGCGTGCTTGAGTTCCGGCTGCTTCGAGAGTGGATCGCAGGCCGGGGTGGTCAGCACGTTGACGCCCAGCCCCTTGAGGAAGCGATCGCCCCAATGCATGGGCAGGAAGGCCTGGCCGGGGCGCAGGGCCTCGTCGCCCATGACCGGCACCACCAGCTCGCCGCGACGGCTCTTCACCCGCACCAGATCGCCGTCCCCGAGCTGGCGGCGGCGCATCTCCGCCGGGTGCAGCCCCAGCTGCGCCTGCTCCACGTGGCCGAACAGCCGGGCAGCGGTGCCCGTGCGGCTCATGCCGTGCCACTGGTCGCGCAGCCGGCCGGTGTTGAGCACCAGCGGATAACGCAGTTCGCGGCGTTCCCGAGGGGCGATGTAGGGATCGTCGATGAAGCGCGCACGGCCGCTCGGCGTGGGGAAGCGCCCGTCGCCATAGAGCCGCGCGCTGCCCTGGCTGGCGCCGGCGGGGTAGGGCCACTGCTGCGGGCCATGGGCGTCGATCAGGCCGTAGCCGATGCCGGTCAGGTCCAGGTCGCGGCCGGCGGTGAGCGGCTTGTACTCCTCGAACAGCGCTTCGGGGCCTGTGAAATCGAACAGGCTGGGCTGTCCCGGGCGCAGGTGGCGTTCCAGCCGCCGGGCGAAGTCGCAGACGATGGCCCAGTCCGGGCGCGCCTCGCCGGGCGCAGGAACGGCGCGGCGCACATGGCTGATGCGGCGTTCGGAATTGGTCACGGTGCCTTCCTTCTCGCCCCAGCTGGCGGCGGGCAGCAGCAGGTCGGCGTGGCGGCAGGTCTCAGTGGTGAAGAAGGCCTCCTGGACGACCACTAAGGGGCAGGCAGCCAGCGCCGCGTGCACCCGCTGCTGGTCGGGGAGGGACTGGGCCGGGTTGGTGCAGGCGATCCACAGGGCCTTGATGCGCCCGTCGGCCACGGCGTCGAACAGGTCGATGGCCGACAGCCCCGGTGTCTCCGGCAAGCGCTCCACCCCCCAATGGGCCGCCACTTCGGCGCGGTGTCCGGCATCGCCCGCCTCGCGATGGCCGGGCAGCAGGTTCGCCAGGCTGCCCGTCTCGCGGCCACCCATGGCGTTGGGTTGGCCGGTGAGGGAGAAGGGCCCGGCACCCGCCCGGCCGATCTGCCCGGTGGCCAGGTGCAGGTTGATCAGCGCGCTGTTCTTGGCGCTGCCGGCGCTCGACTGGTTCAGGCCCATGCACCAGAGCGAGAGGAAGCTCGGCGTGCGGCCGATCCACTCGGCGCAGCGCAGCAGATCGGCGGCATCGATTCCGCATAGCTCCGCCACCCGCGCCGGGCCGAAGTCGCGCACGCGCTCCTTGAGCGCATCGAAGCCTTCGGTGTGGCGCTCGATGAAGCGCCGGTCCACCCAGCCCTCCCACAGCAGGATGTGGAGGATGCCGTGGAACAGCGCCACGTCGCTGCCCGGGGTGATCGCCAGGTGCAGGTCGGCCAGCTCGCAGGTGTCGGTGCGGCGCGGGTCGACCACGATCACGCGCATGTCCGGGCGCCTGGCCCTGGCCTCTTCCAGGCGACGGAACAGCACCGGGTGGGCGAAGGCCATGTTGCTGCCGGCGATCAGCACGCAGTCGCTCTGCTCGATGTCCTCGTAGGAGCAGGGCGGCGCGTCGGCACCCAGGCTGCGCTTGTAGCCGACCACGGCGGAAGACATGCACAGCCGCGAATTGCTGTCGATGTTATGGGTGCCCACCAGGGCGCGGGCCAGCTTGTTGAAGGCGTAGTAGTCCTCGGTCAGCAACTGGCCGGAGACATAGAAGGCCACGCTGTCCGGCCCGTGCTCGGCGATGGTCTCGGCGAAGCGTGCGGCGGCGTGGTCCAGCGCGCTGTCCCAGTCCACCCGGGCACGTGCCAGCCCCTTGCCCAGGCGCAGTTCCGGGTGCAGTGCGCGGGCGTCGAGATCACCCGTCAGGTGCAGCGTGGAGCCCTTGCTGCACAGGCGTCCGAAGTTGGCCGGGTGCGTCGGGTCGCCGGCGACACCGAGGATGTGCGTGCCGTCGTGCTCGATCAGCACGCCACAGCCGACGCCGCAGTAGCAGCAGGTGGAGGCGGTGGTCTGGCTCATGGCGAAGCTCCCTTGAGAGTGGGTCAGGCGCTCTGCAGCAGGCGCACCGGAACGCGCGCAGGCCCGGCGCGATGGGGTTCGGCGGCCGGCTCGACCGCTGGCCGGGCCACGGCCTCGCCGAACATCAGGCGATCGCGGATGCCGCTGATATCGGCCTGCTCCTGCACCTGGCGGAAGTACCAGCCACCGTCTGCGGTGTCGCCGAACAGGCAGGCCCCTACCAGCACGCCGCCCCTGATCACGAGCTTTTTGTAGATGCCGCCGATGGGGTCGGAGAGGGTGATGCTCTCGGTGCCTTCGCCGCCCATGAAGTCGCCGGCGGAGAACAGCTCGATACCGGTGACCTTCAGCTTGGTGGAGACCACCGAACCCTGGTAACGGGCGAAGCCGAGCTGGGCCAGGTGGTTGGCGCACACCTGCGCCTGTTCGAACAGCGGTGCCACCAGGCCGTAGGCGATGCCGCGATGGCTGGCGCATTCGCCGATGGCATAGATGCGCGGGTCGTTGGTCTGCAGGGTGTCGCTGACCAGGATGCCGCGCTCGCAGGGCAGCCCGGCGCGTTCGGCCAGGGCGATGTTGGGGCGGATGCCGGCGGCCATCACCACCAGGTCGGCGGGGATCACCTCGCCGCCGCGCACTTGCACCGCGCAGACGTGGCCGGTGCCGTGGTCCAGCAGCTCCTCGGTGTGGGTGCCGAGGCGGAAGTGGATGCCGCGCGCCTCCAGCGCCTGTTGCAGCAGGCGGCCGGCGGTGCGGTCCAGCTGGCGCTCCAGCAGCCAGTCGGAGATGTGCACCACGGTCACGTCCATGCCGCGCTGGCGCAGGCCGTTGGCCGCCTCCAGGCCGAGCAGGCCGCCGCCGATCACCACGGCGTGGCTGCCGGTACGGGCGCTGTCGATCATCTGCCGGGTATCGGCGATGTCGCGGTAGCCGATCACTCCCGGCAGGCGGTTGCCCGGCACCGGCAGGATGAAGGGCGAGGAACCGGTGGCGATCACCAGGCGGTCGTAGCCCGCCTCGGTGCCATCCTCAGCGATGACCAGGCGACGACGGCGGTCGATCTTCACCACGCTGCGGTTGAGCAGCAGGCGGATGCCGTGCCCGGCGTACCACTCCAGGTCGTTGAGCACGATGTCCTCGAAGGCCTGCTCACCGGTCAGCACCGGCGAGAGCAGGATGCGGTTGTAGTTGGGGTGGGGCTCGGCGCCGAACACCGTGATGTCGTAGAGCTCCGGAGCGAGCCTGAGCAGCTCTTCCAGGGTACGGACTCCGGCCATGCCGTTGCCGATCATCACCAGCCTGGGTTTGTTCATGGTCACGCTCCTGCATGAATGCCGGGCAAACAAAAAAGGCGTCCCGCTGTTGCCAGCAGGACGCCTTTGTCCAAGTCCCGTTCTATCGGGGAAGTGCCATCTCTACGTTGAGGTGGGCGCTTTTTGTAGATTGTCACCGAGCCTTTGCAGGGCCTGTGCCAACTCCTTCGGGCCCCGCTTTCCGGGGTTCCGACGAGCCTGCATGGGGCGGACGGGAGCCGCTGCCGCACCGCTTCGGGGCGGCGTGCCCGGCATCGGTGCGTCAGCCGTGCAGGCAGAGCACCAGCAGCGCCAGGTTGCCCAGCAGGGAGAGCAGGGCGATGCCGCGCCAGACCTTCAGCGGCTCGCGCTCCAGCAATGGGCGCGGCTTTACCGCCAGCGCCTTACGCTCGCCCTGTTCCAGGGCCAGCAGCCATTGCTCCGCCGTCTCGTAGCGTTGCGTGGGCTCGCTGGCCAGGGCACGGGCGAGGCATTCGTCGAGCCAGGCCGGCAGGTCCGGGCGGTAGCGGCTGGCGGGCGTCGGTGTGCCGAAGCGCGGGCGCTGGAAGGCCTCGATCTCGCCGAAGGGGTAATGCCCGGTCAGCGACCGGTAGAGGGTGACGCCCGCAGCGTACAGGTCCTGCCGGGCGGCGGGCGCCGCACCGTCGAAGGCCTCGGGGGCGATGTAGCTGGGCGTGCCCGGCAGGCTGTGCGCCTCGTCCTGGGACAGGCCCGGGCAATAGGCCAGACCGAAGTCGAGCAGGCGCAGCTCGCCGTCATCGCCGCGCAGCAGGTTCTCCGGCTTGATGTCGCGGTGCAGGATGTTGCGCCGGTGCAGCATGCCCAGGGCCTTGAGCAGGCGCGGGGCGAGGTCCAGCCAATCGGTCAGCGCCAGCGGCCCATCCTCGCGCAGCTGCTGGGCCAGGGTGCGGCCCGGGTATTCGCGCTGCAGGTAGTACAGGTGCTGGCGCTGCGGCAGCGGATGCACCTCGGCGAAATGCCGTCCCGCCACGCGCCGCAGGAACCATTCCTCCTGCAGCAGGGCGGGCCCGGCGCCTGGTTCATCGTGCCGGGCGGGCGGCAGGGTCTTCAGCAGCCAGGCTTGGCCGGCCTCGTCGAGCACGCGATAGAGCAGCGACTGGCGCGACTCGGCCAGCAGTCCCTGCACCCGCCAACCCTCGAACAGCTGGCCGGGGCGCAGTTGCGGCGGCAGCGGCCACGCCTCCAATTGCGCCAGGGCGTCGGCCAGGCCACTGGGTGGCAGGGCGTCGACCCGCACCAGCAGCGCGCTGGCATTGTCCTGGCCGCCGGCCAGGTGCGCGGCGGCCACCAGGGCGCGGCTGGCCGCCCCGGGCTCGGCTTCGTCCTGGAGAATGCGCTGGATGCCCGTGTCGCCGAGCACCGCCCAGATGCCGTCGCTGACCAGGAGAAAATGCTCGTCCTCCTGCAACTCGCCCTCCAGGTAGTCCACCACCAGGTGCTGGTCCAGCCCCAGCGCGCGCTTGAGCACGTGCTGCATGCCGGGCTGATCCCAGACGTGGTCCTCGCTGAGGCGGTCGAGCTGGCCGGCGCGCCAGCGGTAGGCACGGCAGTCGCCGACATGGGCGAGGGTGAAGCGGCGGCCGCGCAGTACCAGCGCGGTCAGGGTGGTCAGCAGCGGCTGGCCCCCGCCGTTGGCCTGCAGCCAGCGGTTGTGGGCCAGCAGCAGGCGGTCGAGGGATTGCGCCACCGCCCAGGTTTCCGGTGTCGCGTAGTAGTCCAGCGCCAGTGCCTGCAGGGTGGCGCGGGCCGCCAGGCCGCCGTCGGCGCACTGGCTGACGCCATCGGCGAGGGCGAACAGGTAGCCCTTGCTCGCAGCCAGCGCCGGTACGGGCGTCACCACCCGCAGGGCGTCCTGGTTTTCGCGGCGGGGGCCGATGGCGCTGGCCTCGCCGAAGCGCAGTTGCAGCCCCATGGCGCTCAGACGCGCGCCGCGGTGACGGCCGCCGAGCCCCAGGTGGTGCGCCAGCGCAGCTTCACGCCGTAGAGGCCGAACCAGGCCAGTACGCCGAGGCTGGCGAACAGCCACAGGCCCAGCTGGTAGTCGCCGGTGTGCTGCTTGATGGCGCCCAGGCCCGCGGTGAGGCAGAAGCCGCCGATGCCGCCGGCCATGCCGATGAGCCCGGTCATCACGCCCATTTCCTTGTGGAAGCGCTGTGGCACCAGCTGGAACACCGCGCCGTTGCCGGCGCCGAGGCTGAGCATGGCGACCACGAACAGGGCCAGGGCGGCGGTGGCGCTGGCGATGTGGAAGCCCACCGCCGCTATGCAGATGGCGGCCAGGGTGTAGACCACCAGCAGGGTGCGGATGCCGCCGATGCGGTCGGCGAAGGCACCGCCCAGCGGGCGCATCAGGCTGCCGGCGAAGACGCAGGCGGCGGTGTAGTAGCCGGCGGTCACCGGCTCCAGGCCGTACTGGTCGTGGAAATAGCCGGGCAGGGTGCTGGCCAGGCCGAGGAAGCCGCCGAAGGTGACGCTGTAGAAGAACATGAACCACCAGCTGTCACGGTCGCCTAGGGCCTTCATGTAGTCGGCGAGGGATTTCGGCGCGGGGCGGTTGGGGGCGTTGCGCGCGGCCAGGGTGAAGATCGCCAGGGTCAGCACCAGCGGGATCAGCGCCAGGCCGAACACGTTGTTCCAGCCGAACAGCGCGGCCAGGCCCGGGGCGAACAGCGCCGCCAGCACGGTGCCGGAGTTGCCCGCGCCGGCGATGCCCAGGGCCTTGCCCTGGTGCTGCGGCGGGTACCACTGCGAGGCCAGCGGCAGGGCTACGGCGAAGGAGGCCCCGGCGAAGCCGAGGAACAGGCCCAGCAGCAGCGCCTGCTCGTAACTGTGCACGCCCAGCTGCCAGGCGGTGAACAGCGCGGCGATCACCACCACCTGGCCGAACAGCCCGGCGGACTTCGGCGAGGTGCGGTCGGCCAGCAGGCCCAGCAGGAAGCGCAGCACGGCACCGGCGAGGATCGGCGTGGCGACCATCATGGCGCGCTGCTGGGTGGTCAGTTGCAGGTCGGCGGCGATCTGCACGCCCAGCGGGCCGAGCACGTACCAGACCATGAAGCTCAGGTCGAAATAGAGAAATGCGGCGAACAGGGTGGGGGTGTGGCCGGCCTTCCAGAAACTCGTAGTCATCGAACACCTCATCTGCGTCATGGGGGGCGGAAGGGTGCACCGCGAGACAGCCCCGGCGGTCGCACCCTCCCGGAACACGTCGCGCTCGTGGCGCTCCGTGCCACGGTGTTGGCCGTGGCTGGGTCGGGTGGGTCGCTTGCGGGCGCCCGGTTCCCGGAACGCCTGCCGCCCCATCGCTGGGGCCGGAACGAAAAAAGCGCCGCGCACTGGCTGCATTTCTGCGCAGTGACGCGACGCCGTTGTCGTTCAGTCGGGCAACCGCCGTTGGCTACCTGTGCAGGCGATGGAGCAAGAGATGGGCCAAGCGGGATGCGCGGGTGACTTCCCTCGGGATGAGCAGGGGCAAGTGCCTGATTCGACAGGCCCTGCTCGGGGTTGGCGTGGCTCTGGCGTGGCGCGCGTCATCCCCGCCCAAACCGTTCATGACGCCGGGGGCCGATGCAAAAGGGGGCGCGACGCGGTGGGCATGCACCGGCTCGGGGCCGGGTGTCCCGGCGCTCAGTCCAGCCAGTTGACCTTGGGGAAGGTGCTGCGGAACTTCTCCGGCATCTCCACCACCTTCGACTGGCGGTAGTCGAAGAACACGAAGCCGGACTTGGCCATGGCCACCAGCTTGCCGTCGGCGGGGCGGGTGATGCGGAAGGTGATGTCGCCGCCGTAGCGGTTGAAGTCCATCACCCCGACTTCGAACAGCAACTGATCGCGCGCATGGGCCTCGGCGCGGTAGGTGGTGGCCAGGTCGGTGACGATGATGCCGGTGCCGTCGCCCTCGGTCTCGGTGATGCCGAAGTCGAAGAGAAAGCGCGCGCGGGCCTCGGAGATCATCGAGATCATCGAGTCGTTGCCCAGGTGGTTGGCGCCGTTGATGTCGGTGACCCGCACGGTCAGGTGGGTGGAATAGCAGAACTGGTCTTCGGGGAAGTTCAGGGTCAGGCGGGCCATCGGGGTGCGAACCTCGTACGTCGGTAGGGGAAGGGCCGTGGCAACGGCGGGCGGATTCTACCCGTGCCGCCGCCACTATGTGGCCATTCGCCGACTGAATGAGGCTCAGCGATGCAGGCTGTTGAGCCAGTAGAAGGTCACCCGGCCGCCTTCGTTGCCCGGGCCGCTGTTGTCCTGGATATAGGCGCCGGCCTTGAAGTACAGCTGCTGGTTGCCCCAGTACCCGCTGAGCTGGCGGAACAGGCCGCCGTCGTCGCCCTTGCTGGTGACGGTGATGCCCAGGCGCCCGCTGGGGGTGAGGCGCAGGTCGTAGCCGAAGCGCTCGCCGATATCGACGTTTTCCGCCAGCAGGATGTTCTCCACCTCCTTGTCGCCGGGGCGCTTGCGCAAAAGGGCCTCGACGCGCCCGGTGCCGTCCTTGTAGTGGTATTGCAGCTTGAGCAGCGGGTCGTTCTGGCTGCCGGCCTCATCCTTGCTGTGGATCTGCCCGATGACGATCTTGTTCTTGCTCGGCACCTGCTGCACCGAGAGCACGGCGCTCAGGTAGTTGTCGGCGCTCTGGTAGTTCCAGTAGCTCAGGGTGCCGTCGGCCTGGGTCTCGCGCAGTTCGCTGCGCGGGTAGCGGGCGTCCTCGCTGGTGCTGCCGGTGACGGGGACCCAGAAGGTCACCGAGCCGTCGTCGTTGCGGCGGAAGTACTGGCTTTCGTAACCGTTGTTGAGCCGCTGCGTGGTGATGAGCGTGGCGGATTCGTGGGTGGGGATGTCGAGTTTCCAGGTGCTGAGATCTATCACGGGCGGTCCTTGGTGCCGGGTGGAATAAGCCCCTGTTCGGACCGGCCTGATCCTGGAAGTTCAGCGAGGTTCCAGTTGGGCGACGAAGTGCATGTTCGCGAGCGGGAAAAGAAGCACGGTGCCACCCGCCGGGCGGTGCCGGACCGCCCGCCTCGTGGCCGCCCGGCCAAGGGCAGGCGGCCGGCAACCCCTTACAGCGTCAGGCGGTAGACCCGCAGGCGGTGGCCGTCGGGGTCGATGCCGCTGAAGGTGTAGCCGAAGTCCATGGCCTCCGGTGCCTGGACGATCTCCACGCCCTGTTCCCGCCAGAGCCGATGCAGGCGATGCACGTCGTCGTCGCTGTCGACGTGGAAGCACAGCTCGCCGCCACCACCCGGCACCGTGGTGGCCGGCTTCACGCCACCGCGGGCCCAGAGGCCGAGCTTGAAGCCGTTGTCGAAGACGAACAGGGCGAAGCCCGGGCTGTGCTCGACGGTCTCGCGCGCCAGCAGGCGCCGATAGAAATCGGCACTGCGCACGGGGTCGTCGACGTACAGGTTGAGCAGGTTGGGGGCGATCATTGGATGGGACTCCGATGCGGAGCGACGGGCGTCGTCACTCGATGCGCGCAGGCTAGGCCCACCCCCTGTCAGTTTCTGGCAGCAGCCTCACTGCTCGGCGATGCCGTGCAGCTCGCGCCACGCTCGCAGCAGCACCTGGCGCCGCCGTGGGTAGCGTTGGCCCAGGTCGAGCAGGTCGTCCACCCGGTCCAGGCGGAAGTGGCGCATGCCCTGGCGCAGCTCGCACCAGGCGGCCAGCACCCGGGTCTGCTCGAAGTAGCCCAGGGCGAACGGCCAGACCACCCGCTGCGACGCCTGGCCCTCGGCGTCGCGGTAATCGAGCTGCACGCGGTGCTCAAGGCGGATGACCTCGCGTACCTGTTCCAGCAGCGCATCGGGGATATCGCTGGCCGGTGCCGGGCCGATCAGCAGGGTGCTGGTCTCCAGTTCCTCGCGCAGGGCCGGGGGCAGTACCGCGCCGACCTTGGCCAGCACATCACGCGCTGCATCCATCAGCTGGCGGTCTCCCCGGCGGCTGACCCAGCGCATGCCGAGCACCAGGGCCTCGATCTCGCCCAGGGAGAACATCAGCGGCGGCAGCTCGAAGCCGGGCCGCAGCACGTAGCCCAGCCCGGCGCCTCCTTCGATGTTGGCGCCCTGCTGCTGGAGGGTGGCGATGTCGCGGTAGAGGGTGCGCAGGCTGATGCCCAGTTCGGCGGCCAGGGCATGCCCGGCGACGGGGTAGCGGTGACGGCGGAGGATCTGCAGCAGGTCGAGCAGGCGCTGGCTTCGGGACATGGCGGGAGCCCGTTCAGAGACGCAACAGACCGACGCTGCGCAGGAAGCGCTCGACGTCGGCGGTGTAGCCGTTGTCCTGGCCGAGTTCGTGGTTGATCTGCCGGTGCGACATGTCCACGCCCATGACCTCGACGCGCTTGCCCAGCTCGCGCCCCTTGGCGGCGAAGCCACGGGCCTGGGGGCAGGCATCGTCGCGGCGGGTGGAGCACACCGCCAGCAGCGGTGCGCCGGCCTGCTCCAGGCGCAGGGTGGGGGAGGCGGCGCGCCAGGTGGCGGGGTCGTCGCCGAAGGCGCGGTCATAGAGCTTCAGGTGCGGGCCGCGCATCACCGTCTCGACGTTGAAGGCGGCGCTGTCCAGCGCCACGGTGCCGATCCACGGGCGCGCACCCTGTTGCGCGGCGATCTCCGGGGCGGCGTCGAGCAGCGCCACCAGGTGGGCACCGGCGGAGTGGCCCATCAGCACGAAGCGCGCCGGGTCGGCCTGCCAGCCGCTGGCCAGCTGCTGGGCCTGGGCCAGGGCGCGGGCCACGTCGTCGGCCTGGGCCAGTGGCGGGGTGTCGGGGAGCATGCGGTAGTTGGTGGAGACCAGCACCACGCCCTGGGGCACCCAGCGCAGGGCCTTGTTCAGGGCGACGCTGCCGTTGTCCTTGTCGCCATTGGCCCAGCCACCGCCGTGGACCATGAAGATCACCGGAGCGGGCACGCGCGGCGCCACCTTGGGCAGGTAGACGTCGAAGCGCTGGCGCTCGTCGTTGCCATAGGCGACATCGCGCTGCACGCGGATGCCGGCCTCGTCGAGCTGGCGGGCTTCACGGCGCTCCTGGAGCAGGCCGGCACTGGCGGTCTGCAGGCTGAGGGCGCCGAGCAGGGCGGCGCAGAGGAACAGCAGGCGGCTGGGCTTCATCGTTGGGTCCTTCGCTGATGGGCCGGGACGGCGCCCGGTACAGCCTTGATACGCCGCCGGGGCACGAACCCCTGCGCGGGAATGAAAACGGCGCCCCGTGGGGCGCCGCTGCCTGTCACTCGGCCTTGCGAGGCTTGCCCGGCTGGATCAGCCCATCGGCCCTGAACATCGCCTTGATGCCACGGATGGCCTGGCGGATGCGGTCCTGGTTCTCGATCAGGGCGAAGCGCACGTGGTCGTCGCCGTATTCGCCGAAGCCGATGCCGGGGGAGACGCAGACCTTGGCCTCGGCCAGCAGCTTCTTGGCGAACTCCAGGGAGCCGAGATGGGCGTAGGGCTCGGGGATCTTCGCCCAGATGTACATCGAGGCCTTGGGGTTCTCGACCATCCAGCCGGCCTCGTGTAGGCCCTTGACCAGCATGTTGCGGCGCTGGCGGTACTGCTCGGCGATGTCGCGCACGCACTGCTGGTCGCCTTCCAGCGCGGCGATGGCGGCCACCTGCAGCGGGGTGAAGGTGCCGTAGTCGTGGTAGCTCTTGATCCGCGCCAGGGCGCTGACCAGCTCCGGGTTGCCGACCATGAAGCCGATGCGCCAGCCCGCCATGTTGTAGCTCTTGGACAGGGTGAAGAACTCCACCGCGATGTCCTTGGCGCCGGGCACCTGCATGATCGAGGGGGCCTTCCAGCCGTCGTAGACGATGTCGGCGTAGGCCAGGTCGTGGATCACCAGCACGTCGTACTGCTTGGCCAGGGCCACCACGCGTTCGAAGAAGTCCAGCTCCACGCACTGCGCGGTGGGGTTGGAGGGGAAGCCGATGATCATCATCTTCGGCTTGGGGATGGATTCGCGGATGGCGCGCTCCATCTCGGCGAAGAAGTCCACGCCGGGCACCAGCGGCACCGAGCGCACCTGGGCGCCGGCGATCACCGCGCCGTAGATGTGGATCGGGTAGCTGGGGTTGGGCACCAGCACCGTGTCGCCGTGGTCCAGGGTGGCCAGCATCAGGTGCGCGAGGCCTTCCTTGGAGCCGATGGTGACGATGGCTTCGCTTTCGGGGTCGATCTCCACGTCATAGCGGTCCTTGTACCAGCGCGAGATGGCGCGGCGCAGGCGGGGAATACCGCGGGAGGTGGAGTATCCGTGGGTGTCTTCGCGCTGGGCGACCTGCACCAGCTTCTCGACGATGTGCGGCGGGGTGGCCCCATCGGGGTTGCCCATGGACAGGTCGATGATGTCCTCGCCACGACGGCGCGCGGCCATCTTGAGTTCGGCGGTGATGTTGAAGACGTAGGGGGGGAGACGATCGATGCGCGCGAAACGGCGCGGAGAACGCGTGTCAGCCATGCTTTCCTCGGATACGTAAGCGCCCGGAACCGTCCGAGCGACGTCGGCCACATGGGTGGCCTGGCGGCGAAGATAAGCGCAGCGGTGGGGCGTTGTCGAGAAAATTCCGAGGCCTTGTGGGGCGTTTTCCTTCAGGGCGAATGGGTGTGCCACAGGTGTTGCGCATCGCGGATGAATCCGCTCCCACGGGGCGTCAGGTGCCGGCCCGGGCGCCGGTGGGGTGGACCGGTGAAGCGCGGTCCACCCCGCGAGGGCTCACCGTGCGGGGTTATTGCGGGATGAGGATGGAGAACTTCTTGTGGTGGGTGCTGCCGTTGACATCACGCACCTGGGCCACGAACCAGTGGGCGGTGGCGGAGGCGGTACCGGCTTCCGGGGTGCCGCTGACCAGGCCGTCGGCGGCCAGCGTCAGGCCGGCCGGCGGGTGGCCGCTGACCAGCTTCCAGGTGGCGCCGCCGAGGCCGCCGGTGGCGTACAGCTGGGCCTGGTAGGGCTGTCCGACGCGGGCCTCGGGCAGGGCGGCGGGGCTGTTGACCAGGAGGCCGTCGTTGGGGTGGCTGGCGGCCAGGCGGTAGAACTTCACCCGCGCGCCTTCGGTGGCGCTGTCGCCGTGCATGTGCAGGTAGGCGCCGGCCTTGAAGTAGAAGGTCTCGCTGTTCCAGGCCGGGTCCATCGCCATGGTCGCCACCGGGCCGCCGTTGGCCGAGGCCATGGCGACGTTGTTGCTGACCTTCATCTGGTAGCTGAAGGTCTCGCCCAGGGCGATGTCCGTGGCCAGCACGTGGTTGGTATAGGGCAGGCCCTGTTCCGGCAGGCCCTGCAGCTTGGCGATGACGCGGCCGGTCTTCCTGGCGAAGTCGTAGCGGTAGTAGAGGAGGATCAGCGGCGCGCTGCCGTAGCCGTGCACCTGGCCGACGATGACGAGGCCGTCGCTGGGCACTTGGATGACCTTGAGCAGGGCGTCCTGCACCGATTCGCCGGCGCCGCTCCAGGTCAGCCCCAGGTTGCTCGGGTCGAGCATCTCGCGCAGCTCCGAGCGCGGGCTGCTGGAGCCACCGGCGGTGGCGCCGTTGACCGGCGTCCAGAAGCTCATGGAGCCGTCGGCCGCGTCGGTGCGGAACCAGCGCGACTGGTAGCCGTCGGGGCCGCTGAGCTGGTCGGGGCGCACGGTGATGGCCTTGCCCTCGCTGCCGCCCTCGGCGTCCTGGGGCACGGTGATGTTCCAGTTCTCCAGGGCGAAGTTGCCGCCCGGGGCTATGCCCTTGTACAGCTCGGCCTGGGCTTCGCCGAGCAGCAGGCAGCCCAGCAGGCCGAGCCAGTGGGCCTTGCGGTGGCGGTGGGGAACGGGGTGGAGCGATTGGAGCCTGTGCATGCCTTGCATCCTCGTTGTCGGGCCGCACTCCGCTCGAGACCGCCTTCCTTCGACGCGTACGTGCCTTCCCTGCGCTTGTGTAGGGCCTGCTTCATCGCAGGCCTTTCACAGACTCGTCGCCTTCAGGGAAGGTTCTGCCGCTGCGTTGCGGCGGCGACCGGTGGCGCACTGGCGCCGGTGCGTCGGGCGTGCCGGGTCAGGCCGTGTGCCGGGTCTTGAGCGCGATGAGCAGTTCGGCGAGGCGCTCGATATCGGCGTCCGTGGTGCGCCACGAGGAAACGCTGAGGCGGAACGCCGGGCGCCCCTGCCACAGCGTGGGGCCGAACCAGACCTCGCCCGTGGCCTGGACGGCGAGGCGGATGGCCAGGGTCTGTTCGTCGCTGTCGGCGCGCACCAGCACCTGGTTGAGCACCACGCGGTTGAGCACCTGGTAGCCGGCGCTGCGCAGGCGTTCGGCGAGGTACGTGGCCTGGCGCAGGTGGCGGTCGATCAGCGCGCGCAGGCCGTCGCGGCCGAGGCTGGCCAGGGCTGCCCAGATGGGCACGCCACGGGCGCGACGGGAGAATTCCAGGTTGAGGTTCTTCTGCGCATCGCGGGAGGCGGTGGCGTAGGCGGCGTCGCTGTTCATCGCGGTGGCCAGGGCCTCGGCATCCCGGCAGATGGCCATGGCGCCGTCGTAAGGGGTGTTCAGCCACTTGTGGCCGTCGGTGGTCCAGCTGTCGGCCTGCTCGACGCCTGCGGCCAGCGCGGCGGCAGAGCTGGCCCGGGCCCAGAGGCCGAAGGCACCGTCGACATGCACCCAGGCACCAGCGGCGCGGGCGCGGGGGATGAGCTCGGCGAAGGGGTCGAATTCGCCGCTGTTGACCTCGCCGGCCTGCAGGCAGAGGACGGTCATGTCGTCCAGCGGCGGCAGTTGCGCCGGGTCGATCCGGCCCAGTTCGTCGACGGGCGCCACCCGCAGGCGGTTGATGCCGAAGCCGAGGATGCGCAGGGCTTTCTTAACGGTGATGTGCACGCTGGCGGAGACCACCACGCGCACCTCGGGCGCGCCCATCAGGCCGTCGCCGTCGAAGTCCCAGCCCTTGCGCGCGAGCAGGGCGCGCCGGGCGGCGCTGAGGCAGGCGAGGGTGCAGGCGGTGGCGCTGGTGCCGAAGCCCACGGCGCTCTCGGTGGGCAGGCCGAGGCTCTCCAGCACCCAGCGCGCGGCGGCCTTCTCGATGCGGTCGGCGGCGGGGGAGTTGTCGAAGGAGGACGCGCACTGGTCCCAGGCCAGCACCAGGCGCTCGGCAGCGGCGGCGGCCGGCAGGGTGGCGCCGATGACGAAGCCGAAGTAGCGACCACCATTGGAGGCCGTGGTGGCGGGGGAGCCGAGGTCGTCCAGCAGTTGCAGGGCCTGCCGGGCGGGCAGGCCCTGCTCGGGCAGCGGGCCGTCGAAGCCGGCCAGGGCGGCGATGGCCTCGGGCGTGGGGAAGACGCGACGGCCGGGGATGCCATCGAAGTAGGCGAGGGCGCGGCGGTCGGCGTCTTCGAGGAGCTGGCGTTCGGTGTCCATGGGGGTGTCCGGGCGGTGGTGGCGATGGGCCTACCTTAGCCGCCGCCGTGCCGGGCCAGCAGATACACGCTGCGCCCGCGACGGCGGTACAGTCGCCAGCGCCCGCTCGCCTCCAGCGGAACAGTTACAACTCACACCCGTACAGTTGCCCTTCAGTGCCCGAGCATTTCGTGCATGGCGATGATCTGTTCGGCCACCTGGATGAGCTTCTGCTGGCGGCTCATGGCCTGGCGGCGCATCAGGGTATAGGCCTCTTCCTCGTTGCAGCTCTTCATCTTCATCAGCAGCCCCTTGGCCAGTTCCACGCGCTTGCGCTCGGCGAGCTGCTGCTCGCGGGCGTTGAGCTGGGCGCGCAGGGCCTGGTCGCTTTCGAAGCGGGCGATGGCGACGTCGAGGATCGGTTGCAGGCGCTGGGCGTGGATGCCTTCGACTATGTAGGCGCTGACGCCGGCCTGGATGGCCTGGCGCATGACGCCGGGATCGTGCTCGTCGGTGAACATGACGATGGGGCGGGGCTGGTCGCGGCTGACCAGCACCACCTGTTCCATGACGTCGCGTCCCGGGGATTCGGTGTCGATGAGCACGACATCGGGGCGCACGGCCTCGACCCGTGCGGGCAGGTCGATGGTCAGCCCGGATTCGTCGATGACCTCGAAGCCGGCTTCGACCAGGGCGGTGCGAAGACGACCGACTTTCTTGGCGGTGTCGTTGATCAGCAGGATGCGCAGCATAGGGGCGTCCCTCCGTTACAGGGCGAGGGCGGAGGGTGTGCCGGCGAGGGCGTGCAGGCGGAAACCGCGTGCGTAGCCGGCCGGGTCGCTGCCATCCCAGGTGACGCCGTCCATCAGCGTGGCGCTGCGCATCGGCCCGGGGACTTCGATGCCAAGGGCCTCGGCGGCCTGGCGATAGAGGTCGAGGCGCTGCACCTGGCGGGCGACGCCGAGGTAGTCCGGGTCATCGCGCAACAGGCCCCAGCGGCGGAACTGGGTCATGAACCAGATGCCATCGGATAGGTAGGGCATGTTGACCCGGCCATCGTCGAAGAAGCGCAGCGGGTGGGCGTCTTCCCAGGCGTTGCCCAGGCCGTCGCGGTAGTGGCCGAGGAAGCGCGGCTCGATGGCCGAGAGCGGTGCGTCGACGTACTCGGCACCGCTGATGAGTTGTGCCGTGCTGCGGCGGTTTTCCTCGCTCTGCTCGATGAAGCGGCTGGCTTCGAGCACGGCCATGGTCAGGGCGCGGGCGGTGTTCGGGTAGGCCTCGGCGAAGGCGGCGGTGACGCCGAGGACCTTCTCCGGGTGGTCGGGCCAGATCATCTGGCTGGTGGCGAGGGTGAAGCCCTGGCCCTGGTCCACCGCCAGGGCGCCCCAGGGGCCGCCGGCGCAGAAGCCGTCGATGCGCGCGGCCTGGAGGTGGGCGACCATCTGCGAGGGCGGTACCACCACGCTGTTGACGTCGTGCAGCGGGTGGATGCCATGGGCGGCCAGCCAGTAGGCGAGCCACATGGCGTGGGTGCCGGTGGGGAAGGTCTGGGCGAAGGTGAGCCGTGCACCACCCTGGCGCACGTGGGTTACCAGTGCCTCGGCAGTGGTCACGCCAGCGCGTCGCAGGGGTTCGGAGAGGTTGATGGCCTGGCCGTTCTGGCACAGGCCCATGAGGATGGCCATGTCGGTGGCGGTACCGCCGATGCCCAGGTGGATGCCGTAGACCTGGCCATAGAGCGCCTGGGCGGCGTCCAGCTCGCCGGCCAGCAGCTTGTCGCGCAGGGTGGCCCAGGAGGCCTGGCGCTTGAGGTTGAGGGTCAGGCCGTAGGGCTGGGCGAAGCCCTGGGTGGCGGCGACGACCAGCGAAGCCGAGTCGGTGAGGGCCATGAAGCCGAGGTCCAGCGTGCTCTTTTCCGGTGCATCGCTGCCGGTGACCCAGGCCAGGTTGTCATTGCGTGTGTGCAGTCGGTCGTCGCTCATGCTGTCGCCATCCCATCAACGAAAAGGCGCCGCCCCGGCCTATCGCGGGGTGCGATGACCGATGACGACGCCATTGTCCGGCGGCCCGCCCCGCCGTTGGGGAGGGCCTGATGCGAGTGACGAAGCAAGCGATGTGCCAGGGGCACGAAGACAGACCCCCACCGCAGTGGGGGCCTGGATGGAGCGGGGCGGATCAGCGCTCGATGATCTGCTTCACCTGGGTCTGCGGGATCTGCTGCTTGCGGCCTTCGCTGTCCTCGAATTCGAGCATGCCGGTGTCTTCGTCCAGCTCGGGCTTGCCGTCGCTGGTGAGGATCTGGCCGTCGGTGGTGTTGATCAAATATTCGCTGGAGCAGCCGGAGAGGCCGACCAGGCAGAGGGCGATGAGGATCCAGTGCTTCATGGTGTTACTCCTTGGAATGAGCGGTTGGGCGCTTCTCCTTGGAACATAGCCGCTGGCGTTGGGCTGGCAAGGCGGGGGAGGGCGAATTCGTGGGGGGCGGCACGGTTTCGGGCCGGGCTTTTCAGTGGGCCCCCGCGTGCGCGGGGGCCCACTGAAAAGCCGCTGCGCACGTCCGGGCCCAGATCGCGCCCATGAAAAAGCCCCGCACGGGGCGGGGCTTCTTCATTGCCGATGAGGCTTAGGCTTGAACGACCGGGATCTTGGCGTTCGCAGCGGCTTCGCGGTACTCGGCGATCTGGTCGAAGGACAGGTAGCGGTAGACGTCGGCAGCCATGCTGTCGATGTTCTTCGCGTATTCCATGTACTCCTCGACGGTCGGCAGCTTGCCCAGGATGGACGCGACTGCCGCCAGTTCGGCGGAGGCCAGGTACACGTTGGCGCCATCGCCCAGACGGTTCGGGAAGTTGCGGGTGGAGGTCGAAACCACGGTGGAGTTCGACGCCACGCGTGCCTGGTTACCCATGCACAGCGAGCAGCCCGGCATTTCCATGCGCGCGCCGGCCTTGCCGTAGATGCCGTAGTAGCCTTCCTCGGTCAGCTGGTGCTGGTCCATCTTGGTCGGCGGCGACAGCCACAGGCGGGTCGGAATCGAGCCCTTGACCTTGTCCAGCAGCTTACCGGCAGCGCGGAAGTGGCCGATGTTGGTCATGCAGGAACCGATGAACACTTCGTCGATCTTGTCGCCGGCGACGGTGGAGAGCAGGCGGGCATCGTCCGGGTCGTTCGGAGCGCAGAGAACCGGCTCCTTCACGTCGGCCAGGTCGATCTCGATGATCTCGGCGTACTCGGCGTCCTTGTCGGCTTCCATCAGTTGCGGGTTGGCCAGCCAGGCTTCCATCGCCTGGGCGCGACGCTCCATGGTGCGGGCATCGCCGTAGCCTTCGCCGATCATCCAGCGCAGCAGGGTGATGTTGGACTGCAGGTACTCGGCGATGGCCTTTTCCGGCAGCTTGATGGTGCAGCCCGCAGCGGAACGCTCGGCGGAGGCGTCGGACAGCTCGAACGCCTGCTCGACGGTCAGTTCGTCCAGGCCTTCGATCTCGAGGATGCGGCCGGAGAAGATGTTCTTCTTGCCCTTCTTCTCGACGGTCAGCAGGCCCTTCTGGATGGCGTAGTAGGGGATGGCATGGACCAGGTCACGCAGGGTGATACCGGGCTGCATCTTGCCTTTGAAACGCACCAGGACGGACTCGGGCATGTCCAGCGGCATGACGCCGGTGGCGGCGGCGAAGGCCACCAGGCCGGAACCGGCCGGGAAGGAGATGCCGATCGGGAAGCGGGTGTGGGAGTCACCACCGGTGCCGACGGTGTCCGGCAGCAGCATGCGGTTCAGCCAGCTGTGGATGATGCCGTCGCCAGGACGCAGGGACACGCCGCCACGGGTGCGGATGAAATCCGGCAGGGTGTGGTGGGTGGTGACGTCGATGGGCTTCGGATAGGCAGCGGTGTGGCAGAAGGACTGCATGACCAGGTCGGCGGAGAAGCCCAGGCAGGCCAGGTCCTTCAGCTCGTCGCGGGTCATCGGGCCAGTGGTGTCCTGGGATCCGACGGTGGTCATCTTCGGCTCGCAGTAGGTGCCCGGGCGGACGCCGGCTACGCCGCACGCCTTGCCGACCATCTTCTGCGCCAGGGTGAAGCCCTTGCCGCTGTCGGCGGGCTGTTCCGGCTTCTTGAACAGGTCGGAGGCGCCCAGGCCCAGTTCGGCACGGGCCTTCTCGGTCAGGCCACGGCCGACGATCAGCGGGATACGGCCGCCAGCGCGGACTTCGTCGAGCAGCACCGGGGTCTTCAGTTCGAAGGTGGTGATGACTTCGTCGGTGCCGTGCTTGCACACCTTGCCGGCGTGCGGGTAGACGTCGATCACGTCGCCCATGTTGATGTTCGACACGTCGAACTCGATCGGCAGGGCGCCGGCGTCTTCCATGGTGTTGTAGAAGATCGGGGCGATCTTGGAACCGAAGCAGAAGCCGCCTGCGCGCTTGTTCGGCACATAGGGGATGTCGTCGCCGAAGAACCACAGCACCGAGTTGGTGGCGGATTTGCGCGAGGAGCCGGTGCCGACCACGTCACCGACGTAGGCGACCGGGAAGCCCTTGGCCTTGATCTCTTCGATCTGCTTCAGCGGGCCGATGGCGCCTTGCTGCTCGGGGACGATGCCGTCGCGGGCCATCTTCAGCATGGCCAGGGCGTGCAGCGGGATGTCCGGGCGGGACCAGGCGTCCGGAGCCGGGGACAGGTCGTCGGTGTTGGTTTCGCCGGTGACCTTGAACACGGCCAGGCTGTACTTGTCGGCGATGGCGGGCTTGGCGGTGAACCACTCGCCGGCGGCCCAGGATTCCAGGACGGCCTTGGCGTGGGCGTTGCCGGCCTTGGCTTTCTCGGCGACGTCGTGGAAGGCGTCGAACATCAGCAGGGTGTGCTTGAGCTGTTCGGCAGCGGTGGCCGCCAGCTCGGCGTCATCCAGCAGCTCGACCAGGGTGGCGATGTTGTAGCCGCCCTGCATGGTGCCGAGGAGCTCGGTGGCGCGTTGCTTGGAGATCAGCGGGGACTTGGCTTCACCCTTGGCGACGGCGGAGAGGAAACCGGCCTTGACGTAGGCGGCTTCGTCCACGCCCGGCGGAACGCGGTTGGTGATCAGGTCTACGAGGAATTCTTCTTCGCCGGCCGGCGGGTTCTTCAGCAGCTCTACCAGGCCTGCGGTCTGTTCGGCGTTCAGCGGCTGGGGCACGATACCCTGGGCGGCACGCTCTTGTACGTGTTTGCGATAGGCTTCAAGCACAGTTTTACCCTCATCAGTGGTCCCAAGGAGTTGTCCGGGACGCTCATCCAGGAATCCAGCGAACCCGTGCGCCGCGCAGCTTTGTGAGCTGCCTGGCCAGGGTTTCGATGGTTCCATCCAGAAGCTGTTTTCAAAGTTTTACGCCGGAAGGAAGGCCTGATGAGGGCTGGCGTTGGACACTCGCCGGGGAGTGCCCAGCGCCAAGATTTCCTGCCGGGTGGACTGTGCTCGTGACGCTTTGAAAACAGCTTCCAACGGACATTGGCGCCTAAAATGGCGGGCCGATTCTAAAGGAAAGCTGAGCCGAAGTTAAGACAAAAGCCCCGGGTTTCTTGGGGTGACCCTGCTTAGACAAAGGGCTAAGATGCCGCCCTGTTCCTGCTTTTCCAGACCTTCCCGCCATGTCCAATCAGCGCATCAAGACGCCTTGCGTCGGCCTCTGCTCAACCGTTTACGGGGATCTCGTATGCCGTGGCTGCAAGCGCTTCCACCATGAAGTGGTGAACTGGAACCTCTACAACGAGGAGGAAAAGCGGGCGGTCTGGCGACGCCTGGAAATCCTCCTGGTGCAGGTGATAACCGCCAAGCTCGAGGTTTTCGACGAAGATCGCCTGCGAATGCAGCTCGAGCAGCGCCAGGTCCGCTTCGTTCCCGAGCAGTCGCCCTATTGCTGGGCCTACCAGTTGATCGCCCGCGGCTCGCGCATGATCAACCGCCTCGATGCCTATGGCGTGGCGCTGCTGCCGGAGTTCCGCGGCTGGGCCTTGCCGGAGCTGCGCGAGGCCATCGATCGGGAGTTCTTCCTTCTGTCGGAAGCCCATTACGAGCGCTACATCGCCCCGCGTTTCCTGCTGGAGGGGATGGAGATCCGCGTCTGAGCGCATCCCCACAGTCGGCGGTACGCCAGGCATGGAAAAGCCGCCCATCGGGGCGGCTTTTTCGTTCGGGGGTCAGCGTTGGGCGACCAGTTCCTCCAGGTGGGCGATGATCTCGTCCGGCTTGAGCACCAGCACATCGCTTTCCAGGGAGTCCAGCACCACCTCGGCGGTGTTGCCGATCAGGGCGCCGGAGATGCCGGTACGGGCGACCGTGCCGATCACCGTAACCGCCGCCTTGAGCTTGTGGGCGACGTGGGGGATGAGTACGTCGGCCGGCCCTTCCTCCACATGCAGGCGCTCGTCGCTGATGTCGAACTCTTCCTGGAAGGCTCGGCATTCGGCGCGGTAGCGCGCCTCGATGCTTTCCTTGAGCTGGAAGGTCGGGTCCGCCGCCGACAGCATCGGCGAGGGGTGGGCGCTGATCACGTGCAGGGTGCCCTTGGCCAGCCCGGCGATGTCGTAGCCGTGGCTGATGATGCTGGCGTGCAGGGTGCGGTGCTCGCCATCGCTGTTGCCGACGTCCACCGCCGCCAGGATGACGCCGTTGGTCCAGGGGGTGTCGGTCTTGACCATCAGCACCGGGCCGGGGCAGTAGCGCAGCAGTTTCCAGTCGTCCGGGGTGAGCAGGAAGCGCTTGAGCGGGTTGTCCGGCACATGCTGCTTGATCACCAGGCCACACCCCTCGGCCTGCTGCACGGCGATGACGGTCTGGTGCAGGTTCTCGTTCCAGGCCTGCTGGGTGGTGACGCTGTAGCCTTCGCTGGCGAGCGCGCCGGACAGGTCGGCAAGGTAGGCGGCGTGGTCCGCCTTGCGGTCGCAGACCAGCAGGTGCAGGTGCGATTGAGTCACCCCGGCGATGAGCTTGGCGCGCTTGAGCGCCAGGCCTTCGAGGTGACTCGGATCAACTACCACGAGGATGCTGCGGATGGCTTGCATGGTCGTGCTCTCCCTGGAAGACATATAGCTGGATCCACTGTAGCTGCCCTGGGCGCCCGGTGTTCTTGACATATATCAGTGCATCACGCTGGCTGCGCCCTGCAGCCCCCGTATAATGCTCCGCCAATGCCCGTCCGACCAGATCGCCATGCCTGCATCCGCCATTCCCGCCGTTCCGTTTTCCCCCGTCATCGCCCGCCAGGGAGTGCCTCGTCCATGAACCTCCCGGAAATCCACGACTTCCTTGGCTGCCGCACGCCCTCGGCCTGGGTGGATGCCGCGCTGGCGGACCAGGAAACCCTGCTGATCGATCACAAGAACAACGAGTTCAAGGCCGCCGCGACGGCCATGGCGTTGATGGCCAAGTACAGCCTGCACCTGGACCTGATCAACTTCATGTCGCGCCTGGCCCGTGAGGAGCTGGTCCACCACGAACAGGTCCTGCGCATCATGAAGAAGCGTCGCGTGCCGCTGCGCGCGGTATCCGCCGCGCGCTACGCCTCCGGCCTGCGCAAGGTGGTGCGCAACCACGAGCCGGCCAAGCTGGTGGACACCCTGGTGGTGGGGGCCTTCATCGAGGCGCGCTCCTGCGAGCGTTTCGAAGCCCTGGTGCCGCATCTGGACGAAGAGCTGGGCAAGTTCTACTTCGGCCTGCTGAAAAGCGAGGCGCGCCACTACCAGGGCTACCTGAAGCTGGCCTACCAGTACGGCGAGGCGGCGGACGTGGATGCGGTGATCGAGAAGGTGAGGGCGGTGGAGCGTGAGCTGATCGAGAGCCCGGACGAGGCGTTCCGCTTCCACAGCGGTGTGCCGGCCTGAGTCCGGCCGGAACTGAAAAGCGCCCCGAGGGGCGCTTTTTTTGTGGCCGGGGAGGGCTCAGTCCTTCACTTTCAGGTCCAGTGCCAGGTCGCGGGCGGCCTTGGTGGCGAGCACGCCCATCAACTGGCCGATCTCGTCCTGGCGACTGCTGGCGCCGTTCTGCCCGGCACCCATCATCACGCTGGGGACCGGCGCCTGGGCGGCGGCCTCGGCCCAGACCTTGTTGATGGCGATCAGCGCGTCGAGCTTGGGCTGCAGCGCGCCGTCCGCCTTGATCACCGCTTCACGGGCATAGGCCTCGGCGTCGGCGGTGATCTTGGTGGCCTGGGCGGTGATGCTGGCCTTGTCACGCAGCAGCTCGGCGGTCTGCTTCTCGATCTCGGCGCGACCCTTCTCGCGTTCGGCGTTGATGCGCGCCAGCTGCTTCTCGGTCTCGGCCTGGGTGGTGCGCTCGATCTGGTCGCGCAGGGTTTCCTGGCGGCGGGCTTCCACTTCCTTCTCGCCGCGGGCGGTGACCAGCAGCTTCTCTTCCTCTTCCTTCAGGCGGTTCTGCCGGGCCACGGCCAGCTCGGCCAGGGCCTGCTGCACCTTGACCATGCGCTGCTTGTACTGCGGGTTGGGGTCGACGTTGGTGATGCGGGCCTCGACCACTTCGACGCCGTACTTGCGGAATTGCTGCTGCTTGCGCACCGGCATGCCCTTGGCGTCGATCACCTTCTCGGTGACGAACTGGCTGGCGTTGTTGTCGCCGAAGGTGCCCTGCTCGGTACCGGCCTGGAGGATAGCGGTCTGCTGCGGTACATGGCCGCGCGGGCCGCGCACTTCCTTGCGCTTGATCAGGTAGAGGCCGTCGTTGAGCTGGTTCTCGAACTCGGCGGCGAATTCGCTGCGAGCGCCGGCGTAGAAGTCGTCGGCGGTCATCAGCGAGGCGGTGGCTTGCAGGGTTTCCTTGATCGCCGGCACCAGCGCGGTCCGGATGAAGTTCTCCGGGTTGCGGTATTCCTGGGCGATCTTGAGGAACTGCTCGCCGCTGGGCAGGCGGAAGCGTGCGGAGGATTCGACCTTGGCGTCGACGTTGCCGAGGAAGACGATGGGGAAGGCTTCGATGGTGGCGCCTAGGGAGTCGTTGTCGCTGTTGTCGTCGATCTGGTTGAGCGCTTCGGTGAGCACCGACTGCACGCTCAGGGCCTTCTTCCAGGGGGTGGCGCGGCCGAACCACTTGGTGGCGTAGCCGACGTCGTCCACCACTTTCTCTTCGCCGAAGATGGTGCGCACGTGGGTGGCGAAACCGGCTTCGTTGTAGAAGAAGATGCCGTTGAACAGCACGAAGGCGGCGGCCGTGCCGGCGACGGCGCCGACCAGGTACTTGATATAGGGGGAATCGCTGAACGGCATGGTCGCTCCTTGACGGGACTCAGGGTGCGCCGATGCTGCTGGCCGCGTGCCATCCCGTCAAGGAGAGCCGGCGCGGCCTGCGGAGGAGTTCGCGTTGCGCGGCTCAGTCGAGGGCGAAGGGTGCCTGGCGGAAGCCCTGTTCGTCGACTTCCAGCGCCCAGCCCTGGCGATCCCAGTCGCCCAAAACGATGCGCTGGGCGGGCAGGCCGCCGACCTGCAGTTCATGCACGGCGGGGCGGTGGGTGTGGCCGTGGATCAGGGTCGGCACGCCCTGTTCGGCCAGCAGGCGCGGGATTTCTTCCGGGGTGACGTCGGTGATCTCCGCCGCCTTCTGCCGGGTCTGCATGCGGCTCTCGCTGCGCAGCTTGCGTGCCAGCTTGTGGCGGGTGGCGAGCGGCAGGTGGCGCAGTATCCAGAGCACGACGGGGTTGCGCAGGATGCGCCGCATGCGCATGTAGGCCTCGTCGCGGGTGCACAGGCTGTCGCCGTGCATCAGCACCACGGGGTGGCCGGCGAGCACGACGCGGCTCGGGTCCGCCAGCAGGGTGCAACCGGCCTCGCGACAGAAGCGCGTGCCGATCATGAAGTCGCGGTTGCCGTGCATCAGGAAGATGCGCGTGCCGCCATCGGCCACCTGGCGCAGGGCCTGGGCGATGGTGCGCTGGTAGGGGGTCATGGCGTCGTCGCCGATCCAGGCCTCGAAGAAGTCGCCGAGGATGTAGAGCGCTTCGGCCTGGCTGGCGCGGGTCTGCAGGAAACGAAGAAACGCCCGGGTGATGTCCGGGCGTTCTTCTTCCAGATGCAGATCGGAGATCAGCAGGATCACTCGACGATCTCGGCCTTCTCGATGATCACGTCCTCGACCGGTACGTCCTGGTGGCCGGACTTCATGGTGGTGGCCACGCCCTTGATCTTGTTGACCACGTCCATGCCTTCGGTCACTTCGCCGAACACGGCGTAGCCCCAGCCCTGCACGGTCGGCGCGCTGTGGTTGAGGAAGCTGTTGTCGGCGACGTTGATGAAGAACTGCGCGGAGGCGGAGTGCGGCTCCATGGTGCGGGCCATGGCGACGGTGCCGACCTTGTTCGACAGGCCGTTGTTGGCCTCGTTCTTGATGGGGGCGCGGGTGGTCTTCTGCTTCATGCCCGGTTCGAAGCCGCCGCCCTGGATCATGAAGTTGGAGATCACGCGGTGGAAGACGGTGCCGTCGTAGTGGCCGGCCTTCACATACTCCTTGAAGTTGGCCACGGTTTCCGGGGCTTTGTCTTCGAAGAGTTCCAGGGTGATGACGCCATGGTTGGTGTGCAGCTTGATCATTTCGGTATCCGCTCGGTCGAGAATTCGAAGGCCTGTCAGGGGGTTGACAGCTTCGGCTATGATAAGCGCTTTGATTTGACCGGCCTACCCTGTGCCGCGCACCCGTAGACCTAAGGATCCCATGAGCAAGCCAGAGACTCCCGCCGCCGCGAACTTCCTCCGCCCGATCGTCCAGGGTGACCTGGATGCCGGCAAGCACGCCAAGATCGTCACCCGCTTCCCGCCGGAGCCCAATGGCTACCTGCACATCGGCCACGCCAAGTCGATCTGCCTGAACTTCGGCCTGGCCCAGGAATTCGGCGGCGACTGCCACCTGCGCTTCGACGACACCAACCCGGCCAAGGAAGACCAGGAGTACATCGACGCCATCGAGAGCGACGTCAAATGGCTGGGCTTCCAGTGGTCCGGCGAGGTGCGCTACGCCTCCAACTATTTCGACCAGCTGCACGCCTGGGCCATCGAGCTGATCAAGGCCGGCAAGGCCTTCGTCTGCGACCTCAACGCCGAGGAGATGCGCGAGTACCGCGGCAGCCTGCACGAGCCGGGCAGGAACAGCCCGTTCCGCGAGCGCTCCGTCGAAGAGAACCTGGACCTGTTCGCCCGCATGAAGGCCGGCGAGTTCCCGGACGGCGCCCGCTCCCTGCGCGCCAAGATCGACATGGCCTCGCCGAACATCAACCTGCGCGACCCGATCCTCTACCGCATCCGCCACGCCCATCACCACCAGACCGGCGACAAGTGGTGCATCTACCCCAGCTACGACTTCACCCACGGCCAGTCGGACGCCATCGAGGGCATCACCCACTCCATCTGCACCCTGGAGTTCGAGGACCATCGCCCGCTCTACGAATGGTTCCTGGCCAACCTGCCGGTGCCGGCGCAGCCCCGCCAGTACGAGTTCTCGCGCCTGAACCTGAACTACACCATCACCAGCAAGCGCAAGCTCAAGCAACTGGTGGACGAAGGGCACGTCAGCGGCTGGGACGACCCGCGCATGTCGACGCTTTCCGGCTACCGTCGTCGCGGTTACACCCCCGAATCGATCCGCAACTTCTGCGAGATGGTCGGCGTCAACCGTGCCAGCGGCGTGGTCGACATCGGCATGCTGGAGTTCAGCATCCGTGACCACCTGGACGCCACCGCATCCCGCGCCATGTGCGTGCTCAAGCCGCTCAAGGTGGTCATCACCAACTACCCGGAAGGCCAGGTCGAGAACCTCGAACTGCCGCGCCACCCGAAGGAAGACCTCGGTGTACGCGCGCTGCCCTTCGCCCGCGAGATCTACATTGACGCCAGTGACTTCGAGGAAGTCCCGCCGGCCGGCTTCAAGCGCCTGGTCCCGGGTGGTGAAGTACGCCTGCGCGGCAGCTACGTGATCCGCGCCGACGAAGCCATCAAGGACGCCGACGGCAAGGTCGTCGAGCTGCGCTGCTCCTATGACGAGAACACCCTTGGCAAGAACCCCGAAGGCCGCAAGGTCAAGGGCGTGATCCACTGGGTGCCGGCCGAGGCCAGCGTCGAGTGCGAAGTGCGCCTGTACGATCGCCTGTTCCGTTCGCCGAACCCGGAGAAGTCGGAGGAGGGCGGCAGCTTCCTCGACAACATCAACCCCGAGTCGCTGGTGGTGCTCACCGGCTGCCGCGCCGAGCCTTCCCTGGCCAATGCGCAGCCCGAGGAGCGTTTCCAGTTCGAGCGCGAAGGCTACTTCGTCGCCGACATCAAGGATTCGCAGCCCGGCAGGCCGGTGTTCAACCGCACCGTCACCCTGCGTGATTCCTGGGGGCAATGATGGCGCTGTCGATCTACAACACCCTCACCAAGGTCAAGGAAGCCTTCCATCCGCTGGAAGGCAACAGCGTGCGCATGTACGTGTGCGGCATGACCGTGTACGACTTCTGCCACATCGGCCACGCCCGCGTGATGGTCGCCTTCGACGTGGTCACCCGATGGCTGCGCGAGCGCGGCTATGACGTGACCTACGTGCGCAACATCACCGACATCGACGACAAGATCATCCGTCGCGCCCAGGAGAACGGCGAGCCGTTCGAGGCCCTGGTCGAGCGCATGATCGGCGCCATGCACGAGGACGAGGCGCGCCTCGCCGTGCTGCGCCCGGACATCGAGCCCCGCGCCACCGGCCATATCGCCGGCATGCACCAGATGATCCAGACCCTGATCGACAAGGGCTTCGCCTACGCCCCCGGCAACGGCGACGTCTACTACCGTGTCGGCAGGTTCGAGGGCTACGGCAAGCTGTCCCGTCGCCGCATCGACGAGCTGAAGATCGGCGCGCGCATCGAGGTCGACGAATCCAAGGAAGACCCGCTGGACTTCGTGCTGTGGAAGGGCGCCAAGCCCGGCGAGCCGAGCTGGGAATCCCCCTGGGGCCCCGGTCGCCCCGGCTGGCACATCGAGTGCTCGGTGATGTCCACCTGCTGCCTGGGCGAGACCTTCGACATCCACGGTGGCGGCCCGGACCTGGTGTTCCCCCACCACGAGAACGAGATCGCCCAGAGCGAGGCGGCCACCGGCAAGCTCTACGCCAAGGCCTGGATGCACGCCGGCGCGGTGCGCGTGGATGGCGAGAAGATGTCCAAGTCCCTGGGCAATTTCTTCACCATCCGCGAGGTGCTGGAGAAGTACCACCCCGAGGTGGTGCGCTACCTGCTGGTCTCCAGCCACTACCGCAGCCCGATCAACTATTCCGAAGACAACCTCAAGGAAGCCAAGGGCGCCCTGGAACGCTTCTACACCGCCTTGCGCGGCCTGCCCGAGGCGCCCGCCGCCGAGGGCGAAGCCTTCGTCGAGCGCTTCAATGCCTCCATGGATGACGACTTCAACACCCCCGAAGCCGTCGCCGTGCTGTTCGACATGGCCCGCGAGGTCAACCGCCTGCGTGACACCGACACGGCTGCCGCTGCGGCCCTGGCGGCCCGTCTCAAGGCGCTGGGCGGCCTGCTGGGCCTGCTCCAGCTGGACCCGGACGCCTTCCTCCAGGCCGGCGCCACCGGCAAGGTCGACGCCGCCGAGGTCGAAGCCCTGATCCAGGCGCGCCTGCAGGCGCGCGCCGAGAAGAACTGGGCCGAGTCCGACCGCATCCGCGACCAGATCACCGCCCTGGGCGTGGTGCTGGAAGACGGCAAGGGCGGCACCACCTGGCGCCTCGCCGAGTAGTCATGCGCGTCATGAACGAGGCCGCTTCCGAGCGGCCTTTTTCTTGGGTGCCGGAACCTTCATCGAAACTCCACGGCAACTCCATCTGCGGTCCACGCAGCCAGCACGGCGCGCGTGCATAAAGGCGTCCCGCCCCGAGCAAAAGGACGTCGCCGTGGACATCACCCTGATCAACCCGCCCCACACCGCCATCGGCAGCCGCATGCCCCGGGAGCACTTGCCGCCCCTGGGCCTGCTCGCCATCGGCGGGCCGCTGCTGGATGCGGGCTTCCACGTCTCGCTGCTGGACGCAGACCGCGAGGCGCTGAGCGTCACGCAGATCGTGGCGCGCATCCAGGCGACGGCGCCGGATGTGGTGATGCTCGGGCACTCCGGTTCCAGTTCGGCGCACCCCACGGTGGTGGACATCTGCCGCGCCCTCAAGGTCGTGCTGCCCGGGCTGGTCATCGTCTACGGCGGCGTGCACCCCAGCTACCACTGGGACGAGATCCTCCAGGAGGTGGCGGAAGTCGACTTCATCGTGCGCGGGGAGGGCGAGCAGACCGCCCTCTCGTTGGTGCAGGCGCTGGCGCAAGGGCGCTCGCCGCTGGACGTCCACGGCATCGCCCTGCGCTACCTGGGCGAACCCTACGCCACGCCCGCCGCCGCCATGTTGCGCAACCTCGACGACTACCGTGTGGGCTGGGAGCTGATCGACCACGCCGACTACGCCTACTGGGGCGGCAAGCGGGCAGTGGTGGTGCAGTTCTCCCGGGGGTGTCCCTACCTGTGCAGCTACTGCGGTCAGCGTGGGTTCTGGACCCGCTGGCGGCACCGCGACCCGGTGCGCCTGGCCCGGGAGCTGGCACACCTGCACCGGGAACAGGGCGTGGAGCTGATCAACTTCGCCGACGAATTGCCCACCGGCTCGCGCAAGATGTGGAAGGCCTTCCTCGAAGCCCTGATCGCCGAGGACGTACCGCTGCTGCTGGTGGGTTCCACCCGTGCCGGGGATATCGTCCGCGATGCCGATATCCTCCACCTCTACCGCAAGGCCGGGGTGATCCGCTTCCTGCTGGGCATCGAGAGCTACGACGAGGGCACCCTGGAGGCGATTCGCAAGGGCGGTACGACTCGCGAGGACCAGGAGGCCATCCGCCTGTTGCGCCTGCACGGCATCGTCTCCATGGCCACCTACGTGATCGGCTTCCAGGAAGAAACCGATGCCGACTACTGGCGCTCCCTGCGCCACCTGCTGCGCTACGACCCGGACCAGATCCAGCTGCTCTACGTCACCCCACACCGCTGGACGCCCTTCTACGGAACGGCTGAACAGCGCCGGGTGATCCAGACCGACACCCGCCGCTGGGACTACAAGCACCAGGTGCTGGCGGTGCAGCGCGTGCCGGCCTGGCGGGTGTTCCTCTGGTTCAAGGCCATCGAACTCTGCATGCAGGCCCGCCCCCGGGCGCTTGCCCGGCTGTTGTTCCATCCCGATGCCGACTTCCGTCATGCCATGCGCTGGTACACCCGCATCGGCCGGCGGGTTTGGTTCCACGAGGTGGCGGAGTTCCTCCTCGCCACCCGGCTGTTGAAGAGGGGACCGACGCTCCGGGAATTCCTCGGCGCCTCCCTGGCGGGGCGCGAGTACCTGCTGGACAAGCGCAAGGGCATGCCGGCCGTGGAGGTGATCGCGCGGGGCTGAGGTTAATCGCCACCGCGATACAGGCCCTGTTCCCGCAGGCGCTTGTACAGGGTGTTGCGGCTGAGGTTGAGGCGCCGGGCGAGGTCGGAGATGTTGCCGCCGCAGGCCTGTAGCTGGGCGGCGAGGCTTTCGTCCGTTGTTTGCGCTGGCGTAGCGCCGGGGGTGGGTGGTGGGGCGTCTGGCAGATCGGCGAAGAAGTCATCCGGCAGGTGCTCGCGGCGGATGGGGTGTTCCTCGGCCATGGCCAGGGCGATCTGGATCACGCTGCCGGCCTGGCGCAGGTTGCCGGGCCAGGGGTGGGCCATGAACAGTTCCAGCACGTCGCTGCTGAAGCCGGCCCACTGGCGCGGCTCGCGGTGCTGTTCCCAGAGGCGGCGGAACAGTTCGCCACGGTCGCTGCGTTCGCGCAGGGGCGGCAGTTCGAGGTTGAGTCCGCTGACGCGGTAGTAGAGGTCCCGGCGGAACAGCCCGGCGTCCACGTCCTGGCGCAGCGGGCGGTTGGTGGCCGATACCAGGCGGATGTCCACCGGGTAGGGCTCGCCGCCACCGAGCGGCTGCACGCTGCGTTCCTGCAGCACCCGCAGCAGGCGGGCCTGGACGTTGAGGGGCATGTCGCCGATCTCGTCGAGGAACAGGGTGCCCTGGTGCGCCTTGCGGATCAGGCCGACGCTGCCCTTCTGGCTGGCCCCGGTGAAGGCCCCCTTTTCGTAACCGAACAGCTCCGACTCCACCAGTTCGGCCGGGATGGCCGCGCAGTTCACCGCCACCAGTGGCTTGCCGGCGCGGGAGCTGGCCTGGTGCAGGGCCTTGACGAACACCTCCTTGCCGACGCCCGTTTCGCCCTGGATGAGGATGGGAATGTCCTTTTCCAGCAGCCGCCGTGCCTGTTGCACCACGCGGTCGACGCGGGCGTCGCCGAGGCTGAGGGTGCCGAGGGTCAGTTCGCCACGTGGCGCTTCGCTCGGCGCGGCCGGAGCGGGGCGGAAGTCGCGGGGTTCGATGCGCGGCTTGCGCGGACGCAGCAGGCGGCCATGGAAGCGGTAGCGGCCGGCAGCGCGCAGCGGGAAGGGCAGGTTGTCCGGTTGCGCCAGCAACTGCGGCAGGCTGAGGTCGAAGAGGCTTTCGATGTTCATCCACGACAGGCCGATGCCCAGCAGCGAGTCGGCGCGGCGGTTGGCCGAGACCACCTGGCCGGCCTCGTCGAACACCAGCAGCCCGGCCCACTGGCTGTCGAGGTTGTCCAGGCTGGTGTTGAAGCTGAGCTGGAAGTAGTCGTCCTTGAAGCGCCCCAGGATCAGCCGGTTCTCCACCGACTGGCTCATCATCTTGACCATGCCCAGGGTGTGCGAGGGCGGCAGGTAGCTGTCGCTGGAGACGTCGAGCACGCCGATCATCTGCCGCGTGGCGTCGAAGATCGGCGAGGCGGAACCGGTCATGAAGCGGTTGGCCTTGAGGAAGTGCTCGTCGCGCTGGATGTGCACGGCCTGGCCGCAGGCCAGCGCGGTGCCGATGGCGTTGGTGCCGGTGGTGCGTTCCTGCCAGAGGGCGCCGGCGACGAAACCGGCGGCCTGGGACGGCTCGACGAAGCGGCGGTCGCCCCAGGATTGCAACAACTGGCCCCGGCTGTCGGCGAGCATGATCAGGCAGTTGGAGTTGGCGAGGATGTTCTCGTAGTAGGGCAGGACCTCCTGGTGGGTGGTCTGCACCAGGAAGTGCTGGCTTTCCAGCAACGCCGAGACGTCGCCCGCAGCGGCTTCGCCGAAGCTCGGCCGGCTCTGGTGGGTAAGGCCGAAGTCGCGGCAGCGGTTCCACGAGTCGCGGACGATCGCATCGTGGTTCGGCGCCGGGGTGGGCGCCTGGGCAGGAGTGGCCATGTGAGCCTCGCAGCGTTCTTGTTGTTATGGGTCATTCGCTCTGCGGCGATCCGAGCAGTGTTGTTCATGACTGTTCAAAGTCAACGCCCGAGATGTTCAGTTGTTCACATTCGAATGTTCAATTCTGTTCAAGTGAACATTCCTTCGAGGCGCTTTTTCCTCTTCAAGTTCATATGAATCAACGGGTTGAAGTGGATTTTCGTGTCCTGGCACGGAAGTCGCCTTGTGATGGCGCGGCCCAGAGCCGCCAATGGCCGAGAACAACCACAAGGACACGCCATGTCGTTAACGCTGGAGCATGTCTCCCGCGTCGTCGACCACCAGGTCTACATCGACGACGCCTGCCTGAGCTTCGAGCCGGGCTCCTTCAACGTGCTGGTCGGCCGCACCCTGGCCGGCAAGACGTCGCTGATGCGCCTGATGGCCGGGCTGGACAAGCCCAGCAGCGGGCGCATCCTGCTCAACGGCGTCGACGTGACCGGTGTGCCGGTGCGCCGCCGCAACGTGTCGATGGTCTACCAGCAGTTCATCAACTACCCCAACCTCACGGTGTTCGAGAACATCGCCTCGCCGTTGCGGCAGAACGGCGTGGGCCGCGAGGAGATCGAGCGCAAGGTGCGCGAGACGGCGCAGATGCTGCGCATCGAGAAGTTCCTGCAGCGCCATCCGCTGGAGCTTTCCGGCGGCCAGCAGCAGCGCACGGCCATGGCCCGGGCGCTGGTCAAGGATGCCGACCTGGTGCTGTTCGACGAGCCCCTGGTGAACCTCGACTACAAGCTGCGCGAGGAGCTGCGCCAGGAGATGCGCGAGCTGTTCCGTACCCGCCGCAGCATTGCCGTGTACGCCACCACCGAGCCCAACGAGGCGCTTGCCCTGGGCGGCACCGCGACCATTCTCCACGAGGGTCGGGTGATCCAGAGCGGGCCGACCACCGAGGTCTACCAGCGGCCGCAGCAGGTGCTGGCCGCCGAGCTGTTCTCCGAGCCGCCGATCAACCTGGTGGACGGGCGCATCAGCGAGGGCGAGGTGAGCTTCCGCGACTTCGTGCACTTCCCCCTGACCACCGAGCTGCGCGAGCTGGGCGAGGGCGCCTACCGCTTCGGCGTGCGCCCCGGCCACATCGGCCTGGTGCCGTCCAACGACGACGACCTGGAGCTGGCGGTGAAGGTGGAGCTGGCCGAGATCAGCGGCTCCGAGACCTTCCTCCATGTGCGCAGCGAGCATTTCGCCCTGGTCCTGCACCTGCAGGGCGTGCACGAGTACGACGTGGATGCGCCGATCCGCATCTACATCCCCACCCACAAACTCTTCGTCTTCGACGCCCAGGACCGCCTGGTCCTGGCGCCGAGCCGTCGTACCTGAGGAGCCGCCCATGGCCGAGATACGCCTGCAGAGCCTCGCCCACAGTTACGCCAGCCAGCCGAAGGGGCCGGAGGACTACGCCATCCTGGCGATGGACCACGTCTGGGAGCAGGGCGGCGCCTATGCGCTGCTGGGGCCTTCGGGCTGCGGCAAGTCGACCCTGCTGAACATCATCTCCGGGCTGCTCAGCCCCTCCGAAGGGCAGGTGCTGTTCGACACCCGCGAGGTCAACCTGCTGCCGCCGGAGGCGCGCAACATCGCGCAGGTTTTCCAGTTTCCGGTGGTCTACGACACCATGACGGTGTTCGACAACCTGGCCTTCCCCCTGCGCAACCAGGGCCTGCCCGAGTCGCGGGTGCTGAGCAAGGTCAGCGAGATCGCCGAGGTGCTCGACCTGCACCACCTGCTCAAGCGCAAGGCGCGCAACCTGACGGCGGACGAGAAGCAGAAGGTCTCGATGGGGCGGGGGCTGGTGCGCGACGACGTGTCGGCGATCCTCTTCGACGAGCCGCTGACGGTGATCGACCCGCACCTGAAGTGGAAGCTGCGGCGCAAGCTCAAGCAGATCCACGAGCAGTTCAACATCACCATGATCTACGTGACCCACGATCAGCTGGAGGCCTCGACCTTCGCCGACAAGATCGCGGTCATGTACGAGGGGCGCATCGTCCAGTTCGGCACCCCGCGCGAGCTGTTCGAGCGGCCGCTGCACACCTTCGTCGGCTTCTTCATCGGCAGCCCGGGGATGAACCTGATCGAGGTGCGCCCGGAGGGTGAGGCGCTGGTCTTCGGCGCCACCCGCGTGCCCCTGGCCCCGGCCATGGCGGCGCACCTGGCCAAGGGGGGCTGGAGCAGCCTGAAGCTGGGCATCCGCCCGGAGTTCGTGCACGTCAGCGACGAGCCCTTCGTCGATGCCCTGGCCGGCGAGGTGACGCACGTGGAGGACCTGGGCACCTACAAGATCCTCACCCTGAACCTGGATGGGCAGCGGCTCAAGGCGCGCATGCAGGAGGACCAGGCCGTGCCGCGTGGCACGGCGTGGATCGGCTTCCCCTCGCAGTGGCTGATGCTCTACGCCGATGACTTGCTGGTGGAGGTGGCGCCATGACCGACAAGGTGATCAACAACAAGGCCTGGTGGCTGGTGCTGCCGGTGTTCCTGCTGGTGGCCTTCAGCGCCATCCTGCCGATGATGACGGTGGTGAACTATTCGGTGCAGGACATCTTCGATGCTTCCACCCGCACTTTCGTCGGCACCGAGTGGTACAAACAGGTGCTGCAGGACCCGCGCCTGCACGACTCGCTGCTGCGCCAGTTCATCTTCTCCGCCTGCGTGCTGCTGATCGAGATCCCGCTGGGCATCGGCATCGCCCTGTGCATGCCGACCCGGGGGCGCTGGGCCTCGGCCAGCCTGATCGTGATGGCCATCCCGCTGCTGATCCCGTGGAACGTGATCGGCACCATCTGGCAGATATTCGGCCGCGCCGACATCGGCCTGCTGGGCTGGACCCTGAGCAAGCTGGGCATCAGCTACAACTACGCCTCCAACACCATGGACGCCTGGGTGACGGTGCTGGTGATGGACGTGTGGCACTGGACCTCGCTGGTGGCGCTGCTGTGCTATTCGGGCCTGCGCGCGATCCCCAACGCCTACTACCAGGCGGCGCGCATCGACCGCGCCTCGGGCTGGGCGGTGTTCCGCCACATCCAGCTGCCGAAGATGAAGAGCGTGCTGCTGATCGCCGTGATGCTGCGCTTCATGGACAGCTTCATGATCTACACCGAGCCCTTCGTGCTCACCGGCGGCGGGCCGGGCAACGCCACCACCTTCCTCAGCCAGACGCTGACCAAGATGGCGGTGGGGCAGTTCGACCTGGGGCCGGCGGCGGCGTTCTCGCTGGTGTATTTCCTCATCATCCTGCTGGTGTCCTGGCTGTTCTACACGGCCATGACCCACGACGACTCGAAGAGCTGAGGCCGCCCATGACGCCACGCAAAGCCCTGGTGCTGCTCGCCTACATCCTGTTCCTGCTGGTGCCGATCTACTGGCTGCTGAACATGTCGTTCAAGAGCAATACCGAGATACTCGGCGGCCTGACGCTCTGGCCCCACGAGTTCACCCTGCGCAACTACCAGGTGATCTTCACCGACCCGAGCTGGTACGAGGGCTACCTCAACTCGCTCTACTACGTGTGCCTGAACACGGTGATCTCCCTGGCGGTGGCGCTGCCGGCGGCCTACGCCTTCTCGCGCTACCGCTTCCTGGGGGACAAGCACCTGTTCTTCTGGCTGCTGACCAACCGCATGGCGCCGCCGGCGGTGTTCCTGCTGCCGTTCTTCCAGCTGTATTCGTCCATCGGCCTGTTCGACACCCACATCGCCGTGGCCCTGGCCCACTGCCTGTTCAACGTGCCGCTGGCGGTGTGGATCCTCGAGGGCTTCATGTCGGGGGTGCCGAAGGAGATCGACGAGACGGCCTACATCGACGGCTACAGCTTCCCGCGCTTCTTCGCCAAGATCTTCATCCCGCTGATCGGCTCGGGCATCGGCGTGACGGCGTTCTTCTGCTTCATGTTCTCCTGGGTCGAGCTGCTGCTGGCGCGCACCCTGACGTCGGTGAACGCCAAGCCGATCGTGGCGGTGATGACCCGCACCGTGTCCGCCTCGGGGATCGACTGGGGTGTGCTGGCGGCGGCGGGGGTGCTGACCATCCTGCCGGGCGTGCTGGTGATCTGGTTCGTGCGCAACCACGTGGCCAAGGGCTTCGCCCTCGGCCGGGTATGAGGTGATTTATGGAATGGATGGCCTGGACCCTGCCCACCGCGACCTTCTTCGGCAGCATCGCGCTGGTGCTGTTGCTGATGGGTATCTGGGAGCTGCGTTCGCCCTGCGTCGAGCGCAAGGGCTTCCTGCCGATCGTCACGACCCGTGGCGACCGGCTGTTCATCGGGCTGCTCGGGAGCGCCTACCTGCACCTGTTGGTGATAGGCGCGACCAGCTGGAACCTGTGGGTAGCGTCTGCGCTATCCGTCGTGTGGTTGTTGGTCGTGATGCGCTTCGGCTAGTTGCGACCGTTCTGAATCCCAAAGGAGGTGTCTATGTTCGAAAACAATTACAAGACCCGACATAGCATGGCGATGGCGGCCCTGCTGGCGTTGTCCGGACTGAGTGGCGCGGCCTGGGCCGATGCCTACGAGGATGCGGCGAAGAAGTGGATCGACTCGGAGTTCCAGCCCTCGACCCTGAGCAAGGAACAGCAGCTGGCGGAGCTGAAGTGGTTCATCAAGGCCGCCGAGCCGTTCCGCGGCATGGAGATCAACGTCGCCTCGGAGACCATCGCCACCCATGAGTACGAGTCCAAGGTGCTGGCCAAGGCCTTCAGCGAGATCACCGGCATCAAGCTCAAGCACGACCTGATGCAGGAAGGCGACGTGGTGGAGAAGCTGCAGACGCAGATGCAGTCGGGCAAGAACATCTATGACGGCTGGGTCAACGACTCGGACCTGATCGGCACCCACTTCCGCTACGGCAAGGCGGTCTCGATCACCGACATGATGGCCAACGAAGGCAAGGACGTGACCTCGCCGACCCTGGACCTCAACGACTTCATCGGCATCTCCTTCACCACCGGGCCGGACAAGAAGATCTACCAGCTGCCCGACCAGCAGTTCGCCAACCTCTACTGGTTCCGCGCCGACTGGTTCGAGAAGCCGGAACTGAAGGCCAAGTTCAAGGAAATCTACGGCTACGAGCTGGGCGTGCCGGTGAACTGGTCCGCCTACGAGGACATCGCCGAGTTCTTCAGCAAGCACGTGAAGGAGATCGACGGCAAGCGTGTCTACGGCCACATGGACTACGGCAAGAAGGACCCGTCCCTCGGCTGGCGCTTCACCGATGCCTGGTTCTCCATGGCCGGCGGTGGCGACAAGGGCCTGCCCAACGGCCTGCCGGTGGACGAGTGGGGCATCCGCGTCGAGGGCTGCCGCCCGGTGGGTTCCAGCGTCACCCGGGGCGGCGATACCAACGGCCCGGCGGCGGTCTACGCGACCCAGAAGTACGTCGACTGGCTGCACCAGTACGCGCCGCCGGAAGCCCAGGGCATGACCTTCTCCGAGGCCGGCCCGGTGCCTGCGCAGGGCAACATCGCCCAGCAGATCTTCTGGTACACCGCCTTCACCGCCGACATGACCAAGCCCGGCCTGCCGGTGGTCAACGCCGACGGCACGCCGAAGTGGCGCATGGCGCCGTCGCCTAAGGGCCCGTACTGGGAGGAGGGCATGAAGCTGGGCTACCAGGACACCGGTTCCTGGACCTTCCTCAAGTCCACTCCCGAGAAGCAGCGCCTGGCGGCCTGGCTCTATGCGCAGTTCGTCACCGCCAAGACCGTTTCGCTGAAGAAGACCCTGGTGGGGCTGACGCCGATCCGCGAATCGGACATCAACTCCCAGGCGATGACCGACGCGGCACCGAAGCTCGGCGGGCTGGTGGAGTTCTACCGCAGCCCGGCGCGCCTGCAGTGGTCGCCCACCGGCACCAACGTCCCGGACTACCCGCGCCTGGCGCAGCTGTGGTGGCAGTTCATCGCCGAGGCTGCCAGCGGCGACAAGACCCCGCAGGAAGCCCTGGATGGCCTGGCAGCCGCACAGGACACCATGATGGCGCGCATCGAGCGCTCCGGGGTGCAGGGCGAGTGCGGGCCGAAGCTCAACGAGGAGCGTGATGCCCAGTACTGGTTCGACCAGCCCGGCGCGCCGAAGCCGAAGCTGGCCAACGAGAAGCCGAAGGGCGAGACCGTGAGCTACGACGAGCTGGTCAAATCCTGGCAGAAGAAATAAGGCTGGAAGGCAGGCCCCGGATGCCCGGGGCCTCTTCGCTGAAACGAAAAACGGCACCCTCGGGTGCCGTTTTTCATGGTGCTGCCGCTGCTCAGTCGTGCAGGGTTTCCGCCGCGTGGAGGGTGTTCTCCAGCAGGCAGGCGCGAGTCATGGGGCCGACGCCGCCCGGGACCGGGGTGATCCAGCTGGCGCGTTGCAGGGCCGGCTCGTATTCCACATCGCCCACCAGCTTGCCGTCTTCCTGGCGGTTGATGCCGACGTCGATGACGATGGCACCTTCCTTGATCCACTCGCCCTTGACCAAGCCCGGCTTGCCGGCGGCGACCACCACCAGGTCGGCGCGGCCCACGTGGCCGGCCAGGTCCTTGGTGAAGCGGTGGGTGACGGTGACGGTGCAGCCGGCCAGCAGCAGCTCGAGGGCCATGGGGCGGCCGACGATGTTGGAGGCGCCGACGACGACCGCGTCCATGCCGTAGAGATCGGCCCCGGTGCTTTCCAGCAGGGTCATGATCCCCTTCGGCGTGCAGGGGCGCAGCAGCGGCATGCGCTGGGCCAGGCGGCCGATGTTGTAGGGGTGGAAGCCGTCCACGTCCTTGTCCGGGCTGATGCGTTCGAGCAGCAGGGACGCGTCCAGGTGCGCCGGCAGCGGCAGTTGCACGAGGATGCCGTCGATGGTCGGGTCGACGTTGAGGCGGTCGATCAGCGCCAGCAGGTCTTCCTGGCTGGTGCTGGCCGGGAGGTCGTGGGCCTCGGAGATGAAGCCGACTTCCTCGCAGTCCTTGCGCTTGTGCGCGACATAGACCTGAGAGGCCGGATCGCTGCCAACCAGGATGACGGCCAGGCCGGGAATGCGCAGGCCTTGCTGGCGGCGCTCGTCGACGCGCTGTGCTATCTGTTGGCGGAGGCGGGCGGCGATCGTTTTGCCGTCGATCAGTTGTGCGGTCATGTCGCGTGATTAACCATCGGAAGGGGCTAAAAAGGGCGCATATTCTCGCATGGCGTGGCTTTTGGGCAAAGGCGGCTGGTCAGCATTTTCCCGTAACCCCTTTATCTTTCTAAATTTTTTTAAATTTCCTGTTGACGAGGTAGGGGGCCCTCTATAACATGCGCCCCGCTTGTCGAGCACAGCAACTAGCTGGGTAAGACGGCAAACGTAGAAGTCTACAGGCTTCTGCTGAAGCCGAAGCTTTTAGTAATCTGTTCCGCAGATGAATAAGCGCCCGTAGCTCAGCTGGATAGAGCATCCGCCTTCTAAGCGGATGGTCGCAGGTTCGAGTCCTGCCGGGCGTGCCAATTTGGCAAGTTTGGCTCAAGCAAGACGTAATATGGTGGGCGTAGCTCAGTTGGTAGAGCACAGGATTGTGGCTCCTGGTGTCGTGGGTTCGATTCCCATCGTCCACCCCATATTCGAGAAAGCGCCAGGCCTAGTGCCTGGCGTTTTCGTTTCAAGCGTTGCAAGCGGACGTGGTGAAATTGGTAGACACACCAGATTTAGGTTCTGGCGCCGCAAGGTGTGAGAGTTCGAGTCTCTCCGTCCGCACCATGTAAGCAGTCGTAGTCCGGGCTGCGCGAGGCGAGCCTCCAGAGATCCCGGATACGCAATCAGAGAAAGGCAGCTCCCTCGGGGCTGCCTTTTTTCGTTTTCGGGCACGGCTCGTGCGCCAACCGGCCGCAGTGCCGTTCCCTGGGGGCTGTGCTCTACTCGAATCTCGCCGCCCGCCCGGCCGCAAGGCATCGGGCAGGGATGCTGGTCGGGTGGGGCGGTCTGTTCATTCCGCGTTCTCATGGAGCCGTTCCTGGGTGCATCCGCCTGGGCTGTTTTCTCGTGTGCGTAATTTGCAGGCTGGCTGGTCAGGGGTTGGCGTCACTGCGCACGAAGCGGTAGCCCAGGGCTTCGAAGCCGTCCGGGCGCAGGGTGAGGGTGTCGCCGAGGCTGCGGCCGCTCCCGGCGAGGATGGCGTGGGCATTGTCCTGTGGCTGCAGGATGTAGTCGCCGATGGGGTCGCCGTCGGAGCGGCCGCTGGCCAGGAGCAGGCCGTCTTCCAGGCGCAGCCTGAGGCTCAGGGCGCTGTCCTCGCTCGCGTCACCGGCAATGCGATAGTCGCCGGCCAGCTCTGCCCATTCGGGAGGGATGGGGTTGGCGTCTACGCGTTCACCGATGAAGAGCGTCTGCCCGTGTCGACGGCCGACCAGCACCTGGCGCCCTTGCAGTTCCACCACATCCAGCTGCAGTTGGCCCAGCTCGCCCAGGTCCAGTGGCCAGAGGCCGAGGCGTTTCTTGCGGGCCCTCAGCCAGCCGGCTGCGTCCCATAGCAGTTCGACGCGAAGGCCGGGGAGCTCCGCGTACAGGCGTTCGCCCCTGGGGTGGATATGGATCAGGCCGGCGCCTGTGGCGTAGCGTCCGCTCAGGCGTCGGCGATCCTGTGGGCTCGGGCGTTGCAGGACGGCAACGCCGGAAGGCTTCGTCGGGGTGCTTTCGGGGTGGGCTGCCTTGCCATCGCGCGCCTGCAGCATCAGTCGCATCGACAGGCTGGCGAGCTGCGTGGTGACGGCTGCTGCGCTGTCCGAGTTGGCAAGGACGACGACGCCGAGGCGCTGTTCCGGCAGCAGGATCATCTGGGCATTGAAGTCGCCGGTCGAGCCGCTGTGTTCGACGATGCGCAAGCCATGGATGGCCAATTCGCCGCCGCAATCACCGAGGAACCAGCCGAGGCCTACCGAGCAGTCCAGGTCCAGTGCGTTGCCGGCGTTCTGCGGATGCAGCATCTCGCGGATCGAGGCTGGCTGTAGTACTTGTCGGCCTTGGTAGCGGCCATCGGCGAAGATCATCTGCATGAAGTGGCTGAGGTCGACCGGGCTGGCCCAGAGGCTGCCGGCGGAGAGGTCCCTTATGTTGAGGTCCGCCGAGGGCTTGCCTCCTTTATAGCCGCGTGCGCGATAGGGCTGCTGGTCGCTGTTGCCGAGGAAGCCCGCGTGGCGCATGCCCAGCGGTTGCAACAGCGCTGCCTGGGCGCACTGCTCGAAGTCGCAGCCACTGGCGCGTTCGATCGCGGCGCCGGCCAGGGCGTAGCCAGACCGTCTGCGTACCGGGCATATGGCTCAGCCAGGTGCCGCTGGCGAGGGCGGGCAGTTCGCCGAGGGGTAGCGGGTACTCGGCGACCTGGCCTTCGAGGCGGTCGGTCGGCAGGCCCGACTGGTGGCTGAGCAGGCGGCGCAGGGTGATGGCGCGGTCGGCCGCCGCCTGGTCTGTATGGAAGCGCGAGCGCACGTAGAACTCGCGCAGGCTGGATTGCAATGGGGCGTCCAGGTCCAGGGCTCCCCGTTCGCGCAGTTGCATGGCGAGGCTGGCGGTGATCGGCTTTGACAGCGAGCCGACGCGGAAGGCGGTGTACTCGTCGGCGGAGAGGCGTCGCTCGCGGTCCGCGTAACCGAAGCCCCGGGCCCAGATCACCCGCTGGTCGTCCACCAGCGCCAGGGCCAGGCCGGGTATTTCGTGGGCCTGCATCTGCTGGCGGATGTGCTCCTGCAGGAAGACGATCAGTTCGCTGTAGTCGCCCTGGCGGATATCCGGCGTCGGTGTGCTCGGCAGGCCCTGGCAGCCGGCGCTGCCCAGCAGGCAGCCGAGCAATGGCAGGCGCAACGCGTGGAACATGGGGTTCTCCCTGGGTGATCAGGGAGCCGATGCTAGGGGCGGTGGGGCGGGGCTGTCCGCCTGGCTTTGTCTGCAGTCTGTGAAAGATTGTGAAGCGGCGCCTCAGCCCTGGCGGGCCCAGCTGAGGCGGAAGGAGGCGCCGCCCTGCGGTGCGTCCAGCACTTCGGCGTGGCCACCGTGCCATTGCGCGACACAGTGGACGATGGCCAGTCCCAGGCCGAAGCCGCCGGTGCGACGGTCGCGGCTCTCGTCGAGGCGGGAGAAGGGTTCGAAGACCCGCTGGCGGGACTCCTCGGGGATGCCGGGGCCGTCGTCGTTGACCTGGATCTGGTAGCTGTCACCGTCCTGGAGGAGGGCGACGTCCACCCGGCGGTCGGCATGGCGGATGGCATTGCGCAGCAGGTTGATCACTGCGCGGGCCATGAAGCGTGGCTCGATGCGCAGGCTTTCCACCGCGCAGGTGCTGATCTCGCAGCGAACGCCGGCCGCTTCGGCTTCCAGGGCCACATCGGCGACCACGCTTTCCAGCCAGCTGGCGGCGTCGATGTTCTCGCGGTGCGAGCCTACGGCGCTGTGCTCCAGGCGCGCGTAGGTGAGCAGTTCGGAGACCATCCCTTCCAGCTCGCCCAGGTCGGCGCGCATGTCGTCCACCAGGGCCTGGTGGTCGGGGTGGTCGGAGCGGCGGGCCATCTGTTCCAGTTCGAAGCTGAGGCGGGCAATGGGGGTGCGCAGTTCGTGGGAGACGGCGTTGGTCAGTTCGCGCTGGTTGCTGATCAGGCTTTCGATGCGATCGGCCATCTGGTTGAAGTGCTCCGCCAGCTTGCGGCAGTCAGAGCCGCGGAATACCGGCGTGCGGGTGCCGAGGTCGCCGTCGCCGAAGCGCTGGGCAGCCAGGCGCAGGGTCTCCAGGTTGCGCCAGTGCGGGCGGACCCAGAGGAACAGCACCAGGCCCACCAGGAAGCCCAGCAGCAGGTAGGCGCCGATGGTGTAGAGCAGGGTGCCGGCCGGCTCCGCGGGCAGGTCGATCACCAGCAACTGCGGGCCGTCGTCGATGCGGCTTATATAGCGGGTGTAGTTCTCGCGGGTGACCAGCAGGTCGTTGAGGATCAGCTTGCGCTCGCGCTCGTCCAGGGCGAGGTCACTGGCGTCCTTCAGCTCCAGGCGCAGGCCGTAGTGGGGGCGCCAGTCATCCATCTGGCGCGCGCGGCCGGCGGCGTCCAGCTGGCGCAGGCGCTCGGTGAGGGCATAGGCCTGGCCGCGCACCGCTTCGCGGTTGTATTCCTCGAGGCTGGGGGCGAAGAGGGTGGAGATGACGTGGTCGACCACGAAGATGGCGCCGCCGAAGCCCACCGCGAGCAATAGATAGAGGCGCAGGAACAGGCGCAGCATGGTTCAGCTCTCCCAGCCCAGGGGGTTGAACAGGTAGCCCTTGCCCCAGACGGTCTTGATCCGTACCGGTTCGCGAGGGTTGTCCTGCAGCTTGGCGCGCAGCTTGCTGATGCAGACGTCGACGCTGCGGTTGAGGCCGTCGAAGCCGATGCCGCGGGTGCGGTTGAGGATCTCGTCGCGGGAAAGGATCTCGCCAGCCTGGCCGGCCAGCAGCCAGAGCAGTTCGAACTCCATGGTGGTGAGTTCGATGTCCTGGCCGCCCAGTTTAGCACCTCGGCGGCGGCGATCGATGTTCAGGCGGCCGAATTCGAGGCTGTCGCGCTCGCCGCCGGCGGGGGCATGGCGCCGTAGCAGCGCGCGCAGGCGAGCGAGGAGGACGGGCGGCTCGATGGGCTTGATCACGTAGTCGTCGGCGCCGGATTCGAGGCCGAGGATGTGGTCGAGGTCGCTCTCCTTGGCGGTGAGCATCAGGATCGGCGTGTCGGCGATGCGGCGGATCTCGCGGCAGACGTGCAGGCCGCTCTGGCCGGGGAGCATCAGGTCGAGCATCACCGCCTGGGGGCGGAAGTCGACGAAGTTGTCGAGCGCGGTGTCGCCACGGTGCACCTGGCGAACCTCGAAGCCGTGTTCGGAGAGGTACTGGGACATCAGGCGGGCGAGCTTCTGATCGTCCTCGACCAGCATTACCTTGCTGAGGGCGTGGCTTTCCATGGTTGTTTCGTCGGTCGGCGGGAGGCGTCGCGCATTATAAGCACCCACCGCGGTCCTCGCTCCAGTGGTGCGCCAGGCGGCGTGATCCCTGGTCCCGAGGCCTTCGCGGGGAGGCGTGCCGGGGTCAGGGGAATGGCGGGAAAAGCGCTGTTGCATCTGCCGTCGCCGCTGGGGTGACTTCTGCATTTCGCTCCTCTAGAATGCATGCCCTTGATTATGGGGCCGGTCCGGCCGGCTAACGTCTGCAACGAGGAATATCCATGCAAGTTTCTGTTGAAAGCACCTCCGCTCTCGAGCGCCGTATGACTGTTGGCGTTCCGGCTGAGCGGATCGAGACTGAGGTCACCAAGCGTCTTCAGCAGACTGCTCGTCGCGCGAAAGTCGCTGGCTTCCGTCCGGGCAAGGTGCCCATGAGCGTGATCCGTCAGCGTTATGAAGATTCCGCTCGTCAGGAAGTTCTGGGCGATCTGATCCAGTCCTCCTTCTATGAAGCCGTCGTCGAGCAGAAGCTCAACCCGGCTGGCCAGCCTTCCGTCGAGCCGAAAGTGTTCGAGAAGGGCAAGGACCTCGAGTTCATCGCCACCTTCGAAGTGTTCCCCGAGTTCCAGGTTGCCGGTTTCGATTCCATCGCCATCGAGCGCCTGCAGGCCGATGTGGCTGACGCCGATGTCGACAACATGCTGGAAATCCTGCGCAAGCAGAACACCCGCTTCGAAGCCGTCGAGCGCGCCGCCGAGAATGGCGACCAGCTGAACATCGACTTCGTCGGCAAGATCGACGGCGAAGCCTTCGCCGGCGGTTCGGCCAAGGGCACTGCCCTGGTTCTGGGTTCCGGCCGCATGATCCCGGGCTTCGAAGAGGCACTGGTCGGCGTCAAGGCCGGCGAAGAGCGCGTCATCAACCCGACCTTCCCCGAGGACTATCAGAACCTCGATCTGGCCGGCAAGACCGCTGAGTTCACCGTCACCGTGAACAGCGTCTCCGCTCCCCAGCTGCCGGAGCTGAACGACGAGTTCTTCACCCTGTTCGGTATCAAGGAAGGCGGCCTGGAAGGTTTCCGTGCCGAAGTCCGCAAGAACATGGAGCGCGAGCTGCGCCAGGCCATCAAGTCCAAGGTCAAGAACCAGGTGATGGACGGCCTGCTGGCTGCCAACCCGATCGAAGTGCCGAAGGCCCTGATCGGCAACGAAGTGAACCGTCTGCGCGTGCAGGCCGTCCAGCAGTTCGGTGGCAACATCAAGCCCGACCAACTGCCGGTCGAACTGTTCGAAGAGCAAGCCAAGCGCCGCGTCGTGCTGGGCCTGATCGTCGCCGAAGTGGTCAAGCAGTTCGAGCTCAAGCCCGATGACGCCCGCGTTCGCGAGCTGATCGAGGAAATGGCTTCCGCTTACCAGGAGCCCGAGCAAGTCGTGGCCTGGTACTACAAGAACGACCAGCAACTGAACGAAGTGCGTTCTGTTGTGCTGGAAGAACAAGTTGTAGATACTGTCCTGCAGAAGGCCAACGTGACCGACAAAGCGGTCTCCTACGAAGATGCAGTCAAGCCGGTAGAAGCTCCGCAAGCCGCCTGATCGTTTCGCCTCGTTCGAGCACACCATAAGCCAGCCTCCGCGCTGGCTTATGCGTCTTTGAGACATGACATTAGTTAGGGAGTGATCGCTGGACATGTCCCGCAATTCTTATATGCAGCAACAGGTCCCTGATATCCAGGCCGCCGGTGGCCTCGTGCCCATGGTGATCGAGCAGTCCGCCCGTGGCGAACGTGCCTATGACATCTACTCGCGCCTCCTCAAGGAGCGGGTGATCTTCCTGGTTGGCCCGGTCGAGGACTACATGGCCAACCTGGTCGTGGCGCAGCTCCTCTTTCTCGAGGCGGAGAACCCCGACAAGGATATCCACCTCTACATCAACTCCCCGGGCGGTTCGGTGACGGCTGGCATGTCGATCTACGACACCATGCAGTTCATCAAGCCCAACGTTTCCACCACCTGCATCGGCCAGGCCTGCAGCATGGGCGCGCTCCTGCTCGCCGGTGGCGCTGCCGGCAAGCGCTACTGCCTGCCGCATTCGCGGATGATGATCCACCAGCCGCTGGGCGGTTTCCAGGGCCAGGCTTCGGACATCGAGATCCATGCCCGCGAGATCCTGACCATCCGTGAGCGCCTGAACAAGATCCTCGCCGACCACACCGGTCAGCCGATCGACGTCATCGCCCGCGATACCGACCGCGACAACTTCATGAGCGGTGAAGAGGCGGTCAAGTACGGCCTCATCGATCAGGTCCACAGCAAGCGCCAACTGGCGAGCTAAGCGGTTCCGCAATACCGCGGCCGGAACATCTCCGGCCGCTTCGCGGGCTTGAAAATGCCCGCATTTGCCTTCATCTTGTGTTTCATGCCTATCCCGATTGGATTGATCGAATGACTGACACCCGCAATGGCGAGGACAACGGCAAGCTGCTCTATTGCTCCTTCTGCGGCAAAAGCCAGCACGAAGTGCGCAAATTGATTGCCGGCCCCTCGGTCTTTATCTGCGACGAGTGCGTGGACCTGTGCAACGACATCATCCGCGAGGAGGTGCAGGAAGCCCAGGCCGAGAACAGCGCGCACAAGCTGCCCGCGCCCAAGGAAATCCGCACCATCCTCGATCAGTACGTCATTGGTCAGGAACGTGCCAAGAAGGTGCTGGCCGTAGCGGTCTACAACCACTACAAGCGCCTCAACCAGCGTGACAAGAAAGACGATATCGAACTCGGCAAGAGCAACATCCTGCTGATCGGCCCGACCGGCTCGGGCAAGACGCTGCTGGCCGAGACGCTGGCCCGTCTGCTCAATGTTCCCTTCACCATCGCCGATGCCACTACCCTCACCGAGGCGGGCTACGTGGGTGAGGACGTCGAGAACATCATCCAGAAGCTGCTGCAGAAGTGCGATTACGATGTCGAGAAGGCCCAGATGGGCATCGTCTATATCGACGAGATCGACAAGATTTCGCGCAAGTCCGACAACCCGTCCATCACCCGTGACGTGTCGGGCGAGGGCGTGCAGCAGGCGCTGCTGAAGCTCATCGAGGGTACTGTCGCTTCGGTTCCGCCCCAGGGTGGTCGCAAGCATCCGCAGCAGGAGTTCCTGCAGGTCGATACGCGCAATATCCTGTTCATCTGCGGTGGTGCGTTCGCAGGTCTGGAAAAAGTCATCCAGAACCGTTCCGCTCGTGGCGGCATCGGCTTCAATGCCGAGGTCCGCAGTGTCGAGCTGGGCAAGAAGGTCGGCGAAGCCCTGCGTGACGCAGAGCCTGAAGATCTGGTGAAGTTCGGACTTATTCCGGAGTTCGTCGGTCGCCTGCCGGTCATCGCCACGCTGGACGAGCTCGACGAGGCCGCACTGATGCAGATCCTCACCGAGCCTAAGAATGCGCTGACCAAGCAGTACGCCAAGCTCTTCGAGATGGAAGGGGTCGATCTCGAATTCCGTCCCGATGCGCTGAAGGCAGTCGCCCACCGCGCTCTGGAGCGCAAGACCGGTGCCCGCGGCCTCCGCTCCATCCTCGAAGGCATCCTGCTCGATACCATGTACGAAATCCCCTCGCAGACCGAGGTGAGCAAAGTGGTGATCGACGAGAGTGTCATCGAAGGCACTTCCAAGCCCTTGCTGATCTATGAGAACAGCGAGCAGCCGGCCAAGGCCGCGCCTGACGCTTGATGAAACAAAGGGGCCTCCGGGCCCCTTTGCATTTCCTACTACAGCGCTTGTTTTTTCCCGGACCTGCCCCCATCTTAGGTCCCAGGGTTATCCCATCTGTTACCGGCCATTGGCCGCTGTAGAGCTGAAATCATGAAGACAACCGTTGAATTGCCTCTCCTGCCATTGCGTGATGTCGTGGTCTATCCGCACATGGTCATCCCACTCTTCGTGGGCCGTGAAAAATCCATCGAGGCCCTCGAAGCCGCGATGACCGGGGACAAGCAAATTCTTCTGTTGGCGCAGAGGAATCCGGCCGATGACGATCCGGGCGAAGACGCCCTCTACCGGGTCGGCACCGTTGCGACCGTCCTGCAATTGCTGAAACTGCCCGACGGCACCGTCAAGGTGCTGGTCGAGGGCGAGCAACGTGGTTCGATCGAGCGTTTCACCGAAGTCGATGGCCACTGCCGCGCCGAGGTCTCCCTCATCGATGAGGTGGACGCCGGCGAGCGCGAGTCCGAGGTCTTCACCCGCAGCCTGCTGAGCCAGTTCGAGCAGTACGTGCAACTGGGCAAGAAGGTGCCCGCCGAGGTGCTTTCCTCGTTGAACAGCATCGACGAGCCCGGTCGCCTGGTGGACACCATGGCTGCTCACATGGCGCTGAAGATCGAGCAGAAGCAGGAAATCCTCGAAATCACCGAGCTTCCCGAGCGCGTCGAGCACGTGCTGGCGTTGCTGGATGCCGAGATCGACCTGCTGCAGGTCGAGAAGCGTATCCGTGGCCGCGTGAAGAAGCAGATGGAACGCAGCCAGCGCGAGTACTACCTGAATGAGCAAATGAAGGCCATTCAGAAAGAACTGGGTGACATCGATGAAGGCCACAACGAGATCGAGGAGCTCAAGAAGCGCATCGACAACGCAGGCCTGACCAAGGAAGCGTTGGCCAAGGCCAATGCCGAGCTGAACAAGCTGAAGCAGATGTCGCCGATGTCCGCGGAAGCCACCGTAGTGCGTTCCTATATCGATTGGCTGGTCAATGTGCCCTGGAAGGCCGAGAGCAAGGTCCGTCTCGACCTCGCCAAGGCCGAGGATATCCTCGATGCCGATCACTACGGCCTCGAGGAGGTCAAGGATCGTATCCTCGAGTACCTCGCCGTGCAGAAACGCGTGAAGAAGGTCAAGGGCCCGGTGCTTTGCCTGGTCGGCCCGCCCGGCGTCGGCAAGACCTCGCTGGCCGAGTCCATCGCTCGCGCCACCAACCGCAAGTTCGTACGCATGGCCCTCGGTGGCGTGCGCGACGAGGCTGAAATTCGCGGTCACCGTCGGACCTACATCGGTTCCATGCCGGGTCGCCTGATCCAGAAGATGACCAAGGTCGGCGTACGTAACCCGCTGTTCCTGCTAGACGAGATCGACAAGATGGGCAGCGACATGCGTGGCGACCCCGCCTCGGCGCTGCTGGAAGTGCTCGATCCCGAGCAGAACCACAACTTCAACGACCATTACCTGGAAGTCGACTACGACCTTTCCGACGTGATGTTCCTTTGCACAGCAAACTCCATGAACATTCCGGCGCCGCTGCTGGATCGCATGGAGGTGATCCGTCTTCCGGGCTACACCGAGGACGAGAAGGTCAATATCGCCACCAAGTACCTCGCGCCCAAGCAGACCCAGGCCAACGGCCTCAAGAAGGGCGAGCTGGAGTTCGATGAGGCCGCGATTCGCGACATCATCCGTTATTACACCCGTGAGGCGGGTGTGCGCAGCCTCGAGCGGCAACTGGCCAAGGTGTGCCGCAAGGCGGTCAAGGAGCATGCCCGCGAGAAACGCTTCAAGGTGCTGGTAACGGCCGAGTCCCTCGAGCACTTCCTTGGTGTGCGCAAGTTCCGCTATGGCCTTGCCGAGCTGCAGGACCAGATCGGGCAGGTCACCGGCCTGGCCTGGACCCAGGTCGGCGGCGAACTGCTGACCATCGAAGCCGCTGTGGTTCCTGGCAAAGGCCAACTGACCAAAACCGGTTCGCTGGGCGATGTGATGGTTGAATCCATCACGGCTGCCTTGACCGTCGTGCGCAGTCGCGCGAAGAGCCTCGGTATTCCCGCGGACTTCCACGAGAAGCGTGACATCCACATCCACATGCCGGAAGGGGCGACCCCGAAGGATGGTCCGAGCGCGGGTATCGGGATGTGCACCGCGTTGGTTTCGGCCATGACGCAGATTCCTGTGCGGGCCGATGTGGCAATGACCGGGGAGATCACCCTGCGTGGTCAGGTGCTCGCCATCGGGGGTCTGAAAGAGAAATTGCTGGCTGCTCACAGGGGCGGGATCAAGACTGTGATCATCCCCGAAGAGAATGTGCGTGATCTGAAAGAGATTCCCGAAAATATCAAGCAGGACCTGGCCATTAAACCTGTTAAATGGATTGACGAGGTCCTGCAAATTGCGCTGCAATACGCCCCGGAGCCCTTGCCCGATGCGGCTCCCGAGATGGTTGCAAAGGATGACAAGCGCGAGTCTGATTCCAAGGAGCGAATCAGCACGCATTAGCCGGGGGGCTTTCTTGACACATTTTTCTAGCCCTTGTTATAAAGCGGCTCTTATGTGTCGGCAGGCCATCCAGCACCCGCTTTGCTTACACCAAACAACTAAGAAACAAACTCAACAGAAATAAGGGGACTTAAGAGTGAACAAGTCGGAACTGATCGATGCCATCGCCGCATCTGCTGATATCCCGAAAGCTGTCGCTGGCCGTGCGCTGGACGCAGTTATCGAATCCGTCACTGGCGCTCTGAAGGCTGGTGATTCCGTGGTGCTGGTAGGTTTCGGTACTTTCGCTGTGAAAGAGCGCGCTGCTCGCACTGGCCGTAACCCGCAGACTGGCAAGCCGATCAAGATCGCTGCTGCCAAGATCCCTGGCTTCAAAGCTGGTAAAGCTCTGAAAGACGCCGTCAACTAAGCGTCTTTCGGGCTTTGCCCTTCCAGCCGGGGCCTCGCCCTGGCTGGCAGCGGAGCGGTAGACCACGGGGAATACCCCGCGTCCAGGAAGCCCAGCTTCCGACCGCTCCGCCAGTTACGAGAGAAGGCGCATCCTCGGATGCGCCTTTCTTATATCCGGACTCTACCCGCGCTGCGCGGCTGTTTTATTCGGTACAGCCGTTTCTGGGGGACGCATGCTGCAGAACATCAGGGACAATTCACAGGGATGGATTGCCAAGACCATTATCGGCGTCATCATCGCGCTGCTCGCGCTGACGGGTTTCGACGCCATCTTCAATGCCACCAGCAATCGCCAGGATGCCGCCAAGGTCAACGGTGAGGAGATCACCCTCGACCAGTTGAGCCAGGCCGCAGACATGCAGCGCCGCCAGCTGATGCAGCAATTGGGCAAGGACTTCGATGCTTCCCAACTGGACGACAAGCTGCTGCGCGAAGCCGCCCTCAAGGGGCTGATCGAGCGCAAGCTGCTGCTGCAAGGCGCCAAGTCGTCCGGTTTCGCCTTCTCGCAGCCTGCCCTGGATCAACTGATCGTGCAGACCCCCGAATTCCAGGTCGATGGCAAGTTCAATCCGGATCGCTTCGATCAGGTGATCCGCCAGATGAGCTACACCCGCCTGCAGTTCCGCCAGATGCTCGAGCAGGAGATGCTCGTCGGCCAGCTGCGCGCAGGCCTTGCCGGCAGTGGCTTCGTCACTGATGAGGAAATCCGTGCCTTCGCCCGCCTGGAGAAACAGACCCGCGACTTCGCGACCCTGACCTTCAAGGCCGACCCCAAGGCGGTCACGGTCAGCGACGACGAGATCCAGGCCTACTACGACGAGCACAAGGGCCAGTTCATGAGCCCCGAGCAGGTCGTGCTCGAATACGTCGAACTGAAGAAGGAAGCTTTCTTCAGCCAGGTCGAAGTCAGCGAGGACGACCTCAAGGCCCAGTACGACAAGGAGATCGGCAACCTCTCCGAGCAGCGCGACGCGGCCCACATCCTGGTCGAGATCAATGACCAGCAGACCGAAGAGCAGGCCAAGGCCAAGATCGACGAGATCAAGCAGCGCCTGGACAAGGGCGAGGCGTTCGCCGCCCTGGCCAAGGAGTTCTCCCAGGACCCCGGCTCCGCTGCCAATGGTGGTGACCTCGGTTTCGCCGGTCGCGGTGTCTACGAGCCGGCGTTCGAGGACGCGCTCTACGCCCTTAAGAAGGAAGAAGTCTCCGCTCCGGTACGCACGCCCTACGGCCTGCACCTGATCAAGCTGCTGGCGATCCAGGCCCCCGAAGTGCCGAGCTTCGACAGCCTGAAGGAGAAGATGGTCCGCGAGCTGAAGACCCAACAGGTCGAGCAGCGGTTCGTCGAGGCCACCAAGGAACTGGAGGACTCCGCATTCGAGGCGTCCGACCTGGCCCAGCCGGCCCAGGAGCTGAACCTCAAGGTCCAGACCAGCGCGCCCTTCGGTCGTGAAGGTGGCGAAGGCCTGACTGCCAATCGCCAGGTCCTGCAGGCTGCATTCAGCCCCGAGGTCCTTGAAGACGGCGGTAACAGTGGCGCCATCGAGCTTGATCCGGACACCGTGGTCGTCCTGCGTGCCAAGGAGCACCGCAAGCCCACCCAGCTCGAACTGGCTTCCGTCAGCGACAGCATCCGTCAGCACCTGACCCAGGAGAAGGCCAGCGAAGCGGCCAAGGCCAAGGCCGATGAGCTGCTGGCCAGCCTGCGTGAAGGCAAGACCCCGGCTACCCAGGCGCCGCAAGGCCAGACCTGGAACGTGGTCGAGGCCGCCACCCGCAGCCAGGAAGGTGTAGACCCCGCCCTGTTGCAGACCCTGTTCCGCATGGGCAAGCCCGAGTCCGCCGACAAGCCGACCTTCTCCAGCCTGAAGCTGAGCAATGGCGACTACGTGGTGATCCGCCTGAATGGCGTGAGCCAGCCCGAGGACGCGCTATCCGAGCAGGACAAGGCCATGTATGGCCGTTTCCTGGCTTCGCGCAGCGGTCAGCAGGACTTCGCTGCCTACCGTCGCCAGCTGGAAGCGGAAGCCAAGGTCGAGCGTTTCTGATCGACCTGGCGTGATTGAGGAAGGCCGCGGAAGCGGCCTTTTTCATGCCCGGGAGAAGGGGAGGGAGCTGAGCTCTTCCCGGCTGCGGCCCGGGCTGCAGCCGGGCCATAGGCTGCGAAAATGCCGGCTTTCGAGCACCCATGAAAAAGCCCGCCTGATGGCGGGCTTTTTCACGTCCGGGGCGATCAGTCTTCGATCGCGCCCATGGCGGTGGTGTTGAAGCCACCGTCGACGTAGAGGATCTCACCGCTGATGCCCGAGGCCAGGTCGGAGCAGATGAAGGCGCCGGCGTTGCCGACTTCCTCGATGGTCACGTTGCGGCGCAGGGGGGTCTGCTTCTCGTTGGCGGCGAGCATCTTGCGGAAGCTCTTGATGCCGGAAGCGGCCAGGGTGCGGATCGGGCCGGCGGAGATGGCGTTGACGCGGGTGCCTTCCGGGCCGAGGCTGCCGGCCAGGTAGCGGACGCCGGCTTCCAGGCTGGCCTTGGCCATGCCCATCACGTTGTAGTTGGGCATGGTGCGTTCCGCGCCCAGGTAGGACAGGGTCAGCAGGCTGCCATTGCGGCCCTTCATCAGCTCGCGGCCGGCCTTGGCCAGTGCCACGAAGCTGTAGGCGCTGATGTCGTGGGCGATGCGGAAGCCCTCGCGGGTGGTGACCTCGGTGAAGTCACCGTCCAGTTGGTCGCCCGGTGCGAAGCCGACGGAGTGGACGATGCAGTCCAGGCCGTCCCACTTCTTGCCCAGGGCCTCGAATACGGCTGCGATCTCGTCGTCGTTGGCGACGTCGCAGGGGAAGCACAGGTCGGCGTTGGAGCCCCAGCCTGCGGCGAACTCTTCCACACGGCCCTTCAGCTTTTCGTTCTGGTAGGTGAAGGCGAGCTCGGCGCCCTCACGGTGCATGGCAGCAGCGATGCCCGATGCGATGGACAGTTTGCTGGCGACGCCAACGATCAGTACGCGCTTACCGGCGAGAAAACCCATGTGCGTTCTTCCTCTTCTGGTTAATTGGCAGTTTCCGGAGCCAGGAATGCGGCTTCCAGCAACTGCTTCGTATAAGTGTGCTGCGGTGCGGCGAAGACCGTCTCGGCAGGGCCTTGCTCAACCACCTTGCCGTGCTTGACCACCATCAGGTGGTGGCTCAGGGCCCTGACCACCGCCAGGTCGTGGCTGATGAACAGGTAGGTCAGGTTGTACTTGGCCTGCAGCGAGCGCAGTAACTCCACCACTTGGCGCTGCACCGTCCGGTCGAGCGCCGAAGTGGGCTCGTCCAGCAGGATCAGCGCCGGTTTCAGCACCAATGCCCGGGCAATGGCGATCCGTTGCCGTTGCCCGCCGGAAAACTCATGGGGGTAGCGGTTCCGGGTTTCCGGATCCAGCCCCACCTCCAGGAGCGCGTCGATGATGGCCTGTTCCTGCTCCGCCTCGGTGCCCATGCCATGGATCTTCAGGCCTTCCCCGACGATCTGGCCCACGCACATGCGTGGGCTCAAACTGCCGAAGGGGTCCTGGAACACCACCTGCATCTGGCGCCGGAACGGACGCACCTCCTTCTGCGAGAGCCCCTCCAGGGCCTGGCCCTGGAAGCGGATGGCGCCCTGGCTGCCGAGCAGCCGGAGGATCGCCAGGCCCAGCGTGGACTTGCCGGAACCGCTTTCACCCACGATGCCCAGGGTCTGGCCCTGGTGCAGGGTGAAGTCGATACCGTCCACGGCCTTCACATGATCGACCGTGCGGCGCAGCAATCCCTTCTTCACCGGGAACCACACACGCAGGTCGTCCACCTCCAGCAACGGCGGCCCCTGCGGGCTGTCCACCGGCTTGCCCGAGGGCTCGGCGGCGAGCAGTTCCCGGGTGTAGGGATGCTGCGGTGCACGGAACAATTCTTCACACGACGCCTGTTCGACGATGCAACCGCGCTGCATGACACATACGCGATGCGCGATACGTCGCACCAGGTTCAGATCGTGGGTGATCAGCAGCAGCGCCATGCCCAGGCGGGCCTGCAATTCCTTGAGCAACTCGAGGATCTTCAACTGCACGGTGACGTCCAGTGCGGTGGTCGGCTCGTCCGCGATCAGCAGCTCCGGCTCGTTGGCCAGGGCCATGGCGATCATCACCCGCTGGCGCTGGCCGCCGGAAAGCTCGTGCGGGTAGGCCTTCAGCCGCTTGGCCGGCTCGGGGATGCCCACCAGCTCCAGCAGCTCCAGGGTGCGCTGGGTGGCGGCCTTGCCGCTGATGCCCTTGTGCAGGGCCAGCACTTCCTTGATCTGCTTCTCGATGCTGTGCAACGGGTTGAGCGAGGTCATGGGCTCCTGGAAGACCATGGCGATGCGGTTGCCACGAATGCCGCGCAGCTTGGCCTCGGGCAGCTTGAGCAGGTCCTTGCCGGCGTACTGGATGCTCCCGGCCGGGTGGCGGGCGAGCGGGTAGGGCAGCAGGCGCAGGATGGAGTGCGCGGTGACCGACTTGCCCGAGCCGGACTCGCCGACCAGTGCCAGTGTCTCGCCCTTGCGGATGTCGAAGCTCACGCCCTCGATCACCCGCTGGGTGTGTTGCCCGGTGACGAATTCGACCGCGAGGTCGCGGATTTCAATCAGGTTCTCGCTCATCTCACTTCCTCGGGTCGAACGCATCGCGGGCGGCTTCGCCGATGAACACCAGCAGGGTCAGCATGACGCCGAGTACGGCGAAGGCGCTGATGCCCAGCCAGGGCGCCTGCAGGTTGGCCTTTCCCTGGGACACCAGCTCGCCCAGCGAGGGGGCACCGGGTGGCAGGCCGAAGCCGAGGAAGTCCAGGGCGGTGAGGGTGCCGATGGCGCCCGTGAGGATGAAGGGCATGAAGGTCATGGTCGAGACCATGGCGTTGGGCAGGATGTGGCGGAACATGATCGCGCCGTTTTGCATGCCCAGCGCCCGGGCGGCGCGCACGTACTCCAGGTTGCGACCCCGGAGGAACTCCGCGCGCACCACGTCCACCAGGCTCATCCAGGAGAACAGCAGCATGATGCCCAGCAGCCACCAGAAGTTCGGCTGCACGAAGCTGGCGAGGATGATCAGCAGGTAGAGCACCGGCAGGCCCGACCAGATTTCCAGGAAGCGTTGCCCGGCCAGGTCCACCCAACCCCCGTAGAAGCCCTGCAGGGCACCGGCGATGACACCGATGATGGAGCTGAGGATGGTCAGCGTCAGGGCGAACAGCACCGAGATGCGGAAGCCGTAGATGACCCGCGCGAGCACGTCGCGCCCCTGGTCGTCGGTGCCCAGCAGGTTGTCGGCGGAGGGCGGCGCGGGGGCCGGCACCTTGAGGTCGTAGTTGATGGTCTCGTAGCTGAAGGGCACCGGCGGCCAGATCATCCGCCCGTCCTTGGCCGCGATCAGCTCGCGGATGTAGGGCGTCTTGTAGTTGGCCTCCAGGGGGAACTCGCCGCCGAAGGCGGTTTCCGGGTAGCGCTTGAACACCGGGAAGTACCACTGGCCGTCGTAGCGCACGGCCAGCGGCTTGTCGTTGGCGATCAGCTCGGCGCCCAGGCTGGCGATGAACAGCACGAGGAACAGCCAGAGCGACCACCAGCCCCGCTTGTTGGACTTGAAGCGCTCGAAGCGACGTCGATTGATTGGCGAGAGTTGCATGTCAGCCCTCCCGGCTTTCGAAGTCGATGCGCGGATCGACCAGGGTGTAGGTGATGTCGCCGATCAGTTTCACGATCAGTCCCAGCAGGGTGAAGATGAACAGGGTGCCGAACACCACCGGATAGTCGCGGTTCAGCGCCGATTCGAAGCTCAGAAGACCCAGGCCGTCGAGGGAGAAGATCACCTCGATCAGCAGCGAGCCGGTGAAGAACATGCCGATGAAGGCGGCGGGGAAGCCGGCGATGATCAGCAGCATCGCGTTGCGGAACACGTGGCCGTAGAGCACGCGTCGCTCCGACAGGCCCTTGGCGCGGGCGGTGATCACGTACTGCTTGTTGATCTCGTCGAGGAAGCTGTTCTTGGTCAGGAAGGTGAGGGTGGCGAAGTTGCCGATCACCAGCGCCAGTACCGGCAGCGCCAGGTGCCAGAGGTAGTCCAGGATCTTGCCGCCCAGGCTCAGCTCGTCGAAGTTGTTGGAGGTCAGCCCGCGCAGGGGGAACCAGTCGTAGTAGCTGCCACCGGCGAACAGCACGATCAGCAGGATGGCGAAGAGGAAGGCGGGAATGGCGTAGCCGACGATGATCGCGGTGCTGGTCCAGACGTCGAAGGCATTGCCGTGGCGCACCGCCTTGGCGATGCCCAGGGGCACCGACACCAGGTACATGATCAGCGTGCTCCACAGGCCCAGGGAGATCGACACCGGCATCTTCTCGATGATCAGGTCGGTGACCTTGGCATCGCGGAAGAAGCTGTTGCCGAAGTCGAAGTGCAGGTAGTTCTTGATCATCAGCCAGAAGCGTTCATGGGCCGGCTTGTCGAAGCCGTACATCTTCTCGATTTCCTTGATCAGCTCCGGGTCCAGGCCCTGGGCGCCGCGGTAGTTCGAGCCGGCCACCGAAACCTCGGCGCCGCCGCCGGAGATGCGCCCGGTGGCGCCGCCGGCGGCGGCATCGAAGCCTTCGAGCTTGGCGATCATCTGCTCAACGGGGCCGCCGGGGGCGGCCTGGATGATGATGAAGTTGATCAGCAGGATGCCGAACAGGGTGGGGATGATCAGCAGCAGGCGCCGCAGGATGTAGGCGAGCATTACTGCGCTTCCTCGCTCTGTGCGGCGTTGGCCGGGGCGTCTTCGGCATCGGCCTCCTCGGCAGCGGGGGGCTTGGCGCCGGGCTTCTGCCACCAGGTGAGCATGCCGAAGTCATACAGCGGCGTGGTGGCGGGGCGGTCGAACTGGTTCCAGTAGGCCACGCGCCAGGTGTCCACGTAGTAGTTGGGCACCACGTAGTTGCCCCACAGCAGCACCCGGTCCAGGGCGCGGGAATGGTCGATCAGGCTCTGCCGCGAGTCGGCGCGGATCAGCCCTTCGACTAGCTTGTCGATGGCCGGGTCGCGCAGGCCGATGAAGTTGCGGCTGCCCGGGCTGTCGGCGCTGCGCGAGTGCCAGAACTCCATCTGCTCGTTACCCGGCGAGTTGGATTGGCCCCAGGTCCCGGGGATCATGTCGTAGTCGCGCGAGCGCAGGCGGTTCATGTACTGCGAGACGTCGACACGGCGGATGGTCAGGTCGATGCCCAGCTCGGAGAGGTTGCGCTTGAACGGCAGGATCACGCGCTCCAGGTTGGCCTGGGCGATCATGATCTCGAAGGCCAGGGGCTTGCCGTCGGGACCGACCATCTTGTCGTTCTCGATGCGGTAGCCGGCGTCGGTGAGCAGCTTGTAGGCGCGGCGCTTCTGCTCGCGGATGATGCCGCTGCCATCGCTGACCGGTGGCTTGAATTCCTGGGTGAAGACCTCGTCGGGGATCTGCCCGCGCAGCGGTTCCAGGATCTTCAGTTCGGCCTCGTTGGGGAGCCCGGTGGCGGCCATCTCGGAGTTCTCGAAGAAGCTCCGGGTGCGCTTGTAGGAACCGAAGAACAGCTGCTTGTTGGTCCATTCGAAATCGAACAGCGAGGCAATGGCCTCCCGCACCCGGCGATCCTGGAACACCGGCCGGCGGATGTTGAAGGCGAAGCCCTGCATGCCCACCGGGTTGTGGTTGGGAATGGCCTGCTTGATGATCTTGCCGGCGCGCAGGGCGGGGCTGTCGTAGCCGGTGGCCCAGTCCTTGGCGGAGTACTCGAGGTTGAAGTCGAACTGGCCGGCCTTGAAGGCCTCCAGCGCCACCGACATGTCGCGGTAGTAGTCGACGGTGATGACGTCGAAGTTGTAGTAGCCGCGGTTCACCGGCAGGTCCTTGCCCCACCAGTCCTTGACCCGCTCGAAGCGGATCGAGCGTCCGGCGTCCACCTTGGTGATGCGATAGGGGCCACTGCCCAGCGGCGGCTCCAGGGTGTTCCGGGAGAAATCGCGGGTCGCCCACCAATGCTTGGGCAGCACCTGGATCTGCCCGAGGATCAGCGGCAGCTCGCGGTTGCCCGGGTGCTTGAAGTCGAAGCGCACGCGCTGCTTGTCCTCGGCCACCACCTGGGCCACGTCGGAATAGTAGTGGCGGTACATCGGGTCGCCGTGCTCGACCAGGATGTTGAAGGTGAACACCACGTCGTCCGAGGTCACCGGGGTGCCGTCGTTGAAGCGCGCCTTGGGGTTCAGGTAGAAGCGCACGTAGCTGTTGTCCGGAGCCTTCTCGATCTTCTCGGCGAGCAGCCCGTATTCGGTGAAGGGCTCGTCGGGGGAGTGGTAGGTCAGGGTGTCGTGGATCAGCCCCAGCTGGCCCGCCGCCGTGCCCTTGGGGATGAACTCGTTGAGGCTGTCGAAGCCGCCGAAGCCGGAGAGACGCAGGGTGCCGCCCTTGGGGGCATCCGGGTTGACCCAGTCGAAGTGCTTGAAGTCCGCCGGGTACTTGGGCGGCTCGTCGTAGAGCGTGATCGCATGGCGGGGCTCGGCATGGGCGATGCCGGCGAGGGTCAGCAGCAATGCGCCGCAGCCGCTCAGGCAGAGGGAGCGCAGGGTCTTGCTCATCGGGATTTCTCCGTGGGCTTCAGCCACCAGGCGCGCAGGCCCAGGGTATAGGGCGGCGTGGTGACGAAGGCGAACCTGTTGCGGTACGCCAGGCGGTGGTAGTTGATGTACCAGTTGGGAATGCTGTAGTGCTGCCAGAGCAGCGTGCGGTCCAGTGCGCGCCCGGCGGCGACCTGCTCGTCGCGGCTCTGGGCGCCGAGGAGTTTCTCGACCATGGCGTCCACCACCGGGTCGGCGATGCCCGCGTAGTTCTTGCTGCCTTTCACGGAGGCCTGGCTGGAGTGGAAGTAGAGCGACTGCTCCAGTCCGGGGCTGAGGGTCTGGGCCAGGGTCATGAGGATCATGTCGTAGTCGAAATGGTCCAGGCGCTGCTTGTACTGGGCGCGGTCGACGGTACGCAGGGTGACGTCGATGCCGATGCTGGCGAGGTTTTCGCTGTAGGGCTGGAGGATGCGTTCAAGGTTCGGATTGACCAGCAGGATTTCGAAACGCAGCGGTTCGCCACGGCTGTTCACCAGACGCTGGCCGGAGAGCTTCCAGCCGGCGTCGGCCAATAGACCCAGGGCGCGGCGCAGGGTTTCCCTGGGGATGCCGCGGCCATCGGTTTCTGGCACCTTGAAGGGCTCGGTGAACAGCTTGGCCGGCAACTGCTCGCGGTAGGGGGAGAGCAGCAGCCATTCCTGGCCCTCGGGTTTCCCGCCGGCCTCGAACTCGCTGTTGGGGTAGTAGCTGCGGGCCCGCGCATAGGCGTTGTTGAACAGCGCGCGGTTGGTCCACTCGAAGTCGAACATCAGGCCCATGGCTTCGCGCACGCGGCGATCCTGGAAGGTGGCGCGGCGGGTGTTCATGAACAGCGCCTGGGTCTGGGTGGGGATCTGGTGCGGTATCTCGGCGCGGATCACATCCCCGCGGGCGATGGCCGGGAAGCGGTAGCCATTGGCCCAGTTCTTCGCCTGGTGCTCGATGTAGAAATCGAATTCACCCGCCTTGAAGGCCTCGAAGGCCACGTTGCTGTCGCGATAAAACTCCACCTCGACGCGGTCGAAGTTGTACTTGCCCCGGTTCACCGGCAGCTTTTCGCCCCACCAGTCCTTGACCCTTTCGAACACCAGCCCGCGCCCGGGGCGGACCTGGGTGATGCGGTAAGGCCCGCTGCCCAGTGGTGCCTCGAAGCTGGTGGCCTTGAAGTCACGGTTCTTCCAGTAGTGCTGCGGCAGCACCGGCATCTCGCCCAGGCGCAGGATCAGCAGCGGGTTGCCCGCGCGCTTGAGCACGAAGCGGATGCGGTGGCGGTTGAGGATGTCGACCCGCTGCACCTCCTGCAGGCTGGTGCGGTACTGCGGGTGGCCGCTGCTCACCAGGGTGCGGTAGGAGAAGGCGACGTCATAGGCCGTGATCGGCTGGCCGTCGTGGAAGCGCGCTTGCGGGCGCAGGTTGAACACCACCCAGCTGCGGTCCTCGCTGTACTCGACGCTTCTCGCGATCAGCCCGTAGCTGGAGGCGGGCTCGTCGCCGGAAGGGTCATAGGCGCCGGTGCCCGCCATCAGCGGCTCGTTGAGCTCGGTGACGCCGTATTGTAGGAAGTTCGGCGTCGATACCGGGCTGCTGCCCTTGAAGGTGTAGGGGTTGAGCGTGTCGAAGGTGCCAAAGGCCATCACCCTCAGCGTGCCGCCCTTGGGGGCATCGGGGTTGACCCAGTCGAAGTGGGAGAAGCTTTCCGGGTATTTGAGCGTGCCGAACTGGGCATAGCCATGGCTCTCGCTGATGGTCGCGGCCACCGGGCCGCTGGCCAGGCTGATCATCAGGAGCAAGAGGCGGCGCATCAGGCGTGTATCCGGTCCATGGCAGGGTGGTCGTGGGTGGGATCGTGAGCCTGGCTGGGCATGAACACCTCGGACGGGCGTGCCGCCGGCTGCATCTCGGGCCCTCGGCGGGAGCCGTCGGGCGGGCATTTTGTCCGGTACAGTAACAGCTTGTATCCACTGGAAAAAGAGCTGGTTCAGGGCCGGATGGCCAGCATTTTGACTACACTTCCGGAAAACGTGCAGGGGTTCCTATCTTGGGTTCACGTAGCCATGGTTTGCAGTCATGGATCGACAGGCTCAATCAGGCGGATTTGCCCGCTCTCGCCGCGGTGGTGCAGGACTTGCACAAGCTGGCGCAACACGACAAGGCGTCGGTCCAGCAACTGGCCGACGTGCTCCTGCGCGACGCCGCGCTCACCTCGAAGGTGCTGCGGGTCGGCAATAGCGTCTACTACAACCCTTCCCAGGAAACGATCCGCACCATCTCGCGGGCGATCGTGCTGATCGGCTTCGACAACGTGAGGCTGATCGGCCTGTCGCTGTCGCTGATCGACGGCCTGCTCACCCGCGCCCCGCGCGAGCAGCTGCAGGAGTTGCTCGCACGCTCCTTCCATGCCGCCGTGCAGGCCCGCAACATCGCCGGCTACGTGCTCACCCGCGATCAGGAGGAAGTGTTCATCGCCGCCTTGCTCTACCACCTGGGCGAGTTGGCCTTCTGGGGTTGCGGCGGCGAGCAGGCCGACGAGTTGGCCAGCGCCCTGGCCCAGGCGGGCGTCGACGAGGACGAGGCGGTGCGCCAGGTGCTGGGCACCAGCTTCCGCCAGCTCACCGGCGGCCTGGTGAAGAGCTGGAACCTCGGCGAGATCGTCGCCCTGGCCCAGGGCGGCGGCGCGCAGAACGACCCTTCGGTAAAGGCCGTCAGCCTCGGCGTGCGCATCAGCGAGGCGGCTCTCGAAGGCTGGGATTCGGCGTCCATGGGCAAGCTGGTGGAGCAGTTGGCGAGCTTCATCGGCGTCACCCCCGAGGAAGCGATGCAGCAGGTACTGGCCAGCGCCGACGAGGCGGTGAAGGTGGCGGCGACCTTCGGTGCCAGCAAGCTCTGCGCGCTGATCCCCAATACCGATCCCGAGCAGTTGCTGCAACAGCAGGCCCAGCGCAAGGCGCGGCTGCTGCAGCCGGACCTGTTGCTGATGCAGCAGGCGTTGCAGGACCTGGGGATGATGGTTTCGCGTAATGCGGATGTCAGCCTGATCCTCGACACCCTGACCAAGGGCCTGCACCAGGGCGTCGGGCTCGAGCGGGTGATGATCGCCGTGCTTGCCGATCGGCAGACACGCTTCCGCGCCAAGCGCGCGGTGGGCGAGGGCAGTGCCCACTGGCTCAGCGAGTTCGAGCTGCCGGCGGAACTGCCCGAGCAGCCGCACCTGTTCAGCTATGTGCTGCGCAGTCGCGAGGCGTTGTGGATGGGAATCCCGGCGAGCTACAGCCTGAGCGACCTGGTGACCCAGCCCATGCGCCGCTGGTTCGGCCAGGGGATGTTCTTCGTCGCACCGCTGCGGGCGGGCAGCCGCGAGATCGGGGTGATCTACGCCGACTGCCGGCTATCGGGAAGGGCGCTCAAGCATGAGCAGTTCATCGCCTTCCAGCGCTTCGCCCAGTTGGCCGGGCGATGCCTGGAGGCGCTGACTCAGGGGAGGTAGAGCGTGAGGGTCTGGCCGGGCTTGAGGGCGTGGCCGCTGCGCGGGTTCCAGCGCTGCAGGTGCTTCATCTCGACGTTGAAGCGCTTGGCGATCACGTAGAGCGAATCGCCTTCCTTGACCTTGTAGTAGGTCACCGCATCGCGGCCGGGCTTGTCGATCGAGGCGACCATGCGCGCTGTGCTCTTCGCCGCGGTTGACTGGCCGGGGGCTTGCAGCGCCAGGCTCTGGCCAACCTTCAAGGCGTGGCCGGAAAGACGGTTCCAGCGCTTGAGATCAGCCACGTCGACCCTGGTCTGCTTGGCGATCTGCCAGAGGTTGTCGCCATTCTTCACCTTGTAGGTACGCGGCGCGCTGCTCGGGCGCTCCTCGGCACGGGCCAGGTTCTGGAACAGCGGCTGGCTCGGCTTGGCGCCCGGCTCCACCGGGATACTCAGGGCCTGGCCCACGCGCAGGTGGTTGCCGGAAAGACCATTGATTTCCTTCAGGGTGTTAACCGTCACGTGGTAGCGGTTGGCGATGCCATGCAGGCTGTCGCCGTTGCGCACCTTGTACTCCTGCCACTCCACCAGGTCCTGCGGCTTCATCATCGACAGGTTGGCGGCCAGCAGCTCGGCCTTCTCGGTCGGCACCAGCAGCTGTTGCGGGCCGTCCACGGTGATGCGTTTCTTGAAGGCGGGATTGAGCTGGTAGAGCTCGTCCTCATCCACTTCGGCCATGGCGGCCACGCGGGACAGGTCCATGCGCTGCTTGAGCTCGACCACTTCGAAGTAGGGCTCGTTGGCGATGGGGCTGAGGTTCACGCCGTAGGCTTCGGGCGCCAGTACCACCTGGGACAGGGCCAGCAGCTTGGGCACGTAGTCACGGGTTTCCTGGGGCAGCGGCAGGTTCCAGTAGTCGGTCGGCAGCCCCAGCTTCTGGTTGCGTTCGATGGCCCGGCTCACGGTACCTTCGCCGGCGTTGTAGGCGGCCAGTGCCAGCAGCCAGTCGCCGTTGAACATCTCGTGCAGGCGGCCGAGGTAGTCCATGGCCGCATTGGTGGAGGCGGTGATGTCACGGCGGCCGTCGTACCAGTTGGTCTGGCGCAGGTTGAAGTGACGGCCGGTGGAGGGGATGAACTGCCACAGCCCCACCGCATCGGAGCGGGAATAGGCGAAGGGGTTGTAGGCGCTCTCGATCACCGGCAGCAGGGCCAGTTCCAGCGGCATCTTGCGCTCTTCGAGGCGCTCGACGATGTAGTGGATGTACAGGCTGCCGCGCTGGCTGGCGTTCTCGACGAAGGAGGGATTGCTGACGAACCACAGGCGCTGTTGCTCGATGCGCGGGTTGACGCCGATCTCGTCCTGCAGAGCGAAGCCCTTGCGCATGCGCACCCAGATGTCCTGGGGTTCGCGCTCGACGGGCACCTCGTCCAGCCACTGGTTCTGCTGCTGCATGCCGACGGCGAGGTCGGTGTCCTGGCCCGCGTCCTCGGGCTTGTGGGCGGCGCTCTGGCATCCAGCCAGCGCGGCGGCGCACACCAGCACGAGCGCCCGGGAGGCTCGAACCAATGCGTCTAGATCAAGGGTTTGGTACGACTTGGACGGCATCGGTCAGGGTGCTTTTCCGGGCAAAAAGATCGGGCGATTCTAGAAACCGACCCGGGGGTGGTCAAGTTTTCACCAGCTCAACTGTGACCTGAGAGGGGTTTCAGAAGCCGTCTTTCCATGCCCGGATGACGGCGAAGACCTGTGCGGGTGCGGGATTGTGGGTCCCGGTCCGCTTGTCGGCTATTTCTTTTACGGATGTTTCATTCACCCGCAGGAAGGGGTTGGTCAGGCGTTCCAGGCCGATGGTCGTGGGCAGGCTGACGCCGTCCTGCTCGCGCAGCCGGGTGACCTCCTCGAAACGTCGCGCCACATCGGTATTGCCGGGCTCCACCGCGCGGGCGAAACGCAGGTTGCTCAGGGTGTATTCGTGGGCGCAGTACACCAGGGTTTCCGCCGGCAGCGCGGCGAGGCGGGCGAGGGCATCCTGCATGCCCTCCGGGTTGCCCTCGAACATGCGCCCGCAGCCTGCGGCGAACAGGGTGTCGCCGCTGAACAGCAGCGGCCGCGTGGCATCCGCGTGGAAGAAGGCGATGTGGCCGAGGGTGTGGCCGGGCACGTGGATGACGCGGAACGAAAGACCCAGCACCTGCACCAGGTCACCTTCGCCCAGGGCCTCGTCGCGACCGGGGATGCGCTCGTTGGCCGGGCCGAGCACGCGGGCGCCGGTGGCCGCCTTGATGCGCTCGACGCCGCCGACGTGGTCGGCATGGTGGTGGGTGATGAGGATGTCCGACAGGGTCCAGCCGGGGTGGGCCGCGAGCCAGGCCAGCACCGGTGTCGCGTCACCCGGGTCGACCACCGCGCAGCGGCGTTCCGTCGCATCCTGCAACAGCCAGATGTAGTTGTCGGAGAAGGCACGCAGGGGGTCGATCTGTATCATGATCCGGTCGCCAATCAGTGAGCAAAGGAGCATCTTAGGGCTCCCATGCAGGAGATTTCCATGACCGAGAAAGCCTTCGCCCAGGCCGACCCCGCCTGGATCGAGCTGATCGACGATGCCCGCACCTGGTTCGAAGGCCCGCTCGGCGGCCTGATGCTGTTCGAGGAGCAGCGCCTGCTGGAGGACGAACTGGCACGCTATTTCGGTGGCTACCTGGTGCACTACGGCCCGCGCGCCGAGCTGCCGCCGGGGGCGAAGCAGATCCAGCGCAGTGTGCACCTCGGGGCGCCGCTCTCGGGGGTCGAGATCGTCTGCGAGGAAAATGCCTGGCCGCTCAGTGAGCACGCCGCCGACGTGGTGGTGCTGCAGCACGGGCTGGATTTCTGCCTGTCGCCCCATGGCCTGCTGCGTGAAGCCGCGCGCAGCGTGCGGCCCGGCGGGCACCTGCTGATCGTCGGGGTCAACCCATGGAGCCCCTGGGGGCTGCGCCACTACTTCGCCGGGGACGCCCTGGGCAAGGCCCGCTGCATCTCGCCGACGCGGGTCGCGGACTGGCTCAACCTGCTGGGCTTCGCGCTGGAGAAACGCCGCTTCGGGTGCTATCGTCCGCCGCTCGCTTCGGCGGCCTGGCAAGCACGCCTGGCCCGGTTGGAGCGCTGGGGAGGCGCCGGGCAGTGGTTCGGCGCCGGCTTCTATCTATTGGTGGCGCGCAAGCTGGTGGTCGGCCTGCGCCCATTGCGTCCGGCACGCCGCGAGCCCATGGGCAAGCTGGTGCCGATGCCGGTGGCCAAGGTCAGCCGGCGCGATTCGAAACACGAGGCATAAGTGACCGATCAAGTCGAGATGTACACCGACGGCGCCTGCAAGGGTAACCCCGGTCCCGGTGGCTGGGGCGTATTGCTCGTCTACAAGGGCGTCGAGCGCGAGCTCTGGGGTGGCGAGCGCGACACCACCAACAACCGCATGGAGCTGATGGCCGCCATCAGTGGCCTGGCCGAGCTCAAGCGTCCGTGCAAGGTGCGCCTGGTGACCGACTCCGAATACGTGATGCGCGGCATTCGCGAGTGGATGCCGAACTGGAAGAAGCGGGGCTGGAAGACCGCGGCCAAGCAGCCGGTGAAGAACGCCGACCTGTGGCAACTGCTCGACGAGCAGGTGAACCGCCACGAGGTGGAGTGGCAATGGGTGCGCGGCCATACCGGCCACCCGGGCAACGAGCGCGCCGACCAGTTGGCCAACCGGGGTGTCAGCGAGCTGAACGCCCGCTAGAATGCCGCCTGCGGCTTCCCCTCCTTATATACAGAGCCATTCATTCACGGGCCCGAACATGCGTTATGTAGTACTGGATACCGAAACCACCGGCATGCCGGTGACCGATGGTCACCGCATCATCGAGATCGGCTGCGTCGAGCTGGAGGGTCGCCGCCTGACGGGGCGCCACTTCCACTATTACCTGCAGCCCGATCGCGAGGTGGACGAGGGTGCCATCGCGGTCCACGGCATCACCAACGAGTTCCTGGTGGGCAAGCCGCGCTTCAAGGACATCGCCGACGAGTTCTTCGAGTTCATCAAGGGCGCCGAGCTGATCATCCACAACGCGGCGTTCGACATCGGCTTCATCAACAACGAATTCGCCCTGCTGGGCCAGAGCGACCGCTCCGACATCGCCGAACACTGTGGCGTGCTCGACACCCTGCTGATGGCTCGCGGTCGCCACCCCGGCCAGCGCAACAGCCTGGACGCCCTGTGCAAGCGCTACGACGTCGACAACTCCGGCCGCGACCTGCACGGCGCACTGCTCGACGCCGAGATCCTCGCCGACGTCTACCTGGCGATGACCGGTGGCCAGACCAATCTGTCCCTGGCGGGCGAGAGCGGCGAGGACAGCGGCAACGGTCCGCAGGCCAGCCCCATCCGCCGCATCACCGGTCGCGCGCCGGGCCGCGTGATCCTCGCCAGCGAGGCCGAAGTCCAGGCCCACATGGCACGCATGGCGGTGATCGAGAAGTCCTCCGGCGCCCCCGCGCTCTGGGTGCAGATGGAGCAACCGGCGGCTCCGGAAGCCTGAGTCGGCCGAGTTCCAGAGGCGCGACCTTTTCTTACAGGCTGAGGCAGCCGGGGTTCCGTCGACTCCGGCAAGCTTCTACCCTGAGGGCACAGGCGGGACGACCCCCGCCGCCCTCGGGAAGCCTGCATGTACAAAGACCTGAAGTTCCCCATCCTCATCGTTCATCGCGACATCAAGGCCGACACGGTCGCCGGTGATCGCGTGCGCGGCATCGCCCGCGAGCTGGAGCAGGACGGCTTCGCCATCCTCTCCACCGCCAGTTCCGCCGAAGGGCGCATCGTCGCCTCCACCCACCATGGCCTGGCCTGCATCCTCGTCGCCGCCGAAGGCGCGGGGGAGAACCAGCGGCTGCTGCAGGACGTGGTCGAGCTGATCCGCGTGGCCCGGGTGCGCGCACCGCAACTGCCGATCTTCGCCCTGGGCGAGCAGGTCACCATCGAGAATGCCCCGGCCGAAGCCATGGCCGACCTCAACCAGTTGCGGGGCCTGCTCTACCTCTTCGAAGACACCGTGCCCTTCCTCGCCCGGCAGGTCGCCCGCGCCGCACGCAACTACCTCGAAGGCCTGCTGCCGCCGTTCTTCCGTGCCCTGGTGGAGCACACCGCGCAATCCAACTATTCCTGGCACACGCCCGGCCACGGTGGTGGCGTCGCCTACCGCAAGAGCCCGGTGGGGCAGGCGTTCCACCAGTTCTTCGGCGAGAACACCCTGCGTTCGGATCTCTCCGTCTCGGTGCCCGAACTGGGGTCGCTGCTGGACCACACCGGCCCGCTCGCCGAGGCCGAGGCCCGCGCCGCGCGCAACTTCGGCGCCGACCACACCTTCTTCGTGATCAACGGCACCTCGACGGCGAACAAGATCGTCTGGCACTCCATGGTCGCCCGCGACGACCTGGTGCTGGTGGACCGCAACTGCCACAAGTCCATCCTCCACTCGATCATCATGACCGGCGCCATCCCGCTGTACCTCTGCCCGGAGCGCAACGAGCTGGGCATCATCGGGCCCATCCCGCTCAGCGAGTTCAGCCGCGAATCCATCCAGGCCAAGATCGACGCCAGCCCCCTGGCCCGGGGTCGGGCGCCGAAGGTGAAGCTGGCGGTGGTGACCAACTCCACCTACGACGGCCTCTGCTACAACGCCGAACTGATCAAGCAGGCGCTGGGCGATGTAGTCGAGGTGCTGCATTTCGACGAGGCCTGGTACGCCTACGCGGCCTTCCACGAGTTCTACGACGGGCGCTACGGCATGGGCACCCGGCGCACCGACGACGGCCCGCTGGTGTTCACCACCCATTCCACCCACAAGCTGCTGGCGGCCTTCAGCCAGGCCTCGATGATCCACGTGCAGGACGGCGGCAGTCGCCAGCTGGACCGTGACCGCTTCAACGAGGCGTTCATGATGCACATCTCCACCTCGCCCCAGTACGGCATCATCGCCTCGCTCGACGTGGCCTCGGCGATGATGGAAGGCCCCGCCGGGCGCTCGCTGATCCAGGAGACCTTCGACGAAGCGGTGAGCTTCCGCCGCGCCCTGGCCAACGTCTGGCAGACCCTCGATGCCCAGGACTGGTGGTTCGATATCTGGGAACCGCCGCAGGTGGAGGGCGCCGAGTCGGTGGCGACCCGCGACTGGTTGCTGCAGCCGGGCGCCGACTGGCACGGCTTCGGCGACGTGGCCGACGACTACGTGCTGCTCGACCCGATCAAGGTCACCCTGGTCACCCCCGGCCTCAGCGCCGACGGCAAGCTGGGCGAGCAGGGGATTCCCGCCGCCGTGGTGGGCAAGTTCCTCTGGGAGCGCGGGCTGGTGGTGGAGAAGACCGGGCTCTACTCCTTCCTCGTGCTGTTCTCCATGGGCATCACCAAGGGCAAATGGAGCACGCTGCTCACCGAGCTGCTGGAGTTCAAGCGCTCCTACGACGCCAACGCCCCGCTGACCAGCGCGCTGCCCTCGGTGGCCCGTGCCGGCGGTGCCCGCTACCAGGGGCTGGGGCTGCGCGACCTGTGCGACGAACTGCACGCCTGCTACCGCGACAACGCTACCGCCCGCGCCATGCGACGCATGTACACCGCGCTGCCGGAGCTGGCGATCAAGCCCTCGGAGGCCTACGACAAGCTGGTGCGCGGCGAGGTCGAGGCGGTGCCCATCGAGCAGCTCCAGGGGCGCATCGCCGCGGTCATGCTGGTGCCGTACCCGCCGGGCATCCCGCTGATCATGCCGGGCGAGCGTTTCACCGCGCAGACCCGCTCGATCATCGACTACCTGGCCTTCGCCCGGACCTTCGACAACTGCTTCCCCGGCTTCGATTCCGATGTCCACGGCCTGCAGCACGACGACAGCCCCACGGGGCGCTGCTATACCGTTGACTGCATTAGGGAATGACGAGCCTGGGGGCGCGATGAGCGAGGAAAGACCGGCGAGCCGGGCAGGCACCATGGGATTCTGGACCTGCACCGCGCTGGTGGTGGGCAACATGATCGGCTCCGGGGTCTTCCTGCTGCCTTCCAGCCTCGCGGCCTATGGCGGCCTGAGCCTGTTCGGCTGGCTCATCTCCAGCACCGGGGCGGTGATCCTGGCGCTGACCTTCGCCCGCCTGGCCCGGCTCAACCCCGGTGCCGGCGGGCCCTACGCCTATACCCGCGACGGCTTCGGCTCCTTCGCCGGTTACCTTTGCGCCTGGACCTACTGGAAAGCCGCCTGGATCGGCAATGCGGCCATCTCGGTGACCCTGGTGGGCTACCTGCAAGTGTTCTTCCCGGCCCTGCGCGACCCGCTGCTGACGGTCGCCACCGCCATCGGCGCCATCTGGCTCTGCACCCTGATCAACCTGCGCGGCATCGGTGCCTTCGGCCTGGCGCAGAACATCCTCACCGCCCTCAAGCTGATCCCCTTGCTGCTGGTGGGCGTGCTCGGCTGGTTCTCCTTCCACCCCGAGTACCTGCGCATCCCCGATGTCAGCGAACTGCCGCCCGGTTCCGGCGGCTACGCCAAGGCCATCGCCACCACGGCGGCGCTGACGCTCTGGTCCTTCATCGGCCTGGAGTCCGCCACCGTGCCGGCCGATCACGTGCGCGACCCCAAGCGCACCATCCCCCGCGCCACCGTGTTCGGCACGCTGGTGGCGGCGGCGGTCTACATCCTCTCCATCACCGCCGTGCAGGGCGTGCTGCCACCCGAGGTCCTGGTGCGCTCCACGGCGCCCTTCGCCGATGCGGCGCGGGTGCTGATCGGCGACTGGGGCTACCACCTGGTGGCGGCCGGCGCGGTCATCGCCTGCCTCGGCGCGCTCAACGGCTGGGTGCTGCTGCAGGGGCAGATCCCCATGGCCACCGCGCGCGACGGCCTCTTGCCCGAGTCCCTGGCCAGGACCAACAAGCACGACGTGCCGGCCAACGGCCTGCTGATCTCCGGCGTGCTGGTCACCGCCCTGGTGCTGGTGGACAGGCAGGGCGAACTGGTGGACGTGTTCAACGTGATCATCCTGCTCGGCACCATGACCGGCGTCGTGCCCTACGCCTTCTGCACCGCCGCGCTGCTGCAGCAACTGGCGGTGCAGCCGGGGGATTTCTCCGCCAGCGAGCGGGGCCGCCTGGTGGCCATCGGCGTGCTCGGTTTCGCCTACTCGATCTGGGCGCTCTACGGCACGGGCGAGCAGGCGATCTTCTGGGGGTTCCTCGTGCTCATGGCCGGCATCCCGCTCTACACCTGGCGCCAGTGGCGCAACCGGGTGCACGAGGAGGCCCTGGGCTCGCGCCCTTGAGCCCCGTTGCAAGCGGCTTCTAACTGCCATGGCGTGTCCTGCATCACAGAGGTCGCCTTCGACTTTCATCGAACGCTTGATATAGTTGCCGGATTCAAAAAACCTGAAATTTCTGACAGGCCAGCACCAGAACTGGCGAGGATGACTGCCGTGTCCGACTACAAAGCCTTTCGCGTAGAACTGGCAGACAAGATTGCCCACGTCGAAATAAACCGCCCCGAGAAAATCAACGCCATGAACGCGGATTTCTGGGTCGAGATCATCGACATCTTCCGTTGGGCGAGCGAGAACGACGAGGTCCGCGTGGTGGTCCTCTCCGGAGCCGGCAAGCACTTCTCCTCGGGCATCGACCTGATGCTGCTGGCGTCGGTCGGCGCCCAGCTGGGCAAGGACGTGGGCCGCAACGCCCTGGCGCTGCGCCGCAAGATCCTCGAACTGCAGGCCTCCTTCAATGCGGTGGACACCTGCAGCAAACCGGTACTCGCCGCCATCCAGGGCTACTGCCTGGGCGGCGCCATCGACCTGATTTCCGCCTGCGACATGCGCTACTCCACCACCGATGCCCAGTTCTCCATCAAGGAGATCGACATCGGCATGGCCGCCGACGTCGGCACCCTGCAGCGCCTGCCGCGCCTCATCGGCGACGGCATGATGCGCGAACTGGCCTACACCGGGCGCACCATCGACGGCGAGGAGGCTCGCTCCATCGGCCTGGTCAACCGCACCTACGCCGACCGCGACGCGCTGCTGGAAGGGGTGTTCGCCCTGGCCCGCGAGATCGCCGCCAAGTCCCCGGTCGCCGTGCGTGGCACCAAGGAAATGATTCGCTACATGCGTGACCACCGTGTCGACGACGGCCTCGAATACATCGCCACCTGGAATGCGGCGATGCTGCAGTCCGCCGACCTGCGTGTGGCCATGGCCGCCCATATGAACAAACAGAAGCCGGAATTCGCCGACTGATGCTGTACGAGAACTCCGCGCGGGAGGCGCGCTAGACCCATGGTCACTGGAGCCACTTCCCTGAGCCTGGTGCGCGACGAGCTGTTCGCCACCATTGAACAGGCCGAACAGAGCCTCGAGCAGTTCATCGTCGAACGGCAGAACGGCAGCCTGCTGCAACAGGCCGTGGAAAGCCTGCAGCAGGTGCGCGGCACCCTGAATCTCATCGAACTCACCGGCGCCGAACTGCTGGCCCAGGAAGTCCTGGACCAGGCGACCGACATCCCCGCCGGCGTCGGCGAGGAGCGTGACACCCAGCTGGCAGCCCTGAGCAACGCGCTCTATGTCCTGCGCCGTTATCTGGAGAACGTCGACGCCCATCGCCAGGAAATGCCCGAGCTGCTCCTGCCGGCGATCAACGAACTGCGCCAGGCTGCCGGCCAGCCGGCGTTGCCGGAAAGCTTCTTCTTCAGTGTGCGCCTGGACCAGGCGCGCGTTCCCGCCGCCGCCAACCTGCCCGAGACCGGTGCCCAGGACCTCCTGGCCCGCCGCCTGCGGCAGATGTACCAGGTGGGCCTGCTGGGCTTCATCCGCGAGCAGAACCCCCAGGCCAGCCTGAAGCTGATGGGCCGCGCCCTCGGCCGTCTCGACAGCCTCTACGCCATCGACCCGCGCGCACGCCTGTGCTGGATCGGCGCCGCTGCCGTCGAGGCCGTCCTGGACGGCCAGCTGCTGCCGCGCAAGGCTCGCAAGCAGCTGTTCTCGCGCATCGACCGCGAGCTGAAGCAACTGCTGGCGAACGAGCTCTACGAGGCGCCCCGCAGCCTGCAGAAAGAGCTGCTCTACCTCGTGGCCCTGGCCGATACCCAGGGACCCCGTGCGAGCGAGCTGCGCACCGTCTTCGGCATGACCGCGCTGCCCTTCACCGACCACCTGCTGGAAGAGGAATACCAGCGCCTGGCCGGCCCGGGGCAGGCGGTGATGCGTTCCCTGTCCTCGGCCATCCGCGAGGAGCTGGCCAGCGTCAAGGATGTGCTCGACCTGATCGAGCGCGGCACCGCCCAGGCGGACAGCTTCGGCAGCCTGCACGCGCTGCTGGGCAAGCTGGCCAAGACCCTCGGCATGGTCGGCCAGACCTCCGCCGCCAATGCGCTGCACGCCCAGTTGCCGGTGGTGGCGGGCTGGAGCGAGGCGACCCCGGCCGCGCCCGAGTCCCTGCACAAGCTGGCGGACGCGGTGCTCTACGTGGAAAGCATGGTCGCCGACCTGGAGCGTGGCGAGCGCCGCGAAAGCCGCCAGGCCGCCGCCCAGGCGATGACCGAGTCCGAATCCTTCGCCCAGCACCAGCTGACCGAGGCGCGCATCGTGGTCATCGACGAGGCCCAGGCGGGCCTGGCCATGGCCAAGCGTGCGATCACCGCGTACCTCGAGTCCAACGGCGACAAGCTGCACCTGGCCAACGTGCCCCTGACCCTGCAGGCGGTGCGTGGCGGCCTCTGGTTCCTCGGCCAGGAGCGTGCGGCCCTGCTGGTGGGCGCCTGTGGCGATTTCATCCAGAAAGACATGATCGAGGCGCCGCAGATGCCGTCCGAACAACTGCTGGAAACCCTGGCCGATGCGCTGACCAGCCTCGAGTACTACCTCGAGGGCGGCGGCGTGCTGCGCCCCGACGCCCAGCCGAGCGTGCTCGACCTGGCCGCCGAGAGCGTGCGCGCCCTGGGCCTGTCGGTGGCCGCCTGATGGCTGGCGAACGCTGGCAGCCCGGCCTGCTCGATGCCGGCCGCACCGGTGGCTGGGCCCTGGCCCACTGCCGCCAGCAGTTCCTCGCTGATGGCAATGGCGTGCTGTTCCCCCGGGAATGGCTGAAGCGCCAGGAACTGCCGATCCTCTCTGAACACGGTATCGGCCATTTCGATGGCGACGAGATCTACCTGCTTGAGCTCTCGAGCACCGCCGATGTACCCGGCAGCGCCTGGGTCGGCCTGCGCCAGTTGATGATGCAGGGCGATCCGGACACCTTCCGCATGCTCGGCTTCGCCACCCAGATCGGCACCTGGGCCGACCACCACCGCTTCTGCGGGAGCTGCGGCGCGCGCATGAGCCAGGTGAGCGGCGAGCGTGCCATGTACTGCCAGAGCTGCGGCGTGCACCATTACCCGCGCCTCTCGCCGAGCATGATCGTGCTGGTGACCCGCGGTGACGAGCTGCTGCTGGCGCGTTCGCCGCGCTTCGTCAGCGGCGTCTACAGCACCCTGGCCGGCTTCGTCGAGCCGGGCGAGTCGGTGGAGCAGTGCGTGGCGCGCGAGGTGCGCGAGGAAGTCGGCGTGGAGATCGCCACGCCGCAGTACATCGGCAGCCAGAACTGGCCCTTCCCGCATTCGCTGATGCTCGGCTTCCACGCCGAGTACGTCAGTGGCGATATCGTCCCGCAGCCCGGCGAGATCGAGGATGCCCAGTGGTTCTCCATCCATGACCTGCCGCCGTTGCCGGCCAGCAAGTCCATCGCGCGCTACCTGATCGACCTCTACCTGGCGCGCCGCCTGGGCCACTCAGAACCAGTGCTGCCAGGCTAGCCGCGCAGTCAGCGCCAACACCACGCAGATGAATACCGGGCGGATGAACTTCGCCCCGCCGCTGATGGCCGTGCGTGCGCCGAGGAAGGCGCCCGCCATCAGGGCGATGCCCATGCAGATGCCCAGCAGCCAGGCCACCTGGCCACCGACCACGAACACCGCGAGTGCCACGCCGTTGCTGACGAAGTTCATGGTGCGGGCCACGCCGCTGGCGCGCACCAGGTCGAGGGGGTAGAGCAGCAGGCTGCTGACGGTCCAGAAGGCGCCCGTGCCGGGGCCGGCGACGCCATCGTAGAAGCCGAGGCCCAGGCCCTGGGGCCACTGGCGACGGCGGGGGATCGGAGCGTCCGTGGCGTGCTGGGCGTCCGGCACCTTGCCGAACAGCAGGTACAGGCCGCAACCGAACACCACGGCGGGGAGCATCTGGTTCAGCCAGTGGGCCGGCAGCCAATGGGCGATGACGGCGCCGATGGCAGCGCCCAGGGCCGTGGCGATCAGCGCCCCGCGCCATTTGGCCGGCTCGAACAGCTTGCGCCGGTAGAAGGTGTAGCTGGCGGTGGCCGAGCCGAAGGTGGCGCACAGCTTGTTCGTGCCCAGCACCAGGTGCGGCGGCAGGCCGGCAGTGAGCAGGGCGGGGATGGTCAGCAGGCCCCCACCACCGGCGATGGCATCGATGAAACCGGCGAGAAAGGCGACCGCCGCCAGCACCAGAAGGGTGACGGGGTCGACGGCTAAGTCGAGAGGGAAGGGCATAAATGCTCGATCTGTGTCCGATTGCGCAGCGCGGCAACTGGTCGCTGCGCCGGGAGGTCCGCATAATGCCGGCTATTTTGCACAGAAGGAAAGGGTTCCATGCAGTACGACGGCCTGGCCTGGGGCATTGCCCTGCTGGCTCTACTCGCGGCGGTGGTCGCCGCGCGCATCCTCTTCGATCGCAGCTGGTTCCTCGGCTGGCTGCGCGGCACCGTCGGGCTGGCATTCCTCGCCCTGGCGCTGCTGGTGGGCACCGTGGCCTGGGACCTGACGCGCTACGAGCCGTTGCATGCCGACAAGCCCATCGTCACCCTCAGCTTCAAGGCCCTCGGCCCGCAACGCTACGAGGTGACCCTGCTGGAGGGGGGCAACGAGCGCAGCGTGCTGCTGGACGGTGACCTGTGGCAGCTGGACGCGCGCCTGCTGCGCCTGAAGGGCCTGGCCGAGCTGATCGGGCTGCAGCCGGGCTACCGCCTAGAGAAACTCTCCGGCCGCTTCCTCGCCATCGAGGAACAGCAACTGGCTCAGCACCCCGAGGCGGAGCTGGCCGTCAGCCCCTATGGCATCGACCTGTGGCGCTGGCTGCGGCTGAACCAGCGCGACCTGTTCCTCTTCGATCCGCAGGCGCAGCGGGTGACCTACCTGCCGATGGCCGATGGCGCGGTCTACTCCGTCGCCCTTTCGCCCACCGGCCTGCTGGCCCAGCCGCTCAACCCGGTCGCCACCCAGGCGCTCAAGGACTGGCGCTGATCGCCCCGCACCACCCGTATCGATGCACAAACGAAAAGGGAGCCCGAAGGCTCCCTTTTTCATGGGCGGGGTTTCCTCAGGAGAGGAAGCCGCCGTCCACGTTCAGTGCCACGCCGGTGGTGTAGCTGGAGGCGTCGCTGGCGAGGTACAGCACGGTACCGGCCATCTCGCTCGGGTCGGCCACGCGTTTGAGCGGGATGCGCTGCAGGGCGACGTTGAGGATGGCGTCGTTCTTGGTCAGGGCCGAGGCGAACTTGGTGTCGGTCAGGCCCGGCAGCAGGGCGTTGCAGCGGATGCCGAACTGCGCGCATTCCTTGGCGAAGACCTTGGTCATGCTGATGACGGCGGCCTTGGTCACCGAGTAGATGCCCTGGAACTCGCCCGGGGAGACGCCGTTGATGGACGCGACGTTGATGATGCTGCCACCCCCGTTCTGCTTCATCAGCTTGCCGCCTTCGATGGACATGAAGTAGTAGCCGCGGATGTTGACGTCGACGGTCTTCTGGAAGGCCGACAGGTCGGTGTCCAGCACGTTGCAGAACTGCGGGTTGGTGGCGGCGTTGTTGACCAGGATGTCGAGGCGGCCGAACTGTTCGCGGATCTGCGCGAAGACGCTCTGGATCTGTTCCATCTCGCCGATGTGGCAGGCGATGGCGGTGGCCTTGCCACCCTCCGCGATGATGGCGTCGGCGACGGCCTGGCAGCCGTCGATCTTGCGGCTGGAGACGATCACGTGGGCGCCCTGCTGGGCCAGCAGCTTGGCGATGGCCTCGCCGATGCCGCGGCTGGCGCCGGATACGAAGGCGATCTTGCCGTCGAGGTCGAACAGGTGGGTCTTGGACATGGGGTTCCCCTTGTTGTGAGCCGTGTTACAGCCGTGATTTGCCGATGACCTGCAGGCTCATCTGCTCCAGCAGCTTGTTCATGTGGATGAACTGTGCGAAGCGCTTGTCCTGGGTCTGGCCGTGGAAGAAGCGGTAGTAGATCTGCTGCACGATGCCGGCCAGGCGGAACAGGCCGTAGGTGTAGTAGAAGTCGAGGTTGCTGATCGGCGGCAGGCCGGCGCGCTCGGCGTAGTAGTCGGCGAACGCCTGGCGGGTCAGCATGCCGGGCAGGTGGCTCGGCTGGCGGCGCATCAGCTGCACCGGTGCCGGGTCGGCGGCCTCGATCCAGTAGGCGAGGGTGTTGCCCAGGTCCATCAGCGGGTCGCCGATGGTGGTCAGCTCCCAGTCGAGCACACCGATGATGCTCATCGGGTTGGCCGGGTCGAGGATCACGTTGTCGAAGCGGTAGTCGTTGTGCACGATCGCCGGCTTGTGGTGGTCGGCCGGCATCTTGTCGCGCAGCCAGGCCTTGACCGGCTCCCAGGTGGGCGCGTCGGGCGTCAGGGCCTTCTCGTAGCGGTCGCTCCAGCCACCGATCTGGCGCTGCACGTAGCCTTCCGGCTTGCCCAGGTCGCCCAGGCCGCAGGCGTTGTAGTCGACGTTGTGCAGCTCGACGAACTTGTCGATGAAGTTCTTGCACAGCTCGCGGGTCTTGGCTTCGTCGAGGTTCAGCTCGGCCGGCACGTCGGCCCGCAGGATCACGCCCTTGACCCGGTCCATCACATAGAACTCGGCGCCGATCACCGACTCGTCGGTGCAGTGCACGTAGGCTTTCGGGCAGTAGGGGAAGCCGTCGTTGAGCTGGTTGAGGATGCGGAATTCGCGGCCCATGTCGTGCGCGGACTTGGCCTTGTGGCCGAAGGGCGGCCGGCGCAGGACGAACTCGCGCTCCGGGTACTCCAGCAGGTAGGTCAGGTTCGAGGCGCCGCCGGGGAACTGGCTGATGCGCGGCGTGCCGGTCAGGCCGGGGATATTGGCCTTGAGGTAAGGATCGATGGCTGCGGCGTCGAGCTCTTCGCCTTCGCGGATGCGGGTGGACTGATCAGTAAGCGTCATGCTTATCCCTTCTACTTATGATGAGGGCCCGAGATTATTCGCTAATCTAATGCCGCCCCGAGGGCGTCACAAGCGCGAAGGGCCGTTATAGGCAGGCGTGTTGCAGCACAATCAAACTGCCTGATTAGCCCGGATTCACCTGCGCCGGGCGAAAAAAAACCGGAGCCCTGGGACTCCGGTTTCCTTTGTTCCTGGCCAGCTCGAAAGCTTAGACCGGGAAGAGCTCGCCGAGCTTCATGGCGAGCATCATGTCGCCTTCGGCGCGCAGCTTGCCGCCCATGAAGGCCTGCATGCCGTCGGTTTCACCGGTCATGATGCCGACCAGGGTCTCGGTGCTCATGATCAGGGTGACGTTCGGGTTCGGGGCGTCGCCTTGCTGTACGTCGCAGGTGCCGTCCTTGACGACCAGGTAGTGGTTGTCGCCATCTTCGATGTTGAACTGGAATACCAGGTCCAGGCCAGCGGCGGCACCGGCGTTGAACTTGGACTGCATGTTTTTGACGATGTCAGCAACTGTGGTCATGGTTCTATCCTTTATTTTTCAGGTTTTTCTAGCGGCCCGAGAGCCGCAGTGGGCCGGGCTCATCGGTAGGTGATGAATTCCGGCGCCCTCAACAGTTCCAGATGCACATGACTGTTGAAGGAAGCTAGCGCCACTTCGCTGCCACGGAACTTGAGGCGCGAGAGCGAAGTATTGACGATCTGCCAGTTGAGTTCGAATGCGCGGTCCGCCGGCACGCCGGCCACATGATGGAGCAGGGCGGTGATGGTACCGCCGGAGGTGAAGACCGCGATGTTCTGTTTGCTTTCGGCGTGTTGCAGCACTCGTTCCAGCCCGCCCGCGACCTGGTCGTGGAAGGCCTGCCAGCTCTGCAGCTCGGCGTTGTCGTAGTCGCCCGCCACCCAGCGCAGCACCAGCTTGGAGAACAGGCGCTGGAACTCGGCGCGGTTCTGCGGGGCGTTGCGCATGATGTGCAGGGCTTCGGGCTCCTGCTCCAGCAGGCTGGGCAGCAGCGCACGGATCACGGCGTCCGCGTCGAATTCGTTGAAGGCCGGGTCGGTGTCCACGGCGGGGGCGGCGAGGCCGGCGGCACGCAGGCGCGAGAGCGCGGCTTCGGCGGTGTGCTGCTGGCGCTGCAGGCTGCCGGCGACGCAACGGTCGAGGTTCAGTCCGAGGCCGGCGAGATGGTCGCCGAGGACTTCGGCCTGGCGAACTCCGACGGCGGAGAGCACGTCGTAGTTATCGGCGCCGAATGAAGCCTGGCCATGTCGGATCAGGTAGATGCTGCCCACGTACGCTGCCGTCCCGGGACGTTGAAAGTTTCGCGAGGTTATGGGGAAGCTCTGGGGCTGTCAACGAAAAAACATACGCTTGTTTGAATGCATTCCCGCTATTTATTAAGCGGTTTTTCCGTCTCTGGTGGATGACCGATTGGGGCGGGTATGCTTGGCCGGTTTCGCGCCTGCCACAGCGGGCGTCAGTCGATCCCAAAGGGGGTGTTGTGGAGTTCTTAGCCGATTACGCGAGCTTTCTCGCCAAGACGATAACGCTGGTGGTGGCCATCCTGGTCGTCCTGGTGGCGATAGCCGCCGTGCGCGGGAGAGGGCGTCGCGGGGGCGGTGGCCAGCTGGCGGTGACCAAGCTCAACGATTTCTATAAAGGCCTGCGCGAGCGCCTGGAGCACTCGCTGCTGGACAAGGACCGCATCAAGGCCCAGCGCAAGGAAGAGGCCAAGGCCGCCAAGGCGGCGAAGAAGGCCGGCGAGCAGAAGCCGCGGGTCTTCGTCCTCGACTTCGATGGCGATATCAAGGCTTCGGCCGCCGAGCAGATGCGCCACGAGATCACCGCGCTGCTGACCCTGGCCACCCCCGCTGACGAAGTGGTGCTGCGCCTGGAAAGCGGCGGCGGCATGGTGCACAGCTACGGCCTGGCCTCCTCGCAGCTGGCGCGCATCCGCCAGGCGGGCATCCCGCTGACCGTGTGCGTCGACAAGGTCGCTGCCAGCGGCGGCTACATGATGGCCTGCATCGGCGACAAGGTGCTCTCCGCGCCCTTCGCCATCCTCGGCTCCATCGGCGTGGTGGCGCAGCTGCCCAACGTGCACCGCCTGCTGAAGAAGCACGACGTCGACTTCGAGGTGCTCACCGCCGGCGAGTACAAGCGCACCCTCACCGTGTTCGGCGAGAACACCGAGAAGGGCCGGGAGAAATTCCAGGAAGACCTGGAAACCACCCACGAGCTGTTCAAGAACTTCGTCGCCCGCTACCGCCCGCAACTGGCCATCGACGAAGTGGCCACCGGCGAGGTCTGGCTGGGCATGGCCGCACTGGAAAAGCGCCTGGTGGATGAGCTCAAGACCAGCGACGAGTACCTGGCCGAGCGCGCCCGCGAGGCCGACCTGTTCCTGCTCAACTTCATCGAGAAGAAGAGCCTGCAGGAGCGCTTCGGCCTGGCCGCCAGCGCAGCCGTCGACCGGGTGTTGCTGAACGGGTGGGGTCGCCTCAGCCAGCAGCGCTTCTGGCAGTGAATGAAAGAGGCCCGGAGCGATCCGGGCCTCTGCGCTTTCACGCCTTGCTCAGGTACATGGTGATCTCGGCGCGCAGCACGGCGGTGTCGCCGACATAGGCCATCACCGGCACCTTGACGTCGCCCAGCACCGACCAGTCCACCGCGCTGCCATCGGCCACGGCGCGCACATCGCCATTGGCCTTGGCCAGGTATTCCACCGTCATGCCGCGAGGAATCCAGCGGGTGCCGGCAGGGATGGAGGCGTCGGTCATGGTGCCGGCCACCAGTTCGGCGGCGTTGCACAGGGCGATGGCGTGCACGGTGCCGATGTGATTGAGCACCTCGCGACGCTTGGGAAAGGTGATTTCGGCGTAGCCCGCGCGCAGCTCGACGAACTGCGGGGCGATGCTGGCGAAGTAGGGGGCGACCTGGCCGATCATCGCGCTGAACTGCGCTGCACCGGCCTGCTGGAACATCTGCAACATCTGGCTCATGGGTTCCGATTCTCTCGTGAGTGGATTGAAGATGAGCGCGCGCCGCAGCAGTATACGAATATTAGAAAAGAATTCTAGAATTATATTCTAGTCATTTCACCGGGAGTTCCATGGCTCGTTCCTCGCGCAAAGACGACATCCTCCAGGCCGCCCTCCGGTGCTTCACCGAGGAAGGCGTGGACGCCACCACCATCGAGATGATCCGCGACCGCTCCGGCGCCAGCATCGGTAGCCTCTACCACCACTTCGGCAACAAGGAGCGCATCATCGGCGCGCTCTACCTCGCCGGGGTCGGCCAGTACGCCGCGCTGCTGCAGGAAGGGCTCGCCAAGGCCGCCGATGCCGAGGCCTGCGTGAAGCTGCTGGTCACCGCCTATATCGACTGGGTGGTGGCCAACCCCGATTGGGCGCGCTTCGTCCTGCACAGCCGCTCGCGGGTGGAGGCGGGGGAGGTGGGCGACCAGTTGCGCGAAGCCAACCGCGAACACCACGCGCGCATCCTCGCGGCGTTGCAGGCGTACCGTGAAGCCGGCGCGCTACGGGCCCTGCCGGAAGATTGCTTCGCCTCTGTGGTGATCGGCCCCACCCACGACTTCGCCCGCAACTGGCTGGCCGGCCGCACCCGCACGAGCCTCGCCGACTGCCGCGACCTGCTGGCCCAGGTGGCCTGGGAAAGCGTGCGCGCCTGAAAGAGCGTTCGGTGATCCGTAGGTTGGGCTGAGGTACGAAGCCCAACATCGCGAGGCCGGGAATCGCTCCGTTGGGCCTCGCTGCGCTCGGCGCCAACCTACGAAACTGCACCCAACTCGAACCCCGATGTCGACCGGGGTGGATGACGCTCTTTTCATCCACCAAGCGATGCCTGGACTGGCACATGATCCGCCCCGTGAAACGGCGTGCGTCCCGGGCTGAAGCCCAAGGCTACGTTGGCCGGTTCGTGCCCAAGAAAAAGCCCCGCAGGTGCGGGGCTTTTTCAGGGTGGCGCGGCTCAGGCCGAGCGGCGGCGGAACAGCGGCAGGGGCTGGTCGCTGGACGCCTGGTAGACCTCGGAGTAGTCCTCGAAGGCCTTGAGCGCGTCGTAGGGGTCCTTGTCCGCGCGCAGGGCGAAGGCATCGAAGCCGCAGCGCTTGAGGGCGAACAGCTGGTCGCGCAGCACGTCGCCGATGGCGCGTACTTCACCCTTGTAGCCATAGCGCTCGCGCAGCAGGTAGGCGGTGGAGGAATGGCGACCGTCGGTGAAGGCCGGGAAGTTCAGGGCGATGACCTTGAAATTGTCCAGTTGGTCGGCGATCTCCTCGATCTCCTCGTCCGCGTCCAGCCAGACGCCGAGGCCACCGTCGCGGGCCTTCAGCGCATGGGCGTGATCACGCCACAGGGACAGCGGCACGATCAGGTCGTCGCAGTTGGACAGGCCGTCGAGGGTCGCGTCCTTGTCCAGCAGGTGCCAGGTCTCGTCGATGACCTGGTTGTTCTTAATGATTCGCTGCATAAACGCGCTCCTTGAAGGGGTCGATGCCGATGCGGCGATAGGTGTCGAGGAACTGTTCTTCCTCGGTGCGCTTCTCCACGTAGACGTCGATTATCTTCTCGATCACGTCGGGCATGGCTTCCTGGGCGAAGGACGGGCCGAGGATCTGCGCCAGGCTGGTGTCGCGGCCGGCGCTGCCGCCGAGGGACACCTGGTAGAACTCCTGGCCCTTCTTGTCCACGCCGAGGATGCCAATGTGGCCCACGTGGTGGTGGCCGCAGGCGTTCATGCAGCCGGAGATGTTCAGGTCCAGGTTGCCGATGTCGAACAGGTAGTCCAGGTCATCGAAGCGACGCTGGATGGCTTCGGCCACCGGGATCGACTTGGCGTTGGCCAGGGAGCAGAAGTCGCCGCCCGGGCAGCAGATGATGTCGGTCAGCAGGCCGACGTTCGGCGTGGCGAAGCCCTGCTCGCGCAGCTCGTTCCAGAGGGTGAACAGCTGGGCCTGCTCGACGTCGGCGAGGATGATGTTCTGGTTGTGGCTGTTGCGCACTTCACCGAAGGCGTAGCGGTCGGCCAGGTCGGCGACGGCATCCAGCTGCTTGTCGGTGATGTCGCCGGGGGCGACGCCGGTGGGCTTGAGCGACAGGGTCACGGCGGCGTAGCCGGGGCGCTTGTGGGCGATCACGTTGCGCTGGCGCCAGCGGGCGAAGCCCGGGTGCTCGGCGTCGAGCTGGGCGAGGGCGGCGCTCTGGTCGTCCAGGGCCTTGTAGGCCGGGTCGACGAAGTGCCTGGACACGCGCTCGACTTCCGCCTCGGTCAGGGTGGTCGGGCCGTCCTTCAGATGCGCCCACTCGGCGTTGACGCGCTCGGCGAACACCTCGGGGGTCAGCGCCTTGACCAGGATCTTGATGCGCGCCTTGTACTTGTTGTCCCGGCGGCCGTAGCGGTTGTACACGCGCAGGATGGCGTCCAGGTAGCTCAGCAGGTGCTGCCAGGGCAGGAATTCGTTGATGAAGCTGCCGACGATCGGGGTACGGCCCAGGCCGCCGCCGACGGAGACGCGGAAGCCCAGCTCGCCGGCTTCGTTCTTCACCGCTTCCAGGCCGATGTCATGCACTTCGATGGCGGCGCGGTCGCTCACGGCGCCGTTGACGGCGATCTTGAACTTGCGCGGCAGGTGCGAGAACTCGGGGTGGAAGGTGGACCACTGGCGGATGATCTCGCACCAGGGGCGCGGGTCCACCAGCTCGTCATGGGCGACGCCGGCGAACTGGTCGGTGGTGGTGTTGCGGATGCAGTTGCCGCTGGTCTGGATCGCGTGCATCTGCACGGTGGCCAGCTCGGCGAGGATTTCCGGCACGTCTTCCAGCTCCGGCCAGTTGAACTGGACGTTCTGGCGGGTGCTGATGTGGGCGTAGCCCTTGTCGTAGTCGCGAGCGATCTGCGCCAGCTTGCGTACCTGGGTGGAGGAGAGCAGGCCATAAGGCACCGCCACGCGCAGCATCGGCGCGTAGCGCTGGATATACAGGCCGTTCTGCAGGCGCAGGGGGCGGAACTCCTCGCCTGAGAGTTCCCCGGCCAGGTAGCGGCGGGTCTGATCGCGGAACTGCTTGACGCGGTCCTCGACGATCCGTTGATCGTACTCGTCGTATACGTACATGAAATGTCCTGTTGTCAGGCTGCTTACAGCTTTTCTGCGCGCACGGCCGCGCACTCCTGTCGGAGCCGGGGGAAGATACCAGTTCAGGTTTATGCGCAAAAGTGATGTTTGAGTATATGTAAAGAACTGGAATGCATAAGCGAGGCACCGAGCATAACCACGCTGCGCGCCCGCTGGGACCCAGGCGGGAATGGTTCTCGACTGGTGGTTCCAGCCGTCGCCGGCCCTAGCCCAGGGCCAGCAGCCGGACCATCAGATGGCTGCTGGCCAGCAGCGCGTGCGGGTGCACTTCGGCGGGCTCGCGCAATCCCCGCAGGTGCTGGGCGAGCAGGTCGACACCCGCGGCGCGGGCCAGTGTTTCCTGCTGCTGGAGCACCTCGCGCTGGTGCCGGGACAGCTGCTGGCGCCCGCAACTGGCGAGGGACTCCAGCACGTCCAGCGCCGGCTCCACCAGGCGCGTGGCCAGGCTGGGCGCTTGCGGAGCGATGGCGGTGGGGCGCTGGCGGTCGAGCAGGCGCTGGATGCGCTCGAACAGCCGCCGGTTGAGGCTGAGGCCACCCCGGATCACCGATTCGAAATCCAGTGACAGGCAGCGCAATTCACCGTTGTCGGCGATCAGCAGGGCCAGGGGCTCCAGGGTGCGGCGCCGGCCATCCACCCAGGGGCGCACCAGCACCGCGCGGATGTCGTCGCGGGCCTTCTGGGCGCGCTCCAGGTTGTCCAGGCGATCGCGACGCTCCGCCGTGCAGGGCAGCTCCAGGGTGATGGCCTCGCCCTGGTCGTCCTCCAGCGTCCAGCAAAGCGCCTGGCGCACCTCGTCGAGCACCGCCTCGTGGCAGCGGGTCGGGCGCAGCAGCAGGCTGGTCGGGGCCTCGGCGCTGAGCGCGGCGCTGTCCTCCAGATGTTCGCGCAGCGTGCTCCAGCGCCCGATGCCCAGGGTGCCGAGGCGCGGGTCGTGACCCGCCCAGTGCGGCTGGGCTTCGCTGCGGGTATCGCCATGGCTGGCCAGGCGGCCGTCATCGGCCTGGCGGGGCGAGAGGAGGCGCAGCGGCGACCGGCACAGCAGCTGCGGCGTGGATTTCCACAACGCCTGCTGGCTCCAGGCCGATTCGCGGCGAAAGCCCGGGTCGCTGTTGTCCGGGCGTGCCAGGCTGGCTTCGCGCACTTCACCTTCCTCCAGGTCCCAGAACGCCAGGGTCAGGCCGCGCGCGCCGCCGGGCGTGGTCCACCAATGCCCGCCCAGGGGCAGCAGGTCGAGCGTGGCGCCCGCCTGGTAATCGCGACGCAGACGGCCACGCAGCGCGGGCAGGCGTTGGGAATCGGCCTGTTGCAGGGCGGTTGCCAGGGCGTGTACCTGGGCCATCTGCACCAGGACCTCGCGTTCGCCAATGTGGTCATCGCGGTCGGCAAGGCGGCCGATCTGCCCGCCCAGGGTGCGCAGTTGGGCGGCGAGACGCGGCAGCCCCTCGGTACGGGCGGACAGGTTGAGCATGCGCAACTGCACGGCGCTGGCCTGGCTGGCGTGGGACAGCCCCTGGCGCAGCAGTTCCTGCAGCAGCGCATGGAGGCTGGTGAGCAGGTCGCGCTCCGCCGGGCTCAGTTGCACGGGGTCGGGCGCTGGCGCGTCGCTGTCGGCCGGCCAGTCCCAGGGCTGGCCCTGTCCCTGGAACAGCAGCGCCAGTGCAGCCAGGTGCAGGGCCTTGCGTTCGTTTTCCCGGCCCTCCGAAAGCATGCCGTCGAAGCCGCCTCCGGCGAGGTAAATGACCTCGCAGGCCAGCGCCGGCAGGTGGATGACCAGGCGCCGGCCGTGGCTCTGGTGGCGGGCCTCGCCCAGCTCCCCCAGCCATTGCCGGGCCTTGCGCGTGGCCGCCTTGCCGGCCTGCTTCTGCAGCTGTTGCGGCTCCAGCGCCAGAGCCTCGCGCAGCGCGATGTCGGCATCTTCTGCCGGCGCTTCTTCGCCGGCGGGTGCCGTGGGGTGTTCACGCAGCCAGATCACGGCCGCGAGGATGTGCTTGCAGCAGCCGTTGGCGGGGCAGGTGCAGCGCACCGCGTCGATGCCGGTGGCATCCAGGCGCACCTGTTGGCCATCGGCTTCCACCAGGCCGCCCCGCTCGTCGTTCTCCAGCCAGCGCAGCTTGCCGGCCTCCACGTCCTTGGTGGCGCGGCGCAGCAGGCCGGCGTTGGCCAGCACCTCCAGCGCGGCATCGTCGTAGCTGCGGTAGCGGTCCTGCCAGGCGCTCATTGCATCACCTCGGCCAACCACTGGGCGAAGTGCTCCGGGGTCAGCGCGGCGATCTGCATGCCGCGGTCGGCGAGGCGCTGCCCCATGGCCGGGTCGTAGACCGGCTGGGCGCCGTCATCCAGGGCGGCGAGGCCCAGCAGCCTGACCCGCGCTTCGTTGAGGCGTGCCACGCAGGCCAGCAGCGGGCCCACGGCGGCGCCTTCCTCGAAGTCGCTGATCAGGGTGAGCACGGTGCGCTGCGGGTTCTCCACCAGTTGCTCGCAGTAGCGCATGGCCTTGCCGATATCGGTGCCGCCGCCCAGTTGCACGGTCAGCAGCACTTCCACCGGGTCGTGGGCCAGGTGGCTGAGGTCCACGACCTGGGTGTCGAACAGCACCAGGCGCACGCGCACGCTGGGCAGGCTGGCGAGAATGCTGGCGCAGATGGCGCTGTACATCACCGAGTCGAGCATCGAGGCGCTCTGGTCGACGCAGAGGATGATGTCCCAGGGCAGTTGCCGGCGTACGCGGGCGTTGAAGCGCGGCGATTCGATCAGCAGGCGTTTGCGCTGCGGGTCGTAGTGCTTGAGGTTGGCGGCGATGGTGGCGCGCCAGTCGAAGTTCTGCGCGTTCTTCACCAGCGAGCGGCGGAAGCGGTTGCGTCGCCCGTGCAGGGCGTTGGTGAAGCGGTTGCGCAGGCGCTGGAGGATCTCCTCCACCACGCGGGTGATCAGCTGGCGTACGGCATCGCGGGTTTCCGCGCCCAGGCGCCCGCGCACGCCGAGCAGGGCCTTGGCCAGCGCCGGGCTGGGTTCGAGGGTGGCCAGGCTGGCGGGATCGGTGAGCAGCGCGCTGATTTCGTAGCGCTCGATGGCCTGCACCTGCAGGCGCTCGAACGTCGAACGGGGGAACAGCGTGCGCGCCTGTTCCAGCCAGTTCAGGGCGGTCAGCTGGCTGTCGTCCAGCGAGCCGCCGCGCCCGCCCTGGACGTGGCCGCGGCGCTGGTATTCGCGGTTGTAGAGGTAATCGAGGGTCTTCTCCAGGCGCGCATCGGCGGCGTCGAACTTCGCTTCATGCAGCGCGCGGTCGGCGTAGCGGCCGAGGATCAGGCGCCAGCGCCGCGCCGCTTCGAGGTCACTCATGGTGAGGCTCCTGGGCCCAGGCCAGCAGCCCGTCGCGCTCCAGCGAGCGCTTGAGCGCCAGCTGCAGGGCGGCGCCGGCGAGCAGGTCGTGGCTGTCGAGTTCGTGGTGGGCGCTGTCGAGTGCGGCCCCGGTGATGCCGTTCAGCTGCGCCAGGTGGTCGGCCAGGCGCCCGGTTTCGCGGGGCTTGAGGCGGGTGAAGGCGAGGCGCAGGTCCGGCAGGTGACGGACGAAGGTGGCCTCGTCCCAGTCCGCCACCAGGGCGTTGAGCCGGTGGGCCAGGTCATCCACCCGCAGGATCAGTTCCGGTGCGGCCTGCAGCAGCCCGTTCAGGTAGCGCACCGCGCCTTCGCTGTCGGCGCCGGTGCCGAAGCGCCGTTGCAGGGCTTCGGCCAGTTGCTCCTCGCTGCTGCGCCCGTCGATGAACCGCAGCGCGTCGAGCGCCCCGGCGATGCCGGCGGGGGCCACCGCCTGCAGGCGGTCGAGCGTCTCGTGGAGCGCTGCCTCGTGCAGGGCCAGGCCGGCCTGGCTGCCGCCCAGGTGGAGGAACTCGCGCAGCCCGAGCAGGGCGTCGGTGGCGGCGCTTTCGCGTTCGGCTTCACAGGTGGCGAGGCCGGGTAGCAGGAACAGGGCGGCGGGGAGGATGCGTTGCAGCAGCGCCGGGAGTTGCGGGTACTCGTCCAGGCCGAGCAGTTCGCGGCCGCGCCAGAGGTGCAGCAGGCGCTGGCCGCAGGTCACCACGGAGGCCAGCTCCGGGTCTTCGTCCAGGTGCTCGGCCAGGCGGTCGAACAGCCGTGGCAGTTGCTCGCCGAGGCCGATCGACCCGGCTCGGGCGAGCAGTTGCGCAGCGCGGCTGGCACTGCGGCCCTGGCCGCTGGCCTGCAGCGCCTGCTCTTCATCCAGCAGGCGGCGGATGGCGACTTCACGCAGGCTGCTGCCCAGTTCGGAGCGTTCGATCAGGCGGGCCTCGACCACCGGTGACCAGGCGTAGTCCCACTCCTCGAAGAGCAGGTCCAGCCCGGTGCCGTTGACGAAGTCCGGGCCGCCCTGGTGGCGGGCGAAGCCGCTGTCCAGGTAGGCCATCAGGTGCAGGAAGCGGCTTCGCGCGCGGTGCCGGGGCTTGCGGTAGAGGTCCAGCCGGGCGCGGCGCTGGAGGCTGTCGCTGAGGTCGAGGTGGTGGCCCAGGGCCAGGCGCCGGGCTTCTTCCACCAACGGGGGGGCCAGGCTCGACGGGGGGATGTCGCCGAGGCGGTTGCCGCCCAGCTGGTTCTTCACGGCGTCGAGGAAGGCGGCCTGGCCGTCGTCCAGGCTGCCCTTGACGAAGCAGGAATGGATGGCGTCGAGCAGGTCGTAGCGCCCCGGCCCGGGGTGCTGGCGCAGGGCGGCGAGGCCGGCGGCCTGTTGCGCGGCCTGGCTGATGCTGGCGAAGGACAGGGCGTCGGCCAACCGCCGCTCGCGGGTTTCGGCGGCGATGGCGCCGAGGATGCGCGCGGCGATGCGTTGGCGCGCCAGGGCGTCGGCCGGGTCTTCCAGCAATGCCTCCCAGACCCGCTGGTGGTAGGCCGGCGAGGGCATGCCCGAGGCGTAGCCGTTGAGGGCGTCGAGGCGGTCGAAGCTGTAGCGGATCAGCCAGGCCTGGCTCTCGCCGTCGGCGGCGGGTGTCGGCGCCGGCGGGCTGTCGCTGGCCAGGGCCTCGACCAGGGCCAGGGTGTGGAAACCGCCGGTGACCACCAGCAGGGGGCCGTCGCAACGCGCCCGCCAGTCGCGGATGCAGGCGAGCATGTGCGCCTCGCGGGGCAGGGAACCCTCGGCGGCGAGCACGTCGTCCTCGTAGTCGAGGCGCGCCATGGAGCACCAGGCGAAGGCATCGCCGAACAGCCTGCGCCAGTCCTGCAGGGCACCGTGGCTGCGCAGCTCGAACAGGTGCTCCCAGAGCTCGTCGTGGTCACGGCAATGGGCTTCGCGGGCCAGCGCCGCGAGGTAGGCGCTGTGGGCCAGGTAGCGCTCGGCCATCAGGCTGCGGCTCTGCTGCGGGTCTTCCTCCACGGCCACCTGGCGGGCCCAGGGCAGGTCGATGAAGGCCAGCCGTGCGCCGAGGCGATGACCTTCGCGCAGGGCCTGCCATTCCGGCGAGTAGTCGCAGAAGGGGAAGAACGCCGAGCGCGGCGGCGCGTCCGCCGTGGCGCCGCTGCGGTGCTGGGAGAGGATCGCCAGGGGCGGGCGGCTGCGCGGGTCGAGCAGGTCGGGGATCAGGGCGTCGAAGTCGGCCGGCCCTTCGATCAGCACCGCCGCCGGGCGCAGTTCGTCCAGCTGCGCGCGCAGGGCGTAGGCACAGGCCGGGCTGTGGTGGCGCAGCGGTGCGAAGTGCACGCCGGCCGCGGCCAGCGCCTGGCGGTTGCGCTCGGCGGCCTGCAGCCGCGCGGGCAGGCGCGGATCGGCGGCGGGGCTCGATTCGGGCGGCATGGGTCAGTCCAACAGGCCCTTGCTGGCGTCGAAGAAGTGCTTCCACTGGCCGTCACGGCGGGCGCGTTCGCGCACCACGCTGTCCAGGTAATGGCGCAGGCGCTTGGCGTCGTCGCGGTTGTCCTTGAACACCACGCCGAGCAGCTGCCGCGCCAGCTCGGCCGGGCCCAGGCGGCCGTCGCCGAGGTAGCGGGCCTCCAGCGCGGCGGCGTAGGCCACGCTGACCGCCTCGGCGGTGGACATGACCGCGTCCGGGGCCTTGATCGCGGTGCCCTCGCGGGTGGTGCCGCCGCGCAGCTCCTGGAACACGGTGACCAGCAGGCCGATGACGTCGCGCTCGACCACCACCTTGCCGGCCTCCTCGCCCAGCTCCCGCAGCAGCTGGCGCATCACCAGCTCCACCTCGAACTCGCCGTCGGCGATGGGGCGCACCGTCTCGAAGTTGAAGCGGCGCTTGAGGGCGGCGGACATCTCGTGCACGCCCCGGTCGCGCAGGTTGGCGGTGGCGATCAGGTTGAAGCCGGGGCGGGCGTGCAACCGCCCGGTCTCGCCCAGCTCGGGGATCATCATCTGCTTTTCCGAGAGCAGGGAGATCAGCACGTCCTGGATCTCCGGCGGGCAGCGGGTGATCTCCTCGAAGCGCACCAGCTTGCCCTGGCTCATCCCCTGGTGCAGCGGCGAGCCCACCAGGGCGCGCGGGGTCGGGCCCTCGGCCAGCAGCAGGGCGTAGTTCCAGGAGTACTTGATGTGGTCTTCGGTGGTGCCGGCGGTGCCCTGGATGGTGAGCATCGAGTCACCGCTGATGGCGGCGGCGAGCAGCTCGGAGAGCATCGACTTGGCCGTGCCCGGTTCGCCCACCAGCATCAGGCCCTGGCGGCCGAGCAGGGTGACGATGGCGCGGTCCACCAGGGCATCGTCGCCGTAGAACTTGCGGCTGACGCCGAGCGCCTCGTCCCCGAGGATGAAGCGTCGCACCGAGCGCGGCGAGCGCAGCCAGCCGGGCGGCAGGTCGGCGCCGGCCTGCTGGTCGGCCTGGGCCAGGCGTTGCAGTTCCTCGGCGAAATGCTGTTCCGCAGCCTGGCGGAGAACGGTGCTTACCATGGGGTCTTCTTCTCCCACTGGGGATCGAAGCCGACGCAGGCATCGGCGGCGGCGCGGTAGTCGGCATAGGTTTCGGCGAGCAGGACCGGCGGGATGTCGGCCAGCGGCAGGCTGTCGCCACCGGACCAGCGACGGCCCATCTTCTCGAAGGAGAGCCGGGTCAGCGCGGCGGGGACGTTCTCCTCCGGCAGGCAGTTGCCGGTGAAACCGATGTTCACGCGCAGGCCCAGGCTGTTGAATTCCTTGAAGTAGTGGTCGAAGAAGCCTCCGTCCTCGGCGGCCGCGCGCTGGTAGCCGAGCTTGGTCAGCGTGCCGCGCAGGGTGAAGGTGTCGCTCAGCCAGCCCAGGCGGTCGCCGATGGCGTTGCCGCTCTCCTGGTCGGCGACGGCTTCGGCGCTGATCTCCGGCAGCTGGCGCGACATCTGCGCGAACAGCGGCTTGACCTTGTAGTCCTTGAAGTGGCGGACCCAGGCCTTGGCCGTCTCGGCGTCCACCAGGGCGGCGTGGGCGAGGCGCACGAGGCTGCCGTCGGCCAGCTCCACCTCGTCATCGTCGAGGTCGATCAGGCTGCCGTCCTCGGTGGGGCGGAACAGGCGCGTCGCACCCTCGGCGCCCACTTCGGCCCAGACCAGGCGCTGCAGCAGGTGGCGCATGATCGGGTGCTGCTGCAGGTACTCGCGCCATTCCGCCACGGGCCACAGGCGTGCCGCGCACATGGCTTCGTAGAGGCGCTGGCTCTGCAGGTCGATCACCTGCTTGAGCTCCTTCTTGCTGGTGGAGAACTGCGTCTTGGCTTCCTTGATCAGCGCCGGGTCGTCGCTCTTGCGCGGCTCCGGCAGGGCCTTGACCACCTTGCCCTCGGGGTTGCACAGCTCCAGCTTGAGCGCGGCATCGAGGCGCGCGGTGAACAGGCGCTCGCCGTACTGCAGGGCGAGCACGCCGTTTTCGTCGAAGCCGGCGCTGGGGATGGTGCGGTCGGCCAGTTCGTCGGCGCTCCAGCCGTTGCGCTGGGCGATCTGCTCCACCAGCTCGCGGGCGCGTGTCTGTACCGAGGCGGTGCGGTGGCGGCGGGCGATGGACAGCAGCAACTGGATCACCAGCGGCTCGTTGCTGTTGGCGGCGGCGCTGAGCATGGCTTCGATCTGCGAGCGGCGCGGGTAGTGGTCGCGCATGTAGGCCTGGATCAGGCTCACCTGCTCGTGGCCGGTGGTGTGCCAGGTGAGGGCGAGGATGCCCTTGTCGGCGATGGCGCTGCCCAGGTAGGTGCCCAGGTGCTCGCGCTTGAGCGATTCGAAGGCCTGTTCCTGGGTGATGTCGGCGTACTCGGGCGAGTACTTCGCCCAGGCCTGGTAGTTCTGCATCTGCCGCGCGACATTGGCCTGGGCGTAGGCGATGGCCTCTTCCAGGGTCGGGTTGCGGGTGTCCTGGGCGATGAAGGCCAGCAGCAGGCTCTTGCCCAGGGCGTTGCGGCTGGCAGGGGCGAGGCGCTCCAGGTAGCGGTTGAGCAGGCCGTTGCCGGCGGGCTCCTTGAGCTTGCAGGCGAGGATCACCCACCAGCGCAGGATGGCCGGCTCCACCGGGGTGCCGTCGAGCCACTGGCAGGCGGGCAGGTGGTCCAGGTCGAGCCAGGCGAGGCTGGCGGGCGGCTTGGCCTGCAGGCCTTTGTGCGCCTCGGCCAGCAGCACGTCCGGGGCCAGGTGGCCGGAGATGTCTTCGCCGAGGCTTTCCAGGGTGGTGAGCAGGGCGGCGCGCACGGTTTCGCGCTTTTCCTTGGCCAGGGTCGCCTTCAGCGCGGGAATCGCCTCGCGGTAGCCCAGGCGCTGCAGCCATTCGGCGGCCAGGGTACGGATCTCCTGCTTGCTCGAGGCCAGGGCTTCCACGGCGCGGTCGCCGATGTCCGGCAGGGTCTCCAGCAGTTGCTGGGCTTCGGCGCGGTTGGTCTTGCTGCTGCCCAGGGCCAGCTCCAGCAGCACGGGGATGAAGCGCACCGGCAGGACGGGGAACTGCTCGAGCAGGGTCAACGTGGTGGCCACGCTGTAGCTGTAGCGGCCCGGAGCGGGGCGCAGGCCGAAGGCCTCTTCGATAAATTCGGGGTGCTCGGCGAAGAAGGGCCAGACGCGCTCGGGGTCGATCTGCCCGAGAGGCGAGTTCCAGGCGAAGCAGATATCCGCCGTGGCCCGGGCGGGGTCGTCGTGGCCGCAGCGCTGCAAGGCGTCTTCCAGGGTGCGCAGGTCCAGGCGTTGCAGGGCGTCGCCCTTCAGCCAGTCGGCCACCTGGTACCAGTTGAAGTGGCGGTTGCTCGGGGCGCGGAGGACATGCAGCAGGTTGACCTCGGCGTTGGCGGCCAGGCGCCCCTTGTACTGCAGCACCGCGTCGATGCCGGCCGGGGTCTTGCCGCGCGCGCCGCCGTTGAGGCGTTCCAGGGCGTCACGCAGGTCGGACTCGCCGAGTGCCTGGAGCGACTTGTAGGTCTTCTGCCGCCAGTCCCACTTGCGCTTGTGCTCGAGGTTCTGGCGCACCTCCTCCTCGGCGGCGAGGCGGCTTTCCTCCAGCAGCTCGGCGAGGTTCTGCCGCAGCAGCTGGAGGACGGCATCGCCGAGCCGGACTTCGGGGCAGCGCTCGAAGTCGCCGGCCTCGGGCAGCTCTTCCTGCTGGGCGCGGGTCTGGCTGTCCAGGCGTGCCAGGGCATTGGCCAGTGCCTGTTGCACGGGCTTGGAGCTCTCCACCTCCAGGCGGGCCTGCAGCAGGGGGCGGGCTTCTTCGCCTGCGCGGGCGAGCATGTCGGCGGCCTGGGCGCGTTCGGCGTTGTTGCCTGCTTCCAGCAGCTGCTGCAGGTGGGTGAGCTTGACCTGCAGCGGCAGTGTCTCCACCTGGGGCGCGGCTTCGGCGCGGACGCTCTTGGCGGCGCTCACTGCCAGGCGCACCAGTACGTCGGCGTAGGCGTCGGCGAGGGTGCGCTGGCTGCCGAGCAGCTTCACCAGGGTCAGGCAACCGCTCGCCGACAGCCGCGAGGGCAGGGCGCGGGTGCTGGAGGGGTGCTGCAGCAGGTATTCGCCGGTGCCGGGCAGGTTGGGCAGCCCGGCGAGGTCGCGCCAGTGGTATTCGTTGAGGTCGCGGCGGTCGAGGATCAGCAGCAGGGCGTCGTCGGCCGGCAGGTCGTCCACCGCCAGCAGGCGTACCAGCAGGTCGAGGTTCCAGTGCTTGCGCAATTCATCGCCGTGCTTGTTGCCGAGGTTCTTCAGGGTCGTATGCAGGGCATCGACCACCAGGTAGATGAGCCAGTCGGGCACCTTGGCGACGCGCACCAGGTTGGCGCCCTGGCAAGCGGCTTCGAGCACCTTGCCGAAGCGGGCGAGGGCGAGCACGTCGGTCCCGGGGGTTACGACATAGAGCCGGGCGCGGGCGTTGACGGCGGCGTTGATGCGCTTCTTGTGCTTCTGCGCGTCGTTGCGCAGGTTGCCGGAGGGGTGCCACCAGCCCAGCGTGGCGGGCATGTCGAGGAGCACGACGGCCTCCTCGGCCGGCACCTTGCGCAGGTCGAGCAGGACGCCTTCGTCCTGGCCGCTGAGCACGTGGGTGGCGGCGCGCTCGGCCAGGCCGGGCACCAGGATGTCGAGCACCTCGAGGCTTTCGACGACGTGCTTGGCAAAGGGCGTGGCCGGGGTGGAGGCGGTGGAAAGGCCGATTTTTTCCAGCAGCTTCTGAAACATGGTGAACCTGTCCTTGGCGATGCGGTGCCCGATGGTAATTCATCGGGGCGGTTCAAGGCCTCTGCCACGGGCGGTCCAATGTGCATTTCTGTTGCTCAGCTCATGTTTTTCCGGCGCGGGGCCATCCTGGGGATGTGCGAGGTCGATGGGGTGGCTTGAGAGGTTGTCGGTCCTGGTCTTAACTCGTGGACGTAGCGCCCATAACCACAACAAGGGGATGCCATGAGCGATCACACCGAGCAATCCAGTTCTGACAGCGGCATCGACGCCGTCGCCATCTTCTGCCTGATCCTGATCGCGGTGGCCACCGCGGTGTTCTGGGTCAGCCACCAGTAACCGACCCGCCGCCGCCCCCTCTGGCGGCCCGCCACGGAACCCCGCAGGGCGACGCCGTTCTGCGCGGGCTGCGGGCCGTAACCATGGGCTCCGTCTGTGTTGGCTGTTGCGGATTCAACAAGCTCAAGCACGGCGCCCTGCCACGGCCACCGCGTGGGTTTCGCTTCGCTCTACGCCACCCTACGGATGCGGCGCGCGCGCATCGATGACGACCCTGGTCAGGCGTGAGGGCTCCCGATGCAGTCGGTCGGGGCGTCAGAGCCCGGCGAGGTGCAGCACCAGCTTGACCACGCCGAACAGCGTCAGCGCGAAGACCAGGGTGAAGAGCACCCCGAGGATGATGAAGTGGCTGGGCTTGCCGCGGCTGAAGTCGCGCGAGCGATTCTTGCCGCTCTGTACCCCGAAGGCGGCGGCCGCGACGCTGTGCAGCATCTCGCGGAACGTCAGGGGGCGTTGGTTTTCGTCGTTGCTGTCGTCCATGGTGCACCTCCGTGGGGCACAAGCTTAGCTCGCCCCCGGCAGGCTGCCCGGATCAACGTGCGCGATGCAGCAACTGGCGGGTATCGAGCGTCCCGGCGCGGGCGCGCAGTTGGCCGCAGCCTCCGTCGATGTCCTGGCCGGCGGAGTTGCGCACCTTGGTCAGCACGCCACGGCTGTGCAGGTAGCGCACCAGTTCGACGATGCGTTCGCCGCCCGGGCGCTGGTAGTCGTCGGCTTCCAGGCTGTTGTAGGGAATGAGGTTCATCACCGCGAACTTGCCCTTGAGCAGGCGCAGGATGCCGTCCGCTTCCTCCAGGCTGTCGTTGATGCCGGCGAGCAGCGTCCACTGGTACTGGATGGGGTAGTCGGTGGTGCGGGCGTAGGCCTCGCCCAGCTCGACCAGTTCCTCGGGGCTGATGCGCGGGGCCTTGGGCAGCAGGCGCTCGCGCAGCTCGGCGCGGCTGCTGTGCAGCGACAGCGCCAGGGCCGGCTTCACCCGTTGCTGCGGCAGGCGCTCGAACACCCGCGGGTCGCCCACGGTGGAGAACACCAGGTTCTTGTGGCCGATGCCGCCGTCGGTGCCCAGCAGGTCGATGGCCTCCAGCACGTTGTCGAGGTTATGGGCCGGCTCGCCCATGCCCATGAACACCACCTTCTTCACCTTGCGATAGCGTCGCGCCAGTGCGACCTGGGCGACGATCTCCAGGCTGCCGACCTGGCGCAGCAGGCCGCTCTTGCCGGTCATGCAGAACACGCAGCCCACGGCGCAGCCGACCTGGCTGGAAACGCACAGGCCGTCGCGCGGCAACAGCACGCTTTCGACCATCTGGCCATCGGCCAGGCCTACCAGGAGGCGCGCCGAACCGTCGGCGGCGGGGTGTTCCGAGCGCAGCCGCGCCAGGTTGTCCAGCTCCTCGGCCAGGGCCGGCAGGCCTTCGCGCACGCTGATGGGCAAGAAGTCCTGGGCCTGCTGGCGCAGGGTGCAGGCGTCGAGGGGCTTGCCCTGCAGCCAGGCGCGTATCACCCGGCCCTGGTGGATGGGCTTGGCGCCGAGGGCGGCGAGGCGGTCGTGCAGGTCTTGGATGCGCATGGGGCGCGAATCCTACCACCGGCATCGGCGCTTAAGTAGGGGCGCCCCGCCGGCGCAGGCGCCCCTCCGTGCATGGCGGCCTTCAGCGGCCCCGGCTCAGCTCCGCCAGGCGCGTCGCCGACTGGCGCATCGCCTGGCCGAGGGCGTCGAGGTCGACGGCATCGCGGGCGTTCTCCTCGCTGGCCGAGTGGATGCGCACCGCCAGTTCGTTGATTTCCTGGGTCACGTGGCTCTGTTCCTGGGCGGCGACGGCGATCTGCTGGGCGCGCTGGGAAATGTCGTCGAAGCTCTGCACCGTGGTCGACAGCGCCGCGGCGGCGCCTTCGGCTTCCTCCACTGCGTGGCGGGTGCGTGCCTCGCCGGCCTGCATCGCCTGTACCGCCTGGCGCGAAGCCTGCTGCAGGTTGGCGATCATGCCGCTGATCTCGTTGGCCGAACTCTGGGTCTTGGCCGCCAGGGAGCGCACCTCGTCGGCCACCACGGCGAAGCCGCGCCCCTGCTCGCCGGCCCGCGCGGCCTCGATGGCGGCGTTGAGGGCCAACAGGTTGGTCTGCTCGGAGATGGCCTTGATCACGTCCAGCACGGCGCCGACCTGCTGGCTGTCCTGCTCCAGGCGGGCGATCACCGTGGCGGCCGCCGCCATTTCGCTGGACAGCGACTGGATGGAGCGGCTGTTGGAGGCGACCTTCTGCTGGCCGTCGTTGACCACGGCCTGGGAGCGTCGCGCGGTGTCGGCGCAGTCGTTGGTGTTCTGCGCCACTTCGTTGGCACTGGAGGACATCTCGGTGATGGCCGCCGCCAGCTGGGTGTTCTCCTGGCGCTGCTGTTCGGCGCGCTGGAGCAGGGCGCCGCTGAGGCGGCCCAGGCTGGTGGCTTCGTCCTGCAGGCGCCGGGATTCGTCGGCGATCACCTGGAGCATGCCCTGCAGCCGGCCGGCGTACTGGTTGACCGAACGGCGCAGGCCGCCGATCTCGTCGTCGCGGAGGATGGTCAGTGCGCCGCCATGGCCCTGGCCGCTGCCGAGTGCGTCGATCTGTGCGGTGGTCTCGCCCAGTTGCTCGAGGATCTTGCGCCCGGCCAGCCAGACGAAGAACAGCAGCAGGCCGAGCAGAGGCAGGAGGAAGGCCAGCAGTTCATAGGTGAGCGCCTGGGCGAGCCCGGTGACCCGTGCCCTGGGCGTGACCAGGCCGACGGTCCAGTGGGTTTGCGGCATGACGAAGAGATTGGCCTGGCTGGCTTCGCCGAGCACCGCGTCGTCATCCAGGGTCACGGCGGCGGTGCCACCGGAGCCGAGCTTGCGGCGGGCTTCAGCCAATGGCGCCAGCCAGGCCTCGCGACCGGCGAGTTCGTCGAACTTCTGCATGCTGGCTTCGGCGGCGCTGCCCGGCAGGGGGAAGAACAGGATGTTGCCGGCCGGGTCGAGGGCGAAGGCGTAGCCCCCGGTGACCTTGCCCTGGTCGCGGAGGAAGGCGGCCAGGTCGTCGAGGCGCAGGTCGATGGTGCTGACTCCGGCGAAGCGGCCCTGCAGCTTGTACGGCACGCTGCAGGTGACCATGGGCACCTTGCTCACCGGGTCCTGGTAGGCCTCGGACCAGACGCAGGCATTGCCGGCTGCGCTGCGCGCGCCGGTGTACCAGGCGTCGTTGTGGTAGCCGGGGCCGTCGGGCTTGTTGTAGTCGTCGGAGTATTCCAGCGCGCCACCGGCGCCACGGGCCCAGAAGAAGCTGCGGCGGTCGGTGCCGTCGGCGAAGGCGTTCGGCTCCGGCCAGATGCCGCCGCCGGCGATGGCCGCATCGCCGCCGTTGTCGATCAGGTTGGGGAAGTTGTCGCGGTACAGCGCCTCTTCCCGGGGCAGGACCTCGGCCAGGTGCGCCATGCCGACGGCCAGGCCTTCGATGCCGGCCAGCTTGAGGCCGAGCTGGCGGACGATGGCGCTGCCCGTCTGCTCGATCAGGGCGTTGCTTTCCGCCACCACCCGCGGCTGGCCGCGGAACACCATGATGGCGAAGACGGCGAGTGCGGTGAGCAGCAGGAGAAAGATCGCGCCCAGGGTCAGGCGGCTGGAGATGCGGTCAGGCAGCAGAGACATTCGGTACTCCTCGATTCCCGAGCTGGAAGGCGGCACACGGCAGAGGCGCGGCAGGCTCTTCTTATGCAATAGCAGTGCCCGCGCGGTTGCGCCTCTAGAAGGCGTGTCGGCAGATGTCGGGGTTCCTGCAGCGATTTCGGAGGAGCGGTCGTTTCTGGGGGCGTTCAGGGAGTGGTCGAGCGTGCCTTTGGCATCGCGGTGATGGGTTTCGCTTCGCTCGCGGAACGCCGCCCGACCCATCCTTGTATCTCGACTAATACCTCCACAGGGGTAATAGTCCCCGACTGATCATCGGGGGAGGGGCTGGAAGTCGTATCCATCCTTAGGCCACGAGCCTGCAACGTAGATAGTGCTCCGCCCCTCCACACTCACTCGAACAGCCCGAACGGTATCCAGAGCCTCGAGCTCGCATCTACAAGGTTGGGTCGGGTGCAGTGATGATCGCGTCTGAACGGATCGAGAGGAGAATCCATGCCCAGCGTCATCGGCATCGACATCGCCAAACACACCTTTGACCTCGCCACCCTGCAGCCCAACGGCAAGTACCGCACCAAGGCCAAGCTGGCCAACGACAAAGCGGGCTTCGCCGTCTTGCGCGACTGGCTGAACAAACACAGCGAACCCGGAGCCTGGGTCGTGATGGAGGCCACCGGCATCCACCATGAAGCCCTGGCCGAATGGCTGTTGGAGCAAGGCTATCGGGTCTGTGTCCTCAACCCGGCACAAATCGCCCACTACGCCCGTAGTCAGTTGCAGCGGGTGAAGACCGACAAGGTCGACGCCAAGCTGATCGCCGAATACGGCGAGCGCCATCAGGACAGTCTGCGTCCCTGGCAACCCGAGCCCCGTGCCGTGCGGCGTTTGAAAGCCCTGGTACGGCGCCTGGAGGACCTGCGCGAAATCGAGCAGATGGAGCGCAACCGCCTGGAAGTGGCCGATGCCAGCGTCCAGGCCTCGATCCAGTCGGTGCTGGAACATATCGGTCAGGAGATCGAAGAGACCCTCAAGGCGATCGACGACCACATCGACAACGACCCGGATCTGCGCGGCAAGCGCGACCTGCTGACCAGCATTGACGGGATCGCCGACAAGACCGCCGCCCTGCTCCTGGCGGAGCTGGGCGACCCACTGCGCTTTGCCAACAGCCGCGCCGTCACTGCCTTTGCCGGGCTCAATCCGCGGCTGCAGGAGTCCGGGAACCACCGGGGACAGACACGTATCTCCAAGACGGGCTCATCGCGCCTGCGGGCCGGCTTGTTCATGCCCGCGATCAGTGCCCTGACGTACAACGAGGCTGTCAGGGCCCTGAGCGAACGATTGAGGGCGAAGGGCAAGACCGGCAAGCAGATCGTCTGCGCCGCCATGCGCAAGCTGCTGAGCATCGCCTACGGCGTCTTGAAATCAGGCCGGCCATTTGACGCAAAACTGGCCCTTGCTCACTAGAAATCAAGACGGTATCTACGAAGAGCGCCAAGCCGCGCGGACTGGGCACCCGTGGGGTGGCTAGAGCCCCGCGAAACCCATCGTTGCGCCGCTGGGCGCCAGAAAGAACCGGGCCCGCATTGCGCGGGCCCGTTCGTGATCAGTAGTCGTAGCCGAGGTTAGGCGCCAGCCAGCGTTCGCTCACGGCCTGGTCCTGGCCCTTGCGCTTGCTGTAGCTCTCCACCTGGTCGCGTTCGATCTTGCCGACGGCGAAGTACTGCGCCTCGGGGTGGGCGAAGTACCAGCCGCTGACGGCCGCCGCCGGGAACATGGCGTAATGCTCGGTGAGGAACACGCCGCTCAGGCCGGCCTTGTCGAAGCTGGCGCTCGGGTCCAGCAGGTCGAACAGGGTGCCCTTCTCGGTGTGGTCCGGGCAGGCCGGGTAGCCGGGGGCGGGGCGGATGCCGTTGTACTGCTCCTTGATCAACGCCTCGTTGTCCAGGTGCTCGTCGGCGGCGTAGCCCCAGTACTCCTTGCGCACGCGCTCGTGAAGCCACTCGGCGCAGGCTTCGGCCAGGCGGTCGGCGAGGGCCTTGACCATGATCGAGTTGTAGTCGTCGCCCTTGGCCTCATAGGCCTTGGCCACTTCCTCGGCACCGATGCCGGCGGTGGTGATGAAGCCACCGACGTAGTCGACCACGCCGCTCTCCTTGGGCGCGACGAAGTCGGCCAGGCACAGGTTCGGCTTGCCGTCGGGCTTGATGGTCTGCTGGCGCAGGTGGTGCAGGGTGGCCAGCGGCTTGCCCTGGTCGTCGCGCACTTCGATGTCGTCGTGGTTGACCTGGTTGGCCGGCCAGAAGCCGAACACGGCGCGGGCCTTGATCAGTTTCTCGTCGATCAGTTTCTTCAGCATCGCCTGGGCGTCGGCGAACAGCGCGGTGGCGGCTTCACCCACCACCTCGTCGGTGAGGATGCGCGGGTATTTGCCGGCCAGGTCCCAGGAGATGAAGAAGGGCGTCCAGTCGATGTATTCGGCCAGCACGGCCAGGTCGATGTCTTCCAGCACGCGCACGCCGGTGAAGCTGGGCTTGGGCGCGCGGTAGCCGGCCCAGTCGAAGTCCGGCTTGTTGGCGATGGCGTCGGCGTAGGCCAGGCGCTCGGTGCGGGCGGCGCGGTTGGCGGTGCGCTCGCGGGTTTCGACGTAGTCGGCGCGGGTGCGCTCGACGAAGCCGGCCTTGAGCTCCTTGGACAGCAGCTGGGTGGCCACGCCCACGGCGCGCGAGGCGTCGGTGACGTAGACCACGGCGTCATTGCTGTACTGCGGGTCGATCTTCACCGCGGTGTGGGCCTTGGAGGTGGTGGCGCCGCCGATCATCAGCGGCAGGTTGAAGCCCTGGCGCTGCATCTCGCGGGCGACGTGGACCATTTCGTCCAGCGACGGGGTGATCAGGCCGGAGAGGCCGATGATGTCGCACTTCTCGTCGCGGGCGGTCTGCAGGATCTTCTCCGCCGGGACCATCACGCCGAGGTCGACGATGTCGTAGCCGTTGCAGCCGAGCACCACGCCGACGATGTTCTTGCCGATGTCGTGGACGTCGCCCTTGACGGTGGCCATGAGGATCTTGCCCTTGGCTTCGGGCTTGTCGCCCTTCTCCGCTTCGATGAAGGGGATCAGGTGGGCCACCGCCTGCTTCATCACGCGGGCGGACTTGACCACCTGCGGGAGGAACATCTTGCCCGAGCCGAACAGGTCGCCGACCACGTTCATGCCGGACATCAGCGGGCCTTCGATCACCTCGATCGGGCGCGCGCACTGCTGGCGGCACTCCTCGGTGTCTTCGACGATGAAGGCGGTGATGCCCTTCACCAGCGCGTGCTCCAGGCGCTTGTCGACCGGCAGCGAACGCCACTCCTCGTTCTCCACTTCCTTGGCCGCGCCATCGCCCCGGTACTTGTCGGCGATGGCCAGCAGGGCCTCGGTGGCGTTGGGGCTGCGGTTGAGCACCACGTCCTCGACGGCATCGCGCAGCTCTTTGGGGATCTCGTCGTAGATCTCCAGCTGGCCGGCGTTGACGATGCCCATGGTGAGGCCGTTCTGGATGGCGTAGTAGAGGAAGACCGAGTGGATCGCCTCGCGCACCGGGTTGTTGCCGCGGAAGGAGAACGACACGTTGGACACGCCGCCCGAGCTCAGGGCGTAGGGCAGGTTGTCGCGGATGTAGGCGCAGGCGTTGATGAAGTCGACCGCGTAGTTGTTGTGTTCCTCGATGCCGGTGGCCACGGCGAAGATGTTCGGGTCGAAGATGATGTCTTCGGGTGGGAAGCCCACTTCATTGACCAGGATGTCGTAGCTGCGCTGGCAGATTTCCGCCTTGCGCGCCTCGGTGTCGGCCTGGCCGGCCTCGTCGAAGGCCATCACCACCACGGCGGCGCCGTAGCGCTTGCACAGCTTGGCGTGGTGTTTGAACTGCTCGACGCCTTCCTTCATGGAGATGGAGTTGACGATGCCCTTGCCCTGGATGCATTTCAGGCCCGCCTCGATCACCTCCCACTTGGAGGAGTCGATCATGATCGGCACGCGGGAGATGTCCGGCTCGCCGGCGATGAGGTTGAGGAAGCGCACCATCGCCGCCTTGGAGTCGAGCATGCCCTCGTCCATGTTGATGTCGATGACCTGGGCGCCGGCTTCCACCTGCTGCAGGGCGACTTCCAGCGCCTCGGTGTAGTTCTCCTCGCGGATCAGCCTGGCGAACTTGGCGGAACCGGTGATGTTGGTGCGCTCGCCGACGTTCACGAACAGCGAGCTGCGGTCGATGGTGAAGGGCTCCAGGCCCGACAGGCGGCAGGCCTTGGGGATCTCCGGGATCACGCGTGGCGGGTGCTTGGCCACGGCCTTGGCGATGGCCTCGATGTGCCCCGGGGTGGTGCCGCAGCAGCCGCCGATGATGTTGAGGAAGCCGCTGGCGGCGAACTCCTCGACCACCACGGCCATCTCGGCCGGGGTCTCGTCGTACTCGCCGAAGGCGTTGGGCAGGCCGGCGTTGGGGTGGGCGGAGACGTGGGTGCCGGCCTTGCTCGCCAGCTCGGCGAGGTAGGGGCGCAGTTCCTTGGCGCCGAGGGCGCAGTTCAGGCCCACGGAGATCGGCTTGGCGTGGCTCACCGAGTTCCAGAAGGCTTCGGTGGTCTGGCCCGAGAGGGTGCGGCCGGAGGCGTCGGTGATGGTGCCGGAGATCATGATCGGCAGCTCGACGCCCAGTTCCTCGAACACGCCCTGCACGGCGAAGATCGCCGCCTTGGCGTTAAGGGTGTCGAAGATGGTTTCGATGAGGATGAGGTCGGCGCCGCCTTCCATCAGGCCACGGGTGGCCTCGGTGTAGTTCTCCACCAGCTCGTCGAAGGTGACGTTGCGGTAGCCCGGGTCGTTGACGTCGGGGGAGATGGAGCAGGTGCGGCTGGTCGGGCCGAGGACGCCGGCGACGAAGCGCGGCTTGTCCGGGGTTTCCAGGGTCTTGGCGTCGGCCACTTCACGGGCCAGGCGCGCGCCCTCGACGTTCAGCTCGTACACCAGGGACTCCATGCCGTAGTCGGCCTGGGACACCTGGGTGGCGTTGAAGGTGTTGGTCTCGAGGATGTCCGCGCCGGCGTCCAGGTAGGCCTTCTCGATGGCCTGGATCACGTCCGGGCGCGACAGCAGCAGCAGGTCGTTGTTGCCCTTGACGTCGCTCGGCCAGTCGGCGAAGCGCGTGCCCCGGTAGTCCTCCTCCTGGAGCTTGTAGCTCTGGATCATGGTGCCCATGCCGCCGTCGAGGATCAGGATGCGTTCCTTGAGGGCTTTGTGAAGGGCGTGCAGGCGAGCGCTGCGATCGGTGAGCGGGCTGGACATGGAGGACCTGACTAGCTGGGCGGAAAAGGTCGCAAAGCATAGCAAAGATGAAGGGGATCGACCGCCCGCCGGCTGTTGCATGAATATGGCTCATGTTGCTGTGGGCCGAAGCCGGGCGGCGCCCTGGTGGGCATGGAGTGCGGGGATGCGGGCGGGGCGGGGGCGTGCGGGGAGCGCGGCCGTGGATGAGGCGGGGTCATCCACGGCGCGGGGGGATCAGCCGCGGCAGCTGGCCGTGGCGTAGACGAAGTACTTCACCAGGTCGCGGTCGGTGCGGTTCCAGACCTCGCCCACCGAGCGCAGGCCCTGGCTCTGACCGACCGCGCCGGCGATGCTGCCGCACCAGACGCGCGGGTACTTGCCGTGGTACAGGGTGCCGCCGATGACCACGGCGACGTGGCCGTTGTTGCGCGCCGGGTTGTGGTCGCTGCCCTTGATGCCGGCGATCACGAAGTAGCCCTGGGAGGCCTTCTGCGCGGCTTCGTCACCGCTGGCCAGTTCCTTCCAGCCGGTGGCCTGGGGCAGGCCGCCCATGATGGCGTCGGCGTTGCCGCCGGGAATCGGTACGCCGAGGGTGGCGGCCACCGATTGCAGGAAGCCGGAGCAGTTGTTCTTGTTCTGGGTACCGGCGATGAAGCTCTGGTCCCAGGCCGCGGTGCAGGCGTTGACGATGCAGGTGTCGAGGCTCATTGACTATCCCTATCAGGGTTTGCAGAAAGGCTGTACGGGTTGCTTTGCTTGGGTCTTGCAGCTGCCGCTGTCGTCGCAGTCGGCGCCGAGCACCAGCTCCTCGCCCTCGACGCTGGCGCGCTTGCCGGTGATGTCCTGGCGGTGCAGCACCTTGCAGGTGGCGGTGTCGTAGGCCACCAGTTCACCGTTGGAGCCGCTGAACTCGTAGGTCACCAGGCGCTTCTCGTCGCGGCTGAGGAACAGCGGGTCACGGGCCCAGATGCCCCCGTCCTCGATGTTGCAGCTCTTGCCGCTGGCCTTGTCCAGCAGCACCACCGGCGGCTCGGGGAAGGCGTCGGGTTCGGCGATGTCCGGGTTCTCGTTGACGAAGCGCACCTGCAGGCGCTGGCCGTCGCCAACGAATGTGCTGGGCGCTTCGGGGCTGGCCACCAGCTTGAGCGGGGCGAAGCCGCAATCGGAGGCCTGGGCGCAGGCGCTGAGGGTCAGGGCGGCGAGGGCGCCGGCGAGGGGTTTCATGGTCAGGATCTCCTGTGGCATGGCTGGGGCCGGCCCGAGGGGCGATCGGTTGCAGTCAGGAGGGGCGGGCGCGCCGGACGGCGGCCCTGGAGCACGTTCCCTGTAGCTGCGCCGACATCATCCCTGGTGGCCTGGCGTGGCGGCAGGATACGCCGGTGGCCCGCCACGGGGGATGACGGCGTTCACGTCTGCGCGGCTTGGCGGGCCCCGGCGGACGGACGGCGGCGCTGCGGAGTGAGGCCTGCGGGGTGCGGATTGTCGATGTGGGTCACGAAAGCCCGTTCCTGCGCTTCACAACGGGGGGGTGGCTGTTGCAGATTGATGGTGGCACCTCGCTAGTGCAGCAGGCGAGGCCCTCGACGTCGCGATTGACGTCCTCCCGCACGACAGACTGAACGCATACAAGGAAGCAGTTCGATGGAACACGCGAAGAAAGTGATGGAAATGGCCGGCTACTTTGCTGGACATGCGGTACAAGGCGTCGCCAGCGGCGAGATGCTGATCCCCATCGTCGGCTACCTGGGCACCGACCAGCAGACCAGCATGGTGCGGCTGCTATCGGACAGCTCCGTGGAGGCCATGCAGCAGGGCGAGGCGCGCATCACCAGCCTGGACGAGGACAAGCTGGGCGCGGTGTTCATCCGCGACGGCCTGGTCACCCTGCCCACCGGCAAGACCGACTGCCTGATCGTCGACATCCGCTTCGCCTCGGACAAGCAGCGCCATTTCCAGTGGCTGCTGCCCTACCGCAACGCCGGCCATGAAGCCGGCTTCGCCGTGCACAAACCCAAGGCCTCGGCTGGCGCGGGTTTCTCCAACGACCAGCTGCAGGAGCTGGCCGCAGCCTTCTTCGATGGCCTGGAGAACAACGAGGAAGCCCTGGAGGTGTGGAATAGCAACTTCGTCGAGCAGGCGGGCGAAAGCTCCGGGTTCCAGGGCCAGGAGAACACCCAGTTCACCGCCGAGGAGTTCCAGGCCCTGCGCCGGGCGCCCTTCATGGTGTTCCTGCTGGTGGCGGCCGCCGACGGCAAGCTCGACAACAAGGAGGCGCAGGCCTTCGTCAAGCAGCTGGGGGAGTCGGCCAAAAACGGCGGCCAGTTGTATTCGCGCATCATCACCAACGTCATCACCGACGTGCCGCAGCTGCTGACCGAACTGCTGACCACCCCCCTCAACCATGCCCAGGAGCTGCTGCGCATCCGCCTGATCGTCGAGACCAAGGTGGCGCCGGAGGAAGCGCAGGCGTTCAAGCAGGCGTTGCTGGGCCTGGGCAAGGCGGTGGCTTCGGCCTCCGGCGGCTTCCTCGGCTTCGGCAGCAAGATCAGCAAGGAAGAGAAGGCCACCCTGGAGCGCATCGCCGCCGGCCTGGGCCTGACCTACAGCTGAGCCGCCCCGGCGGCGGGGCGATGGGCTGCGCCGCGAGGGGCCGCCCATCACCACCCTGGCTGCCGCTTCGCTGCAGCGCAGCGCGGATGCCGGTAGAATCGGCCGATTCGTTCGCCAAGGAAAAGGTCCATGCCGTATCGCGCGTTGTTCGCCGCCGCCCTTCTATTCATGAGCGCTGCGGCGTATGCCGAGGGGATCTCCTACACCCGCGACATCCAGCCGATCTTCACCGAGAAATGCGTGGCCTGCCATGCGTGCTACGACTCGCCCTGCCAGCTCAACCTGGGCAGCGGCGAGGGTGCGGCGCGCGGGGCGACCAAGCTGCCGGTGTACGACGGCACGCGCACTCGCGCACAGGCCACCACGCGGCTGTTTTTCGACGCCCAGGGCGAGGCGGCATGGCGCGACAAGGGGTTCTACTCCGTGCTGCAGGGCCAGGCCCCGCAGGCAGCGCTGATGGCGCGCATGCTGGAGCTCGGGCACAGCGCGCCGCTCACGCCCAATGCCAAGCTGCCGGAAGACCTGGACATCGGCATCAATCGCCAGAACCAGTGCCCGACCCCGGACGAGTTCGACGACTATGCGAAGAAATTCGCCCACGCCGGCATGCCCTTCGCGGTGACCGGCCTGGACGACCAGCAATACCAGACGCTGCAGCGCTGGCTCGCCGCCGGTGCGCCGGTGGAGGCGAGCGCGGTGACGCCGACACAGGACGAGGCGCGGCAGATCGCCGAGTGGGAGGGGCTGCTCAACGCCCGGGGTGCCCGCGAGGTGCTGGTGGGGCGCTGGCTGTTCGAGCACCTGTTCCTTGCCCACCTGTACTTCGACGAGGGCAAGAGCGGGCATTTCTTCCAGCTGGTGCGTTCGCGCACGCCCAGCGGCAAGCCCATCGATCCGATCGCCACGCGCCGTCCCAACGATGACCCGGGCACCGATTTCTACTACCGCCTGTGGCCCATCCAGGGCGTGATCGTGCACAAGACGCACATCACCTACCCGCTGAGCGATTCCAGGCTGGCGCGGGTCAACGAGCTGTTCTTCGGCAGCGACTGGACCACCGACAAGGTGCCGGGCTACGGCGCGCAACGCCGGGCCAACCCGTTCGAGACCTTCGAGGCCATCCCGGCCCAGGCGCGCTACCAGTTCATGCTGGATAACGCCGAGTACTTCGTGCGCACCTTCATCCGTGGCCCGGTGTGCCGCGGGCAGATCGCCACCGACGTGATCCGTGACAACTTCTGGGCGCTGTTCCAGGACCCGCAGCACGACCTCTACGTCACCGATGCCGCCTACCGGGGCGAGGCGACGCCCTTGCTGGCGATGCCCGGGCAGTTCGACGAGATCGGCGGGTTGCTGAGCCTGTGGCACAGCTACCGCGACAAGCGCAACGCCTACGAGGAGCTGCGGCGCGACGCCTACGCCGATGCCCCGGTGCCCACCTGGGCGGATATCTGGAGCGGCAACGACAACGCCCTGCTGTCCATCTATCGCCAGTTCGACAGCGCCTTCGTGCGCAAGGGGCTGATCGGCGAGGTGCCGCAGACGATGTGGCTGCTGGACTACCCGCTGTTCGAGCGCACCTACTACCAGTTGGTGGTGAACTTCGACGTGTACGGCAACGTTTCGCACCAGGCGCAGACGCGGTTGTATTTCGACCTGATCCGCAATGGCGCCGAGGTCAACTTCCTGCGCCTGATGCCGGCCGAGTCGCGCACCGCGATCCTCGACGACTGGTACCAGAACAGCGGCAAATTGAAGATGTGGCTGGACTACGAGGACATCGACGACGACACGCCCACCGGGCTGTTCCTGCCGGTCGAGCGCGCCAAGGGCTCCTTCGCGGCGCAACTGCTCAAGCGCTACGCCGACCTCAATGCAAGGCCCGACCCGATCAACCGCTGCACCACCGGCAACTGCTACCGCCTGGGCATCGACCCGGCGCTGCAACAGGCCGAGCAGGCGCTGAGCCAACTGGTCAGCCGGCCGGCGGCGGGGCTCAAGGTGATCGACCAGATGCCGGAGGCGACGCTGTTGCGCGTCGAGCTGGCGGACGGGCACCGCGAGGTCTACAGCGTGCTGCGCAACCGCGCGCACAGCAACGTGGCCTTCATGATGGGCGAGGAACTGCGCTACCAGCCCGGGCTGGACACCCTGACCATCTACCCCGGCGTGCTGACCAGCTACCCCAATTTCATGTTCAACCTGCGCGCCGAGGAGGTGCCGGCGTTCGTCGCCGCGCTCGGGCAGGTGAAGGACACGCCGGCCTTCGACAAGGTGGTGGAGCGCTGGGGTATCCGTCGCAGCCATCCGCAGTTCTGGCGTTACTTCCACGACCTCTCGGCCTACATCCACGAGACCGACCCGGTGGAGGCGGCCGTGCTGGACATGAACCGCTATCAGAACTTCTGAGGATTTGTCGCGAATTATTCCTACTAAAACACTAGGACTTTATCCGTAGGACCTGATTGGCGTACACTGCGCCCCATGTTTGCGAGGAGTTGCCATGAGCGCCATCACCATTACCCAGGCAGCCGAAGACTATCTGGCTGACCTGCTGTCGAAGCAGAACACCAGCGGTATCGGTATCCGTGTCTTCATCACCCAGCCGGGCACCCAGTACGCCGAAACCTGCATCGCCTACTGCAAGCCGGGCGAGCAGAAGCCCGAGGACACCCCGCTGGCCCTCGCGTCCTTCACCGCGTGGATCGACGGCCTGAGCGAACCCTTCCTCGAGGACGCCGTGGTCGACTACGCCACCGACCGCATGGGCGGCCAGCTGACCATCAAGGCCCCGAACGCCAAGGTGCCGATGGTCAACGAGGACAGCCCGCTGAATGAACGCATCAACTACTACCTGCAGACCGAGATCAACCCCGGCCTCGCCAGCCACGGCGGCCAGGTGAGCCTGGTGGACGTGGTCGACGAAGGCATCGCCGTGCTGCAGTTCGGCGGCGGCTGCCAGGGCTGCGGCCAGGTCGACCTGACCCTCAAGGACGGCGTCGAGCGCACCCTGCTCGAGCGCATCCCCGAGCTGAAGGGCGTGCGTGACGTGACCGACCACAGCAACCGTGAGAACGCCTACTACTGAGGCGTTGAAGCGGTAAGGAAAAGGCAGCCCCCGGGCTGCCTTTTTCATGTCCGCAATTCCCCCCCGTAGGGTGGCGTAGAGCGCAGCGAAACCCATGTTGCCCGACGCCCGGGGACGCACCGGATCGATGGGATTCGCAGGGCTCATCCAATCCTGCGATCGGTCATTTCCCGGGCTGAAGCCTGGGCGGGGGTCGGTCTTGCGGGGGTAGAGCTTCGCGAGCAGAGCTCGCTCCTACGGGGAAGTGCCGTGATGTGGGGCGGCGATCACGGTGCCGCTTCTGCCTGGGCGGCCCTGCCGCGACGCACCATGAACAGCGCCAGCAGGACCACCGCCACCAGCGGCAGCATGCCGAGGTTCACCGCGCTCCAGCCGAGCCCGGTGATCAGGGCGCCGGAGGCGAAGGAGGCGCAGGCGGCCACCAGGCTGTTGCACAGCTCCATCAGCGCCTGGGCTTGGCCGCGCTCCTCGGTGGCGTGCCCTTCCGCCAGCAGCGTGGTGCCGGCCACCAGCATCAGGTTCCAGCCCAGCCCGAGCAGGAACGAGCTCATCAGGAAATACGCCATGCCCAGCCCGGCCAGGGCGATGCCGGCGCTGAAGAGCAGCAGCACGGCGCCCGACAGGGCCACGCGGCGGCTGCCGAAGCGGTCCACCAACGGGCCGGCGGCGAAGGCGGGGAGGAACATGCCGAGCATGTGCCAGCGGATCACCTCCGACCCGGCTTCCAGCGGCAGGCCGCAGAAGCTCATGGCCAGGGGCGTCGCGTTCATCACCAGGATCATCAGCCCGTGGCCGATGGCGGTGGTGGCGATGGCGGCGCGGACCAGCGGGCGCTTGAGCAGGGCCTGGGTGGCCGCCCAGCCGGCCTTGGGCGGCCTGGGTGCCTGGCCTTCACGCAGCAGGCGCAGCAGCGCGAGGGCGACCAGCGCCAGGGCGGCGATGGCGAGGTAGGCGCCGACGAAGGGCGTTTCCAGGGCGTTGCGCGACCAGAGCGCCAGGCTCGGCGCCAGCAGCGCGGCACAGATGCCGCCACCGACCACATAGGCGGTGGCGCGGCCCTTGTGCCTGTCGTCCACGGCTTCCTGGGCGGCGAAGCGGTAGTACATGGCCGAGGCCTGGTAGGCGCCGATCGGCAGGGCGCCCAGGCACAGCAGGATGAAGTCGCCAAGCCAGACGCCCAGGGCGCTGACCAGGCCGCCGAGCACGCCGGCGGCGGCGCCGAGCATCAGCCCCGGGCGGCGACCGTGGCGCTGCATGAACAGTGACAGCGGCTGCACCGCCAGCAGGTTGCCCAGTACCAGCAGCGCCAGCGGCAGGGTGGCCAGGGCGTTGAGCGGCGCCAGTTGCAGCCCCACCAGCGAGGTGAGGGTGATGCCGATCATCGAGCAGCTCCAGTACAGCGCCTGGCCGGCGAACAGCAGGCGGATGCTCGGGTTGCGCAGCAGCATGGGGACCTCGGCGGCTTACCAGTATTTGGGGTAGCGGGCCTCGCGGCTCGCGTTGTTGTAGACCAGCGCCACCAGCACCAGCAGCAGGGCGCCGCTGAGGGTGGGGTAGAGCAGGAAGTCCCAGCCCGGCTGCAGGAGGAAGACGATCACCGGATTGGAGCCGGCCGGCGGGTGCACGGTCCGGGTCAGCATCATCAGGGCGATCGCGCTGCCCACCGCCAGTGCCACGGCCCACCAGTGCGGGCCGCAGACATACAGGAAGGCCAGGCCCGTGAAGGTGCTCAGCAAGTGGCCGAAGACGACGTTGCGCGGCTGCGAGAAGGGCACGTCGGGGAAGCCGAAGACCAGCACGCAGGAGGCGCCGAAGGAGCCGAGCAGCAGGCTCAGGGTCAGCGCGTCGCCCAGGCCGGCGATGCTGGCGATGGCGAGGACGCCGCCGAGCCAGGCGATGAACACCTGGCGCGTGGCGGGACGAGGGGGCAGGGCGACGGCGTCGCCACGGAATTTCTTCATCAGTTCGAGCATGGTCGTCTTCCGGGTTCAGGCGCGCTTGGCGCAGCCAGTGGGGTGGTGGATGCGCTGGCTCGATGGCGGATTGGCGGCGAGCTTGGCGGCGGGGCGGATGGGGCGCCCGACCAGCTTGCCGGCGCAGTTGGGGCAATGGCCGGCGAGGTGGGTTTCGACGCAATCGCGGCAGAAGGTGCACTCGAAGGAGCAGATCATCGCCTCGGCGGAGTCGGGCGGCAGGTCCTTGTCGCAGCATTCGCAGTTGGGGCGCAGTTCCAGCATGGCGGTTTCCTCAGGGCGTGGTGGGGCGTCCGAAGCGCTCCGCGTATTCCTGCGGGCTGATGGACAGGTGCTTGTGAAAGGTGCGCCGCAGGTTCTCGGGATGGCCGAAGCCGGTGAGGCGGGCCACGGTGGCGATGGAGGCCTGGGCGTCCTGGAGCAATGCGCGGGCCGCCTCCAGGCGCACCCGTTCGACGTACTTTCCGGGCCCCATGCCCAGCTCCTGGACGAAGGCCCGGGACAGGCTGCGTGGAGCCATGCGCGCCTGGGTGGCCAGTGCCTCCAGCGACAGGTCGCCACCGAGGTTGCCGGGGATCCACTCCAGCAATGCGGCCAGGCGCGGCGTGCGGCTGGGTTCGCAGTTGAGCAGCGCGCTGAACTGCGCCTGGCCGCCGGGGCGACGCAGGAACAGCACCAGCCGGCGCGCGACCGCCAGCGCCATGGTGCGGCCGAGGTCGGCTTCCACCAGGGCCAGCGCGAGGTCGATGCCGGCGGTGACCCCGGCGGACGTGAATACGTGCGGGTCGCCGTCGCGGCCGTCGGGGGCGTAGGTGTGCAGGCGATCGCCCTGCACGTCGATGTCGCAATAGCCGCCGAGGGCGGGCACGTCGGACCAATGGGTGGTGGCGCTGCGCCCGGCCAGGAGGCCGGCGGCGGCGAGGATCAGCGCGCCGGAGCAGATGGAGCCGAGCCGCCGCACCCGGGGCTCGGCCTCACGCAGCCAGGCCAGCAGGGGCGGGTTGCGGCACATGCGCTCGACGCCCATGCCGCCGGCCACCAGCAAGGTATCGAGGCTGGCCGGGTCGACTTCGTGATAGGCGGCCTCGGCGACCAGGGCGAAGCCGGCGGAGGTTTTCACCGCGCCGGCCTCGGTGCCGATCAGGCGGATCCGGTAGGCATCGGGGAGGCCCTGGCGCTGGCGTTCGACGTTGGCCGAGGCGAAGACCTGCAGCGGGCCGGTCACGTCCAGGCTCATCACATCGTCGAAGGCCAGGCAGGCAATGGTGCGCAGGGTGTCCATGGCGTATTCCATCAGGTTGATGGCGCCAGTCTGCGTCCTGCCGGGTTTGGCGACAATGACAATAACCCCACAGATATTGCCAAGGCGCTGGCCGGGTCGTTCAGCCCGCCGGGTCGGTGTGCAGCGCCTGGAGGAAGTTCATCAATGACGCTTCCTCGGCGCTGAGGCCCTTGCGCTTGCGGGCTTTCTTCAGGCCCTGCAGCTCGCCGGCGAGGAAGGCGTCGATGATGGCCGGGTGGACGTAGCACTTGCGGCAGACGGCGGGGGTGTTGCCCAGCTCGCGGGAGACCTGGCGGATCACCTCCACCAGGTGCTTCTTGGCGCTCGCCTCGTTCTGCCAGCGGTGCTTGCGCAAGTGCTCCAGGGCCAGGGCGCTGCCGGCCCAGGTGCGGTAGTCCTTGGCGGTGAAGTCCTCGCCGGCATGGCCGCGCAGGTAGTCGTTGATGTCGTGGGAGCTGATGGTGCGGCGTTCGGCCCCCTCGTCGAGGTACTGGAACAGGTGCTGGCCGGGCAGCTCCAGGCAGCGCCGGAGGATGCGCGCCAGTCGCGGATTGCTGAGCTTCACGCTGTGCTCGACGCCGCTCTTGCCCTTGAACTCGAAGCGGATGCTGCTGCCCTTCACGTCGACGTGGCGGGTGCGCAGGGTGGTGAGGCCGAAGGATTTGTTGTCCCGCGCGTAGCGGCTGTTGCCGATGCGGATCAGGGTGCGGTCGAGCAGGGCGACGACGGCGGCCATGACCTTGTCGCGGCCGAGGCCGGGCTCGTCCAGGTGCAGGTCGATCCGCCGGCGCAGGGTCGGCAGGGCCTGGCCGAAACGCAGCAGGCGCTCGTACTTGGCGGCGTCGCGTATCTCGATCCACAACGGGTGGTAGCGGTATTGCTTGCGCCGACGGGCATCCCGCGCGGTGGCCTGGATGTGGCCTTGTGGGTCGGCGCAGATCCACACCTCCTGGTAGGCGGGCGGGATGGCCAGTTTGTTGATGCGCTGGATCTCCAACTCGTCGCGGATGGGGCGGCCGGCGAGGTCGATGTAGACGAACTTGCCGCGCTGCAGGCGCCGGGCGAAGCCGGGCATGCTGTCTTCGACGTAGCGCAGTTGCGGCGGCAGGGCGGGGGGTGTCGCGGCTGTCATGCGTGCGCCTCCACGGGTGAGGCCTGGTGCTTGCGGCCCAGGGCGTGCGACCAGGCGTGGCCGTCGCAGCGGGGGCAATGGGCCTCCTGCCCGCGGGCGAGGCGCTGGGTGAACCCGCACCGGTTGCAGGCGTAGAGGCCGTCCTCGCTGGGGCGCTCCACGGTCTGGCGCAATTGGCGGGGTAGCACGGAGAGGCCTTCGCGCACCTCGCTGTCATCGAAGAAGTAGAGGCTGACGTCGCCATTCACTTCGAGTATGGCCAGCCGCACCTGGCCCAGGTGCTCGACGCTCTGGCGGCGCAGCTCCATGAAGAACTCGTCGCTGGAGATGTTGTGACGGGCCAGGGCGTCGATGTCGTAGAGGCCGTCGCGGATGATCACCACCGGTTCGCCCTCCAGCCAGGCGCCGAAGCGGCGGCTGTGCTCCATGGCGTAGGTGGTGACGCGGTACAGCACCAGCAGGGTGACGAAGACCACGAGGATCGGCAGCAGGGGCACGTCTTCGTAGAAGGAGACGTCGCCGGCGGCGGAGCCGAGGGTGAGGATCACCAGGACCTCGAACAGGGATATCTGCCGTACGCCGCGCCGTCCGGAAATCTTCAGGAACGCGAACACCACCATGAAGGCGAAGAGGGCGCGCAACGCGACTTCGGCGAGGAAGCCGAGGGGGAACTGATCGATGAGGATTCGCTGCCAATCGAATGGGCTCATGGCCTGTGTGCTCCTTGCGCGGGTCGAAACGAGGCGTCGCGGGCGGTTGCCGCGTGTGCTCGGGGCTGCAAGGTTATGGACAGCGAAGGCGGGGAAATTTCGTCAGTGACAGACGAGGCGGCGTCGCGATGACGCCAGGGCGGGCAGCCGGGAAGCTGCCCGCCGCGCAGTGGGCACAGCGCTGGAAGGTGTTACTCGGGCATTTTCCAGGGGTCGAGGCTGTAGCCCTTGCGGCTCAGCTCCTCGCGGGACTGCTTGAGGATGCTGGCCAGTTGTTGGGGGTCGCAGTAGGTGCTGCTGGCGATTTTCGAGCGGCCCAGCAGGCGCGTGCTGGTGCGGTCGATGACACTGAGGCTGAGCTCGCCGTTGCCATCCTGAGGGGCCCAGGCCACGCACTGGAAGGGTTGGAAGGCGCGGCCGGCGATGATCAGGGCTTCGTTGACGCGAAGTGTTGCGTTCATGGGGTGGGTCTCTCCGTATTGTGCCCAACGAGGTCGACGGGGCCGGTCGTATCGACCGTTGCCTGCCGTCGTGGATATGGATGGCGAAACCTGACCAGGAAGTCACAGCGGGTCGTGAATAAATAACTATTTGTCGCAGCAATGAATGGAATGGCGATAACGCTCTCGAAAAACCGTCATTTCCGTGCGCTCGACGACCCGGCTCGGGTTATACAGATGCGCCGTGTACCGGGCCATCCGCGCCGGTATGATTCCTTCCATGTCCGCCATGCACCTGTGAACCATCGGGGTAGATGCAGTGCCTATTCGCCGTAACCGATCCCTTGCCGGCTGTGCCGTGCTCGCGTTTTCCATCCTGCTGGCCGCCTGTTCCGCCCAGCCCACCTCGCCGGGGTTGCGTGGCCTGCCCGAGGCGGTCGAGCTGAGCAACGTGCCGTTCTTCGCCCAACACGCCTACCAGAGCGCGCCGGCGGCGCTGGCAGCGCTCTTCACCCTGCAGGGGGAGACGGTGACGCCTGGCATGGTGGAGAAGGAGTTGCGTCTGCCGGAACGCGAGGAGGCGCTGCAAGGGAACCTGGCCGATGTGGTGAACCGCCACGGGCTGCTGGTCTACCCGCTGGGCGACCAGGTGGAGGACCTGCTGGTGCAGGTGGCGGCGGGCAATCCGGTGCTGGTGCACCTGCGCCAGGGCTATGGCTGGTTGCCGTCGTGGCGATATGCGCTGGTGGTGGGCTATGACCGCCACAAGCAGGTGTTGCTGCTGCGGGCCGGCGGTGAGCGGCGCCTGCCGATGGGCTTCTCGGAGTTCGAGTCGGACTGGGAGGGGGCGGGCCACTGGGCGGTGCTGCTGCAGGCGCCGAACCAGCTCCCGGCGCAGGTCGATGCCGAGCGCTGGAAGCAGGCCGCCGATGCGCTGGCGGGTGCCGGCCAGGCCGATGCGGCGAATATCGCCAGAAAGCAGCTGCGTTGAATGCCCGCACAGGGCTTCTGCCCCAGTGAAAATCCACGCTCGTAGAACCTGGACTTGCGTTGGCCCCCTAGGTAAGAAGGGGCCAGCCAGACTTCGGGGTTTGGACGTAGGGTGTGCCACGCGCCTGGAGAGCCTGCCGGAAGCACCGTGCGGCGGTGCGCACGGCACGCCCTACAGAACGTGTCCATCCAGCGGGGGCTCTCAATTCATATCGTCACAGGCAGAGCCGATGACTCGTGACCACGCCCCAGGGACGTGGTTTCCCGCGTTCCAATGAAAAACGGCGCCCGAGGGCGCCGTTTTCATGTCGCGAGGATCAGATCCCCAGCTTGTCACGCAGGCTGTAGTACCAGGCACCGATGGCGCTGAACGGGACCTGGAACAGGCGGCCGCCCGGGAAGGGGTAGTGCGGCAGGCTGGCGAAGGCGTCGAAGCGTTCCGCCTGGCCGCGCAGGGCTTCGGCCAGGACCTTGCCTGCCAGGTGGGTGTAGGTGACGCCGTGGCCGCTGCAGCCCTGGGAGTAATAGATGTTGTCGCCGATGCGGCCGACCTGGGGCAGGCGCGAGAGGGTCAGCAGGAAGTTGCCGGTCCAGGCGTAGTCGATCTTCACGTCCTTGAGCTGCGGGAAGGTCTTGAGCATCTTCGGGCGGATGATCGCCTCGATGTTCGCCGGGTCACGCGCGCCGTAGACCACGCCACCGCCATAGATCAGGCGGCGGTCGCCGGAGAGGCGGTAGTAGTCCAGCAGGTAGTTGCAGTCCTCGACGCAGTAGTCCTGCGGCAACAGGCTCTTGGCCATTTCTTCCGACAGCGGTTCGGTAGTGATGACCTGGGTGCCGCAGGGCATGGACTTGGATGCCAGTTCGGGCAGCAGGTTGCCCAGGTAGGCGTTGCCGGCCACCACCACGAACTTGGCCTTCACCCGGCCTTTCGGGGTGTGCACGACCGGGTTGGCGCCACGCTCGACGCGGATGGCGGGAGATTGCTCATGGATGATGCCGCCGAGGGATTCCACCGCTGCCGCCTCGCCGAGGGCCAGGTTCAGCGGGTGGATGTGGCCGCCGCTCATGTCGAGCATGCCGCCGATGTAGTTCTCGGTCGATGCGACTTCACGGATGCGCTTGGCGTCCAGCAGTTCCAGCTGGGTATGGCCGTAGCGTTCCCACAGCTTCTTCTGGGCTTCCAGATGGCCCATCTGCTTGGGCGTGATGGCAGCGAACACGCCACCGTCCTTGAGGTCGCACTGGATGTCGTACTTGGCGATGCGCTCGCGGATGATGCGGCCACCCTCGAACGCCATCTGGCCGAGCAGTTGGGCATCCTTCGGATTGGTGGTGCGCTCGATCACGTCGATGTCGCGGCTATAGCTGTTGACGATCTGGCCGCCGTTGCGACCGGACGCGCCGAAGCCGACCTTGGCCGCCTCGACGATGGTGACCTTGAAGCCGTTCTCCAGCAGGAAGAGCGCGGTGGACAGGCCGGTGTAGCCGGCGCCGATGATGCAGATGTCGGTCTCGGTCTCGCCGACCAGCTCCGGGCGCTGCGGTACCGGATTGGCCGATGCTGCGTAATAGGATTGGGGGTAGGGAGTGTGCGTCATCTTGAATCTCTGTTTTTTATTTTTTACGGATGGCGTGATGCTACCCGAGTTGAAAATGGCCGGCTAGGGGCTGTGCAAGATATTTAACGCAGCGCCGAACAACAAAAACTTCACTTTTTCAGTCAGTTAGCGGAAAAAGTTGTTGACGCCGAAATGCATCGCTGTAGAATGCGCACCCATCGAAGGCACATAGCTCAGTTGGTTAGAGCACCACCTTGACATGGTGGGGGTCGTTGGTTCGAGTCCAATTGTGCCTACCAAATCGAAGCCGCTCAGGCGGTGCAAAGAAGGCGATCCGAAAGGGTCGCCTTTTTTGTTGCCCGCAAAAATTCAAGCATACGGCAGGGTGCAAGTCCTGCGTCCGACATCCTTCCGCTCCTCCTCCTCGCGCCGCCAGATGTCCATATATCGGAAACATGCTGCCGCTTCGCTTGGTTATGTCCGTGCGCTATCTAATCTTCATGGGCATTCACCAGCGAGGAGGCGGGTGTCATGGGGAATCGAGTCGGGTTCGTGCGCCGGGCGGCAATGGCGGCTGCCGGGGCGTTGCTGTTCTCGTCGGGTGGAGTCGCCCAGGCGGGTGATGTTGGTTTCGGAATCGGTGTCAGCTATGTCTTTGGCGGCGGCGTTGCGGCAGGGATAAAGGCATTCGGCGATGACGAGGACGCTATCGCGGTTGGCTCGGTCGGGCTCGACTATCTTTTCGCCTCGTCTGCCTTTCGGCCAAACATAGGGATGACCTACCAGGGCGAGGGGTATTTCAGTGGCGGTGATGTCGGCTACAACCTCATCACTGAACGGGTGGATTTTGCTGCGGGAGCAGGTTGGGCGGATGAGGATGATGCCCATGCCCTGTTCGCGTCGGAGGAGCCTGTCTTCCTTCCGTGATGCGTGCTCGGTCCGGCACGGTTCCGATGGATAAAAGAATGGGAGCAGTGCGGTATGCCCGCGCTGGCGAGGGTGTGGTGCGATGCGGTCGCCGGGTTCAGATATCGGCGATGAGCATGCCGTGCATTACACGGTAGAGGCCGTCGTTGATCCTGATTGTCAGTGGCTCCCGGCCGATGATCCGTGCCCCTTCCCTGAGCAGTTCATCGATGTGCGCACGCAATGCATGAAAGCTCCGTTGTTCCTTCACGGATTGGTCTCCCCTGGAGAAGATGCAAGCAGAATAGCAGTAGCTGTGACAGGGCTCGTATTCTGAAATTCCGTTGCGCTTCGAAGGTTTCAGCTATCGCGTGGAGGCATGGTGCGGAGATGGGCGCCAGTCATGACGGAGGGGGTGCCGGGCGTAACGCCCGGACTCGATCAGGCGGCTGCTGAGTGACTGATCAGCATCCCGCAGTTGACGCGATACAGATGGCCGCTGACCTTCAGGGTCAAGGGGTCGCGGCTGATAATGCGGGCTCCGTCCCTGAGCAACTCATCGATGTGAGCGCGAAGAGCAAGGAAAGTACGTTGTTCCTTCATCGTATGACTCCTTGGTCGATTTGCTCGGCGGAGCATATCAGTGCAACCGTGAACTGATCTGCATTCTTGTGTGATTGTTGTCACATTTCGGTGGTGGCAATTGAGTGTCAGCTCCGAACTGAGGTGCGCCCCGGCGGTGAGTCATGGGGCGACATTCGATGAGTATCGTGTCGAAGTGGTGCTGCTTGCTTCTAAGCCACTGATTCTTTTGTGCTAAAGTGCCGCGCTTCGCGGTTCTTCCTGCTCCTTCCGTGTTCTTCGCATCGCCAGCGTCAGTCGTCCTGCCTATATAAAGGCGTGCCGCTCGCATCCGCGCTTGTCACTGTCACGTGTTTCTGGAAGCATCCGCGGTTCTCGACACCTCCAGTGACCCTGGTTCGGCTCGGTTGGCCTTCGGGCTCTGTCATCGTGTGGCAGGCATACCACCGGATCAATTACTGGCTCATCCCAACCCATGTGGCCTTTGGTAGAGGTCACCACTAGGAGAGGAGGCGCCATGCCCATCATTACTCTTCCCGACGGCAGTCAGCGTTCGTTCGATCACCCCGTGTCCGTGCTCGAGGTGGCGCAATCCATTGGCGCCGGCCTGGCCAAGGCCACCGTCGCCGGCAAGGTCGACGGCAAGCTCGTCGATGCCTGCGACCTGATCGAAAACGACGCGACCCTGCAGATCATCACCCCCAAGGACGAGGCTGGAGTCGAGATCATTCGTCACTCCTGTGCTCACCTGGTCGGCCATGCCGTCAAGCAGCTCTATCCGACCGCCCGCATGGTGATCGGCCCGGTCATCGATGAAGGCTTCTATTACGACATCGCCTTCGAGCGTCCTTTCACGCCCGAGGACATGGCCGCCATCGAAAAGCGCATGGCCGAGCTGATCGACAAGGATTACGACGTCATCAAGAAGGTCACCCCGCGCGCCGAGGTGATCGAAGTGTTCAAGGCCCGTGGCGAGGACTACAAGCTGCGCCTGGTCGAGGACATGCCGGATGAGAAGGCCATGGGCCTGTACTTCCATGAGGAGTACGTGGACATGTGCCGGGGCCCGCATGTGCCCAACACCCGCTTCCTGAAAGCGTTCAAGCTCACCAAGATTTCCGGCGCCTACTGGCGCGGCGACTCGAAGAACGAGCAGCTGCAGCGTGTCTACGGCACCGCCTGGGCCGACAAGAAGCAGCTGGCCGCTTATGTCCAGCGCATCGAAGAGGCCGAGAAGCGCGATCATCGCCGCATCGGCAAGCAGCTCGACCTGTTCCACCTCCAGGAAGAAGCCCCGGGCATGGTGTTCTGGCACCCCAACGGCTGGACCCTGTACCAGGTGCTGGAGCAGTACATGCGCCAGGTGCAGCGCGAGCATGGCTACGTTGAAGTGCGTACGCCGCAGGTCGTGGATCGTATCCTCTGGGAGCGCTCGGGCCACTGGTCCAACTACGCCGAGAACATGTTCACCACGGCGTCCGAAAGCCGCGACTACGCCGTCAAGCCGATGAACTGCCCGTGCCACGTGCAGATCTTCAACCAGGGCCTGAAGTCCTATCGCGACCTGCCGCTGCGCCTGGCCGAGTTCGGTGCCTGCCACCGCAACGAGCCCTCCGGTGCCCTGCACGGCATCATGCGCGTGCGTGGCTTCACCCAGGACGACGCCCACATCTTCTGCACCGAAGAACAGGTGAAGAAAGAGGCGGCCGATTTCATCAAGCTGACCCTGCAAGTGTATGCGGACTTCGGCTTCAGCGATATTTCGATGAAATTGTCGACTCGCCCGGCCAAGCGCGTGGGATCCGACGAGCTGTGGGATCGCGCCGAAGGTGCCCTCGCGGACGCCCTGAACGAGTCCGGCCTGGCCTGGGAATACCAGCCGGGGGAGGGCGCTTTCTACGGTCCGAAGATTGAGTTCACCCTCAAGGACTGCCTCGGCCGTAACTGGCAGTGCGGCACCCTGCAGTACGATCCGAACCTTCCGGAGCGTCTGGATGCCAGCTATATCGCCGAAGATAACAGCCGTACGCGCCCGGTGATGTTGCACCGTGCCATCCTCGGCTCCTTCGAGCGCTTCATCGGCATGCTCATCGAGCACTACGCGGGCCTGTTCCCGGCGTGGCTCGCTCCGACCCAGGCGGTGATCATGAATATCACCGACAAGCAGGCCGATTTTGCCCTCGAAGTGGAAAAAACCCTCAACCAAAGCGGGTTCCGTGCCAAGTCCGACTTGAGAAACGAAAAAATCGGCTTTAAAATCCGCGAGCATACTTTGCTCAAGGTTCCCTATCTCCTGGTTATTGGAGATCGTGAGGTTGAGACACGATCCGTTGCTGTGCGAACCCGTGAAGGCGTCGATCTGGGCTCCATGCCCCTCGACCAATTCGTCACTACGCTTGCGCAGGCGGTTTCCCGGCGTGGTCGCCAAGAATTGGAGTAATCATTATTAAGCGTGAAATGAGACAAGATAAACGAGCTGCACCCAAGGCCCCGATTAACGAGAATATCTCGGCTCGAGAGGTGCGACTGATTGGTGCAGACGGCCAGCAAATTGGCGTCGTCTCGATTGATGAAGCGCTTCGCGCTGCTGAAGAAGCAAAGCTGGATCTGGTGGAGATTTCCGCTGATGCAGTGCCGCCCGTCTGCCGAATCATGGACTACGGCAAGCACCTGTTCGAGAAGAAGAAGCAGGCTGCTGCGGCGAAGAAGAATCAGCACCAGCAACAGATCAAAGAAATCAAGTTTCGTCCAGGGACGGAAGAAGGGGATTACCAGGTAAAACTACGCAACCTGGTACGTTTCCTTAATGAGGGAGACAAGGCCAAGGTATCGCTTCGATTCCGTGGTCGTGAGATGGCTCACCAGGAGCTGGGCATGGAGCTGTTGAAGCGGGTCGAAGCCGACCTCGCCGAACTCGGCACCGTTGAACAGCATCCTAAGCTGGAAGGACGCCAGCTGATGATGGTCATCGCTCCCAAAAAGAAAAAGTAACCACCAGGGCACTGGCAGGCCTTGCGGTTATGCGTAATCACTCAATGCGGAGTATCCGAACATGCCAAAGATGAAAACCAAGAGCGGTGCAGCCAAGCGTTTCCTCAAGACCGCTGCTGGCTACAAGCACAAACACGCTTTCAAGAGCCACATCCTGACCAAGATGTCCACCAAGCGTAAGCGTCAACTTCGCGGTAGCGAACTGATGCATCCGTCGGACAAGGCAAAAGTCGAGCGCATGCTGCGCGTTCGTTAATCGGTCAAGATTCTAGAGGAAATTACTCATGGCTCGTGTAAAGCGCGGCGTCATCGCTCGCAAGCGTCACAAAAAGATTCTGAAACTCGCCAAAGGCTACTACGGCGCACGCAGCCGCGTGTTCCGCGTTGCCAAGCAGGCGGTGATCAAGGCTGGCCAATACGCCTACCGTGACCGTCGTCAGCGCAAACGTCAGTTCCGCGCTCTGTGGATCGCTCGTATCAACGCTGGTGCTCGTCTGAACGGTCTGTCCTACAGCCGTCTGATCGCTGGCCTGAAAAAAGCGGCCATCGAGATCGATCGTAAGGTTCTGGCCGATCTGGCAGTGAACGAAAAAGCGGCGTTTGCTGCGATTGTCGAGAAAGCGAAAGCCGTACTGGCTTAAGTCCCCGACAATCACCGGGCCATCCCGGTGCTGAACGTCACCAATAGGGGAAGAGCCTTGCGCTCTTCCCCTATTTCGTATCTGGAGTCTGTACATGGAAAATCTGGATGCGCTGGTCTCTCAAGCGCTTGAGGCAGTGCAACAAACCGAAGACGTGAACGCCCTCGAGCAGATTCGCGTCCATTACCTTGGCAAGAAAGGCGAACTGACTCAGGTGATGAAGACCCTGGGCGACTTGCCGGCCGAGGAACGCCCCAAAGTCGGCGCGCTGATCAATACCGCCAAAGAGCGCGTTCAGGATGCCCTGAATTCCCGCAAGGACTCGCTTGAGCAGGCCGCCCTCGGCGCCAAGCTCGCGGCCGAGCGTATCGACGTAACTCTGCCTGGCCGTGGCCAGGTCTCCGGCGGCCTGCATCCGGTCACCCGCACCCTGGAGCGCGTCGAGCAGTTCTTCACCCATATCGGCTACGGCATCGCCGAAGGCCCCGAGGTCGAAGACGACTACCACAACTTCGAAGCGCTCAACATCCCAGGCCATCACCCGGCCCGCGCGATGCATGACACCTTCTACTTCAACGCCAACATGCTGCTGCGTACCCACACCTCGCCGGTCCAGGTACGCACCATGGAATCCCAGCAACCGCCGATCCGCATCGTCTGCCCGGGTCGTGTCTATCGTTGCGACTCGGATATCACCCACTCGCCGATGTTCCACCAGGTCGAAGGCCTGCTGGTCGACGAGGGCATCAGCTTCGCCGACCTCAAGGGCACCATCGAGGAATTCCTCCGCGTGTTCTTCGAGAAGGACCTGGGCGTGCGCTTCCGTCCCTCATTCTTCCCCTTCACCGAGCCGTCGGCCGAAGTCGACATGCAATGCGTCATGTGCTCCGGCAAGGGCTGCCGCGTGTGCAAGCAGACCGGCTGGCTGGAAGTGATGGGCTGCGGCATGGTGCACCCCAACGTGCTGCGCATGTCCGGCATCGACCCGGAGAAATACCAGGGCTTCGCCTTCGGTATGGGTGTCGAGCGTCTGGCCATGCTCCGTTATGGCGTCAACGACTTGCGTCTGTTCTTCGATAACGACCTGCGGTTCCTCGCGCAATTCCGCTAGGCCCGCCGTCAGAAACGCGACCCTTGCCCGCATCGGCGTCGCGCAGTTCAGTTGAGTGACCCCCGCCCATGCGGGGTGACGTTGACCAGGCCCGCCATCGGGCTTTCCGTCACCCCCCGCGATGCGGGCCCGCTGAACCGCCGACCACCGATGCACGCAAGGCCGAAACGAATCCTTAGGAGAGCTGGATGAAATTCAGTGAACAGTGGCTGCGGAGCTGGGTAAGCCCGCAGGTATCCCGCGACGAGCTGGTGGCCCGTCTATCGATGGCCGGCCTGGAAGTGGACAGCGTCACCCCCGTTGCCGGCGCCTTCAGCGGCGTGGTGGTGGGCGAGGTGCTGAGCACCGAACAGCACCCCGACGCCGACAAGCTGCGCGTATGCCAGGTGAGCAACGGCAGTGAGACCTTCCAGGTCGTGTGCGGCGCCCCCAACGTGCGCCCCGGCCTGAAGATCCCCTTCGCCATGATCGGCGCCGAGCTGCCGGGCGACTTCAAGATCAAGAAAGCCAAGCTGCGCGGCGTCGAATCCTTCGGCATGCTCTGCTCGGCCAACGAACTGCAGATCAGCGAAGACCACGGCGGCCTCATGGAACTCGCCGCCGATGCGCCGGTGGGTGAAGACTTCCGCCGCTACCTGGAGCTGGACGACGTCGTCATCGAACTGGGCCTCACCCCCAACCGTGGCGACTGCCTCAACCTCTCCGGCCTCGCCCGCGAAGTCGGCGCGCTGTACGACGCCCCGGTCACCCGCCTGGCCATCGCCCCGGTTGCTGCATCCCACGACGAAGTGCGCCCGGTCGAAGTCCTCGCGCCCAAGGCCTGCCCGCGCTACCTCGGCCGCGTCGTGCGTAACGTCGACCTCTCCAAGCCCACCCCGCTGTGGATGGTCGAGCGCCTGCGTCGTGCCGACGTACGCAGCATCGACGCCGCCGTCGACATCACCAACTACGTGATGCTCGAACTCGGCCAGCCCATGCACGCCTTCGACCTCGCCGAAATCAACGGCGGCATCCGCGTGCGCATGGCGGAGGAGGGCGAGAAGCTCGTCCTGCTCGACGGCCAGGAAGTCAGCCTGCGTGCCGACACCCTCGTCATCGCTGACCACACTCGTGCCCTGGCCATCGCTGGCGTGATGGGTGGCGAGCACAGCGGTGTCAGCGACAAGACCCGCGACCTGTTCCTCGAAGCCGCCTTCTTCGACACCATCGCCGTGGCCGGCAAGGCCCGCTCCTATGGCCTGCATACCGACTCCTCGCACCGCTTCGAGCGGGGCGTGGACTGGCAACTCGCCCGCGAAGCCATGGAGCGCGCCACTGCGCTGCTGCTGGAAATCGTCGGTGGCGAAGCCGGCCCCATCATCGAGAGCGTGAGCGAAGCCGACCTGCCGAGCATCGCCCCCATCACCCTGCGCGCCGAGCGCATCGCCCAGATGCTGGGCATGGAGATGGACGCCGCCGAAGTCGAGCGCCTGCTCACCGCGCTGGGCCTGGGCGTCACCTCCGTCGGCCAGGGCCAGTGGAAGGTGGAAGTCCCCAGCCACCGCTTCGACATCAGCCTGGAAGTGGACCTGATCGAAGAGCTCGGCCGCCTCTACGGCTACAACCGCCTGCCGGTCCGCTACCCGCAAGCGCGCCTGGCGCCCAAGGCCCGTGCCGAATCCGCCGTCGAACTGCCGGCCCTGCGTCGCCTGCTGGTTGCCCGTGGCTACCAGGAAGCGATCACCTACAGCTTCATCGATCCCAAGCTGTTCGAGCTGTTCAACCCCGGCGTGCAGCCGCTCATGCTGGCCAACCCCATCTCCGCCGACATGGCTGCCATGCGCTCCTCCCTGTGGCCGGGCCTGGTCAAGGCGCTGCAGCACAACCTCAACCGCCAGCAGAGCCGCGTCCGCCTGTTCGAAAGCGGCCTGCGTTTCGTCGGCCAACTGGAAGGGCTCAAGCAGGAAGCCATGCTCGCCGGCGTCGTCTGCGGCAAACGCCTGCCCGAAGCCTGGGCCCACGGCCGTGACGGCGTGGACTTCTATGACGTGAAGGCCGATGTCGAAGCGCTGCTCGGTGCCGCCGGCGCGCTGGACAACTTCGACTTCGTGCCCGGCGAACACAACGCCCTGCACCCGGGCCAGACCGCCCGCATCGAGCGTGACGGCCAACTGGTCGGCTACCTCGGCGCCATCCACCCGGAGCTGGCCAAGGCCCTGGACCTGGATCAGCCGGTCTACCTGTTCGAACTGGTGCTGGCCGAAGTCATGCGCGGTCGCCTGCCCAAGTTCCGCGAGCTTTCGCGCTTCCCCGAAGTGCGTCGCGACCTGGCCCTGCTGGTGGATCGTGAAGTGGCCGCCGAGGCCGTACTCGACACCATCCGCGAGGCGGCAGGCGAGTGGCTGACGGACCTCAGGCTATTTGACGTCTATCACGGTAAAGGCATTGATCCGCTTAGAAAAAGCCTGGCCGTCGGCTTGACCTGGCAGCATCCATCGCGCACTCTTAACGACGATGAGGTGAACACCACAACGCAAAACATCGTCACCTCGCTGGAAGAAAGGTTCAACGCCACGTTAAGGAAGTAGCGTATGGGGGCTCTGACGAAAGCTGAGATGGCTGAACGTCTGTACGAAGAGCTTGGCCTGAATAAACGGGAAGCCAAGGAACTGGTGGAGCTGTTTTTCGAGGAAATCCGTCAGGCGCTGGAGCATAACGAGCAGGTGAAGTTGTCGGGTTTCGGCAACTTCGATCTGCGGGATAAGCGTCAGCGTCCGGGGCGGAACCCGAAGACAGGAGAGGAAATCCCGATCACGGCTCGCCGTGTCGTGACGTTCCGTCCGGGGCAGAAACTGAAAGCCAGAGTCGAAGCTTATGCTGGAACCAAGTCATAACGACGAATTGCCGACAATACCCGGCAAGCGTTACTTCACCATTGGCGAGGTCAGCGAGCTCTGCGCAGTCAAGCCCCACGTGCTGCGTTACTGGGAGCAGGAATTTCCCCAGCTCAACCCGGTAAAGCGGCGCGGCAACCGGCGCTACTACCAGCGCCAGGATGTGCTGATGATTCGGCAGATCCGGGCGCTGCTTTACGATCAGGGCTTTACCATCGGCGGTGCGCGCCAGCGCCTCTCCGGCGACGAAGCGAAGGACGACACCACCCAATACAAGCAGCTCATCCGGCAAATGATCGCCGAGCTTGAAGACGTCCTCCTGGTTCTGCGTAAGTAAAAAAAACTGAAAAAAACCTTCCACAATTCAAAAGCTTAAAGTATAGTTCGCTCCGTTCCGCAAAGCGGGGCAAGCAACAAAGTCGGGGCGTAGCGCAGCCTGGTAGCGCACTTGCATGGGGTGCAAGGGGTCGAGTGTTCGAATCACTCCGTCCCGACCAAAAAACCCTAGAAAATCCAGCCACTTAACGGTGACTGGATTTTTTTATGCCTGTAGGTTTTTGATGCTAGTGCTATTTTTATCTTTCTGGTTGCCAATTGGTTGCCAATTGAGATTGGCTAGGCTGTGAGGGCTTCCGGCAACCTGACGTGCTTGGCGCTACTGGAGCGGGGGACGCCATCCGAGCATTGGTTTGGCTTGGCGAGGCAAGCGCGGGGGATGCAGTTTCCAAACTTCATGAGCTGCTACCCGAGAGCGAATGGGGTGCTCTTGTGTCAGCTCACCGCTCGTTACCTATCTGGATGGCGAATGCAATCTGCGCTCAGTCGAGTTGCACCTGCACCCACCCTGTCAAGTTGGGCTAGCGGTTAGCTGTAGCCTACTTACCGCCAGACCGGCATTATCTGGGATGGGGCAATTCGATGTGAAAGCCCGTGAGGCTAGCCGCTGAGGTGCACCAGATGCGGCCTTTGTGAGCCTCAATGATGGATCGGGTGATTGCAAGCCCGAGCCCGGCGTTGCTCGGGCTGCCCTCCCGCCGAGCGGGGTCAACCCGGTAAAAGCGGTCGAAGAGCTTCTCTAGATGCTCTGAGCTGATTGTGTCCCCTGGGTTCTCGATACTGAAGGTAGTGGAGTCCTCTGTCTCGCGGATCAGAACCGAAATTGTCTGTCCCGCCGGCGTGTAGCGCAGCGCATTGGACAGCAAGTTGGATAGCGCGCGATCAAGCATCAGCCGATCTCCCAGCACTTGGCCTTTGCCTGTGAGCGATAGCTCAATGCCGCGCTCTTCGGCCAGAAGGTGGTAGTAGTCAAACAGCTTGAAGACTACGTCAGCCAGTTCGATCCTGGCCTGCTCGGGGATGATCAGGCCATTATCAGCCTTGGCCAAGAACAGCATGTCATCAATCATCCGAGACATGCGCTTCAAGTCCTCCAGGTTGGAGTACAGATTCTCCTCATAGGCATTGATATCGCGTTTTTTACTCAGCACGACCTCGGTGTGGGTCATCAGATTGCTGACTGGAGTTCGTAGCTCGTGGGCAATGTCGGCCGAAAAATTGGAGAGCCTAACGAAGGCATCCTCTAGCCGAGCCAACATCGCATTGAAGGAGAGAACCAGTTGCTGAAGTTCCCGCGGCACTGGTTCGAGAGGGATTCGCTCCTGTAACGAGCGAGCGGACATCCCGGAGGCCACATGAGTGACTTGCCGCAGAGGCCTAAGGCCGCTGCGAGCAACCACCCAGCCGAGTGTGGCACTGAACAGGGCGCTGATGACCAATCCAATCCAAAACCATCGTTGCAGCGTGTCGAAAAAGTGTGTGTGATCGGTGACGTCAAGAATCAGCAACGCAGTGAGCGGCTCAGCCTGATCGGCTACCGAGATTTGCTCCGTCATGCCACGGTACATGTGTTGGCCGTTCTGCCACTCCCACATGCTCTGCTCATTTGCACGTCTGAAACGCTCAGGTACTTCGACTGCTCTGGGGTCGGAAAACAGTACAGAACCGTCACTGGCCAGGATAGTGGCGGCCAGATCCTGATGGGCTCCCAGCAAAGCTCGCAACTGCGGTAATTCTTCCGAAAGGCTCGCTTCACCGCGAGCATTGTTGAGGATATGTTTGGCGGATTCGAGTTTCTCCACCAGGGCCTGCCGATCCAGCATCTTGAAGTGGTGCTGGCTGAGCATATTGAAACTCAGCCCTGCTACCGTCAGGACTGCAATTACCGCGGACATGAACATCAGGCTCATGCGTGCGGTCAGCGAAAGGTGCTTCATATTCACTCCGGAGCATCCATCATGTATCCCATGCCGCGGGCGGTATGAATCAGCTTGAGATCGAAATCGTCATCGATTTTTGCGCGTAGCCGGCGTACCGCAACCTCAATAACATTGGTGTCGCTGTCGAAATTCATGTCCCAAACCTGAGAGGCAATCAGCGACTTCGGGAGCACCTCGCCGCGCCGGCGCAGTAGCAGTTCCAGCAGTGAAAACTCCTTCGCGGTCAGGTCAATTCGTTTACCGCCGCGGATGGCGCGACGCTTCATCAGATCGACTTCCAGATCGGCAATTTTCATCGTTGTTTGCGTGGGTGAGCCATTGCCTCTACGCAGCAGCGTTCTGACCCTGGCCAGAAGTTCAGAGAAAGCAAATGGCTTGATCAGGTAGTCGTCCGCGCCCAGCTCCAACCCTTTAACGCGGTCCTCCACACCATCGCGTGCCGTCAAGAACAATACGGGGACGTCTTTTCCTGCGGCGCGCACCATGCGCAGCACTTCCCACCCGTCCAGCCCAGGCATCATCACATCCAGGATCAGGAGGTCATAGGACTCACTCAGAGCGTGCTGTAGAGCATCTGTACCGGTCATAACCCGGTCGACATTGAAGCCCGCTTCACTGAGGCCTTGCTGCAGGTATGCACCGGTTCTGGGTTCATCTTCAGCTACCAGTAGTTTCATGCGAGCAGACTCCAAATATCGGGTGGCCTGAGTTTGCAGGCAAACCGCGGCCCCAACCAGAAGCTTACGAAAATGTAATTCTGGCTTCAGCTCGCTGACAGGGTGGCTTGTCTAAGGTGCAAGCATGAGCACTAGGTTGTGCTCTCGGCCCTCGACAGACCAAAAGCAGAGGTGCCGGCCATAGTTTGCACTGATGGAGACTGTCCCATGAAATCGCTGAAACCTTTGCTTCTGGTTGGCTCGCTACTGCTCTCTTCTATGGCTTGGGCCGAGGGGGGCAGCGACCGTGTATTCGAGCGCATCCAGCAGATGCGCGACAAAGCAGAAGTCGTGCTGAACCAGGCGGAGAAGGCCCCGGTCGGCGAGCGGCATGTGCACATGAAGGCGCATATGAACATGCTCGAAGACATCATGAGCCAGCTGCACAACGAGCATCCCGCGCCGAACATGTCTGCCGAAGAGCATCTGGCCTGGATGGAAAAGCATGACAAGTTGGTAGACGACGTGCTGGGTCAAATGATTCGAGAGCACAAGTTGATGATGGCCGATAAGGAATGCCATCAGTAAAGATTTCCCCCATCTTCCAGGCCTTTCGTGATTGCTCCTTTGGCCTAGCGGCGCCTTTGTGGCGCCGTGCTTTTTCCCAGCTGACGCAATTGTAGTTCTGGGGTCAGCGGCCTGGCAGCAAGCGGGGAATAGCATGAGATTTCCAGCACCCATCGCGAGGTCTCACCATGAAACGCTTACCCCTTAAACTGCTGATCAGCACTCTGTTCATCAGCACCACCTTTCCGGCATTTGCCGAGGTCGGCGGCAGTAGCAATGGCATTGGGCAGCAGGCCCAGGCGACGCCAGCGACTCGTACCATCTTGGTAAAGATGGACGACATCAACTACAGCCAGAAAACGATCGATGTGAAGCCAGGTGAAACCGTGCGCTTTGTTCTGAAGAACGAGGGCGCGTTGATGCACGAGTTCAACATCGGGCAGGCAGCGTCCCAGCTGGAGCACCAGCGCAAGATGGCGTCCTTGTTCAAGGACGGCACACTGACCCCGACCGGCATGGCCGAGCGCATTGTCTGGCATGAGCGTTATGGCACGGGAGACTCCAACCCTCCAGGCTATCCGGAAGTCATCAAAGCCAAGCATGACGACCCGAACGCGGTTCTCGTCGAGCCCGGCACAACTAAAGAGTTCGTGTGGACCTTCCCTCAGGCGGGCAGTTTGAGCTTCGCCTGTACATTGCCTGGGCATTACCAGGCGGGAATGGTCGGTGAGTTTGCTCTGCGTTAGTCCGGCACCGGTGCTACCCGTTGGCCGCGGGCTGGGTAGCACCGATCTGACGAACCTTACTGCGATGTAGTTTTCGCGTCAGCGTACCGCCAGTTGCACCTCATTAGCATCGGGACTCATCCCTCCTCAACACCTCAGAGGCACACCATGAAACTCAGACCCGCTTTCATAATCACCACCCTTGGTTTACTGCTCAGTGCTGCCAATGCGCTGGCCAGCCCGGGCCACAAGAAAGACAGTATCGGGCAACCGGGAGACAGTCAGGCAGTAGATCGCACCATCGAAGTCCGGATGGGGGACATCTTCTTTGAACCCAAGGCAATGGAAATCAAGGCGGGCGAGACGGTTCGCTTCGTACTGCTGAACGAGGGAGCCCTGCTGCACGAGTTCAACCTTGGCAAAGCGGCATCCCATGCTGCGCATCAGAAAGAGATGGCTGCGATGTTTCAGAACGGCACGCTGTCCCCGACTGCAGCGCATGACATGAGCAAAATGGACCACGCCATGGGCGGCATGAAGATGGTCGGCATGGAGCACGACGATCCCAACAGCGTTCTGGTCGAGCCAGGTGCACGCGAAGAGCTGATCTGGACCTTCTCCGACGCTACTGATCTGGAGTTCGCCTGCAATGTTCCTGGACATTATCAGTCGGGAATGGTCGGTAAGGTGACCGTACGCTGAACTCCATTGATACGCGTCAACTCTGCCTGGCTAGAGCAACCTATGCTGATTCTATGGTCATTGAACCGAGGCTATTGTCATGGATCACACGCACCACACTGGCACTACGGAACCACCTTTTTGGAAGAGCAAGATTGGCATCGCACTGATCATGCTGGCCGTAATCGGCATCTTCTATGTCGCGCGCGAGCATTACGGTCATCTTTCGCAGGCTTTGCCATACCTCATCCTGCTGCTATGCCCGCTGATGCATCTGTTTGGCCACAATCATGGCGGGCACTCCCACTCCAGCGGAGCCGCAGTTTCCAAGGACGAGGATAGGAAGTAACTCGAATGCAAAAGACCTCCTGCCATCATGACCAGGGCCATGCACATCACTCGCACGGCCATCCAGAGAGCCCACGCGATCCGGTGTGTGGCATGGAGGTCAAATCTGATAGTCCTTACCAGGAGAACTTTGAGGGAAGGGCCTATCGGTTCTGCAGTACAAAATGCCAGGAGAAGTTCCAGGCAGCCCCTCATCAGTACATGAGCCATCAATCGCATGCCGGGCACCACCAGCATGCCGCTCGGCCAGAGTACTCAACTCAGGCAGGACTGGGGGCTGAATACACCTGCCCGATGCATCCCGAGATTCGCCAACCGAGCCCTGGCAACTGCCCGATCTGTGGGATGACGCTCGAACCCGTCATTCCAGAGCTGGAGGACGAAGAAAATCCGGAGCTGAAAGACTTTTCGCGACGGTTCTGGTGGACCCTGCCATTGACCGTCATCGTGACCGTGCTGGCGATGGCTGGTCATTCCTTGCAGCTGTTCCATGGAACATCCCAGAACTGGGTTGAGCTGGTTCTGGCAACGCCCGTGACGCTTTGGGGTGGCTGGGTATTTTTCACTCGCGGAATAGACTCCATCCGGCAACGCAGCCCTAATATGTGGACCCTGATCGGATTAGGAACTGCAGCCGCCTACCTCTACAGCGTGGCAGCCACCCTGGTGCCGCAGTGGTTCCCGGCGGCCTTCGTTCAGGATGGACGCATCGGCGTCTACTTCGAGGCCGCCGCGGTGATCATCTCGCTCACGCTGTTGGGCCAGATGCTCGAACTCAAAGCCCGCTCGCAGACCTCTGCCGCCATTAAGTCACTGCTGGGATTGGCCCCCAAGACTGCCCGGCGCATCAGGCCTGACGGCCAGGAAGAAGATATTCCGCTGACCCACGTCCATCAGGGTGACCACTTGCGTGTCCGGCCGGGCGAAAAAGTCCCGGTGGATGGCACCGTGCTGGAGGGCGAGAGCGCTGTCGACGAGTCGATGCTCACCGGCGAGCCGGTGCCCGTCACCAAGCGGGCAGGGGATACCCTCATCGGTGCCACCCTGAACACCCACGGCAGCCTGGTGATGGAAGCGCAGAAGGTGGGCGCCGAAACCATGTTGTCGCAGATCGTCCAGATGGTGGCTAAGGCCCAGCGTTCCAAGGCGCCCATGCAGCGTATGGCCGATGCCGTGGCAGGGTACTTCGTGGTGGGGGTGATCCTGATCGCGATCCTGACATTTTTTGGCTGGGGGGTGTTCGGGCCGGAATCAGGTTGGGTATTTGGCCTGATCAACGCTGTGGCCGTACTGATCATTGCCTGCCCATGCGCCCTGGGCTTGGCAACGCCGATGTCGGTCATGGTCGCGACCGGCAAGGCCGCCAGCAGCGGTGTGTTGTTCCGCGATGCCAGCGCTATCGAGAACCTCTGCAAAATCGACACCTTGATCGTCGACAAGACCGGGACACTGACGCAGGGGCGGCCGGCCTTTCATAGTGCAGAGGGAACCGGGCCGTTCGACTCGGTCGAGGTTCTGCGCTTGGCCGCAAGCCTGGACCAGGGCAGCGAGCATCCGCTGGCGCATGCCATTGTCGATCATGCGCGTGAACAGGGTCTTGCCCTGGTGAAACCGGAGACCTTCGAATCTGGCTCAGGTATTGGTGTACGCGGACAGGTCGATGGCCATCAACTGCAGCTTGGGAACACAGCGTTGATGGAGGAGGCGGGCGTCGATATTACTCCGCTGCGTAACCGTGCAGAGCAACTGCGCCTGGAGGGCATCAGCATCATCTATCTGGCCGTCGATGGTCGCCTGGCGGGTCTCCTGGCCGTTTCCGATCCAATCAAACCGACCTCCCAACAGGCTGTTGCTCAACTCCAGAACGCTGACGTGAAGGTCATCATGGCCACTGGCGATGGCCTCACCACAGCAAGAGCCGTGGCGAAGCAGTTAGGCATCGAGGAGGTGCATGGCGAGGTGAAACCGCAGGACAAGGAGAAATTAGTCGCCGAACTGCAGAGCTATGGCCGGCGTGTTGCCATGGCGGGCGACGGCATCAACGATGCGCCGGCCTTGGCCAGGGCCGACGTAGGCATCGCTATGGGCACGGGCACCGACGTGGCGATGAACAGCGCCCAGGTGACCCTGGTCAAGGGAGACCTGATGGGCATCCTGCGGGCGCGCACCTTGTCGGTGGCCACGGTGAAGAACATGAGGCAGAACCTTGCCTTTGCATTCCTCTACAACGCGATGGGAATCCCGCTAGCGGCCGGGCTGCTGTATCCGCTGACAGGACATCTTCTGTCGCCCTTGATCGCTGCGCTGGCGATGAGTGTCAGCTCCGCGTCCGTGGTGTTTAACGCCTTACGGCTGCGGCAGTCACGGATCGATTAGACCTTGCGGTAGCTAACATCGTTTGCCTCGGTCGACGAAGGGCAAGCTGACGCCATTTCATCGTAGGGGCATTCCCCATCGCCCACGACATAGCAATCTAAGAGCCTCGCCATCAGGCGAGGCTCCTCTTGGGGCTAGCTCAGAGTATCGGCAGGCTGTAGCTGACGATCAGGCGGTTCTCGTCCTGGTCGGCGGCGCTGGTGTTGCCACGCAGGCTGGCGTTACGCCAGGAGAAACCGAGGCCTTTGAGGGCACCGTCCTGAAGCACGTAGTCGAGGCGGAAGTCGCGTTCCCATTCCTTCTTCTCGCCGTCGGCCGAATCGATGTTGTCGCCGGATAGATAGGTGACAGTGGCCTTCAGACCTGGTACGCCGGCCTTGGTGAAGTCGTAGCCGTACTCGGCCAGCCAGGTGCGCTCGCCGGCACTGGCGAACTTGCCGATCTGCCGGTCGGTGATCAGGTAGGCGGTGGCGCCGTCGCCCTGGTTCAGGTAGGGGAAGTTGCTGTCGCCGGAGACTTCCTGGTAGCCGGCGCTCAGCCCGTGGCCGCCGAGGCTGTAGGTGAACAGGGCGCTCCAGGTGTCGTTGTCCACTTCGCCCTTGGTGATCGCCTTGCCGGCCGCGTTCAGACCGTAGTAGCCAGTGCTGGCATAGCCTTTGGCCACCCCGGCGGCGCTGTCGTTCTTGCCGTCGGCGTCGCTCTTGAAGTAGCGCAGGTCGGATTTCAGCGCGCCCGGGCCGATGGCCAGGCTGTGGGTCAGGCCGAGGAAGTGCTGGCGGTAGAACTCGTTCAGCTCGCCGTAGTAGTACTGCGCCAGCAGGTCCTTGCCGATCTTGTAGTCGCCACCGGCGTAGTAGAACTTGTTGCTGAACTGGCCGGTCTTGGCGTTGTTGGCTCCGGAGATGGACAGGCCTTCGTTGTTGCTCGAACTGCGCCCCTTGGCGTGTTCCAGCTGGCCGCCGACCAGGGTCAGGTTGTCGATCTCGGCTGAAGTGATCTGGCCACCCTCGAAGGTCTGCGGTAGCAGGCGACCGTCGCTGAAGGTGACCACCGGCAGCTTGGGCTGCAGGGTACCGATGCGTGCCTCGGTCTTCGACAGACGCACCTTGCCGGTCAGCCCCAGGCTGCCGAAGTTGTCCACCGCGCGACCGTTCTCGTCGGTGGGGAACACGGTGCCGCCGTATTTGCTGGAGTCGGGGTTGTAATGGCGACCCTTGCCGGAATCCAGCTTGACGCCGAGCAGGCCGAGAGCGTCGACGCCGAAGCCGACGGTCCCCTCGGTGTAGCCGGAGATGTAGTTGAACTGGAAGCCCTGACCCCATTCTTCCTGGGTGGCGCCGTCCGCGTTGCGGGTGTCCTGGTTGATGTAGAAATTGCGCAGGCCGAGGCTGGCCTTGCTGTCTTCGATGAAGCCGGCGGCGTATACATGCTGGCTCAAAAGTCCCAGTGCTAGGGAGGCACTTATTTTTTTCATGGTGATGCTCCGGGGTAAAGGCGGCTCAGCCGTATGTGAGATCACAGCGGCTAAGGCGATAGAAGTCAGCTCAGCTGTCTTCTCTGCTTTCCGATTCCGGCACGCACCAGGCTCGTTGGAGTTTCTGGCGCGCGAGGGAACAACAATCGGAAAACGGTGTAGTTGCCCGGCACGCTGGACACATCGACGGTGCCTTGGTGCAGGCTCATGATGGAGCGCACGATGGCCAATCCCAGGCCCGTGCCTCCCTCTGCTCGGGATCTACTGGTATCTACTCTGTAGAAGCGCTCGAACAGATGAGGAATGTGCTGGGCTGGGATACCAATCCCTGGATTGCCAACAGACAGCGAGACCGTCTCATGCTGCTTTTCAATCAGCAGCGAGATGCTGCTGTTGCGGGGGCTGTGACGTATGGCGTTCGACAAGAGGTTCGAGACGGCCCTTTGGATCATCAATCGATCACCGAAGGTGTGGCCTGCCCCACTGATGTCTATCGCAATCTGCTTTTCCTCGGCGGAGATAGAGAAGAGGTCTACAACTCGCCGTGCTTCGTCGTCTAAATCAATTCGCTCGAAAGGCACCAACGAAGCGGGGTGACTTACCTGAGCGAGGAAGAGCATGTCCGAGACAATGCGTGTCACGCGCCCAAGCTCCTCGGTACAGCATTCAAGGACCGCCTTGTACTCTTCTGGTGGACGCTCTCGTGAAAGCGTTACTTGAGCCTTACCCATCAGATTGCTGATGGGGGAACGTAGCTCGTGGGCCAGGTCGTCAGAAAACTGCGAGAGCTGTTGAACGCCACTGTCCAGGCGATGGAGCATGAAGTTGATGCCGTGTGCCAGCTCGCTTAGCTCTTGAGGCAGTCGATCTATTGGTATGCGATGGGTCAGGTCCTGAGTGGAAACCTGTGACGCTATTTTTCTGAACTGGCGCAGCGGTGACAATCCGCGTTGGACAATCCACCAAGCTCCAACGCCAATGAAGAGCAGAAGAAAAGGCAAGGCGATCATGGTGGATCGCAGGTACGCCGTTAGCAGTGCGTCGTCTGCAGAGCGATCTATAGAGAGCTGGATCGTGACTTCATTGCCATCTTTCAAGCGCACATGCTTCGAGGCCGTCAGAAAACTGTGCTTGGTGCTATCCAGCCATTCGTGGAAGAAAACGCCCACGGCGCCTTCAGAATGCAGTTTCGGAGCGTTCGACCTGTTGCTAACGCTCAGCAGCTTCTTCCCTTCAGGCCCTCGCTCATAGATGGCAAGTTGTAGGTTGTCGTGGCCTACAACAAGGTCGAGCAGTCCATGCGGTTGCTTGGCGATGTCGGCACTCGATATCGAATCTTCTTTGAGTCGGTGCTGGATCTGCTCAAGCTTGCCGTTCAGGCTGCTTCGGGCCAGCGAGGCCAGCTCGTGCGTCAGCGAGAAGTAAGCAAGGGCGGCCAGGAGCACCACCAATGCGGCTCCCATCAGGGCGACAGATAGCCCTAATCGCATGGAGAGGCTGGCAGGTTTCATTCCCGCTCCTCGAGTACATAACCAACCCCTCTGAGGGTATGGATGAGCTTCCTTTCAAAGGCGTCATCGATTTTGGCGCGCAAGCGGCGGATGGAGACTTCGACCACATTGGTGTCGCAATCGAAGTTCATGTCCCACACCAACGAAATGATCTGAGTGCGTGAAAGCACCTCACCCGAACGCCTCATCAACAAGTGCAGCAGCGCAAACTCTTTGGTCGTCAGGTCTATCCGTTGCTCACCGCGGAAGGCTCGATGTCTGGCAGGGTCCAGCTCTAGGTCTGCTACACGTAGAGTTTCTGGTGCCGGAGCCTGCTCGCTGCGACGCAGAAGGGTGCGAACTCGGGCCAGCAGCTCAGGAAACTCAAAGGGCTTCACCAAGTAGTCATCCGCACCTAGGTCCAGGCCCTTGATCTTGTCTGCCAGCCTTCCTCTGGCGGTGAGCATCATGACCCTTGTGTTGTTATCACGGCGAAGGTTTTCTAATACGCCCCAGCCATCTATCTCTGGAAGGTTTACATCCAGAATGACCAAGTCGTAAGTGTGTTGGCGCACAAGATGAAGACCATCTAATCCAGTAGAGGCCTTGTCGACTACATAGCCACTCTCGGTCAGTCCTTGATGCAGATATTCGGCAGTTTTGGGCTCGTCCTCGACAACTAGGATTCGCATATTAAATTTACCCAGGCAGGCGGCATATTGTTGTTTATTGGGCCGCGTAAAGTTTCATAAATTAATAATGACGTGGCATGAAGAGGCTTTTAGCGCACGATAGGAGTAGACAATCCTAAAGCCTGTAGCGGCTACAGGGTCAATGCGCAAGCCTTGCTGTGACTGGCATTGCGACAAGCTGTCACATTTAGCGAGTATTTCAGGCAGATTTCCCTGGTGGGGTTACTGATTTCCCTAAAGGTTCCTTCGCTGACGCTATATTTGTATCAGCATGTAACTTCACAGGACTCTCTGATGGGGGCATCTTAATACAGCGAAATAGCCTGTAGGCCTTGATTACATATTTGTAATTTTCCAGTCACCTTGGCGATATGAACTGATATCTAAATTCTGCGGCTAACTCATTTCCTGTCTTCATCAGCTGACCGCTACTGCCGGGTCGAGCCGTTTTAGTCAGGGATGATCATTGGTTGCGGAGGATTAACCCTTGCTCTCTTGCGATGGTGGTGTTGCAGGTTTTTATCGGAAGTTGCTTCCGGTGTTACTGGTGTCCCTATGGGTGGTTGGCCGGCCAGCAGTCGCTGCGTCCTCGGAGCTGTCGCTGGCTGAAGCATTGCGCCAGGCGCAAGACAACAGTCCGACTCTCTCGGCTGCGAGCCGATTGGTAGACATCTCTTTGGGCGAGCGGCAGCAAGCCGGCCTGCTGCCAAACCCAGAGCTGTCATGGGAGGTGGAAGACACCCGCAGCAACACGCGGACCACTACCACCCAGATTACGCAGCCGATTGAGCTTGGGGGAAAGCGAGGGGCACGCATCGAGCTAGCGGAGAAGGGGCAGAGTGCGGCATCGGTCGAGCTAGAGCGCAGCCAGAATGAGCTGCGCGCCGATGTCATCCAGTCGTTCTACGACAACCTGCAAGCAAGGATGCGCGTCGAGCTGGCGGAGCAATCTCTCGCGCTGGCTGAGCGAGGAGTTCAGGGGGCCGAGGGGCGAGTCAAGGCGGGCAAGGTTTCACCAGTTGAGCTAACTCGGGCCCAGGTGCAGCTCTCTGAGGTCCGACTTGAGCTACGTCGAGCTCAACGGGATCAGGCTAGAGCCCATTCTCGACTGCAGGCTGTCATCGGTGGCAACGCAGACATCAGGGTTGTTGGGAGTGCGACCAGCATCCCAGAACCGCCAACAGTCAATCAGCTGTGGTCTGCCTTGGAGACAACCGCAGAAATGCGCCTAGCCCGGCTGTCTGTGGATCAGCAAGAGGCTTCATTCGAGCTGGAAAAGACCCAGCGCATTCCAGACCTGAATGTGAGCCTGGGCAGCCAATACAGCGCTGAAGATCGGGAGCGAGTCAACGTAGTTGGCCTATCGATGCCGATCCCTCTCTTCAATCGTAACCAGGGCAACATTCTCTCCGCTGCACGTCGCGCCGACCAAGCCCGCGACCTGCGCAACGCGACCGAGCTACGCCTCAGGGCAGATGTAGAGCAAGCCATGGATCAGTGGGTCGTTGCGAAGGAGGAGATCAACTCGTTCGACCAGACGATTCTCCCATCGGCCAAGAGCGCTGTTGATAGCGCTACCCGCGGATTTGAGATGGGCAAATTCGCTTTTCTCGATGTGCTGGATGCTCAGCGCACGTTGATTGGTGCCCGCACGCAGTATGTCGACGCCCTGGCCTCAGCCACCGCGGCATGGGTGCAGTTAGAGCGCGTGTATGGCGATGTATCAGCCATCCCCGCTGCACGTTGAGCCGCCGAGTTCCTACCGACCGTCTTGGTGACCCGCATCTGGAGTGCGGGTCGCTGCATTTCCTTTAGGAGTTGCTTATGAGCAAAAAATTACCCCTCGTACTCGCGATCATTGCGGGCATAGGGCTTATTGGTGGCGGAGTAACCCTCATGAATGAGGAGAAAGGCCATGAATCGGATGAGCACGCCGAGACAAGCAGCCATCAGGACACAGAGCACCATGGCGAAGAAGCAAAGCAGGGTCACGGCGATGCTGATGAACATGGAGATACCGAGCATCACTCTCGCGGTCCAAACGGAGGAACGCTGTTCAGTCAGGACAACTTCAGTGCCGAGCTAGTTGCGCCAGAGAGTCAGGATGGAAGTGCTCCCATGTCGCTGTATCTAGCACAGGAAGGGCAGCAGATTGTGCCCGGGGAGAATACCCGGGTGTCCATGGAGGTCAGACGTCCTTCAGGTGAAGTGAATACGCTCCGATTCGAGCCCAAGGGCGATGCCTTTGTCAGTGCCATGGGTATCGCCGAGCCGCACTACTTCGAGGCTCGCATTCTGATTGAGCGAGAAGGAAGGGCCTATCGTTTCAGCTACGCCAAAGAGGAGGGACTCATCGAGCTCAGCAACGAGCAAATCGATGCCGCCGGAATCCAGTTGGTGAAGGCTACTGCCGGAGCTATGAGCACTACCATCAGCCTTCCCGGTGAGATTCGCTTCGATGAGGACCATACGGCTCACGTGGTTCCTCGAACTGCTGGTGTCGTGGAAAGCGTCCAGGTCAACCTGGGAGAGTCAGTTAAGAAGGGGCAACTCCTGGCTGTTATCGCAAGCCAGCAAATATCAGATCAGCGTAGTGAGTTTGCTGCGGCCCAGCGCAGGGTCGAACTGGCCCGCACAACCTTTGAGCGAGAGCAGCAACTGTGGAAGGAGAAGATTTCTGCAGAACAGGATTACCTGCAGGCCCGCCAGGCGCTACAGGAGGCAGAAATTGCTCTCAGCAATGCTCGTCAGAAAATGGGAGCCCTGGGCGAAAACGTTGCTCTTGCGGGGGGGAACCGCTACGAGCTAAGGGCCCCGTTCGATGGCATCGTGGTGGAAAAGCACCTAGTGCTTGGCGAGGTTGTGAACGAGGCGAGCAACGCCTTCACCATTTCAGATCTCGGCCGTGTCTGGGCAACCTTCAGTGTTGCACCGCGGGACTTGGGCAAGGTCCAGGTCGGCAAGCCGGTCAAGATCAGTGCCCCGGAGCTGGAGGCTGAGGTTGTAGGCAACGTTTCGTACGTGGGTAACTTGCTTGGCGAGCAGACACGCACGGCTACTGCCCGCGCCACTCTCGAAAATCCAAATGGCGCATGGCGCCCAGGCCTCTTCGTATCCGTCGCGTTGTCAGCCGACTCCCGCCAGGCCAACGTCACCGTTCCAGTCCAGGCAATTCAGACCATCGAAGAGAAACCCACGGTTTTCGTTCGCGTGGACGATGGATTCGTGGCACTTCCCGTGGTACTAGGCGCCCGTAGCGAAGGGGCTGTGGAAATTACCCAAGGCTTGGCCGCCGGAGCGCAGGTCGCGACAGAAGGGAGCTTCATCCTCAAGTCCGAGCTGGGCAAAGGCTCCGCCGACCACGCCCACTGACCTGCCATTGACGGAAAATTCGTATGTTCGAACGCATAATTCAGTTCGCCATCGAGCAGCGCATCATCGTGATGCTCGCCGTACTGGCGATGGCTGGCTTAGGTATTGCCAGCTACCAGAAGCTCCCCATAGATGCTGTACCTGATATCACCAACGTTCAGGTACAGATCAATACCGCAGCAGCAGGCTTCTCACCTCTAGAAACCGAGCAGCGTATTACCTTTCCGATCGAGACGGCCATGGCCGGCTTACCGCACCTCAAACAGACCAGATCGCTATCGCGCTCTGGTTTGTCGCAGGTGACCGTAATTTTCGAAGACGGCACGGATCTCTACTTTGCCCGCCAGCTCGTCAATGAGCGCCTGCAGGTTGCCCGCGAACAACTGCCAGATGGAGCAGAGGCAATCATGGGCCCAATCTCGACAGGATTGGGTGAGATCTTCTTGTGGACGGTTGAAGCTAGAGAGGGGGCGTTGAAGGAAGACGGTACGCCATACACGCCCACCGACCTTCGGGTAATCCAGGATTGGATCATCAAGCCTCAGCTGCGCAATGTTCCAGGCGTGGCCGAGATTAACACCATCGGTGGCTTCGCGAAGGAATACCAGATCGCGCCGGACCCCAAGCGCTTGGCCGCCTATAAGCTCACCTTGGGAGACCTGGTCACTGCGCTTGAACGCAACAATGCCAACGTTGGTGCTGGTTATATCGAGCGCAGTGGCGAGCAGCTGCTGATTCGGGCTCCCGGTCAGGTTGCCACTGCAGCGGACATCGCCAACATTGTCATTAGCAACGTCGACGGGACCTCCATTCGGGTCAGCCATATTGCGGATGTGCAGATTGGCCGAGAGCTGCGTACTGGAGCTGCCACCGAGAACGGTCGCGAAGTTGTTCTCGGCACGGTGTTCATGCTCATTGGCGAGAACAGTCGCAGCGTCTCGCAGGCAGTTGCCGCCAAGCTGGAGCAGATCAATCGATCGCTCCCTGATGGGGTAGTAGCCATCACGGTCTACGATCGAACCGATCTGGTGGACAAGGCCATCGCCACGGTTAAGAAGAACCTCATCGAGGGCGCGATCCTGGTAATCGCCATCCTCTTCCTGTTCCTCGGCAATATTCGCGCAGCGATCATCACCGCGATGGTGATCCCGCTGTCGATGCTCTTTACCTTCACTGGAATGTTCACCAACAAGGTGAGCGCTAACCTGATGAGCCTCGGTGCTTTGGACTTCGGCATCATCGTTGATGGCGCGGTGGTCATTGTCGAGAACGCCATTCGCCGATTGGCTCATGCGCAACAGCACCATGGCCGGATGCTTACCCGTTCCGAACGTTTGCATGAAGTGTTTGCCGCCTCGCGAGAGGCGCGCAGGGCCCTGATCTTCGGCCAACTGATCATCATGGTGGTCTACCTTCCGATCTTTGCGCTGACAGGGGTCGAAGGGAAGATGTTCCACCCCATGGCGTTCACAGTGGTGATTGCTCTGTTCGGGGCGATGATTCTTTCCGTGACCTTTGTTCCAGCTGCAATTGCGCTCTTCATCACCGGCAAGGTCAAAGAGGAAGAGAACTTCGTTATGCGTGCCGCCCGCAAAGGCTACGAGCCGGTGCTGGGTTGGGTCATGGGCAACCGAACAGCAGTATTTGCCGGCGCAGTTACCTTGGTGGTGTTGTCCGGTGTACTGGCAGGTCGCATGGGCAGCGAGTTCATTCCTAGCCTCAGCGAGGGGGACTTTGCTTTGCAGGCGTTGCGCGTACCAGGAACTAGCCTGACGCAGTCGGTGGAGATGCAGGCGCGCTTGGAAAAGAGACTGGTAGAGAAGGTGCCGGAGATCGAGAGGGTATTTGCCCGGACCGGTACCGCTGAGATCGCCTCTGACCCAATGCCGCCGAACATCTCGGATGCCTACGTCATGCTCAAGCCCAAGGACCAGTGGCCTGATCCGGACAAGTCGCGAGAAGAGTTGATAGCTGACCTGCAGCGTGTGAGTGCGGAAGTTCCAGGTAGCAACTACGAGCTTTCTCAACCCATCCAGTTGCGCTTCAACGAGCTGATTTCAGGTGTGCGCAGTGACGTCGCGGTGAAGGTGTTTGGTGACGATATGGGTGTGCTCAACAGCACTGCTGCTGAGATTGCGGAAACCTTGGAGAAAGTAGATGGCTCTTCCGAGGTAAAGGTGGAGCAAACCACTGGGCTGCCCGTGCTGACCATCAACATTGATCGTGACAAGGCTGCTCGCTTTGGCCTGAACGTAGGCGATGTTCAAGACACTATCGCTTTCGCGGTAGGAGGCCAGCGTGCAGGCACCTTGTTCGATGGCGACCGCCGCTTTGACATGGTGGTGCGGCTATCGGATCGGCTGCGTACGGATATCGAGGGCCTTTCGCGCCTGCTGATTCCTGTTCCTGCGCCATCAGGCGGAGCGGCAGAGCAGATATCGTTCATCTCACTATCTGAAGTCGCCAGCCTCGACCTGATACTTGGCCCCAACCAAGTCAGCCGTGAGAACGGCAAACGCCTGGTGGTGGTCAGTGCCAACGTGCGAGGGCGGGATATCGGATCCTTTGTTCAAGAGGCCAGCGATCGCCTGCTGCAGGATGTGAAGGTTCCGGCTGGATATTGGACCACCTGGGGTGGCCAGTTTGAGCAGCTGCAGTCAGCAGCCAAGCGGCTTCAGATCGTAGTCCCGGTCGCTCTGCTCTTGGTCTTCACCTTGCTGTTCATGATGTTCAATAACGTCAAGGATGGCCTGGTGGTGTTCACTGGCATTCCCTTCGCGTTGACTGGTGGTGTACTCGCCCTTTGGCTGCGAGATATTCCCCTGTCCATCTCGGCTGGCGTCGGCTTCATTGCCTTGTCGGGCGTCGCGGTTCTGAACGGCTTGGTGATGATTTCCTTCATCCGTAATCTGCGTGAGGAAGGAAGGACGCTGCACGAGGCAATCATTGAAGGCGCTCTGACTCGCTTGCGGCCGGTCTTGATGACAGCGTTGGTGGCGTCGCTGGGCTTTGTGCCAATGGCGCTAGCGACAGGTACCGGGGCCGAAGTGCAGCGACCTCTGGCATCAGTCGTTATCGGAGGGATTCTATCCTCCACGACTCTCACGCTCTTGGTACTGCCAGTGCTGTATCAGTGGGTGCACCGACGAGACGAGGAAGAGGAAGAGGATTCTGAGTCGGAAACCGATGGAGATGTAGCCTTGCACAAGGGCTGACGTTACTCGAATGAACCAGGTGGTCCGTACCCCAGAGAGTATCGGACCATCACATGGTCAACCCACCTTCGCTTTCGCAATCTCATCGAGAGCCATTTTGCGCAGGACTTCTGGGCCGAACTCCTGCAGCGGCTAGCCGTTCACGAAGAGCGCGGGCGGACCTGAAACACCGATCCCTGATACAGCCTGCAATCGGCTTCGAGCTTTTCATCGATGCCAGGTGAACTCATCTCAGCCGCGGTCAGCTCCACATCAAGGCCCGCTGTAACTGCCCAAGTCTTCTAGCATCGGATCGCCAGGCCTACCAGGTTGGGCTGCCAAGGCAGCTTCAAACATCTCTGGGTATGCATCTGCCCCCATCTATTGCACCCAGCGCAAGGTGTAACGTCAGACTCCTAGCGTCGATCGGCAGCAGCAACCGCGAGGATTACCGTCATAAAGGCGCGTTGAATCAGCCAGAATCGCAATGGGCTACCCCCGCTCCTGGCCAACAGCAAAGCCAACTGCTGGAATGGCTTATTGGGGCTTCGCCTCCGCAGCGGCTGGATCTGAGATCGCGTGATGAGTTACGTGATGCGCACTGACGCCATAGCAAAGCCGCTGAACTCGGTTTTTGAGCATGAGGGCTGTAGCTAAGAGGTAGGCAAAGAGGCGAGTTTCTGTCCAGCCGGGGATGGCAGAGCTCAGCGGAGACAGGGATAAAAAAAGCGCCCTAGTAGGGCGCTTAGGGTACACCTCTTTCCAAAGGAGCTCGTGGAGCTTCTAGAGGTGGACTCGGTAGGGGAAAAACAATTAGCCTTCGTTGGTTGTGTTGTTGCCTTTGGCAGCGTCTTTTTCAGTAGCTCCGCTTTTCTGGCTTTCTACTTGAACCGCCTTATTGTCTTTCCCGTGAATTTTTTCTTGGTTTTCTCGAAATTTTTTCACCGCCTCCAAAGAGCGTCCGTAGCCATCTTCTGCAAGTGCAGAAGTAGCGGTGCCGAGTGCGAGAATTCCAATAAGTGCAATATTTGCAATCTTCATAAGTTAGGCCTCGTTCAGTTGCAATGAGCTATTTATTTACGCTCTGTGAAGATGCCTAGATCTTACGAAGGTGAAGCTAACGGGAGCATGAGCTCAAAATTACAATATTGACATGCAGCGCTAGAGAGAGCGGGCAAGTAGTTGCCCGCTCCACTTTCTAGTCAGAGCACTTCCAGTGGGTACTCAACAATCAGACGAACTTCATCCAGGTCGGACTCGTAGTCGGTAGCGCGAGTGGTCATTTGGCGAACACGGAAAGACATATCTTTCAGCGAGCCAGACTGCACTACGTACTTCGCTTCGATGTTTCGCTCCCAGCGTTTCTGATCGGTCAGCGGGTTGCCGTTTTCATCACGGCGCATGTAGACGTTGTTCGCATCGGAGTAGTCGGCATCGGTACCAAAGGCGTAGCGGGTCATGAAGCTCAGGCCAGGGACGCCAAAGGTTGCCATGTCGAGATCGTAGCGAAGCATCCAGGAGCGCTCATTCGGGGAGTTGAAGTCGCTGTACTGGATCGAGTTGTCGAGGAAGATCGAGTCGGACTGACGCAGGTAGTCGAAGTCATCATCGCCGTTGTTGCGCTGGTGGGATAGGGCCAGGGAGTGGGCACCGAACTTCACACCGACCTTGCCGCTGTAGATGTCGTTGTCGAACTCGCCCAGCAGCTTCTGCCCCTGGTCAACGGCCTTGTAGTAGTTCAGACCGCCGAACAGCGAGACGTTCTCAGAGAGCGAGTGGCTCCAGGACATGCCGGCATAGTGCTGATTCCAGGCATCTTCCAGGCGGCTGGTGTAGAGGCTGAACGCCAGGTTGTCATTCAGGGTGTAGTCGCCACCAAAGTAGGCTGCCCACGGCGCATCCACGCCGCCGGCGTAGAAGGTGGCGAAGTCTTCGCTCATGCCGCTCTGCTGCGGTTGGCTCATCGCATGAACTCGACCACCCTGCAGGGTCAGACCATCAACGCTGTTATTGACGACGGTGACGCCCTTGAAGCTTTCCGGAAGGAGGCGAGAGTCGCCATAGTGAAGAACCGGGGTCATCGGGAACACATCGCCGGCCTTGATGACCGTATCGAAGAGCTGAGCTTTTACGGCTCCGCCCAGCTTGGAGTACTCGTCTTCCGCTTCCCCATCGCTGTTCACGGGAAGCAGGTTGATGCTGCCGCCTGGGCCAAAGCGACCATCACCGGTATCCAGTTTGATGCCTAGCATGGCGAACGCATCGATACCCACACCGACGGTCCCCTCGGTAAAGCCGGACTCAAAGTTCACCATGACGCCATGCGCCCATGCCTCGGAATAGCCATTTCCAGTTGAGCTGGACTGACCATTGCGGAAGTCACGGTTCATGTAGAAATTTCGATTGAGGATATTAAGGCTGCTTCCTTCTACGAAACCTTCGCCTTTTGTTTCCTCAGCAGTGGCCACCATGGGGCTGATTCCAATGATTGCCGAAAATACTGCAAGAGATAATTTGGTCTTGCTCATTAATTGCTCCTTTATTCTTGGCAGAATTGGATATTTGCCATGACTGTTCTTGTAGGTATGGAGCCCCGGTGCGAGAGCAGCCAGAGGCGGTCGCACCTATCGTTGCAAGCCGTAGATAACTTGAAGATGATTGGAAAATTACAATTTTGTAATCTTCGAAAAGATGAGGGAGGGGGCTACTTAATTTGACATTTTTTGCACAAACGACGCCCAGCGGCGCACGCGAATGGTGCGCATGGCCGAGGGCATCAGTTCTGGTTTAGTTATCGTTTGCGAGGAGCTGCTGCAGATCTTCTGGGACGGGCATGGGGAGGAATGCGCTAACTCGTGCACGCCCAGTATTGCCAATGGGAACCCAGATGCGTGAGAAAAGTAGTGCAGCCACTATGCGAGGTATTTGCCCAAGGACCTCCCGATAGTCCTTGGTCTGCAGGCCCAGGCGTAGCATCAGCCAATGTGACTTTGCATGCAGGTAGGGATGCCGTTGAGTCAGGATGTGGGCGCGCTCTAACCACTCGAATGCTCTGCCAGGCTGCTTCAGCCGCAGGTTTGTATCGGCTTGCGCAAAGGCCTCTGCAATTGCTGATTTCAGTTGAGATTGCATGGCTACCTCCCATTACTGTCTGAGCAGCCTCAGGCCGTTAAACACCACGAGCAGGCTGACGCCCATGTCAGCGAAGACAGCCATCCACATGGTGGCGCCTCCTGTGATGGCCATGCCCAGGAAGATCGCCTTGATGCCAAGTGCCAGGGCGATGTTCTGCTTGAGGATGGCAGCGGTACTACGGGATAAACGGACGAACGTAGCGACCTTGCGCAAGTCATCATCCATCAGTGCAACGTCCGCGGTTTCTATCGCCGTGTCGGTCCCTGCACTACCCATGGCAAAGCCAATCTGAGCTTTTGCCAGCGCTGGGGCATCGTTAATGCCGTCTCCCACCATGCCAACCGTTAAACCTTGGGCCTGCATTTCAGCGATGACTGTGAGCTTGTCTGCCGGCAACAGGTTGCCACGAGCCTCATCAATACCCACCTGCTGGGCTATCGCCAGGGCTGTGTGCTCGTTATCGCCACTGAGCATACATGTCTTTACCCCAAGCTCGTGGAGCTGCCGCATGGCATCGGCACTGGTCTCTTTCACGGTGTCTGCGACTGCGAATAGAACAAGGGGCTGTTGGCCGTCGCACAGGATGACGACGGTCTTACCCTGACGCTCCAGCCGCTCCAGCGTAAGCTCCAGCTCCTTAGAACAGAGCCCCAGCTCCTCAACCAGACGATGGTTGCCTAGATACAACAGTTGGCCTTTCACACGGCCTTTGACTCCCCGTCCAGGAAGCGCTTCAAACTCCTTGACGTCCAGTAGCGACACATCGTTATCCATCGCATGTCGAGCGAGTGCTTTTGATACCGGGTGATCAGAGCGAGCAGCTAGGCTAGCGGCACTGACACGATGCATTTCGATATCTGTTTCTTTGAGCGGCAGGAAGTCTGTCTGAACCGGCCTCCCTTGAGTGATGGTTCCAGTCTTGTCGAGTGCAAGCAGTGCCAGATCTTTGCCGCTCTCCAGATAGACCCCACCTTTGATGAGGATGCCTTTGCGAGCCGCCGCTGCCAGGCCGCTGACGATGGTAACGGGAGTGGAAATGACCAGCGCGCATGGGCACGCGACGACCAGCAATACCAGCGCTCGATAGATCCACTCCTGCCATGCGCCACTCAGCAATAGCGGTGGGAGCAAGGCGACCCCTAGGGACACCAAGAACACGGCGGGGGTGTAGATCTGAGAAAAGCGGTCAACGAAACGTTGGGTCGGCGCCCGAGAGCCCTGAGCCTCCTCCACCGCATGAATGATCCGAGCCAGGGTAGTGTTGGTAGACGCTGCTGTTACCCTGAACTCCAACGACCCTGCCTCGTTTATCGTGCCCGCAAAAACCTGATCTCCAATGCTCTTATCTACCGGCAAGCTCTCGCCGGTTATAGGTGCTTGATTGACGGTGGAGGTGCCTGCCGTCACCTCGCCATCCAAGCCAATTCGCTCACCTGGCCGTACCCGAACAACAGCGCCAAGTGCTACCGCCTTGATGTCCGCATCTAGCCAGGATCCATCCGCCTGCAAAACAGTGGCCCGCTCGGGGCTTAAGTCCATGAGTCCACGGATGGCGTTACGTGCACGCTCCAGTGAGCGCGCTTCAATAACCTCGGCTACCGCGAAGAGCACCATAACCATGGCCGCTTCGGGCCATTGGCCAATCAATACGGCACCGGTTACAGCAATGCTCATGAGGGCATTGATGTTCAGGTTGCGGTTCTTGAGCGCAATCCAGCCCTTCTTGTAGGTACCGAGCCCACTTAGCGCTATCCCCACTATTGCTAAGGCTGCAACCGCCCATTCGGGGGCCAACTGCCCAAAGTGGATTATTTCGGCTGAAACCGCAGCGATCCCCGCGATCGCCAGCGGCCACCAATGCTTCTTCTTCGTTGGGGTAGGTTCCTGGCGGTCGGCACTCTCCTCGACAACCGGTGAAAGCCCGAGCTCCTGGATGGCTGCCATGAGCTGAGGTAACAGCTCTGGAACATGGTCTACGACCAGAGTGCGTTGCAGCAGGTTGAACTGCAGATTGCTGATGCCTTTCTGGTTAGCGAGCTTGTCGCGAATGAGCTTCTCCTCAGTAGGACAGTCCATCTGCTCGATGCGAATTCGTGTTTGTACATGAGCGTCCGTGGGCTCGGCCTGCATACCCAGGGAGGCGATCACATCAATGATGGGGGTGACCGAAGGGAGACTGTGCTGTACCCCTAGAACGCGAGTCATCAAGTTAAAGTCGAGCTGGTGTATCCCGGCCAGCGAGCCAAGCTTGCTCTGAATCAGGCTCTGCTCTGTCGGACAGTCCATCGCCTGGATGTGGAAAGCGCTGAATGTCGTTCCTGGTGGCGCTGGCTCGCGCTTTTGGTCTTCAGGTTTATGATGATCCGAGTGGTCGTGACTGCAGCAACTGCTCATGGCGGGACCTCTTATCTAAGTCATTGCAGAGTCAACACCCTGAAGCCACTATAGGGTCAAGCATTGATCAGGAGATTCGTCCCATGAAGATTGGTGAGCTCGGAAAGCAGGCTGACTGTCAGGTGGAGACTATTCGTTACTATGAACGTGAAGGGCTGCTGCCTGTTCCTGGTCGAAGCGAGGGGAACTACCGGGTCTACGGGAAGGAGCACCTAGAGCGGCTCGTATTCATCCGTAACTGCCGAACCCTGGACATGACGCTTGATGAAATACGGCGGCTGCTTTTGCTCATCGATCGTCCGGAGGAGAGCTGCGATAGCGTTAACGGCTTGGTAGACGAGCACATTCGCCATGTGGAGCTTCGGATCAACAGTCTGTTAGCTCTGCAGAAGCAGCTCGTTGAGTTGCGCCATCGATGCGCCGCGGAGAGAAGTGTCGATGCATGCGCAATCATCCAGCAACTTAGTTCGAGCGGAGGGGTTCAACCTTTGCCTGAGGCAGAGCATACGCACGTTGGCAAGAGCCATCGCCACTGAAGCATCAATCAACTCGTTGCTGTGTTTCCCCACATGGAATGAGGTGTTCTGGGCCTATTCATAGCAAGGATCTTCATTGGCCTTCCTTGAGCGGACCAGTAGCTCGTCACTTCAGCCAGATCGCAGCCTGCATTGGCGCTTGAACCTCTTGTAGAGTACGGGCTTGACCTTGCCATCGTGTCAAGGTCGATGCTGTCCGTGCGGTAACTTGAGCCGCGGACGAAATGAGGTGAAAGACATGTTTAGTCTGAGTGTTGCGGGGATGGGCTGTGGCAGTTGCGTGAGCAAAATCACGAAGGCCATTCAAGCTCTGGATCAGGATGCACGAGTAGAAGTGGATCGAGCGGCCGGCAAGGTCACCGTTGAGAGCACAGAAAGTGCCGAATCGATCCGCGAACTCATCCAGGAGCTTGGCTATTCGGCCCAGGTCAGCGCTTGAGCGCTGACCTGCTATCCCACTAAATCTCCAGTTCTGAGAGCTCTTTTAGCCCTGGGATACTGGTGACCTCGTTGGTCATACCTTCTGAACCATCTCGGCCGCGAAGCCAGTTTGAGTGATCGCCTGGCTCGCGCATTTCCAGCGTGTCATAGGAGTACCGCTTGCGCTTGAACAGGCTTTTCAATGCAGCGAACTCGTGGCTTTTTTCGTCTTCTATGCCGACGACTTCTCCTGCAAGCCGCTCCCAGTGACCAACGCCGTCGGCCAGCATTGCCTGATAGGTCTCCGGGTCAAGCAAGGCTTGCTGTTTGAAATGAATGATGCGGTGAGTCATAGAAGCGCTCGGAGTGGCCAAAGAGAGAGCGCTAGCCTAAAGGTTCCGGGTCATTCGTGTAATAGCTGGCCGCGCTTTAGCAAACCGTCGTTGACCCACAACTTCAACCAGGTCGCGGCTTGCAAGGGAGCTTGCTCGCCATGCGTGGCGCTCAACGACTCGCAGAGTTCAGCGAACGATCCGCCCTCGATGAGAAACTGCAATGCCGAAGCCTCCGCTGGCTCCAGGCTCCGGTACTGGCAGACGAGTTCATGACGCCAAACAAGACAGGCTAGGTTCGTTGGCAGGCGGGTAATATCAGGCAGCAAGCTGCCGGACTTGGCGGCTTTCCACAACTCCAGCGTGTTGTACTGCAGCTGCAACCACCGGGCAGATGCAGTCAGGGAAACCCTGAGTGAAATCCAGTCTTCAGCCGAAAAATCACTGATGGCCTGCAGTGAAAGCACTTCGACGTCCTGAGCATCGAAAGCCAGTGTAAAAGCCCACTCAAGCTCCGCGAGTTCGCGCATCGGCGATAGTTGGGGTTCTTCGACGTAGCTGCTAATGAACTCGGGCAGCTTCTCGCCCAGCCAGCGAATGCTGAAATGTCGTGGTGGCCAGGCGGCCAAGTAGGCCAGTGCGAGCTGCTCGAATGATTCGTTGCCGATCCAGTGAAGCAGGGCAGGGAAGTCTTCTCGCAAGACCGCAAGCAGGCGCGAACGGTAAGCGTTGTGGTAGATCTGCAGGCCTTCGAGAGCACTCAGCGCTGTGCTACCTCGGATCTGCTCCAAAAGCTCGTTGGAGGGCAGGGCACTGCCACCTGTCAGGTAAGTTTCAAATGCAGTCTGTAGGGCGATCAGGCTCAAGGGGTGGCCCCCGATATCACAGATTTGGCGATAGCACGGGCATGTGCTAATTCGGACAACAGCTCTTCCAGCGGCGGAAACTGGTCATCCCGCTCGATCAAGGTCGATGTCGGGCCCAAGTAGCTCAAAGTCTTGCTGTAGAGAGACCAAACCGGATCAGCGATGGGCTGGTCATGGGTGTCGATGAGGTACTGCCCGTAATCGCTGTGCCCGGCCAGATGAATTTGACGAATCCGCTCGTGCGGCAATTCCAAGATGAACTGCCATGGGTCGAAATCCTGATTTCGTGCGCTGACGTAGACGTTGTTCACGTCAAGGAGCAATTCGCAACCGGTCAGGAAACTCAGTTCCGAGAGAAACTGCGATTCGCTCATGCTGGACGTCTTCCACTGCACGTAAGAAGAAACGTTCTCCAGCACAATGGGACGTTCCAGAACATCCTGCACTAGACGCACCCGCGCGGCGACATGCAGCAGGCTTTCTTGGGTAAACGGCAGCGGCAGCAGGTCGTGGAGTTGATGGGCGTTGCCGCGACTCCAGCACAAGTGGTCGGAAACCCACTGGGGCTGTATCCGGTCCGCCAGTTGCTTGAGCTGTCGTAGGTAGCCCATGTCCAGGTTATGCGAACCGCCGATCGACAGCGATACTCCGTGCATCACCAACGGGTATTGCTCGCCAATCGCATCGAGAAAGTAGAGGGCCTTGCCACCGCCCACCAGGTAATTCTCGGAAATGATCTCAAACCAGTCGACCGCAGGTCGCTGTTCAAGAATCTGCTGGTAATACTCACTGCGAAGGCCAAGACCGAAACCCAGTGTTTTGCGCTTACTCATTCAAGACTCCAGCAGGGGAGTGGCAGGCACTCCCCGCAACGGCATTATTCGCTGGTCTTGCCACCGGCCTCATCGCACTTGGCCTGAGTCATCAGCTTGAAGCCCTGGCCTTTGCATTCTCCCTGGCCTTTGCAGGCATTTTTGGCGGTCATGCAGTCGTTCTGGCCCTTGCAACCGTTGACGCCGAAGCACTTCACTTCAGCTGCTTTGGTGTCCTGGGCGGCCTGGACAGGCAGGGTAGCAAACAGGCTGGCGGCCACGAGAGCCAGAGCGGCACCGGTAGCGACGTTGGATTTATTCGACATAGTGACAATCTCTCTTAATTGTTGGTGGTCTTATCCGCGGGTGCGAATGACCCTGAGTAGCTTAGGCATCGCTGCCGAGCATGCCCTCTCAAGAAATTCGCAAGGCTTTATGAGGGCATGAAAGACAGTACCGAGCCTTCTGGATGGGCTACAAGAAAGAAATAGCAACCTGACAGAACTGTAATGTTCGGCTCAGGTTGCTGACAGGCCCTCTTAGTTAACGTGACATCGAGCCTAAAGCTCGGCCTCTGCAGTTGCAGGGACCACTTAACTTACGAGGAATACCCAAAATGAAATCGATCAAAGCTCTGCTTGTAGTTACTGCTCTGAGCATCTCCAGCTTGGCAATGGCTGAAGGTGGTGCTGACCGAACCTTCGCGCGCATGGAGCAGGCACGCCAGACGTCTCTGGAGGCCTACCGGGTGGCCCAGCAGCAGAAAGTTGAGGCTCCTGTAGCCAGCAGTCCAACCGAGCAAGCAGAGCACACCAACTGCTGAAGTCATCTACCTTACAGAAATGTAATCACCCGGATGGTTGGGATATGGCAGTTTCATACTGCTCATCGTCGGTAAGGCTTGTGCAATGCACCGACGTGGAAAGTTGAGGGGTAAATCCCCGACATTGAAGCAGCCATGAACCCGAGACCGGGCACACCATCACCGGCTCATTTGACGGATTGGACAAAACGGCATGCAAAGCAAAACCACAAGGCGCACCTTCGTCAAAGGCCTGGCAGCCACCGGTATTATCGGCGGACTTGGCCTGTGGCGCACGCCGGTCTGGGCGGTGAACAGCCCCGGCCAGCCCAACGTACTGACTGGTAACGAATTCGACCTATTCATCGGTGAAACCCCGGTGAACATCACCGGCGCAGCGCGCACGGCCATGACCATCAACGGCTCGCTCCCTGGGCCGATTCTTCGTTGGCGCGAAGGCGATACCGTCACATTGCGCGTGCGCAACCGCCTCAAGGAGGACACCTCCATCCATTGGCACGGCATCATCCTGCCGGCGAACATGGATGGTGTTCCTGGCCTGAGCTTCCATGGCATCGCCCCTGACGGCATGTATGAGTACAAGTTCAAGGTCAACCAGAACGGTACCTACTGGTATCACAGTCACTCGGGGCTGCAGGAGCAGGTCGGCGTATACGGCGCGCTGGTCATCGATGCCAAGGAGCCCGAGCCCTTCAGTTACGACCGTGATTACGTCGTGTTGCTGAGCGACTGGACGGATGAAAATCCAACGCGGGTACTGGCCAAGCTCAAGAAACAGTCGGACTACTACAACCAGCACAAACGCACCGTTGGTGACTTCATCGATGACGTAAGCGAGATGGGTTGGTCCGCCGCCGTAGCCGATCGCAAGATGTGGGCCGAGATGAAGATGAGCCCGACGGATCTCGCTGACGTCAGTGGCTACACCTACACCTACCTGATGAATGGCCAGGCACCCAATGGCAACTGGACCGGCATATTCAAACCAGGCGAAAAGATCCGCCTGCGCTTCATCAACGCCTCGGCGATGACCTATTTCGATGTGCGCATCCCGGGCCTGAAGATGACTGTGGTTGCGGCCGATGGTCTGCACGTCAAACCGGTCAGCGTCGACGAGTTCCGTATCGCCGTGGCCGAGACCTACGACGTGATCGTCGAACCAGACAGCGAACAGGCGTATACCGTGTTTGCACAATCCATGGATCGCACTGGCTATGCGCGCGGCACCCTTGCTGTACAGGAGGGGTTGAGTGCACCAGTACCCAGCCCCGACCCGCGTCCGCTGATTGCCATGGGCGACATGGGTATGGATCACGGCAGCATGGGCGGTATGGATCACGGGAACATGGCCGGGATGGATCAGGGCAATATGGCGGGAATGGATCATGGCAGCATGCAGGGTGGCATGGCTGGTATGGATCACAGCCAGATGGCCGGAATGGATCATTCAAACATGGCTGGCATGGCTGGCATGGCTGGCATGGCTGGCAACATGCAGGCACACCCGGCCTCAGAGACCAACAATCCTTTGGTCGACATGCAGACCATGACGCCGACGCACAAGCTGGACGACCCAGGTATCGGCCTGCGTGATAACGGCCGGCGCGTGCTGACGTACTCTGACCTGCGCAGCACCTTCCCTGATCCGGACGGGCGTGAGCCAAGTCGCACCATCGAGCTGCACCTCACCGGGCATATGGAGAAATTCTCCTGGTCCTTCGATGGAATCAAGTTCTCTGACGCCGAGCCTCTACGCCTCAAGTACGGCGAGCGTGTTCGCATCACGCTGGTCAACGACACCATGATGACTCACCCGATCCATCTTCATGGCATGTGGAGTGATCTGGAGGATGCGAACGGCAATTTCCTGGTGCGTAAACACACCATCGACATGCCGCCAGGTTCCAAGCGCAGCTATCGGGTGACCGCCGATGCGTTGGGGCGTTGGGCCTACCACTGCCACCTGTTGCTCCACATGGAAATGGGCATGTTCCGTGAAGTCCGTGTGGATGAGTAAAGGAGATTTCTGATGAGTACTTTTATGAAGCGTAATGCCCTGTTTGGCAGCGCAGCGATGTTCAGTTTTTTGGCTGCTTTGTACGCGCCGACGTCATTGGCAGGTGAGGGGCACAGCGAGCACGAACAACATGCTGCCGAGTCGGCTGCGCCCGAGGCCATCAGTGACAAGCCTGCAGATCAATCGAAAGGCAAGGCCGCTGGCCAGCAGATGGATCATGGCACCATGGATCATGAGGGCATGAACCATGACGATATGGGGCACGAGAAGATGATGGATAAGCATGGCGGCACCGAAGCCGAAGCAGGTTCGAACCATGACCACTAGGTTTTCACGCCCGTCCCTCATAGCGCTGGTCGTGTCGCTGAGTGCACTCAGCGGCGGCGTTACCCAGGCTGCGGAAGAAATGGATCATTCGGCAATGGGGCACGGCTCCATGTCGATGGACCACAGCCAGATGGGCCACGGTTCCGCCAAAGCGCCGATGGAGGGCATGGATCACAGCAAGATGGATCATGGTGCCATGCAGAGCGAATCGGGCAGCATGGACCATAGCCAGATGGGCCACAGCCAGAGCCAAGAGAAGGCCCCAGCCATGGATCACAGCAAGATGGGGCATGGCGCCATGCAAGGACAGATGGAGGGCATGGATCATTCAAAGATGAACCATGGCTCCGCTGAAGCCCCGAGAACCACCAGCCGTACGCCGATTCCCGTTCTGACGGATGCTGATCGCCAAGCGGCTTTCCCGCCATTACCTGGCCACAAGGTTCACGACAGCGCCATCAACAGTTTTTTCCTGCTCGATCAGCTCGAATACCAGGACGCAGATGAGGGCAGCACCCTGGCCTGGGATGCGTCGGGCTGGGTAGGCGGTGATATCAACCGGGTCTGGTTCCGCTCCGAAGGCGAGCGTACCAACGGCGTGACCGAGGATGCTGAATTACAGCTGCTGTACGGCCGCTCGATCGGCCCTTGGTGGGATGTCGTCGCGGGCGTTCGCCAGGACTTCAAACCGGAGTCGCCGCAGACTTGGGCCGCCTTCGGTATCCAGGGCATGGCGCTTTACGCCTTTGAGGCCGAAGCCACGGCCTTCGTCGGCGAGAATGGCCAAACTGCTGCCCGACTGGAGGGCGAGTACGACATTCTGCTGACCAACCGGCTGATTCTCCAGCCAACTGCCGAAATGAACTTCTACGGCAAGAACGATCCTGAACGAGGTGTGGGGTCTGGGTTGGCCAATACCGAACTCGGTTTGCGTTTGCGTTACGAGATTGTCAGACAGTTTGCCCCCTATATCGGGGTTTCCTGGAGCCGCTCCTATGGCAACACGGCAGACATGGTGCGTGACGAGGGCGGTGATGTAGACGAGGCGCGTTTTGTCGCCGGTATCCGGATGTGGTTTTGAGAACCTGACATGAAAAGAACAATTAAAACTTTGGTGGCGGCCGGCGTGGTCGGTAGCACAGCTGTCCTGGCCGGCGCCTACTTTGGCGTGGTCAACGTGGGGGCCGATGATCCCCATTTTCCTGCAGTGTATGCGTTTCTCACGATGGCCCGCGACCGCTCTATCGAAGTCCGTTCGCAGGACATCGAGGTTCCCAACCTGGATGATCAAGCTCTTATTCGCGCCGGTGCGGGCAACTACAACTCCATGTGTATCGGCTGTCATTTGGCGCCAGGTGTGGCGGAGACCGAGCTAAGCCAATCGCTTTACCCTGCGCCTGCCAACCTCGCCAAGATCGGTGTCGATGGCAATCCGTCAGCAGCGTTCTGGGTGATCAAGCATGGCATCAAGGCAACGGGTATGCCTGCGTGGGGCAAGAGCATGGGCGATGAGTACATCTGGGGCATGGTTGCCTTCATTGACCAATTGCCGACGATGGATGCCAAGCAATACCAAGCACTCGTCGCATCCAGTGGCGGCCATCAGCATGGTGGTGGGGAAACGCAAATGCACAATCATGAAGGTCAGCACGGCGACAACAAGCCTGGCCATCATGGCAATAGCGGCGGTGGCGAAGACCATCATGGAACAGGTGATGCCGGAGAGCCTGGCCATCACGATGCCGCGGCTACTGATAGCGAGGGTGGCTCCGCACCTGAGGCAGGTCACCATTCGGACACGAGTGGCGATGATCACCATGCCGGGGATGAGGCCGCCCCAAGCGGCGGAGACCATCATTCCGAGCAAACTCCGAATGCCTCGCCCAAGACCCACACCCACGCCGATGGCAAAGAGCACGTGCATGAAAGCTAAATATCTGGCCTTGCTGGCCGCTCTCTCCGTCACAACTGGAGTTCAAGCCGCTGATGCCCTGACGATTGATGTCCATCGTGATGCTAATTGCGGATGTTGCAAGAAGTGGATCTCACACCTCGAAGCGAATGGCTTCAAAGTCGTCGACCATGTCGAAAGCAACATGTCGGCAGTGAAGCAAAGTCTGGGCGTTGCGCCGCGGTTGGCGTCTTGTCACACCGCGGTGATTGACGGCAAGTTCGTCGAAGGTCATGTGCCGGCGGCTCAGGTCATCGAGCTCACCAAGCGCGATGATCTCGTGGGCATCGCTGTTCCCGGGATGCCGGCGGGCTCCCCCGGTATGGAAGTCGATGGCGTACAGCATGCCTACCAGGTCATTGGCTTGACCAAGGCGGGGTCTGATCAGGTCGTTGCAGAATATCCCGCTCAGTAGTACTGCCTGCCAGCACGGCCGCTTGTGTGTAGTGGCCGACTCTTTTTCATACGCCCTTTAACCTAAGTAAAAAAGGCGCCCGAGGGCGCCAAGGGCTGTCTCCAAACCAAAGGAGCACTACGAGGGGACAGCAGGACCAAGGCGCGAGCGAGCAATCAACCCGCCCGCTTGCCAGGGTTAGAGAACTTCCAGCGGGTACTCGACAATCAGGCGGACTTCATCCAGATCCGACTCGTAATCGGTCGCGCGAGTGGTCATTTGGCGAACACGGAAAGACATATCCTTCAGTGATCCAGTCTGCACAACGTACTTGGCCTCGATGTCCCGCTCCCAGCGCTTCTGGTTGGTCAACGGATCGCCGTTGTCATCACGGCGCATATAGACTTCGTTGGCCTTGCTGTAGTCGGCATCCCAGCCTTGGGCATATCGAGTCATGAAGCTCAACCCAGGCACACCGAAAGGCTCCATATCCAGGTCATAGCGCACTTGCCATGACTTCTCCTTCGGCGAGTTGAAGTCGCTGTACTGGATGGAGTTGTCGAGGTAGATGGAGTCCGATTGGTGCAAGTAGTCGAAGTCATCATCGCCATTGTTGCGCTGGAGACCCACCAGCACTGTGTGAGCGCCGAATTGGATGCCGACCTTGCCGCTCCAGATGTTGTTATCGAAGCTCCCGAGGAGCTGCTTCCCTTCATCGACCGCCTTGTAGTAGTTCAGCCCGCCGATCAAGGCGACATCGTCCGCAAGCGGGTAGCTCAGCGTGGTGCCCGCGTAATATTGATTCCAGGCATCCTTGAGGCGGCTGGTGTAGAGACTAAAGCCGACGTTGTCATTAAGCGTGTAATCACCACCGAAATAGGCGATCCATGGCGAGTCCACTTCGCCTGCGTAGAAGGTAGCGAAGCCGTCGCGCATGCTGCTGGTATTGGGTTGGCTCATCGAGTGGAGGCGACCACCTTGAAGCGACAGTCCTTCCACGCTGCTGTTGAGCACGGTGATACCTCGGAAACTCTCCGGTAAAAGCCGCGCATCACCGTATTGGACGACAGGGCTGACAGGAAAGACGTCGCCTACCTTGATCTCGGTATCCATGAACCGAGCTTTCACCGCGCCACCCAGTTTGGAGTAGTTATCCTCAGCCTGCCCGAGGCTGTTGTAAGGCAGCACATCGACTGAGCCACCGGCTCCTGAACGGCCGTCGCCGGTGTCAAGTTTGAGTCCTAGCATGGCAAAGGCATCGACACCGAAGCCTATGGTGCCCTCGGTGAAGCCAGACTCGAATCGGCCTATCACGCCATGCGCCCACTCTTCCGAATAGCCATTACCCGAGCTGCTGGACTGGCCTTTGCGGAAGTCACGGTTGAAGTAGAGATTTCGATTGAGGATGGTCAGGCTGCTGCCTTCGATAAATCCCTCGCCTTTCTCGTCGGCGGCCATTGCAGCTTGCCCGGTACTGATGCTCAGAGCGAGTAGAGAAAGTCCTAACAGGGTTCTGTTATTCATAAATGCTCCTGATGTTATTGGCAGTTGTCACTGTGTGGTCGCATATATGTGCCAAGCGCGCCGGGCATAACCAGGCGCGCCTTGGCCATATTTCCACATGCCAAATAACGTCAGGGTGACTTGAAAATTACTTTTCAGTCAGCGCGATGTCATTTATTAGTTTTGGTTCCGGCAACCTGTTCCGGCTGCACGGTATTCAAGAATATTCAGATCGCCGTTGGAGTCCTCGTAGGTCATCTGGGCTGGCATCACATTGCAGCTAGAGTCCGTTGAGGTAGTGGCCACGACCCTGGCGATATCGAGCTTCATGCCGTAGCGGTAATGAATAACTTCAGGCGGATTCTTTCCGTTAGCGGCAGCATACTCTTGCATGGCCTGCTCATTGGCCTGAATCATCCGACCATAAACACGATCAGCGCCGCCTTCTGCCAGAGTGGCAGAGGAAACAACCATAGCGGCAAGGGCTGCAATAACTTTGAGGCTTTTCATGTTTAATCACTCCTTCAAGGTGGTGATTAAAATATATCCGCTCAACCTGTCATAAAAATGAAGTCAAAGTTACATCGCCGTAATGCTTCCTGCCGCGTTACCCGGGCGAGTCAGCTTGGCGCGTGGCTTGCCCGGGTTTGTAAAGCTATAGCTCCTGCGGTGCGCGAACCTTCTGTGTACGCTGCCTTCGCATCAGCCAGTACGCGGCCGGCAAAACCAACATGGACATCAGCGGCGCGGTAATCATGCCGCCGACCATGGGCGCGGCGATGCGCTTCATCACTTCAGATCCGGCACCTCCGCCCCAGAGGATTGGCAACAGGCCGGCGATGATCACGGCCACCGTCATCACCTTGGGCCGCACGCGCAGCACTGCGCCTTCACGAATTGCCTCCAGTAGTGCCGGGTCACCGCTGCGCCCGGCATCCATACGTGCATGCCAGGCATTCTTCAGGTACAGCAGCATGATCACCCCAAATTCCGCCGAGACGCCGGCCAAGGCGATAAAGCCGACCCCAGTGGCAACCGACAGGTTGAAGCCGAACCAGTAGAGCAGCCAGATGCCGCCCGATAGGGCGAAGGGCAGGGTTGCCATGATCAGTAGGGCCTCACCGAAGCGGCTGAAGGTCAGGTAAAGCAGCACGAAGATGATCAACAAGGTCGCCGGTACCACCCAGGCCAGCCGTGCATTGGCGCGCTCCAGGAACTCGAACTGACCGGAGTAGGAGACGGTCATGCCAGCATCGAGTTGTACCTGCTCAGCTACGCGTTGCTGCAACTCGCGCACGGTCGATGCCAGGTCGCGCCCACGGACATCGACATAGACCCAACCGGACAGACGCCCGTTCTCGCTGCGCAGCATTGGCGGCCCTTCGGTCAGACTAACCTGGGCGACGGTGCCCAAGGTGATCTGCTGGCCGGCTTGCGTGAGGATCGGCATACGCCGTAGTGCCTGCGGACTGTCTCGCCACTCCTTGGGATAGCGCAGGTTGATCGGGAAGCGGGCCAGTCCTTCAACCGTCTCACCAATATTGCTGCCGCCGATGGCGCCCGATACCACCGCCTGCACATCGGCGATGCTCAGGCCATAGCGCGCCGCGGCCAGTCGATCGATCTGGATGTCCACGTAACGGCCGCCAGTAAGGCGTTCTGCCAAGGCCGAACTCACCCCAGGCACCTCTTTGGCCACTGCCTCGATATCGCGCGTTATGCGCTCGATGTCGACCAAGGAGGTTCCGGATACTTTCACCCCAATGGGGCTCTTGATCCCCGTCGCCAGCATGTCGATGCGGTTGCGGATGGGCGGCACCCAGATATTGGACAGCCCCGGAACTTTTACCGCGCGATCCAGTTCCTCGATCAGCTTTTCGGGTGTCATCCCCGCGCGCCATTGATCGCGTGGTTTGAACTGCACCGTGGTCTCGAACATTTCCAGCGGTGCTGGATCGGTGGCGGTCTCTGCTCGCCCGGCCTTGCCGAATACCCGTGCCACTTCGGGCACCGTGAGGATCATCCGGTTGGTTTGCTGCAGCAGCTGGGTGGCCTTGCTGGCCGGCAAGCCGGGCAGGGCTGATGGCATGTACAACAAGTCGCCCTCGTCCATCGGCGGTAGAAACTCTCCTCCGAGTCTGCTGAGGGGCCAGAGACTGGACAAAAACACTAGCAAGGCCAGCGCTAGGGTCACCTTAGGCCAAGCCAGCACCCACTCCAGCACCGGCCGGTATGCACCGATCAGCCAACGATTCAAGGGGTTCTGTTGTTCGCTGGGGATATGCCCACGAATCCAATAGCCCATCAGCACCGGTACCAAGGTGATCGAGAGGCCAGCAGCGGCAGCCATGGCATAGGTCTTGGTGAATGCCAGCGGGCCAAACAGGCGACCCTCCTGGGCCTCCAGGGTGAAGACCGGGAGGAAAGACAGGGTGATGATCAAAAGGCTGAAGAACAGCGCCGGCCCGACCTCGGCCGCAGCTTCGCCGATCACCCGCCAGTGCGCCTCGCCCTGAAGCGGTTCACCGGGGTGTCGAGCCTTCCAGGCCTCGATGTGCTTGTGCGCGTTCTCGATCATCACCACGGCGGCATCGACCATGGCGCCGATGGCGATTGCGATCCCGCCGAGCGACATGATGTTGGCATTGACGCCCTGGTAGCGCATGACGATGAAGGCCATCAGGATGCCCAGGGGCAGGGTGATGATCGCGACCAGCGACGAGCGCAGGTGCCAGAGGAAGATCAGGCAAACCAGGGCAACCACCGCGAACTCTTCCAGCAGCTTGTAGCTGAGGTTATCGATGGCGCGGTCGATCAATTGCGAACGGTCATAGGTGGTGACCACCTCGACGCCGGCCGGCAAGCTGCCCTTCAGGCTGTCCAGCTTGGTCTTCACCGCGGCGATGGTATCGCGGGCATTCTTTCCGGAGCGCAAGATGACCACGCCGCCTACCACTTCACCCTGGCCATCCAGCTCGGCAATGCCACGACGCATCTCTGGCCCCAGCTGAATGGTGGCCACCTGACCCAGCAGCACCGGAACTCCGCTGGCCGAAGCCCGCAGCGGCACATTGCGGAAATCCGCCAGGCTCTCTAGATAGCCTGAAGCCCGCACCATGTACTCGCGCTCTGCCAGCTCCAGGATGGCGCCGCCGGTTTCCTGATTGGCGCTCTTCAGCGCCGCTTCGACCTCCTGCTGAGTTACCCCATAAGCCACCAGCTTCTGCGGATCGAGCAGCACTTGGTATTGCTTGACCATGCCGCCGAGGGTGGCCACTTCGGCTACGTTGGGCAGGCTCTTGAGTTCGTACTTGAGGAACCAGTCCTGCAGTGCCCGCAGCTGGGCAAGATCATGCTGGCCGCTGCGGTCGACCAAGGCGTACTGGTAGATCCAGCCCACGCCGGTGGCATCCGGCCCAAGGGTGGTGGTAACACCCTCGGGCAGGCGTTCCTGCGCCTGGTTGAGGTACTCCAGCACCCGCGAGCGCGCCCAGTAGAGGTCGGTGTCGTCCTCGAACAGCACGTAGACGAAGGAGTCGCCGAAGAACGAGTAGCCGCGCACCGTCTTCGCCCCCGGTACCGAGAGCATGGTTGTGGCCAGTGGGTAGGTCACCTGGTTCTCGACGATCTGCGGTGCCTGTCCGGGAAAGCTGGTTCTGATGATGACCTGGGTGTCAGATAGGTCCGGCAGTGCATCCAACGGCGTGTTGCGCAGCGACCAGAGGCCCAGGGCGGTGATGAACAGGGTGGCCAGCAGTACCAGGAAGCGGTTACCGATCGACCAATGGATCAGGCGCGCGATCATGGCTGGTCTCCTTCCTTGCGGAGCTGCTCGATCAGCAGGCCGGAGTTTGTCTGACGTGCGGCGATGCGTACGTGATCTCCTGGCTTAAGTCCCACAGCTACTTCGGAGCTGACCAGAGGAAAAGCCATGGTCATACCTGGCATATTCAGGCTCTCGAAGGGGCCATGCTCCAGGGTGACTTGTTTCCCGTCCAGTGCGCGAATAACGCCGTGAGACACATGCAGCCCCTCCGTGCTGTCCTGTTCTGCATTGCCGGCCAGGATGCCCTGCAGGCTGGCTTCCGAATCGATGAGGAACTGGCCGGAGGTAACGACCGCCTGACCTTCCTCAAGACCGGAAAACACCTCCAGACGCCCATCGGCCTCGCGGCCCAAGGTGATTTCCTGGGGACGGTAGCGTCCGTCGCCTTCGGCCAGCATCACCAATGCACGCTTCCCGGTGCGAATCACGGCTTCACTCGGCACAAGAAGCGTGGATTGTTCGACGGCACTGTTCAGGCGTACGGCGGCGAACATGCCGGGGCGCAACTTACCGGCAGGGTTGGGTAGCTCGCTGCGTACCGTGAGCGTGCGCGTTTGCGGATCGGCACTCGGCAGCAAGGCTATGACGCGGCCCAGCAGCGGTCGATCAGGAAAGGCCGTCAGGTTGGCGCGGATCTCGTCCCCGACCTGGATACTTCCGGCCATGGCCTCGGGTATCGCCGCATCGAGCCAGACACTGGACAGCCCGTTGATCAACGCCAGATCCTGCCCGGCTTCAACGGTCATCCCGGCGCGTACCTGCAAGGCTTGGAGCTCGCCGCTGATAGGTGTGGTGAGGGTTTGCACTGCCCGCGGTTTGCCGCTGCGGCGAACCTGCTCTATCAACGCTTGTGGCATGCCGAGCAGGCGGAGGCGCTCTTGGGCCGCAGTGATCAAGCGGGCGTCACCGGTACGCAGTACCGCGAGGAACTCCAACTGCGCGGCGGACCACTCGGGAATCAGCAGGTCGACCAGGGGTGTTCCAGCTGGCAGTACATCGCCAGGGGCACGCCCGTAAACCCGCTCGACGAATCCGCCAGCGCGGGCCTGGAGGTTCGCTACCTCTCGCTGGTTATAGGCCAGGGAGCCGACCACCTCGATATCCGAGGGCAGTACACCGCGGATCACCGTCGAGGTCCGCATTCCGAGGTTCTGCACGGCTTGAGCGGGGACGCTCAGGACAGACGGATCTTGCTCGGATCCTGCGTATTTAGGGACAAGCTCCATATCCATGAAAGGTGACTTGCCCGGTTTATCGAAGCGCTGCTCAGGCTGCATCGGGTCGTACCAATAGAGCACCTTGCGCTCGTCCGTCGGTGCGGAGCTAGGCAGTAGCTCGTGTTTGGCTTGCCGCTGGGCCAGCCAGTAGCCACCGCCCGCCGCGCCAATGCCCACGGTCAGCACGGCGACCGCAAAACCAAATGTCGATATCTTCATTTCAGGCCCTCCACATAGGCGTAGTACAGGCTTGCGGAGAGCTGGCTCAACTTGCGCTGTTGTTCAATCTGCCGCAGTTGCGCATCAATCAGGTCGCGCTGGGCAGTAATAACGGATGTGAGCTGGCTGTTACCGGCTTGGTAGGCGGCCAGTTCGAGATCGGCACGTTTGCTTGCAAGCGGGATCAAGGTTTTTTCGGTGCGTGACAAGGTCCTGCGCAGTTGCTCAAGCTCGGCAATACCGCCTTCCAGCTCAGCCTGATGGGCGCGCAGTAATGCTTCCTGCTCGGCTTCCATCTGCGACACGCTTTGTTGTCTGGCGTTGATCTTGGGCCCCTGACGTGTGCCTACGAACAACGGCAGGTCGAAGGTAAATTGCACCATCACCATATCGCCGAACTGGTTGTCGCGATTGTTGTAGGCAAACTCAACACCCCAGTCGGGGGTCTTCTCGGCGATGGCCTCGTTCAGCTCGGCGCTAGCCTCGCCGACTCGGGCGGAGGCAGCGCGCAACTCAGGGTGTGAGGCAATGCGTTGCTGCAGGTGCGGTGCCACCAGGTTCAGACTGGGAACACCTCCTTGCAAAGGCTGGTCAGCCTCGTTGCCTATCCAGCGGCGCAGCTTGGCACGAGCTACTGCCACATCGCGATTCAGTTCATCTCGCCGATCTTGTAACGCCAAAGCTTCCTGGTCGGCCTGCAACAGCTCGCCAGGCTGAGCACTACCGCCGGCAATCAGCGATTGCACGGTCGAGCGGAGCATCTCGATCTGACGGTCCAGTTGATCGAAGAGGCCAACACTGCGTTCGGCGTAGTACACATCCAGCCAGCTCACTGCCGTCTGGCGCTTGATCTCCAACTGCATGGCACGCTGCTCGGCCTCGGCTCGGCCTACTGAAGCCTCGGCCAACTGGCGCCGAGCCTGACGCTTGTCACTGTTGGGGACTTCCTGCATGAACCCAATGCGGCGCATGGTCATGGAGTCACGATTAAGCGTGTAACGGTCAGGGCCTTCGATCGGCAGGTTGTCGATGCCTAGAATCAGCTTGGGATCGGGCAGGGCGTCTGCGGGCTCGACAGCCTGCTGTGCCGATGCCACCTGCGCCTGGCGCGCGAGGTTCTCAGGGGCACTCTGCTCGGCCAGAGCTTGGGCTCGTTCGAAAGTTAGGGGCTGCGCCTGCGCGGCAAGCCAGGGAGCTGCCCAGAATGCGGCAGCCAACACACCGAGAAAGCCACGGCGTGGAAAAAGGAAAGCGGACATGCTTTCGCCTCCAATGCGATTGATCGAAGTCGCGACTACGAAACGTGACCGCGACGATGCGCCTGACTGTAAGGCGCGGGATGATCACTGCATTAGACGAAACGAGGAGGGCGCCAGAGTCCTGCGGGCTCTCGCTTAATCACCGACTGGGTCAGCAATATCTCGGGGCGTGAGGGGAGAGGGGATATGCTCTTGATCACGGTGGTCTGGAGAAGTCCTCCGGTCTTGCATTCCTGGCCGGGTTTGCAAGGGGACTTCTTGGCCACCCCATCAGACTTGTCCATTTGCTCGCAGCACGGAGCATCGGCCATTGCATGGCCCTGATGATCGGCGCTCTGCATCGGGCAAGGTTGTGCCGGCATGCTGAAAGCCACACCGCCGAAGGTCGGCAGCACGAGGCTAGCAATCATTAGCAGGATCAATCCAATCCGACGCACAGCAATTCACCAGGCGGGGCAATAGGCCGACGATAGCAGATTGCCCCCGAGCCATGAATGCTCCTTTTGACGATAACAGCACTTCGTTGATTTGGATCAAATAGAGTGTCTAATCTCAAAGGGGGAGCTGATTTTGTAGCGGCGAGGATTGAAGCGCGGGAAAGGATCTGAATGACTCTGTTCGACTAACCAGAGGGCGTTGTGCATCAGGCTCTAGCGAGCCTTGGCCACCATCAACTGAGACCAGCGAGTGGTGAATCGCCCCGGGTTTCGTGGAGGCCGTTTCGTTAAAGTCAGGCCGCCATGGCCTGACCTGCTTGTTGCTGGTGGAAGTTTGCCTCAGCCTCCGCAGGCGGGATATAGCCGATTGAGCTCAACAGGCCCTGGTGGTTGTACCAGTGCACCCATTCCAAGGTCGCCATCTCAACAGCTTCGCGGCTCTTCCACGACTGACGGTAAATCAGCTCGGCCTTGTACAGTCCGTTGATGGTCTCAGCCAAGGCGTTGTCGTAGCTGTCGCCCTTGCTACCGACCGAGGGCTCAATACCGGCCTCTGCCAGTCGCTCGGTATAGCAGATCGAGACGTACTGACTGCCACGGTCGCTGTGATGGATCAGGCCGCCAGTGCGATGCGGTTGGCGGGCGTATAGGGCCTGCTCCAGGGCATCCAGCACGAAGTCGGTCTTCATGCTGGTACTGACTCGCCAGCCGACGATCCGTCGCGCAAATACGTCAATCACGAAGGCCACATACAGCCAGCCCTGCCAGGTCGACACGTACGTGAAGTCCGACACCCACAACTGGTTCGGGCGATCGGCATGGAACTGGCGCTGTACGCGATCCAGCGGGCAGAGCGACTTGTCGCCGGCCACCGTTGTCCGCACGACCTGGCCGCGCCTAATGCCCTGCAATCCAGCCCGACGCATCAACCGTTCCACCGTACATCTGGCCGTCTCGATGCCTTCTCGCCGGAGCTGCTTCCAGACCTTCACCGCGCCATAGCACTGCATGTTGGTGTTCCACACCCGCTGGATTTCCAAGATCAACGCGTCATCGCGCCGAGCACGGCAACAGCGCAGTTCCGGGTTGCGCTGCTGCGCCGCGTGCCGGCGGTAACCGGACGGGGCGATCTGCAAGACACGGCAGATCGACTCGACCCCGAGACGGTCACGATGCTGATCGACAAATGCCCTCAGGACTTGGTGCGGCGGTCGAGCTCCGCCTGGGCAAAATACGCACTGGCCAGGCGCAGAATCTCGTTGGCTTTGCGCAACTCACGGTTCTCACGCTCCAGGGCTTTGATGCGTTCGCGCTCTTCGGTGGTCGGCCCAGGACGCTGACCGGCATCAGTCTGGTGGCGACGAATCCAGCCATGCAGGGTTTGCGCTGCACAACCAATCTTCGGGGCGATGGCCTCAATGGCCGCCCACTCGGAGGGGTAGTCGTTCAGGTGCTCCAGAACCATGCGCACAGCACGTTCACGGACTTCGGGGGAGTAGGTCGTAGTCTTTCTCATAGCCTCATCTTCTCAAGAGTTGAGGCCTCCACGAAACCCGGGGCGATTCAGTAAAACAAAGCGCCGCAAGGGCACGAGCATCAAGTCTACAGATATCCTGATAGCTCCGCCGCAGAGACCCATCTTCTATCTGCCTCCACTAAGAAAGCCCGAGTCAAAAGGCTGAGCTTTGAGATCAATGGCAATCAATACGGCCCCGAGCTGTACCGGCCAGAGAACAGCTCGTGTGCGATGCAACAGGGTTCTCCCTCCCGTTTAATTTCATCACGGTCTAGGCTCTTACTCGGGCAATCGGCACTCGCTACGTTCGGGAACACGGGGTAGCTGTCGATCCAGATAATCAGGCTTTCAATGCCAGGATTCGGCGCGCACCATTCAGTACGATGAGGCCAACGACCGTACCAATCACCAAATCTGGATAGGGAGAGCCTGTCCACGCCACCAGAGCTCCTGCAGCGATAACACCAATATTCGCAAGCACATCGTTGGCCGAAAAAATCCAACTCGCTTTCATGTGTGCACCGCCTTCGCGATGGCCATAGATCATCAACAGACAGCTGACGTTCGCGACGAGTGCAACTAAGCCAATCCCCATCATCAGCATCGACTCAGGTTCGCTGCCATACATGAAGCGTCTAACCACCTCCACGAGTACCCCCAGAGCCAACACGATCTGGAAGATACCCGCCAGGTGCGCAGCGCGAACCTGCAACCGCGCAGCTCGACCGACCGCAAAGAGAGCCAGGCCATAGACGGCTGCATCAGCAAACATGTCCAGCGAGTCGGCGATCAGGCCCGTCGACTGAGCGATCAAGCCTGCGCCCAGCTCGATGACAAACATCGCAGCATTGATACCGAGCAAGATTTTGAGCGTGCCGGCCTCCTTGGAAGCAGTCAGCTCTTCACTGGCGCTATTGGCCGAAGCTGCTTCCTGGCTGGCCGGTTGAGTACCGAGCAATGTTGCCCCTAAACCAAGTGATTCCAGCTTGGTCGCGATCTGGTCAACCGGACCGTCATGGAAAGCGCGTACCTGTCTGCTGCTCAGATCAAAGGACAACGAATTGAGCTCAGGAAAGCCATTGAGCGCGAGCCGAATCATGCGCTCTTCTGAAGGGCAATCCATCTTCGGCACAGAAAAACTGCTGACCCAAGTCCCTTCATTCGAAGGCGCGGTTGCCGCTTCAGTGGTTGCCGGCTCAGGGCCACAGCCACAGGATTTATCACAAGAAGTCATGACTCGCCTCTCCTATAGGACTTGATTCTACCGATTAAAAACCATGTAGTGGCTATAGGGTCAAGCCTGGATATACTGGCTTTTTTACCAAGGGACAGACCATGCGCATCGGTCAACTTGCACAGCAGACAGGAGTGGACACTCAGACGATTCGTTTTTATGAACGTCAGGGACTGCTTCCACCGCCCGAACGCGAGGACAATGGCTATCGAACCTATAAAGCAGGCCATGCGGACAAACTGCTGTTCATTCGCCGATGCCGCTCTTTTGGCATGTCACTGGAAGAAATTGGTGTTTTGCAGAGCTATCAGGAACAGCCGCAGCAACCCTGCGTTGCGGTCAATGAGCTCCTTGATAGACATATCGCACAGGTAAGGGCTCAGATCGCATCCTTACATGCTCTCGAAAACCAGCTGGTGACGTTGCGAGGTTGCTGCGATAACGAACGACAAAGTCTGGACTGCGGGATACTTTCGGGCCTGCTGGGGGGCGACAAACCTCTTTCGTAATCCGGCATAAAGTCATTTTTGCGTCGTCTTGAATCGCCCATAGCGCTTGACCCTATAGCAGCTATAGGGTGTTCACTCGGGCATCTACTGCGTAAGTGAGATCCAGATGAATACCGCTCTCAGCATTGCCATTGATGAGGCCTTCTTCCAGGCTAGGAAAGCACTTAATGAAGAGGCGCCAACCGAGGCTTTCTCCTGGCTGGAGCGAGCCCACATATTGAGCCAGCGAATGCCTATTCTTCATGCTCAGAGCCATTGGCTGATGCTGAGGGCCGGCTGGCAGTTGCGCGACTTACGAAAGGTGCTCAGCCAAGTACCGCGAATCATGGCGGCCCTGCTGTTCTCGAAGATCTGGGTGCCGCTCGGAAACAGCGGGCGCGCCAGGGTCAGTGCTTTTGCGCCGATGCCTATTTCACCGGAGCTGCAGCGACTTCTTCAAGGAGAAATGCAATGAGGTCGTCTCCTAGATCACCTCTTGTTGCTCCTGGGTTCTGGTGGATGCTATCGCTAGCCATTGCCTCGGCCGACCTAGCGTTGAAAAGCGCAATTGCGGGTTCGCTCCCGGTCGGCACCGTGATTCCTCTCACCCCGTTCTTCAACCTGGTTCACTTCTGGAATACCGGTGCAGCGTTCAGCTTCCTGGCTGACGCGGGTGGTTGGCAGCGTTACTTCTTCATTGTCATAGCTTTGGTCGTTTCGATCGTGCTGGCTCTGATATTGCGTAAACGCAGAGCCAAAAGCGAAGCCCTAGGCTATAGCCTTATCTTGGGCGGGGCAGTTGGGAATCTGATTGATCGCGCATTTCGAGGCCATGTAATCGACTACCTGGATTTTTACTGGCTGTCCTGGCATTGGCCTGCGTTTAACCTGGCGGATATTGCTATCGTCGGTGGCGCCGCCATGTTGATCCTGAGCAGTTTACTAAGCCCAAATGCGGAAGCCGGCCGAGTCAACGAATGAAAGGCTCGCTCTCAACGGATACCGTACGCTGGGCAGGCCAGGCCTGGATAGGGCCCGGCATCGGCATCTTTCATGGCCGTGCCGGCCACCAGGAGTGGCACCACCATCAGGCGCATCAGATTTCAGTGGGCCTCGATTCACCTGTATCGGTTGAAACCCCGTTGGGCATTCAAACAGGGGCTGCCATCTTCATCGCCGCGGGCCTGAAACACCGGATCAGTGCTGGTCGAGTGCTGTCGATCTATCTGGATGCACTATCCGATGAAGCCCCAACTATGCGGGGTACCGAAGAAGCAAGGGTAGTCGTGATCGCCCCGGCGGACGTAGTAGCGATTATCGATATGCTGCGCGAGACAGGACATACCGCTCTCCAGGTTAGGACGGGGGTGCGCCAGGCACTGCGGCTACCCGATCCACCGATTCCAGATCCTCGCTTGACAAAGGTGATTGAAGCGCTGCATAGAGGCCAAATGAGGCGCGAAGAAATGGCCGCGTTGGTGCATTTATCCCCTACACGGTTTTCCCATTGGTTCGTGGAACAGACAGGCTTGCCGCTGCGCAGCTATGCGAAATGGTTACGTCTCACACAAGCCCTACAGCACCTAGCCAAAGGGGGTCTACTCACTGAAGCGGCCCATGAGGCGGGCTTTTCTGACTCGGCACATTTCTCCCGGACATTCCGGGCACTGCTGGGCATCGATCCTTCCTCCGCCCTGGCTGAAGTCGATCTTCAGGGGTCGTAGCTCTTTCGTTCAAGCCGAAAGCGGACCTTCCCACATACAGTCATGGCTCCCTACTCAGGAGCTGAGCGATGTCTATTCCCTTGCGATTCGCCATACGGTGGCTGAGCTATCCACTTGTGTTTGGCGGCTGTGCCTCCTTCATGATTTGGGCGCTGTATGCAGGTATACCGTATTGGCCCACCACACCCATAGTCGCCGCGGCGGGGCTGCTACTCATTGCTGGCTTGGAGCGCATCCAGCCTTTTCGGCGAGCCTGGCTGGAAGATCATCAGGACACCCTGACGGATCTGCTGCACATGCTGGTGAACCTGTCTGTCATTCAATTTACTGCAGAATTTCTGGCTAAGTTAGGCGATGCGGTACCGGCTTCGGTTCGGCTCTTTCCGATCGAGAGCCCATTGTGGCTGCAATTGCTACTAGTCGCCGCCGTGCTCGACTTGAGCCTGTATGTGATGCACCGCATCAGCCACCGGGTGCATTGGCTGTGGCGCTTTCACATGATCCATCACAGCGCTGAGCGGCTCTACTGGATGAACGGAGAACGTCGACATCCTCTGCATGCGGCGTTGATGGCCGGGCCGGGGCTGGTGGTTTTGCTCATATCTGGAGCTCCGTCTGCCGTAGTCGCAACGTGGTTTGGGATCCTAACCGTCCATCTGGCCTTTCAGCATTCGAACCTGGACTACAGCGTGGGTTGGCTGCGGCATGTGCTAGGGGTTGCTGAGGTCCATCGTTGGCACCATAAGCGCGACTTCGAAGACGCCCAGGTCAACTTCGGTGAGTTTTCAACCGTGTGGGATCGGCTATTCGGAACCTTCTATGACAGTGCCGGGAAGCTGGGCAAAGCTGAGGTTGGGCTGCATGAAAAGGACTACCCCAGAAATTATTTCGGGCAATTTATTGATCCTCTTCGTCCAACATCTGCTTACCCGGCCGGTCACAATTCTTTAGAACAGGATGAAAGCCGCAATACGTAGCTAGAACGGGTGGAGTCTCAACGGGAGTACAAGCGATGCCAAACATACCGCGTGACACCGGATTGGACAGTACTTGGGCCTTCTTGCGAGATCCCTACCGATTTATCTTTGCGCGCAGTCAGTTTCATCAATCGCCGGTGTTTCAAACTCGCTTGATGTTACAGAAAACTCTGTGCCTAACAGGTGCCGAAGCTGCTCGCTTGATTTGCGACCCTGACCGATTCGTTCGCCAGAACGCTGCGCCCAAGCGACTGCAAAAAACCTTATTCGGACAAGACGGTGTCCAAGGTTTGGACGGTGATGCGCATCGTCACCGAAAGGCCCTCTTCATGGGAGTGCTCACACCCGCGAACGTGCAGGAACTAGCAGAGTTGAGCGAGGTTCGTTGGAGGGAGTATGCGCGAACTTGGCGTCCCGGTGAGTCAATCGTCCTCTACGAGATTGCTCGCGAAATTCTATGCCGCACCGTATGCGACTGGGCCGGTGCTCCAATCGCTGAAAGAGATGTTCAACAATGGACTCAAGATCTTGCAGCTCTCTATGATGAGCACGCCGGCGCGATCGGTCTGCAGCACTGGCAGGCACGGAAGGCACGTCGCCGATTGGAGCAATGGGCGGCAGAACTTGTCGAGTCCACTCGCGCCGCTCCCCCTACACCCGAGCAATCGCCTCTCGAACGCATCGCCCATTACAAGGACCAGCACGGACAGCCGTTGGATCTACATACCGCATCAGTGGAACTACTAAATCTGCTGCGGCCGACGGTAGCCGTCTCTGTATTCATAACCTTTGCAGCGCTAGCGCTGCACAAGCACCCGTTCTGTCTGAGAAACCTGCAGTCGGGAGATGAAAGAGATATAGGTTGCTTTGTGCAGGAAGTGCGGCGTTTCTACCCCTTCTTCCCAGCGATCAGCGCTCGCGTGAAAGAAGATTTTCTATGGGAAGGATTTGCCTTTGGCAGGGGCACCTTAGTCCTGCTGGACTTATACGGAACCAATCACGATTCCCAGCTCTGGGAGGAGGCAGATCGTTTCAAGCCTGAGCGCTTTCGATCCAACTCTCCGTCGCCATACTGCTTCATCCCACAAGGACCAGGCGACCCGCATGTTAACCATCGCTGTCCAGGTGAAGGCGTCGCCGTCGCATTGATGAGCGTTGCTGTTCGCTTCCTGGCTCGCTCGCTCCAATATGAGGTTCCCGAACAGGATCTATCAATCACCTGGGACCGATTGCCGGCACTGCCCCGAAGCCACTTCGTCATGCGGAATGCGCGAATCACAATGTAAGTTTGGTGTTTAACGAAGCGAGTCTCGCCCATCTCAAGATATGAACGGTGGGGCATGGCGTTGAGCTGCCCAGCGCAACCACGGCAATCGGGGAATACTCAGAATAAGCTGTTCACAGTCATTCCCCAATTGAGTCATTTCCGAGGGCCGTTCTGACTTATTGTCGCTTGGTATCGTCCAGATTCAGCGCAACGGGCAGGTCAGTCGGTGCCAGACAAATGCCCTCGTCACTGCAGGCCTGCACCCGTACAATCATTTCGAGCCTGCCTGCCTTTTCCAGCACGGCGGTCTGTTTTTCGTCGGGCCGCAGCCGAATACTTGCACCGTCGTCATACACCTCTAGGGCGGTGTCACTCAGCACAATGTCACTGACCCGGCCGCGCGGGTACTGCGTCGGGATTATAAGCGCCTGGCCGTTGACTGAAGAGCTGACGACGGTGGGAATCAGGAATTCCATGGAGGCCGGATTTGCATTCACATGCCAGCCCGGTTGAATGTTCAGTGTTAAAACGAAATCACCCGTCTTTCCCGCCATTGCTGCGGCGCCTCCCGCAACAGTGAGGCGGACCTTATCAGCGGAATTTGCCAACCCTGCTCGGGTCGGCACCGGGACTTCAAGACCGGCACGTTCAGTCTGGGCAGCGTCGAGGTTGTTTCCGTTGGTGTCGATCAACATGAACGCAGCGATCGCGATCGCAAAAACCACTACTCCAGCTAGCAATCCTTTTTGTCGAATCACCATGATTGGGTCTCCAGTATCTAAGGTTGTGGGTTTCCGGTGCGATTGATAGCTTCGACCAAGCTGTCGGTGTCAAAAAGCCCCGTGAAACGGGCGATAACGGTGTCGTCACGGTCAACAACCACTGCGAAGGGTAAGGCCTGCCCGCCGGTCGCAGTTAATAGCGCATCTTTTTCTGGGTTGCTCGCTGTCACGTCAACTTGTATGGGCACCATCTTGGTGCGCCGCACGGCTTCGGCCACAGCGGCCTCCTGGTAGACCGTGCGCTCAAGTATCTTGCAGTTGATGCACCAGTCGGCGGTGAACTCCAGCAAATAGGGTGTGCCCTGGGCTTTTGTCTCCGTCAGTAGTTTTGCGGAGTAGGGTTGCCAGACGAGTTCGTCTTCGCTGTTGCCCAGCGGGGATGCGAATTCCACAGTCATCGCAAGGGCAAGGCCTGCCGCCGTTGTGGTGATCACACGCACGGTACCATTACCCTGGACGAAACGGCGGGCACCCCAGGCCAGCACCAGGGCCAGCCAAGACCACCATAGCCAGGTATAAACCGCTTTGGGCACCAGGCTCGCGCTGAAAAAGACGGCTGCGGCCAGCAAGACCAACGCGAGCACTTCTCTAATGACCAGGGTCCAGGGCCCCGCCTTGGGCAACCGGCTCAGCCAATCGGGTTTGAGCATCAATGCTGCGTAGGGCAGCGACAACCCCAGCCCGATACTGCCGAATATCCCCATACTTACCGGCGTCGGCTGGGTAACGGCAAAGGCTAGGACTCCACCAAGGAAAGGACCGGCGCAGGGTGCGGCCAAAACCGCACTCAATAACCCAGATACGAATGCTTCAAAGTAGCGCCGGCCATGGACCGAGGCGGCGAACGCCGGGATCGGGATGGGCAAATCCAGCCAGGTGACCACCGCAAACCCGACCATCAAGGCAACAAGGACACCAACGAACACCGCAGACTGAAACAAAGTGCCCCAGCTCCACTGCAGAAGTGCGGTCAGTCCGCCCAACGTCAGGAAAAACGCGAGCGTTCCTGCGGTGAACGCCAATGCCGCCAGCACGCGGTGCGATCGTTGGCTGCCCGCCTCTCGTAAGATGGTCCGGACCTTAATGGGAATTGCAGGCAAAACGCAGGGCGTCAGGTTGAGCAGCAAACCTGCCACTATCGCCATTAAGAGCTGGCCGGCGATGAGTAAAGAGGGAATTTGATCCATCACTCAGCTATTCCCAGCCCCTTCCCACCCTTCCTGGCCGGAACGTCCGGTCTGACCCCGCCATTGGCTGCTTGCATACTTAAACAGCAGATTTTTTGAGTGCTCATATCTCTTCTCCATATAGACCCCGTCCTTTGAGTTATTGGCAAACGTCAGCTATCGGTAACCATTATCGCATCGGCTTCAGGCATCGCGAAGAGCTGAGATGACATTAAAGAATTTTACACAGGCGAGGCAGATGCTTGGTTAGTGCCACTCTGGGTATGCTAAAAACCTAGCGGCTTACCATTTTCAAGAGTTGCAGGGCTGAATATTCCCGAGGATCAAGGCATGACTCATGATGACTTCACTCAATGCTGTATGCATGTACAGTATTTGTTCGGTCGACATCACGCAAGAGCTATCCATCGATCTGGCACCCTTTGAGCTACGACCCATGGCTGAGAGCTGGTCGATAGCCTGATGCACTGCTGAGTTGGGGTAGACGGTTTCCAACCGATAGTCATTTGGCAAGTCTACAAATGTAAATTAATGGATAACTTATGATGATTTAATTCCGGAATTGCATTGGGAAATAAAATGCTGTAATTGCTTAGTTTTGCTCTAGGTTCTCTTCGTGTTTTCTGGGTCTTTTGTTTTTTTAAGTTTGCGGCGGGAGTATTATGTTTTTATTATTAGTTATTAGTATTATCTAGGGTGATAGATTTTATAGTAAGGGGGTGTTAAATAATTAATAATGGCATATGTGTTATGAGTCAAATTAATTGGAGTCATAACCATGTTAAGCAATACCTATACTGCCCGGCACTCCCCACTACGTCATCCCGATAATGCCAATCTTCATTTGCACTACGGGGAGACCTTTGAAGGATTTCCCATTCAAGCAAAAGTAGGCCCCTTTGCTCTGGAGTACCTCTATGCTCTCAAACATACCATCGACTTGGCTCTGGCTGAGTATCCGAGAGTCCTAGCCTTTAGAGTAGATCTTTATGTTCCTAAGGATATTGAACTGCCCGACTATGCATACACGAATAAGGTCATAAGCAAGTTCTTTGACTCGTTTACGAGTAAGATCAAGTACCATCAGGAGCGGGTGGCTGAGCGTGGTTACTCGCGTGGTTGCAAAGTACGGTACGTCTGGTCGAGAGAGATTGGCCAGGGAGGGCGACAGCATTATCACCTGCTGATCCTGTTGAATCGCGATGCATACTACACATTAGGTCGCGTCGGGTCGGAAAGGATCAACATCTTCAGGCGGATTAAAGAGTCTTGGGCCAGCGCACTTGGATTATCAGCTGCCCAGGTAAACGGCTTGGTTAACAGGCCCCCGAACTCTGAGTACTTTATCAATCGTGAAATTCGTCGAGAGAAGGTCGATGAGTTGCCTGAACTGTTCTACCGAGCCAGCTACCTGTGTAAGAAAGCGACCAAGCACTACGGGGATCGCCAGCGGAGTTTCGATACCAGTCGGGGGTAGGGAGCAGTCCGCGCAAGCCGCATGGGCTCACACCTGGATGGGAGGCTTCAGGGCAATCAGTGCTCCCAGATGGCGGCGGTTCAAAATTGGACGCCTCGTGCCATTCGGAAGATTGCCCATGGGGATTCCTTGCTATGCTATGCACCTTAAGACCAAAATAAAGACCTAAAAAAGGAGCTATGGTATGCAGAGTGTTTTGGCTGACGTTGCCGTGAGCGTTTCTGAGCTGAAGAAAAACCCCACCGGTGTCATGGCTGGTGCTGGTGGCATGCCGGTCGCCGTTCTCAATCATAACCGCGTGATGGGGTACATGGTGCCAGCCGAGCTGTACGAGCAGATGCTGGAGCGTCTGGACGATCTGGATCTGATCGATGTCGTTAATGCACGCTCTGGTGAGAAGGGTGTGCCGGTGAACCTGGATGACCTATAAGCTCGAGTTCCTGCCCTCGGCGCTGAAGGAATGGGAGAAGCTGGGTCATACGGTGCGTGAGCAGGCAAAGAAAAAACTGCGTGAGCGGCTGGAAGCACCAAAGGTTCAGGCTGATGCCCTCAGGGATCTGCCTGGGCACTACAAGATCAAGCTCCGAACAGCAGGCTATCGATTGGTCTATCGGGTCGAAGATGATCGTGTGGTTGTGATGGTGGTCGCAGTGGGCAAGCGTGAACGAAGTGCAGCTTACAAGGCAGCAGGTAAGCGTTAGCTACCAGGGCAAAAGAAAAAGTGAGAGCCATTGCAGGCAGTCTTTCGACTACCTACGCTGGCTCACCGTTCAAGGGTTCATTCTTACTTTCTGCTTCCGGTAGATCCAGCACGCCAACACCACGGCAATCAGCAATGGTGGAAAGCGCACCATCAGAATCACCAGCAGCAATATCGCCAGACAACCGGCCAAGATCCCGGCAAACATGAATGCCGAGGCAACAGTCCGTAACAGCAGTTTCATTGGCATCTCCTTACAGGTAGCCGCGCTCAGCCAACGACACACAATCCTCCTGGCCTACCACAACGTGATCGAGCGTTCTGACTCCGACCAGGTTGAGCGCGTCCTGCAGTTTCGTGGTGAGGTTTCGATCCGCCATGCTGGGTTCTGGGTCACCCGAAGGGTGGTTGTGCACCAGGATCAGGGCGGCGGCGTTGTGCTCCAGGGCGAGCTTCACGACCTCCCTGGGATACACGCTGGCTCCATCAAGAGTCCCCCTGAACAGCTCCTCGAACGCAATCACCCGGTGCCTGCTATCGAGCATGAGCAGGGCGAACACCTCGTGCTCATAGTCAGCCAGCAGCGCCTGTAGGTGACTGAACACCTCCTTAGGCGACGTCAGGGCACGTCCCTTGCGCAGACGCAGGCTGGCCAGTTGCCTGGCCATCAGCAGGATGTCGTTTTCCGTCACCGGGGACTCGACTAAGTAGGTGCCGGCCGTGTCACTGGCTTTCAGCTTGTGCAGGTGCATGGCGGCCTCCTTGGTCTTGGTCTGTGGGTGGGGTGTGACGAGCAGCCTGTGCATCGAGCTTTTCAGCCAGGCTGGGTTTGGTGGGGTTGAGTTGGGAAATTGTTGCTGCAGCAGGAGCTTCACCCTCGGGGTAGAACTCTTCCACGATGGCGCTGGCATCCTCCTCGCTGTCCTCGAAGGCTCCGTTGCCGAAGCCGCGTCGTGCAGCCTCATCCAACGCTGCTTGATTGAAGCCGGCAGCTTGCCGCCGCGAATCGAGTTCACTGGCGGACACCAGTGCTTCAGACATGTCCATGCCACCACGTACCGTCAGATCGGCGTAGAAGATCGGCGTGCCATGGCTCTGGCGAGTCGACTTACCACGTAGACGTAGTTCCAGTGGCAGGCAGGCCAGGCGGTTGCCCGAGATGGCCTGGAAGTAATGCAGGCGAGCGGCGAGGGTGCGGATGCTGTTGAAGCCGGTGGTGCGGAACACAAAGCTGCCCAGCGGATCCTCATCGCCAATGACTACATTCAGCCGGCCATAGGGCTTGCAGGCACCACCTTTCGCCAGTGGGCAGGCATCCGGCGACGGGCAAGGCAACGACTGCATGCCATCCTGAGTGACTCGTTTGCAGGTCTCGCCATTGCCGACGCAAACAGGTCGGCCCGATTGTCGGTCGAACAGCGTGTAGTCGGCTCGGAAATTCAGCTCCGGCTCGTTGAACAGCAGGCGTATCGGGATGCTGCGCAGCTTGTCGTCCTTGCCCTGACGTAGCTCGTCATTGATCGGGTGCAGTAGCCAGCCGTCCTTACCCTGCACCTGGGAGGTGATGGTGAACTGGTCATCCTTCTCCGGCAGTCGCTTGCCGTTCTTCTCGATGACCTTGCCGATGGAAATCCGCCCGAGTACCGGCGGGGTGATAGCCAGACCTTTGAGCATGGTGAGTCTCCTGGAAATGAAAAAAGGCCAGCCACGCAGTGCGAACTGCATGGTCTGGCCAAGGGAGGGAAGGGATGTAAACGTTGGGTTTCAGCCGACCAGGAAGCGCCGTGCACCTGGTTTCAGCAGCGGGTACTTGGCCTGCAGGTAGGGCTTGTCCTTGAGCAGTTGAGCGACATCGAGGCCGATGCTGTCCTTGGCCTTGCGCCAACTGACGTAGCCATTGGAAAACTCCGCTCTACTGGCATCGCCCATGGCTTGCTGCAACATCTGCTTAAGCTCGGCCTCGCGCTTTTCCTTATCGGCAATCGACTGGCGAACGGCCTTCAGTTCAATAAAGGCTGCGGCCAGTCCGGCATGTCCGCTGAAGTCGACGACCTGACCGTTATCCTCCGGGTAGAGGCAGCGCAGGGCTGATTCAGCGGAGGCGGTGCCATCAGCCGGTGGTGGCGTATCCGTTTCCACGTAGTGCCAGAACTTGCGCTCCAGCTCGATCAGGCGAGCGATCATCTGCTCATCCCGCTCGATGCGATGGATCTCCAGCGACTGACCACCCAGCAGTACTGCTACATCCGCCGCCTGCTTGCCGGTGACGGCGAGCTGGTGCATCACCTGCAGCTGCACATACTCCGGCACGCCATCTTTCCAGAGGCGTGCCCCGTTTATGCCGGCTGTCTTGCATTCAAGGATCTGCACATCGTCGGCCCCGATAATCTCACGGTCGATGTTGGCCAGCATCCACGACAGCTCCGGGTCCGGATGCTGCAGCACAGCGTTGATGCGCCGTACCTTGTTCTTCGTGCGCTTGCTGTAGTGCCAGGCCACGATGGGCTCCAGCACGTTGCCCCAGTACATCGGGCTTTCCTCATCCAGAGGATCAGCCTTGGGCATACCGGCATCGCGGCCTGTCTTCTCCATCCAGAGTTCCAGCTGCGATTTATACGGATTGAGTCCTACCGCAGCAGCGGCATCCGAACTGCCGATGCCTTGCTTGCGAATCTGCAGCCAGTCCTCGCGTGGCAATTCCTTGGTGCTGATCAGACGCAAAGCCGGACGGGGTTTGCTGGTACTGCGGTTCAATGAAGTCGCTTTCATCATGCTTCTCCTGCAGACATAAAAACGCCCAGCCAGCACGAAGCTGACCGGGCGATACGGTTGAGGTGGGGAGACGGGTTAGGCGGCGAGTTGCAGCGCTGCATCCAGGGCGCGTTGCTTGATCTGTGCGCCTTGGCCGAACCAGGCAGAATCCAGCCGATATTCGGTGCTCCGCGCACGACGCTCATGATCGACATACTCGGTCACGGCATTGAGCAGGCCCCAGGCGGTGCCTTTGGCCGATTCCAACTGACTGCCCCGGCCACGGCCTTCGTACAGTTCCTGAACCCTGCGCAGGGCGCGCTCGTTGGGCAGCTGTTCAGGAAGCTGGCCTGTCGGGCTGACCTCGCACATGACGTTCATAAAGAAGCCCATTGCCTCATGCCACTGCACCTTGCGCTCTGCCAGATGGCGCATGCGGTACATGAAGTCGTCCCATTGCGAGACGGCGATACCGAGCTGCTTCTTCACCAGATTTGGATCGAAGCGAGTGTTGTGCGGCACCTTGATCGCTCGGCTGGTGCCGTTCAGGGCGATGGTCAGCGTGTTGTTGCAGACCACGCGGATGGTGGTTGGTGTTGCAGTGGTGGCCAGGGTGCCGTCGCAGGAAGTCGCCAGCAGCAAATAGCCATTCACATGGTCGTTGCCCTTGAGTGCGGCGCCCTGTCCGGTACGCGCCAGCGCCCAGAACTTACGACCGCCTTTGAGCACGCCGGCGGTTTCCAGCTCGTAGCCGGAGACCTCGGTCAGGTCCCGGTAGAACTCCAGGACATCCTTGGGTTGCACGGTGTGGTAGCGCTGCGAGACCACCGACAGCGGTGCCTTGGTGTCCGAGCGGTAGAGCACCTTCTGTTCGGGGAACGAGTGGATCGCGCCCAGATGGCCGATGGCATCCGACTTGAAATGCACTGGGCTTTCCAGGATCTGCCAGTCCATACCGGCTTCGCGTTGCCAGACTTCGATGGGCTGTTTCTGCGGCAGGTTGTTACCCAGGCCGTGCCACGGAGTAGCGCCAACGTAGGCCATTTGTTCGATTTGATGAGCCATAACGAATTTCCTTTGGGTGCAGGCCGGCATAAAGCGCCGCGCAGAGCGCAGCACCGGCAATCAGTGATGTGTAAGGAATAGGAGGGCGATATTCGGATCAGGCCGGCAGGTTAAAACGGTGACCGCAGAGCAGGCAGAGGTTGTGAGCCAGCACATGGCGATCGAGCGATTCGCCAAGCTGAGCGCCGAGCGCGCAGCCACCGACGCTTCCGGCCAGGCCACCGAGGATGGCGCCCGATACCGAGCCGAGTGTGATACCGACAGGACCGGCGATTACGCCGAGCGCTGCGCCGGCCTTGCCGCCTGCCAGAGCAGCACTGACGCCGCGTGCGAGACCACCGACCGCGCCGATAGCAGCGCCGGCTTTCATGGCGTGATGGAAAGAAGCGACTTTGGGTGAGTGACAGCGGGGGCACTGCAATGACATGGGGCGAACCTCCTTGGTGCTGATGTCATGGCAGTAATGTGTGGCTGAGATTTTTTCGAATCGAATTTCTGCTTTGCGGCAGCGCTCGACACCTTAAGCAAGGTTAAACCCCAAGTGGTTTGAACAATAGCCTTTACGAAAATCAACCCAAAGCCCTGGTAAGGGGTCCAGCGAAAGCGGCTATTCCGGCTATTTTCAGCCGGAATAGCCGGAATAGCCGGGGATATCGAGAATTCTCGCAACACAATGGAGCTTTCTTTCTTGTTGAGTCCGGAAAGTCAATAGGCGTGCTTTATTATTTTACAATAAATTTAAGCACATTCGGTGTCCTGGAAAAATATCTTTTAAATCAATCTGTTAGTTTGATTATTAAAAAGTCAATAGTGTTGCTTGAAATTTGTTCGCTTTATTTAAGCAGTCCTGATGTTTGCCTGCGACGAGGGACATAGCATTTGTCTTACGTTTGTAAGGAGGGCATATGCGGTGAAAGGCAAAGCTGTAAACACGCAGGTCGATGGTGAGTGCAGGCCTGATAGTGTTCTTAGAATGCGCAAGGTGGTTGATCGATTGGGTATATCGAGATCCACGATATACGACTGGATGAACCCTAAGTCACCCCGTTATGACTCAACATTTCCTTTACCAATAAAGCTATCTGGTAAATGCAGCCACGGAGCTGTGGGCTGGTTGGAGTCGGATATTATTTTCTGGATCCAATCTAGGAAAGTGATCACCATGAATGGTGCTAGGGCATGACGTACTTTTACCGAATACTACCTAAAATTGGTGCTGATTTTCCAAGCCTAACGTCATTGCCGTTGCTGAAGTCTGTCACGGATGAAGCTGAATTTATTATGAAGGCTCCCAGGGATCTGATTTTCCAAGCGGAACTAGCAGCAATCGCTATTGCTTGTCAGGGTATTTATGATGTTTTAAAGCCAACTGGGCTGATTGCCCCAACTTCTCTAATGTTGCTTACAATTGCTGATTCTGGTGAGCGAAAAACCTCGGTGGGTAATTTTTTCTTGGACCCAATTCGCGAGTTTCAACGGGAAATGGATATAGCTTTTGCCGAAGAACTTAGGGTGTGGGAGGTTAAGCAAAGTATATGGGAGATGAAAAATAAAGAAATTTTTAGGTGCATAGTCAAATCTACCCGAGAAGAAGAGTCTTCATTGTTTTGGGAGGAGGAAGCTATTGAGCATGCCAAGCTAAAACCAATGCGCCCGCGACGCTTCAAAATGATTTACGACGACACAACCTCAGAAGCCTTAATGTTTGGAATGTTCCAGAATATACCATCAGCAGGATTAATCTCGACTGAGGCAAATCTGAAAAATAAGGCTTTCCGTGATCTTCCTAAGATGAATTCGTTGTGGGGCGGAGATCCAATAACTGTTGATCGGAAGACGGCCGAAAGCTATGAGCTGAACGATGCGCGGCTGACGGTTGCGTTCATGACCCAGCCAGCCGCATTTGGTAGTTTTGTGAGTGACAATGGTGAGATTCTTCGTGGATCTGGATTGTGGGCGCGATTTTTAGTTGGCAAGCCCATTTCTACTCAGGGTTATCGTGGGTTTGATTATTCTACAGTTTCTCTGGAGCACAGAAAAAAATTTGAAGAACGAATTAAAGCTTTGCTTGAATTAAATTTTGATGTGCTGAAAAAGGGTAAGCGCGCACGCCAGACTATTAGCTTCTCTCCCGAAGCTGCTGACCTATGGGTCAAAATGTTCAATGAAATAGAAGCGGGGATTAGAGTTGGCGGGCGATTCGAAGGTGCGGGAGATCTAGCCTCTAAGCTGGCAGATAACATATCAAGAGTTGCTGCGCTGGTGCATATTTTCGAGGGCGAAAGTGAAATAATATCTCTGGCTTCGTTAAGGTTCGCTATTGACTATTGCACTTGGTGTTCGGATGAGTTCTATCGCATATTTATGCCGGCGCCTGAAGCTGAGGTGAATGCTGCAAGGCTTTTGCGGTTTCTGAAGGATGAAAGGCAAGCGGGTTGTCTTGAAATAAAAAAGAATGACATTTTGATTTATGGTCCTAAATGTGTCCGGAAGAAGGATAAGCTTAATCCGGCGCTGGATGAGTTGGTTTCGGCTGGGTATGTGTCTATTTTTCGACGCGGTAAAACTTGTTTTGTTGATATTTCAGGCGTGGGCTATGGTTTTTAGATGATTAACTTTCTTTGTCATGTGGGGTGGTGGTTTTCGAGCGGAGATTTTGAAGTGTCTTCTGGTTTTTTGGATTAAACACCACTTCAGACGTAATAAATTCTTTCATGTCCTTTATGGTTTCTTCAGCTTTAATACTGGTAATGAACTCTTTAAATTCTTGATTGTTCAGTATGTGATCTACAATGGATGATTCACTGCCCCAGCCTCTGGTTGGGGGCTCTTTCAATATTTCGCTAATCTTTTCTTTTAATTTTGATTTCTTTGATGCTAATGCTTTCCCGCCATCTGAGGCACGCTTTTCTTTAAATTGTTTTTCTTCTTTTTGGTGCTTGTAACCCTCTAGAAAACCAATTAGGTGGACTGAGTGAAAAAGTAAGATCCAGGCTTCATCAATCTTGCCTTTTTCATGGGCGCTGGTAGCGCATAAATAGTAAAGTTTGGCATAGAAGAAGTTTAGTTTAAAAATGCTTCTCTTGCTCTCTTTGTATTCGTGATTCCAGCATTTTGAGATATCCGACCATTTTATTTTTTCGTTCTTAGAGAGTGCGTATATTTCTTTGTCAATATGTCGTTCTAGTTCTTTCGGCCAGTTGTTTTTTAAAATGCTTCTAAGTGTCAGATTGGTCTGTGTAAGTACTGTTTGCATCGAGGCTCTGCTGATGCTGGTAGGAGATTTAGGAAAGTTTGACACTGAGCTTATCCTTTTTATGCTAGTCAAGTAGTTTTGATTTTATATATAGTTTTCTACTGAGTACTGTCTGCTTTGATTTGGAAATTTCAGTTGGCGTTCGACTGCGCTTTGCTGACTAATTGGTCGAGGTGCTTGCCAAGAATATGCCATGCCTCTGCCATTTCCTTAGCATAGCTATGGCGTTGGTAGGTTCGTTTAACCTTGTTTTCTTCGGTGTGGTTAAGACAGCGCTCTGCTACTTCTGGCAGGACGCCCAGGGAAGTCATGATTGTTGCGCCAGTCCGTCTCAAGTCGTGCGGAGTCCACTTTCCTCCGGGAAGAAGTAGGGCCTGAGCGTTGGCGCTTCTGTTTCGTAAAATCCCCTGATCCGGCAGTCGTTGCCGATCACCAAGCTGCTTTGTCACCGTTTTTGAACATACAGGTCCGCTGTTTTGGGTGTTGGGATAACACCAGTGACTGTCGGAGCTGAATGCTAGGACTCTCTTAAAGTGCTGTATAGCGAAAGGTGAGAGGGTTATGTTGTGGGCCTTACCGTTTTTGCTTTGTTCACCAGGGATATGCCAGTTTGCTTTTTCGAGGTCGACATTTTCCCATCGAGCATTTAGTAGTTCACCAATGCGGCAGCAGGTCGATAGAGCAATCCAAATCGCAGCCTCTGAGGATGGAAGCAGACCTGCCTCAGGGGCGAGCTTTGCTAATGTGCGGATTTCTTCCTCGCTCAAAACGCGATCACGCTCGACCTCTTTACCTCCGATCTTAGCTTTGCGAATGCTCGAAGTAGGGTCGTGATCAATTAGGTCCCGGTCTACTGCGAATCTGAACATCTGTCGCATCAGGCTGAAGATCATCTTCGCCATTCGGTTAACGCCGCGCGCAAGCAGCGCATCAGTAACTTCCGTGATGTGACCTTTTTTCACGTCTTCGACTGCAAGCTTGCCGAGATAAGGCAAGACATCCTTTTCGAACATCCGGCGAACTTCTGCACCACCGTCCTTGCGGTTGATTAGGTCGACATTGGCCCAGTGATCGAACAAATTTTGGACGGTTTTCCTGGCTGCCTGTCGGGATTTGGCTTCCTCCAGCGCTGCTTGCTCCGCAGCAATCCGTGCAAGTTTAGCATCACGAGCTGCCACACGAGCAGCTTCCTCGGCCTCTAAATGCTCTTTTATATCCCTTACCCCAGACTTGTGGAGTCCTGCTAGCTCCTTGGCTCGCTGTCCTGCCTCTGCCAGGGTCATTGTGCCCTCGCTACCATCGCGGCTGTACGTGCCTATGGGGAAGGTGATGCGTTCACTGCTGCTGTTTGTGTAGCGGAAATAAAAGAGCCGCTCACCGCTGGGTGTTATGCGAGCTACCAGGCTGCCATGCCCCCAGATGGCGACTTCGCTAAGCCACTTATCGTTCGCACCGGGTTTGGCCGTCATCTGGCGGTCTGTGATCTTGGCCATATGGTCAGCTTCCCCGTTGCCAATTGGTTGCCAATTGAGATTCTCTGGTTGCCAATTCGTTGCCAATTGAGATCGGCTTTCTTCGAATCACATCGTGCTATTTTGGACGATGAAATGGCTGCAGGCCAGTAAAATCAAGGCCTTTGCAATTGTTTATTGGATTTGGTTGAATCTGATTGAACAGGTTGTTACCTGTATGGGGTGCAAGGGGTCGAGTGTTCGAATCACTCCGTCCCGACCATATTTAGAAAAAGGCCCAAGTCGAAAGACTTGGGCCTTTTTCGTTTCTGCGGATGGTCAGAGAGCTAAAGGCGTTAGGGTTCTCGGTCCCATCGTCTATTGGTGGGCGGATTAAAAGGCATGGCTGGATTCTTGGATCAAGGGCAGTCGTTGCGATTCGACCAGAGTTGCCGGGACCGACGAACCCAGTTGCTCAAGGACGTAACGGCCCCATTGCTCAGCCATGGCATCCGCGATTCCTTGATAGGTGCGACTGCGGTTCTTCCATCGATCCGGACCAGGCGCCATATAATGGACCACTGGTTCTCTACCAGCGACGATATCTGTAGGGTGCAGTTTCGGTAGGTTCTGTAGCCATAGATGAGTTTCCTTTCGCTCGCCATGGCCGAACATCCAGGGCTGGATGATCTGGTCCGGCTTACGAATATGGCTAGAGATGACCGATTTGGGATTTTCTAGGGCCTTGAAGTGGATGGGGGCAGCCATCAGGGCGCGGACGAAATCCAAGGCGCGTCTCTGCCGGCCGTCAGCGATCTTTGCGGCAAAGTACCGGGCACCAGACGTGGCAAGATCGGTGCAAGGTGGATGTGCAATCAGTAGATCCCAGCCCCAGTCCAGTAATCCCAAGACGTCGCCTTGGAAGTGCTCCCCAGGTTGCTCGGTGGGCAAGAGGTCACAGCTGACAGCGTAAAAGCCGATGCGAGTCAACGCGTCGCGGACCCGGCCGGAGAATTCGCAGGCAACCAAGGCGGTGGGAAAATGTTTACGCATGAGTTAACCCTCCAGCTCGGAGGGTGTGTGCGGCCGCCTGTTGCTGTCGTAGACCGTACGTCAGTACTGATGCGGTTAGGAGGGGTATCTCCTCCAGTGATTTTGTGACGGTGAATCTCACTTTTCCAGACTCTTCCATGCGAACCCCCTATAATCGCGGGCATCTACCCAATTTTACTGGGTGGAATATTTCCACAGGGCTTGTTGAATAATACCACTTACTGTGGCTTGTGGAATAATTCAACGATCATTTTTAGATCAATATGGAATCAACGCAGGAAAGAGTGAGATATTTTATGTCCAAGTTGGGGCACCGCGAGGTAAGCCTTGCTACTGGCATAAAGGAAGAGCGGTGTAAAACCATTCGCTATGATAAGAGAGCAAATCTCCGAACAAATGAGTTAGATCTCATTGCCGAACACTACCCCAAGTATTCTCTTTGGTTGCGCACGGGCAGAGTTGACCCAAGTAATGGGGAAGTTAGCCCTGAGTACGATGATGCAAATAGAGAAATGGTCGAACGAGGTGAGGAATAGAGGTAACTCTGTTGGTCGCTATACGTCACTTCCCCGAAAGGTGTTCACTAGATCGAGGTAGGCAGAAGCAGGTTCCAGTCCGGGGCGACTTGAAATAAGATGATTAACTGCCACTTGATTTTCACTGATTTATATTCGTAGGATGTAAGTAATCCATGCTGATAATGGATTTTTGCTCGGTGTATCTTGGTTGTATAAATACCACTAAGCAATTTTCAATCTGCAATATAGTCTATTCAAAAAATAGACGTTCAGTTTTTGCTATTTTCCCAAGCCGCCGTAGCAATATCAAAGATTTGGGAAATGACTCGTTTTAGTTCTTCAGGCGAGAGATATGCAAGGTCAATAATCTGATTTTTTACCCTAATAACTTTTGTGGCCGAGCGCATGATGTCTTCCATTGGGCCGCGTCCAACCTTTTCTGCTGTTCTGAGCCAGCACTCTGCTACTGCGTTGGCCAGCGGGGGATTGCCGCCAATTGATGCACGCTCGAATATCTGAACCATCGCATCTTCAGTGAGCTGCTTGACGAGCTCCCAGCGCTCAGGGGCTTCATCGCCTCGGTCCAAGATTGTTCCCCTTACCCAGAGTCTCTGGAAAGCGTTACGAACACCTCCCGCAAAGCGGGCCACCCGTTCACGGGAGTTATCTGCAAAGCGCCATGCCACAACGTCTGGTGCGAGAACTGTCGCCATGAATGCCCAGACATCGTCGCGAAGGGCTTCGCCAGACTTTAGCTCTTTCTTCTGCGCGAGATAGATCGCTGCCTCCTGATCAAACTGCGATCTGGCTGATTGCGAGTTGGTGTTGGGGAAGCCGGATCTCTGGGCGATTCGTCTCAGCTCTACCGCTACGTCGACCGCAACTGCATCAGCTCTGGCGCCACCGCTCGGGGCGATGGATTTCAGCGATGCATACTCACTGAGCAGGTCTATTCCAGTCTTACCGCCGGGAGGTACTTCCTTGAGACGTTCAAGGATGGTGGTGATGCCGTGAGCCTTCAGGCGTGGCAGGAGAGAAACTCGCGTCATTCCATTTCTCCAAAGTCAGCAATGGCCAAGATCGAGGCCCTGAACTTGCCAGGCTTGTAGGTGTGCATTTGACGAATGCTGTCGAGGCTTTGGCCGGAGAAGGCCATTTCCATCCAGACTCTGGCCTGATAGCCAATCGAGCCTTCCTCATACTGGGCAAGCTCTGCTTCATCTTCGCTTGCTAGTGCGGCCTCGATCATCTGCGTCATCACATCGGCGACCATGACCTGGAGCGTCAGAGGATCTCCCTCTACGAACCTTTCGGTTATGTGCTCGTTGTCCGAGTTGATGTAGAGCCTGACGTTACCGCTGAAGTCAGCATCAAGGGTTGTCGGATTCCATTCCACAAGCCAAGGGGCGTGTTGCTCCGGCCTGCCTTTGAAGCTGTCGGAGAAGCTTGCAAGTTCTATGGGGAATCTTGAGTCGCCACCGTCTTCGATGAGGATGTTTTTCTGGCTCTGCCAGAGACGGGCTCCTCGCTGTTTCGGCGAAAGTGCGTTCCCGGCATCGGTGGGAGACTCTAGGAGAATTCGAAGGCTCAGCTGAAGTTGCCCTGAAAGCGTTCTGCCGGGTACGACCGCGTCAACCTCCACGGAGGTGTTGTCCGCGTCAATGATCGTGGTTTGAAGGCGATCGAGTCGGCGTGGCAGGGTTCCGGCTCCGGTCCCCGTAGCCATCACCACCGCAAGCCTGAGGGTTCCGGGATCGATCTCCAGCATTTCTGCAGCTCTCGGGAAATCAATCGCGATATGGGCATTTACCTGAATGTCCTGTTCGTAGTCCCAGTTTTCCAAGATGTCCGAAGCAGGAGAGAGCGGCTCATTCGGTGGACCAATCACCCAGCCGCTGAAGTTCACCACTTCGTTCGAGAGTGCTAGAAAGGGGAGGGCGATCCGGCTCATTGGTTATCCCTGCTCAAGAATTGCAGGCGAACGCCAACGGCAGCTTCTGGTGGACTGAGGACGGAAACTCTGACAATGCCGCTCTGTATCCCCACTATGAGAGTCGAGTCATTGATTGTTTTGCCTGTTTCTATGAGTGACATCTCGATGACTCTTGTTTCGTAGCCCGAAGGAAGATCTCCTGCGTCGGCTTTAGCTCCATCGGCAATCAGATGGGGTTCAGCAAAAAGCTCAAGCGAATCATTGCCTTCATCATTCTGAAGGTCTGCTTCGAACACGGCACAGCGTTGGCCCTGCTCGTCGATTTTCAAGCGAATGAAGCGTGCAGGAGAGATGAAGAGTTCGTTTCTCCTGGATGGGCTTCGCGGTGCTGGTTTTGGCTTGCCTGGTCCCTTCCCTGAAACGGAGTCAAGCAAGCGGCCGAGGCGGGTGGCTGTGCTTGCGAGGGATGGGCCGCGTTCGCCCGCGTTGGCGTTGGGTTGCAACACCGGGGTTGCGTAAGTGCTTGCGATTGATTCGATGCGCTTGAGTGCAACTCGGACATACGTTTTTGCATTGCGGTCAGGCAGATTGTCCGGGATCCAGTCGTCATGAGCTGGTGGTTCGGACAGCGCGAAGGCTGACTCCACGTCATTTTCATCCGAGCAGATAAAGACGCCGGCCCATTCGAACCGTGAGTCAGGATAGGGGTTGCCCTCTACATACTTCACGATCAGCTCGACAGGGCGCATTAGCGCTATATGTCTGGCCTGCTTTGGTATGACAGAAAGCTTGTCCAACGCAGCTCCAGAACGGGCAGCGCAGAGCCCCTTCGCAATAACTAACTTCCCGAGATTCTTCTTGGGGCGTTCACTCCTGATGATCTCTACATCGCGATCTTCGCGATAAGCCGCCATGGCTGCTGCAAAGCGATCAAACGGGGGGAACTCTTCTGGAATTGGCAATGGCACTTCATTACCTTCGATTTCCACTCGAATGTTGAGCTTCTTTGCTTCAGGAGTAGAAGCAGTGAGTCTGGGCCAGAAGTTCCACAGGATGATCTCCTGAATGTAATGATCGACAGGCCGTGCCTCGTCACCTTCCTCAAGATGGGGTGCGAGAATCATGATCGAGGTTCCGGTATTGTTGATGTCCCGCTCTGGCATTCCCAGTGATGCTGCTGTGGTGGCGGCTGACTCTTCCGTCAACGGGTCAATACCGCCTTCTCCGTCGCTCACTCCCCACCAGTGCCGTCCAGTGAAGCGCTTGCGCCTACCATCGCCGGCGTCTCCATCGAAAGCAGAACCCAGGTGGCAGCCCATGAATCTGCGTATTGGCTGACCCTCGCAGGTGGTCTGGCTGTCGACTAGGATGGTTGAGCAGGCGCTCATCGCGTACAGCGAGGTTTTGCCGTAACCGTAAGTGCCGCCGCCGTGATGCGTATCGCGAGCGACCCCCACGTTTCGCAGGAAGTTGACGAAGTCGAGGGACTCTTCACCGTCCGATGCCACATCTCCCGAGGTCGGACCGCCAAGCCCCGTGGAATTGAAGTCGCAGATCTCCAAGACCTTGAGGTTCTGCTTGTTGATTGCTGCGACTATGTCCTCACGGGTCTGATCGTCTTGAGGAAGATCACCTAGCACCCGGTCTTTGAGTGCGCTGCACTGTTCGGCTGTCAGCGTTCTCAAGCGAATCTGCAGGGAGGGGCCGTGTCCCATTCGAGCAGCATCAATGCTGTTCTGAATGGACTCTCGGAGGACGGTCTGAAGCAGATCTTGGGCAGGGCTCCCTAGGAGCCGCTTGAACCCGTCTGCAGCTATGTTTCCTGTCTTGGCGAACGGTTCGCTGAAAAGTTCCAGTCGTGTCATCCAGCAATCCTTTTGAGTGCTGTCTCACTATCAAGGGGGGAGAGCTCGAAGGATTTCGAATGGCTGAGATCAACCCAGTATTCCAAGGCGAACACACCAGCTGGAATGGCCCCTGCCACGAAGCTGGAGCTGACAATCCGGGGAAAGCCATCCGTAATAACGTAGAGCGTCGTTCCTTCTAGGGTGAAGGTGAGGCGATTCCACTCTGGCGAGTGCGGATCGGCACACTCCAGCGCTTCAAGCCCTTTTTTTATTGAGCCTTTATCGACACCGAGTTTGATGAGGTCGTCAAAGAGGACTCTCACGGAAAGGGGGCCTTTCTCTACTCGCTCCAGACGAATGTGGGCCAGGTGCAGGGTGCCTCCGGCAGGTGGGTCCAGTTGATCAATGCCGTGAATGGCCACTCTGGTCGCGTCGGAGCGGCCGGAGGTCTTCACCTCCAGTGCGTGGACGTCCCGTCGAAAGTCATGACGCAATTCGTGGGGGCCGGTCCAGACTTCTGCGGCAGCCGTGTTGTAGCTGGCCAGGCGTCTTAGAATTTCCAGTTCGCCGATTAGGCCTTGGATCTTGATGTCGGGGATCTCGTCACGAGACTGTTCCCTAAGAAGCTCCCTGAAGTCGTCAATGGCCTCGACCACGGCTTTGAGGGGAGCATGGCCTTCGGTAATCCGTCGCAGAATTTCCTCTGCTAGCTCAGCGAACACTAGGTCCAGAGAGCGATCTAGGGACATGATGTCGATGAACAATGCCCTTTTTCCGGCGACGTTGAAATTCGACGTCGTTACTTGGAGCTTCGAGGTGGACGAGAGGCTTTTTAGCGAGGCACTTACTGCAACAGGAATCAGAAGGCGCGGCTGCCCTTGGGGACCGATCGCGTATCGCGCCTTGCCGAAGCCTGTCGTTATGCCGGAGTCGATGCTGGGGACTTCGATTACTCCGTCACCAGCACCGGTTGCGTTCAGCCTCTTCCAGCGTTCGATGGCACGTTTAGTCATCAAGCGCCTCTGCTAGGGCCTCGGCGAGTGCTTCTTCTTCCGAACCAGCCTGCTCTGGGACTGGGGCGTCCAGTTCGACCGAGAAGTAGTCACCGGCCTGATCCTGGGTGCCTGGGAAGACAATGCCGATACCGATCAGATCGCCAACGGCATCGAGGTCGGCACGATTATCCGATTGTTTTTTCGACTTCCCATCGATTACATAAAGCAGCAGTAGAGGGATATTCGGGCGCCGCTCTTTGTATCCAGACCAGCCTTTATCATCTGAGGTGGTGGCACTGGAAGGGTCGGCGTCGATGAGGATGTCGCTCTTCGACATCAGAGCCTTGATGTCGGCATACCCTCTTTCGTTTCCAGGCAACTGAGAACGACGAGCTGCGTTTACTGTGCCAAGAACGCCCAGAGGCTTTGCAGAAATATTTTCCCCGCTCGGGGTGATGATGCCGACGTTCCATTGTCGAAGGCTATCTGATGCTTGGTCGATATAACCGAGCAGGAGATCCTTCTTCAAGTCCATGTGGTGCTCGCTGATGTCATATGCGAGCAGGAATTTGCGAATCTCCTTGAGGGATACGTCTCGAACGAGCCAGCGCTTGCGCTTGTTTTGCTCCTCAATCACCCGTTCGCCCGAAATTTCATTAATGAAAGCGACGGCTGCATCCCAGTTTCCCGCGACTTTACTGTGGCTCTGATGGTCGAAGCGAATGGTCTGCACGTGGCGACCTTCGAAGCTGATGTTGCTGCGATAGGCGTGTCGCATCTTGGATGCTGCGGTGATTGCCATCCCTGGGATGGCACGGACCCGAACCGCGAATTCTTTCGGCGTCACATTGTCCTTCTGATAAGTGCTGATGTCTTCGCGGATCTCCTCCTCAATGCGAGCGAGCGCTCTGAAGTTCGAAGCCAATTCTGCAGTAGTCCAGAGACGGGGCAGATCTTCATAGCCCTGCCTGTAGCCGAACCAGCGGCCCATCTGCAGTAGTGTGTCGTACTGCATGGAAGTGCGCAGGAAGAAGGACACTGACAATCCTTCTAGGGTAAGGCCACGGGCCAGAACTGTGCCGCCGACGACGATGTAGACCTTCGGTTCTTTGGTGAAGTCCAGCCGTTCCAGACTCTCGCCATTCTCGACAGCAAACTCCAAGGCATCCAGTACGCTACTAAGATGGGGAATCAGATCGTCTAATGAGTAAGCATCTTTGTATTCGAATGGAACCAGACTCGATTCTTCTTGGAGCAGCTGATTCATTTTGTTGTGCAGATCACCGGACTTGCTGATCAGTGCGTCTTGGTTCTCTTTGATCCAGCCTTCTAAAAGCTTGGCCATTCTGGTGTGCTGGATAATGTAAGGGGAGGTGTGGACAAGCATGGTCATATGCTTGTCTTGTTGGCCTCGAGCACGCCGGATCGCGCAGCTGAGCAAGAACCAGAGGGTGGCTTTCTCCAGTTCGTCGGTCATCTGAGGATGGAAGGTGTCCTTATCGCCTGCGCGAGCAGGACGCAACTTACCCAACTTCTCTGTCGGGACGTTGCGAATCATGTTCCTGCCGGCTTCTTCAGGAGATTCTGGATTGTCGGGGTTGTCCGGGCCGAAACCAAACACCTCGCGCGCGCCGAAGTACCCTTCTGTTCTGGGCAGTGCGGTGATGAAGTCTTCTGGGTAAAGATCGTCTAGGTCGTTCTGATTCAGTGGATATGGATCGATAAATACGTTGGCAAATGGAGTCGCCGTATAGCCCACGTATGAGACCGACGGCAGTGCTTTGAGAATCTTGCGGATCTCGGCGTTGATCCGGGTCATATCGTAATCGTTGTCTGAAGAATTGACCGAGGCTTGGTCGCATTCATCATCAATCAGCAACACCTTCAGCTGCCGGAGGATCGCTAGCGGTGTCTTCGGTTTGCCCTTGTCGTCCACGATCGTCTTACGGAATGTCTCCAGTCGCGACGTGACCTTCTTCATCACAACGAGCTGTGCACGCCCCTCGACAGGCATGGTGAACGAGCCATTCATTGGGTAGGTGAAATCACCGTCATCTTTCTCGGTGGTGTAGAGCTGCCACAGCGGTCGATGGCGATTGACGATGTCGTTCTCTATGCGTCGCTGAGTTTGAGCGCGCAGCTTGTTCGTCACCCCGCCCAGTAAGACAATCAGGTTGTACCCAGCATCCACGGCCTTGGCGATCACAGCCGTCATGTTTGCCGTCTTACCGGACTGAACATACCCGACGACCAGGCCTCGATGGCGGAAGCTCTCGCTCTTGGGGTTGGCGAGCAGCGAGACTACCTCTGACGAGCTTTCGTCAATGGATGCAATGGCATCTTTATTCCAGCCCTTGCTGTTCGACAGATAGCCTTTTAGGGCCGGCCAATGAACATCCTTCATCGCCGGGCCCGTGAATCGCCCCGGCTTTTGTGGAGGCCGTTTCGTTTAAGTCAGGCCGCCATGGCCTGACCTGCTTGTTGCTGGTGGAAGTTTGCCTCAGCCTCCGCAGGCGGGATATAGCCGATTGAGCTCAACAGGCGCTGGTGGTTGTACCAGTGCACCCATTTCAAGGTCGCCATCTCAACAGCCTCGCGGCTCTTCCACGACTGGCGGTAAATCAGCTCGGCCTTGTACAGCCCGTTGATAGTCTCAGCCAAGGCGTTGTCGTAGCTGTCGCCCTTGCTGCCAACCGAGGGTTCAATACCGGCCTCTGCCAGCCGCTCGGTGTAGCGGATCGAGACATACTGGCTGCCACGGTCGCTGTGATGGATCAGACCACCCGTGCAATGCGGCTGGCGGGCATACAGGGCTTGCTCCAGAGCATCCAGCACGAAGTCGGTCTTCATGCTGGTACTGACTCGCCAGCCAACGATCCGCCGCGCAAACACGTCAATCACGAAGGCCACATACAGCCAGCCCTGCCAGGTCGACACGTACGTGAAGTCCGACACCCACAGCTGATTTGGACGGTCGGCATGGAACTGGCGCTGCACACGATCCAGCGGACAGAGCGACTTGTCGCCGGCCACCGTTGTTCGCATGACCTGGCCGCGCCTGATGCCCTGTAATCCAGCCCGACGCATCAACCGCTCCACCGTGCATCTGGCCACCTCGGTGCCTTCTCGCCGGAGCTGCTTCCAGACCTTCATCGCGCCATAACACTGCATGTTGGTGTCCCATACACGCTGGATTTCCAGGATCAATGCGTCATCGCGTCGAGCACGGCAGCAACGTAATGCCGGGTTGCGCTGCTGAGCCGCGTGCCTGCGGTAACCGGACGGGGCGATCTGCAAGACACGGCAGATCGACTCGACCCCGAGACGGTCACGATGCTGATCGACAAATGCCCTCAGGATTTGGTGCGGCGGTCGAGCTCCGCCTGGGCAAAATACGCACTGGCCAGGCGCAGAATCTCGTTGGCTTTGCGCAGCTCGCGGTTCTCGCGCTCCAGGGCCTTTATGCGCTCGCGCTCTTCGCTGGTCTGACCAGGGCGCTGACCGGCATCGGTCTGCTGGCGGCGAATCCAGCCATGCAGGGTTTGCGCTGCGCAGCCGATTTTCGGCGCAATGGCCTCAATGGCCGCCCACTCGGAGGGGTAGTCGTTCAGGTGTTCCAGAACCATGCGCACAGCACGTTCACGGACTTCGGGGGAGTAGGTCGTAGTCTTTCTCATGGCCTCATCTTCTCAAGAGTTGGGGCCTCCACGAAACCCGGGGCGATTCACCGTGTACCAAGGGTCACGCTTCTTGACGAGAGAGTTGCGACGAAGAATTTCGACATCCTCAAGCGAAGCTACAACCTGCTCCAAGGCGAATGTCAGGCTCTGCTCCATTTCCTCGGAGAACGAAATTCCCATGCTGGTGATGTCCTGCCTCAAGGCTTGCGCGGCTTGCTCAGGCGTGTCGTGGGTAGGGAGTTTGTCGCGAATCTGACGAACGAAGGCTTCGATCTGCGGGGTTGTCACGGCAGCATTCCTTACTTGCAGTCCAGAGTTATCAACGGTCCTGGTTCGCTGGACGGGTCGTTCCGTTCGACATCCAGGCCGCTCCTTTTGGTGTCACTTTGCCATCTTGTGGCCGGAGAGCCCAGCCCGAATTACTTAGGTTGGCGCATCGGGGTAAGCGTATAGGGAATATCGTGACACCGTCCCATCGAACCCAGCAACGGCAAGCCTCAACCGTCAGGCAGTGACTGGGGCAGGAAAGGCGGGCCAGGAGATATATTTTTGATTACAATCCGGCACGGTTTCCAAAAGCCAGTTCATCTCTGCTTCCGGCCCGCGTATCCCGCACTCCCACAGCTCCAGCACTCGCCACCCCATGGCCAGCAGGGCATTCTTGTTCCTGGTATCTCGGGCGACGTTCTGGTCAAATTTGCTCTGCCAGAATTCCGGGCGGGTACTGGGGGTAGTCGCATAGCGACAACCGAGGTGCCGATGCCAGAAGCACCCATGCACAAAAATGCATACGCGATAGCGCGGAAGCACCAGATCCGGCCTTCCAGGGAGGTCCTTTTGGTGCAGGCGATACCTGAAGCCGTGTCGATGTAACAGACGCCGGACTTTCATTTCCGGCGATGTGTCACGGCTACGAATGCCCGCCATCATGCGAGACCTGATTTCTTTACTGACTATGTCCATGACTCAAGACCAGCAGAACCTCTTCGAAGATACGCTCAAAGACCCAACAGAAGAGCTTGCCCGTGCTATCCAAGTGGTTGACCTCTTCGCGGGCCCCGGGGGCTTGGGAGAAGGTTTCACTTCGTTCGGCGAAGGCAACCGCTTTGACATCGTCGTGTCTGCGGAAAAGGATCCTAAAGCCTGGCAAACTCTTCGTCTGAGGGCCTTTTATCGGCTGCTCAAGAAGGAGCGGCGTGACCGCCTCCATGAGTACTATAAGTACTGCAATGACCCATCCGCATCCGGTGAATTCACTCCTTCGGACGAAACAAGAGAGCTATGGGAGAAGGCAGCCAAAGAGGCCCAGTGCATCACCCTTGGTAGCGTCGAGGGAAACGCGGCTTTAGACAATGCTCTGGATCAACGTCCTGGCGGCCTCCAGCACGAGCGCCCGTGGGTTCTTATTGGTGGTCCGCCCTGTCAGGCTTACTCCGTCGTCGGGCGTGCCCGTAATCAGGCCAAGGTCGACTACGTGGCTGAAGAGGATCACCGCCACTTCCTCTACAAGGAATACCTGCGAATTATTCGAGAGAAGCAGCCGACCATCTTCGTGATGGAAAACGTGAAGGGCATTCTCTCCTCCAAGATCAACAACGAGCGGATATTCTCCAACATACTGAAAGACCTGTCTGCGCCCCCTGAGGGTGAGGCCGGTAAGCGCTACCACATCTATTCGTTGGTGACTGGGACACATTTTGCCCCGGATGACGATGTCGACAAGATTGATCCGCGGGCATTCATCATCAGAGCTGAGGACTACGGCATTCCTCAGGCTCGACATCGCGTCATCCTATTGGGGATCGCAGAAGACTGCCTCCCTGATGATGTGACCCAAGTAAAGCTGAGCAAGGACAGCCCGGTGGCTACTGTGGGGCAGGTTCTGGGGAATTTGCCAAAGCTGCGTAGCAGCTTGACCAAGATTGAGGATAGCCAAGATGCGTGGGCCTCTGTCGTAGTAGACCAAGTGAGGTACTTGCGCGATCAGGTCGATGTTAAAGAGGAGCTGTGGCGAGCTTTGGGCGATGTCACGAAGGACTTCAATCCTCCGGCAACCCCTGGTGCAAGAAGGGTTCCGCGAGCTCCCGGCAACGTTGATGGCGCGACTGGCAATCAAGCTCTTGATGAGTGGTACCGAGACAAGGATCTGAATTGCTGGCTTAACCATGAGGTTCGAGGGCATATGCCGACCGATCTGCGTCGCTATGTTTTTGCAGCTGCCTACGCCAAGCTCAATGGTTTTTCCCCAAAGGGACACAAAGGTTTCAACCTTGAGGGCTTGGCGCCCGACCATAAGAACTGGGAGAGTGGCGTATTCAGCGATCGATTCCGAGTACAGACGGAGAATCTGCCGGCTACGACGATCACCAGCCATATCTCCAAGGACGGGCACTACTTCATCCACTATGACCCGCAACAGTGCCGCAGCCTGTCTGTGCGTGAAGCAGCTCGTATTCAAACCTTCCCAGATAACTACTTCTTCCAAGGAAATCGAACCGAGCAATTCCATCAGGTTGGCAATGCCGTTCCACCGCTATTGGCATCTAAGATCGCCAGAGTCGTCTTCCGATTGCTCTTCGAAAAAGTGAAAGCGTTCGACGAGAGGACAGCTGCGCTTGAGCAGGTGGAACCTAAAGCTGTGTGCGGTTGATTTGAGTAGCTCTTCGTGATTTTTCTAGCTCTAGGAGCTAAGGAGCTAAGGAGCTGAGGGGCATGGAGGGGAGAGTCATGACCTTTTCCGCAACCTAGGCTTCCTCTTCGAAAGAGGGCTCCCCTCACTTTCCGCGATTAAAGGCATGATCGGCAGCCAGGCATACCAAGGGTATGCATGTGCTTGCGCGCTTCGCGCCCACCATTGAGCGTTGAGGCGTATGAACCGAAAACCAGCGCCTGCGGCCATCGAAGCCTATCCAGCGTCCTGCGGGCGCTCTGCTGTCATACGTGAATTGCTGGAGAGTTGGATCATGTTGACCAACGCGGCACACTGGCCTGCGCTCTGATCGCCTGACTCTTCCGTTTCAGGTTGGAGCTGCTCGCGCACCTGGCGCGGATATGCCGAAAGAGAAGACCGGATGTTCACTACAGCAGATGGATTGGCCTGAATAGCGCAATCTGTCGGATGTGGCTCTAAGCGAGCCAAAATATCAGAGCGCAGCGGATCAGAACTTCTTGATCGCAAACCCCACCAACACCCGCCCACGCACCTCCACATCCGCCATCGGCACTGTGCGCGGCTTGTGGCTCGGGTTGTCCGCAATCAGTTCAAGCTGCTCTTGTCCCGCTAATTGCAGGCGGCGGATGAACAGGTGGTCGGCCCAGTTGATCAGGTAGACGCCGTCGCCATTGAAGGTGCTCACGCCGCAATCGACGATAACGGCGTCGCGGTCGTTGAGGGTATCGGCCATGCTGTTATCCCACAGGACGACAATGGCCAGTTGATCCGCACTCGAATACGCCGCAGCTTTTTCCTGCAGAAAGGCTTCATTGAGCGTCAGGCTGCTGATGGTTTCGCTGTAATCAGCCGGTCTCGGAGCGCTGGAGGGCGATTGATTGAAGTTGTAGTGAGAGATTGAAATCTCTTTGCGATCGCCACTAGTTGGGTGAGTGGCGACCCCTTTCAACTCTTCCAGCACGACTTGAATCGCGTCTGCCGTGATGGGCTCTTCGAGTTTGCTGAATCTGGCCTGCGCAGTGGTTAACCAGGACTGGATATCCACCGATGCGGTGTCTTTGCGTGGCGGGGCACCGGTGCCGGTCAGCAGCCAGTCGATGGTGGTGTCGTACTTCCTGGCAATGGCGATAAGGTTGTCATTGCGCAGGTTCTCGGTATTGCCGCTGTACCACCTACGCACCGCTTCGTAGCTGACTCCACATGCATCGGCAATATCCCTCTTTATCCGCCGCACATCGATATCCGGCTTCCGTGCCTGCACGAGTAGATCTAAGCGGTCGGTAATTTTCATGCGGCGCAATCTACAAGAGCGCACAGCAAGCAAGATTGTGTTTATTTCACAACTATGCTTGTATTTTGAGGTGCATGTTTTCTAAATGAGAGGGAGCTCAATTTCATGAACGCGCGTCTCGCTGAATGGACCCAAGACATCATCACCATCCTCACCCAACCCCCGGGCCAACCCCAGCTGCAGGCTTTGACCGACTGGCTGCAGCGAACCGCCCCGGTCGATCACGTCTCGCTGTTCCTCTTCGAAGGCAGCGATGCGCCCTTGCCGCTGTTCCACACCTTGCCCGCCGAGCTGCAGGCCACCTTCATCGACGACTACCGTGGCGGTTCGTACCTGTTCGATCCGTTCTTCCTCGCCTGCACCTTCGAGCGGCCGGATGGCCTCTACAGCATGCGCACGCTGGCGCCGGGGAGCTTTCGGGACAACCACTATTTCCAGCTCTACTACCGCCGCCTGGAATTGAGCGAGGAGCTGGGCTTCTTCACCACGCCCGCGCCGGGTTGCCGCGCGGTGTTGTCGTTGATGCGCGGGCAGGGTGGGGCGGTGTTCAGCGAGGAGGAGCTGGAGCTCCTGGGCATCGCGGCGCCGGTGGTGCAGGAGGTGGTGCGCCTGGCCTGTGAGGCGCGGGGCCAGCCGCCGGTGGATGCGCTGCAGCCCAGCGACCATGTGCGCGAGGTGTTCAGCCTGTTTGCGCGGGAGCTGCTGACGCCGCGCGAGTGCAAGGTGGTGCAGCTGCTGTTGCAGGGCTATTCCAGCAGCGAGATCGCCCAGCAGCTGCGCATCACCCGGGGCACGGTGAAGGTTCACCGGCGCAACCTCTACGACAAGCTGGAGATCGGCACCCAGGCGGAGCTGTTCGGGTTGTTCGTGCGTGAGCTGATGGGCGCGCGGATGTTCAGCCGGCCGCAGCGACGCGGCCGTGCCCAGTCGCGCTCTGCTGTCAGCCGGAGCCAATGAGCACCATCCCTGCGCGCCATCGAGCGCTGCATCCCTGCATCTTCCTGCCTGCCTCGGCGGGCCCGATCCAGGCGCATTGATAAATTCCATGCATCAATGGATGCAAACAAAGCACTTATCGTTTCAAAGTGTGTCAATCAGAATCCGGCGGCAGAAAGCGCTAATAAGCCCAAACAAGACCGCTGGAGAAACACCTCATGCATGCCTCCCCCAAGCCAGGCTCGTCTGCCGCCCGTTCCAAGGCGGGCGCTGTATTCCGAGTCACGTCCGGCAACTTTCTCGAACAGTTCGACTTCTTCCTCTTCGGCTTCTACGCCACGCAGATAGCGGCCGTCTTCTTCCCTGCCTCGAGTGAGTTCGCCTCGCTGATGATGACCTTCGCCGTGTTCGGCGCCGGCTTCCTGATGCGCCCGCTGGGGGCCGTGATCCTGGGCGCCTACATCGATGATGTCGGCCGCCGGAAGGGGTTGATCGTCACGCTTTCCATCATGGCCAGCGGTACGCTGCTGATCGTTCTCGTGCCGGGCTACTCGAGCATCGGCCTGTGGGCTCCGCTGCTGGTGCTCGTCGGGCGGCTGCTCCAGGGCTTCTCGGCGGGCGCCGAGCTGGGCGGTGTGTCGGTCTACCTGGCGGAGATGGCCACGCCGGGGCGCAAGGGCTTCTACACCAGCTGGCAGTCCGCCAGCCAGCAGGCGGCCATCGTCGTAGCCGCCGCGCTGGGGTACGGCCTCAACCAGCTGATGGCGCCGTCGATGGTCGCCGACTGGGGCTGGAGGATTCCGTTCGCCATCGGCTGCATCATCATCCCCTTCATCTTCTTCCTCCGTCGCAGCCTCCAGGAAACCGAGGAGTTCACCCGCCGCACCCAGCGCCCGACGATGAAGCAGGTCTTCGCCACCCTGGCCGCGAACTGGAGCATCGTCCTGGGCGGCATGCTGATGGTGGCGATGACCACGACCGCGTTCTACCTCATCACCGTGTATGCGCCCACATTCGGCAAGACGGTGCTGAATCTCAGTACCACCGACGCCTTGCTCGTCACCCTGCTGGTCGGCCTCTCGAACTTCTTCTGGCTCCCCATCGGCGGGCACCTGAGCGATCGCTTCGGGCGCAAACCCATCCTCATCGCCATGACCACGCTGGCCATCTTCACGGCCTACCCGGCGCTGTCGTTCCTCGCCCAGGCGCCGAGTTTCGAGCACATGCTGGAAGTCCTGCTGTGGCTGTCGTTCATCTATGGCCTCTACAACGGCGCGATGATCCCGGCCCTCACCGAAATCATGCCGGTGGAGGTCCGTGTCGCCGGCTTCTCGCTGGCCTACAGCCTGGCCACCGCCGTGTTCGGCGGCTTCACCCCCGCGATTTCCACCTGGCTCATCCACCTGAGTGGCGACAAGGGCGCGCCGGGCTACTGGGTGACCTTCGCCGCGCTCTGCGCCCTCTGTTCCACCCTCGTGCTCTACCGCCGGAGCGCCTCGCGCGCGCCCGTCCCCGCTTGCTGAGGATTCATTTCGATGAAGGTATTTTCAAAACGTCTCGTCGCGCTCGCCCTCGGCCTGTGCGCGATCCATGCGACCGCACGCGCGGAAGAGCTGAACGTCATGACCTCGGGCGGCTTCACCGCGGCCTTCAAATTGCTGAGCCCGCAGTACGCGCAGAGCAGCGGCGATACGGTGAACACCATTCTCGGCCCCTCCATGGGCAATGCTCGCGAGGCCATCCCCAATCGCCTGGCGCGAGGGGAGCACGCCGACGTCGTGATCATGGTCGGGTATGCGCTGGATGAGCTGATCAAGCAGGGCAAGGTGGACCCGGCCTCCAGGGTCGAGCTGGCGGATTCGCGCATCGGCATGGTCGTGAAGCAGGGCGCCCCCAAGCCGGCGATCGATACCGAGGAAGCGCTGAAGCGCACGCTGCTGAACGCCCGGTCGCTCGCCTATTCCGATAGCGCCAGCGGGGTCTACATCCAGAACGAGTTGTTCAGGAAGCTCGGCGTCCAGCAGCAGGTCGGGCCGAAGGCAAGCATGATCGAACGGATTCCGGTTGCCTCCACCGTCGCCTCGGGTGAGTACGAGATGGGCTTCCAGCAAGTCGCCGAACTCTTGCCCGTGCCGGGCGTCACCTTCGTCGGCAAGATCCCGGAGTCGCTGCAGTCCGTAACCCGCTACTCCGCCGGTATTCCCCGCAATGCCGAGCACCCGGAGAGGGCGAAGGCGTTGCTGGCCTACCTGTCCTCGTCGGCGGCACAACCCGTCGTTCGCTCCACCGGCCTGGATTCAATCCCCCGCTAGCCTGGCCGGCATGCTCCGGACCAGCCGTTCCAGCTCGAGCGCGGCGGGCGTCAGCGTACGCCCGCGCCGCTTGATCAGGCCCACGTTGCGCAGCACCTGTGGCTCCTCCAGCGGTACGGCCTTGAGAATCGGGTGAGGGGTACGCGGCATGGCGATCGAGGGGACGGCCGCCACGCCCAGCCCGGCCTCCACCAGGCCTATCGCCGTGGTGACGTGCCGGGTCTCGCAGATGCTGTCCTTCGCAGGGTGCAGGCGCTTCAGCGCCTGGCTCATGATGAGGCGGTTCCCCGATGTCTTGTCCAGGGCGATGTAGTCGTGCTCATACATCTCCGACCAGGTCACCGAGGCCCGGTCCGCCAGGGGATGATCACGCCGGCAGGCCATCACATAGCGCTCTTCGAGCAGCAGGTCGAACGTCACTTCCGGGCTCAAGTGCCCACTGAAGCTGACGCCGAAATCCGCCTCGCCACTGGCCACGGCGCCGTTCACTTCATGGGCGCTCGCATCCACGACCGTGATCCTGATGCGTGGATACAACCGATGAAACTCGCTGATCGCCTGCGGCATGAAGTAATAGGCCGCCGAAGGCACGCAGGCGACCGTGACGCGCTCCGTCCTGCTGGAGGCGATATCGCTGATGCTCATCAACGCGTTGTCCAGCTCGTCGAGCACCCGCTCCACTTCGGGAACGAAGGCACGCCCGATCGCCGTCAGGCTCACCCGGCGGGTCGTCCGCTCGAACAGCTTCACGTTGAGGGCGGATTCGAGTTTCTCGATGCGCCGGCTCAGTGCCGGCTGGGTGATCTTCACCGCCTCGGCCGCCTTGCGAAAACTGCCGTTCTCCACCACGGCCCGAAACGCCTGGAGGTCGTTCAAATCGAAGTTGATGCTCATCCGAGTCACCGTATTGATAACGGGAGTGCATCAATACCATGTTTGGAAAACTCCGGGTCGATGGGATTCGCTTCGGTTCCCCACCTGGGCTGTGCAGGTGGGGAAGGGCGCTTCGCCAGATGGCTCGCGGATTCCGGCGCAGTGATCGGCGGGCTCCCTGGCTGTATCGCTCGTCGGCCTCGGGCAGGTCCACTTTCCCTTCTTGCCTGCTATTGACCTTAACTTAGCTTGAGGTTCTATCGTCCTGCCCGTTCTTGCCCGCCACCCAGAGCGTGGCAAGCGTCTTTTGCAACCAACAAGGACCCGGAATGGACACCCAGACTTCATTGATGATCTTCCAGGCCACGTGCTTCCTCGGATTCGCGCTGTGGCTCGGCATTGCCCTGGTCAACAACCTGCACGGTTTCGCCAGCTCGGTGGGGGCGGTGGGGGCGACGCTGTCGATGGCGCCCTTGCGCCAGCCGCCCGTGGTCGACATCCCCTTGCTCAGCCGGGCACTGGTTTCGCCGACGCTGCATCGCCTGGCGCTGGGGGTGATCGTGGTGCTGCAGGCGGTGGCCGTTCTCGCCGTGTGGGCGGGGTGTTATCTCCTGCTGTTCGGCGGTGGCCTGGAGGCCGCTCGACCCTGGTTGAACCTGGCGCTGAGCGTGGCCCTGGCCTCGCTCTTCGCCATGCTGCTGGGCGGGCTCTGGTTCGCCTACTGGATACGCCAGGAGGGCCTGCAACTGACACACCTGGTGCTGGTGATCTGGGTGTTGCTGAACTTCCTCGTGCTCAATCTGCGCTGGAGCTGACCTTGTGAAGATGATGGTGATAGGCGCCAGCCGGGGCCTGGGTCGTGCGTTGGTGGAGGGGCTGGGCAAGCCGGGGGACCGGATCGTGGGTGTGTCGCGCAGCCGGCCGGATCGGCTGGCGGTCGCCGCGGGCGTCGACATCCAGTGGATCGAAGCCGACCTGGCCGAGCCGAAGGTGGCCGTGGCGCATATCGAGGCCCAGGCACCGGCAGAGCTCGATGTGCTGATCTGCAACATCGGCATCTGGGAGCCGCAGGCCTTCAGCGAGGGCTACGACTTCCTGAACGACAGCGATGAGACGCTCGCCAGGTTGGTGGAGGTGAACATCACCGCCACGCTGTTGTTGCTCAAGCGCCTGGTGCCGCGGCTGCTCGGCTCTGCCAGGCCGCAGCTGATCCTCACCGGCTCCACCTCCGCCCTGCACCGCAGCGGGCGGCCCGAGGTGGCGTTCGGTGCCTCCAAGTTCGCGCTGAACGGGATGGCCGATGCATTGCGCGAGGGCTTCCGCGAGCAGCGGCTGGCGGTGACGGTGCTGCAACTGGGCTATCTGAATAACGATGACGGCCTCGCCACTCCGCTGGATGAGGCGGCGGCACGAGGGGAGGGTCAACTGATCCCGGTGCACGACGTGGTCACCCTGGTCGACGCATCGTTGCGCCTGTCGACGGCGTCCTTCGTGCGCGAGCTGGTGCTGCCGGCGATGGCAGACGAGCGCTTCTGAGGCGGATCGGGGGAGAGGGTAGAGGGCTTGTCATGAGAGCGGACGCCGCCAACGGGCGCGGAGAAGCGTGGGGCGATCCGCTATAATCGTGCGGTTGCTGACAGGAGGTTCACCGATGCCAACGCCGTCCCTGCAAGCCAAGAGGGCTTATTACGCCAAGGCGCGCCAGTCCAACTACGCGGCCAGCCTGCGCCTGGAAGGGTTCGAGACCACGCCAGCCGACGGCGAGCGAAAGCTGCCCTCACGTGAGTCCGTACTGAGTGCCTACCGCTCCAGGCAAGACTGATGGTCGACAAGTACGGTACGGGCTAGGACCCGTACTGCTACCCCGCCACCCGGGTCCTGCGCAATCGCCTGGGTCTGACCAGCGACGTGGCTCTGAACCGAGCCGAACGCTCCCTCTCCAAGATTGCTGCCAGCGCATCTCTCGAACACCTCATCGTCAATGCGGGCTATGAAATCAGCTGGTGGTCGGTAGAGGCGGACGAGTGGCTGCGGGCCAATATCGAGGCTGTGTTCTGTGACTACCGGGGCCTTGAGCGAATCTTCGAGCGCTGCATTGGCGGGCCCATCGCTTAGCGTGCGGCGGGTCTGTCGTGTGCGGACTTCCGCCTCCGGTCTGGCAGGTGCCCCTTCCGTGTGTGTCCGTGTTTCCAACGCCACCCGCATCGCGCCTTACATCCCCGCCATCGCCTCTCTACCGCCCACGCCATAGCCCCCGTTCTCCCTGCATTGCTAGCGTCGCTTTCGCCCATTCGGGGCTCGCTTCAGGGAGAAGCCTTCATGCCGAAAATCGTGCGTATAGCGGACATCATCGACGACAGCCCGCTCTCCTGGTTGCAGGTGCGGGTACTGGTCCTGTGTTTTCTCATCGTGTTGCTGGATGGCTTCGACACCGCCGTGATCGGCTACGTCGCGCCGGAGCTGATCCTCGAGTGGGGGCTTGAGCGCAGCGAGCTGGCGCCGGCCTTCGGCGCAGGGCTGTTCGGCATGCTGCTGGGGGCGGTGTGCTGCGGGCCGCTGGCCGATCGCTTCGGGCGCAAGCGTGTGCTGCTGGCCGGCATCCTGGTGTTCGCCCTGGGCACGCTGGCGGCGGCGTTCTCCACCTGGCTGGGGCAACTGGTGGTGTTGCGCTTCGTCACCGGCATCGGCCTGGGCGGCGTGCTGCCCAACTGCATCACCCTGTCATCGGAGTATTCCCCACGGCGCCGGCGCATGCTGCTGGCCACCCTGAGCTATTCGGGGTTCATCCTCGGCCTTGCCCTGGGTGGCAGCGTGGCGGCCTGGTTGATGCCGGCGCTGGGCTGGGAGGGGATGCTCGCCCTCGGCGGCCTGGCGCCGCTGGTCCTGGTGCCGGTGCTGATGCGCTGGCTGCCGGAGTCGCTGTACTTCCTGGTGGGCCACAAGCGCCAGCGCAAGGCGCTGTTGCGCCTGGTCACCGCCATTGGCGGCAGGGACAGCTGGCGCGGCGCGATCCTGGTGGGCGACCTGCCCGAGCAGCCGCGCTCGCCGGTGTCCGTCCTGTTCCAGCGGGAACGGGTGCTGCGCACGCTGATGCTGTGGCTGACCTTCTTCTGCGGGCTCTTCGTGTTCTACCTGCTGACCAACTGGCTGCCCACCATCCTCCGTTCCAGCGGCTACGGAGCGAGCGAGTCGGCGCATATCGCCTCGATGATTCCCATGGGCGGGGTGCTCGGCAGCATCGCCATGGCGCTGGTGCTGGACCGCGTCGGGCCGCGCTGGGTGCTGCCGTTGCAGGCGGCGTTCTCGGCGCTGGCCCTGGGGATGATCGGCTCGCAGCTGGGCAGCGCCAGGGAGCTGATGCTGATGGTGTTCATCGCGGGCTTCGGCCTCAGCGGGCTGCTGGCCAACCTGAGCATCGTCGCCGCCACGCTGTACCCGGTGGATGCCCGGGCCACGGGCGTGAGCTGGGCACTCTCGGCGGGGCGCGCCGGGTCCATCGTCGGCTCCATGCTGGGCGCCTGGCTGTTCGCCCAGGCAGGCAGTCTGCCGGGTTTCTTCCTCTGGCTAGCGGTGCCGGTATTGGTGGCCAGCCTGGCGCTGGCGGTGCTGGGCTATCGCCGTCGCGCCTTGCTGAGCGTGGCACCGGAATGACACTTCCCGATCGGCCGGCGCGCGCCCTTTTGCGTCGGTCGCCTTTCTACCCGGCTCGCCAGCGGTCCACCTCGGCCGAGCACCCCTCTGGCGAGGCCGGAGGGGAGTGGGCGGTGCTGAATGTCGCCGCCACCGCGCGTCGCCAGGGGCCTGCCCCGGGCGCCGCTCATAGCCAGGGCCCACGCAGGCCCATGAGTGAAGGAACCACCATGAACGAGGCAACGCTCTACATCGACGGCTGCTGGGTCCGCCCGAGCCGTCCCAACCGTTTGAGCAGCATCAACCCCGCCACTGAAATGACCCTGCAGGAGTTGTCGGCGGCCGGCATCGAGGAGGTGGACCTGGCGGTGCAGGCCGCGCGTCGTGCCTTCGAGGGGGAGTGGGGCCAAACCGGGGGTGCCGTGCGTGCACGTTTTCTCGAGGCCATGGCCGATGACCTCGAACGCCGTGCCGATGAGCTGGCCCTGCTGGAGGTGCTCGACAATGGCAAGCCGCTGCCCGAGGCCCGGCAGGATGTCGCCGAGGCCATCGCCTGCTTCCGCTACTACGCCGGGCTGGCCTGCGAACTGGACGAGCGCCAGGAGCAGCCCCTGGCGCTGGACGACCCACGCTTCAGCTGCCGCATCCGCCACGAGCCCGTGGGCGTGGCCGCGCTGATCGTGCCCTGGAACTTCCCCCTGCTCATGGCCGCCCGCAAGGTGGCACCGGCCCTGGCAGCGGGCGCCACCTGCGTGCTCAAGCCCTCGGAACTGACTCCGCTGACCGCCTTGCAACTGGGCCACACCGCCCATGCGGTGGGCCTGCCGCCGGGTGTGCTGAACATCGTGCCCGGCCGTGGCCACGAGACGGGGCAGGCCCTGGCGCAGCACCCGGAGGTGGACAAGCTGGCCTTCTCCGGGAGGCTGATCACCGGCGCCAGGCTGGTGGCCGATACCGCTGCCGACTTCAACAACCCGACCCTGGAGCTGGGCGGCAAATCCTCTCTCATCGTCTTCGACGACGCCGATCTCGATGCCGCCGTGGAGTGGGCCCTGTACGGCATCTTCCGCAACCAGGGCCAGGCCGGCAGCGCCACCTCGCGGCTGCTGGTGCAGCAGGGCATCGCCGAGCGCTTGCTGGAGCGGCTGGTGGAGGCCGTGCGCGATATCTGCATCGGCCCCGGCACCGAGCCGGGCGTGCAGATGGGGCCGCTGGTCAGCGCGGCCCGCTACAGCCAGGTGATGGAAGTCATCGCCCAGGGCCGGCAGGACGCGCGCCTGCTCACCGGCGGCCGCCGCCCGCCGGGCTTGCACATCGGCTACTTCATCGAGCCCACCGTCTTCGACGAGCCCCACACCGGCAGCCCCCTCTGGCGCCACGAAATCCTCGGGCCGGTGCTGAGCGTGAAGCGCTTCGGCACCGAGGAGCAGGCCGTGGCGATGGCCAACGACAGCCTCTACGGCTTCGCCGCCGCCGTGATGAGCACCGACCTGGACCAAGCCCGCCGCGTCGCCGGGCAACTGCGGGTCGGCGTGGCCTGGATCAACTGCTCGCAACCGGCCCTCGTCCAGGCCCCCTGGGGCGGCACCCGCCTCAGCGGCCTCGGCCGCGAGCTGGGCCCCTGGGGGCTCGACAACTACCTGGAGGTGAAGCAGGTGACCGAATACATCAGCGAGGAGCCCTGGGGGTGGTACGGGCGCTAGGGCGGGGCCGGCAACGGGGGCATGCAGCCCTGCGCTACACGAACAACAACAAGAAAGGGGTAACGCAATGCAGAACTCGACAATGCGCCGTGGGCTCAATGCCCGGCATATCCGCTTCATGGCCCTCGGCTCCGCCATCGGCACGGGGCTGTTCTACGGCTCGGCGGCGGCCATCCAGCGCGCCGGCCCCTCGGTGCTGCTGGCGTACCTGATCGCCGGCGCGGCGGTGTACCTGATGATGCGCGCCCTGGGCGAGATGGCCGTGCGCACACCGGTGGCCGGTTCGTTCGGCCACTACGCCAACCACTACCTGGGGCGCTTCGCCGGCTTTCTCACCGGCTGGACCTACGTCTTCTCGATGCTGATGGTGTGCCTCGCCGACGTCACCGCCTTCGGCATCTACATGGGCCTGTGGTTTCCCGATACGCCGCGCTGGGTCTGGGTGCTGGGCATCGTTTTCGTCATCGCCGCGATCAACCTGTGCAACGTGCGGGTGTTCGGCGAGCTGGAGTTCTGGCTCTCGCTGCTCAAGGTCGTGGCCATCGTCGCGATGATCCTCGCCGGGCTCACGGTGCTGGTGTTCGGCATCCGCCTGGGCGATGCGGGCGGGGTGGCCTCCTTCGCCAACCTCTGGGCCCATGGCGGCTTCTTCCCCAATGGGCTGGAGGGCATGGTGGCGTCCTTCACCATCGTCATCTTCGCCTTCGGCGGCATCGAGGTGATCGGCCTCACCGCCGGTGAAGCGCAGGACCCGCAACGCATGATCCCCAAGGCCATCAACTCGGTGCCGCTGCGCATCCTGCTGTTCTACGTGCTGACCCTGCTGGTGCTGATGGCCATCTACCCCTGGCCGAAGATCGGCAGCCAGGGTAGCCCCTTCGTGCAGATATTCAGCGGGCTGGGCATCGACGCCGCCGCGACCCTCCTCAACCTGGTGGTGATCTCGGCGGCCATCTCCGCCATCAACAGCGATATCTTCTGCACCGGCCGCATGCTCTACGGCATGGCCGGCAATGGCCAGGCGCCGGCGTCCTTCGCCCGGCTCTCGCCTGCCGGCGTGCCCTGGATGACGGTCCTGGTGATGACCCTCGCGCTGCTCGTCGGCGTGCTGCTCAACTACCTGCTGCCCAACGAGCTGTTCCTGCTGTTCGCCTCCCTGGTGACCTTCGCCGTGGTCTGGGTGTGGCTGATGATCCTGCTTTCCCAGGTCGCCATGCGCCGTCGGCTCGACGCGGATGAGGTCGCCGCGCTGCGCTTCCCGGTGCCGTTCTGGCCCTGGGGGCAGTACCTGGCGATCGCCTTCATGCTGTTCGTCTTCGCCGTGATGGCGAGCTTCCCCGACACCCGCACCGCGCTCTATATCGGCGGCCTCTGGCTCATGCTCCTCGGCATCGCCTACCTGATGAAGGGGCCTGGCGACGAGCCGGCCGATGCGGCATCGACCCTTCGTCCCTGATCACGCACGCAAAGGAAACCGCCATGACCCGGCACCGCTACGAATTCGAGCTACCCCATTCGCTGATCGAAGACTTCCACCGCGACGGCGCCATCTGCGTGCGCCAACTCTTCAAGGCCCAGGAGGTGGCGCTGCTCAGGCAGGGCATCGAGCGCAACCTCGCCAACCCCAGCGAGCGTGCCAAGGTCGCCAGCCGTCCCGACGACCCGGGCTGGTTCTTCGAGGACTTCTGCAACTGGCGGGAATTCGACGAATACCGCCGCTTCATCTTCGAGAGCCGCGTCGGCTCGGTCGCCTCGCAGCTCATGGGCGGCGGCACCGCGCGGCTCTATCACGACCACCTGCTGGTCAAGGAACCCAACACCCGCCAGCGCACGCCCTGGCACCAGGACCAGCCCTATTACAACGTCGAGGGCCGGCAGAACTGCAGCATGTGGATGCCCGTCGACCCGGTGGCGCGCGCCTCAACGCTGGAGTTCGTCGCCGGCTCCCACCTCGGCCCCTGGCTCATGCCGCGCACCTTCCTCGACAACCAGGCCCGCTGGTTCCCCGAAGGCTCCCTGGCCGACCTGCCGGATATCGAAGCCGACCGCTCCCGCTTGAACATCCTCGGCTGGGAGCTGGAGCCGGGCGACGCGGTGTTCTTCCACATGCTCACCCTCCACGGCTCCGGCGGCGGGGGCGGCAACCGCCGACGCCGCGCTTTCTCCCTGCGCTTTCTCGGCGACGACATGGTCCACGCCCCCAGGCCCTGGAACACCTCCCCGGAATTCCCCGGGCTGGCGGACGAACTGGCAGCCGGCGCACCCATGGAGCACCGCCTGTTCCCGGTGCTCTGGCCGAGGGTTTGAGGGGGAGAGGTGTGGGTTGGGCCGAGGCACGAGGCCCAACGCGCGGGGTTTAGCGTCACGGCGGTGGCTCATCTGAGGTTCCGCAGCCCTGGGATGTCGGGACAGCCGCCAATGCTCACGCTGACGGCGGCAGTTGGGTCGCCTGAATGACGCCGTTCTCGGTGCGTGATCAGAGCGGTGCTGGTTCGCTTTGATCTTTCAACGAGTTAGGTATACGTTACATTCAATTCCATTTGTTACGTATATAGAACATGGATCATTCCCTTATCACGGCACGTCTTGGCGAGAAGATCCGGCAGTGCCGCCTGAATCGCGGGCTCACGCAGGCCAGGCTGGCTGAGCTGGCGGGTATCACCCGGCAGAAGGTCATCGCTATCGAGAGAGGCGATTTGTCGGTTGGCATGGTGGCCTACGCGCGAGCGCTGGGAGCCATGGACTGCGAGTTCGCGCTGGTACCTGCGGCCATGCCGACGCTGGACGAGATCCAGGGAGTGTTCGCCTGATGACAGCCGTGCTGCGGGTGGCAACGCCGGAGGGCGAGAGCGGGAGGGTTCTCGACTCCAACGGGGACTATCTGTTTCGCTACCACGAAGAGGCCAGGGCGCGGGCGTCCATCAGCCTGCTTATGCCTGTGCGTGTTGATGAATACCGCCACCGGGAGCTGCACCCGATCTTCCAGATGAACCTGCCGGAAGGCTATGTCCTGGAACAATTGCGCAATCGCCTGGCCAAGATGGTGCGTGTCGATCCCATGTTGCTGCTGGCGCTTTCCGGCAGCAGTTCGCCTATCGGGCGGGTAGCCGTCAGCTCGGATGAGGTCGATGCGCTTCTGCGGCGACAGCAGTTCCCGGGCGAAAGGCTGGAGGAAATCCTGGCCTGGGATGGTACCGAGGATATTTTTGCCAGCCTGGTGGATCGTTACATTTTGCGCGCCGGGATCTCGGGCGTGCAGCCGAAGGTGCTGGTTCCGGAGCAGTCGGGCGCAGCTTCACAGCGGTTCACGTCGAAAACCTCCGAACTGATCATCAAGAGTGGCCGAGACGAGTTTCCTGGGCTGGCGATCAACGAGTTCCTCTGCATGTCCGTGGCCAAGGAGGCGGGGATTGCGGTGCCGGAGTTCTACCTGTCCGACAACACCAGGCTGTTCGTCATGCGCCGTTTCGATCGGGATGAGCAACTCGACCCCATCGGCTTCGAAGACATGGCCGCGTTGATGGGCCTGGCTGCAGAGCAGAAGTACAGCAAGAGCTACTCGGCCATCGCCAAGGCCATCCGTCTGTTCTGCTCGCCGGAGCAGGTGCAGGATTCATTGGCCCAGTTGTTCGCGATGGTCAGCTTGAGCTGCATCGTTGGAAACGGTGATGCCCATCTGAAGAACTTCGGACTGCTGTATTCCGACCCTACGCAGCGTGATGCACGGCTGGCGCCTGCCTACGACATCGTCAACACCACGGCCTACATTCCCGAGGACGTACTGGCACTGGATCTGGTCGGTAACAAGTCACTGTTCGCTTCCAGGCAGGGGTTGCTCGAGTTCGCCAGCGTGTGCGACGTAGCTCGGCCGGAGGAGGTCATTCGTGGGCAACTAGAAGCGCTAGAGCGTGTGCTGGCGCGTTCGACCGAACTGTGTGAGCGGGCGCCGAACGTGGCTGCCGCTATCCGCCTGAGTGCTGGGCCATACATGCAGACGTTCAGCTAGCAGGCTGTTGAAAAGCTGACTGTGTTGCTGTTGCGGCGCCCTGGGTTACACACGAAGCCAACGTGCCCTATGTGAATGGCTCAGCTCCATCCCACTTCCGGAACACCGGCGGAGTGGATCGATACCGCCGGCGCCCTATTTGTTTCCGCTGACCAACAGTCAAGTCGGCAGCAGCCGCGCCCTGGCCTCGGCATATTCGCGCTTGAGCTGGGCGATGTACTCCGCCGCCTTCTGCACCTTGTCGATCGGGGCGATGCCCTGGCCACAGCCCCAGATGTCCTTCCAGGCCTTGGCCTCGCTGCTGCCGAAATTCATCTTGCTCGGGTCGCTTTCGGCGAGGTTGTCCGGGTCCAGCCCGGCCGCGAGGATCGAGGGCTTGAGGTAGTTGCCGTGTACGCCGGTGAAGAGGTTGCTGTAGACGATGTCATCGGATGAGCACTCGACGATGGCGCGCTTGTAGCCTTCGGTGGCGTTGGCTTCCTCGCAGGCGATGAAGGCCGAGCCGATGTAGGCGAAGTCGGCGCCCATCGCCTGGGCCGCGAGGATGGCACCGCCGGTGGCGATGGCGCCGGAGAGGGCCAGCGGGCCGTCGAACCATTGGCGGATCTCCTGGATCAGCGCGAACGGGCTCTTCACCCCGGCATGGCCGCCGGCACCGGTGGCGACCGCGATCAGGCCATCCGCGCCTTTCTCCACGGCCTTGCGGGCGAAGGCGTTGTTGATCACGTCATGCAGCACCACGCCGCCATAGGAATGCGCGGCGGCGTAGATGTCCTCGCGGGCACCCAGCGAGGTGATGACGATGGGCACCTTGTACTTAACGCAAAGCTCCATGTCGTGCTCCAGGCGGTCGTTGCTCTTGTGCACGATCTGGTTGATCGAGAAGGGCGCCGCCGGGTTGTCGGGGTTCGCGCGGTTGTAGGCGTCCAGCGTCTCGGTGATCTCCGCCAGCCAGTCCTCCAGCAGCGAGGCGGGGCGCGCGTTGAGTGCCGGCATCGAGCCGACCACGCCGGCCTTGCACTGTTCGATCACGAGTTTCGGGTTGCTGATGATGAACAGCGGCGAGCCGATGACGGGGAAGGGCAAGCGATCCAGCGGGGCGGGGAGCCGGGACATGTGTATTCCTACCAGTCTTTGAATGAGAAGAGTTTGCAGACTGTCGTTCCGCTTCCCTTCCGGTCAAGCACCGGTTCGCGGGTTCGGCATGAAGGCCCCCGGGGTTGGCGGGAGTGCAATGCCCGCCGCGGCATCACCCGCGAGCACGGCGGCGAACTGCACCTGCACAACCGCCCCGAAGGCGGCCTGCGCGCGCGGGTGGAGTTGCCGTGGGGGTGATGGGCGCAGAAGGCCGCTCTTGTAAGCTGGGCTGAGGCACGAAGCCCAACGAGCCAGGCCGAGCCTTGCCCCGTTGGGCCTCGCTACGCTTGGCGCCAACCTACGGCGCTTAAAGCTCATATTGCTCCCACCATTCGCTCTGCTGGCAATGTGCCAATAAGCGACTATTCCTATATCCAGTGCATCAACTGGCACACAGTGGTGATGGAATACTTCACAGGGAGCGTGCAATGAAACTGAATTGGCCAAGCGTTGGACCTATTGTCGGAGCGACCGGCCCCGACGAGACACGTGTCTTCATTAGGGCTGGGAAAGAGGTGCTCGGACAGGATCAGCGGCGCTGTTTTGGGGCTTTGCGTTGGCGCCAGGCAGGGGGCGCCGCCTGGTCCTTGCCCATCTTCAACAAGCTCTCTCCTATCTTCGACTTCAGTTGCGTATTCGTGATTCAGGGGCTCGCCCCTGAGACCTTGTACGAGTACCAGGTCGGCTGGTTCTTTGCCGAGGCTGAATTGGAAGGCGTCCAAGCCCTTGCCGGCGATCTGCAATGGCCGGCTCCAGAACCGGATTTCACACTGAGCTTCACGACTGGCCCAGCGGCGAAATCGGCCCCGCGCCGCTACATCGTGGGTTCCTGCCGCTATGTACTGCGGCTATTCGGTGGCAACTTCTTTGATGATCGGGGCGACAAAGCCTTCCGTTCTGTTCTGGAGCAGATCGCCGGTGGCCAATCCGTCGATGCATTGTTGATGATCGGCGATCAGATCTACGCGGACGACCTCAAGGGGCTGGCACCTGACCAGACCCTGGATCAATTCCTTGAGCGTTATCGAGCTGTTTTCGCGCAGGAATACATACGCAAGCTCATGGCGAGAGTACCGACCTACATGATCCTCGATGACCACGAAATCGAGGACAACTGGCCGGTTGACGCCACAAGCAGTGACCGGACTTCGAAGTACATCTGGGCAATGCATGCCTACCAGATTTATCAGTGCAGCCACAGTCCACTTTTTCCTAGCCATGGCGAGCGTATCGAGGGGACGCTCTCGCATTTCTGGTACAGCTTCCGGGACGGCTGCGCCGACTGGTTTGTCATGGATGCTCGGACCGAGCGGGTACTCGAGGCGGGCGCTCGAAGAATGGTCAACGACAGGCAAATGAGCGCGCTGCTCAAATGGCTGGATGATGGCTCTGGGAACGTCAAGTTCATCGTGACCTCGGTGCCGGTGTTCCCCGATATGAAGAGCGACAAGAACGACAAGTGGGATGCATTCCCTGAACAACGCCAGCAGATCCTCGACTTCATTCACAGCAAGCGGATCAGGAAAGTGGTCTTCGTTTCCGGTGATGTGCACTGTTCGTTCACCAGTGAACTGCGCCTGGTAGGAGACGACGACTTCCTCGTGCACCAGATCGTTTCCTCCTCGTTCTTCTGGCCTCTGCCGCATATGCGCCAATCAAGCTTCGGTTTTGGTGAGGTACTGAAGGGCAAGGGGAACCAGCGCTACGTCGGCGCTCTTACTTCGGAGATGCACTCCAAAGACAATTTCGCGCGTATCGAAGTCGACCAGACGTCTGTCGTGGTGTCGTTCTATGAACGCAAGGGCGACGCGCTTGGAAGCACCACACTGGTTTTCTAATCGCCAGACTTAAAAAGGGTCGAGCCAGCCTTTCGGTACACGCAGTTTGTGCTTTTCAACAGCGAGGATTCTTCATGGACGAGCAGATCACCCAGGCATCGGATGTGTTGGCTTCTAGCCCGACGGCGACTGGTACCGCCCGATCCATAACTTCCCAGTCCACCGAGTTGTATGACTTGATGAGGGTCGTTGTAACCGATGCAAGTTTGTCGACCGAGGAGAAGAAGATACTCATCGACGAACTGCGCAAGAGCACCCCGGCCAGTGACCGCTGGACGTTCCGGTGGGCCATCTGGATTCTCGGGGTAGCGGTATTGCTGACCATCCTGGCCCTTTGGAACCTCAGCTTTGTCAAAATGGACATTCCAGATGGGCTTGTTGCCATTGGGTCAGCAGCAGCTGGTGGGCTGGCAGGCTTGCTAACTCCCAGCCGACGTGAGTGATTCAAAGGCGTGCGGTTGCTATGGAGTAGGCGATGACCAGTGCTTGGTTCGTTCTGTAAGGTAACAGCGGATTCACCTGCATTGAGATTCGACTCATACCTGAAGCCCAACCCCACCGTTGGGCCTGGCTGCGCTCGGCGCCAACCTACGGTGAGTCGGGTGCTTGCCTAGATCTTGCCAAGAATCGCCTGCAACCCCTTCTGGTCCGCCTCGCTAATCGTGCCTTCCAGCCCGCAGCTGCTGAATTCGACCTTGGCGCCGGTGGCGAGGGTCTTGAACAGGCCGAGGTCCACCATCACCACCACCTTCTCGCTGGAGGTGTCGCTGTCGACCTGCAGTTCGCCGTAGCCCTCGTTGGCGATGGCGCCATCGACCTTCCAGGTGATCACGCCGCACGGTTCCATGACGGGCGTGCGGGTGCGGTGGACGATCGCCAGCGTGGCGAAATTAGCCTTGCCGGCTTTCGGCACGAGCACCGTGGCGTCGAGCCCGGCGGGGCCTTCGAGCTGGGTGTCGCTGGTCCAGTTCAGCACCGTGCCGCCGAGCATTTCTTCGGCCTGCTCGGTGAGCGTGCCGGCGAAGACAGGGGTGGCGGCGAGGGTGAGCAGCAGGGCAGAAGCGGTGCGCAGCATGGGGGTGATCGTCCTTGGTCGAGGGAGCGGGTTGGGACGCGCAGTGTGCGGTGCTGAGCGCCGCTGGGGCTACCTCTTTTTGTCGGCGGGTGAGAAGCAAGAGGCCCAACCTGCGGAGTGGGATTCCGCAGCGTTGGGCCTCGCTGCGTTCGGCGCCAACCTACAGGTTGCTCCGTGCGCTATTTGCGGTGGGGTTTACCAGCGGTAGGCGACCCCGGCCGTGACCTGGCGTTCAGCACCGTAGAAGGCGGCGTAGGTGTAGGTGAGGTAGTCCTCGTCGGTGAGGTTGGTGACGTTGAGGGTGAGGTCCCAGGGGCCCATGGCGTAGCCGAGCATGGCGTCCACCAGGGTGTAGGAAGGCGCGACGATGCTGGTGTCGAACAGGCCGGGGACCTCGTCCACGTAGCGCACGCCGGCACCGGCGCGCAGTTCGCCCGGCCCGACCTGGCCGAAGCGGTAGTCGCCCCACACGGAGAACATGTTGCGCGGCATGCCGCCGCTCTTCTGGCCGGCTGCGCTGCTGGTGGTCTGCTGGGTCACTTCGGCCTTGGTATAGGCGTAGGAGGCGGTGATGCTGGCGTTGGCGCCGATGTCGGCCTTGGCCTCCAGTTCCAGGCCACGTGAGCGCACCTCGCCGGTCTGCACCTGGAAGCCGTTGTTCACGGGGTCCGTGGCCAGCACGTTGCTGCGGGTCAACTGGTAGATCGCGGCGGAGTAGAGGGCGTTGCTGCCGGGTGGCTGGTAGCGGATACCGGCTTCGTATTGCTCGCCTTCGGTGGGGTCGAACTTGGTGCCGGCGTGGGAGGTGCCGATCTGGGGTTCGAAGGATTCGCTGTAGCTGACGAAGGGCGCCAGGCCGTTGTCGGCGAGGTAGACCAGGCCCACGCGCTTGGTGAAGGCGTCGCTGTCCTGGCGTGAGCGGTCGTTGCCGTACAGCGCGTCTTCCTTCTGTTTGGCCCAGTCCTGGCGGCCGCCGAGCAACAGCACCCGCTTCTCGTCGAACTTGATCTGGTCCTGCAGGTACACGCCGCTCTGGCGGGTACGGTTCCTGGAGCTGTACGGCGCTGGGCCGAGGGGGGTGAAGATGCCGCCGTAGACCGGGTTGAAGACATTCAGCGGGGTCAGGTCATAGTTGTAGCGGTCGGTCGTCAGGTGGCGATCGCCGTAGTCGACGCCCGCCAATACGGTCTGCTCGAGGCGTTCGTGATGAAAGCGCGCTTCCAGTTGGGTGTCGACGACGAAGTTGCGTGAGTCGTCGACGCGGTCCTGGGCGCCACGTGTGACGGTGGTCATCTGCGGGTCGATGAAGCTGTCGAGCCACACCGACGGCATGTCGTTCTCGGATTCGAAGTAGCGCAGGTTCTGGCGCACCTTGAGGTCGTCGTTGAAGGCGTGCTCGAAGCGGTAGCCGATATCCCAGGCGGTGATCACCGATCTGTCGTATCCCGGCTCGCCGGTGAAGGTGTGGCGGGAGATATGGCCGTTGGGGTTGGGCCGCACGGTGCCTTCTGCGGGCAGGCCGTAGACGTAGGCGGTGCGGCTCTTTTGGTAGGTGGCGAGCAGGGTCAGGCTGGTGGCGTCGTCCGGTTGCCAGGTGAGGGACGGGGCGATGTAGGTGCGGTCGTCCGGCACGTGGTGGGTGGTGGTGTCGCTTTTACGCTCCAGGGCGGTGAAGCGGTAGCTGAGGGTGTCGGTCAGGGCGCCGGCGTTGTCGGTGGCCAACTGGTGGCGGTCGTTGCTGCCGGTTTCGGCCTTGATCTCGTGCAGCTCCTCGCGGGTCGGCAGCTTGCTCACCACGTTGATGATGCCGCCCGGCGCGGCCTGGCCGAACAGTACCGAGGAGGCGCCGCGCAGCACTTCCACGCGCTCCATGCCGTAGGGCTCCTGGGTGCCGTCGTAGATGTTGCTCATGTAGCGCATGCCGTCGCGGAAGGTGCTGCCGCTGATCTGGAAGCCGCGCAGGACGAAGGTGTCGGTGAGGCGGTCATCGGCCTCGGTGGCGATCACCCCGGCGGTGTAGCCAAGCGCGTCGCGCAGGCTCTGGGCGTGGATGTCGCTGATCTGGTCGCGGGTGACCACGGAGATGGATTGCGGCGTTTCGAGGATCGGCGTGTCGGTCTTGGTAGCGGTAGTGGCGGCCTTGGCCAGGTAGCCGCTCACCGGGCCCAGGGCGGATTGCTGGCTGGCGGCGCTGATGTCGATCTGCGCCAGGTCGAGGGTGCCGTCGCCGCTCGGGCGTTCCAGGGTGATGCTGCCCGCGCCGTGGCGGAAGTTCAGCCCGCTGCCCTGCAGGAGCATGCCCATGGCCTGGTCGGCGGTGTAGCGGCCGCGCAGTGCCGGCGCTTGCCCGGTGAGTTGCTCTTCGGTGGTGCGCAGCACGGCGATGCCGGTGGTGGCGGTGAACTCACCGAGGGCGTCGAGCAGCGGCTGGCTGGCGATATCGAACTGGAAGTGCGGCTGGCGTTGCTCGCTGGCGGCTTGGGCGCTGTGGGCCTGCATGGGCGCGGCGATGGTGGCGAGCAGGGCGCTGGCGAGCAGCGTTCGGGCCAGGCGGTGGCGGTTGGTCATGCAGTGGTTCTCCCCCGTAAAACGGCAAATGCGAATTATTCACTGCCGATACAACGGGCGAGACCGGGACACCCCTCAAGGATTTTTCATTTTTTTTGCATCAGCGATGCAACACCACCGCCAACCCGGGGATCTGGGTGGTCTTCAGGCCCAGTTCGGTGCTCAGGGCGCTGAGCACCGCGTGGGGGTCGCTGGCGCGGAAGGTGCCGGAAATACGCTGGTTGCGCAGGCCTTCATCGAGCAGCACGACGGGCGGATGGCCGAGGTGCTGGAGGCTGTCGAGCACCTCGCCGAGGCTGGCGCGATCGAAGATCAGCAGCCCGCGTTGCCAGGCCAGGGCGCGGTCGCTGTTGACCGTTTCCGGGCCATGCAGGCCGGTGCCGTCGAGGCTGGCCTGCTGGTTGGGGACCAGGGTGACGAGCGAGTCGGCGGCGGTGCCGCGCACTTCGACCCGGCCACGGCTGACCGTGACCCGCTCGGCCTGGCCGGTGGCGTCGACGGCGAAGGCGGTGCCGAGCACCCGGGTGCGCAGCCCCGGGCTTTCCACCACGAAGGGGCGGTTGGCGTCGTGGCTGACGTCGAACCAGGCGCGGCCGCGCAGCAGGGTGACGCGGCGCTCGCCCGGGCTGAAGTGCAGGTCCAGGGCGCTGTCGGCATCCAGCAGCACGTGGCTGCCGTCGGCCAGGGTCAGTTGCTGTTGGGTGCCGGGGGCGCTGGCGTAATCGGCCGCGTAGCGTTGCAGCAGGCCGGGGTCGCGCCAGAACAGCGTGCCCACCGCCAGGCCGAGCACGCAGGCAGCGGCGAGTGCCGGCCAACGCTGGCCTCTCACCGAGCGGCGGTGCCAGCCATCGCCGGCGAGCTGCCGCGCGGGCTCGCCGAGTTTCTGCCAGAGCCGCTCCACCGCCTGGAAGGCTTCGGCGTTGGCCGGTTCGCTGTCCAGCCATCGGCGGAAGTCCATGCGTTCGCTCGCCGACAACTGCGGGTTCTGCAGGCGCACGTACCAGCGGGTCGCCGTGTCCTGGCGATCCTGCCGTGCTTGCTGTTCGGGCAAGGTCTTCACTCTGCTTGCGTTCCACGAATCGAGGGGGCTGTCAGTACAAGGTGCGACACCAGGTCAGCCCTCCGTGCGCTGGCAATGCTGGAGGACGCGGATGATGTCCTTCTCCACCGTGCTCAGAGAGACCCCGAGCCGCTCGGCGATGCTCGCATAGGAAAGGCCATCGACGCGACTGAGCAGGAACACTTGCTGGCAGCGACGGGGCAGCCCTTGCAGGCGGCGCAGCAGGTGTTCGAATTCCTGGTGCGCTTCGGCTTGCTGCTGCAGGTCGATGGTGTCGTCTTCGTCGCTCTGTTCCCGGGCATGGCGGCTGCGCACCTGGCGTGCCCGCAGGTGGTCCAGGGCAAGGTTTTGCGCGGTGCGGAACAGCAGGCTGCGGTCGCCATCGCCGAGCTCCCGGTCCCAGAGCCGCAGGAAGGTGTCCTGGGCGAGGTCCTCCGCCGTGCTGCGGTCACCGACGATGCGTCGGATCAGCTGCAGCAGCCGGTTCTGCTCGCGCAGGTAGAGGGCCAGGAAGGGCGACGACTTGCTCATGGGCGGGCAGGCGACGGTTCGGTGGATGAAGGGAGTGCGAGATTAATGCGTATGCAATCACTTCTCAATTACATCCTTGTACACCCCCCACCGCCTCGCCGGCCCTGCGGATTCAGCCGGCTTGCCGCCCCTGTGGCTCCAGCGGCAGGCTTAGGCGGAAGCAGATGGGCGCGTCCTTGCCGGTGCTTTCCAGGGCGATCTCGCCACCGTGCAGGGCCGCGATGCGCTTGACCAGGTAGAGGCCGAGGCCGGCGCCGGGGGATTGCTGGGCCTGGCTGCCGCGGAAGTATTTCTGGAACAGCAGCGGCGCCTGTTCGCGGGGGATTTCCGGGCCTTCGTTGACCACGCGGATGTCGAGCATCCCCGCGTCCGTGCGCTCGCGCACGTCGAGGCGGATGACGCTGTCGGCCGGGGCGTGGCGGTCGGCATTGGCGATCAGGTTGCGCAGGGCGATGCGGGTCAGGCCGGTGTCGCAATGCAGCGTCTGGCGCTGACTGTGGTACTCGATGCGGGTGCGTCCGGGGGGCACGTCGCTGGTGCTGCGCGCCAGCAGCTCGGGCAGGTTCTCTTCGGTGCGGCGCAGCTCGGTGCTGGTCTCGGCCATGCGGTCGTGGTTGAGGTAGTTGTCCACCAGGGTCAGCAGGCGGGTGGTGGACTCGCGGATGTTCTGGCAGCGCTGCTCGTTGCGCTCGGGGGCGCTGCCGAGGTTGCGGGCGATCTGCTGGGCCGAGGTGGCGATGATCGCCAGCGGCGTGCGGAATTCGTGGGAGACCATCGCCACGAAGTCGCGCTGCTCCTCGCGGATGCGCTGCTCCTGGCGCAGCAGCTCGCGCAGCTCGCCCTCCAGCTCGGTGCGCCGGCGGATCTCGTCGCGCAGTTCCAGGGTGCGGGCGTCGATCTGGCGTTCGAGGTGGGCGTTCTGGTCCTGCAGCACGTGCTTGAGCCTGCTCTCGGCGCGGCTCTTTTCGTCCTTCAGCTTCCGGTAGTGATTGATGATGCGCATGCTCATCAGCAGCATGTGCAGCAGGGTGCCGAGCGCGGCGGCGTTGTCGGTGGCGAAGGAGGTGGGGACGATGCCGAGGTTGCGCAGGAAGCTGACGATCACCCCGGCGTAGTAGATGCCGAAGATGAGCAGGAACACCCGCGCCGAGGCATGGCCCTGGAACAGCATGCGCACGGCCATGCCGATCAGCAGCGGGATGGTCAGCAAGGAGGCGATCTGCACCAGCGGTGCGCCGGTCTGGTAGTGCCCGGCGAGCACCGCCGTGGCGGAGGCGAGGCCGATGACCACGCTGAGCACCGTGAGCACGCGCCGCAAGCTCACCATGTCCCTGGGCCTCAGCTGGCGCTGGGCGAAGATGAAGCCGAGCGGCAGGCTGGCGGCCAGGCCGCAGCCCAGCATGCGGTCGCTGATGCTCCCGGGGATGCCGAAGACCTGTTGCGGCAACCCGTAGCTGAGGCTCTCGATGGCGATGCAGCAGCTCACGTAGATCAGGTACCAGCCGCTTTCCGGCGCGCGGGTCATGCGCCAGAACACGCTGTGGAAGACGATCAGCGCGAGGTAGATGCCGAAGTACAGGCCCGAGCCCAGGTATTCCACGCGGGTGCGGTCGCCGAACTCGGCGGTGGGCATCAGGCGCACGCTCACCGACATGGCGTTGCGCGCCTCCAGCCGCAGCAGCAGCCAGCGCGGCTGGTCGGGCTGCAGGGTGAGGGCGAAGGAGGGCGTGCGGTAGTCGACTTCCCAGTTCTTGCGGTTGATGGATTCGCCGCCCTGGACCACCCGGGGCGCGCCGCCCGTCTCGTAGTCATAGAGGGTCACGCCGTCGATCAGGGCGTTGTTCAGGGTCAGCATCCAGCGCTCGGGTGATTCGGGGCCGGCCTGCACCTGCAGGCGCAGCCAGATCACGCTGCGGGTGAAGCCGGCATTCAGCGCACCGGGCAGCGCCTTCCAGCCTTCGGCCTGCATGGCGCCAGCGGCGTCGAGGCGGCCATCGGGGTCGTCCAGGCGCTCCAGGTAGCCCCGGGTGCCGTGCGTGCGCTCGCCCAGTTGCAGGGTGTCGGCGCCTGCCTGCCAGGGCAGCAGCAGGCACAGGCAGAACAGCAGGAAGTGCAGGGGACGGGTCATCGCTCGGCGCCGGGGCTTTTCGGAAGCCGGGGATTCTAACCGGGCTGCGGCGCGATTCGCTGCGCCGCTCAGATTTGCTCGGTTTTGCCGGGGCCTGCATGGGGTACGGTGCCGCCGTGTTTCGGGCGTGCGGCCGCCGGAACGCCGTTCGTCAGCAAGGGGCCGCAAGGGTGGATCGTCGTGCAAGAACACAGCCGGGCAAACTCGCCGATATCCGTCCTGCGCATGGCTGGCGGGGCCGCCGCATCGCTCGCGCACATGCGCCTTCTGGTGGTGGAGGCCGCGCCGGACAGCCAGCCGGACCTGTGCCTGCGCCTGCTCGGCAAGGTCGGCTTTGTGACCATGAGCACCGTCGGTTCCCTGCAGGACGCCGAAATCGCCCTGTTCGGGCCGCACATCGTCCTGCTGGAACTGGAGGGGGAGGGCCGGGCCGGGCTCGAGCTGGCCGCCCGCATCCGTAACCTGTGGCCGGGCATCGGGTTGATCCTGCTCACCGAGCCCGGCCGGCTCGACCAGCGCCTGGCGGGCTACACCCTGGGGGCCGACCACTGCCTGGGCCGTGCCGTGGCGGAAGACGAACTGCTGTCGGCCATGGAGGCGCTGATGCGGCGCCTCGACATGCAGGCCGCACCGCTGGGCGACTGCTGGGTGATCGACGCGAAACGGCAGGCGCTCAGCGCACCGGACGGCCAGCAACTGGAGCTGAGCCGCAAGGAATGCCGGATCCTGGGGCTGCTGCGGGAGGCGCCGGAACAGACCGCCAACCGCCGCGTGCTGGCCGAAGGGCTGGGCGAGGACTACCTGACCTACGACGAGCGCCGCCTGGAGGCCATCGTCAGTCGCCTGCGCCGCAAGATCGCCGGGCTCGATGGTGCGCCAGCGCCCATCCGCTCGCTGCGCAACCAGGGGTATGCATTCATCGGTCGCCTGCTCTGCGTGGGCTGATCCCGGGCCGCTCAGGCGACGATGCGCACCTTCTCGTAGAAGCAGTAGCCGGTGTTGCGCAGGGTCTTGAGCGGCAGTTCCAGGCCGGCGGCCTGCTCCACGTTACGGCGCAGGCGGCGGATCTGCGTGTCCAGCCGGCGCTGGTCGTAGGTCATGTAGTCCTCGTCGAGGGCGCGGACGATCTCGCGCCGCGAGACGATGTCACCGGCGCGCTGCATCAGGCACTGCAGCACCAGCATGTCCTGGTGCGACAGGCGCAGGCGCTGCTGGTTGGGCGTGCGCAGCTGGCGCGAGGCCAGTTCCAGTTCCCAGCGGGTGCCGCCGCGTTGCAGGCCGAGGCGTCGACGCAGGGCTTCGAGCACCGCCGTCAGTTCTTCGAGGTCGCAGCCCTTGGCCAGGTAGTGGTCGGCGCCCACGCGAAAGCCGGTGACGCGGTGGTCGGTGGAGCCCCGGGCGGTGAAGGCGACGATGCCGAGGGTGCTGCCGCGTTCGCGCAACTGCTGGATCAGATCGAGGCCGTCGCCGTCCGGCAGGCCCAGGTCGATGACCGCGAGGTGGTGGCGCTGCTCGTCGAAGGCCTCGGCGAAGCTCGCCAGGCTGTTCGCCGGGGTCACGCGGTAACCACTTTCACCGAGGAACTCGCTGAGTTCCCGGGCGAGGATCGGTTCGTCTTCGAGCAGGATCAGATCAATCATTCACGGAGTTCGATACGGCATCTTCCCTGGTGCGAATTCCGCTTTACCTACATCCATTCGGTAAAGCGCTGTCCTTCAAGTGACAACATTTCCTGCAGCTTATCGAACCTTTATGGAGATGGAAAAGCACGGATTCGTGCCGCTCCGCTTGCCCGAGCGCAGCGGCAGGCGGCCGCGTGAGGCCCGTTCCAGAGCGCCGCAAGCGGTGGATAAAGGGCGCGCGAGGGGGTGAATGTCAGCATTTGTCAGTTTCGCGAGGTGGCATAAAGCTACCATCGCGATGCCCGGTGCCCTGCCGCCGGACCATCACGATGACCTGTAGCGGTGAGCCCTCCATGCTTTCTACTTTGAAACCCGTCCTTCAAGCGCGGCGAGAGTTGCTCGCCACCTGCCTGCTGCTGTGCTCGGCGAATGCATCCGCGGAACAGGGGTTCGCCGACAGGCTCGAACGCATCCTGCGCGAGCACCAGCTGGTGCGCATGGTCGATGCCGACGTCGAGACCGCCCGCGAGCAGGTCGCCGTCGAGAAGACCGCCTATTTCCCCAAGCTCACCGTCAACGGCAGCGCCGGCAAGCAGCACATCGACCGTGAAAACGGCGGCAACGGCAGCTATGACCCGTCCGAGGCCAGTGTCGGCATCAACCAGCTGATCACCGACTTCGGCGCCACCTCGTCCCGCGTGCAGGCCGCCAAGGTGGTGCTGGTCAAGGAAGAGGCCGAGCGCGAGCTGCAGGTGCAGAACCTGACCCTGGCCGCCATCGAGGCGCAGCTGCAGGTGATCCAGGCCCAGCGCACCCAGGCCTACGCCCGCCAGTCCGAACAGAACATCAAGCAGCAGACCTCCCTGGAGAACGCGCGCATGGAGGCGGGCCGCGGCTACGCCACCGACGTGCTGCAGGCCAAGTCGCAGCTGGCCGGTGCCGAGGCGCGTCGCGTCATGGCCGACAGCCGCATGCGTGAAGCGCTGAACCGCTACCGGGTGATCTTCGGCGAGGCCGCCATCGCAGCCGACAGCCTGGAGGGCCTGGCCATCCCCGGTGCGCGCCTGCCGGCCTCCGAGGTGGACATCATCGAAAGCGTGCGCCAGCAGAACCCCGACGTGCTGGCCGCCATCAAGCGTGCCGAGGTGACCCTCGCCGAGCGCGACGCCGCCCGCAGCAAGGAGCTGATGCCGCGCCTGTCGTTCCGCCTGAGCCAGGCCCACTTCGACGATTACGACGGCTCCCCGGGCCGCCGCGACGACACCAAGGCCATGGTCAACTTCGACTGGCAGTTCGACCTCGGCATGCGTGCCGACCACGTCACCCGTGCCGCCGACCAGGCTGTGCTGAGTGCCGAGGAGAAGGCCGACTACGTGCGCATCCAGGCCATCGAGGAAGCCCGCAACGCCTGGGACTCCTGGCAGACCTCCCGCGAGCGTTCCGAGCACCTGCGCAACCAGGTGAACATCGCCGAGAGCTTCCTCGACCTGGCGCGCAAGGAGCGCGAGATGGGCCGCCGTTCACTGCTGGACATCCTCAACGGCGAGATCGGCCTGATCAACGCCCAGAGCGACGCGACCGCCGCCGGTATCGACGAGATCATCGCCGCCTACCGCCTGCTGCGCGCCACCGGCCGCCTCAGCCCCGAGCTGTTCCGCCAGCCCGGCATCGTGCTCCCGGCCGAGCGGGCGCTGCCCGTGGCCGCCCTCGATGCCGGCCAGGCCGACGCCCGCTGAGGCCCGTTGCACGACCGATCCGTCCAGCGCACGCACCTGTCCCGGGTGCGTGCGCGTTTTTCCCCGTACAGGTTGTAAACAGCATCCGCAGGAGTAGCCGAGATGGCTGAATTGACGAGCGCGCAGATCGAAACCCTGGTACGTGCCGTTCAGGTGGTCACGGACTTCCTGACCGGCCATGCGCCCGCCGAGGTCACCTCGCTGGAGCAGGCCCTGCAGACCATGCATGACATGCTCCTGGCCGCCGGCGTACCGCTGCAGATGGCCGCCGCGTTGCGCCAGGCCGTGGCGGCCCAGGCCAACGCCGCTGCCGCCGGCACCGGCGCGGTGGATGCCTCTGCCTGGGTCGGGGCCTGGCTCGCGGATGCCCAGCTCCCGGCCCAGCCGGATGCACCGGCGGAGCGCCACGACGGCGTTCAGGCGCTGGAGGCGACCCGGTTCCCCGGCCAGCCGGACGGCTCGACCATTCCCGGCCCGGCGCCCTTCGACAGCACCTACCGCCCCGAGATCACCGGCCTGTTCGGCCAGGACATCGACCTCGACCGGCCTAACGTCACCTTCCGACCCGAGCAGGCCGCGCTCACCGGCGACATGACCGGTAGCGGCATGCTGCCGCCCGGCGTCCCGCCGGAGCTGGCCATGCTCAACCTCGACGGCATGGGCCCGGGCCTGCTCGGCGGTGTCAGCTCCGGCATCGGCACCGGTGCGGCCAGCCAGGGCACCTCGGGCGTGGCCGGCGGTGGCCTCGGCGTGTTCCCCAACCTGCGGGGCGACACCGGCATCGGCAGCAGCCTGGCTGCCGGCACCAACAGCGAGCTGCCGGCGGGCTTCGAGCCGCCGGCCGCACCGACCCTGACCGGCGAGACCAGCGAGCCGGCCTCGGTACTCAGCGTGGCCGGCGCCCCCGAGGTGCTCGAAGGCGACGACGGCGACACCCTGGTGCTGGTGTTCACCGTCAGCCGCAGCGGCGGCACCGGCGCCAGCCAGGTGCAGTGGAACCTCTCAGGCCTGGACCCGGCCCTGTTCGGCGGCAACCTGCCGGGCGGCCTGCTGGCCTTCGCCGAAGGGCAGATGAGCCAGGAGATCCGCATCGAGGTGCCCGGCGACTACCTGGCCCAGGGCGACCGCAGCGCCACCGTGACCCTCAGCGGCCCCAGCGCCGGCAGCCAGCTCGGCCAGCCCAGCGCCAGCACCCAGATCCTCGACAACGAAGCCACCGTCAGCATCGTCGCCACCCGCGTGCAGGTGCTCGAAGGCGACGAGGGCGACCAGCAACTGCTGACCTTCGTGATCACCCGTGACAACGGCCGCGCCCCCGCCACCGTCGACTGGAGCGCCAGCGGCCTGGACGCCGCCGACATCGGCGGCCCGCTGCCCTCCGGCAGCCTGGTCTTCGGCGTCGGCGAGGTGAGCAAGACCATCACCATCCCGCTGCTGGGCGACCGCGTGGTCGAGCCCAGCGAAGTGCTCACGGTCACCCTGGGCAACCCCAGCGCCAACCTCATCATCGGCACCGCCAGCGCCAGCACCACCGTGGTCAACGACGACGGCCTGGTGTCCATCCGTGCCAACCAGGCCCAGGTCACCGAGGGCGACAGCGGCACCACCACCACGGTCAGCTTCACCGTCACCCGTACCGATTCCCAGACCGCCGGCTCGGTGCGCTGGTCGGTCAGCGGTGTCGATGCCGACGACATCGTCGAAGGCATCGACGGCGGCATCCTGGAGTTCGCCGCCGGCGAGACCAGTCGCGACATCGTCCTCACCGTGCGCGGCGACCGCGACGTGGAGGAGAACGAGACCCTCACCGTCAGCCTGCAGAGCGACCAGAGCAACCTGCGCGTCTCCGGCGGCAGCGCCAGCACCCAGATCGTCAACGACGACACCGGCGTCAGCCTGCGCGGCGTGACCATGGACGTGGTCGAGGGCGGGCAGGGCCAGCAGACCGCGATCACCTTCCTGGTGACCCGCTCCGAGCTGCTGGGCCAGGACCTCACCATCGACTGGCGCTTCGTCCGGGTCGGCGCCCACGCCGCCGACGCCAACGACTTCGTCGCCGGGCAGAACCAGCTCGGCATGGCCGACGGCATGCCCAGCGGCAGCGTCACCTTCGCCGCCAACGAGACCCAGAAGCTGGTCACCGTCTGGGTCAAGGGCGACAACCTGGCGGAAACCGACGAAACCTTCGGCATCGTGCTGCACAACCCGCCGGCCGGCGTGCAGGTCATCAACGGCGAGGCCTACGGCACCATCCGCACCGACGAGTCCACCTACAGCATCGAGGCGCTGACCGCGTCCACCACCGAGGGCAACGGCACCGGTGGCGTGCAGGCCTTCGTCATCACCCGCACCGGCAACACCAGCGGCGCCGGGCAGGTCGGCTACCAGATCGCCGGCTATGGCGAGCTGCCGGCCGACGTCAACGACTTCGCCGCCGACCAGCCCATGAGCGGCGTCGTGCAGTTCGCCGCCGGCGAAAGCAGCAAGGTCATCTACGTGCGCCTCAACGGCGACAGCCTGATCGAGGGCACCGAGAGCTACACCGTGGCGCTGCAGGCCCAGGACGCCAACAGCCAGATCGACGTCGGCGCGGCCCTGGCCAGCATCGACCCGGACGACCAGGCGGTGTCCATCAGCGCGCGCACCGCCAACGTCCGCGAGGGCACCAGCGCCGCTCCGGTCCTGGAGTTCGTGGTCACCCGCACCGGCGAGCTGTCGCTGCCGGGCAGCGTGCAGTGGCACGTGCAGGGCTACGGCAACAACCCGGTGGACGCCGCCGACTTCGGCGGCACCCTGCCGTCCGGCACCGTCGAGTTCGCCGCCGGCCAGAGCAGCGCGGTGATCCGCTTCAGCCCCACCCCGGACAGCCACTACGAGCCCACCGAGGGCCTGCAGGTGGTCATCAGCACCAGCACCCCGGGCATGAGCGTGATCCAGGATCGCGCCACCGGCAGCCTGATCAACGACGATGCGCGCCTCTCCCTCGACGGCAGCGGCCTGACCGCCGCCGAAGGCAACAGCGACACCCCGCGCCAGCTCAACTTCACCGTGCAGCGCCAGGGCGACCTGACCCAGAGCGTCAGCGTCGACTGGCGCGTGGTGTTCGGCAGCGACGCCGACTCCGCCAGCCTCGCCGACTTCCTCTCCGGCACCGCCTTCAGCGGCACCCTGGAGTTCGGCCGTGGCGTGCAGAGCCTGGTGGTGACCCTGCCGCTGTCCCCGGACAACGTGCTGGAGGCCAACGAAACCTTCCAGGTGGTGCTGAGCAACCCCAGCGCCGGCGCCGAGATCTCCGTCGGCCAGGCCACCGGGGTGATCCGCAACGACGACGTGGTGTTCAACCTGCTGCCCCAGGCCGACAGCTTCGAAGGCAGCGGCGGCACCCGTGAGCTGCGCTATGTGGTCGAACGCAGCGGCGATCTCGCCGGCAGCGACAGCATCACCTGGAGCCTCGCGCCCGGCGCCCTCAACGGCGTCGACGGCAGCGACTTCGTCGGCGGCGTGCTGCCTTCCGGCACCCTGGTGTTCGCCGCGGGCGTCGATCGCCTGGAGATCGTCCTGCACATCGCCACCGACTCGCAGCTGGAGGGCGACGAGAGCTTCGTCCTCAGCCTCGGCACGCCGAACCCCGGCGCCACCGTGGGCAACGGCAGCATCAACGGCCAACTGCTCAACGACGACCAGCAGTTCTCCATCCAGGCCCAGGCCTCCAGCGTCAGCGAAGGCGGTGACGGCCAGGTGGCCCAGCTGAGCTTCGTGGTCAACCGCAGCGGCTACCTCGGCGGCACCGGCAGCGTCGCCTGGCGCGTGGTGGGCGAGGGCGGCAACCCGGTGGACGGCGCCGACTTCGTCGGGGGCGTGCTGCCCGGCGGCATTCTCAACTTCACCAGCGGCGCCACCAGCCAGACCATCACCCTGCAGGTGGCCGGCGACTACCACCTGGAGGCCAGCGAAGGCCTGCGCGTGGAGCTCTACGACCCGGCGACCGGCTCCAGCCTGGGCACCGCCACGGCGTCGGCCACCGTCACCAACGACGACACCGGCCTCTCCATCGCCACCACCCGCAGCGGCCTGGCGGAAGGCGACAGCGGCACCGTCATCCATGAATTCACCGTGACCCGCTCCGGCGTCACCAGCGGCACCACCACCGTGGACTGGAGCCTTTCCGGCCAGGTGGACGCAGCCGACTTCGCCGGTGGCGTGCTGCCGGCCGGCACCCTGACCTTCGCCCCGGGCGAGACCAGCAAGGTGATCCAGGTCGCCGTGCGCGGCGACCGTGATGTCGAGGGCGACGAAGCCTTCACCGTCACCCTGGGCAACGCCAGCGGCCACGCCGAGATCATCACCGGCCAGGCCCAGGGCAGCGTCGTTTCCGACGACGTGGGCATCAGCATCCAGGCGCAGCAGGCCGAGGTGGCCGAAGGCGCCACGGGCGAGACCCAGGTCCTGCGCTTCACCGTCACCCGCAGCGGCGACCTGTCCGGCCCGGTCAGCGTGACCTGGACCGCCAGCGGCCTGCAGGCGGACGACTTCGCCCCCGGCACCGCCCTCAACGGCCTGGTGCAGTTCGCCGCCGGCGAGACCAGCAAGGTGATCGAGCTGACCCTGGCCGGCGACGCCGTGCTGGAAAGCGACGAGACCCTCACCCTGACCCTGGGCAACCCGGCGGAAAACCCCGCCCACGACCAGACCCAGCTGCTCACCGGCAGCGCCAGCACGCTGGTGCGCAACGACGACGTCGGCCTGTCCATGGTCGCCGACCAGGCCAGCGCCGCCGAAGGCGATGCCGGCCAGGAGCGCAGCTTCACCTTCACCGTCACCCGCTCCGGCGACCTGCGCGCCACCAGCGTCGACTGGAAGGTGCAGGTGGGGCAGGGCGTCGACGCCGCCAGCCTCGCCGACTTCATCAGCGGCCAGGACGCCCTGGGCGCGAACGGCGGCCTGCCGTCCGGCACCCTGCAGTTCGCCGAGGGCCAGACCGCCGCCCAGGTCACCGTGCGCGTGTCCGGCGACGGCCACATCGAGCTGGACGAGACCTTCGGCGTCAGCCTGGAGGCCCGTGACGGCAACACCGAACTGACCGTCGGCAGCGCCGACAGCCGCATCGACAACGACGACCTGGGCTTCTCCATCAGCCCGCTCGCCGCCGACAAGGCCGAAGGCCACAGCGGCACCACCGCCTTCACCTTCACCGTGACCCGTGCCGGCGACCTGGGCTCGGCCGCGCTGGTGGACTGGTCCCTGGCCGGCATCGCCAATGCCGCCGACTTCGACGCCAGCACCGGCACCCTGAGCTTCGCCGCCGGCGAGGCCAGCAAGACCCTGACCGTGCTGGTCAAGGGCGACCTGGTGGTGGAAGCCGACGAGGCCTTCAGCGTCAACCTGGGCAACGCCCGCCTGGACGACGGCACCCCGCAGAACGTGGTGGATGGCAGTGCCGAGGGCGTGATCCGCAACGACGACCAGGGCTTCGCGGTGGTCGCCGAGCGCACCACCGTCAGCGAAGGCACCGGCGGCAGCCAGACCGTGATCTACCGCATCGTGCGCAGCGGCGAGCTGTCCGGCAGCGCCACGGTCGACTACGCCGTCAGCGGCGCCAACGGTGGTGACGCCAGCGACACCCTGGGCGGCCTGCCCAGCGGCACCCTGACCTTCGCCCCGGGCCAGTCGGAACTCACCGTCAGCTTCGAGCTGGCCGGCGACAGCCGCGTGGAGGGCAGCGAGGCCTTCACCCTGACCCTGAGCAACCCCAGCGCCGGCCTGGTGACCGGTGCCACGGCCACCACTACGGTGCAGGACGACGACACCAACTTCAGCATCAGTGCCCCGGCCGCGCAGGCCGAGGGCACCCAGGGTGCCTTCACCGACATCACCTTTACCGTGACCCGCAGCGGCCTGAGCAATGCCGCCGGCTCCGTGCAGTGGCGCCTGAAGAGCGCCACCGGCCTGGACACCGCCGACTTCGCCAGCGGCCAGGACGGCAACGGCAACAACGGCGGCCTGCCCAGCGGCACCGTGACCTTCGCCGCCAACGGCAGCGACACCCAGACCATCACCATCCGCGTGCGCGGCGACAACCTGGTCGAGGCCGACGAACTGCTCCAGGTGGAGCTGTTCAACCCGCAGGGCGGCACCGTCGAGGCGGGGCAGGGCAGCGCCAGCACGCGCATCCTCAACGACGACGCCAGCTTCGCCATCGCCGCCGATGCCGCGAGCCTCGCCGAAGGCAACAGCGGCGAGCGCCTGGTGAGCTTCACCGTGACCCGCAGCGGTTCGCTGTCCGGCAGCCGCGACCTGACCTGGACCCTCGGCGGCGGCCTCGACGCCAGCGACCTGGGCGCCGGCCAGGGCAGCACCGGCACCGTCAGCTTCGCCGACGGCCAGGCCACCGCCACCGTGGTCATCCGCGTCAAGGGCGACTCGCAGTACGAGGGCGACGAAGCGGTCACCGTGACCCTGTCCAACCCGCCGGCCAACAGCAGCATCAGCACCGCCAGCGCCACCACCACCCTGACCAACGACGACGCCACCCTGAGCATCGGTGCGTTGTCGGCGGACAAGGGCGAGGGCAACAGCGGCTATGTGGACTTCACCTTCAGCGTCAGCCGTGGCGGCTACCTGAACCAGGCCAGCAGCGTGCAGTGGCGCGTCGACCCGAGCGTGGCCAACGCGGTGGACGGCGCCGACTTCTACGGCAGCCAACCGGGCGGTGTGCTGCTCGATGGCGACGGCATCCCCTACGGCACCCTGACCTTCGCCGCCGGCGAGAACAGCAAGACCATCACCGTGCGCATCGCCGCCGACAGCAAGCTGGAGGCCAACGAGGTGCTCAAGCTGGTGCTGGAGAATGCCTCCGCCGGCACCGAGATCACCACCGGCAGCGCCACCGGCACCGTGCGCAACGACGACGCCGAGCTGAACATCACCGCCGGCACCACCAGCCGCAGCGAAGGCGACGGCGCCCATGGCACCGGCGCGCCCTTCACCTACACCGTGACCCGCACCGGCAACCTGGACCAGGCCAGCACGGTGAACTGGAGCGTCCAGCACCTGGACACCAATGCCGCCGACTTCACCAACGGCTCGGCCTACCTGACGCCCTCCGGCACCCTGAGCTTCGCCGCTGGCGAGAGCAGCAAGACCATCACCGTCTACGCCTACGGCGACACCGGCGTGGGCAGCATCGAGGGCAACGAGCGCTTCAACCTGGTGCTCAGCGGCGCCAGCAGCGGCACCTCCATCGGCGCCAACGGCAGCTACCAGAGCACCATCGCCAACGATGACACCCGCGTCACCGTCGAGTGGGTCCAGGCCAGCCAGGCCGAGAAGGTGGCCGGCGAGAACACCACCTACACCATCACCCTGACCCGCAGCGGCGACCTGGCCAAGACCTCCACGGTCAACTGGAGCACCACCGGCCAGGACGTCTGGTCCTACAGCAACGGCCGCTGGGAATACGCGGCCGACGGGGCCGACTTCAATGGCGGCACCCTGCCGTCGGGCAGCGTGACCTTCGCCAGCGGCGAGACCAGCAAGACCATCACCCTCACCGTGCGCGGCGACGACACGGTGGAGGACGACCAGTGGTTCAAGGTGCTGTTCAGCAATGCGGGCGGCATCGACGAGCTGGTGGCGCCGCAGACCGGCAGCCAGAACATCTACACCAGCGACACCACGCTGCAGACCAACACCAGCGCCAGTGGCGTGTACCTGTTCGGCGAGATCCAGCGCGACGAGGCGGAGTTCTACATCCAGGACACCCCCACCACCGGGCGCACCCGCGTCGAGGGCGACACGGTGGCCGACGGCGGCAGCGCGGCCGATGGCTACATCGAACACACCTTCGCCGTGTACCGCACCGTTTCCACCTCCGGCACCGCCTGGGTGGACTGGGCCGTGCAGACCAGCGTCAGCGGCTACACCGCCACCGACGCCAGCGACTTCTGGAACAACACCGTGCCGTCCGGCCGCGTGGAGTTCGTCGATGGGCAGTCGGTGGCCTACGTCACCATCCGCACCAAGGTGGACGACGCCGGCGAGCAGGACGAGGCCTTCCGCCTCTACCTCACCCAGGCCAGCCCGGGCAGCAGCATCCAGGGCGGCTCCAGCGCCAACCCCGGCTACGTCAACAACCACGTGGTGCTGCAGAACGACGACACCCGCTTCGACGCCAGCGTGGCGCATGTCAACGAAGGGCAGGACCTCGTCTACACCATCACCCGCAGCGGCGACCAGCGCGGCACGGATTCGGTGGACTGGTCCATCCAGCTGGGTGGCTCCGAGAGCACCAACGAGACCAACAACACCCGCAGCACCTGGTACAAGCTCGACCCCGCCGACCTGGACATGGACTGGATCCTGGCCAACAACCCGGGCCTGTCGTGGAACGCCGGCACCCGCACCCTGAGCGGCAGCTTCACCTACACCGACGGCGAGCTGACCAAGACCATCACCCTGCGCACGATCAACGACGGCCTCGCCGAGACCTGGCGCGAGGAAGCCACCCTGGTGCTGGGCAACCCGCAGAACCTGGACGGCGACATCGAGACGCCCTCCATCGGCTCCAGCGCCACGGGCCGCGTCTACGACGACGAGCCGGCCGCATTGCTGGGCGTCAGCGCCGGCAGCACCCAGGTGTTCGAGGGCAGCGCCGCCAGCACCAGCGTGACCTTCACCATCACCCGCACCGTGCAACCCGGCGGCAGCATCGACTACGCCAGCACCGTGGCCTGGCAGATCGTCGGCAACAACATCAACTGGGGTGGCAACAACGGTGGCCAGGTGAGCGGCTATGGCGGCAACACCGTCTGGTCCAGCTCGCCCTACTACAACACCACCTACGGCGTGGTGAGCTTCGCCGCCGGCGAGACCAGCAAGCAGGTGACCGTGACCTTCGGAGGCGACACCGTGATCGAGCCGGACACCGGCCTGACCATGACCCTGCTGGACCCGCGGACCGCCTACGACAACGGGTTCATCAGCGGCAGCTACCGCGACGAGTACGGCCCCACCAACATCGACCCCGCCCAGGCCAGCGCCAGCACCACGCTGCGCAACGACGACATCCGCCTGTGGATGGGCAGCTTCGGCAACACCACCCCGAGCGTCGCCGGCTACGAAGGCCAGCCGCTGAACTTCACCCTGGTCCGCTCCGGCCGCCTGGATAACGACATCACGCTGAACTACACCCTGACCAACGGCAACACCAACAGCGCCGACTTCGTCAGCACCAGCGGCACCATCACCCTGGCCGGTGGCCAGAGCAGCTACGCCATTTCCCTGGCCAACCTGCTCAAGCTCGACGGCAGCATCGAGAGCACCGAGGGCTTCACCCTCAACCTCAGTGCGCCGGGCGACACCACCGGGTCCACCGTGCGCTTCGGCGTCGACTCCATCGCCGCCAGCACCGCCACCAGCATGAGCGTCGGCGGCACGCTGTACGACGGCGACACCGCCTACAGCATCACCCCCACCGCCACCAGCCTGGCGGAAACCGGCGCCGGCCAGTCCGCGACCTTCTCGCTGAACGTGGTGCGCAGCGGCTACACCGGCTCCGGCACGGTGAAATGGCGCGTGGAGGGCATCGGCGGCAACCCGGCGGACGCGGCCGACTTCACCGGCGGCGTGCTGCCCAGCGGCACCCTGGGCTTCGCCGATGGCGTCAACACCGGCACCATCACCTTCAGCGTGCGCGGCGACGGCGCGGTGGAGGCCAACGAGACCTTCCGCGTGGTGTTCTACGAGGAGACCCTCAACGGCCCGGGCGTGACCCGCAGCCTGTCGCAGAACAGCGCGACGCTGACCATCACCAACGACGACACCGGCATCAGCATCGCCGACGCCTCGATCACCGAGAGCGACGCCAACCAGGTGCTGACCTTCACCGTCACCCGTTCCGGCGTGACCAGCGGCAGCTCGTCGATGAGCTGGTCGCTGCTGCACGACAGCACCAGCGCCGCCGACTTCAGCGGCGCCACCAGCGGCACCCTGAGCTTCGCCGCCGGCGAGACCAGCAAGACCATCAGCGTCACCGTGGTCGGTGATGTTACGCCCGAGCAGGTGGAGCAGTTCCGCATCGTCCTGGGCAGCTTCAGCGGCGATATCAGCGACCCGATCCGCACCACCGCCACCGGCACCATCCGCAACGACGACGCCACCTTCTCCATCGCGCCGTTGCAGGGGGCGACCAGCGAGGGCCAGGCGCAGACCTTCGTCATCACCCGCAGCCACGGCACCGAGCAGAACCAGACCATCAACTGGCAGATCCTGCTCAACGGCAGCGCCGATGCGGCGGACCTCAATGGCCAGGCGATGTCCGGCTCGGTGACCTTCGCCCCGGGCGAGCTGACCAAGACCATCAGCATCCAGTCCAGCCAGGATGCCGTGGCCGAGGTCGACGAGACCTACAGCGTGCAGATCACCCTGGGCGCCGGCACCACCGGCGACACCATCAGCCAGGGCACGGCCGAGGGCACCATCCTCAACGACGACGCCGCCTTCAACATCAGCGCCGACCAGGTCAGCCGCGCCGAAGGGCAGGGCGGTACCACCGCCTTCACCTTCACCGTGACCCGCACCGGCGACACCAGCGGCAGCGCCTCGGTGGCCTGGCGCCTGGGCTCGAGCGTGGCCAACGCGGCGGACTTCGGCAGCGCCGACCTGCTCGGCGACAACGCCGGCCTGCCCAGTGGCAGCCTGGTGTTCGCCGACGGCGAGTCGAGCAAGACCATCACCGTGCTGGTGAACGGCGACACCCAGGTGGAAGGCGACGAGGCCTTCAACCTGGTGCTGGGCAACGCCAGCGGCGCCCAGATCCAGGCCGGCACCGCCAGCAGCACCATCCTCAACGACGACGCCAGCATCAGCATCGCCGCCACCGACGCCAGCAAGGCCGAAGGCAACGGCGGCATCACCGCCTTCACCTTCACCATCACCCGCAGCGGTTCGCTGGACCAGGCCAAGACCGTCGACTGGGCGGTGGTGGGCAACGGCGCGCACCCGGCCGATGGCAGCGACTTCGCCGTCGGCGTGCTGCCCTCCGGCTCGCTGGTGCTGCCGGCCGGCCAGGCCAGCGTCACCCTCACCATCAACGTGCGCGGCGACCTGCTGGCCGAAAGCGACGAAGGCTTCAGCGTGGTGCTGAGCAACCCGTCCAGCGGCCTGGTGATCGGCCAGGCCAGCGCCGACGGCCTGATCCGCGCCGACGACGTGGTGATCGACGTCGCCGCCCCGGCCGCCCAGGCGGAGGGCGATGACGGCCAGACCACCTGGTTCGACTTCGTGCTCACCCGCAGCGGCAAGCTCAGCGGCACCGAGACCATCAACTGGAGCGTCGCCGGCATCGGCGCCAACCCGGCCTCGGCGGACGACTTCCTGACCACCAGCGGCAGCGTCACCTTCGCCGCCGGCCAGGAGCAGCTGACCATCCGCGTGCCGGTGCGCGGCGACTACAGCGGCGAGGCCAACGAGGACTTCCGCCTCAGCCTGAACAGCGCCGACGGCGTGGTCTTCACCCAGGCCACGGCGGACGCCACCATCGTCAACGACGACGTTTCGGTGACCATCGTCGCCAGCGACGCGCGCCACGTCGAAGGCCATGACGGCCTGCAGACCGTCTACACCTTCACCGTCAGCCGCAGCGGCAACCTGGATCGCGCCACCAGCCTGGACTGGAGCCTGCAGGGCCTGGCCGATGCCGCCGACTTCCTCGGCGGCGTGCTGCCCAGCGGCAGCCTCAGCTTCGCCTCGGGCGACGCAGCCAGCCAGACCATCAGCATCGTGGTCCTCGGCGACCGCACCCTGGAGGGCGACGAGTCCTTCCAGGTGGTGCTGGGTAACGCCTCCGCCGGCACCGACATCAAGGTGGGCAGCGCCACCGGCACCATCGTCAGCGACGACGTGCAGTGGAACCTCGCCGTCGTCGCCACCCCGGTGGAAGGCGACAACGGCTCCACCGGCTACAGCTTCCTGGTCACCCGCACCGGCAGCGGCCTGGCCACCAGCCTGGCCTGGAGCGTCGCCGGCAGCGGCGCCAACCCGGCCTCGGCGGATGACTTCGTCGGTGGCCAGCTACCCTTCGGCGAGCTGACCTTCGCCGAGGGCCAGATGAGCCAGACCGTGATCGTCTGGGTCGCCGGCGACAGCCGCCTGGAAGCGGACGAGGGCTTCACCCTCAGCCTGCAGGCGCCCGGCGACAGCCTCAGCCACACCTTCGCCAACCAGCAGGTGGAGGCGGTGATCCGCAACGATGACGACGTGTTCGCCATCGTCCCGCGCGCCGCCGAGGCCCATGAAGGCACCGCGCTGACCTTCACCGTGACCCGTACCGGCAGCACCGAAGGCACCTCCACCGTGAACTGGCGCATCGTCCACGGCGACACCGATGCCGGCGACTTCAGCGTCACCAGTGGCACCCTGACCTTCGCCGACGGCCAGAGCGAGATGGTGCTGAGCATTCCGGTGCGCAGCGACCGCGACATGGAGCTGGACGAAGGCTTCAGCGTCGAGCTGTACCAGCCGGGTGCCGGCAGCAGCATCGACCCGGCCGGCTCCAGCGCCGCCGGGGTGATCCGCAACGACGACGTCGACCTGACCCTGGCCAGCGTCACCGCCCAGGTGTACGAGGGCGACGCCGGTACGCCGGGCCGCCTGCACTTCACCGTGACCCGCAGCGGCGATTCCAGCGGCGAGACCCGCGTCGACTGGTCCGTGCAGGCCGGCAGCGCCAGCGCCGCCGACTTCCCGGGTGGCGTGCTGCCCAGCGGCCAGCTGGTGTTCGCCGCCGGCGAGACCCACAAGGACATCTACATCGACGTGCTGGGCGACGGCCTGGACGAGGGCGACGAGCAGTTCACCCTGCAACTGTCCAACCCCAGCGCCCATGCCGACATCGTCGGCAACGGCCAGGTCGGCACCCTCCGCAACGACGACGACAGCCTCGCCCTGAGCGCGGTGACCCGCGAAGCGGTGGAAGGCGACGACGGCCTGACCCTGTTCACCTTCCGCATCGACCGCAGCGGCAGCTCGGTGGGCGCCGCCAGCGTCGACTGGCGCGCCGCCGGCGTGGGCGCCCATGCCCTGAGCGACGCCGAGTTCGCCGCCCTCAGCGGCACCGTGCACTTCGCCGATGGCGAGACCAGCAAGACCTTCACCGTGGCCGTGCGCGGCGACGAGCTGGGCGAGGAGGACGAGGGCTTCCAGGTGTGGCTGGAGAACCCGAGCTTCGGTTCCACCATCACCACCGGCCCGGTGGAGTCGGTGGTGCTCAACGACGACCCGGTGCTGTGGATCGCCGCCGACGCCGCCCAGGTGGTGGAAGGCAGCGACGGCCAGCAGACCGCGGTGACCTTCACCGTGACCCGTGGCGGCGACCTCTCCGGCCCGGCGAGCGTGCTCTGGGACCTGGTGCCCAGTGGCGCCAACCCGGTCAACGCCGAGGACTTCGGCGGCATCTTCCTCAGCGGCGTGGTGGCCTTCGGCGCCGGCGAAACCACCAAGACCATCACCGTCTACGTGGATGCCGACACCCTGGGCGAGCGCGACGAGACCTTCTCCGTGGTGCTCAGCGACGCCGAGGGGGCGACCATCCTCACGGGCGAGGCCAGCGTCACCATCGTCAACGACGACCGGGGCCTGAGCATCGCGGTGCTCGGCAGCGACCGCCAGGACGAGGGCAACCAGGGCCAGGTGACCGAGTTCACCTACCGCGTCGAGCGGGTGGGCGACAGCAACGGCAGCGTCAGCGTGGATTGGGCGCTGCAGGGCGCGGGCACCTACCCGGCCAACGCCGGCAGCTTCGTCGGTGGCGTGCTGCCGTCGGGTTCGCTGGTGTTCGCCGACGGCGAGACCTTCAAGGACATCGTCATCCGCGTGCAGGGCGACGACGTGCTCGGCCCGGACCAGGGCTTCGAGGTGGTGCTCAGCGACCCGCAGGGCATCGACCTGATCAACGACCGCGCCAGCGGCACCATCGTCAACGACGACAACCAGTTCGCCATCCGCGTGGTGGACAGCGTGCTGGCCGAGGGCAACGGCGGGGCCACCACCATCTTCCGCTTCACCGTGACCCGCAGCGGCGACACCAGCTCGGCGGCGAACATCGACTGGTCGGTGGCCGGCAGCGGCTCGGCACCGGCGGATGCAGCCGACTTCGTCGGTGGCGTGCTGCCGGGCGGCGTGCTGCAGTTCGCCGCCGGCGAGACCAGCAAGGTGCTGGAAGTGGCGGTGTACGGCGATGACCTGGGCGAGTCCGACGAGCAGTTCACCGTGCAGCTCTCCAGCAGCGGCGGTGGCAGCAGCGTCAACCCGCTGCAGGGCAGCGCCCGCGCCACCATCCAGGGCGACGACGTGGCCCTGACCGTGCTGGCCATGGACAACAGCCGCCTGGAAGGCGGCCCCGGCACCACCACGCCGCTGACCTACCGCATCCTGCGGGCGGGCCCGGACAACGCGGCGCTGACCCTCACCTACAGCATCGCCGGGGCGGTGGACGCCAACGACTTCAACGTACCGCTGACCGGCACCATCACCCTGGCCGCCGGTGTGTCGGAGATGGTGTTCAGCCTGCCGATCCGTGGTGATTCCCTGCGCGAGGGCGACGAGTCCTTCACCCTGACCTTCAGCCACCCGGCCATCGCCGGCGGTTCCACCAGCCTCGGCGGGACCATCCGCGACGACGACCTGGGCCTGGGCATCAGCGGCCCGGACAGCGTGCTGGAGGGCGACGCGGGCACCAGCCTGGTGACCTACCAGGTGACCCGCAATGCCTCGGCCAGCGCCGAGACCTTCTACTGGAGCCTGCAGCCGGGCGCCGGCCAGGGCGTGGACGCCGACGACTTCGGCGGCACCTGGCCGTCCGGCAGCGTGACCTTCGCCGCCGGCAGCACCACCGCGAGCTTCAGCTTCTCGGTGAGCGGCGATCGCGCGGTGGAGGCCGATGAGCTGATGTCCATCGTCCTGCGCTCGGCCGCCAACAGCCCCTATGTGCTGATCAGCAAGGACGTCACCCTGCGCAACGACGATGTCGCCGGTGCCGGCGACGACCTGCTCACCGGCACCGCCGGCGCCGACAACCTCGCCGGCCTGGGCGGCAACGACCGGCTGTTCGGCGGGGCGGGCAGCGACGTGCTCGACGGCGGCGACGGCGACGACCTGCTGGTGGGCGGCAGCGGCGCGGACGTGCTGCGCGGTGGCGCCGGTGCGGACCGCTTCCACTACACCTCGCCGGGCGACGGCATGGACGCGATCCTGGACTTCCAGGCCGGCGTCGACCACCTGACCTTCGACCCGGCGGCCTTCGGCGGGCTGGGCAACCTGACCTCGGTGTCCCAGGCCTTCACGGGGGATGTGATGGACACCCTGGCGCAGCTCGCGGCCCAGGGCAACGCCGATGTCTACCGGGTGAGCTTCGCCTCCGGGCAGTTCCAGTTCGGCACCGGCAGCAACGGCCAGCTCGACGAGCTGGAGGCGATGATCAGCGGCAGTGGCCAGCACAGTGGTTCGGCCTTCTTCCTGATCTCCAACGGCGACGTCACCCGGCTGTACTACGACGCCGACACGGCCAGCGGCACGGACGGCAGCGGCCTGGTCGCGCTGGCCGAACTGGCCAACCAGCCCGATGCGCACAACCTGCCACAGGACGTGATCCAACCCCACACGGTGTGACCCGATCCCCTCCGCGCTGCAACGCGGAGGGGATTTCCGCTTTTACCGAGTAGTACCGAGATGAACGAGTTTCTCCGCCGCATCGCCCTGCAGCCCAGGCTCCGCCTGGAATTGCTGCTGTCTTCGCTGTTGATCAACCTGCTCGGCCTGGCCAGCTCGCTGTACAGCATCCACGTGCTCAACCGCTACCTGGCCCTGGGGGTGGACGCGACCCTGCTGACCCTGACCCTGGGTGCGCTGCTGGCGGTGGGCTTCGAGGTGCTGCTGCGCAACGCCCGCCTGCGGGTGGCGCAGTGGCTGTGCGCGCGCGCCGATGCCGAGCTGGGCGATACCCTGTTCGAGAGCAGCGCGCGCGGCCAGTACGCGCTGGTGGAGCAACTGCCCCACAGCGCCCGGCGCGAGATCCTTTCCGGGCAGAGCACGGTGCAGCAGTGCTTCGGCGCGCCGAACCTGGTGACCCTGCTGGACACGCCCTTCGCCTTCGTCTTCGTGGTGGTGCTGGGCATGCTCAGCCCCTTCCTCGCCGGCATGACGCTGCTGGTGATGGCCGGCGTGGCGCTGGTCTCCCTGCTGGCCCAGCGCCGCCTGCGCGAGCCGATGGAGGCGCAGAGCCGCATCGCCATCCAGATGGCCGGCTACCAGCACAACCTCACCGCCGGTGGCGAGATGGTGCGGGCCTTTTCGGCGGCCGATGCGCTCAAGGAAAAATGGCGGGCCTGCGCCGACGACCAGGCCGAGCAGCGCGCGCAGCTCAACCGCCTGCAGAACACCATGCAGAACGCCAGTTACGCCGGGACGCTGATCCTGGGCATGGTGATCATGGGCCTGGGTGCGCGCCAGGTGCTGGCGGGCAACCTCGATGTCGGCTCGCTGATCGGGTGCAACATCCTCGCCAGCCGAGCCCTGGCGGCGCTGACCCGGGCGCTGGGCCTGGGCGAGCAGATCGGCCGCGGCCAGCGCGCCCTGGACCTGGTGCGCCAGCTCTGCGCCATCCCCCGCGAGCGCGCCGAGGGCGTGCGCCTGGGGCAGATGAAGGGGGCCCTGCGTTTCGAGGACATGGCCTTCTCCTATCCCAAGCAGGCGGTGCCGGTGCTGGAGCACTTCGACTACCAGCTGGAGGCCGGGAAGGTGCTGGCCTTCACCGGTGCCAACGGCAGCGGCAAGAGCACCATGGCGCGTCTCCTGGTGGGCCTGCTGGAGCCCCTGCGCGGGCACCTGCTGGTGGACGGCATGGACCTGCGCCAGGCGGACCCGCAATGGTGGCGCCGGCAGGTGGCCTACCTGCCGCAGGAGCCGCAGTTCTTCGACGGCACCCTGCGCGAGAACCTCTGCGTGCTGGCGCCGGATACACCGGACGCGCGGGTGCTGGAGGCCTGCCGCGAGCTGGCCGTGGGCGCCTTCGTCGAAGGCGGTGCCGAAGGCCTCGGCCTGGCGCTGCGCAACGGCGGCGCGAACATTCCGCTGGGCATCCGCCGGCGCCTGGCGCTGGTGCGCGCGGTGCTGGGGGAGGGGCGCCTGGTGGTGCTGGACGACCCCACCGAGGGCGTCGATGCCGAGGGCTGCAAGGCCATCGCCGCGCTGCTCAGCCGCCTGGTGCGCGAGGGCCGCACGCTGGTGGTGATGAGCAACGAGCCCTTCATTCTCGGGGCCGCCGACGTGGTCATCGACCTCAACCAGAAGCCGGTGCCGCGCGTGCTGCGTGAACCCGCCCGCGAGCCCGCTCAAGCAGGAGCCAGCCATGTCTGAGAACAGCCTGCCCCTGGACGACCAGCCGACCCGCCTCGGCCGCGCCGCTGATCGTGTGCTGGGCGCCTTCGAGAACAACCCGGTGCTGCGCCGCCTGGTCGGTATCTTCCTGCCTGGCAGGGGCGATGCGCTGCCGGGTGACGAGCTGCTGGGCAGTCGCCTGACCATCCGCCTGCTGGCGTTGCTGCTGGGGGCGTTGCTGCTGTGGTCGGCGCTGTTCACCCTGGACATCGCCAGCCACTCCACGGGCGAGGTCGCCTCGATGGGGCAGACCAAGCTGGTGCAGCACCTGGAGGGTGGCATCGTCCGGCGCATCCTGGTGCGCGAGGGCCAGCGCGTGGCCGCCGGCGAGCCGCTGGCCGAAGTGGAACGTGTGGCGATGCTCTCCGAGGGCCGCGAGACCGAGGCGCTGCTGGGGTCGCTGCGCATCCGCGCCATCCGCCTGGAAGCGCAGCTCGCCGGTGCCGACGCGATGCAGGTGCCGGAGGAGCTGGCCAGGGACTACCCCGAGCAGGTGAAGGTCAACCGCGACCTGTTCATCGCCCAGAAGAGCCGGCTGGGCAGCCGCTACGAGGAACAGCAGCAGAAGATCCTCCAGCGTGATGCCGAGGAGAAGGAGCTCAAGGCGCGCAGTGCGCACCTCAACGCCAAGCTCAAGCTGCTGCGGCAACAGATCGCCATCAGCGAGAAGCTGATGAAGGAAGGCCTGGCCAACCGTTACGAGCACCTGGAGCTGCTCAAGGACGAGGAGCAGTTGCGCGGTACCCTGCAGGAAACCCAGGCCTCCCTCGGCCGCGTGCTGGCGGCGCAGCGGCAGGAGCAGGCGGCACTGACTTCGCTGGATTCCGGCGGCAACGAGGAGCTGCAGAAGGAGCTGGCGGAAGCGCGCCGGCAGATCACCGAGCTGCAGGAGCGCCTGCGCAAGTTCTCCGACAGCCGCGAGCGGCAGGTGGTGCGTTCGCCCATCGAGGGGGTGGTGATGACCCTGCAGGTGGTGACCGAGGGCGGGGTGATCCAGCCCGGCGGCACGCTGATGACCCTGGTGCCGGCCGATGAGCCGCTGATGATCGAGACCCGCCTGCCGGTGGGCGACATCGGCATGGTCAACCCGGGCCAGCAGGCGCGCATCCAGCTGGTGTCCTCGATCGCCCGGGGCTTCCAGCCGATCGATGGCGAGGTGGTGGACATCAGCCCGGACTCGGTGCTCGACGAGCAGAAGGTGCCTTACTACCGCGTGCGCATCCGCCCGGCGCAGGACGCCTTCGTCCACCGTGGCACGCGCTACCCGCTGCTGCCGGGCGTGCCGGTGAGCGTCGCGATCCTCACGGGCGAGCGCTCGCTGTTTAACTACATCGCCGGGCCGCTCACCGACGGCATGCACCGCTCGTTCAGCGAGCCGTGATGGGGCCTTGAGGAGCCGCAGGCGCAAGGCCGGCGGCTCCGTGACGATGGGGTTCGCGTAGCTCTACCCTTCCTACGGCGAGCTCGGAGGATGGGGCTGGCGGCGCTCCGCGGGCGGAGCGAAACCCCTGCTGCCTGAGGTCCTGTGGCGATCAGGGCAGGCGGCGGTACATCACGTCGGTGCGCAGCACGTATTTCACCCCGGCCCTGATGGTGGCGCCCTGGTGCATGACCGGGTGGGGGAAGACCAGGAGCATGCCGGCCTCGGGGCGGATGTGGTCTTCGTCGCGGAACTGGGTTTCGCCGCCCTCGTAGTCGTCGTTGAGGTAGAGCAGGAAGGTCAGCTGGCTGAGCTCGTCCTGGCTGCGGCGGTAGAAACCGTCCCGGTGCCATTTGAAGTACTGCTCGGGCGTGTAGCGGTAGAAGCGGAAGCGCTCGTTCAGCCCCGCCAGTTGCCATTCGTTGTCCAGGCAGGCCGGCAGCCAGGGGCGCGCACGCTCCAGCAATTGGCTGGCCAGCGCCGGGTCGTCGAAGAGGATGCGGTCGTTGTTGCGGATGTTCTTGTGGATCTCATGCCCGCCATCACGCATCTGGATGGCCGCCTCTTCGTAGCCCATGGCTTCGCTCATGCGGATATGGGCCTGGCATTCCTCGCGGGACAGAAAGCCCCGGATGAGAAAGCGAGCGACGCCGAGATCGGTCTTTTCCATGTTTCCCTTCCTTGTCGGGGCCTGGCCCCCGTTCCTCTATGGCGCGGCCTCGGGCCGCCGGCGGATGCTAGGGGCGCGGCGGGGTGCTTGTCGAGAAGAGGACGAGGGCGCGGTGATGCGCTTTCTATCGTGCCGCGTTGTGTTCGACCTCGGTGAGCTGGCGGGTGCCGGAGGCGAGGTCGTAGACGTGGAAGTTGTGCATCAGCCGGCCGTAGAGGTGCAGGCTCACGGCACGCGGGCGCCCGCCGGGCACGCCGGTGATGTGGATGTGGTCGGGGTTGGGCACGAAGCTGGTGACGGCGCCGGGTGGCAGCAGGAGAGTGCCGCCGCGTGCCAGTTCGATGCCGTCGTCGCGGTCGTTGGCGGAGGAGGTGCAGATGAAGGTGTGCTCTTCCAGCATGCCTTCGAGGATGCCGACCACGCCCCAGCTGCCGTGGTCGTGCACGGGCGTCCACTGGCCCGGCAGCCAGACGATGGCGTAGAGCGAGAGCTCGTCGTTCGCGGCGCGGTGGATGAGGTTGCGGGCGTAGTGCGTGGGGTCGCTGCGGTAGTGCTCGGGTTCGAGGAAGCCAGGTGCGTTGTGCAGCAACTCGGCCATGACGGGCGCGAGGGCGGCGACGCAGTCGCAGGGGGAGGCTTGCTGGTGGCTCAGTTCGGTGGCGTGTTCGATGAAGCGGTTCAAGGCGGTCTTCGGCATGTGCGGCACCCTCCAGTGGTTGCTCCCGGCTTGTGGCCGGGGCCGAAACGGTCGCCGCCGGTAGGGCGACGACGGGTTTGCGGGCGGGACGCCGGGGTGGCCGGCGCGCCTCCGGACTCACTGTAGACGCTTTGCGACGCGCCGCCCGGGGAGGGATTCAGCGGGCGAAGCGGCGCGCGCCGGCGACGCAGAGGATCACCGCGAGGGTGACGCCGAGCATGGCGGGGCTGACCCGCTCGTGGAGCAGCCCGGCGGCCAGCGCCAGGCCGAAGAAGGGCTGCAGCAATTGCAGTTGGCCGACGGCGGCGATGCCGCCCTGGGCGAGGCCGCGGTACCAGAAGACGAAGCCGATCAGCATGCTGAACAGCGAGACGTAGGCGAGGCTGGCCCAGGCCGGCGCGCTGAGGGTCGCGAGGGTCGGCGGCAGCAGTGCCACGGTGAGCAGGAGCATCACCGGTAGCGACAGGACCAGCGCCCAGCAGATCACCTGCCAGCCTCCGAGCGTGCGCGACAGTCTCGCGCCTTCTGCATAACCGAGCCCGCAGACGACGATGGCCAGCAGCATGAGCAGGTCGCCCCGGGGGGAGGCGGTCAGCCCCTGTGACAGCGCGAAACCCACCACCAGCAAGCTGCCCAGTACAGAGAATGCCCAGAAGGCGGCAGGGGGTCGTTCGCCTCCGCGCACCACGCCGAACAGGGCGGTGGCCAGGGGCAGCAGGCCGAGGAAGACGATGGAGTGGGCGGAGGTCACGTATTGCAGGGCCAGCGCGGTGAGCAGGGGAAAGCCGAGCACGACGCCCAGCGCGACGACGACCAGGGGCAGCAGTTGCTGGCGGGTGGGCCGCCGCTCGCCGGATGCGAGGAGCAGGCACAGGGCGAGAAGCCCGGCGATGCTGGCGCGAGCGACGGTGAGGAAGGTGGGGTCGAGTTCCTGTACGGCCACGCGGGTGGCCGGCAGCGAGCCGCTGAAGATCAGTACGCCGATGAGGCCGTTGATCCAGCCACGGGTGGCGTTGGCCTGGGGGCGGGAGGCGGTGAGGGGCGATGGGGTGGCTTTCATCCTGGGTGCTCGTCGCGGGTCGCTGGGGGCCGCTGGGTTGGCCTTTTCGGGCGCTGCGCGGCTTGATGGGACGGATGCTAGGAGCAAGAATCAGCACAATCAAAATATTGTCATGGATACATCTGATGCCTCGTTCGCGCTACAAGGCCCTGGTCGATGCGTTTGCCGCTGATATCCGCGCGGGGCGCCTGCTGCCGGGCGCACGCCTGCCGACCCATCGCCAGCTGGCGGCGGAGGAGGGGCTGGCGTTGGTCACGGCGTCCCGGGTGTATGCGGAACTGGAGGCGATGGGGCTGGTGAGCGGGGAGACGGGACGCGGGACGTTCGTCAGGGAGGTGTCGCTGCCGCCCGGGCTGGGGGTGGACCAGCAGGATGTCGAAGCCGGGATGGTCGATCTCAATTTCAACTACCCCTCGGTGCCGGGGCAGGCGGAGCTGTTGCGCACCGCGTTGCGCCAGCTGGCGCTGAGCGGTGACCTGGAGGCGCTGCTGCGCTATCAACCCCACGGCGGGCGTTTGCACGAGCGCGCGGTGATGGCGCGTCATCTGCTCTGCCGGGGGCTGAGGGTGGCGGCGCAGCAGGTGCTGATCGTCAATGGCGCGCAGCACGGGCTGGCGGTGGCGATGATGGCGCTGCTGCAGCCGGGGGATGTGGTGGCGACGGATGCCCTGACCTACCCGGGCTTCAAGGTGCTGGCGGAGGCGTTGCGGGTGGAGCTGGTGGCCATCCCCTCTGGCGCGGCGGGGCCGGATCTCGCGGCGCTGGAGCGACTCTGCCGGGAGAGACCGGTGCGGCTGCTGTATACGATGCCCACGCTGCACAACCCCTTGGGCTGGGTGATGGCGGCCGAGCAGCGGGAGCGATTGGTGGCGATCGCTAGACGCCATGATCTGCGCATCATCGAGGATGCAGCCTATGCCTTTCTCGTCGAGGACGCGCCGCCGCCATTGGCTGCGCTGGCGCCGGAGCGGACGGTCTATGTCTCGGGGTTTTCGAAGAGCGTGGCCACGGGGTTGCGGGTCGGTTTCATGGCGGCGCCCGCATCCCTGGTGGCGGCGCTGGAGCGCACCATCCGCGCGACTGCCTGGAATACCGCCGGCGTGCTGACGGCGATTGCCTGCGGCTGGGTGGAGGACGGCACCGTGGAGCGGCTGGAGTCGGAGAAGCGAGAAGACGCCCGGGCACGGCAGGCGCTGGCCGGTGAGCTGCTGGCGGGGCTGCGCGTTGTGCGTCATCCCGATTCGTACTTCCTCTGGCTACCGCTATCCAAGGATGCCCGGGCCGACCAGGTGGCGATGGCGCTGATGCGTGAGCAGATCTCGGTGTCGACCGCCGAGCCTTTCGCGACGTCTGCCCAGGTACCCCATGCGCTGAGGCTGGCATTGGGGTCTGTGGGAATGGGGGCGTTGCGCGATGCGCTGGTGAAGGTGCGCTCCACCGTGGAGGCCTTCACCTAGCCAGGCTCCTGACGGCGGCAGGAGGAGGGGGCGCTGCGCACTCTATCGCCTTCTATATATAGAGGGACTCAGCAGGTGCTCGATTGCTGCCGTTCCTTGCAGATGCGCTCGTAGATCTCTTCGCGGTGTACGGCGACATCCCGGGGGGCTTCGATGCCCAGCTTGGTCTGCGAGCCCTGGGTGGCAATCACTCTGACGACGATGCCATCGCCAATCTGGAAGTGCTCACCGACTTCGAATGTCAGCTCGTGCATGGAGGTTCCTCTTCTATAGGGCTGTGCCGGGGTGGCAAACGGTTCGGACCTTTGAGTAGCAAGTCGGCCATCGGTTCAGCGATTCGTTCGGCAGAGGCTCCAGGAAGCGGCGGCTGTCGCACTCCGGGGCGGTCTCGCGAAAAGATTTCAATAAAGTGTTGACGTGCCGTTTCGTATCCCTATAATGCGCACCACTTCCACAGCGGAATCCAAGAAAAACCTCTTGTAAATCAAAAGGTTAAGTAATCGGAGGGTGGTCAGGCCAAGGTTTGATCGGTGTGGTGGAAGGGTGGTGCCAGGCTGGTTTCAGGCATCGCCAGTTTCGCTCGGATGACTCCGAAAGAAACTGAAAAAGAGGTGTTGACAGCGAGTTTGAACGCTGTAGAATTCGCCTCCCGCTGATGTGAAGCGAAAGAATCACTGAAGCGCAAGTTGTTGAGTAGAAAGAAAAAATTCTTCGAAAAACAGCTTGACAGAAAGAAAGGCTGCTGTAGAATGCGCGGCCTCGGTTGAGACGAAAGACTTGATCGAAATTGCTCTTTAACAATTTGAATCAAGCAATTCGTGTGGGTGCTTGTGATGTAAGA